>DAISXY010000006.1:0-94545 GCA_036825615.1 Chthoniobacterales bacterium
GGAGCGGGTGACGAGGCTCGAACTCGCGACGTCCTCCTTGGCAAGGAGGTGCTCTACCACTGAGCTACACCCGCAGCCGAATTGGCGGAGAGGAATAATGTCCAGCGTTCCCTTCGGCGCAAGAACCGATTGTTCCTCCCAGCTCCTGCTCCCTGCTCGTGATCGTGTTCACCGATTCGATTACGATCAGGAGCACGAGTTGGGAAGAGCGGTGATTGACGGCGTGGTTACAATCCGCGCATGTCCACACTCCATGCCACACTCAGCCCGCTTTTCGTCCTGCACCTTTTTATTTCTGCGTTCTTTGCGATTCTTTTCCTGCAATCGGGGATCGACAAGCTGATCGATCGCCGCGGGAACCTCGAATGGCTGACTGGACACTTTTCGAAAAGCCCACTCGCCGGGATGGTGGGATTGCTTTTTTTTCTCATTACCATTCTCGAGTTATCCGCCGGGGTGGTGAGTGCGGTCGGCTGTGTGATGGTGCTCCTGCGGCGAGACCCAACGATCGGCTTCTACGGCGCGGCGCTCTCCGGGTTGGCGTTGCTGTGCCTCTTTTTCGGACAGCGAATGGCCAAGGATTATCCCGGGGCGGCCGCGCTCGTGCCCTATATTCTGGTCGTTATTGCCGCACTCATCTGGCTCGGGCAACACTGACTTCGTTAGGCACGTTCCGGGTTTTCGCGAGCGTTGCCCGTCGCCCGGTGAAAGGCGGCTCGCGGGCTTTTGCCAATTCGGACCGAAAGTCCGATGCTCAGCCATGGTCCAAATTTCCATCGATTACACCGGACAACTCCACTGTGGCGCGAAACACGGTCCCTCGGGGACGACCCTCGCGACCGACGCGCCGACCGACAACCAGGGCAAAGGCGAATCGTTCTCGCCCACCGATCTGGTCGCGACCGCGCTCGGCACCTGCATCGCGACGACGATGGGAATCGTGGCGGAAAAGCATGGGGTCGATCTTAAAGGCATGACCGTCAACGTGCGCAAGGAGATGGTGAACGACCCGCGCCGGATCGGCCGCCTAACGACCGAAGTGCATATCCCACTGCCGCCTGATCACCCGCACCGGGAACTGCTGGAACAAACCGGACTCGGTTGTCCCGTCCATCGCAGCCTTCCGCCCGAGATGGAACGGCCGACGAAATTTTTCTGGGAAGGGAAGGGGTAAACGGCGAATGCCGAATCAAGTATCAGTCATTCGTCACTTTTCACCGTCGAGCAGGTCGGCGTAGCGGTGCGGCGGGCGCGTTTTCCAGCTCCCCTTATGCCAGGCATACCCGGCAATGAGTGGCATGGCGACCGTCGCCTCGGCATAGACCATCTGTTCTGCGCCCAAGTCCACTTTGCCCCAGGAGTTCGCTTCCTTCAGGGTTGAACCCGAAAGCGCGCCGTCGCGATCGTCGGCCACCGTGATCTGGACCGCGTACTTGTGCATGCCGACATCGAACCCGAGGTAATCGCCCGCCACCACCGTGTCCTGGGCGAAGTTCTTCGGCACCCCGCCGCCGATCATGAACAGGCCGCTCTGTTTCGAGTCGATTTTGATTTTGGTCAGCTCGAGAAAATCCTTCGCCGAATCGATGCTGAGATGTTTCTCCGGGTTTTTGTATTGATGATGAATCAAGCCAAAGCCCGCGCTGCAATCGCTGAAGGCCGGACAAAAGATCGGCACGCCCTTTTCGAAAGCCGAAAGCACGACTGAGTTCGTGGTCTTTCCGCGTTTCTGCAAATAACGGCCCATTTCGCGAATGAACTCGCGCGATGAGTAGGGCCGCGGTTCGAGCGAGTCGGCGATTTCGCCGCAGGTCGCGTCGCAAATCCGGAGCTGATCTTCGTCAATGTAAGTGTCGTAGATGCGATCGATCGCGAGCCGGCGCAGGACATCGTCGTTCATGAAGATGTCGCCCTTGTAGTGCTTGAACCCGAGCGCCTCGAAGAAGTCCTGATCCACGATGATAGCGCCGGTGGAAACGATCGCGTCCACCATGTTGCTTTCGACGAGGTCGACCACGACCTGCTTGAGCCCGGCGGAAACGAGCGAGCCGGCGAGGCAGAGAATGATGGCGCAGTTTTCCTCCTGCAACATCTGGTCGTAAATGTGGGCCGCGCGCCCGAGGTCGCGGGCGGAGAAAGCCATTTTGCTCATCGCTTCGACCAGCGGAACGACGTTGTGCTGCTTGATGTCGATGTGTTCGACAACTTCGACGAGAAGATCGGATTTTTTCGGTTTCATAAGCGGCGGTTCGGCTTCCAGCCTGACTCGGCCGGCAGTGCTTCTAGCCTGCCGAATGATGGCCGAGATGCAACCTGCGGAACGACAGTTTGGAAGCGGCTGTGCATCGTAGCACAGGCATCCCGTGCCTGTGGGGCGGCTCTGCTCGCGGCGTGTGTGCACAGATTCTGCTTCTGGAAATTACGATGGTGTTGCGCGCGGCACCGTCATTTATGGGTCGATTTACGGTTTGCCTCTTTGCCTTTTGCGGTTTTCTGCCCCTTTGCGCCTTTCAGCCGGGAGCGCGCGGTTATGCTCTCGAAGGTAAATCATGGCCGAGCGGCACCACCCTCACGATTCAGATGGAATTGGGCTCACCGACGGGGACATTGCAGGACGACAGCGCATCCTGGAACGACGCCACCGCTCCGGCGCTCGACGCCTGGAACGCCGTCATGCGCAACGTGCAATTCAGCGCGGTGATGGACTCCTCCGCACCGATTGCCTCCGGCGATGGGGTTAACTCCGCCTCCTTCGCGGCCACGGTCTTCGGCGATTCCTTTGGGGCGAACGTCCTTGCCGTTACTTACTACAGCACCCAGGGCTCGCGGTTTCTCGAAGCCGACATTCTCTTCAACAAAGCACAACCCTTCGACTCCTACCGCGGCAATCTCCAGTTCAACAGCCAGGGCAAATGCGTTTGCGATATCCAGCGCGTCTTTTTGCACGAACTGGGACACGCCCTCGGGCTGGATCATCCCGATGATCATGGCCAGCATGTCGACGCGATCATGAACTCGGTCGTCAGCAACCGCAGCGATCTCGCGCCCGACGATATCGCTGGCATCCAATCGCTTTATGGCGCGCCGAGCGCGTCACCGACTCCCTCGCCAAGCGCCACCCCCGCGCCGCTGCCGAGCCGGTTGGTCAACATCTCGACCCGAATGGAAGTAGGTTTGGCGGACAATGTTCTGATCGGCGGTTTCATCATTCAGGGCAGTGCGTTGAAAAAAGTGATCCTGCGCGGAATCGGCCCTTCGCTCACAGCCAGCGGCATCACCGGCGCGCTCCAGGATCCGACGCTCGAACTGCATGACGCCACCGGCGTCTTGCTCCAGAGCAACGACAATTGGCAGGAGAGCCTCGACTCGGGGGAAATCATCGACAGCGGACTTGCGCCTAACGATCCGCGCGAGGCGGCGATCATCGCGCGACTCTCCCCCGGCAGTTACACCTTTATTCTTTCCGGGGTGAACAACACCACCGGAGTGGGACTGGTCGAAAGTTACACCCTCGACACGAGCGCTTCGCGGGCGGCGAACATTTCGACCCGCGGACGCGTCGGGGCGGGAGAGGACGTGCTCATCGGCGGGTTTATTGTCACCGGGCAAACCCCAAAACAGATGCTGGTGCGGGCGCTCGGTCCGTCGTTAGGCGCGAGCGGGACGAGCGCTTTCCTGGCTGATCCGGTGGTCGAATTGCATGATAGCGATGGCCAGTTAATCGACCGCAACGACAACTGGACGAGCGCCGCGAATGCGAGCCAGATCATCGCCACTGGGATTCCGCCGGCCGATCCGCGGGAAGCGGCCCTCCTCGAAACGGTCGCGCCCGGGATTTACACCGCCGTCGTCTACGGAGCGGACGGAGGGGAAGGTCTGGCCCTGATCGAAGTCTACGATCTCGATCCCTGAAGACGACCCGATTGCGAATGAACATTTTCGTCCTAAACTCGTCCAAGCTCCTGCTCGTTCCCGCGCACCTGCCATGAAAAAATCAACCGGTATCCTGCTTTTTCCCGTCCTCTTTTCCCTTGGCATGGTCGCAACCGCGACCACGGTCATCCCGCCAAAGTTCGACGAACTGGTCAGCCGTGCGCAGGTCATTTTCGACGGCGAAGTCACCGGCCTGCATTCACAATGGATCGGCGAGGGCGCCCAGCACCGCATCGTCACCTTCGTCACTTTCAAGGTGGACGACGTTCTCAAGGGTGACGCCGGCACGACCTATTCAATGCGCATGCTCGGCGGGACGGTAGATGGCCGGACGATGGAAGTAACCGACGCGCCCAAGTTCAAAGTCGGCGATCACGACCTGCTTTTCGTCGAAAACAACGGCAGCCAGTTCATTCCCCTGGTCGGAATTCAGCATGGCCGTTTTCGCATTCTCAAAGACCAGGCCGGCCGGGAAACGCTTCTCACCGGTGAAGGCCAGCCGCTCGCCGACGTGAACCAGCTCGGCACGGACGAATCTGGCCTCGCGCACAGCAAAGCCGCTCTCTCCCTCGATGACTTCAAATCCGCGATCCGCGCCCGCATTGGCCAGCAAGAGGCGAAAGCAAAAATCCAGTAAGCGGCTCCTCGCCTCTCTGTTTGCCCTCGGGCTGGTGGCCGGGCTGCCTCTTTCCAGCAGGGCGTATGTGCTCGAAGGCTATTCGTGGCACACCTCGACCGTCCCGATGCGAGTGCAGTTGGGCGCGAGCGATGTCGTCCTCGCCGATGGCAGCGTCGACTTCAACAGTGTCGCGGAAAACGCCATGCAGCTTTGGAATCAACAGCTCGGCGGCCTCCAGTTTACCTGGACCGTTGCCAGCCGCGGGACGGCGGCGAGCCAGGGGGACGGGGTTAACTCGATGCAATTTGCCGACACCGTCTACGGCGACGACTTCGGCGCCAACACCCTCGCGGTCACGGTCATCAATAGCAGCGGCGATTCCATTCTCGAGACGGACATTCTTTACAACACCGCGAACAAGTTTAATTCCTTCCGCGGCACGACCACGGACGCCGGCACCCAGGGCTTTGTCGATCTCCACCGCGTCACGCTGCACGAGCTCGGCCACGCCCTCGGGCTCGATCACCCCGACGAAAACGGGCAGTCGGTCGTTGCGATCATGAACGCCTTCGTCAGCACGATTGATCAACTCCAGCCGGACGACATCGCCGGCGCGGTCTCGCTCTATGGCGCGCCGCCCAATCCACCGCCGCCGACTGGCCAGTCGCAGGTCCTGCAAATTTCGAGCCGCGGCCGGGTCGAGACCGGTGACAATGTCATGATCGGCGGCTTCATCATCCAAAACAGCGCGAGCAAGAAAGTCATTGTCCGCGCCATCGGCCCCTCGCTGAGCGCGTTTGGCGTCGCCGGCGGCCTGGCCGATCCGGTGCTGGAATTGCACGACGGCAGCGGCGCGGTTCTCCAGACAAACGACAACTGGCGCGACACCCAGGAGCAGGAAATTAGCGCGACCGGATTGCAGCCGACGAATGACAAAGAGGCAGCGATCGTGTCCGACCTGCCCGCGGGCAATTACACCGCGATCGTTCGCGGTGTGAACAACAGCAGCGGCGTCGGCTTGGTTGAAATCTACGATCTAGCTCCGGACACCGGGACGATCGCCAACATCTCCACCCGCGCTCGTGTCGGGACGAGCGACGATGTCCTAATCGGCGGTTTCATTGTTCAGGCGCCGCAGTCGCAACCAATCGTCGTCCGGGCGATCGGGCCGTCGTTAGGCGCGTACGGGGTCGCCGGCCCGCTGACCAATCCGATGCTCGATCTCTACAATGCGAACGGGGTCCGGATCGTTTCAAATGACAACTATCCCAACGCGGTCAACGTCAGCATCATCACCAATTATCATTTAAATCCCCCGATCACGCTGGAGTCGGCGGTTTACTTCGAGGCTGCGCCCGGCAGCTACACCGCGATTGTGAGCGGAGTGGGTGGAACCACCGGCGTCGCCCTGGTCGAAGTCTACGGACTGAACTGAGCCCGCGCCCGAGCCCCACCAGTCCGTCATCCCGAGCGAAGTCGAGGGATCCCGTGGTGCAACCCGGTCACCCGGCAGCAAGCAATCCCTCCGCAGCTAAATCCTTCGGCTCTACCACGGGATCCTTCGACTCCGTTCCGCTTCGCTCCACTGCACTCAGGATGACGGCGCGTAATTTATTGGGTTCTCCGTCGGGCGCGGTTCCAGAGGAGAAAGGCCGGAAACCCGCTGAACACTATCGCGATGCCGATCCCGCTCGTCGTCGGCGCAAGCCAGGCCAGATCGAAAATGAGCAGACTTGCGAGCGTGACGGAAACGAGCGGCACGAGCGGGTAACCCCAGGTTCGATAAGGCCGCGGCAGCTCCGGATTTTTCTTCCGCAAGACAATCAGCGTCACAACCAGCAGAGCGTAGAAGACGAGGTCGGCCGAGACGATGTATTCGAGCAACTGGGTGTAGACGTTGCCATAACGAGTAACTCCATTCGCATCGACATTCACCGTCCGCGGGAGCGTGAGCAGGGCCGCCCAGATCCCTTGCGCGACGAGCGCCGCGGCCGGGACGCGCTTCGCATTCAGGCGCGAGATTTTTTCAAAGAACAACCCATCCTGCGCCATCGCGTAATAGACCCGCGCCCCGGCGAGAATGAGCCCATTGTTGCACCCGAAGGTCGAGATCATGATCGCCGCCGCCATCGCGCTCGCACCCACGCCGCCGAAGAGCGCGCGCATCGCCGCGACAGCGACCCGGTTTTGCGGCGCGTGCGCGATCTCGCCTAACGACAGCGTGGCGACATAGGCAAGATTGGCGAGCACGTAGAGCACCACCACCACTCCGCACCCGATGAGGAGGGAGCGCGGCAAAGTCCGGCCTGGCTCGCGCACTTCGCTGCCCGTGAACGTCACGTTGTTCCAGGCGGTCTGGGCAAAGAGCGGCCCGACCATTGCCTTGCCGAAAATCATGACGAGCGCGAGCCCGCCCGCGACTGTCAGGCTTGGCTCGACCAGGCTTGGCGTCCAGCCGTTGGCCCATGGATTCCACCAGGCGGAAGCGCGCGCGGCGGAAGTGGCTTTCCAGCCTAACGACAGTCCGAGCACGATCAGGCCGATGAGCGCCGCGGTTTTGGCGAGGGTGAAAATGTTCTGGACCCGTTTGCCCGCTTCAAGTCCGCGCGTGTTTACCCAGGTAAGAAGCGCGATGAGCGCAACCGCCAGCGCCTGTTCGGTGGAGAGACTGATCGCGTAGCTCCCGAAAACGTGAATCGGCCTGACCAGATAATTTTCCGTCGCAATCGCGGGAAAGAAGACGCCGGTGAATTTGGCGAAGGCGATCGCGACCGCCGCGATCGTGCCGGTTTGGATGACGAGGAAAAGCGTCCAGCCATAAAGAAAACCGATCGCCCGGCCAAACGCCTGGCGCAGGAAAACATATTGTCCGCCCGCCTGCGGGAGCGCGGCCGCCAGCTCGGCGCAACAAAGCGCGCCCGTGATTGTCATCAGCCCCGCCACTGTCCAGGCGAGAAGCAGCCAGCCCGGCGCGGCCACGAGGCGGGTCGATTCGGCCGAGGTAATGAAAATGCCGGAGCCGATCATCGAGCCGATCACGATCATGGTCGCGTCGAGCAGGCCGAGCCCGCGCACCAGCTTCTCGTCAGGCGATTTCATCGAACCTCAGGCTTCCCGCCGGTCGGCTCATCCTCTTTGAGGCGGCGCAATCGAAATTCCAGCCGCGCCTAGTCTTTTCCGCAGCTCGGCGGCAAAGGCGACCGCTTCCGGCGTGTCGCCATGCACGCAGATCGTATCCGCCTCAATCGCGATCTCGCTTCCATCCACCGCGCGCACCACCCCTTCGCGCAGCATCCGTAGCACGCGCGTTGCGGCCTCCTCCGCATCGTGGAGGAGCGCGTTTGCTTCCGTCCGGCGAACAAGCGCACCGTCCGATTGATAATTGCGATCGGCAAAAACCTCGCGCGCCACCCGCAAGCCAGCGGCTTCGCCGGCCCGGGCGAGCGCGCTTCCACCGGGCGCGAAAAGGACGAGCGCGCGATCAACCGCCGCCACGCCGTGCGCGACCGCCTCCGCCAGGTTGGGGTCGCGCGCCGCCATGTTGTAGAGCGCGCCGTGCGGTTTCACATGCTGCGGTTTTACCCCTAACGACTGCGCGATCGCCTGAAAAGCGCCCGCCTGATAAACGACGAGCGCAAACACCTCATCCGGAGAAACCGCCAATTCCTTGCGCCCGAAATTTTTCCGGTCAGCGAAACTCGGATGCGCGCCGACAGCGACGCCTGCTTCGAGCGCGGCGCGAATGGAAGCGCCGATCGTCACCGGATCGCCGGCGTGAAAGCCACAGGCAATGTTGGCCGAGCTGATCAGACGCAGCAGTTCGCGCTCGCTCGGCGCGCCTTCGCCAAGATCGGCATTCAGGTCGACGGAAAGTTTCATCGGGTGCGCAGCTGCAACCCGACGCGGAAACGCTGCAACTCTTCTTCATGCTCGCGCGCAAGCAGCGCCGCTTCGCGTGCGCTCACTTCGACGAAGCGGATGAAATCGCCCGGCCGAAGCTGCGCCGCCCGCGCCAGGTCAATCGTGATCACGTGCGCGATTTTCGGGTAGCCGCCGATGGTTTGGCAATCTCCCAGAAGAATGATCGGCTGACCGTCATCCGGCACCTGGATCGTGCCCGGCGCGACCGGCTCCGATAATCGCTCGTTAGGTCGGGCCCGCGTCACTCCCTTACCCTCGAGCCGCGCGCCCATCCGATCCGATTTTGGACTAACGACAAATGGTTCCTCGAGCAAGGCGTGATGGCTCGACTCAGAAAATTCCGCCCACTCGGCCCCGCGTATGACGCGCAGGATTGGATAGCGCTCGGCGGGCTGGCCCCACTCCCGTGGCGCGCTCCAACTCGAGACGCGCG
Organism: Chthoniobacterales bacterium; assembly: GCA_036825615.1. Taxonomy (GTDB): domain Bacteria; phylum Verrucomicrobiota; class Verrucomicrobiia; order Chthoniobacterales; family UBA10450; genus JAICXG01. The sequence continues at coordinate 8,907 of DAISXY010000006.1, forward strand.
GCAGATTTTGCAATGAGGAATTGAATTCGCCGAGCGGCAACTGCTCGCCATCCTGCAAAGCGCGTCCCTGCCAGCCGCCGAATCCGGCACGCAGATCGGTCGCGCGGCTTCCCAAAACAAGCGGCACATCAATCCCGCCCGAGATCGCGATCCAGGCGCGACAACCGCGACCGCCGGGCGTGATTTCGAGTTGTTCGCCGGCCCGGACAACGCAGGCATGTCCTGGCGGTACGGTTTCATCGCCGCAGTTGATGCGAAATTCACCGCCGCACCACGCGATCAGGCGCGCATCGGAAAAACCCAGGCGCATCCGGCCGAGCGTGACTTCGAGCAGGGCCGCATTCTCCGGGTTGCCGATGAGGAGATTGGCGACCTGCGTCGCCACACGATCCAGCGCTCCGCCTAACGACACGCCTTCGCGCCGATGGCGCGCGCGCCCGAGATCCTGCACGGTGGTGAGAGGGCCGGCGCGCAGAATCGTTACGCTTCCCATCTTTCCAGCTCGGTTGCGGAGATGGCGCGGAAGCGGACGCGGTCGCCCGGTTGCAGCAGCGCTGCCGGTTCGCGTTCCGGATCGAAGAGCCGCCGCGGGGTGCGGCCGATAATATTCCAGCCACCCGGCGACGACAGTGGATAAATCCCGGTCTGCGCCCCGCCAATCGCGACCGAGCCGGCCGGCACCGCCGTGCGCGGGGTCGAGCGGCGCGGCATCGCAAGCTGCGGAGGCAAACCGGCGAGGTAGGGAAATCCCGGGGTGAAACCAACGCAGCGCACCTCGTAACGGGCGCGGGTGTGCTGTTTTATCACTTCGTCAGGCGAAACCCGGCAATGTTCCGCGACCGCCGCAAGGTCGGGCCCGCAGTCGGATTCATAGCAAACCGGGATCTCGACGAGCCGCGGTTTCGTCAGGCGCGCTCCGCCACGAGCGCGGCCCCGCAAGGCTTCCCGGATTTGAGTTTCGGCGAGAACCGGGTCCGGCGGAGAACGAAAGAAGACCCCGATACTGGCGAAAGCAGGAACGATCTCCTCGACCCCGCTCATTTCAGCGGCGGTGAGTTTGCGCGCCGCCGTGAGGACTTCGCCTAACGAATCGCCAACGCGGACAATGAATGCTGCGTCGCCCAGCGGAACGATTTCCGGCGCCATTTTTCCCCGGCCGCGACTCAGAAGCTGAACGTCAGGCCGGTGACGAGATGATGATTCAGCGGCGTGACTTCGATCGAGCCGCCGGGAATATCGAGCGCGCCGAGATGCGCGTAGGTGAACTTGTATTCAAACATCAGCCCCCAATGGCGGGTGAGCGCCACATCAAGCCCGGCCAGCGCCTGCACCCCGGGGCCGTGCACCTGATACTCCTGGTGAAAATTTCCGTTCACGTTGGTTTCGACGTGCGGGATGGCAAGGCCGAGGCCGACGCCAGCGTAAGGCGTGAGGTGGCCGAGAAAATCTTCGCCGCGACGGCCCGGCAGCCAGCGATAGACAATGTCGCCGAGGGCATAATTGAGCCCATGGGAAAGGCTGAACTGCTGAATGGTGTCGTTGATCGGCTCGTTCCCATTCACGGCGACTCCATCGCGCCGGCCGGTGACTTGCACAGTGTCGCCGGTTTGGGCGTACATTTTCATGTGGAAAAACTCCGCCCCGAAACCCCAGTGCGACAGCTCGGAAGGAAACCAAAGCGCCCGCACTCCGTAATAAGGCGGTGTCTCGAAATCGCGCCCCTCAAAGGAGACATCGTGAAAGGTCAGATCCGTCCCGCCGCGCTGGTGCAGGTCCACGTCGCCGTCCTGACTCAGCGCGACCCCGGTAAAAATCGAAAGCTGAACCTCGGCGCCCGCCGGGATGGCAAACGCGGTCATGAACAGGAAACCAGCCAGCGCCAAACGAATCATGCGCATGGCGCCACCGTCATCCTGAGCGAAGCGCAGCGAAGTCGAAGGATCCCGTGGAGAAACCGGGAAGGCAGAGAGCTGGATAGCCTCTGGAAAAACCAGCGGGATCCCTCGACTCCGCTCGGGATGACCGTCGGCGGGTCGTTTAACGCGGAAGTGGTTGTTCAATGTTGGCGAGGGCATAGGCAAGAACGGCGTTGATGGCGGCATTTTCGGCTAGCTCGTGCGGGTCGATCTTGTCAAGCGTGTCCGCCGCGGTGTGATGATAATTGAAATAGAATCGGCTGTCCTGGATCGGACTGAAATTTGGCACGCCCAGCTTGCGCAGGGGATCGATATCAGCGCCTATTTCATCGCGCATTTCAAGCAGCGGCGCGCCGGAAGAGGCCAGCACCTTGGCGACCGGCGCGAGCATCGCCTTCACCGCTGGTTGCGCGGCGATGTAAATGCCTGACGGATGACCGGCGCCGAGATCGGTTTCGATCGCGGCGAAGTGGTTGGCGATCTCGTTCTTGTGCTCGGCCGCATAGGTTTTCCCGCCGCGCGATCCATTTTCCTCGTTCATCCACGCGATGACTCGAATGGTCCGGCGCGGTTTGAGCCCGAGTTGCCGGACGAGATTTGCGGTCTGCATCGCCACCGCCACGCCCGCCGCATCATCGATCGCGCCCGTCCCGAGATCCCAGGAATCGAGATGACCAGAGACGATCACGACCTGCTCGGGATGTTCGCTCCCTTTCAGGTCGCCGATCACATTGTAACTGACCGCATCGGGCAATTGCTGCGGCGTCAGAATCAGCTGCATCCGCACCGTTCCTTCGGCGGTAAGTTTCGCGAGCAAATCGGCATCTTCGTTCGTGACCGCGGCGGCCGGAATTTTCGGCGCGTCGGACGCGTATTGGGTCGCGCCGGTGTGGGGCAGGCGATAGGAAGCGCCCCCGACGGAACGGATCAGCGCCGCGATGGCGCCGAGCCGGGCGGCTGCGCTCGGGCCGTCGCTCCGGTAGACGACCGCCCGGCCGTAGGCGTCGCCGCCCCGGCCCTGGGCCGCGAGGCGCTGATCGAACGAATAATTGAAAAGAACGATCCTGCCCTCAACCTTCTCTTTGCCTAACGACTGCAACGAGTCGAAGTCCGGCACCACCACGACCTCGGCGCTCAAGCCGGGGCGCGGCGTGGCCACACTCCCGCCGAGCGCGGTCAGGACAATCTTCTGTTTCGTGCCGGGTGCCTGCCCCGGAAACTGCACGAGAGCGGCGGTCTCTTCCCCTCGCACCCAATGCGGCACCACCACTTTCTCGAGCTGGACCTCGAGCCCGAGCGCTTTCAATTCCCCCGCGACATACTCGACCGCCTGTTGTGCCTGGGCCGAGCCGCTCAGCCGCGGCCCAATGTTATCGCAGAGATGCGCAACCTGCCGCCAGGCGTAATCGCTTTTCAAAGCGGCATCTCTGAGTCTGTTCAAATCTGCCAGGGTCGCGGGCGAATAAAGCTCCGGGGTGGGCGAAGGAGTCGGGGAGGGCGACTCGAATTCGGTGGGAGCTTCCGGCGGTGGCGAAGGTTCGGTTTTGCCTGACGAGTGACTAACGAACGCAACCGCGGCCCCGAAACAGGCGGCAAGGAGCGCGCGAAACAGCATGTCGCATTTTGTCCAGAATCGGTGCGATCTCAATTCTCCGGCTCAACCGTCCTTGGCTGCAATTTCGGGTCCACCGCCGCGGTCCACGATTCGACATCGGCCGCGCTCATGCCCGAGCCGGGATCGAGCCGCGGATCACGGAAGCTGCCGTCACCGATATCAGTCAGAAACTGGGTGCGGGAAAGGAGCGGACCACGACAGAGTGGCGGGTTGCCGGTGGCCGGATCTTCCCGGGAAAGCCGGCCTAACAATTCCGTCAGCACCCGCTTGGGAATGCGCCCCTGTTCGGTCGGATAAATGTACCCGAAGAGAATGAGATGGCTGAGGAGGACACGCCAGTTTTCCCCGAAGCGCCGGAAAAGATGATCCCAGTCGAGCTGGGGCGCGCAATGGAAAAGGAGATGGGCCACGTCCGCGCCGTCGTAGCGCTCACGTTCCATGATGAAGGCTTTCATCCAGATCATCTCCTCCGGCGGACTCAACCAGGTCGTTAGGCCAAAGACTTCCGCTTCGGGCGCGCGTTCGAACCAGAGGTCGTCAACCGGGCAAATCCCGTTGCCGGAGGAGAAAATAATATCGATCGACTCGTCGTCATGAAAGGCTTTCCCGAGCCAGTGAGGAAAGCTGTTTTCGGCGCGATAACCGGCGCGGCGAAAGACCTCGAGCGCATTCTCATAATCGGCTTGCCTGACGAAAATATCGAAGTCCTTCGTGTGCCGCGCGATCCCGGTGTAAACGCAGAAGGCATAGGCGCCGCCGAGCAGAAAGGGCACCTGCGCGTCGAGCAGGAGTTCCATGCTCCGGCGGTAAAAGTTGTTTGCCGCGCTCTCCGGTTCGCTCATCGTCTCACCGCTAAAACGACCGATCGTCCCCAGGCAGCCGTTATTATTTCAGGATGGCAACACTTCGCGTCGCCGCGCTCGCGGACATTCATTACGGGAAGCATTCGCGCGGCGAGTTGCATGATGTTTTTGCTGACATTTCGCATCAGGCCGACGTCCTGCTCCTCTGCGGCGATTTGACGGATTACGGGCTGGCCGAGGAAGCCGAGCAGCTCGCGCTCGATCTGCGGGCGGCGGTGCACGTCCCAATGATCGGAGTGCTCGGGAATCACGATTTCGAATGCGGGGAAGAAAAACTCGTCCGGCAAATCCTCGAGGAAGCTGGCGTAACCATGCTCGACGGAGAGGCGATCGAGGTCCAGGGAGTCGGTTTTGCCGGGGTCTGTGGCTTCGGCGGCGGCTTTGGCCGGCGCATGCTCAACGCCTGGGGCGAGCCGCTGATCAAGCAGTTCGTGAAGGAAGCGCTCGACCATGCGCTGCGGCTGGAGCAGGCCTTGGGGAAACTGGCCACCGAGCGCCGGGTCGCGGTCCTACATTACTCGCCCATCCGCGCCACCGTCATCGGCGAGGATCCGGAAATCTTTCCCTTCCTCGGCTCCAGCCGGCTCGAGGAACCGATCAATCGCTTTCGGCTCAGCGCCGTTTTCCACGGCCACGCCCACGGCGGGACGCTCGAGGCGAAAACGAGCACCGGGATTCCGGTTTACAACGTCTCCCTTCCGGTGCTGCGCAAAACCGGCGCCTCCTTTCGCATCGTCGAGGTGTAATTGACCGCCGGGGCAGATTCGCGATTAGATTGTGCTCCACGCGCCATGCCTAACGAAACCGTCGTCGCGCTCGAACTGCCCGGCCTAACGAAGCTGCGCAGCGGCAAGGTGCGCGAGGTGTTCGACCTCGGCGACACTCTGCTCTTCGTCGCGACCGACCGGCTCTCCGCCTTCGATGTCGTGCTGCCCGACCCCATTCCCGACAAGGGCGCGGTCCTGAACCAGATCTCGGCTTTCTGGTTCGAGAAGTTTGCTGAGATACCGAATCATTTCGTGACCGCGGATTTCGCCAAGTTCCCATCAGAATTGCAGCCGCATCGAAAACAGCTCGCCGGCCGTTCCATGATTGTGCGCAAAACCAAACCGCTCCCGGTCGAGTGTGTTGTCCGCGGTTATCTCGCCGGCTCGGGCTGGAAAGATTACCAGGCCACCGGGGCAGTTTGCGGGCATAAACTTCCCGCCGGCCTGCAACTCGCCTCCGAGCTGCCCGAGCCCATCTTTACTCCTTCGACCAAGAATGAGGCAGGCCATGACCTGAACATTGATTGGGCGCAATGCTGCAACATGATCGGTCGGGGAAACGCGGAGCGCGTCCGCGAGCGCAGCCTGGAAATTTATGGCGCGGGCAAGCGCCACGCCGCCTACTGCGGGATCATCGTCGCCGACACAAAATTCGAATTTGGCCTAACGAGCAAAGGCGAGCTCCTCCTCATTGATGAATGTCTTACTCCCGATTCCTCACGATTCTGGCCGGCAGAGAGTTATGCCCCGGGAATAAGTCCGCCAAGCTTCGACAAACAATTCGTCCGCGACTATCTCGAGACCCTGGACTGGGACAAAACCTACCCGGGACCGAACTTACCTAAGGAAATAATCGAAAAGACCTCGGCGAAATACCGGGAGGCCTTCCAGTGCCTCACCGGGCAACGGCTCAAATAGGCCGTCATTCCGAGCAAAGTCGAGGAATCCCGTGGTGCTGGCTTGAAGATTACGCGCGGGGATGCGTCGACTCCGCTGCGCTTCCTTAGGAAGACACTTACCGAAGCAATTCGCTCACGAGCGACTTTTCTTCCTTCAGCTCGTTGACCGAGGCGTCGATTTTTGCCCGGCTGAAATCATTGAGGGGAACATTTGGCATGATCTCCCTTTTGCCGCCTTGGACGCGGACCGGGAAGGAACTGATCAGGCCCTGCTCGACTTCGTAGCTGCCGTCGGAGCAGAGCGCAACGCTGTGCCAGTTTCCAGCCTCGGTGTCGTTCGTTAGGCTGCGGACGGTGTCGACGACGGCGTTGGCGGCGGAGGCGGCGGAGGACGAACCGCGCGCCTTGATCACCGCGGCCCCGCGCTGTTGCACGGTCGGGATAAAGATTTCCTTCAGCCATTTCTCGTCGCCGATTACTTCGGCAGCGGATTTGCCGTTGATCTTCGCGTTGTAGAAATCGGGATACTGGGTCGAGGAATGGTTGCCCCAGATCGTCATGTTGGTGACGGCTGTGATGTGGACTCCGGCTTTCTGAGCCAGCTGGGCGCGGGCGCGGTTTTCATCGAGCCGGGTCATGGCGAACCAGCGATCGTTAGGCACGTCCTTCGCGTTGTTCATCGCGATCAGGCAATTGGTGTTGCAGGGATTGCCGACGACCAGGACGCGGACGTCGCTGGCGGCGTTTTTCGCGATCGCCTTTCCCTGGCCGATGAAAATCTTGCCGTTGATGCCTAACAAATCGCTCCGCTCCATCCCGGCCTTGCGCGGAACGCTCCCGACGAGGAGGGCCCAATTCACCCCGCGGAAACCTTCGTCGAGATCAGCCGTTGGGGTGATCCCTTTGAGAAGCGGGAAAGCACAATCGTGCAATTCCATCACGACGCCGTCGAGCGCGCCCAGCACCTGCGGAATTTCGATGAGCGACAATTCCACCGGCTGCTCCAGTCCGAACATCGAGCCGGAAGCGATGCGAAAAAGAAGCGCGTATCCGATCTGACCGGCCGCGCCGGTGATGGCAACTTTGATGGGCGAATTCATGATTTCTTTTAACTGCGGAAACCGCTCTTGTCATCCCGAGCGGAGTCGAGGGATCGCGACCTGTAATCGAGCAGGCCCGACCGAAAGTTCTCAAAACCACTCCTGCAGGAGTTGCGGCCCTCGTTGGAGAATCGATTCCGCGGAAGCCGGCGTTCAGGTCAATCCGCGGGATCCTTCGACTGCGCTGCGCTCCGCTCAGGATGACCGGTGCGGCCGCTCTTCTCCAGGAGTTCGTGCACGAGGTGCAGCTGTCGTTTGAGGGCGTGGCCGCGCCCGAGCTTTGAAACAGTCGTGTGCAGGCGGCGCGTCCAGTTGGAGGCGGCAGCCGTCCCGGGCACATTGAACCGCTCCTTGCGCCCGAGCAGGTCGGTGATCATGACGACCGCGATCCAGGAGTTGCAGCGGAAAAGGGCCTCGAAGATTCGGGGATAAAAATCGCGCAGGTAATCCATCGAATCGTTAGGCATGAAGCCGGCGAACTCCCCGATCTTGGCCAAATCGTGCCGCGCCTGATCGGCGTGCTCGCCATTTCCAAAGGCCGTCTCCCAGAGCGCGCGGATCGGCTGGTGATCATGGGTGGCGTAAGTCGCGACTGAGAGCCGCTCGTACTGGCTGCCGGGAATCGAGCGCTGGTCGGGATAATTTTCCCATTGCGGAATCTTGAAGCCGGCGATGCCTAACGACCGCAGGCTCGGTCGCACATAATCCGGCACCGTGCCGAGATCTTCGCCGACCACTCGCGTTTCACCCGCTTCCTCGAGCACGACGCGGAGGTATTCCTCGCCCTCCCGCTGGTTGGCATGGCAATGCTCCGGGCTGCGGTCATCGCGCGGGATGAAATGCGGCGCGCGACCGCCGGTGCGAGCCAGCATTTCCTCCTGGCTCAGCGGCAGAAATTCCTGATTACGTTCCGGCCGCCATGGGAAGCCATAGATGCGGTAGAAGCCAAGCACGTGATCGATCCGGAAGAGGTGGAAGATTTCTTTCACCCCTTCGACCCGCTCGCGCCACCACTCGAAATTGTGGCGGCGCATTTCCGCCCAGTGATAAATCGGGATGCCCCAGTTCTGGCCCCATTTGCGGGTGAATTTGTCGTCCTTGAAATAGGGCTCGGGCGGGGCGCCTCCCGACCAGTCGAGCGCGAAGTGCTCCGGGTGCGCGAAGACATCGGCGCTGTAGTAGCTCACCCCAAAAGGGATATCGCCCATCAGCGCGACGCCCTCTTGCGCGGCGAACGCCTTCACCGCCCGCCATTGTTCGTGCGCGACCCATTGCACATAACGAAAGAACTGGCGGCGCTGCTCGACCAGGGCGCGTTCGCTCTCACCTAACGAGTAAAGCCAGTCGCGGGCGGTTTCCATGCTGTTCTGCGGCCAGTTATCCCAGGTCTCGCGCTCGCCGTTTCGCTCCATCAGAACTCGGAAGAGGGTGTAATCGTCGAGCCAGGCCTGCTCGCTTTTGCAGAAGAAAACGAAGCGCTCGTCAGGCGCGCGGCGCTGGAAGAGGGCGAAGGCGCGCTCGAGCAGTTTTTTCTTCAGGGGCTTGACCAGCTCATAGCGCACGTTGCCGTGCCGCAGCTTTGTCAGATCGAGGTCGCTGATCACATCGCTAAAAATTTCTTCCGACAAATCCTGGGGCGACCCGGGGGCAAGATGGAGCGTCGTGGGCTCGATCGCGCGCGCGCTGATCGCGTTATAGGGGCTGTGGTCGCCGCCGGTTTCATTAATTGGCAGCATTTGCACGAGTCGAAAGCCGAGCCGGCGCGCCCACCCGATGAACTGGCGCAACCCTTCAAGGTCGCCGACGCCGAGATCGTCTTCAGTGCGAAGGGCAAAGAGCGGAGCGAGCAGGCCCGCAATGCGATCTTCAGGCGAAAGCTTCATGAGCCACGGGTGGACATGGATGAAACACGGATTCAGAAGACCATCCGTTTGTAGGCAAGTTTTGTTCTGCCAAAATTCAGGATGAGTCCGAGTCTGGGTCCGGTTGCCTTCAGCTCGTTGAGTAACTGTGCTTCGTCGCGCTTATCGTACTCGGGCGCGACTTTGCCTTCTACCATTACGCAGTCGTCCACAACGAGATCCGCCAGGTAATCGCCCACGATCACGCCCTTGCAGAGAACCTGGATCCGCTTTTCCAGGTCTGCCTTGGCGCCGCGGCGGAGAAGCTCGACTTGCAGAGCGCGTTGATAGACCCGCTCAAGAAAACCATAGCCGAGCTGTTGGTGCACCTCGAAGGCAGCCCCGATGATCTTTTCTGTCGTTTCGCGATGCAGAAGATGATTCGGATGAAATTGCTCCACTCTTAGTCCGTGTTCCATCCGTGTTAATCCGTGGCTGAAAGAAAATGAATTCGCGACTGCCGGTCTGATCGGTCCTGACCAGTTGTTCTCCATTGCCCGTCGAAATTGCAACCGTGAATCGCGCATCCACGGCGCAGCGCAAACGCGAACCCCGAAGGTGAAGAGGCGAGCCGCAGCGAGAGCGCGCATTTGGAGCCGGCCCGCCCTCGGGCCGCTCGGCCGGGACTTCACAAAGGGCCCGCGCGAAGTCGGGATGAAAAAACTGCCCGGTTGGCTGAGCGGCGCGATCATCGGTGGCGTCTTTGTGAGTTTGATCGTGGCCGAGTCGCGGCGCCCGCTGCGCAAAGGAGAAACCGAGTCGAAACTGCGGCGCAACCTGCGCAACATGGCCGTGGCCGGGACGAGCGCGATCGCGATCATGCTCACAGCCATGCCGGTGACCGCGCCGCTCACGCGGTTCGTGCAACGGCGAAGATGGGGCCTGCTGAAACGGCTGCGGTTACCGATCGCACTCGAGGTGCCGCTCGCGCTGCTCGGGCTCGATTACACGCTCTATCTCTGGCATGTCGCCTTTCACAAGCTGCCGTTTCTCTGGCGCTTTCACCAGGTTCACCATGTCGATCTCGACATGGATGCCTCGACCGCGATCCGGTTTCACTTTGGCGAGATGGCGCTCTCGACCGTGCTCCAGGTTTTCCAAATTCTCGCCATCGGGGTCGCGCCGCTCACCTTCTCGATCTGGAACACCTGGCTGCTCTGCGAGATCGCGTTTCATCATTCCAATGCCGAGCTGCCGTTCGCAGTCGAGCGCTGGCTCTGCCGCTTCATTGTCACTCCGCGGATGCACGGCATTCATCACAGCATTGTGCCCGAGGAATTGAACTCGAACTGGTCGAGCGGCCTGACGGTTTGGGACTGGCTCCACGGCACGCTGCGGCTCAATGTGCCGCAGAATCATCTCACGCTCGGCGTTGCAGCTTATCCTGAGGCGGCGCAGGTCGTCCTGCCAAAGCTGCTCGAAATGCCCTTCGACGAACAGCCGGAAGCGCCCTGGATTCGACCGACCGGCACGATCCCGTATCGTAACGAGAAACTCCCGCCTAACGAGACTAACCTTGCTCCCGAAGCCGCCCAGCCTCTGCCACCGGATTCGCCCGCCATACGCCGGCTTTGACCTACCTTTGGAGCCGGTGCGCCCTCGCACCGCAACGCCACGATGCGCTGACGCCGCGGCCCGAGGGCGGGCCGGCTTCATCGCGCGCCGCCGAAGGCTTTCGGAGTCATTGCTCAGAGAGACGTTCGAACTCGGAAAATTTTTCGAAAAAATCCTTGCACACCTGAATTTTGGCTGATTAAACGGGTGCCATGAAAACTGTTCCTCTCGGAACCGCTGGGCTCGCCACGGCGAGCGAGATAGTTAGGCCACCTGTCTTCTTTGCAGGGGGAAGCCTCGCACAGAGAGAGAGAGAGAGAGAGAGAAAAGACCGCAAGGCTGGCTCCTCACTAGCGTTCTTCTCCTATTCGTTTCCGCGCTACCTGTATCAGCTCTCCTCATTGGCGACGACGGGCTGTTCGAGCCGGTAATCGTTCAGGTCGCAGGAACGATAAGTACAAATGACTCCCGGAGGAATCTCGTCAAACCGCTCGATGAATTGGTGGAACAAAATCCGGCTCCATCTTCAAGCCTGGAAAGCGCACTTTGGCCAATCCTTGCCTCAGGGCCATATACGATGATTCTAAGCGGCGTCAGCGGCGGCACGGGCATAGGTTTGACTGAAATGTAGGAGTACTAATCATGCGATACACAATGAGCCAAGTAAAACGAGTTTGGGCTCTGTTTGCAGTCATCCGCGTTGCGTTAGTTTCGCTAACAGGTTCGTCACTTGCTGCTTCGGGTGATCTCTACGTTGCAGACTCTCAAAGCGACTCCATCTTCAAATATGCTCCCGACGGAAGTCGAATCACTTTTGCCTCCGGCTTGAACCAACCGGTGGCATTAGCTTTCGACCGAGACGGCAACCTCTTCGTGGCCGATTCGGGGAGTTGCTCTTGTCTGGAGCCGCCATGTGATTGTCCTCCCAGCATTATCTATAAATTCACTCCGTCTGGGTCACAAAGCACGTTCGCTACGCTCGGACCGTTTTTCCCTCTTCCCATGGCTTTCGATGGCGCCGGCAATCTCTTCGTTTCCGATTCTTTGCAGATTTTGAAGTTCGCGCCGGATGGGACACAGAGCATATTTGCTCCAGATGTTGCCAATGTCTGGTCATTGGCATTCGACCGGAAGGGAAACGTTTACGCGGGACTCTGCGGGACCGGCTCGGACGAGATTCTCAAGTTCGCTTCCGATGGGAGCAGGAGCACGTTCGTCACCTTTTCTGGGCCGAGTCAATGCACGACCGCCCTGGCATTCGATAGTGAGGGCAACCTTTTCGCCAAGCGCGGTGACGCTATTGTGAAGATAACTTCCGACGGAAGCAGCACAACGACGTTCGCTTCCGGGGAGTTTCAATCCAATTCGCTTGCCTTCGACGCAGGGGGAAATCTCTTCGCCGGCCTAACTGCTTTCAAGTCCACCGATCCCGCACTTGTGATGTTCACGCCTGAAGGCATGCAAACAACCTTTGCCTTTGGTCCTTTGCTATCGGCCGCACTTGCCTTCGAACCTGTGACCGAAAAGCTGCGCAACATCAGCGCGCGCGGGTTGGTTGGAGCGGGTGACGATGTGTTGATCGGCGGCTTTATTGTGGGTGGGAACGCGCTGGCGAATAACGCCGTGGTGGTGCGGGCGATCGGGCCTTCACTGAGTCAGGCCGGAGTTAGCAATGCTTTGGCTGATCCTACGTTGGAGTTACATGACCTAAGTGGCGCGCTGATTGCCTCGAATGACGACTGGCAGGACACACAGGAAGATTTAATCGTGGCCAGCGGTTTGCCGCCGACTGACCCGAGTGAATCGGCGATTTACGCCACCTTGCCGGCAGGCAGTTACACCGCGGTCGTGCGCGGCGCAGGGGATACAACCGGCACGGCTTTGGTTGAGGTTTACAGCATTAGCCAATAATCCTGTCGGACGTTTTGCTGTCATCTGTTGCTAAAGTGTGCAGCTAGGTTACGACGCCTGGCGGCCCGACAGGCAAGATGCGCCAATCCGGAGCCGGTGCGCCCTCGCACCGCAACGCCACGATGCGCTGACGCCGCGGCCCGAGGGCGGGCCGACTCCAATGGTTAGCGCGAGGATCAGGTTGCCGCGCCGAGGCGGTGCTGGAGCTGGTTCAGCCGCTGGCCGACCCGGCCGCGGATTCCGCCTAACGATTCGTCGAAGTGGACGAACTCGTCGCCGGCGGTGTTGTCAATCCCGGTGAGTTGGTTACTCGGGCAATAACGGGTGATGCCAGTGGCGACGTTGGCCAGGCCCCAGCCGCCGAGTAGCCAGCGCCAGTTCCCCAACTTCGGGAACAAGACCGCCGCCCCAATCGCCGCGCAGCCGATGCTCATCCGGAAAAGTTGTTCGCGAGGTCCTACGTTTGCCTTCATAAGATGGTCGAGTTGGAACCGCCGGTTCAGTGACGGCGGGTCATGAATGACTCCCTCCTTCTCTTTCGAAGTTCGTCATTCATTCGGACTTCGGATTTCGCCATTCGGCATTCCGCAGCTCTCAGCCGCGGCGGACGTTCCAGTCTTCCACCAGCTGCGGCGGGATCTCTTTCAGGAACCGCGAGGGCCGTTGAAACATCTCGCCGTAACCCGCGTTGAGCCGCATGTGCGGGTAGGTGAGGTAAAGCTCATCCTTTGCCCGCGTGATCGCGACGTAGAAAAGCCGGCGTTCTTCCTCGATCGCGTCGCGCGTCTCGAGTGAGCGCGAGCTGGGGAACATGCCGTCAGTCAGCCAAATGACAAAGACGGTGTGGAATTCCAGCCCTTTCGCCTGATGGACGGAGGAGAGATTTACCGCCTCCTGCTCGTTAGTCTGGGACACGACTGGTTCGGCTTCGAGGTTGCTGATGAGCGCGAGCTGGGAGAGGAATTCGTTCGCGTCCTTGAACTGGCGGGCGAAGGCGGCGAGCTGGTTCAGGTCTTCCTTGCGCAATTCATAATTGGCGAAATTGGCTTTCGCATAATCGTCGTAGATCGCTTCCACGACTGAGGTAATCATGTCGCTCGGCGCGATCGGTTCGCCTCCGGGAGCTATCTCATCAAGGGTGTTGAGGAGTTGCTCCCATGATCTCCTCGCCCGGGAACTAACCGGCATACCGGCGAGGCGATCGTTCCATGAAGTTATGACCACGTTTTCGCTCAAGGTCTGGTGCCACTTGCTCCAAAGCGTCTCCGCGCTCTTCCCGCCGATCCCGGGCAGCAGTCGCACCATGCGCTTGAAAGCGACTTCATCCTGCGGGTTCGCGACGAACCGGATGAATGAGGCCACATCCTTGATATGGGCCTGCTCGAAAAAGCGAATCCCGCTCGTGATCTGGTAGGGAATGCCGCGGCGCGACAATTCGAGTTGCAACTCGACGGCGTGATAGTGAGCGCGATAAAGGACCGCGATCTCGTTCAAGTCCACGCCTTCATCCCGCAGCTCGAGAATCCGCTGGGCGACGAATTGGGCTTGTTCGCTTCCGTCGTTCAAAGCGACGAGAGCCGGTCTAAGATCATTCGTTAGGCGAACCGCGCTCAGGTTTTTCCGGAACTGCCGCACGTTTTGCGCGATCGCCGCGTTCGCCACCTCGAGAATCTGCGGCACGCTGCGGTAGTTCAGCTCGATCTTGAAGACCTGCGCCTTCGGGTAGCGACGGGGAAACTCGAGAATGTTTTGGAAATTCGCCCCGCGCCAGGAGTAGATCGACTGCGCGTCGTCGCCCACCACCATCACGTTCTGGTGCTCGGCCGCGAGCAGGTCAATGAAGTCGGCCTGGATCTTGTTCGTGTCCTGGTATTCATCGACGAGGATGAATTGAAATTGCCGGCGATAAAAGGACGCGATCTCCTCGTGCTCTTTCAACATCCGGAGCGTCTTCTCGAGCAGGTCGTCGAAATCGAGCGAGTTGGTCGATTTTTTCCGCCGCTCGTAGCGCGCCTGCACATCCTTGATCTGCTCGAGGAGCGGGAGGAAATAGGGAAACTTTTCCGCCAGCAATTCGTCGAGCGGGCGCTCGGTGTTGACCACGAAGCTGAAGATGTCCGCGAGCACATCGCCTTTGGGGAAGCGCATTTCCTTTGGATCAATCCCCGCGCTCGCTACCACCGCATTGAGCAGGTCCTTCTGGTCCTCGCGATCCATGATCGTGAACCCGCTCGAGAAACCGAGCGCGCGTCCGTGCCGGCGCAGCATGCGATTTCCGATCGAGTGGAAGGTGCCGCCCCAGAGCCCGCTTGCATCCACCGGCAACAGATTCGCAACCCGGTCGAGCATCTGGCGCGCAGCTTTGTTCGTGAAGGTGAGGAGGAGGATGTGGCGCGGATCGACCCCGTTCTCAAGCAGGTAGGCGACGCGATAGGTGAGGGTCCGCGTTTTTCCCGAGCCCGCGCCGGCGATCACGAGCAACGGGCCGGGCGGCGCGGTCACCGCCGCGTATTGCTGCGGGTTCAATTCCGCCGCGTAATCAATGCTGATCGTCGCCGCGGAAGGGGCGCGCTGGAGTGTGTATTCGCGGGACATCGGGCGATTACGCTCCGGTTTGCGGTCGGGGTCTTCAACGAAAACTTTGGACCTAACTCGACAGAGCCGGGCCTGCCGGATCAACGCGTGGCAAGGCTCCTGCTTATTAGCATTCTAAAAATTATAAACCGGCTCCGCCCCAAGCCGTTTTGCCTATGAAGCTACTCAATCGCGAGGCCTGTGACTTCCTCGTCATCGATGACGATCCGGCGATCACCCGCTTCCTCGCCGCTTACCTGAAACAGAAAGGTCACACCTGCGCCGCCCTCACCGAAGGCTTCGAGACTCATCTCTGGCTCGAGATGTACGACTGCGAGGTAGTGGTCGTCGATCTCAACATGCCGAAGGTGGATGGGATTTCCCTCATCCATTATGTGCGCGAGATCCGGCCCCGGTTGCCGATCATCGTGTTCACCGGTGTCGGCTACGACGAACAAAAGATGCACGAAGCGTTGCGAGCTGGTGCCAACGGTTACGTCAGCAAAAGCCTGCCGGTGGAACAACTTTATTGCGTCCTGTCGCGAGTTCTCATGACCGCCCGGCAACGCGCGCGCGCCGAGCAAACCCCGCGACGCCACGCACTCGCCGGCGCAGCCTAAGCGGCTGAGGCCAGGGAAAATCTGCGCGCCCGGGAGGACTCGAACCTCCGACCGTCGGATTAGAAATCCGATGCTCTATCCGGCTGAGCTACGGGCGCTTTTCATAGGTAATTCGAGGGCTGTCCAGCGATTTATCTTGCATTTTTTCACGGTCTCGTTCACGGTTGGTCTGTGAAACAGCCGAAAACAACGAAAACGTGGACAAAAACGAGGGTTCAAAATCTCCTCCGGCATAAATCCGGCCGCTACTATGCCAGAGCCTTTGCAGGCGGCAAAGAGGTTTGGGAGTCGTTAAAGACGACGCATTTCAGCGTAGCCGAAGCGAAGATGGCCCAATTTCTTGCCGATCACCGCAAGCGTAGCAGGGAGGCAAACCGGGACATCTCGGCCAAGATGACGTTTGCCGAGGCAGCGGCAATTCATCTGCAGAATCTTGACGACAATGTGAGGCTCAAGCCCCGGACGCGAGCTTACTGGCGGGAGTGCTTGGCGGCACTTGAAAGGACCTGGCCGGGTTTGGCGGGAACCGAAGTCCGCAAGATCACAAGGCCCGAGTGCAAGAGGTGGGCGAGCGCTTACGGCAAGCAGGCCTCGGCAACGCGCTACAACAACACCATCGCCGTGCTTCGACACGTTCTAGATGTCGCAATTGAAGCTGGCGTGCTCTACAGCAACCCAGCAGCGGATTTAAAGCGAGCTGCCATTCGCGGGAAACAAATCGTTCTGCCGAGCACGGGCGATTTCAACGCGCTAATTGCCGAAATGCGCAACGGCCACAGCCGAGACTCTAAGAACTGCGCTGATTTTGCGGCCGGTCTTGCGTTCACTGGGATGCGGAAGGGCGAAGCGAATGCGCTGGAGTGGCGCGACGTAGATTTTGAGGCTGGCGAGATAGTTGTGCGTGGTGACGCAAACACTGGCACCAAAAACTGGGAGTTTAGACGCGTGCCGCTGATTCCTGATGCGCGCGCGCTCTTTGAGCAGATGCGCAGCGAGCGTCCCTACGAACCGCTCGACGGGAAGGTGTTCGCCGTTCGCGAATGCCAGAAGGCGCTCAACCGCGCTTGTAACCGGGTAGGAACGCAGCGTATCACGCATCACGATTTACGCCACCTATTCGCGACGCGATGCATTGAATCCGGCGTTGATATCCCGACCGTCAGTAGGTGGTTAGGCCACAAAGACGGCGGTACGCTCGCGATGAGAACCTACGGGCACTTGCGGCGCGAGCACAGCATCGCGCAGGCGCAAAAGGTGAGCTTCGCGCCAGTCACGAAAGCTCCGGAAAAGCTGATTCAGTTCGCCGCCCTAGCGGGTTAGTCATCCGGTGGAGGCCGAAGAATCGGCAACGTAGGTGCGCAGGCGCGCGGCGTTTGCGTACTTTCGCTGGACCAAAAAGTGGTTTCGCTTAGTAGGATTTAAACCGAAATTCGCATAGGTCTTTCACTTACCTGCAGTGTTCATTAGTGTTTCTTCTTTCACATTGTTTCACAATGCTGTCGATTTCTTCACGTTTTTGCTAGTCACTCCTCAGCCAGGATTCCGCAGCGATTTTGCAAATTCATTGCCGCTCGCCCGCGCGTCCTTATAAAGCTGTGAGTGCAAGACAACGAATTAACTCACCAACGGGCGCAAACGCAGTCACGTGTTGCGCATGAGCCAATCCCACTAAGCGAACGCCACGGCTTCAGCATCCCTGAGTTTGCCAGTCTGTTTGGACGTTCGGCCACCTGGGGCTATCGCCAGTACTATGCTGGCCGAGTAAAGCCAATCGCGGAGTGCGGTAGGATGATTATTCCTCGCTCGGAAGTGGATTCATTCGCCGCATGGCTCTCCGAATAAGCAGAGCACGAAGCTATGAAGTTCCATTCCACAGATGAGTCATGCCGATTTCACAGTTTTGTCGAAGCCGAACAATACGCGGAAAGGAATAGCGAGGACCACTTGTCCAGAAAGCAAGAGTCCTTGGCGATCTTCCATGCCGAACAAGATGAAGCGTGGGGCAATCGCCTTGTCGGTTCCCAGACCCCGCCCGATTACCTGGAAAAAGAGAACGCCGCATGGCAGAAACACCTAGATCGAATCGCGCTGATCGAGAAGGGCAAAGCTGCCAAGTGGAGTTTGTGTCGGAACTGCGGCAGAGAGAAGATTTCAGCGGGTCGGAGGTTCTGCGCGGACTGCAAAATAGTGCTTAGGCGCCGACGGAGGCGGAAAGGCGGGCTAGACATGGCTCAAACCGCCCTCGTAAGTGCTTGATAATCAATGGCCCAAACTCACGGAAAAGTCCGTTCCGCTACCACCATACCTGCGAACGTCACTATTCAGTTTGCCGGAACTGTGAACGCCGAAGCCGCTCAATAGCCGGGCACTATGAATCCGGAGGACATTCTCGACTGCGATTCTGTGTCACAAGAGTTCGTTTTATCTCCTGAATGCCTTGGGTGCCCTAAGTCTCCTGCGCCTCCTGAATCACTTATGTCTCGTGTATCTCCTGTGTCCGAAGGACAACCGAAAGCGCCCGAAAATCAGGCACAGCGTGCGTTAGCGGCGGGGAATGCCTGCCGAAAGCGGCACACTGCGAGGGAAAATCGGTTGAATCTGCTGCGCGACATTTTAGCCCATGAAAACGGTATTGGAAGGAAACTGACTATAGCAGAGCGAATGGTCGTGTTTGATGAGTGGTACCGGCTTTCCCTGCCATATCTCGATCCCGCGAAAAGCTACGACACCTACTTGGCTGCCTTCATCACGGAGTCAAAGAGCGTACGAGTGCCGAGTGGCGCAGGCGCGCTTGCCAAGGCAATGGCGGCGGTTTGCAACCTCGGGGTTCATTCCTTGCCGGTGATACCACAGAAGCCGGATGCCTGCGAAACCTGGCGAAGGCTTGCCGCATTACATCGGGAGTTATCTTATCTTTGCGGAGGCAATGTGTATTTTCTGTCTTATCGAAGCGCTGCCAAAGTAATTCCGCGCATGAGTCCCGGAGAGGCTTACAATATCACGATTGCGCTCGACACGTTCGGTGTTATCCGGATTGTGAGCAAGGGAGAATCAGGCGTTAGAGGGAAAAAGAAGGGGAAAGCCGCCGAGTTTCTCTACCTGCTTGGTGATGACGACGGAATGGATTTATGACCGGTGTGCGCGCGAGGCGCGCCCCCGCGGGCGCAGGCGTGAGGAGTGAGCTTAAAGCTCATAAAACCATCGCCGTTGGTAGCCCAAGCGGAGTGAAGAACGGACCTACAGGCTCAGGGAACATTATACGCTTCGACCAAGCCGACACCCGTGGAATTGTTAGCCCCTCGCAGGATTACCGTATAAGCTCCACTAGGAAGGACCATCAATATCGCAGATTCCCGAGGGTCAGTAGGTGCAAGGCCTTCGGCTGCAATTTGGCTGGATTGGGAGTCTTGCCAATTATCATTGGTCCCGATCGTCGCGCCGTTGGCATCGTGGACCTCAAGTGTTGGGTCTTGCAAAGCACCGCTGATGCCAAAAGCAGACAGCGAAGGACCGATGCCTCTCAAGATGAGTCTCCCTGGCCCATTGGCTGAGCCTCCAATGATGAATCCGCCGATCATCACGTTGTCGCCAGTGCTCACGAAGCCTCGAGTACTGATGTTGCCTAGTTGGGATTCTCCTTCCGGGTCCAGATCATAAACTTCAACGAGGCCCACGCCCACGCCACCACTTTTTCCCGCTAGAATCGCAGTGTATGCTCCGGGATTCAGAGTTATCAGTATCGCTGATTCAGCATCATTTGAAGGTTGGAGCGTTGTTGCTTCAATGTCATTTTGCTGCGTGTCCTTCCAGTTGTCATTAGATGCAATGATTGAATTACCCGAATGCAGCTCCAACGTGGGGTCGTTCAGAGGGTTTGCGATGCCATAAGCCGAAAGGGATGGGCCAACGCCCAGAATGAGTAATTTTTTCGGGCCAGAACCTGTGATAACAAATCCACCGATAAGAACATTATCGGCTGTGAGTACATTAAGGCGGGTGGAAATATTTAACGGCTCCCCGGTTATCGGGCCAACAGGCACGTCCGACAGGTCGGGTATTCCATCGCCATCTGTGTCATTTGCGTCTGTTACTTCAACTACCCAGGACAGATAATCCCCCCAACTCGTCAGCGGGTCGCCGTCGGTCAGCATCATGCTGCCCATGTATTTGCTGCCTTGTCGTGTCAGCGTGAAAGGCTGAACAGTATACGTGAAGCCGTCGTTGCTCGTAACCTGAGACGCTGCAAAGGTGATTTGAGTAGCGGAAACAACGGTGAAGGTTGTGCTTCCGGTGAGAGTACGGGACCCGCCGGTTTGGAATGCCTCCACCAAATTGAATGTCGCAGTATTCACCGTGCCTCGCGAATAGTTGATAGTACCGCTGGCGTTTAGCAGGTAGTAAGCGCCCGAGTAATACGTTGAGGGATTCCCCGGATTGCTGACAGTTACCGTGTAAGAGCCGCCGGTCGAGTTGGCGCTTCTCTGTCCGCTGCCAGCAAGCGTTGCAACAGTCCCGTATACGTCAGACACAGAGCTACCGGAGAAGCTAAAGTTTCCCGCAAAGCCCTTCTGCTCAAAATCAGGGAGGCCGTTGGAGTCCGAATCAGCGGTTGGAAGATTTATCGTAAAAGTGCCGTAGTCGATAATACCGAAATCATCAAACGTAACGTAATCGGCCTGGTAGGCTCCGACCGGGAATTGTAGCGGTCGCACCTCTTCATTGGCGTAAGGATTGCCATATATGTCAGAGAAAAGGGAAACGCCAGGAACTCCGTCCGAAGTCGTTACATAGTTTGTTACGTGTGTTCCGTTGGGCAGGGTGCCTGAAAATGCGTCCATCGCAATCGATCGCGAGCTTACGACGGCAGTGGCGGTCTCGGGGGTCGCTGTTGGTATTGGAGTGGCCGTCGGACTCGGAGTCGGAGACGGCGTCGCGTCAGGCACAAGCACAGGATTCATTGCATTGCCGGAAAAAGGTATCGCGTAGCCTTCGACGAACACGATTCCTGTGCTACCGTGGCCGCTTGCAATCGCCGTGTAGCTGCCTGGGGAAAGCGTGACCAGAATCGCTGATTCCGCGTCGTTCTTAGGTGCCAGGCCAGTCGCTTCAATCTCCGACTGTTGGACGTCTTTCCAGTTGTCATCTGAGACAAGGAGGTTCCCGTCGGGGTCGTGCAGTTCTAGCACTGGGTCGGCCAACACACCCGCTAGCCCAAAGCTCGTAAGGCTAGGCCCAAGGGCACGGAACAGTAAAGACTGCGATTGAGTTCCAGAAAGTGTGAATCCAGAAATGACCACATTCTCCCCGGTTAGCGCATTGTCGCGCGTGCCAATCGCCGCCAGCTTAGAGGATTCAGAATCCACATCGTATATCTCGTTTAGGCCTACTCCGCTGGAATTGTTCTTACCACTTAATGCGACAGCGTACGTTGCGGGCGGTAGCGTGGCGACAATGGCCGACTCACTGTTATCAGTAGGCTCTAAGCCGGTGGCAAGAATCTCGGAAGCTTGAGTATCGCGCCAATTATCGTTGGCCGCGATTAGCGTGCCGCTACCATTGTATAGCGACAAAACTGGGTCCTGTAGCGCATTTGACACTCCAAAGTTGGTTAGAGAAGGGCCGATACCACGAACGATGATCTTTTTGGCAACGCTCCCCTGAATGACAAATTCTTCTACGCTGATTGAGTTTCCTGTTCCAACGAGGACGCGCGTTGAATTATTCGTAAGCTGAATGGTACTCGGCGGAGGCGTTGGCGTAGGGGTGGCCGTGGGAGTGGCTGTTGGCGTGGCAGTGGGGCTCGGCGTTGAGGTAGGCGTCGCTGTTGGAGTTGCGGTGGCCGTTGGCGTCGGACTGGGCGTAGGGGTGGGAGTAGAAACCGTAACCGACCCAATCATTCGGCAGCAGGACCCATGCACCTCGCAGAAGTAGGCGAAGGTTCCAGCATTCGAAAACGTATGCGAAAAGGTCGCTCCAATGTTCAAGATTCCGGAATCCCACTGCCCATCCGGTGCGCCTGGCGTGCCGGACGTACTACTGTGATCGCTTGAGCCCCACACCCACTCAACCGTATCCCCCACCTGAATCGTGACGGAAGACGGCGTAAAAGCCAACGGGTCGTCACTCGACCCGACGGTAACCGTCACCGTGCTTGCGTTGGCGTCGGATGATGCAAGTTCAAGGATGCTCGCGAAAATCGCACAGGCTGCAAGAGCGCAGCGAAGGAATCCGATGTGGGTGCTGGGAATCACGCTCGTCTTTGGAAGATCAATACATTCCGCCAGAACTAATTCGGTGTGTCCAGAAAATTATCGGGCAGAAGTCCCGGTGCACCTTTTGCGACCAATACGCGCGTGCGCGCGAGGCTGCCCGCGCAATTGGAGGCACAATCCTCCAACGGAAGGCTGGCAAGGACGGCACAACTACGCGCACGCGCGCGACAGACCGCCGTGCGCAAGAGCCTGGAGCGGGTGCGGGGGGCGGGGCACAACTACGCGCACGCGCGCGACAGACCGCCGGTGCAAAGGAAGTAGTGGCCGCATACCCGCGCGCGCCACAAAGTTGCTTTTCCGCGCACGCGCGCGCACGCGAGACGTTCACGGTGGTTTTCTACGGTCCGCGAATTTTTTGCTGCAAAACTGCGCAAACGAACGACGTGGCACGCCAATTCAGGAGCGCCGGGCCACCTATGAAAAGCAGGCTGCGCAAGTCTGCGAAAAACTGCGCAAAATTCGTTAGGGCAATTAGAAATCCGATGCTCTATCCGGCTGAGCTACGGGCGCTTTGACAGCCCGCATTATCCGCCTTGTGCACGACGGGGCAAGGGTGAGCGGCTACGGTTGCAAGCCCGCGCGCTCACGCAGTTCGGCCTCGGCCCGAAACCAATGGCGGTCTGCATAGCCTTCGGGTCGCCCTTCCTCTTCCCAATAGCGGCGCGCCAGCTGCGCGATCTCTTCGCGCGTGGGTGGGACGCGGTCCGGCGCAGTCGGCAGGACTCGATTGGTCTTGCTCCCGGGAACGCCCACGCCGGGAACGTTACCGTGACCGCGGGCATCCTGGCCAAAGGCATCATCGATCGGCTCAGTCGCCGGCAGCGGCGCATCGCTGGGATGACCGCCGCCGCTGACCGCATCACCGCCATATTCCGGCGCGAAGCAAATCTGCGGGTGTTTGGAAAACCAGTGCATCCTCCATCATTGATCGCCGCTGCGACGTGAATCGCGCGCAAGCTTTCGATCGAAGACGATCGGCGTCGTATAGCTTGCGCCGAATCTCGGCAATCTCGCGGTCAAAGGAGACGCCTGCGGCAGTCATTGCTCGCGAGATTGACCTCTTTCTGAAATCCCGATAAACCCTGAAGCTGGAATGGCTGAGAAAACTTCAGCTGCCAATCCAGCGTTGCCTCTGCACGAGGTGCTCGAGGCCGAGTTCGTTGCGCTCCATGGCGCATTGCCGGCGGATTATTCGGAATCAACCAGGGAAACAGATCGGCTCAAGGCGATCTGGTCGCAGATCCATCACCTGGAGGAAAAGCGGGCCGCGCTGTGCATCTCCGGCGGCGGCATTCGCAGTGCGACGTTCGGGCTCGGCGTTCTCCAAGGCCTGGCTAATTGCGGGTTGCTCGAGAGATTTCATTTTCTTTCCACGGTCTCTGGCGGCGGTTACATCGGGGGCTGGCTGAGTGCCTGGATCCACCGCGCCGAGGGCGGCCTGGCGATGGTCATGAAACAACTGGGCGGTGAGTGTGATGAGACGCTACCAAATCCCGAACCGGTCGAGATTCAAAATCTGCGCAGTTACAGTAACTATCTCAGCCCGCGCCTCGGATTACTCTCGGCCGACAGCTGGACGCTGATCGCGACTTACATTCGTAACTTGTTTCTCACTTCGCTTGTCCTGCTGCCGCTCCTCGCCGCGTTTCTAACCATCCCATGGTGTTATGCGACGGTGCTGATGACCAGCCCGCCGCCCTATACGTCGATTCCGTTCTGGGCCGGCGGCGCTTGTGTCGCTCTGGCCGTGATATTCATGGGGCGGAATCTCCCCGGCGGCGGAAACAAGGAGCGCAACCAAAACCAATTTCTTGTCTTCTGTCTGCTCCCGCTCTTTCTTGCCGCGATTTTCATCACCAGCTACTGGGCCTGGTTTAATTATTACGGCAGGAAGCTGCCGGTCCTACCGCTCTTTGGAATTTTCCGCCCGCACGAATCAGCCGTTTTTATCTATTTCGGGATCGGCATTCATGTCGTCGCCTGGATCTTCTCCTTGTTGCGCGCTCACGGCTTCAAGCTTCAGGAGTTTCTTGTCGTCGTAATTTCAGGCGGCACTGGGGGGTGGTTACTCTGGTTAACCGCAGCGAAAATTTTCCCGCAACCGCTCGCCCAGGCCGAGCTCTATTCCTGTTTCGGGCTCCCCGCTTTCCTCCTCCTGTTTTTTCTCGCGATGGTTGTCTTCGCCGGCATCTCCAGTCGCTGGACGAAAGATGAGGATCGCGAATGGTGGGGCCGGGCCTCCGGCTGGATTCTGGTCGTGATTGTCGTCTGGACACTTTTCAGTGTGCTCGCCGTTTTTGGCTCTTTGCTCCTGACATGGGCGGTCTCGTGGACGGTTTCGCTCATCACAACCGGGGTGCTCGCTGGCCTGGTTACTTTTTTCGTCGGTCGCAGTGGTCGCGTTCCGGCGACGGAAAACGATTCGAAGAGCGGGCCAGGAGCCTGGTTCCTCTCGCGCCTCGGCACGATCGCGGCGGTAGTTTTCGTCACCGTGCTCGCGATTTTCCTGATCAAGGCCATGACCTGGGCGATGGCCCAGATCATCGTGGCGCTGCGGCCGGATTGGAAGTTTAACATCAAGTCACAGTTACTCGGAGAGACAGTCGAGTATCTGAATGTCATCCTGTTCACTCCTCCGCTTCTGGTTGGCTTGATCGGTGCGGCCCTGGCCCTTTTCGCGTGTGTCATGGCTTACATCATCAACCCGAATAGATTCTCGCTGCACGCGGTTTATAGGGACCGATTGATTCGCGCCTATCTCGGAGCTTCGCATAAGGAGCGGCACGAAAATCCCTTCACTGGCTTTGATCCCAAAGATAACCTGCGGATGCCGCACCTCTGGATGACCGCGCAACATCAAGGCAAGCTCCTGCCGATTATCAATGTCACCTTAAACCTGGTGCGTGGAAGCAAACTCGCCTGGCAGGAGCGAAAGGCGGAGAGCTTCACAATTTCGCCGTTACACTGCGGTTCGCCCGCAGTCGGTTACCGCAAAACCGATGCACCTGCGGGCCAGTCCTATGGCGGCGAGGACGGAGTGTCGTTAGGCACGGCTGTTGCCATCTCGGGCGCGGCCGCCAGTCCGAACATGGGCTATCATTCTTCACCTCTCGTCACTTTTGTTCTCACCCTGCTGAATGTGCGCCTCGGGAGCTGGCTGGGAAATCCAGGCCCGGCCGGTGACAAGACCTTCAACCTTGGTTATCCCAAGTTCAGCGTCGCGCCGATTCTGGCGGAAGCTTTTGGCCTGACGAACGATGATAATCCCTATGTCTATCTCTCCGACGGCGGGCACTTCGAAAACCTTGGCCTGTATGAAATGGTTCTGCGCCGCTGCCATTATGTCGTGATCAGCGACGCCGGCGAAGACCCGAAGTGTTCCTTCGCCGACCTCGGCGACGCGCTGCGCAAAATCCGGATCGATCTTGGAATCTCGATTGAGTTCGAACCTATGACGATTTATCCGCGCACCTATCAACGACGGGCGAACGAGCCGGGCCATAACTGTGCCCTTGGCCGGATTTGCTATTCCGATGTCGACGGCGCCGCTGCTCCCGATGGTGTGATCGTCTACATCAAACCGGCCTGTTATGGTGATGAACCGCGTGATATCTACGAATACTTCATGCGCTGCCCGAGCTTCCCGCACGAAAGCACGGCGGATCAGTTCTTCTCCGAATCTCAATTTGAGAGTTACCGCATGCTCGGGCGCTACACCATGAACAAGCTTTGCCCGGGGCGAATCGCCGGTTTCCACGAATTTGTCAGCGCGATCTTTCAGGATCATCTCGGAGCGCCCATGCCCACCTGGATCGATCGCCTGGGGCCGGCGCAAACGTGAATGAAAAGAAGCAGGCAATCGAAAATCCGTGACTCGCTTTTTGCATGTTGCTTAAAAAGAAAGGTAGGCCGATGAAGAGATATCTGTCACGTCATGTTTGCTTTGCAGGTCTCGTGCTTGCTTTCTTCTCGTGCTTAAACGGCACGTTACTGAGAGCAGAGATAGTTGATGAAGCTAAAGGCCAGGGCAAGACGGTTGCGGATTTCAAGCTCGACGATCACGATTACTTTCACGAGGCCGACATGCGTCCGGACGGAACTGTCGATGGAACCGGAAACAGCGTGCTGAAGCCGCTCCCCCTGGCTCCGGACGAAATCAAGGGTCGTAACATGTGGCTGCTCTGGTGCGGCGGGAATGAAGCTTTCTGGGATTATCTCGCCGGACATAGCTATGGCTTCATGGACTTACTCAAGCTGTGTGACTTCGGTCCACGAGATAAGTTCCGCGGCAAACGCTTTGGACCGGCGGGATTGATCATCGAACCCAATACAAAGCTTCCGCAAAAGCCAGATGAGTTCGGCTTTGTCATTCGAGAACCGCAGGACCCAGCGGCGTCGCAACCTGATCCGAAAATCTATGGCCGTTCGGCCGGAATTGTCGGCCTGCGGCTCTTTCCCAACCCGAAGTTCGACGCCGCGGCCCGAAAACGCTGGGATATCAACCGATATTACCAGGACGAGAAATACTACGACGATCCGAAGCTGGTTCGACCTTATCGCGTCGGAATGTCCTGTGTCTTCTGTCATGTCGCGCCGCATCCTTTAAATCCGCCGGCTGATCCAGAAGCGCCGAAGTGGGAGAATCTCTCGACCACGATTGGCGCCCAATATTTCCGAATGCGCGCGGTTTTCGGCAATCTTCTGAAGGAGGACAACTTTATTTATCACCTCCTGGATAGTCAGCCGCCGGGGACAATCGACACTTCTCTGATCGCGACGGACCAGATTAACAACACCAGCACCATGAACGCGCTTTGGGATTTTGGCGCGCGCCTCGATCGATCGGGCCTGCTCGCTATCTCGCCCGAGTATCGCGACCCGGCCTATGTCACGAATTACCTCTCGCGCTATGGCCACAATGAATTTGAAAAGCTTTCCCAGGTCTCCGCGCAAATGCCAGTCGCGCTTTACGGGCTTTCCAATGCCTATGCCAACCCTCGCCCCGTGCCGCGCATCCTCCTGGAAGGTGCGGATTCGGTCGGGGCCTGGGGTGCGCTCGCCCGCGTCTATCTCAACATAGGTCTGTTCTCGGAGCGCTGGATCACGCTTTCCAATATCTTCATCGGTTTTCAACAGCAGCGCCCTTTCCGAATCGCGGACGCGGAAAAGAACTCAGTCTATTGGCGAGTCACCGAACGCGATGTGGATTATCTCGGTGAGTTCTTTCTCAAATCGACCGGGCCGATGCGGTTAAAGGACGCACCGGGAGGGAAACAACTTGGGCAGTTGAAAGGTGAAGGAGTGCCCTGGGCGCCGGAACTGGCCGCAGGCCGCAAAGTCTTTGCCGAGCGTTGCATCATTTGTCATTCGAGCAAACAACCAAACGGCCAGAACGGCGCACCGAAAGGGCCGGAGGCAGTCGACGGAAACAAGTTAGTCGAATATCTGAATGACCCGGCATACCGCCAATGGGCGGTGGCGGAGGTCGAAAAACCAGACTTCTGGGAGAATAACTTTCTCTCGACCGAGGTTCGGGTTCCGGTAACTCTGGTCAAGACGAATGCGGCGCGCTCACTCGGGAGCAATGCCGTCGCGGGTCACATGTGGGATGACTTTTCGTCCGACACTTACAAGAATCTTCCTGCGGTCGGCAAGATTAGTTACTGGAATCCGGCAACCCAGAAGAATGTGGCCTGGCAGCCGCCCGGAAATGGTCGGGGCTATTACCGGCCGCCGCCTTTGGTCGGGATCTGGGCAACCGCTCCATTCCTCCACAATAATACCTGTGGACTATTCAACAATGACCCATCGGTCAAAGGGCGGCTGGAGGCTTTTGACGATGGAATTCATCGGCTTCTCACTCACGGGCCCACGCTCGAAGAAGCCGAGGCCAATCGCTATCTCTGGGCCGGAGGACCTTCCACGGACAAGGGCGCTCCGCTGAATCAGGCAACGCTTCGGCGACTGCAACAGGACCGCGGGCTCATCTGGCGAACGCCGGTCGAATCGCATCTGCATATACCGGCAAGCGGAATTCAGCAGTTTCTCACTGGGGTAAGTCCTGGCTGGATCAGATGGCTGGTCGCGTACCCATGGATTTGCTTTGTCGTGCTCCTCCTGATTGGGCTTGCGATTCTGATCGTTATTCGCCGGCGCGTGCTGGGATACATCGTCATCGTGCTCGCGATCCTGCTGGGATTCTTTGCTGCGTTTCTTGATGGCGCGTTCGGCGATCTAAATGTAGTGCCCGTGCCGGCGGGAACCCCAGTGGACCTGCTCGCCAATCTTGACCCGGCCGCGGCCACGATCACAAAGCCGGGAAATCTCCTTGCTCTGACCTCAGGGATGAAAGCCTTGAAGAAACCAGGAAGCGAGGCGGAGCGGAAGGAAGTGACAAGGCTGCTCGAAATGAGTACCTCGCCGGACTTGGTCCTGGACCGCGGTCATTACTTCGCCAAGGATCTAACCAAGCAGGAGCTCGATGATCTCATCGACCTGTTGAAGACCTTCTAGGTGGGTCCTGAGAGAGCTGCGCTTGGCCATTGCGGAAATGAACGGCACCGCGTTGCATCCGAAGCAGGAAGACGCCCACTTTGACTTCATTGTCGTTGGCTCCGGTGCCGGGGGCGGACCGCTCGCCTGTAACCTCGCGCGGAATGGTTTCCGTGTCCTTGTTCTCGAAGCCGGCGGCTGGGACTCACCGCCCGAGGCGCAAATTCCGGCCTTCCATCCCCAGGCCAGTGAACACCCGGACCTAAGCTGGGAATTCTTCGTCCGGCATTACTCTAATGCGCCCGAGCCGGACTCGAAGTGGGATAGCGAGCATCACGGCATCTTTTATCCGCGCGCCGCGACTGTCGGTGGTTGTGCCTACCACAACGCGATGATCACGCTTTGCGGACCGGGTGGCGACTGGGATGAGATTGCGCGAATGACAAATGATCAGTCCTGGAGCGCCGACCGGATGCGTGGTTACTTCGAACGGCTCGAAAACTGCCATTATGTGCCGCGACCTGGTGTAACCGAGGATTCACTCCTCACCAGGATCTGGAACAAAATAGTCAGTTATTTCCCAATTCTGCCCGGCGGTAACCCAGGTCGACACGGTTTCAACGGCTGGCTCCATACCACGGTCGCGGATCCGACGCTCGGGATGAAAGATGAACAGTTAGTGCAGGAAGTCCTTTGCGCACTGTTTGCCACCCTCTCAACCCAGGGCTGGCGCGCCCTGGGCACGGTTGAATCCTTCCTGACCGACGTGATGGGTAACAAGGCGAGGGCGCGGTTCGATCCAAACGACTGGGAGACGATGCGGCGACGGCCGGAAGGGATCATGCTGGTTCCGATTGCGGTGCGCGACGGGCAGCGAAGCAGCCCCCGTGATTACCTCGCGGAAACGCAGCAGAGTCATCCTGAGTGTCTCACGATTCAGACCCACACCCTGGTTAGTGAGGTTGTATTTGACCGCGCTCCTGGCGCAGCAGGAGAACCGGTGGCGATCGGCGTGCGCTACTTGCGCGGCAAACATCTGTATAAGGCGCATCCAGAACCGAGCGGGGCGAGCGGAGAAGCGGGCGAAGTCTTTTGCCGCCGGGAAGTGATCCTGTGTGGCGGAGCGTATAACACGCCGCAATTGTTGATGCTTTCAGGTATCGGTTCCAAACAGGAGTTGGAAAGACATGGAATTGCCGTTCGTGTCGAGTTAGCCGGTGTGGGAACAAATTTGCAGGACCGCTACGAGATAGGTGTAATCTCGGAAGCAAAGAAAGATTTCGTCCTGCTTGAAAACCTGAGGCTACGGATGCCTAAGGGTGAGGAAGAAGCCGATCCCGCGCTCAAAGAGTGGTTGGAACATAAGACGGGTCTTTACACGAGCAACGCAGTTATCCTTGGGATCCTGAAAAAGTCGAAGCCCACGCTTCCAGCGGCCGATCTCTTTATCTTCGCCGTCCCGGGATTCTTCAAGGGTTACTACAAGGGATACTCGGAAGACCGCGCTAACCCCGACCTCGCGACAAAGCACAACTTGCTCACCTGGCTGGTGATGAAAGCCCATACCAGGAACCGCGGCGGGACAGTTAAGCTTCGGAGCGCCGATCCTCGCGATGTCCCGGAGATCAACTTCCACTATTTCCATGAAGGAAGTGAGGGGGAAGCAAACGAAGATCTCGATGCCATTACCGAAGGTTTCAAGTTCGTGCGCCGGATCAATCAGATTGGAACCCGGCAGGGCGTGATCAAGAACGAGATTTGGCCCAGGCCCGAAGATCACGTCACCGACGACGCCGCGATTCACCGCTTTATCATGAGGGAAGCCTGGGGTCATCATGCCTCCTGCACCTGTCCGATTGGCGCGGACGACGACGCGATGGCGGTTCTCGACAGCCGTTTTCGGGTGCGCGGGGTGCGGAACCTTCGGGTGGTAGACGCGAGCGTCTTTCCGAAAATTCCGGGACTCTTCATCGCGACCAACATTTATATGATCTCGGAGAAGGCCAGCGACGTCATCAGCGAGGACAACGGCGGACCGAAGACATAGGGCTAGCACAATTTCGCATACGAAAAGTTCTTGCCTGAGGAGTGAATCGCGCTGTAAACCACCGGCGGTCAGGGAAGGCCTTGACCCGCAGCAGATGGCGATGAACACCCTGCGCAAAATGATCGCTCCAACGGGTTGCGGTTTGCTTCTCGGCCTGA
Organism: Chthoniobacterales bacterium; assembly: GCA_036825615.1. Classification (GTDB taxonomy): domain Bacteria; phylum Verrucomicrobiota; class Verrucomicrobiia; order Chthoniobacterales; family UBA10450; genus JAICXG01. The sequence continues at coordinate 39,596 of DAISXY010000006.1, forward strand.
CTCTTGCCGGCTGTGGCAAGCAACCGGTGGACGAAGCGATGGCTGCTGGCCTAACGACAGCGGATTTTCCACAGATCACCCGGGACGTCTTTAAGCCGATGGACGGCGGCCTCAGGCTAACTCCCGAGGAAATCATGGGTCGCAACGCCTGGATTCTTTGGAGCGCGGGCGACCAGGGCTTTTGGGACCGCGCGGCTCAGGACAGTTATGGATTGATCGATCTTTTGAAGATGCTCGACAACCGGAAGTATCCGCGTGCTCAGCGATTCAGAGAATTAGGCCTTGTAAATGAGCCCGGTTTCCGCGCCGCGGCCAAGCCGGATCAATTCGGGTTATGGCTCGACGAACAAACCGAGCCGGAGCCGAGCGGGATCGACGCGAAAGTTTATGGCAAGCCTTCCGGAGTCATTGGCTTTCGCTTGTTCCCGAACCCGCAGTTTGACGGCAAAGCCCAGGAACGGTGGGACGGCGCTCGCTTCATGGATGACCCGAGCTACTACAACAATAACAAGTTAGTGCGCCCCTACCGCGTCGGGGTTGCGTGTGGGGCTTGTCATGTAGCTCCAAATCCATGCAAGCCCCCGAGGGATCCTGAGAACCCCGCATGGGATAACCTCGCTTCGGCGATCGGTAACCAATATCTCAACGAAGGCAAAGTCTTTGCCTGTAATGTCGCGCAAGGAGGTTTCTTTTACGAAATGCTGGCCGCGCAACCGCGGGGGACGTCCGATACCTCGCGGATCGCAACCGATCACATCAACAATCCAAACGCGATCAATGCCATCTTTTTGCTGGGCGAACGGGAGCGGATCGGAGCGCACGAAAAAGTTACAGGTGGGAGTCTCGCGTTACCGGGCGAGAAGGAAGAAATGAATGTCCCACATATCTTGAAAGATGGTGCGGACTCTGTGGGCGTGGCCGGCGCGGCGCTGCGGGTCTATGTCAACATCGGAATGTTTTCCGAGTATTGGTTGACCCGGCACAACCGTCTGCTCGGCCTTCAACCGCAAAAGCCTTTTGAGATTCCCTATGCGCGCAAGCACTCCGTCTACTGGCAGGCGACAGCGGAACGGGTGGGAAACATCGCTGCCTTTTTCCGCAAGCTGAAACCGTTCCATCTCGCCGACGCGCCGGGTGGAAAAGCCTATCTCACAAGCGACGAAACGGTCATGAGTCATGGAAGGGAGGTTTTCGCGGAGAATTGCGCGAGCTGTCATTCGAGTAAGCAGCCGCCTGCCGGTATCGACCCGCGTTCCGGCGACGGAAAAGCCTGGTTCCGCGCGGCGTTGAAGGAGCCGAGCTTTCTCGAAGATAATTTCCTTTCCGATGACAAGCCTTACCCAGTCACGACGATCAAGACTAATTCGGCGCGAGCATTCGCCACCAATGCCACGGCCGGTCACATCTGGGATAACTTCTCTTCCCAGACTTACAAGGAGCGGGGCCCGATCGAGCCGCTCGAGTTTTTTAATCCTTTTGACGCAGCTCATCCGATCAGGTTCCAGCCGAGAGCCTCGGGAGGAACGGGCTATTACCGGACGGCATCGGTGGCCAGCGTCTGGAGTTCGGCGCCTTTGCTGCACAACAACTCTCTGGGAACATTTACCGGTGATCCGTCGGTAGCGGGCCGAATCGCAGCGTTCAACGATGCGATTGAAAAGCTGCTTTGGCCGGAGAAGCGGCTGAATCGCCAGTCAATCTGGCGGACGCAGAACGAATGCCGCCTCCAGCTACGGAAGGAGTTTGTGCCCGTGGCACTTCGCGCCCTCGCGAAGGAAGACGGTTATATCAAGATCGGATATATCCCAAAAGGCACTCCGATCAACCTGATTGGAAACCTGGAACCCGATTTTGCCCAACTCGCGGGCTTGCAGGCGAAGATTGCGGCCGCGCTCCTGAAGATTCACACTCGTAATTTGTCATCGGATGAGGCTACATCTGAGCTCGTGAAACTGGTTCCGGAATTGCTCGCGGCGAACAAATGCCCTGATTTCATCGAGGACGAGGGACATTACTTTGGAACTGATCTGCCTGACGCTGACAAAAGGGCACTGATTGAATTTCTAAAGACGTTGTAACTAATGAAAACAAAAGCAGAGGAGGAAATATGCCGATAACCGTTGCGGAAATGTTGAAGATGTCGCAGGCGGAGCTGGACGACCTGTTCAAAAACAGCCTGCCGGGAGAGATTCCAAATGGCGAAGCCAAAGGCACTGCGATCGTCGCGCCGGGAACAACCTATACTCAGGACATTGCGAACTTCGTGAGTCACTTTGCCTGGCAGGGTAAGGTGTTCGACGCCGCCAAGGGTGTGCTGCGAAACAAGATTCTGCCCTTTGGCCTGAATGCGATTATCGCCCGGGTCTACAAGGGCCCGAGCTGGCTCGATAACAAGGAGTGTATTGTGCTCGACTATTCCGACACCTCGCTCGTTGCCCACTGGATCCGCGATGAGATTCGTGCGGTCGGACCGAACATTTACCTTGGAAAAGTCTACTGGAGCAAAAAGCGGCTGATTGACTTCGCGCTCGAGTTCCCAGCCGCGACCTGAGATTAGGCAACATCAGATGCCGTGAACTCCAACGTCAGCCGACCAATGCCGCGGGCCAACACTGGCTCGCGCCTCCTCGATTGGATCAGCGACACAACCATGTTCCTCTTGCAAATGGAACGTCGCGTTGACCATTGGATACGGCCGGTGTTTGACGCCACTTTGCGAGATCCCATTGCGCGCTTCGTGACATGGTTAATCAACAAGCAACGAAAGGACGACGTTTTAAGACTCGCTGAGGAGCGAGCAATCCCGAACGAGGAACAATATCTCAACTCAATCATCGAGAGTTTCACGACTCAGATGAAACTCCTCTGGAAACCCGGTGGTTTCGAGCGTGGCGGAAATACCAAGACGCAGGGACTTGTGCGCGGCGAGTTTATCATCCATGACAACCTCGCGCCGCAATTCCGGCATGGCATCTTTGCCCAGGCGCAGACATTTCGGTGCTGGGTTCGCTTTTCCGGACCTGGCCCCTATGTCACCCCTGACATCGATGATGTCGGTTTCATGAGCATCAGCATCAAACTTCTGGATGTGCCGGGGCCGAAATTGATGGATGAGGAGAAGTTTACGCTCGACATGTTTGGCGTTTCCACGCCGACCTTTGTCACCCAGGACACAAAGTCGAACGCGCATTTGCAGAAGTGGAGTGTGAAGAACGCCCAGATTTTTCACTTCGTGAATTTTCGCCAGCCCCACATTCTCGACATGATCATGCAAGGGCTCTGGGTGAAAACGCAGAGCAGTCCTTTCGAAGCTCCTTATTTTAGCTGTGTTCCCTACTTGCTCGGTGCAGGCCAGGCGATGCAATACTCGGTCTGGCCCAAGACGAAGAGGAAGACACCGATTCCGCGACTGCCTTTGCGGCCGCCGGATGATTACTTGCGCATGGCGATGGTCAAGTCGCTGAGCGAAGGGGATGTCGAACTCGACTTTCGCATCCAATTGCAAACCGATCCATTCCTGATGCCGATTGAGAATAATGGCGTACTCTGGCCGGAGAAGTTATCGCCCCGGGTTTCGGTCGCGACTCTCCGCCTTCCGCAGCAGAAGTTCGATTCCCCTGGGCAAATAGAGTTCGCGAAAAAGCTCTCGTTCAACCCATGGCATACGACCGCGGAGCATCGGCCACTCGGGAATCAAAGTCGCGCGCGCAAGCGAATGTATCTCGAGTTATCTACGCTCCGACACAACATGAATGATGTGCCTCATTATGAGCCGACCGGAGATGAGACATTTGAATGAGAGGCGGTTGATAAGTTGTGACCTGCCCTCACCGGCGGCTGGCGCCGTCCGCCTCTCCCACGGGGAGAGGGAGTCACTCCTGCGGTTGCGAGATCACGCCCCGATTTTTTCACTCGCGTCCGCCAGCTTTTGTCGTCCCATCGCGTCGCCTGCGACTCAGTCCCTCTCTCCCGGTGGGAGAGACGCACGCGCGAAGCGCGGCAGTGAGGGCACGGCTTCCTCGGCGGGACGATCGGAACATCCCGGTCGTTCGCCTTCGTAGGCTTCTTAGGACTTATGACTCCGCAATCGAGCTTCATGGTTCTGGCGGCGATTGAACCGAGTCGGGAATCCGAGCTTCGGCAGCGGCTGGACTCAATGAACCGCGGCCCAGGAGAGGTTAACCCGGAGAATGCGCTTGTCCCATTCAGCCAGTTCGAGAAGCTTCATTTTGCCCGGTTTGTCATCCTGGATGATAAGACCACCGAAGACGTCCGGGTCTACGGCTTGCCTCCGCGCAACTATCCTCTCTACCTGGCCTTCTTGGGAGATATCGATGGTGAAGTGAGTCTGTTCCTGAAAGAGTTGGTTGATCGCGCCGGATATGGCTTGCGCGAAATCTTTTCCTGCTGTGAGGGCTTCAGCGCGAAGACAGATATCCTGCGCTGGATGAAAGAGCATGATTCACCTGCCATAGCTGTTTATGTCAATTCCCGCGGTCGTACCGTGCAGCAGGTGCAGGAGGAAGCCACCCTTTACCGGGTCCTGCAGGAACATCTGGAGACGAACCGCGCCGAAATGCAAGGTCTGTCGCCGCGAGAACTGCACGCAAAGCTTTCCGAGTTTGTCGAGGCGCAGAAATCAGGTGGGCGGCTGACTCTATCGCCCGAAGCTCCGACGCCGCTTGGCTGGCGGATAAGAAACCTGCTGCATCTGATCGGATTGCCGCTGCTGGTTCTTTTGTTCTCGCCAGTTTTGCTAATCCTGACACCGTTCTATCTCATCGCTCTCCGTCGACGCGAGAAAACGGATCCGGTGCTTTGCCCGGTGGCGGACCAAACCCATTCGGAAACCCTTTCGCGCTTTGAGGACCATGATGTGACAAACCAATTCAGCGCGATGGGCAGCCTTAAGCCTGGGCTTACACGGTTGCTGACTGTGGTTGGCGTGTTAAAGACGGTGAACTATGCCGCACGCCATCTTACATGGCCGGGCCGGCTCGGACGGATTCGCTCGATTCACTTCGCGCGCTGGGTCTTTGTGGCTGGGCGAGAACGGATGATTTTTTTTAGTAACTACGACGGTAGCGTCGAGAGTTACATGGATGATTTCATTAACAAAACCGGTTTTGGTCTAAATGCCTCCTTCAGCAACGGGATTGGTTATCCCCGGACGAACTGGCTGATCCGAGATGGCTGCATTGACGAACGTAACTATAAGGAGTACCTCCGGCGTCACACGCTGGCAAGCCAGGTGTGGTACAAGGCTTACCCAGGTTTAACCGCGGTTGATCTGGACCGGCACACCCGCGTCCGGCGCGGCTTGGAGAACTCATCGATGAGCGAGGCGGAGCTGCGAGAGTGGGTGGGACTGCTATGAGTGAGGTGGATTACGCTGACGTTCAGGGCTTGGTGCGCTTCGGTTATGGCCAGATGAACAGGGCCAGTTATGCGCTTGTAAAGGTGAAGGATTCGGCGGTCGCCAGGTCATGGCTCCGTGCCGCCCCGATTACCAGCGCGATCGCGACAAACCCGCCGCCGACCACGGCGCTCAATGTCGCCTTGACTGCACCGGGACTGCGCAAGTTAGGCGCTCCGGAAGCATTGATTAGCTCTTTTTCACACGAGTTTCGGGGAGGAATGGGCGAGGAAAGCCGGGCGCGACAATTAGGTGATATGCATCAAAATGCCCCGGCACGCTGGAGCTGGGGACAGTACGGAGACGAGCCGCACGCACTCATCATGTTTTTTGGGCAGGCGGGAGAGTTTGAGTCGTTTGTCGAGCGGACAAAGGCAAACAGTTGGAGCGAAGCCTTCGAAAAAGTGAGATGGCTGGAGACGAGTGATCTCGACGAGAAAGAGCCATTCGGGTTTGCCGATGGGATCAGTCAGCCGCAAATCGACTGGGAGCAGCAGCGCGCCACTCCGTGCACGCAAGGGAGTTACACCAATATCTCTACCCTGGGTGAATTCCTTCTCGGTTATGCGAATGAATACGGCAAGTTTACCGAGCGGCCTTTGCTCGATTCCGACGATAGCACAGCGGAATTGCTGCCAGCCATAGACATGCCTTCAAAAAGGGATCTTGGCCGCAACGGGACCTATCTTGTCATGCGCCAGCTAGAGCAGGATGTCCGCGGGTTCTGGCAGTTTCTTTATCAAGAGTCAGGCGGCGATCTGGCTGAAGCTCGTGCACTTGGCGCGAAGATGGTCGGCCGGACCGAAGCGGGCGATCCGTTGGTGTCAATACAACCAGAACCGATCCCCGGGATTGACCCGGCGCCGATGCAAAAGAATCAATTTACTTACGAGAACGACCGGGCAGGTGCGCGCTGTCCGTTCGGCGCGCACATTCGCCGGGCGAATCCGCGCAACACCGATTTCCCGGAGCGATCCGCCGGTTGGCTGAGAAAGCTCATCATCATGGCTGGTTTCGGCCGAAACGAATTTCGCAGCGACCTGATCTCGTCGGTGCGTTTCCATCGGCTTCTGCGCCGCGGTCGCGAATATGGCGCCGGGCTTTCGCCGGAAGAGGCGGTCGAGCCTGCACCGCCCGACGATCCGGCGCGCGGGCTGCATTTCATTTGTCTCAACGCCAACATCTCGCGGCAGTTTGAGTTTTTGCAGAACGCCTGGATCGCGAATACGAAATTTGCGGGCATGACCGGCGAAAGCGATCCGCTCCTTGGTACCCGCGAACCGCTGGAGGGCTGTCCGGTTACGGCCGACTTCAACCTGCCGAGGGAGGCCGGATTGCGGCGCCGGGTTTCAGGTTTGCCGCAATTCGTTACGGTTCGCGGCGGAGCCTATTTCTTCCTGCCGAGCCTGCGCGCGCTCCGCTACCTAACGCGCGCTTGAGCAGCGGGGGACGAACCGGGACTAGTCCCGGATGCCGTTCTTTAATTCCCAGACTTTGAGCGCGGCGAGGAGCAAGGTCTTGGTGCGGGAAAGGGTGCCGACGGCCGGCCGGATAATGTCGTCTTCGTCGAAATGTGAGGCGGTTTTTCGCGGGCGTCGGGCAGGCTTGCGGCGACTTTTCGGGCGGGGGCGGGCGGCGGCGGCGCTCTTCTGCAATTGGGCGCTTGGATGCAACGGTGTCATAATTACTAGAATCCAAGAGCAGCTTGCTTGCCACCGCCCCGGGCGCCTCAAAATCCGCTCCCGCAGCAACGCAAAATTGCTTGTGCCCTGCGCCTTCTTCGACGATTGCATCCCGGCATGGCGAACACGCGGACTCTCGGTTGCCTGAGCATTTTCCTGTTCGTCGCGCTCTGCGCCAGTCTGCTCGTGAATCTGATGCTCGGCGGCGCCCTCTTCAGCCGGTTTGAAGGCCGGCGCGGCGGGGAAATCAATTACCGGCCGCGCTTTGACGAAATGATCGTCGAACGCTCGGGCCGCTCGAGCGCAGACAAAATCGCGGTCATTTCGCTCCGCGGCCTCATCAGCACCGGGGTGGCGGGCAACGTGGGCGACTCGATGGTGGACGATCTGCGCTGGCAACTGGAGCAGGCGCGCAATGACGATCGGGTGCGTGCGGTCGTCCTCGATGTCGACTCTCCAGGGGGTGAAGTTACCGCCTCGGACATGATCTACAACGCAGTCGTGAAGACGCGGGCGAAGAAGCCGGTCGTGGTCTACATGGAATCGCTCGCCGCTTCCGGCGGGTATTACGTTTCCTGCGGCGGGCAATACCTGATGGCGAATGAGACCAGCATCACCGGAAGCATTGGCGTGATCATTCAGACCCTGAATTACGAGCGGCTTTTCGACAAAATCGGCCTGGCCTCGGTGGTGTTCAAAAGCGGCAAGTTCAAGGACATGCTCAATGGCGCCCGGCCCATTACTCCCGAGGAGCGCGATTACGTCCAGAGCTTTGTCATGAAAATCTACGACAAGTTTCTCGGGATCGTGGCGCAGGAACGGCACCTCTCGGCCGAGGCGCTCCGCAACAGTATTGCCGATGGCCGGATCCTGTCCGGTCGCGACGCCCTCGAATACAAGCTGATTGATGGCCTCGGCCAGATAGAAGACGCGTTTGCCAAGGCGCGTGAACTCGGGCATGCGCCGAACGCCAAGGTCGTGCGCTACCGGCCACCGTTTAGCTTTGGCCGGCTTTTGCGCCTGCTGCTCAAGAGCGGCGATCACAAGATCGAGCTCTCACTTCCGGGCCAGCTGACGCCGCAGCTGGAAAGCGGGCGCGCCTATTTGCTCCCGAGCTATTACGCTCCGTAGCGACCCAGGAGCGCGATGTTCGACAGCCTGATCAACGCGCTGCTCGTCATCGCCGGCCTTTACGTTTACCTCTCGGTTTTCCGCCAGATTGAGGCGCGACACAACGGCTCCGGGGTCTTGGGAGAGAAGCGATTCGGCTTGCCGGAAGCGATCGCGGCGGCGCTCCTGATCGGTTGGTTCGCTCTCAATATCATTGCGGCGACGAAAATCCACGACGCGGTCTTTCGAACTCGCGATCTTGTTCTAACCGGCGGATTTTCCCTCGCGGTCGTGGCAATTCTGATCGCCCTTCTGCAACTGCGCGGCTTCCGCGTTCTGTCGTTAGGCGGATTTTCGCGGCTCGGGTTTGGGCGCATTGTCAGCACCGCGGCTGTCTTGCTTCTCGCCGCTTATCCGCTGCTCTTCGCAGCCGACAGCATTTCTCGCTTTTTCGTCGGCGAAGGCTCGAGCCGGCAGCAGATCGTCGAGATGTTTACCAGTTCGGAAACGCTCGGGCAGCGCGTCCTCATCATTGTGCTCGCGATCGCGATCGCGCCCTTCGCGGAGGAGTTCATCTTTCGCTTCTTCATCTACGGCGTGCTCAAGCGCTATCTTGGCCGCGGGCTCGGGTTGGTCTTGAACGCGCTCCTCTTTGGCGCCGTCCATGTGCATCTGCCGAGTCTCGGGCCGCTCTTTGTCCTCGGCGGCTGCTTTACCCTGGCTTATGAATGGAGCGGCTCGATCCTCGTGGCGATGACGATGCACGCCCTTTTCAATTTCCTCTCCCTCAGCGCGCTCGCTTTCCCCGATCTGCTCCCGCAATGAAACTGCGCGAACTGGGCGAGGACCGCCTGATCGCGCAACTGGTAAAAGGGCTGAGCGCGCGGCGGGACGTGATCGTCGGGCCGGGGGATGACTGCGCGGTGCTGCGTTCGTCGAAGAGGCAGGAGTATCTGCTTTTCAAAACCGATTGCGTGGTCGAAGGAGTGCATTTTTTGCCTAACGAAAAGCCGGGAGCCGTCGGCTGGAAAGCAATGATGCGCACCCTGAGCGATTTCGCGGCGATGTCCGGCCAGCCGCAATATGCGCTCGTCACTTTGCTTGCGCCGGCTGTGCGCGAAGTGAAATGGATGACGCAACTCTATCACGGGCTCCGGCGCGCGGGCGAGCGTTTCGAGGTCGCAATTGTCGGCGGTGAAACCAGCAACACGAGCGGCCCGATCGTCGTTTCGCTGAGCGCTCTCGGCCGGGTGGAGAAGGCGCGTTGCACGTTGCGCCGCGGCGGCAAACCGGGCGATCTGCTTTTTGTTACCGGACAGCTGGGTGGCTCTGGCAAAGGTGGTCATCTCCGTTTCACGGCGCGGATCGAGGAAGCACGCTGGCTCACGCGTCATTTCCGGGTTCATGCCATGATGGACCTGAGCGACGGACTCGGCGCCGATCTCCCGCGCCTCGCGAAGGCCAGCGGCACCGGTTTCGAGATTGATGAGTCAGCCATCCCGCGCCGTTCCGGTTGCTCGGTTTCCGAGGCGATCAATGATGGCGAAGACTACGAGCTGCTCTTTGCTCTTTCGCCTAACGACGCTGGGAAGCTGAAAGAGAAATGGCGAACGAAATTTCGCGATTTGCGGCTCACAGAAATTGGGCGCCTCACTCGTCACTCGTCGCTTGTCACTCCGCCCTCTTTTCATGGCTACGTTCACTTCCGATAGCGTCGAAGAGACGATCGCCATCGCGCGCGACCTGGCGCCGGCGCTCGCGCCTAACGACGTCATTGCCCTGGCGGGCGAGCTCGGCGCGGGCAAGACGCATTTTGTCAAAGGCCTGCTCCTCGGCCTCGGCAGCAGCGAAGAAGCAACCAGCCCGACCTTCACGCTTGTGCACGAATATCGCGGCGGGCGGCTCCCGCTTTTCCATTTCGATTTTTACCGGCTGCGGGAGCGGGCGGAATTGGAAGAGATAGGCTTCGATGATTACCTCACTGATGGCGCGATCACGGTGATCGAGTGGGCCGACCGATTCCCGCAGGTCCTGCCGGCGCGGACGCGATGGTTCCGTTTTCAAACGCTCACTGAATCGCGGCGGCAAATTTCGGAGGAAACGCGGTGAAGATCCTGGCGCTCGAGCTCTCCTCGTCGGTCGGCAGCATCGCTTTCTGTGGCGGCAAAGAGAGCCCGGATTTCCGCACCTTTCCGGCCGATCGCAAGGACTCGGGATTGTTTTACGAAAATCTACAGGCGATCTATCAACACGACGGACCGCCAGATCTCATCGTGGTCGGGCTCGGTCCCGGATCGTATGCTGGCGTTCGTATTTCCATTGCCACCGCCCTCGGTCTGGGCGTTGCCTCCGGCGCGCGTTTGCGCGGTCTGCCTTCGATCTACGCGATCGAACGCGAGGAATATTTCTTCGTTGGCGATGCCCGACGGGCTTCTTTTGTTTTTGCGCATGTGATTGACGGTCGAGCGGTCGAAGGTCCAAGTCTGGCAAGCGCGGAAGAGGTCGGGGCGAAACTGGGTGCGCTCACAGGTGTGCCTGCGGTCGCGACCGAGCCCCTGGCGCAATTCGAGGAACTTGGAGCCGGCGCGCCCGCGCGCCGTCTTGTAATCGAACATCCTTCCGCCTTGCGCCTCATCGAGCTGGCGCGGCGCGGGGAGGGGAGCGATGAGGAAAAGCTCGAACCGATTTACCTGCGCGCGCCATACATTACTGTCCCGGCAAAATGACGTCGTTAGGCAAGGAACGCTGCTGGGCCGAGATCGATCGCGCCGCCCTGCGGCACAATGCGCGCGTCGCGCAGGAACGAGTCGGGCGAGAGACGGAGCTGCTCGCGGTCGTGAAAGCAAACGCCTATGGCCACGGCATGGTCGAGGTCGCGCGCGCTCTGCGCGAGGAGGCGAAACTCTTCGGGGTGGCGAATCTGCGCGAAGCGGAGGAGCTGCGCGCGAGCGGCCTGCCGCATCCGATCCTGCTCCTCGGACCGGCGCTGCCCGAGGAACGGGCGGCGATCAATCAACACGGCTTCATTCCTTCGGTCTCGAGTTTGGAAGAAGCGTCCGGTTTTGCTGGAAATCCGAGCGGGATCAACTTCGCGATCGACACCGGGATGGGGCGAATCGGTTGCTGGCAGGAGGCGGCCGTGACCGAGCTGGAAAAAATTTCGCAAGTTCCCGCGCTCAAGATCCACAGCGTTTCCACTCATCTGCCCGCGGCCGAGGAGGACGCCCGGTTTACCGAAGATCAACTTCAGCACTTCGCGCAGCTCGTGAGGGAAATGCGGGCGCGCGTCCCGCATCCCTTCAAAGTTCACGTGCTGCTTAGTTCCGGCATTCTCGGTTTTGCCAAATACCATTTCGACCTTGTCCGGGCCGGGCTCATGCTGTACGGGAGCGCGGCTTTACCTAACGAACAAAAATTCCTTCAGCCGGTCATGACGCTGAAAACGCGCGTCGCGCTTTTGCGCGATCTCGACGCCGGCCGGACGGTGAGCTACGGCCGCACCTTCACCACCTCGCGCCGGACGCGGGTGGCGACGCTCAGTGCGGGTTACGCCGACGGCTATCCACGCTCGCTTTCAAATCGCGGCGCGGAGGTCTTAATTCGCGGCCGGCGTTGCCCCGTGCTCGGCCGGATCACGATGGACCTTATGATGATTGATGTGAGCGCGCTGCCGGACGTAGCGGTTGGCGACGAAGTGGTTCTTTTCGGCCGCCAGGGTGCGGAGGAAATCCTCGTCGCCGAAGTGGCGGAGCGCGCGGGCACGATTGCGTGGGAAATTTTTACTGGGATTGGCACGCGGGTGCAGCGGGTGTATGCAAAAACGTGAATCGAGATTGGTGAACCATTCCCGCTGCACATGTTCCAAATCATCTTCAACGAACTGAGCGCGGCGGAGATGGCGGCCTTGCCGAAAACGCTTCAGCTCGAGCTGCTGGCTGAGTTTCAAATCCTGCCCGAGGAACTCGATCATCTCGACAGCCAGCGCTTCGGCGTGATCGAGCGCGAAGGGAAAAAGCTCCATCGCTATCGGGCGAAAGATTATCGGATCTATTTCGAACGCAGCCCCGAAGGCGTCACCGTGCACCGCGTGCTGCACAAAAACACGCTGCGGGATTTTCTCTACCGCAGCAAACTGCCGATGGCCGAAGATGATCAGCTGGGGAAAACCCGCGAGTTTTGGAAGCTGATCGAGCAGGGCGAGCGCACCCGCAAGAGCTGACGGACCCCTGGGGTTGGAGCCGGCGCGCCCTCGCGCCGGAAAATCGCGAATCATTTAGTTAGGCTTGACAGCGCGCGAGCCGCCTGAACAAGCTCGCGACCGTCAGCTAACCCAAACAAAACTAACCAAATGAAAAAATTGATTCGCGCACTCGCGCTTCTCACGTTCATGCCGCTCGCGGCATTGCAGGCCCAACAAAGTCCATCCGCCTCAAAATCAGCCACCGCCTCGAAGCGGACCGACATCTATCACGTCTTCATCGTCAAGGCCAACCTCGGCAAAGCCAAGCAATTGCAGAATTGGCTGAAGCAGCCGGACCCGCAGCATCCCGATACAAAAGGAATCCTGCTGCGGCACCAGGACGGCGACTCGTGGGATTATATCGCGATCGAACACATCGGCACGACCGCCACAGTGGACCTCAAGCAGGCACCCATGACGCCGCAGCAGCGGATGCTCACGGAGTGGCACGGCGATACTTTTGTTGCCGGCCCGTCATGGGCGGATTTTTCCAAGGCGCTCGGGCTGGATGATGCCTCGAAAAGCTCCGGCTCGGTCTACGTGGTCTCCGATTATCGCGCCGCGCCTGGTCATCGCGATGAACTGGAGAAAATGTTGAGCGAGTCAACTCCGGGCGATACCGCCTCGGGTAATGTCCTCCTCGCGCACCTCGAAGGCGCGCCTTGGAATTTCCTCGCAATCGTGCGTTACGACAGCTGGGAAAAATATGCCGAAGGCGAAAAGAGCAGTATCGCGCAAACCAACCAGGGTCAGGGCGGATGGTTTCAGCTGCGTGACCATTGCGCGCTGCATCACGATACGATCACCGATCGGATCGTTCCCTAACCTTTCCTTTCCCGTGAGTTGTAACTCGCCGGCTGGACTGAGCTCATCCTCGGTCCAGCCGCGCGAGCGACGACGCACCGTTTCAAGCGTAAGGACTCAGGTTCTTGAAGAGCGCGGCGTTTGGCGCCTTCGGCGCATGTTTGCTGGCGAGCCACCGGCAAACGACAGGCCAGCGGCTTGTGCTCCCCAGACCGAAGCTCGTCATCCCGAGCGCAGCGCAGCGAAGTCGAGGGATCCCGCCCACTACGCGTGAAGCTCTGATCGCGAGTTTCGCGATCCTCCATGGGAATCGGTCACTCGCGTCGCGGCGCGTGTGACCTTCTAGTTGTTCCGCGGGGTCCCTCGACTCCGCTTCCGCGGCGCTCGGGATGACGAAGGTTGCCGCCGAGGCTACTTCATCAACAAGACCGAGCGGCTGCGCTTGATCTCGCGCGTGATCTTGCGATGCATGTGGGCCGGCATTCCGGTCACGCGCCGCGGCAGGATCTTGCCGCTTTCGGTCACGAATTTTTTCAGCAGGTCGGGGTTTTTGTAATCAATCGCCTCGGCCGCGATATCGATTCGGCGGCGTGGCATGGTGCGATTCGCGCGGCGAAAAGCGGAACGGCGTTTGGCGGTCTTCGGTTGCATGTTACTTCGTCTCCCGATGCAGAGTGTGCCGTTTCAAAAACGGATTGTATTTCTTTTTCTCCAGCCGGTTCGGCGTGCGCGGGCTTTTCTTGTTTCGCGTCGTCATGTAACGCGAAACGGGCTTGCCGAGCGCTTTCGCTTCCGTGCATTCAAGGGCGACGATTTCCTGCGGCATAACGACTACTCCTTGGTTTCGGGCAGGGCCTCTTCTTCTTCGCCTTCGCGACCTTCATCTTCGGTCAGGCCAAAGAGCGAAGTGACCGACTGCCGCACGCGTGAAGCCTTGCTTTGCTTCTCCAGCTGCGATTGACACTCGACCGTGAAGCGGGCGAACGGAATCGCCTCGAGGCGCGCGCGCGAAATCGGTTTGCCCGACATCTCGCATTTCCCGTAGGTGCCGAGGTCGATCCGCTTCAGCGCTTCATCGATTTCATAAAGCGCATCCTGTTCCTGGGAAAGAAGGCTGAGCGCAAAATCGCGATCGTAGGCGTCGCTCCCCGCGTCCGCCTGATGCATGCCGAAGGCAGAGGCTTCGCTCCCTTCAGCTCTGGCACGGAGCGTGTCCTGCGCGACCCCGGTCATGGAATCAACCATCGCGTCGCGCAGTTGCAGGAGTTTCTCGCGCTGGGCCTTGATGAAAGGATCGAGGCGGCGCTGCTTCGGCTGGGCGTGATTGCCGATGATGCTGAGCGTTTCGGAATTTTTCCCGACCGCCTTCTTCGCCTTGCCATTGGCCGAGCGGACCGGCGCAGCGGCGCGTTTATTCGCCTTTGCTTGAGCACCCTTAGGCGTTTTCTTCGCAGCCGGTTTGGTCCGCGCGACAGGCTTCTTCTTAGCCGGCGCTTTCTTCGCGGATTTGGGAGATGTTTTTTTGGTTGAACGAGCCATAAGAAATTTTTTCGGCGCTGCGGCCCCGTTAGTCCGGACTTGGGGAGGCTTAATTAAGAGCGAGAAAATTTTTCCGCAAGCGGTTTTGGCGCGATTTCGGCGGGGGCAATTTTCCTATCTTTCGGTCGGTTTTTCGCTCAAGAACTGGCGCTGGAATAGTGATTCAGCGCCCAGCGCCAGAAGGCGCGACTGATGAGGGTCACGATCGTGCCGGCGACGATGAGATGAAACATGAGCCAGCTGGGTTGGCCTAATGACTTGATGAGCAAGCGGGCCGGGATATTGGCCACGATCACAACCGGAATGAACCAGCCAAAGACAAGCCGGAAAAGCCGGGGAAAAATCACGTCCGGATAGCGCGCGATATTGAGGAAATTGAAATAACCGTAAACCAGTCCTTGTGCCCGGACGATCCAGAAGCTGACCGCGGCGAGAGTGAGCATGATCGAATAATGGATCGAGATCCCAAACGCGATTGCGACCAGATAAAGCAGCACCGTCCCGGGCCCGGGCACGACATGCAGTTGCCGAAGGCAAAAGATCACGACGATCGCGCCGATAAACGCGTTGACCACGCTGTCGAGCCCGAACTGTTTCGTCGAGACCGCGAACTGGCTGTCGACCGGGAGCACGAGCACGGAATCGAGCTTCCCGGTGCGCACCAACTCGGGAATGTTGGCGACGTTGACGAAGAAAAACGCCTGGAAAAGCTGGGCGATAATCTGGTGCGTGCCGACGAGCAGGACCACTTCCCATTTCGTCCAGTCGCCGATCTGATCGACCTGGCCAAAGATGATGCTGAAGAAGAGAATCTGGCCGCAAAACCAGAGCACCTCCACGATCATCCAGAGGATGAAGTTGGCCTTGAAACTCATCTCGCGGATGAGCGAGTTGCGCAGCATGATCGAATAAATTTCCAAGTAGCGGCGCATGCTTTCTTGTAACCAATTCGGCTTCGGCCGGTCTAAAGAATACCTGCCGACGCCGGTTCGTCGGCATTTTTCATGAAACGAATTTATCTCCTCGGCGGCGCGATTTTGCTCGCGCTCGCGCTTGTTTTTGGGTTCACGCGCTGCCGCAGCAGTGCCGCGGGCGAATACCAAACCACCGAGGTGACGCGCGGCCCGCTCACCGAAGCGGTGACCGCGACCGGCACCCTCAACCCGGTCGTGAACGTGCAGGTCGGCAGCCAGATTTCCGGCAACATCGCAAAGCTCTTCGTCGATTTTAACTCGCCGGTGAAGGCGGGACAGGTCGTGGCCGAGATTGATCCGGCGGTTTTTCAGGCGGCCGTTTTGCAGGCCCAGGGTGATCTCGACAACGCCAAAGCTGCGCTCGAGCTGGCGCAACTAACGCAGAAGCGAATGGTCGAGCTGGTCGCGAAACAAAACTCCTCCCAGTCCGAGCTCGACCAGGCCAACGCCACCCTTCATCAGGCGGAAGCGCAGGTGAAGATCAAACAGGGTGCGTTGCAAAAAGCGCAGGTCGATCTCGAGCATTGCACGATTACTTCTCCGATCGACGGAATCGTCATCTCACGCAGCGTCGACGTTGGCCAGACCGTTGCCGCCAGCCTGAGCGCGCCGGTCATTTTCACGATCGCAAATGACCTCACGAAAATGCAAATCGATGCCGCGGTCGCGGAAGCGGATATCGGCGGAGTCGATGTGGGACAGAAGGTTGATTTCACCGTCGACGCTTTTCCGCGGCGCACCTTTCACGGCGAAGTGACCCAGGTGCGCAACGCGCCGACGACGATCCAGAACGTGGTCACCTACGACACCGTGATCTCCGTGAACAACGCCGATCTGAAATTAAAGCCGGGGATGACCGCGAACGTTTCCATCATCGGGGCGCATCGGGAGAACGCGCTCAAGCTGAGCAACGCCGCCCTCCGTTTTCGGCCGCCGAACGCAGCGCCATCCTCGTTAGGCGCGCACACCCGCGGAAAACCGGGCGAGCATCAGACCGAGCGCACCGTCTACGTCCTGCAGGCAGCGAAACCGGTCGCGGTCCAAATCAAGACCGGGATCAGCGACGGGATCGCGACCGAAGTGCTCGATGGTCTGAAGGAAGGTGATCGGGTCGTGACCGCAATGACCGGCAACGAAACCCTCGCTGCCCAGCGCCCGAACAACCCGATCGCGGGCGGCGGCCGCCGCTTCTGAGGCATCACAAGAATGGGTGCGAATCAGGCCGTCGTCAGGCTGGAAGACGTGCACAAGACTTATCACACTGGCGAGGTCGAAGTCCGCGCCGTGCGCGGCGTCTCCCTCGAGATTGGTCGGGGCGAATTTACCGCCATCATGGGCTCGAGCGGCTCGGGCAAATCCACCCTCATGAATCTGCTCGGTTGTCTCGACCGGCCGACGAGCGGCCGTTACATCCTCGATGGCCATGATGTTTCCCGGCTCGGGCGCGACCAGCTCGCCGATATTCGCAATCGCAAGCTCGGCTTCGTCTTTCAAAACTTTAACCTGCTCCCGCGCACCTCCGCGCTCGAGAACGTTGAGTTGCCGTTGCTTTACGGCGAGCATCGCCTAACGAGCGCGGAGTTGCGCGAAAAGGCGAACCGGGTCCTCGCCGCGGTCGGTCTCGCCGGGCGCGAAGATCATTACCCGAGCCAGCTTTCCGGCGGCCAGCAACAACGGGTCGCGATCGCCCGCGCCCTGATCAACGACCCCGAGCTGCTCCTCGCCGACGAACCGACCGGGAATTTGGACAGCCGCACCAGCGTCGAGATCATGGGAATCTTCCAGCAGCTCAACGAGCACGGGATCACGATTGTGATGGTGACTCACGAGAGCGACATCGCCGCCTACGCCCGGCGCAATATCGTCATGCGCGACGGGATTGTGCAGAGCGACGAAGCGGTCGCGCACCGGCTTATCGCCCGTGACGAGGCAAAGCTACCTGACTGCGTCTGATCGAATCACTTTCAAGCCGTCCTTTGCCGGGCGGCGGCGAGGACATTGTCGACCATCGCCAGCAGTTGGTCCCGGCCATAGGGTTTGCCGAGGAAATGTTCGACCCCGCTTGCTTCCAACGCGCTCTGGATTTGTGGATCGTCCGCGCCTGTGGAAACGATGATCGGCACGCTCGGATCGATTTTCCTCAGCTCGTGCACGAGCGCGCCGCCATCCATCTGCGGCAACATCAGGTCAGTGAGAATGAGTTGAATGGCATCGCCAGCTTGTCTGAACACCGCCAGGGCTTCCGGGCCGTCTTTTGCTTCCAGGACCTGGTAGCCGTTCTCTTCAAGAATCGACTTTGTGACGAAGCGGATAATTTCCTCGTCGTCGATGACCAGTATCTGTTCATTTCGCCCTCGGGCAATGTCTGTCTTCGCCGCTTCTGCGGCGCTGAGTTGAACATCGCTGGCGGGAAGGAAAACGCGAAAAGTCGTCCCGCGCCCGGGAGCGCTCTCCACCACAATAAAGCCGTCGTGGCTCTTCACGATGCCTAAGGTTGTCGAAAGCCCGAGGCCGGTCCCTTTGCCGATTTCCTTTGTGGTAAAGAACGGATGGAAAATTTTTTCGACCGTATCCTGCGACATGCCCGCGCCGCTGTCGCTCACCCGCAGGAGCACATAAGCGCCCGGCTTTCCCTCCGGCATTTTTGCCGCGGCGGTTTCGTCCAGCTCGATATTCTCCGCCGCGATCTCAAGCGTCCCGCCCTGCGGCATCGCGTCGCGCGCGTTGACTGCCAGATTGAGCAGCACCTGGTGCAACTGCGTCGGATCGCCGGCGACCGACCAAAGCTCCTTCGGATAGTTTGTTCTGATCTCGATCGTCTTGGGAAATGTGCTGCGGGCGATATCGGCCATTTCTTCAATGAGGTGGCGCGGATTAGTCCGCACCCGCTCGCCCTCGATCCCACGGGCGAAGGTCAGCACCTGTTTAACTACACTCGCGCCTCGATGCGCGCTCGCCAGGATCAGATCGAGCGCCGCGCGAACGTCGGGGTCGCCCTGGTCGTCGATCGAGTCTGCGCCCATGAGAATCGGGGTAAGGATGTTATTCAGATCATGCGCCACGCCGCTGGCCAGCGTGCCGATGCTTTCAAGCCGTTGCGCGCGCAGCAACTGCATCTCGAGATGCTTTTGTTCCGTTACATCGGTGCAGATGACCAGGATCGAGCGCGGCGCGCCCTGGTCGTCGCGCACCAGCGTCGCGCGCACCTCGGCGATCAGTTCGTCGCCGGTTTTGGTGAACTGCTTCAGCTCGCCATGAAATTCGCCGGTTTCGTGAAGGCTATTCAAGACGCGGTCGATATCGGCCCGGTTGGCCAGCGTGGTGGCTTCGGATAATCCAATCCGCTCCTCTGCTGTCCAGCCGTAGAGACGTTCGGCGCCTTTGTTCCAAAAAACGATCCGCTGATCGTCGTAGTTGCGCATGATGATGGCGTCGTGGGCGCGATCGATGATTTCCGACTGCTGGCGGAGACGTTCTTCGCTGCGTTTTCGTTCCGTTACGTCGATCGCAGTGACCATGCGCGCGGCTGTGCCGTTCCAGAGCAACGGGCTCGAGTAGATGAGGACGTTGATCAGCGTGCCCTCCTTCGTGCAGTGGCGAAACTCTCCCGAGAAATGGGCGGGCGCGCGCGGGCCGGTGAGCGCCTTTTGCAAGGCCTCCTCTTCCTCCGGCAAACGCAGATCGCTCAGGCGAAGCCGGAGAAATTCTTCGCGAGAATAGCCATACTGGGCGAGGGCGGCGTCGTTAACGGCGAGAATGGCGAGCGAGGCGGAATCGAAGACCCACATCGGGTTGGGATTGGTCTCGAAGAGAAGCCGGTATTGTTGCTCCTGAAGCTTGAGCCGCTGCTCGGCCACATATTGCTCGGTGTTGTCTTTGAAAGTGACGATGCAGCCGACAATCTTTCCCTCGTCGTCCCGGACGGGCGCGGAAACGTAATCAACCCGAAAAGACCGCCCGTCCTTGCGCCAGAAGACGTCGTTAGTCACGCGCCGGGTTTTGCCATCGCGCATGCTCTCGTAGATCGGGCATGACTCGACCGGATAGGCGCTGCCGTCGGCATGGCTGTGGTGAATGGTTTCGTGCGCGGCGCGCCCGATCAGTTCTTCGCTCGTCCAGCCGAGTAGTTCGAGTGATTTGCGGTTTTCAAAAGTGATCCTCCCTGCGAGGTTGATCCCATGAATCCCTTCCGCGGATGAATCGAGAATCAGCTGATGCCGGCGCATGAGCTTGCTTAATTTCTCCTCTGCGGCCCGGCGTTCGGCGCGAAGCTGCCGCTGAGCGAGCGCATGTCTTACCGCCTCGCCCAGCCGCGCGATCCGGTCTTTGAGCAGGTAATCGTCGGCTCCCTCCCGCATCGCGGCGACCGCGGTCTCTTCGCCGATCGTTCCGGAGACGATAATGAAGGGGATATCGAGCTGCAGCTCGTTGAGCCGTTGCAGGGCGCGCAGCCCGCTGAATTCCGGCAACTGGTAGTCGGAAAGAATCAGGTCGACTTTGCCTCGGAGCCTCTCGAGATACTCCGCCTCGGTCTCGACCCGCTGGGCGTGCGGCATAAAGCCGGTGCGCTTCAGCTCGCGCACCATTAACTCGGCGTCGGCCGGGTTATCCTCGACGAGGAGGACCTCGAGAGTTTTTTCAGGCATCGACTTTGGGAGCTTGATTGAGCAGGAGCCAGTAAAGCCCGAGCTCCTGCACCGCGGCGGCGAAGCGCTCGAAGCTGACCGGCTTGACGATGTAGCTGTTAACCCCGAGCCGGTAACTCTCGATTACGTCCCGCTGTTCCTTCGACGAGGTCAGCACCACCACCGGAATATTCCGGGTCCGTGCGTCGGCCTTGATTTGTTGGAGGACTTCGAGCCCGTCCACCTTTGGCAGCTTGAGGTCGAGGAGGATGACTTTGGGCGCCGCTCCCGGTCTTCCGGCAAAGCCGTTCTCGCCGAAGATTATGTCGAGCGCCTCAACGCCGTCGCGCGCTACCTGCATGCGATTGGCGAAATTGGCTTTGCGCAGGGCGCGTAACATCAGCTCAAGATCCTGCGTGTTGTCTTCGACGATCAGGATCTCGAGGGCGTTGGGTTCACTCATGGGTTTCCTTTCGCGTTGAGGGTGAAGGAGAAAGTTGCTCCCCGGTCCGGCTCCGCCTCGGCCCAGATCCGGCCGTGGTGGCGATGGATGACACGTTGTGCAATAGCGAGGCCCACGCCGGTGCCCTCAAACTCGTCCGCCCGGTGCAGGCGTTGGAAGACCCCGAAGAGCTTGCCCGCGTAGCGCATGTCGAACCCGGTGCCGTTGTCGCGGATAAAGTAGACCGTTTCCCCGGCTTCGGTGCGCGCGCCGATTTCGATCAACGCCTGGGCGCGGCGGCGGGTGTACTTGATCGCATTCGAGAGCAGATTGATCCAGACCTGGCGGAGCAGCGCCGCGTCGCCCTGGCAGGGCGGCAATTCGGCCACCCGCAGCTCGACCTCGCGTCCTTCTCGTTGCGGGGTTAGCTCCGCCAGCGCGTACTTCACCAACCCGCCGGTATCGATAAGCTGTTGGTTCAGCGGCAGCCGGCTGAGCCGGGAAAAGGTCAGGAGGTCATCGATCAATGCGCCCATCCGCTGCGCTCCCTGCCGGATGGTTTGGAGATAATGCTGGCCCTCCTCCGGTAGTTGCGGCCCGTAATCCTCCAGCACCGCCTGCGAAAAACCATCCACCGCCCGGAGCGGCGCGCGCAAGTCATGCGAGACGGAGTAGGAAAATGCCTCGAGCTCGCGATTGGCCGATTCCAGTTCGGCGGTGCGTTGCGCCACCCGACGTTCGAGGTCGGCATTGAGCTGGAGAACTTCTTCTTCCGCCCGTTTCCGCTCCGTGATGTCGGCGCGGATCGCGACGTAATGATGCGGCTTGCCGTCCTCTTTCACGAACGGGACGATCGTGGTGTCGACCCAGTAATACGATCCATCCTTCGCCCGGTTTTTGATTTCACCTTTCCAAACCTGGCCGCGCCCGATCGTCTGCCAGAGATGGCTCATGAAGGCCTTCGGGTGATGCCCCGAGTTGATCAGCCGGTGGTCCTGGCCCAGCAATTCCTCGCGTGAATATTTCGAGATTTGGCAAAACTTATCGTTCACGTAAACGATCGTGCCCTGGGCATTGGTCATGGCGACGATCGCATGCTCGTCGAGCGCGGTCCGCAGATCGCGCAGTTCGCGCAGGGTGGCTTTCTGCTGTTCTTCCGCCCGCTTGCGTTCGCTGATGTCGATGATCACGCTCAGAATCAGCAAGCCGAGCGGGGTCTCGATCGGGTTGAGACCGATCTCGACCGGCACTTCCGAACCATCTTTGCGCCGGGCAAAAAGGTCACGGCCTTTCCCCATCGGCCGGGCCTCCGGCTTGCGGGTGTAAGCGATACGGTAGCTCGGGTGCAAACCGCGCAGGCGCTCCGGCACCAGCAACTCGATCGTCTCGCCGAGCAATTCCGCGCGGGTGTAGCCGAACAACTTTTCCGCTTCGGCATTCACGAGCACGATCCGCCCGGAGCGATCCGCCAGCACGACTGCGCTTGGGACGGCTTCAACCAGCAATCGAAAAATTTCGGGCGAAAGCATTACCTCCTCCTCGCTCTCCCTCGCGAGGAGCGCGCCGCTGTTTCCCATCGGGACTTGGCTCTGGTCAGGATGGGCGGGTGTGCGCGGCGGGGCGGACATTAATTTCGGGAGCTCGTGCCGGGTCTACGCGGCGGTTGGCTGGCGGGTCAAATTCTTTTCCTTGCTGCATGGCGACCTTTCAGCAGGACCCATTCCATCGCGAAGTAGGGGATCACTTCACTGAAATTCTGGAAACCGACCGGCTTGACAATGTATTTCTCCGCTCCGAGCGCCCGGCATTCCGCGATGTCGCGGGCGCGGCTCGAAGCGGTGAGCACGATCACCGGCATCTGGCTTGTGCGCCGGTCCCCCTTGATCCGGCGCAGCACTTCGAGCCCGCTGATGCCGGGGAGATTGAGATCGAGCAGGATGATAAGCGGTTTCCTCCCGCCTCCCTGCCCTTCGGCTTCGAGGACGAAATGGAGTGCCGCTTCTCCGGAGGAAACGACATGCAAAGGGTTGGCGACATTGGCCCGGCGAAACGCGCGTTGCGTCAACTCGGCATCGCCCGGATCATCTTCCACCAGGAGAATTTCGACCAGGTTGCGCGAGCCGTTCCCGCTGCTGATTCGCTCGAAGAGCGCGGCGAGGGAAATCTCGAGCGCGTTCGCCAGCTTTTCGACCGTGCCGAGCGAAGGATTACGCCGTCCCCGCTCCACGTCGGAGACATAGGTCTGGTGCAGGCCGGCCCGGTAGGCCAACTCCTCCTGGGAGATGCCTAGCGACGCCCGCTGCGCTTTGATCGCCAAACCGAGAAGGGTTCTCACATTCGCTTCGGCCATTTACTGCGAGAGAATAACGAATGGCACCAGAGACGATGAGTGATACCGCTCCGGCCCCGGTTCGGGCATGCCGGGAAGTTTTGCGGTCACGAGAAATGCTACCGGCTCGCGGCCACCTTCGCTAAGAGGGAAAATCGATTTGAGCGATAGCTTTCGCCTAACCATGCCGCAATGCCCGGCTGAGGGGAACACCACCGCGTTTGCCCTGCGACCCTTGCCTCCACTTCATCTGTTACAGCGCAAAGGTTGTATCCAGCGGCGGCCCGCGGATGTCTTATTGTAGTCCCTAAAGACGCATGAGACTCGAATCCAGTTTCAAAATCGCGGGACGGGCGCTGCGCCGAAACAAGATGCGTTCGGTCCTGACCGCGCTCGGGATCATCATCGGGGTCGGGGCGGTGATTGCGATGGTGAGCATCGGCAATGGAGCCAAGGCGCAGGTCGAGCAGCAGATCGCCAGCCTCGGGGAAAATGTGATCCTGATTTTCTCCGGGAGCGTGACTTCAAGCGGCATCCGCACGGGATGGGGAAGCGCGGGAACGCTGAAGATTGAAGACGCGGAGGCGATCCGCCGCGAGGTGCCGGGCGTGATCGCGGTGAGTGACGAGGTGGTTTCCACCAGCCAGGTCTCGGCCGGGAACCAGAACTGGTTTACCCGGATTTATGGGGAATCGCCGGAGTATTTCGACATCCGGCAATGGCCGCTCGCGGAAGGCGCGATCTTTACTCCCCAGGATGTGCGGAGCGCGAACAAGGTGTGTGTGATCGGCCGCACGACTGCGACGCAGGTATTTGGCTCGCAGAGCCCGATCGGCCAGGTGCTGCGGATCAGAGGGGTTCCGTTCCTCGTTACCGGTGTGCTCACACCCAAAGGACTGAGCCCGCAGGGGACCGACCAGGACGACATCGTGATTATGCCTTACACGAGCGCGATGAAACGGGTGATCGGCGGCACGACCTTGCGCGGGATCAACGTCCAGGTCGCTTCGCCTAACGACCTCGGACCGGCGCAGCAACAGATCACCGAGCTTTTGCGCCAGCGACATAACATTCGACCCGGGCGCGACGATGATTTCACGGTCCGCAACCAGCAGGAGATCGCGGAAGCGGCGACCTCGACTTCGCGAGTCATGACGCTGTTGCTGGGCGCGATCGCGAGCGTGTCACTGGTCGTGGGCGGGATCGGGATCATGAACATCATGCTCGTGAGCGTGACCGAGCGCACCCGCGAGATCGGGGTGCGGCTCGCGGTCGGGGCGCACGGGCGCGACATTCTCACCCAGTTTCTGATTGAAGCGGTGACGCTCAGTTCGATTGGCGGGGTGATTGGAATTGCGGTGGGATTGATTGCGTCGCAGGTGCTCTCGGCGGTGGCGCATTGGCCGACGCTGATTTCGCTCACTTCAATCGTGGTGGCGTTCTTCTTCAGCGCGGCGGTGGGAGTTTTCTTTGGGTTCTATCCCGCGCGACAGGCGGCCGGCTTGGATCCGATCGAAGCGCTGCGCTACGAGTAGCGGCGAGGGACCTTGCGATTGCCGGCGCGTTTTGGGCGAACGAGAAGCTGTGTAATCGGGGACGTGCGTTCTGGTGGCGGGAATTCCGGGTTGCAGCTGCGAGGTCCCTCGCCGTCCTGCGGCGGCTCGGGATGACACCGGAGAATGCGTGGTTCACAACTGCTCGGCGATGATTTTGAAGATGATGGTGTTGTCGAGAAAGCCGTGCAGCACTTCGGTGCCGGGCCCGGTGCCGGCGGCGAGAACGTCGTCCACGGTGTTGCGCGCTTCGGGCGCGTAGGCGGCAGCGGGCTCCTGCGCGGCCGCGGCGCTGTCGCCCGCAGCGGGAGGATTGGGAGCGGCATCGTTAGGCGGAAGCGCGCGCCGGACAATCGCGTGCGGACCGGTTGCCCAGGTCAGGACCGGTTCGCCCGAGGCATCGTAACCAAGAATGGCCATGCCGCTGTCGCGCCGGAATGGAAAGCCATTGAGCGAAAGACCGCCGATGCCGAAGTTGCCGGTCACGAGCAGGGTTGAGTTCTTGCCCATGTAACTAAGCGCGATCGCGGCGGCGCGATCGAGTTGCACCGTCTCGGCGAGCGTTTCTTCACCGCGATTCTGTCGCGCTGCCGTTCCCATGAGTGCGGCATCAACGATCAGCAGGTAACCGCCCGCATTCCATTGCAGGAGCTGAATCGCGCGCCGGGTCATATCAGCCAGCGCCGGTTCTTCGCTTCCGGCGGCGATCTCATTGGCATGCGCCATTTCTTCCGGGCTGAAAAGGCCGAGCAGTTTCGGCCGGCGCCATTGCGGGACGTTTTCCAGCTCGGCGTTGCTCCGCACGATCTCGTAACCGTTGCGCCGCATCTCGAGGATCAGGTCAATCCCGTCGGTGCGGCGGCCGCCCTTTGCTTCCGGGAGAAAATCGGCGCTGCCCCCGCCGAGCGCGATGTCGATCTTTTTCTCCTCCGCCAATTGCCGGCCAATGTCGCCGTGCCCTGAAGCATAAAAAGCGGCGAGCATCGGATTGGTGAGGCGGCCATTGGTCACGATGCCGATGGCGCGGCCTTTTTCGCGCGCGAGATCGATCACGCTCCGCAGACGCTTGTCGTTAGGCCCGATCGCGAGGCTGCGGTTGTTCACTTTCGCCCCGGTGGCGAGAGTGGTCGCGGCGGCGGCTTCATCAGGGACGGCAAAGTCCTGGGAGTAATTCGAGAGCAAGGCGACGGCGGGCAGCGTTTCGATCGCGAGCCGGCTGGTGGCTCCGCCAGCGTAAAGACGGGTGGCCGCAACCCGATCGGGGGTTAGGCCTTCGCCGATGAAGAGGATGACGCCGAAGGGTTTTTGCACGACCCAGTGGCGAAAATAGAGGACGCCAAAAGCAACGAAGATCGCGAGGCAAAGCAGGGCCAGGATCTGGTTGCGCCATTTCATCCGGTCCGATAGTGGGAGCGGCCACGGGCGGAGTTGTCAATCCCACGAGCGCGCGAAAGGGCTTGAGTAGCGTCTGCTCGCCGGGAAAGTCCCGTCCATGGCCAAACCAATCGTGCTCGTGATTCGTGACGGCTGGGGGATCAATCCCGGCGGCAAAGCGCAGCGGGAGCAGAACGGCGATGCCACCTTGCTGGCGCGGACACCGTTTCATGACCAGCTCTATCGCGAATATCCAACGGCAACTTTGCGGGCGAGCGGCGAGGATGTCGGGTTGCCCGCCGGACAAATGGGTAACTCCGAGGTGGGCCATCTCAATCTCGGCGCGGGCCGGATCGTTTACCAGGACCTGACGCGGATCAACAAGGCGATCGCCGAAGGCGAACTGCAACGGAACCAGGTTTTGCAGGAGGCGTTCGCGAAGGCCGGGAAGAGCCAGTTGCATCTTATTGGCTTGGTCTCGGATGGCGGAGTGCATAGCCATTACGAGCATCTCTTCGCGCTCGCGGACGCGGCAAACAAGGCGGGCGTGAAGGACATTTTCGTGCACGCGATTACCGATGGCCGCGACAGTTCGCCGACAGGCGGCGCGAATTTCGTCGCGAAGAGCACCGCGCAACTGGCCCAGAGCGGCGCGCGGATCATCACGGTGGTGGGGCGTTACTTTGCGATGGATCGCGACCGGCGCTGGGACCGGACGAAGCGCGCCTGGGACGCAATCGTGCTCGGGCGAGGCGAACGCTGCGAAGACACTCCAGCGGCCGCGGTCGCGCGACATTATCTCAAAGGTGAGACGGATGAATTCATGCCGCCGCTAATCTTCGCCCAGCCTAACGAACAAAGGATTCACGATCACGACGTTGTGATCTTCTTTAACTTCCGGGCCGATCGGGCGCGGCAGCTTTCCCGGGCCTTTCTTTTTCAGGAGTTCGATGGCTTTGACCGTGAAGTTTGGCCGCAGGTGCATTATGTCACGTTGACGGAATACGATGTGACTTACCCTTGCCCGGTCGTCTTTCGGCCGCAGTCGCTGAAGAATATTCTTGGTGATGTGGTCAGCGCGGCGGGAAAGAAACAGCTCCGTATCGCCGAGACGGAAAAGTATCCGCATGTGACTTACTTCTTCAACGGTGGAATCGAGAAAGCCGCGCCCGGTGAGGACCGCAAGATTATTCCCTCGCCGAAAGTCGCGACTTACGATCTGAAGCCGGAGATGAGCGCAATCGAAGTCACAGATGATGTTCTGGAGCGACTCGATAAGTATGACCTGATTATTCTCAACTATGCCAACCCAGACATGGTTGGACATACGGGCGTGGTCGAGGCTGGAGTGAAGGCGGTCGAAACGATCGATGCCTGTGTCGCCCGGCTCGTTCCGGCGGTGCTGGCCTTGGGCGGCAAACTGCTGATCACCGCCGACCACGGCAATTGCGAGCAGATGCGCAATCCCGACGGGACTCCCAATACCGCCCACACGACAAATTTGGTCCACTTGATCTACGTGGCGGATGATGCTAAAGGACTCCGCCTCGAGAGCGGCATCCTTGCAGATATTGCGCCGACCTTGCTTTTCCTTCTCGCCCTGCCGAAACCGGAAGAGATGACCGGGCACAACCTGCTCTCGCCGCAAACCAGTGCGTAAACACTGTAACCTGACTTTTGGATTACATTCGGCTCGGTCATTGAACAAGGTACGGCAGCCGCTACGTCTGTCGTTTATTAACCATCATTCTTCTTGAAAACACCTAGGTTCGTTTTTTCTCTCGTCGCTCTCATTGCGATGTTGCTGGGGACAGGCTACCTGGCAGCGGCGGTTGCGCCTTCCACCGAAGTTTTTGGAACGGCATCTGACGGAACTGTGCTTCACTGGGTCGTTTACACGCCGGACGGAACGGGTCCATGGCCGGCGATCATATTGATCCACGCCGGTAATTTTTACGAAGGCACCCCAACTGGGTCACCGGACCAGGTTAGTTGTGCGCAGGACGTGGCGGCGGCGGGTTACATCGCTTTTTCGATTGAATATCGCCTTGCCCCACCCGGCGCTTTGGCGGGCCAGGTCTCGGATGGCCGCTTCCCGGATCAAACCGACGATGTGAAAGTGGCGGTTCGAGCCGCTCGACACGATCCACGGTGCAATGGGCAGGTGGGGGCCATCGGCGGTTCGGCCGGCGGTTCGCACACAGCGTATGTAGCCGGGACCGGAACAGCCGGAGACGATCGGATCGATGTTGGTGTGGACTTGTCGGGAGCACACGATTTTTCGGACTTCAACGCTGCGCCACCTGTCGCTGACTTTATGGTCAAGATAACCAATTACGTCGGTGTGAGCTCGGATGATATTGTGGATTTGCGCGCCGCTTCTCCCGCCTGGGTGGTGGATATCCAGACCGCACCTCTGTTCATTGTGAATTCGCTCGGCGACTCGATGCCCTATGCCCAATTACCGGATCTAATTGAGCACCTGGATGCGCTTGGAGTCACCAATTACAAGGCTGTGACTTTGACTGGTTCGGATCACTCCTTCTCTAATTGGTCCGCGGTGAAAAATGACGCGCTCGCCTTTATCGCCGGAGCTTTCTCGGGCGCGCCTCCTCCAACGCCGACACCGTCACCTCTTGGGACAGAGAAGAAACTCGTCAATGTCTCGACCCGGACCAATGTGGGAGTGGGAGATGATGTCATGATTGGTGGGTTTATTGTCACTGGGAACACCGACAAACGGGTCGTCTTGCGCGGCATAGGTCCCTCTTTGAGTAGCTATGGAATCGGCGGCCTTCTCTCCGACCCGGTTCTACAGTTATATGACTCATCCGGCAATTTGATTGAATCAAACGACAACCGGGTAGCGATTCCGGGAATACCGAATCCGTTGCTTCCGACCAATCCGTCGGAATCGCTCCTCACGGCAATTCTCCCGCCCGGCAGTTATACGACAGTCTTGCAGGGCGCAAATGATGTCACCGGCGTCGGTTTAGTCGAGGTCTATGACATGGAGCCAGGTGATTCCGTCCTGAGTAATATCTCTACGCGAGGAGTTGCCGGAGCCGGCGACGGCGAAATGATTGGAGGATTTATCATCAGTGGCACCGACCCAACCAGAGTGCTGGTGCGGGCTCTCGGTCCATCGCTCGGCGCGGCGGGAATTCCCAACTTCCTGCCTGACCCGATTCTGGAGCTGCACGATGGAGACGGAACGCTAATCGGGAGCAACGATAACTGGAAGTCCAGTCAGGAGCAGGAGATCATGGACTCGGGTCTTGCGCCGACCAACGATCAGGAAGCGGCGCTGATCGCGGTGCTGCCCCCGGGCGGGTATACGACGGTGGTGCACGATGTGCATTTCACCGGCGGTGTCGGGCTGGTCGAAGCCTATAATCTTGAGCCGCAGTAAGGCTGGCTGCCTCGCAAGGATTCGAACCTTGACAAAGAGATCCAGAATCTCTCGTGCTACCGTTACACCACGAGGCACCGTAGGAATCCAGAGCTAAGCGCTGCTCGGCGTGCTCTGCAAGTAGGAGGAGCAGGCCCGGAGTTACTCTGGCTCTTGGCCTGAACTTCAGGCGACGGCGAGTGCCACGTTAGCGGGTTGATGCTCGCGGGCCCGCTGCGCGGCGCGTTCAGCTTCCTTGGCTGCCATCAGTTTACGCATGCTGATCCGGGCCGGGTTCTTCGCGCCCAGTTCGCCGTAGATCCGCCCCGAGAGGATGTCGAGCGCCCATTCCCGATCGCGCCAGGTGACGATGCGTTGAAATGCGAGCGGGTAATGCCAGAGCACGCCGATGGTGTCCTCGACGACGTCATTCCCTTCGTTCAGAAGACGCTCCAGTTCGGCGAACGGGTTCCCATTGCCCTTGATTTCCCCGGAGAGAAATTGCGCGATCGCGTCGGCGGCAAAAAGCCCTTCCTGGATTCCGAAGAAAACCCCGTAGGCAAAGATCGGGTCAATGAAGCGGTGCGCGTCACCAATGCAGATGAAACCCTTGCCGGTGTAATCCATGACCTGGTAGGAAAAATTCGGGATTGCATGCACGGGTTCCTGTGGGGTCAGGTCGGGCAGGCGCTTTGAGAGCGCGGGCGTCATATGGCGACACTCGTGGAGGAACATTTGTTCCTTCGTCATTCTCGCCTTCTTGAAGTAGTCGCTGGTAAAAACAACGCCGACACTGGTTAGCTCTTCCGTGACTGGGATGAACCAGGCCCAGTAATGTCGAGCTTGATAATAAAGCAACGTGTTGCCCGGTTGTTCTCTGCGTTCGGTTCCATTGTCGCGAATGGCATTGGCAAACTGGCTGAACAGCGCGATCTGCTTGTCGGAAGAACCGGGCACTTTTCGGCCCGTCACCCGATGGTTAGCGAGGAAGGTTGCAATGCCGGAGGCGTCGATCAGCACCTCGGAATACAAGTTCTCGGTCGCGCCGCCGGGCGTCTCGATCTTTAGGCCCACGACAGCATCGTCTTTCATGAGAGGCTGGATGGCCTGCGCCTTGATCCAGCCGGCGCCGCGTTCCAGCGCGGCATCAAAGAGGATCTTATCGAACGTGCTCCGCATCACGTTCCAGGTCCAGTATGGGACTTGGACGTCGTGTTCGTCGCGCCGGACGAGTGGTACCCAAAAGTCATTCTTTCCGTCGGGCCCGTAGAAGAGCGCGCCGTGTTTGATTGGGTAATTCTGGGCGTCGATGACGGGCCCGAGTCCCAAATCCCGCAGCGTGACAGCGGTGGCCCCGGTGAGCGATTCGCCGACGTGATAGCGAGGATGGTCGTCCCGCTCCACGATTAATGGCGTGATGCCTCGTTGCAGGAGGTGCATCGCCGTGGCCGCGCCGGCGGGGCCGCCGCCGAGGATAATGACAGGATATTTCTTCATGAAATTGTAAAAAGCAGCAGCAGCCCCGGGGGGGAGTAATCAGCATGCAACTGTTTTGTCATTTTCGTCAAGGTTATTCCGCCTCCTGCGGTAACCGTTTCGAAACGAGGAGCGGGGCCACCGGCGCCCTGCATTAGAGACCAAGTGAACAATCTGGATTGATATCCTGCGCGTAAATGTCGCCCCCATCCGTGCGGCCGTCGCTCCAGGCGGCAAGCGCTCGCCCGGTGGAGGACAGGGTAAGATCGAGCCGCGATTTTGAGGAGATAATCGATGACACCGGAAATGGGGGACAAATCGGGGTGCCGCTCGCGTCCAGTTTGGCTCCCATGATCGTATCCTGAGCGAAACCTGGCTCGGAGGACCAGACGACCAGCGGACCGGCCTGGGTGAAAACGCTGGTCACGTTGATAACCGCCGAGGAGGTGAAGGGCTGGACAACGACACCAGTGGAACCCCATTGCGCCACCCCGCTCGAATTGAATTTCTGTGCGGAAATTCCTTCATTCGTGAGCGGTCCTTCCAAAATTTCATCCCAGAAAAGATAGGTCGAAGCGGTCGCCGGATCGTAGGAAACGCTTGGGTTTACCTGATCATGCGAGGTGTCGGTCGAGCCGAGCGAACCGTTGTGCGGAAACGCCTCCGTGCCGTCGGCCAGGATGTGCTGGGCGCGCGATTGCAGCGGATCGACTTGATACCAGCCAAAGACTGCCCCGCCGGCGCCATCGGTTACAAAAGGCGGGAAATTGCCGAATTGGAGCGATCCGCCGTCGAAGACCACGACATGATTTGCGCCCCAGAGCAATTCACCGGTCGGGCTAATTTTGTTCGCAAGCAGGTGCTTGGGCCCGCTGAATCCGGCAGAGGAAACAAAAGAGATTATGACCGAGCCGTCGTCGCCGGCATGGAGGTCGGCGACCGAGTAGGTGAGGCCCGCCGGGGCCGTGATCGTGATTCCGTTCGTACCCCAGACGCGGCCGCCTTGCGGGGTGATCCGCTGGAGGACGATGTTGCTGTTATTGATCCATGCCGCTACCGCCGCGCCGTCGGAGGTGGCGGTGATCTTCGGGTTGCCATTGAAACCTTCGCCGCGGCCGACGATGCGCCCGTGTTTGCCCCAAAGCTGATTTCCGTCCGGATCGACCTTCATCACGGTCACGTCGATGACTCCCTTCGGATGGCGATCATCAAGGAAGGCGAGCAGCGCGTTGCCGCTGGGATCAACATCAAGGCCGTAGTCCTGCGTCGAGCTCATCCCGAGATCGGCAAAACGAATTCCGCCACTTTGCCATTGAGCAACGCCATCGGCATCCAGACGCTGCATGTCGACATCGTAGCCGAAGGGCGGATGGCCACTGGGATCGTTATCGAACCAGCTGATGTAACAGCCGCCGTCTGGCGTCGCTCGAATCTTCGGCTGAACCTGATCGCCCGGCTTGATCGCGACCCCGAGGTTCATCATCGGGTCGGAACTCCATTGCGCCAAGGCGGCGACGGTTGAAATGAGCAGTGTGCAAGCGGCGGTGAGAAGCTGTTTTTTCATGAGCATTAGCAACGAATCGGTTTGTCCAGCATATCAAGAGGTATTTCTGTAGTCAGCTTAAATTTTCTTAGCCTAACGAATCGCTCCCGTCCCGCCCCGGTGCCACTGCTCGACTTTGTTCGATCCCGCTTTATGGATCGAGACGATGGAAATTGCCGCACCCGATTTTGATCTCGCGCTTACCCTGGATTCGGGACAGGTGTTTCATTGGGAGCCGCTAGGCGAGGGGTTTGTCGGGACGATTGGAAAACGGGCGGTTTATCTCGAGCAGCGCGGCCCCGTGTTGACAGTTCGCGGCGATGAGACGGCGTCGCAAGGAGACGAAATCTCGGGGCTCTCCGAAGTGGTCACGCGCTACTTTTCGCTGGATCATCCGCTCGGGAAAATTCGCGCCTCCTTCCCTGCCGACCCGGCAATGCAGGAGGCGGCAAAGTTCTGTCGCGGGTTGCGCATTATCCGCCAGCCGAAATGGGAATGTCTCGCCACCTTCATTACCTCCGCGATGAAACAGGTGAGCCACATTCGCCAGATCTCGCGCGCGCTGCGGGAACGCTACGGCCGCCGTCTTTTGATATCCGTAAGTCACGTATACGCGTTCCCGAGCGCAGAACGCCTGGCGCGAACGACCGAGGAGGAGCTGCGCGAGTGTGCGCTCGGTTATCGGGCCAGGAATCTCCTCGCCACCGCCCGCCTTGTCGCGAGCGGGGAAGTGAACCTGGAGGCGCTCGCGGCGTGGCCTGACGAGGAACTCCGCGCGGCGCTCTGCGCACTGCCGGGCGTCGGACCGAAAGTCGCCAACTGCGTCATGCTCTTCGCTTATGAGCGGCTGCGGGCGTTCCCGATCGATGTCTGGATCGAACGGGTCCTGCGGGAGAAATACTTCCCGCGTCGGCGCAAGCTGCGCGCGGCAGAGTTGCGCGATTTTGCGCGGGTCCATTTTGGGCCGCACGGCGGCTACGCCCAGCAATACCTTTTCCACCACGCGCGCAAGACCACGCCGCGGCGGTTGTCACGAAGGCGGAGGTGAGATAACTTCTCCCTCGCGCCCGCGGAACTGATCCGCCTCTCCGCGCGACAGATCGCTTCGCTGCATAGGATGTTGGAACCAGGTCGAGACCGACGCAGAGTCTGGTGGGCAGTGCTCGCTTCCCTTTGCCTGCATCTCCTGATCGGCCTCTCGCTCGCGGCCTTTGGCGGATCGCGCCAGGACCTCGCACTGGAGGAGGAACAACCGCCGCAGCTCACGATTGTTCCACTCGATCAACCAACGCCGCCCCCGCTCGTGCCGAAAAACGCGCCCCAGATCAACGTCGATGAATCGCGCAAGTCGGACGTGGCGCCGAAAGTAAAAACCTTCGAGGCAAACGAGAACTCGATCGCGGCTGCGGAAAAGACGGGCACAACCGACAACGATCTTCCCGAGCAGGAGGGGAAAGATCGGCCCTTCATGAATCTCGATGAGCACAATTATTCGCTTGGGACGAAAGGAGCGCAGCCCGAGCCGAAGCCAACACCCGCGCCGACCCCGGAGCGACAGCCGACGCCTAACGAGACCGCGACGCCACCCGCTGCTGAGACTCCGCCGCCAGATCAGTTTGCGCTCCTGACGCAGACGCCAACGCCCGCCGCATCTCCCGCCGAGGCGGAAGCAACCCCGGAAATTCCAAGTCCAACGCCAATCCCGACGCCCGAGACTACCCCGCCGAGCCGGGCCTCGAGCTATCGCGACCTGCAGCAGAAGACGATTATTCGCGGCGGGATCAACAACCGCCGCGGGCGTTCGGCGGTGAACGCAGTTGGCACGCCTGCCGGTCGTTACCGCAAGCTGCTCGAGGATGCGATCGGGTCGCGATGGTATTACTACACGTCGGCGAAGATGGACCTGATCAGCATCGGCACCACAGTCGTGACGTTCGACGTTTTGGAGGACGGAAGCGTCTCCAACTTGCGGATCACCGAGAACACCGCAAATGAGGCTTCCGCGAGCATCGCGCTCCGTTCGATTCAGGAGACAAAATTCCCACCCATCCCCGAGGAGTTGCACGACACATTCCCCGATGGCCGCTTTACAATGGAAGAATCTTTCACGATTTTCGCCAACCGATGACCGCACCTTTGCTCGCTGAGGCCATCAACCCCTTTCGTTCCGTGATCGATTTTATGGTTCGCGGCGGGCTTTTCATGTGGCCGCTGCTCGCTTGCTCGATCGTGGCGCTGACCGTGATCATTCTCCGCACGATCGCTTTGCGGCGGAAAAATGTGCTGCCGCTCGTGATCGAGAGCGAGATCGAACGGCTCGCCCCCGGTGGAAATCCGGAGCGGCTGGCGCGGATCGTGCGCGACGATGATTCCTCACTCGCGCGCATCACGCGCGTCGCGCTCCAGCATCTGCGCGCGCCGCGGGCGGAAAATGTCGAGGCGGTGGAAACGCGCGCGCGCCACGAAATGGTGATCCTCG
This sequence comes from Chthoniobacterales bacterium, assembly GCA_036825615.1. Classification (GTDB taxonomy): domain Bacteria; phylum Verrucomicrobiota; class Verrucomicrobiia; order Chthoniobacterales; family UBA10450; genus JAICXG01. The sequence goes on from DAISXY010000006.1 coordinate 74,573, forward strand.
AGCGCGGCCTGATCGTGCTCGAAATCATCACTGGAATTGCGCCATTGTTAGGCTTGATCGGCGCCGTCTCCGGTTTGGTCCATGTCTTTTCCCATCTTGGGCTGAGCACCGGGGCGGCTGACACCAAAGCGATCGCGCTCGGGATCGCCGAGGCATTGAACGCGACTGTCTTCGGTTTATCGATCGCGGTGCCGACGCTGATCGCCTTCAGCTATTTCTCGAAAAAGGTCGAGGTGATGTCGGTGGAAATGGAAACGCTGGTAGTCGAGTTGATCAGCAAATGTTATTACGGGCGCGTCCCGGAGAACATGTCGAGCCGGCTCGCGACCGTCCCGACGCCGGCGATGGCGCATGCTCCAGCGCCGCTCACCTGACGAGCCGGCCTGCTCTCGAAGATGAAGTTCGCCGTTCGCAAACGCCGCGCCCCGACGATCATTATCGTCTCGCTCGTCGATATCCTCACGATCCTGCTCATCTTTTTCGTCGTCTCGACCACGTTCAAAAAGGATCAGCCCCAGGTGAATATCAATCTGCCCGAATCAAAAACCTCGACCAGCCGGCCCGCGGAGTTGGATCATGTGATCGTGACCGTGGACGCGCAGGACCAGCTCGAGCTCGATGGCAAACAAATCGGGGTCGATGATTTACAGGAGGCAATCGCCAATCTCTCCCCGACGCGGAAGAGCACGCTGGTGTTGAAAGCCGACGAGAAGGCTTCCTTCGGCATCATCGTGAAGGTGATGGACGCATTAAAACTGGCGGGAGTGAAAAATCTGCCCGCCTTCACCCAGACGCGGACGCGATGAAGCTCCCGATCGTTCGTTATGGCGACCCGGTCTTGCGCGCGAAGGGCGCGCGGGTCAACCAAGTGGATGCGCGGATTCATGAGCTGGCGTCCGACATGCTCGAGACGATGCACGAAGCCCATGGTGTCGGCCTCGCCGCGCAGCAAGTGGGCGAAGCGCTGCAACTCACGGTGATTGACATTTCCGGCGCGGAAGATCAGGAGAGCACGATGAAATTGAACGGCGCGGAGGTGGACCCGCGCGCGTCGATGCCCCTGGTGCTGCTGAATCCTGAGCTGTCGTTAGGCGAAGACATCATCATCGGGGTGGAAGGTTGCCTGAGCTTTCCCGAGATCACGGGCGAGATCGAGCGGGCCGCCACCGTCATCCTTCGGGCGGATACGCTCGAGGGTGAGGCGCTCGAAATTGAGGCCGGCGGTTTGCTCGCTCGCGCCTTGCAACACGAGGTGGATCACCTCAATGGTATTCTCTTCATCGACCGGATGAGTGCGGCGACCAAGGTCGCGCTTCGCAGCCGGTTGAAACGGATGCAAAAGGAAACCGAGCGCAGCATGACAGGATCAGTTTCTTGAATCGGCGGCATTTTCTTCAATTTGATTTCGTCAGGCCAGGTCTCGCGCTTGTCGTGTGCGCGCTCCTTGCGGGGTGCGGGCGGAGCGACGACGAGAAGATCACCGTCTACCGCATTCCGAAGGAAACCCAGACGCAGGCCATGCCGGAACCGGCGGCAACCACCAGCGGCGCATCGGCCGACGTTACCTGGACTGCGCCGTCCGATTGGGAAGAGCAGCCGGCCTCGGGATTTCGCAAAGGCAGTTATGTGGTGAAGGGCGCCGGCGGCGGCAGCGCGGATGTCTCGGTGATTTCCTTTCCCCAGGCCGCCGGTGGTCTGATGGCCAACGTCAATCGCTGGCGCAACCAGTTGAAGCTTCCGCCGGTTGCGAACGAGGCGGAGGCTGCGACGCCAATTTCGGTCGCCGGCCGGGATATGTTTTTTGTCGATCTCGTCAGCACCGAACCGACGGAGAAGGACGGCGCGAAAACCCGGATTCTTGGCGGGATTTTTCCACTCGGGAGCGAGACCTGGTTTTTCAAAATGATGGGACCGGATCAGCTGGTGGAATCACAGCGAGACGCGTTCAAGCAGTTCTTGCAAAGCGTCCACGCCACCAGCGCCACGACCGCCGCCGCGGCGCCGGCATCTGTGCCGCTGAGCGCAAACAGCGGGGGCAACAACACGAATGCGCCAACCCCGCCGTTAATCGAACCCTCGCAGGGTGCGCCGCTGCAATACACACTGCCGTCGGGCTGGGAGGAAAAGCCGCTCTCGCCCATGCGGCTGGCCAGTTTCAACGCGACCGCGCCTAACGGAAAGCAGGCTGACGTTTCGGTCGTCTCGCTCCCCGGGATCGCCGGTGGCGATCTCGCGAACGTGAACCGCTGGCGTGGCCAGGTGAATCTTGGACCGATCGATGAGGACACGCTCGCGAAAACGGCCGAGCATGTGAAGGCGGATGGTCACGACTATCTGGTTGTCGATCTCGTCAGTGACAAACCGATGGGCGAGAAAGAGGAGAAACAACGAATCGTCGCGGCAATTCTGGACGAAAACCAGCGCTCCTGGTTCATCAAAATGACGGGAGAGGACGAAACGGTGGCGGCGCAGAAGAACGCGTTCCACGAATTCCTGCGCAGCTTGAAAATTCCATGATGAAATTAACGATCGTGAGAGCCTTGGAGCACAGCCTCGTGAGATCGGACCGATTCACGATTCACGATTCACGATCCACAAACTCGCCTTCGTTATCCGCGTAACGCCCCATGTCGAGCATCGCCGCCACTTTCCAAAACACTCCACTCCGCGTCCTCGCCTCGCTGCGGCTCACCGTGGTCTGCCTCGCGCTTGGCATGCTGCTGGTATTCCTCGGTACGCTGGCGCAAGTGCATTGGGGGATTCACCAGGTGCAGGCGCGTTATTTTCAAAGCCTGTTCGTTTACTGGTCGCCGCCGGGCGCGAGCTGGAGGATTCCGATTCTTCCCGGCGGCTACTTGTTAGGCACGGTTCTGCTCGTCAACCTGCTCGCAGCGCACGCCACGCGTTTCCAACTTTCGAAAAAGAAGCTCGGAATCATCCTGCTCCATTTCGGGGTGATTCTGCTTCTCGTCGGACAATTGCTCACCGGCCTCTTCGCGCGCGAGACGCAGATGCGGCTCGATGAAGGGCAGACGCTCGGGTATTCCGAAGCGCCGCGCGAGGTCGAGCTGGCGGTGATCGACGCGAGCAGTCCGGAATACGACCAGGTGGTGGCGATCCCGGAGGCGGTTCTCGCGCACGAGGGAACAATCCAGAATCCGCATTTGCCGTTTACGATCAAGGTCCAGCAGTTCATGCCGAATTCCCGGCTGGTGATGCGTTCGCAGGCCCCAGAGGCGCCGCCCTCGCCCGCGACTCACGGTTTTGGAAAAAAAATCGTCGCGACGCCGGAGCCGCGCACGGTAAAGGATGACGAGCGCGATCTGAGCGCGGCCTTTATCGAGCTGGCGACGCCGCAAGACTCGTTAGGCACGTGGCTGGTTTCAAACGCGATCTCGGAAGTCCAATCCTTCAAGCTGAACGGTCGCACCTACTCCCTCGTGATGCGGCAGCGGCGGTTCTACAAACAATTTGCCCTCACCCTGCTCGATTTCCGACACGATCGTTATGCCGGTACTGATATCCCGAAGAATTTCTCCAGCCACATCCGCCTGGTTGATTTCCAGCGCAACGAAAACCGCGAGGTGCTAATCTCGATGAATGACCCGCTGCGCTATCGCGGCTTCACCTTTTACCAATCCGGTTTCGACAACAACGATAAGACGAGCATTCTCCAAGTCGTGAAGAATCCGGCCATGCTCCTGCCCTACATCGCTTGTGGCCTGGTTGCGCTCGGGCTGGTGATGCAATTCTCGATGCATCTTTTTGGGTTTGTGAAGAAGCAGCGGCGATGAAGAAGAGTCGCGTCATTGTTTCCTTTGTCGTGCTCGCGACTGTGCTCTACGCGATCGCGCCGCTCTTTCAGCACGATCGGCGGGACGGGTTTGAAATGCAGAAGTTCGGTCGCGTGCCGGTGCTGCTGAATGGCCGGATCAAGCCGCTCGACACCGTCGCGCGCAATTCGCTCCTTATCATTCAGGGGAAACAAACCCTCGCCACCGATCAGGGCACGCTCACGGCGACGGACTGGCTGGCCGAAGTTCTGATGAAGCAGGATGTCGCCGATCAGCGAAAGATTTTCGTAATTCGCAATCCGGAAACACTCGCGGCGCTCGGCTGGCAACCCGACGCGGGCAAGTATTTTTCCTTTCAACAATTCGTTCCGCACTTGCAGGAGATCGAGCAGCAGGCCGGGCTCGCACAGAAGGTGGACGCGCAACTGCGCTCGCCGTTTCAGCGCGACATCATCAAGTTGTTTGAGCGGCTGACGCTTTATCACCGGCTCGAGAACACGCTCGAGGTCACGGGGACGAAGAATTTCGGGAGCCAGATTGATGAGCTGGTAAAGAACATTCATCCCAATCCGGTGCCGATGAATACCGGGATCACCTCGGAGGCATTGCAGAGCCTCGCCTTTCTCGCTGAGACCGGATACTTTTTTCCGATCCCGCCATTCCCGCCTAACGACGACCCGCTGCAATGGCGGAAAATGGGCGAGAGCCTGCTCGTTTTCCTGACCGATGGGAAATTGCATCCCGCAGTCAAGACCTGGGCGACGCTCGCCACCGCCTTCCAGGCGAATGACCCCGCCACGTTTAACCAGACGCTCGACCGCTATTCGGCACAGTTGCAGCGCGATCTGCCCCGGCGGGTCTGGAAGGCGAAGCTCGAGTCGATTTTCAACCAGCTCGAGCCCTTCTACAGCGCGATGGTGCTCTACGTTTTGATCTTCATTCTTGCGGCCGGCTCCTGGCTCGTCTGGCCGAAAACATTAGGCAAATACGCTTTGGTCCTGCTCATCGTGACCTTCGCGATCCACTCCGCGGGGCTGATCACGCGCATGTATCTGGAAGGCCGTCCGCCGGTGACCAATCTGTATTCCTCCGCCGTCTTCATTGGCTGGGGCGCGGTTTTGTTAGGCATTTTCCTCGAGCGCTTTTTCCGCAACGGCATCGGGAGCGCGACCGCGGCGATGATCGGTTTCATCACCTTGCTCATCGCGCACCATCTTTCGATGGATGGCGACACGATGGAAATGATGCGTGCGGTGCTCGACACCAATGGCTGGCTCGCGACTCACGTCGTCTGCGTCACGCTCGGCTACGCCTCGACTTTTCTCGCCGGCTTCCTCGCGCTGACCTATATCGTGCGCGGCGCTTTTACCCCTTCGCTCGATCGGACCACCGCCAGCTCGCTCGCCCGGATGGTGTACGGAATCGTCTGTTTTGCCACGCTTTTCAGTTTTGTCGGGACGATCCTAGGGGGCATTTGGGCCGATCAGTCGTGGGGCCGCTTCTGGGGTTGGGACCCGAAGGAAAACGGGGCTCTCCTCATCGTGCTCTGGAACGCGATCATCCTGCACGCGCGCTGGGGCGGACTCGTCCGGCAACGCGGCCTGATGGTGATGGCGGTGTTTGGCAACATCGTCACCAGCTGGTCGTGGTTCGGGGTCAATATGCTCGGCATCGGCTTGCATTCCTACGGCTTCATGGAGAGCGCTTTCCCGTGGCTGATCGCCTTTGTCGCCAGCCAGCTCGCGTTCATGATGATCGGGCTGCTCCCGCCGCATCTCTGGCGGAGCCGGCTGGAAGCGCCGCGTCCAGTAGTTCCGCGGCCGCAGATGGCAGACGTGCCAGCTTGAAACCCCGTTTGCGTTAACCCAAACCCACGCCTGGAAGCGCCGAAGCGCCTCCAGGCGTTGTCAGATCATTCGATCCGGGGACTAGCCACGGTACCCGACACTTACGTGTCTCTATCATAGGTCCATGGGCAAAATTTGCTGAACATTGCAAAAAAAGTTCAGTCCGATTAAAAATATCCGCTCCGAGCCGCAATCCAGAGGCGCTAGTAAATTGTCGCCGGCTCCGGAGCGGCGAGAATTCTTTGAAACCGCGGATCTGACCGCAGCGGATCCCATTGCCAGCGAAAGCGCAGGTCCGAGAGGCTGAGCGATGCTTCGTTGAGGGCGGAGACGCAACCCGGCTCGCGCAGGAGATCGTCGAGCATGGCAATCGCGCGGTCATTATCGCCTACCCTCGCGTGGATGAGCGCGAGGGTGGCCAACCACTGATGACCATCAATCGCGTCCTTGCTCACCGGGGTCAGGCGCACGGCGAGCTCGCCCTCGCGCAGCGCGTCCTCCTCGCGCCCCATGTAGGCGTAAAGCAGCCCGAGCCGGGCATGGCGCAACGCGTCCTTCGGGTGGGCGATTGCTTCCGCCTCCATTGCCGGACGCGCGGTCTCAAAGAAATTGCGGGCCCTTGCTCGTTCGCCTTCAGCCAAGGCGGTGCATCCCTGGAGGTAGCTTTTAGGAACCGGCGCCCCGAGAACGGCCGGCAGGGTTTCATAGGGAAACGTGTCGACGGCAGAGCGCGCCACGCCGAAATCGCGTGTAAGCATTGCAATATCCCATTGCAGCCACGCAAAATTACCTGTGGTATCGCCAAATCCGCTGAGTTTCCGGCAAAATGCTGTCAGCGGACCGAGGTCCCCATTTTGCCAGAACGGAACGAGCGCGTTTTCACCGTTGAGTGGGTACATCTGGGGCGCGATCATTGCGGCGCGCGCAGCATGCGCGGCCGCCGCCGGCCAGTCGTGCAAGAGGACAGCGGTAGCATAGAGTTCCTCTTCATACTCCTGGTCCAACGGTTCGCGGGAAACAGCTTGTTGCAATTCACCACGAGCCTCTCGCCAAAGGCCTTGCCGACGGTGGATGTAGGCGATGGTGGCTATGGTTTGCGCATCATTGGGCAAGAGCTCGTGCGCACGTTGTAACTGAGGCAGGGCGAGCGAATAATCGCGTTCGACACGGTAGTAATATAACCCCAGCGCGAGGTGAGCCTCACCCAGCCCCGCCGAGAGCTGCAGGGCCACACGCGCCTCCGTTTGCGCCCGGTCTTTAAGTTCGTCGCTTGGCCCGCGAAACTGATAAAGCATACCCAGGGTGATGGAAAGGTGAGCGTGAGCGAGTGCGAAACGTGGATCGAGGGTCACGGCCTGCTGGTAAAGAGCCTGGGCGGCTTCGTACGCGGAAATAGCGATCGTGACATTTTTCTCCAATTTGCGGCCTTGGAGGTAAAGGGCATAAGCATCAGGATTGTGGGTCGAATTTGCGACCAAGACTTGTCTTTCCGGTTCGCTCAGCTTAGAGCCGAGCGCGTCGGCAATGTCGGCGGCCAGCGTGCCTTCAATCTGGGTCGCATCCGCCGGCTTGCGGGTATAATTTTCAGACCAAACTCGACGACCATCCCGGGTGTCGATCAGTGCGACGGTTACATACACTTGCTGGCCCGAGCGCCGTAGACTGCCTTCGAGCAGATGACGCACCCCGAGTTGGTGACCAATCGCGCGAAAATCCCGCGCCTGCTCCGCGGGATAGTGTTGCGCTCCGAGCCGGCTGATTACCTTCAGGTCGTGCACCTTGACGAGCCGGGAAAGAATATCGTCCTGCACACCTTCGGCGAAAAATGCATCGGCTGGGTCCTGGCTGAGATTTCGGAAAGGCAGGACAGCAATTGATTTTTCGCGGCTGGCCGGAGCCGGAATAACAAAGAAGACAAGCGCGATAAGGACGGCCGCGGCACCGGCCGCACAGGCATAGCGCGAGGCGGAAAAGCGCTGCGTTCTCGCGCTCGTTAGGCAACGCTGCAAGCGTTCGGTTATTTGGGCAATTCCCGCTGTTTCGCCTCTGGGCGAAAAGATGGAATCGAGCAACGCGATCACGGAAGGAGGAACCCCGCGCCAGCGAAGAGGGGAGGTGGAGAGCTTTTCGCCCGGCGGCAATTCGAGTCGCGTGCCGGTGAGCGAAAACCAGAGGATCTCGCCTAACGAGCGAACGTCCGCCCGCGGCTCCGCGGCTTGGTTCTCACGGCATAATTTGCTCAATCCGAAATCAATCACCTTCACCGACGGCATATTCGTCTCGAGCGGGCCACCAGGGTCCGGCTCCGTAGTCAGAAAGAGATCCGCCGGCGCAATCGTCCGCTGCACCAGTCCGATATTCTCCGCCGCGTTCAACGCCTGGGCGGCCTGCAAACCCACCTGCAACGCCAGCGTGGGCGCGAGCGGTCCGGTGCGGCGCACGCGGGCCTCGAGCGATTCGCCTTCGACGAACTCCATGGTGTAGAAGCATTCGCCGCCTGCTGCCGCGGTCGCACCAGCGGTGCTCGTCTCATCCGACGCCGCCGGGTTGATGATCCCGAGGTGAAAAATGCCGGCGACATTTGGATGATGCAGATGAGCGGCGACCTGGAGTTGGCGCAGGAAGATGCGCCGTCGTTCCGGGGCGATGGGAAAGAGCGGATTGAGCACCTTGAGAGCGACGGTGGTGCCGAGCGCGACATCCTGCGCTTTGTAGGTGATGCCAATTGAGCCGCGCCCCAGCTCCCAGAGCGAATCGTCCGGCCGGAGCAGGATTTCGTAGTGCTGAAAAAGCCGTGATGGAGCGTCGTCAGGCGATTGCGCCGCCAGTTCCTCAAAGCCGCTGCGCAGGAGACAGTTGATGCATCCGACGTCCTCGCCGAGTTCGGGCAGGGGCGCGCCGCATTGCTCGCAGACGAGAGTTTTTGTTTTGTCGTTCTCGGCCATGGGAAGAGCAGGCCTTGAGTGCAGTTAGAATACCGTTTTTGGTTCAGGTCCGGCGAGGATTTTTTGGAATCGTGGTTGATTGCGCAGCGGATCCCATTGCCAACGCAGCCGGAGTTCCGACAGGCTCATGCTTGATTCACAAAAGAAAACGCCGCCCGGAATGCGCAACTGAGCTTCGATCAAGTCGATCGCCTTCTCGAGATTGCCGACGCGGGCGTGAATCAGGGCGAGATTGCACAGATGCTGGGGTCCGTCGTAGGCGTCGAGCTTTGAAGGAGTAAGCGCCACCGCGCGCTCGCCTTCGCGCACGGCATCCGCCTTTCGGCCCATGTAAGCGTAGAGAACACCGAGGCGCGCATGGCGGAGCGCGTTCTCCGGATGCGCAATGCTCTCTGCTTCCATCGCGGGCCGGGCGGCCTCGAAGGATCGCTGCGCTTCTGCATCATCTCCGTGCGCCAAAGCGGTGCAGCCCTCCATGTAACTCTTCGGCAAGGGCGCGCCATAAACCGAAGGCAAGGTCTCGCCCGGAAAGGAATCCAGTGCGGCCTTCGCTGCGGTAAAATCCCGCGCCATCATCGCCGTATCCCAGCGCAGCCAGGTGATGCTTCCCTCTGGATCGCCGTAGCCGTTCAGTTTCGCGAACTCCTGCTGCAGGGCGCGCAGATCTCCATGTTCCCACAAATCAACCAAGGCCCCCTGGACCTTGTAGACTTCCAGGTTCGGCTGGATTGCTTCCGCTTCCCGGATGTAGCGGCGCGCCAGCGGCCAATCGCGCACCAGGTAAGATGTGGTGTAGAGCTCTTCCGCATACATCGAATTGCGCGGGTCGCGCTGTCGAATGCGTTGCAGGCCGGCAAAGGCTTGGCGCCATTTCCCGCGCCGGCGATTAATGTAGGCAATGAAGCTTTCGCCTTCGGTGTCGTTAGGCAAAAGCCGCCGCGCGATCTCCAGCTCCGGCAGGGCGTGATCGAAGTCGCGCTCCAGCCGGTAATAGCAGAGCGCCTTGTCGAGATGGGCCTCGCCGAGGTTCGGATTCAAAGCCAGCGCTTTGTTGATCTCGGCATAAGCCCGCTCCTTGAGCGCTTGGTCGGGGCCACGAAAGCGATAGAGAAAAGCCAGGGTCGCGCCGAGGCGCGAATGGGCGAGCGCAAAACCGGGATCAAGTGCAATTGCCTGGCTATAAAGCGTGGCCGCCGCCTCGTAATCGCCAATTGCAATCACCGGGCTGTTGTCGAATTTCCTCCCGCGAAGGTAGAGCACGTAGGCGTCCGGATTTCCAGTTGGCTTGGCCTCGACGTCGTGGAGTTCCTGTTTTGTAAGGGTGGCGTCGAGTGCTTTGGCGATGGAGTTGGCCAGGTCGGCCTGGAGGGTGATTGCATCGGCGATCGCACGATCGTAACGCTCGGCCCAGAGTTCGTGGCCGTCGTCCGTTTTCGTCAGAGTCACGTTCAAGAGAATACGGCCGGCGGTATGTCGAAGCCGGCCCTCGAGCACGTGCCGCACCCCAAGCGCGCGCCCGATCGCGCGCAAGTCGCGCGGCTTGTCCGCCGTATACCGCGACACGCTCAAACGGCTAATGACTTTCAGGTCGCGAATTTTGACCAGGGTGGAGAGCAGATCGACCTCGATTCCCTCGGCCAGAAAGGCATCAGCCGGATCGCTGCTTAGGTTTTGGAACGGCAGGACGGCGATGGATTTGTCCTCCCCGGCTTGTCTGCCGCGGATGAAGGAGAGCAGCAGGATGATACCGACTGCGACTGCGACCGCAGCGATGCCGACGCGCATTCCCCAGGGCGCAAGAAGGACGTGCGCTGGTTGGCGCAGCTTGGCGAGACAGATTCTGATCTCCTCCACCAATTGGATCGCGGACGGCCGGTCCGCAGCCTTTGGCGCGAGCATCCGCCCGAGCAAATGAAGAAGCGGCGCAGGTAACCCTTGCGCGCGATCGGATCCATTTTTCTTCGCCGCCGAGGCATCGGGCAAGGCAGTGTTGCCCGTGATCGAGTAGAGCACGGTCTTACCTAACGAATAAACATCCGATCGAATGTTCAGCTCTCCGCCGCACAGCTGTTCCGGACTGCTGAAGGCGGGTGTACCAACAAACCTCGCTTCCTCTCTTGCCCGGTCCGTCTCCATCGCCTGCGCCAGGCCGAAGTCGATCACCTTGACGAGCGGCTCGCCCATCGCGAGCGTCTCGGCGCTCTCGCTCGCACCGTTTAGGAGCATGATATTGGAAGGCTTGAGGTCGCGGTGGACGAGGCCCCGTTTCTCCGCTGCGGCCAGTGCCCGCGCCACCTGCAAAGCGATCTCGAGTGCAACTTCCGGGCTGAGCGCACCGAGCCGGCGCAGGCGAGATTCGAGCGTCTCGCCTTCGACAAATTCCATCGCATAAAAGCAGTCGCCCGCCTCGGCGTTCTCCTCCGCCGTGCTCGCGGCGCTTTTGAGCATCGGTAGCGCGTTGATCGTGCCGAAATGAAAAACCGTCGCGACATTGGGATGGCGAAGCTTCGCCGCCGCCTGCGCTTCGCGAAGGAAACGCTGCCGCGCGTCGGCCCGGGCGGCGAACCGGGCATTGATGATCTTGAGCGCGACTGGCGTGTCGAGATTGATGTCGCGCGCCTTATAGGTCACGCCCATCGCACCCCGGCCCAGTTCCCAGCGCGTTCCGTCAGGCCGGGTCAGGATTTCATAATGCTCGTAGACCGTCGCACCAGAGTCGTCCGGCAAAAATTCCGTTTCGTCCGCCAGTCCGGCCTGGAGCAGACAATGCAGACATTCGATGCCCTGAACGCGGGTTGGTAGCGGCGCGCCGCACTGCTCGCAAAGCAGCGGCAGCGAGTTTTCCACAAAGGTTGACATGTAAAGGCGACTGCGCCGCGGCTTCAGGTCAAGCCGAGGCGATCAGAACGCAGCAGAGGTAGCGCAGCTCGTCGTCGATGTCCCGGTCCGCCGGCACGGTCCGGCGCACCTCGGCGCGGAGCAAGGCGCGATAACGCGCCCGCAGACGACAGATGTGACTGCGCAAGGTTTCCACCGAAACACCGAGGTTCGCTGCCGCCGTCTCGTGCGTCGGCAAGCCGATGCCGCCGGTGAGGAACGGACGCAACTCGGCGAAAACGCGAGCCTTTGGCCCGCTGGAATATTCCGCGCTCAGCGCTTCCAAGGCGCGTTCGACAAGTTTGGCGGCCCAGTCGCGGTCGAAATGGCGCTGTTCATCGAGCGGAGCACGAACGGCGAGGTGTTGATGGCCAAACTCTTCGGCGGCGAATTCTTCTTCATCGAGCGAGAGCATCGGCTTGCCGCCGCCCCGGATCTGACGAGAACGATGCTCATCGGCCGCGCCGAGATAGCGTTTCAGGAGCATCAGGAGAAAACTGCGGAAGCGGCCTTTGCTGCGATCAGCGGTAGGAAATTTCTCGCGCTGGCAGAGATAAGCGAAAAATCCCTGGGTGAGATCCTGCGCATCAGCGATGCTGTAACCACGGTAGCGCACGAAGCGATACAAAGGGGTCCAATAGTCCCGGCAAAGGCGCGCAAAAGCGGCCTCGGCGCGGTCGGGCGCGGAATGTTGCAGGGAAAAATCGTGCACCATGCTCCAGTGCGTGGTCATGAACGCGCCCGTGGCGGCAGGAAAAAATGTGGCCGTCTTGTTCAAAATCGGGGGCGAGGATAGCGGGTTACCTGCGGGCGCGTCAAGCTCCGTTTGCACCGGAAAATTGGGAAAATACAGGCGTCATTGCTGCCAGCTGGAGCATCGAAATTTCTCGGGAATTGGAGGCGAGGGGAGTTGAACCCCTGTCCTGATCGCTCTCCCCACAAGCTTCTACATGTTTAGCCGATGATGATTTTTAGGAGACCGGCCGTAGCACCGGCACACGCCAATCTCCGAGTGTCCGCGAAATCCATTCACCGTCCGGCGCGGTCACTCCGCCGTGCGGCCAGCCTGCTGTCCATGTCCCCGGCCGTAGCAGGCGTCCAGCCGTGGACATCGCGGTCAATTAAGCCGCGAGAGCGAGATCTTGGTGATCTGCGTTTATTTGTTTGGTCCGGTTATTAACGAGGCCAACGAACCATCCTCGACATGCCGCCTGTGCTTCGAACCATCAGTCGAAACCAGTACGCCCCCGTTTCTTCGAGAGATTCGTAACCTACCCGAATCCGCATCGATTTTCAATCGCCGGTCCTGCTCGGGCTCTTGCTCCTGATCGTGCTCGTGCTCGGAAACATCAGCAAGACGAGGACAAGCGATTTCCCCGCTCTGGCTCGCGCTGAGACGCGATCTCTCCTGAAAAGAAAGGAAAACAATGGCCAAAGTCGTTAAAGTAATCGAGCTGCTCGGCCAATCGGAGCAAAGCTGGGAAGATGCGGCCCAGGGGGTGGTCGAGGAAGCTTCCAAGACCTTGCGTAACATCCGTTCGGTCTACATCAAGGAATTCCAGGCGGCGGTTGAGAACAACCGGATCACGCAGTTCCGGATCAATGCAAAGGTGACCTTCGATCTCGAATCAGATCGCGCTTAAGCCGCAACCTGATTCAGCCATTGGCCGGTTTTTGGCTGCTCCTTTGCCGCCAGTCCTTGCTCGCTCATCTGCTTCTTCGCTGCTCGCTTCCTCGATCCGTATGCGAATTCGCGAGTGCGATCACTTCACTTCAATTTTCCGGGCACGGGGCTTGGCGTCTTCGCGTTTCGGCAACGTGATCCGCAGGATGCCGTTCTCAAAGTCGCTCTTCGCTTTCTCGCCCTCAACCGGCGCCGGTAACGGAATTGTTCGCTCAAAGGAACCGTAGGTGCGCTCCGACCAATAGCGCCCTTTCTCATTCGATTCGCGCTCGGAGCGTTTTTCGCCCCGGATCGTCAGCTCGTCCTCGGTCACGTCAACATCGAGATCCTTCGCCTCGATCCCGGGAAGCTCGGCGCAGACTTGGATCTCCTTTTCCGTTTCTTTCACGTCGAGCTGCGGGGAGAATCCCGCCGGCTCGGCCGGCCAGCGGCTGCCGCCCCAAAAATCATCGAACATTCGGTTAATCTGAGACTGCAAATACGTGAGCGGATCGTTCCGTCGCGCCAGTTCCCTGCCACTTCCTCCCTTTGATTCTCGTGCTGCCATTCCAAATCTCCTTTCTTTGTTTTGCTACGGTTCCTCGTACTTTCGTCTCGTGAACGATGGGCGGTTTGCGAAAAATTTGCCGGACTTCGGTGTGCATCGGCTGCGAATGGGATGCTCAAGCCTCGAGGAGATTGCGACATGCTGGAGCTGAGCCAATTCCGCAGCTCGGTTGCGGTCGTCGTCTCCAGTTGCGACGCGTTCTTCGACGCCTGGCGGCCATTCAATGCTTTCCTGAAGAAATTCTGGCCGGATTGCCCGCTGGAGGTTTATCTCCTCACCAACCAGCTTCAGGTGCGCTCATCACATATCCGGCCGATCAGCGTGGGCCCGGATCGCGGCTGGTCGAGCAACTTGCTCGCAGCCCTGCGCCAGATCTCACACCCTTGGCTGCTCTATCTCCAGGAGGATTACTTCCTCACGGCTCCGGTCGAGAGCAGTCAGCTCGCCGGTGATTTTGCCGAAGCGATGGAGACCGGCGCCGCTTCAATTTGTTTTCGCGCGCGCTCCGCAGCCGATCCCGGTTTTCAGCCACTCAACGAGCGCTTCGGTGTTGTGCCACTGAACTCCGAGGGCCGCACCCGCTGCCAGGTCACGCTTTGGAAAAAGGAAGCGCTCCAATCGATCCTGCGCGAAGGCGAGACGGCGTGGAATTTCGAAGCGCGGGGGAGCGCGCGCACTCAGGAGATGCGCATTCTGTCCTACACCCGGCGCGAGAACACACCGATTCCATACTTGATGTCGGCGATTTCGCGCGGGCTCTGGATGCCCGGGGCGATCGAGCTCTGTCGCGCGCATGGGGTTGTAATCGATCCTTTTTTCCGGCCGGTCTTTTCCCCGCAGCCATGGCGGCGCCGGCTCCGGAGATCGTTAGGCCGGCGCCGCCTCGCCCGCGCTTTGCGGCAGCAAGCCGCCCACCCGATCGATCTCGTATGAAGCGACTCGCGAGATGGAATCTGAGCAGCCGCGCGCGCCAACTCTCGGGCGGCGACGCGCTCATCGTTTCTATCCCGAAAAGCGGCCGCACCTGGGTCCGCACTTTTCTTTGCGCCTATTATTGCGAAAAACTCCGCCAGCCCTTCACCCTCGAACCGGAAACATATCCGGGCGTGCCGCGCCTGATTTACACCCACGACCTCTTTGAGCAGAGAACCAAGGCGGACCGCTGGGACAAATTGCGGGGCAAATATCTCATCCCCGCACGCGAGCGTGCCCGCCTTCCCGTCGTCCTCCTCGCGCGTGATCCGCGCGATGCCTTCGTTTCCCATTTCGTGCAACTAACGCGACGAACGAAAGAGACACCCGCAGAGATAAAACAACAGTCGCTTTCCGAGCTGCTGCGGGACCCGCGCTTTGGGATTGAGTCGATCGTCGAGGTGATGAACAGCTGGCTCGCTGAGTGGTCTGGCCGTCCCAATTTTCTCCTCCTGCGCTACGAAGATTTGCGGTCCAGTCCCGAGCCTGGCTTCCGCGAGGTCCTGCGATTGCTCGGCGAAAAAAACGTCGCTCCCACGGCCTTCGATCGCGCAATCCAGTTTTCCGATTTCAATTCGATGAAAGAACGGGAGCGGCACGGCGGCTTTGGCTCAAAAATTCTCCGCCCCGGCGATGCCGCGGATCCCGAGTCGTTCAAAGTTCGCCGAGGCAAGATCGGCGGGTTTGCCGATTATCTCTCTGACGACGAGCAACGTTTTGCCGCAGACGTCCTGCGGAAGCTGGACCCCAGATTTGGCTACTCGGCCGCCTCGGCCAGTCGGAGCTGAGAACCGGCCGGTCCGCGGCCTCTTCAGCAGCGCAGAAAAATTTTAAAAAATACGGCTTGCAATCTCTACTCAAACGATAGAGTATTAAAGCATACTGTTTCGGTAGACATTAAGCTGACCATGAAAAACATCGTTCTTGAATCCATCCTCGTGGCCGCGTCCGTTGCGCTCTGGCTCGTTGTCCTTCCCCTCGCCGCGCTCCTTTCGCCGCTTCTCTTCGTCTTGCGCAACAGCGGCGGACCACGCCCGCGCCGAGGCCGGCCCGTGCCGCACTCCCGCCTCGCGCCGGTGCCAGCCTGATCTTTCCTGCCAAAAAAAGCGCCCATCTGAACCGACAAAAACCGCTATTGCGACGCGAATGAACTTGTCGAAACGCAGCGAATACGCTCTTCGAGCTCTGATTGACCTCGGCATCGCCCGCGAACTCGGCCGGCCTATTCTCCAGGTTTCCGAGCTGGCCGCGAAAGAAAAACTACCGGTCAAGTTTCTCGAGCAGATCCTCACCCAGCTGCGCAGCGCCGGGTTTGTCGAAACCCGCCGCGGCAAACATGGCGGCTACGCTCTGGCGAAAGCGAACTCCAAAATCAAAATCGGCGCCGTGATTCGCCTCCTCGACGGTCCGCTCGCACCCATCCCGTGCGTCAGCAAAACCGAGTACGAGCGCTGCACCTGCCCGGATGAAGCCCATTGCGGCCTGCGCATGGTCATGCTCGACGTGCGCAACGCGATCGCCCGCATTCTCGATCGCACCACCCTCGAGCACGTGGTTGAGATCACGCTCCGCAAGATGCGGCGCGACCGGGTCATCGTTCCCTTCGCCCACCGATCAATTAGTCTCCAGGAGTTACTACCAGTCGGCCTGAGTCACACCGCACAAGGCTGATCCTTCTCTGCCCATGAATCGCTTGTCTGCTGACTGGTTGGAGCTCGTGCGCGAAAAAGTCGAGTCCCTTCGTTTCGGCACGGTTCAAATCACGGTCCATGATTCTCGAGTCACTCAGATCGAGCGCACGGAAAAGACTCGCATCGAAGCTCCCCGTCCAACTCTAAGCCAACCAGACATACTGGAGGACGAATAGTCACACGGAATCAGCACCGGACCACCGGCCTAACTCCCGCCTTTCAGCTCAGTCATGTCATATCCAATCACGTTCAAGCCACATCCATCCGTCGCCATCAGGTGTCTCCTTTTCTTGCTAGTTCTCCTTCCTTGCCACGTTGTGTGGAGTGGAGATCAGTCCGCTGCCACACATATAGACACAATGAAAAAGCAAACCGATGGACTTACCTTCTGGGATGGCCGGATCATCCTCGACATCGAGGACCGAGTCCGCCTCGAAGTCCGAAAAAATAACCGCGACTTTCATGCTGGTTCTAACAACCATGAGATCACCGACGATGCCTGGCTGCTCAATCGTTTTCGGCTCGGGCTGGCATTCAGACCCGTGTCCTGGCTCAAACTGTATGGCCAAACCCAGGATTCCCGAGAGGCGTTTTCGGAGCGACCAAATGTTCCCGGTCTCAATGGGGCCGATGGAGATGATCAGTGGGACTTGCGTCAGGCCTACATCGCTTTCGGCGATCTGAAACAGTTCCCGATCCAAGTCACAGTGGGCCGCCAGGCGATCACGTATGGCGACGCCCGTTTAGTGGCCGACTCAAGATGGGGCAACTTTGGCCGCACTTTCGACGCGGCCAGGCTCCGGTTCGAGCAACCCCACTTCTGGGTGGAAGGTTTTTTCATGCGTCCGGTCCAAATTGAGCGTGGCCAGTTCAATGAGAGTGATTCCGCCGATAACTTTGGCGGCGCTTATTTCTCGACTGACTGGTTGTCGTTCCAAACCAGCGACCTTTATGTCTTCTACAGGGACAAGCGAGACAATCAACCGGATCTCTCGCCCACGAACACGATCGATCCGCAAGGAAGCTGGAATGGTCCGGCCGCCCGCTTCGTCACGATTGGGGCCCGATTCAAATCAACTCCGAAGAAACTCGGGCCTTGGGATTACAGCGGCGAATTCGTTTATGAGAATGGCGATCTTTGGCAGAGCGACCGCACGTCGAAGCGTTTTGACCTAAGCGCCTTCGCCCTGGCAGTCTCGGGTGGTTACACCTTTAAGGACTGTCTTTGGAGCCCGCGCCTGGGGCTGGAATACGACTTTGCGAGCGGTGATAATAACCCGAATGACAGCGACTCGCATTCATTCCAAAACCTCTTCCCGTCCAATCACGATAAGTATGGTCTGATGGATGAATTCGGCTGGCGCAACCTGCATGATCTTCGCTTTCAGCTAAGCGCAAAACCTGTCAAAAAAGTCGATCTCGAGCTCCATTACCATGTCTTGTGGCTGGCAGATACGGAGGACTTCTGGTTCCGTAATAACGGTATCTCAACTTTACGGACGAAGACGCCAGATGGTCGTGACGTCCGGACTATTGGCGCAAATAACTTCGCCGGGCACGAGATCGATTTCGTTCTCGGGTTCGAGCCGATCCCCCACGTCAAGGTGTCTACCGGTTACAGCCACTTCTTTGCCGGCCCATATCTCGCTGATACCGGCCCGAGTGACGATGCCGACTTCGGTTACGTCATGACGACGTTTAACTTTTAGCGGAGTTCAATTTAAAAGCCTAAGTATTATGAAGCTGAACACAACCATAGCAATCACCGCAATCACCCTTGCATTTGTGACTCATGGCAGGACGGCGGAGAACGTTACTGTTCGTTTTGGACATTTTCCAAACGTTACTCATGCTCAAGGCGTCGTCGCCCATGCCTTTTCGAGACAGGGTAAAGGTTGGTTTGAAGAGCGGCTGGGGCCTGGCGTGCAGGTTCAATGGTACACTTACAATGCCGGCCCCTCCGCGATGGAGGCGCTTTTCGCCGGCTCACTTGATGTCACCTATGTCGGCACTGGCCCGGCATTAAACGCATATCTCAAAGCCAGAGGTTCGGAGATTCGAGTCATCTCCGGGGCGGCTAACGGCGGCTCCGCCCTCGTGATCAAAGGTGACTCGATCAAAAAGCCGGCGGACTTCCGGGGCAAGCGCATCGCCACGCCGCAGATGGGTAACACGCAGGACATTGCCTGCCGCGCCTGGCTGAAACAACAGGGCTTCCGCGTGACTCAGACCGGCGGGGATGTATTGGTCATTCCAACTGCAAATCCCGATCAGTTATCGGCTCTGCAAAGCGGCAACGTGAACGCGGTCTGGACCGTCGAACCCTGGGTAACCCGATTGGAAAAGGAAGCGAATGCCAGAGCTTTTCTGGAAGACACCAACAGCATCACGACCTGGCTGGTGTCGAGCGTTAAGTTCCTCAAGGAGCATCCTGATCTGGCGAAGAAGATCGCGAAAGCCAATCACGAACTGACTCAATGGATCAACTCTCATCCAGCGGAAGCGGAGCAGATGATTGTAGACGAGTTAAAAGCCGAGACAAGGACGGTGGTATCGCCGGAGGTCGTGAACCGATCCTTAAAGCGGATCAAACTAACAACCGAAGTCGCGCCGGAGCTTGTGCGAAAGGCCGTCGAGGAAGGCCAAAGCACCGGGTTCTTCAAAGGCTCGACCGACACCTCGCAGCTCCTCGACCTGCAGTAAGAGACAGGGGATCACACTGCCATGAGCATTCACGTCCCGAAAGTCATCCATTGGTCGCCACCTCCAACCATGTCGTCGGTAAGTGACGAACTGCAGATCGTCGCGCCGAGCAAGCTCTCGATTCAACAGGTTTCCAAAACCTTCAGAACGAAAACTGGAGAAGTCCAGGCGCTCGACCGGGTAAGTCTGGAAGTAGGCGAGGGCGAATTCGTTTGTCTGGTGGGAGCGAGCGGCTGCGGGAAATCGACCTTACTTAACATTATCGCCGGTCTGGAGAAGCCGGACACCGGATTGGTGATGGCCGATGGCAAGGCGGTCACTGGTCCGGGGCGGGATCGGTTGGTGATGTTCCAGGAGTCGGCGCTGTTTCCCTGGCTGGACGTGCTTGGCAATGTTCTCTTCGCGTTGCGTCTAAAACCGAATCTCACCGCGAAAGACCGGATGGAAGTAGCGCAGTACTACCTGGAGTTAGTCGGGCTCACGCGATTCCAACACGCCAACATTCACGAACTCTCCGGAGGAATGAAGCAGCGTGTCGCGTTGGCACGTGCGCTCGCGCCCAACCCGCGGGTGCTACTGATGGATGAACCTTTTGCCGCGCTCGACGCCCTGACGCGGGAACAGCTTTATGGAGATATCCAGCGCATCTGGAAAGCGCGGCATAAGACGATTGTCTTTGTCACTCACAACGTGCGCGAAGCCGCGTGTCTGGGCGATCGCGTGGTCTTGTTTTCGCCCCACCCGGGCCGGATCCAGGAGCAGTTTGGGATCGAGCTGCCGCGGCCGCGCGACATCAACAGCGTCGATCTTGCGGGTTATGCCAGTCAGATCACTCGTTCGCTTAAGGGTTACACAAAGGAAGGAGAGATAGGAGAATGAAGCGGGCACTTAGCGCTATCGGTTTTTTTGCCGC
>DAISXY010000006.1:94555-206740 GCA_036825615.1 Chthoniobacterales bacterium
TGGTCATCTGGCAGTTACTTTATGACGCGAAAATCTGGTCGCCGGTCCTGCTTCCTTCGCCGGGTTTGGTCGCGAGTTATCTGGTCTCGGCGGTCAAAGATGGAACGTTGCTCGGCGCGATTGTCATCACAATGCGCCGGCTCTTTATTGGCTATCTAATTGGAATTATTGCCGGGCTTCCGCTTGGGCTGCTGACCGCGCGCTGGACGGCGGCGCGTGACACGCTTGGGACCTTGTCGCTCGGTCTGCAAACGCTGCCGAGTGTCTGCTGGGTGCCGCTCGCCCTTCTCTGGTTCGGCCAGACCGAGGCCGCGATGCTCTTTGTCGTCGTCATGGGAACACTCTGGTCAGTCGTGATCGCAACCGACACCGGAGTAAGAAATGTCCCGCCGATTTTCCGGCGCGCCGCGTTGACCATGGGTTCAAAAAACCTTCATCTCTGGTTTAAGGTCATTCTCCCCGCGGCCCTGCCCTTTGTCGTCAGCGGAATGAAGCAGGGCTGGGCCTTTGCCTGGCGCTCGCTTATGGCGGCGGAAATTTTCGTCACGATCCTGACCGGCTTCGGGCTTGGCCAGTTACTTCATTTTGGACGCGAACAACAGGCGATGGAACAGGTCATCGGCGTCATGGCCATCATCGTTGCCATCGGCTTGCTTGCGGATAAGATTCTTTTCTCGCCGGCGGAACAATTTCTACATCGGCGCTGGGGAACCGGCACCGCCACCTAGCGATGTTACTCGATTACGGCCGGCGTGAAATTGTGCACGCCTCGAGGGAAATCAGAGTGAGAAACAAACTTGGCCTGCATGCCCGGCCGGCGGCCGAGTTTGTCCGGCACGCGAATTCTTACCGCTCCGAGATCTGGCTGGTTACCTCCAGAGGCCGCTTTTCCGCGCTGAGTCTTATCGACGTGATGCGGGCAAATCTCGATTGCGGGGCCGTGGCTACGCTCGAGGCGAAAGGGGTTGACGCGGAGAAAGCGGTGCAGCAGCTCGCGCGGGTGGTGGCTGAGATGCGCGACTACGAATGACCTACTTTAAGGGCCGCGCGACGAGGATGCCGGTGTCGCTGCGAAATTGCGCCAGATAGCTCGAGAGCCGTGCGTCGATCACGACTTTGCCGTAATTGCGAGGCGAAGAGGCATGCATGAAGTGGAGCACACCGTCACTCGTGCGATAGGCGAGCCCGACGTGTGAGGTTGAGTAAAGCCCTGGGCGATCGCGCGAGATGATTCCGATGATGTCGCCGCTTTTCAATTTTCGCTCGATCGCCGCTACCCGGCTTTTCGGAATTTGGTAAAGCGGCCGCGCGGTCACTCGCGCCTCCATTCTGCCTAACGGCTCAAGGAGACGGCGGTTCGATCGCAAATAACGATAATGCCGCCAGCCATAAGTCATTTCGTGGGCGGCATGGTTGACCTCAGTCCCGCCAAGCTGCCGAGTCAGATCATCAACCAGCCCGCGCCGATCGTTGTCATAAAGCCAGTCCTCCAGGTAGTGCAGGCGCGAGAGATACTCACCCGTGCAAACGCCGTTGCGATAACGATCGAGTTCGATTTTTTTCAGGAGCGTCTGCGGCGTCCAATCCTCGGGCTGTTCGTCGAGCATTCGGGCAAAACCGAGCGCGACCTCAAAGAAGGTCCAGCAATCCATTCCATAAAAATTGACCGACGGCGCTTCGATCTGATCGTCGATCTCGAGCGTGTAGGATTTGTAACGCGTGCCGAGCAGGGCGTGCCCGACCGCGGCCGTGCGTTCGCCGATGGGCAGGTTCTTCCAGTTATGCTCCCGCGCTTGCTCGACCAGCTTCTCAAACCGGTCACGCCCTTTAAACACCGTCGAAAACGGCAGGCTCCGCGCATTCGTCAGGCAAATGGTCGCGGCGAGCACCAGCAGAACGCCTCTGAAAACCTTCCCGTTCGGCACCGCAACACCTTGAGGAAAAAGCTGCGTCGCGCAACCGCGCTATTTTTCCCTTGTCCGCGCCGGAACGAGGAGGAGCGGCCGGTCGCTGCCTTTCAGAACGCCTTCCGTCACGCTCCCGATAAGGAGGTTGTAGACTGAGCCGTGTCCGTGCGAACCCATCACGATCAGGTCGGCGGAAAGGGAGCGCGCGGTCTCCAGAATTTGTTCGGCGACGGTTCCCTCGCGGTCGTGGGCAAACGCCCGCAGCCCTTCGCGCGTCAAATCTTCCCGCAGCCGATCGAGCTGGGTCTTCTGCTCTGCGGGTATTTGCAGCGGCATGTATTCGGTTGGATCAAGCGGCACTCCGCCGGGCATGCCTAGAGCCGGCATCCCGATGGCCGGGTAGCCAATGGTGGCGGCGGGAAACACCGGCACGGTTGCGATTTCGCGCACGTGCACGAGGTGAAGCTCGGCCTCGAATGCGCGCGCCGTCTCCCGCGCGACTGCGAGCACGCCGTCCATCGCAGGCGAGAAATCGACCGGAACGAGAATCCGTTTCACGCTTCTGCGAGGATGCGCGAGTGCGGCAGACCGGTCAAGACGCTGGCAAGGCGCCTCCAGGTCGTTATGCTTCGGCGTGCAAGACCTTTTCGCCGAGGAGGCGGAACCAACCGGCGCGAGCAATGCCGCCGCGCCGCTCGCCACCCGCATGCGCCCGCGGACGCTCGAGGAAATTGTCGGGCAGGAACACATCCTTGCCCCCGGGAAATTACTTCGCCGGGCGATTGAGGCTGACCGGCTCCCATCGGTCATCCTTTCCGGGCCGCCGGGCAGCGGGAAGACCACTCTTGCGCATGTCATCGCGGAAATGACGCACGCAAAATTCGAGCGGCTGAGCGGGGTCGAGAGCAACGTCGCCGAAATGCGCAAAGTGGTGGCGGCGGCGCAGAATCGTCTCCGGACCGCGGGACGAAAGACGATCCTGTTCGTGGACGAGATTCATCATTTCAACAAAGCGCAGCAGGACATCCTTCTGCCGGACGTGGAAAGTGGAAACCTTCGCCTCATCGGGGCCACGACTTACAATCCGTTCTTTTACGTCAACAGCGCGCTCGTCTCGCGCTCGCAGGTTTTTCAACTCAATTCGTTAGGCGTCGAAGACCTCGAAAAGCTGATCGATCGCGCGCTCGCGGACAAGGAGCGGGGGCTCGGCAATTATCGGGTTGAGATGGAAGCTGAGGCAAAACGTCACCTCGCGAAACTGAGCGACGGCGATGCGCGAAAATGTTTGAACGCGCTCGAGATCGGCGTCCTGACGACTCCGCCGCTTGTAGCCGGGGGCGCTGACCCCGGCCGGGAGCCCATTCACGAAGCCATCCCTGCCGGGGTCGCCGCCCCCGGCTACAACGCAGGCGTCATCCACTTCACGCTTCAGGTCGCGGAAGAAAGCATCCAGACCAAGGCCGTCGTCTACGACCGGGTCGGGGACGCGCATTACGACACGATCAGCGCCTTCATCAAAAGCATGCGCGGCTCGGACGAGAAGGGCGCGATTTACTGGCTCGCCAAGATGCTGCACGCCGGGGAAGATTTCCGGTTCATCGCCCGGCGGATTGTGATTTTTGCGAGCGAAGATGTTGGGCTCGCCGACCCGCACGCCCTGCCGCTGGCGATCGCAGCCCAGCAGGCGGTCGAGTTTGTCGGGATGCCGGAAGCGCGTATTCCGCTCGCGCATGCCACGGCTTACATGTGCCGCGCGCCGAAAAATCGCGAAGCCTATGAATCGTTAGGCAGAGCGACGGAGGAGATCGAAGCCGAGCACACCAAGCGCGTCCCGGAGCATCTGAAGAACAAGCATTTCCCATTCAACCCGGGCAGTCAGGATGACGCTCGGTCATAAGCTGGCGAAACTTTTTCGTGCGGAAACCTGGCGGCGAATGTGGCGCCGGCTCGACCGCGTCCTCGATCCCATCCCGATCCAGCCGCTCCTCGCCCGGATCGATCGCGAGCGGCTCGAATCATTGCGGCGCAAACACGGCTCACCCGCCGCGGACGCGCACCCCAACTGCCGGCATTACGCGAAGTATCTCGACGTAAAGGAGCATCTGCCCATCAACGTGCGGCGGGCTCATTACCTGCGCCTCCATCATCCGCCCACCAAGGACATCCTCGATATCGGCTGCGGCGCGGGTTTCTTCCTTTTCGTCGCGCAGTCGTTAGGCCACCGCGGCCTTGGGCTCGACGTGAGCGGGGTGCCGCTCTTCGACGAGATGGTGGAGCTGCTCAGGGTCGAGCGCCGGATCGAGCCGATTCGAAAGCTCCAACCCTTGCCGGACCTCGGGCGCCGCTTCGATCTCATCACCGCTTTCTCGCCCGCATTTCATGGCGGACGGGGAACATCCTGGGATTGGGGAGCGCACGAGTGGGACTTCCTCGTGAGCGATCTCGAGCGCCACTTGAAGCCGGGCGGCCAGATCTTTTTTGGTCTCAATCCCGCTTACGATGGCAAGTTTTACACCGCGGAAATTCTCGCGCTCTTTCTCCGTCGCGGCGCGACCGTCGAGCGCGAAAATGTCCTCTTCGCGCCAAAACAACCTGAGCCCTCCCGAGTTAGAGGGTGAGGTCATCAGCCTCGGAACCATGTTGAGAGATCCGAGGGCCCTCACCGGCGGCTTACGCCGTCCGCCTCTACCCGGGGAGAGGGGTTGCGCGGCGTTGATTGGACGGGATGCAGCCCACCCAGGCCGAGGGCGATAAGATCGGCGCGATTTCCGCGGGCACGCTGCGTTGATTGGGCCGGATGCAGTCCACCCGCCGCTAAGTAAGCCTTTTCACTCTCGGACACATTGTGCCTGGTCGCGCGAGCGCAATCACTCTCTCCCTCTGGGCTGGGAGAGACGCACGTGCGCAGCGCGGCAGTGCGGGGCAGTCGGTCGGTGCCGGCTATTATCTTCGGGAATCTCCTAGAGCCGAAAGAGCATCGCCACGAGCAGATCGATCGCGAGAACCCAGACCAGAATAACCTGCCAGAGCCGAAGGTTCCGCGCTCCCCAATGATCGGCCGCGACTTCCGGATCGCGATCGAAAAAGCGTTTGCGGTTTCGGAAAATGTAGACGCCGCTGAGCAACACAGCCACAAGGCAGACGCTGAAGAAAATTCGAAGCGCGACGACCGCCTCGGAATGCGAATGAACGGCGCTCACATACAACACGGCCATGAGGAATCTTCGTCCTCGATCAGGCCGGGCGCAAAGTGCCGGGGATGCCCGAAAAATTTCTGATCCGTCGCTTTCTTCCGGCGGCGCGGGGAACTGGCGCGAAGCATTTCTCTTCGCGAGCTTGCAGGATGGAGAACGCCGCCGTGCTCGAGAATGAAGAGTTGTTCCGCCGGCTGCATCCCCGGCTCGCGACCTGGTTTCGCGCCACCTACGGGCGCTTTACCGATGCGCAGCTACGCTGCGTGCCCGCAATCCTCCAGCGGCAATCGATCCTGCTCACCTCTCCGACCGGCAGCGGCAAAACGCTCGCCGGTTTTCTCGGTGTCTTCGATCATCTCCTGCGCAAGCTCGAGGCCGGCACGCTATCGTTAGGCGTGCATTGCCTTTACGTCTCGCCCTTGCGCGCCCTCAGCTACGACATCGGAAAAAATTTGCGCGCCCCGATCGATGGCATGGGCCTGGCGAAGGAGCTTCGGATTCATGTGCGCACCGGCGACACGAGCGCGAGCGAACGGGCGAAATTTCGGCGGGAGCCGGCGCACTTTCTTGTCACCACCCCGGAGAGCCTGGCGGTTCTGCTCGCACAGGAAAGCTACGTCGCTGGCCTAACGAATTGTCGGTTCGTGATTGTCGATGAGCTGCATTCCTTCGCCGGGAACAAGCGCGGAGTCGATCTCGCCCTCTCGCTCGAGCGGCTCGAGATTGTAGCCGGGGTCGGTGACCGCGGCTCCGTCGAGTATCCCTCTGCTCCGAAGGCCGGGGTCAGCGACCCCGGCTACAGCCTTTGCCGCGTCGGCCTGTCTGCGACTGCCGCGCCGCTCGATTTGCTCGCAAAATTTCTCGCCGGCGATGATCGCCCCTGCCAGATCGCGCAGGCGAAAATCGAGAAGGAGTCGATCGTCGAAGTCTTCTCGCCCATCCGCCGCCAGCCCTACCCGCCCGCCGGCTACACCGGCGTGCGTCTTTACGCTGAGCTGGCCGAACTCATTCGCTCGCGGCAATCCGTCCTCGTCTTTACCAACGTCCGCTCGGCCGCGGAACAGATCGGTTTACGTTTGCGCGAACTGCTGCCGGATTTGGCCGGCCAGATTGAAACCCACCACGCCTCACTCGATCGCAGCGTCCGGCTCGAGGTCGAGGATCGGCTGAAAAACGGCGAGCTGCGCGCGGTTGTCTGCTCGACCAGCCTCGAGCTTGGGATTGATATCGGCGCGGTCGATCTCGTCGTGATGGTGGCGACGCCGAAGGGCGTGTCGCGCGCCATCCAGCGCATTGGCCGCTCCGGGCATTCACTCAACAAAAGCAGCCACGGCATTCTCGTCGCCACCAACATCAACGACCTCGTCGAGGCGACCGCGACCGCACACCTCGTCAGGCAGGGCGCGCTCGACCCGATCAAAATCCTGGAAAAGCCTAACGACGTCCTCGCGCAACACGTCGTCGGGATGGCGGCGCTCGCCCCCGTCGCGGTCGAGGAACTGTTCGCGATCGTTAGGCGAGCTTATCCCTACCG
Organism: Chthoniobacterales bacterium; assembly: GCA_036825615.1. GTDB lineage: Bacteria > Verrucomicrobiota > Verrucomicrobiia > Chthoniobacterales > UBA10450 > JAICXG01. The sequence continues at coordinate 101,191 of DAISXY010000006.1, forward strand.
CGACTTGGAGCGGGCGGAATTCGAGCGCGTTCTGGAATATCTCGCCGGGGGCGGTGAATCGTTGCGTCGCCAATACACCTCCTTGTTCGGCAAAATTATCGTCAACGAGGACGTGATTTCGATCGCAAATGCGCGGACCGCGCGCGATCTCCTCGTGAACATCGGCACGATTGTGTCGGAGGGTTTCGTGAGCGTTTTGCTCGGGCGGCGCCGCCTCGGTTCGGTCGAGGAAGGCTTCATCAAGCAACTCCAGGTTGGCGACCTCTTTGTCCTTGCCGGACGCGTCGTCAGGCTCGTCGACACCGGCGTCCACGAAGTGCAGGTGGAACGTGCCGACGGCCAACTCCCGACCATTCCGCGCTGGAATGCAGCCAAGATGCCGCTCACCTCTGGACTCGCGAGCGCCGTCCGGAAATTACGCGCGGAGCTCGATGCCCGGCTGCGCGACGGACCCGACGAGGTCGCGATTGAATGGCTGGTCGAGACCTACCAGATCTCAATCGCGAACGCGCAGGCGATGGTGGAATTTTTTCGCGCCCAAGCAGCGGTCTCCGAAGTGCCGGTCGGGCGCAAGTTTCTCCTCGAGCTCTACCGCGAGGCAGAGCATTCGCATTACTTCTTCCATGCTCTCATCGGCCGGAGCGCGAATGACGCGCTCTCGCGCATCGTCGCCTGGCGGGTGCGCGAGCGCATCGGTGGGAACGCGCTCGTGACAATAGATGACTACGGTTTTCTCCTCACCCTCCGACGCTTTCAGGAGCTGCCGCTTGCGCAATGGAAGACGCTCTTTCGCCGCGCTGAAGCGGAGGAAGATCTGCACGCCGCGCTGCGCGGGTCCGAGTTGGTGAAATGGCAGTTCCGCGGCGTGGCGCAGACGGGCCTGATGGTGCCGCGCAATCTGCCGGGCCGCGAACGCAAACCGCGGCAGCTGAGTTGGAGCTCAGAGGTTTTATTTCGTGTCCTCGAACAACACGAGCCGGATCATCCGTTGCTCGAAGAAGCGTACCGGCAGGCGACCCACACCTTTCTCGACGCCGAGACGGCATATGCATTTTTGGAAAAGGTGCAGAGCTTCGAATGGAAGTTGCGCGAGCTGCCGGTGGTCTCGCCGTTTTCGTTTCCGATTTATGCGAGCAAGATCAAGGAAAGCATGATGCTGGAAGATCCCGCGACTGCGATCGAAAGGATCTATTTCGAGATGTACTCACGGGTCGAGCGCGCGACGAAAACTCCTGCTCGTGCTCCTGATCGTGCTCGTAATCGAATCGCACAAAAGAACGATCACGATCACGAGCAGGAGCAGGAGCAGGAGCAAGAGCAGGAGCAGGAGTGATGAACTTCAAGGATCATTTTTCTGGTCAGGCGAGGGAGTATGCCCGGTTTCGCCCCCGCTATCCGCGGGCCCTCTTTGAATTCATCGCCGCGCAGGCGCCTGACGACGATCAGGCGCTCGATTGCGCGACCGGCAATGGCCAGGCCGCGGTCATGCTCGCGGAGTTTTTCAAGAAGGTGATCGCACTGGATGCAAGCGCGGCGCAGATCGCCAGTGCGCAGCCGAATCCTCGCGTCGAATATCACGTTGCGCCCGCGGAAGCGACCGGTTTGCCGAACCACTGTTGTGCCGCGATCACCGTCGCGCAGGCAATCCACTGGCTCGACCTCGATCGCTTTTATCGCGAAGCCCGCCGTCTGCTCGTGGCCGGCGGCGTGCTTGCGTTCTGGGCCTACAATTACCTTCGTCTTACCGCCGAGCTTGAAGCAATCATTCGTTATTATCACGACGAAGTCGTTGGGCCGTATTGGCCGCCGGAACGCAAGATCGTTGGGCGCGGTTATCTCGAGCTGGCATTTCCTTTCGAGGAGATCGCGCATCCCAGTTTCCAAATCGAAGCGCGTTGGACCCTGGACGACTTAGTCGGCTATCTCTGCACCTGGTCGGCGACTCGGCGTTACCAGGAGGCGAAGAAAAGTAACCCACTCGAGTTAGTCATCTCCGAGCTGGAACAGGCCTGGGGGAATCCCGCCGAGAAACGTCTCGTGATTTGGCCGCTCACCCTTCGCGTCGGTCGCGCCTAGCGAAGCTCGCCACCTAGCCAGACCTAACGGCCCGGCGCCCGAGGAAAGTTACAACTGCGTTACCAATCGCAGTTCGCCTTTTCTCACTGACTGGGGCACGAAGCACAGCGTGCAACACTCTGGCCCTGCGCAGACCCATTTCACTGATATTCCCGCCGGACTTAGCAATCAGAGGATAACTATGAAAACAAGATACAATGAGTTAGTCAGAAATAGTCGGTGGCTCGCCCTGACAGGCGCAGTGGTCCTTGGTCTCCTGCTTGCGGCCGTCCCGGTGCAAACCGGACTCACGGCAACGACCGCGACCCTGACGGCCAGTGTGCAAAATCAGCAATGCCAGGGCGGCGATTTCGTCAATGTGACGCTGACCGCCACCCTGTCACCGCCAAAACGAAACGTGCTATACGAGTGGGACTTCGATAACGATGGTATCTTTGATACCGCTCCCAGTCCCAATCCGACCGTCACTCATCTCTATCCAGATGAGGAGACAGTCACGGCAACCGTGCGGGCAAGCAAAGGCAACCGGAGCGCCACTGACTCTGTGACCTTCGGGACAATACGCTGCGGCGGCTAAAGACTCTTCAGCGAGATCGAGCCTGTCGAATCGAAACTTAACGGCTCTGCGGCGCAGGCCGAATTGGCCTGCGCCGTGTGCGTTTTGAGGAGACTTGTTTCGCGATTTGTCGTTAGCAAGTCACACGCTTTGGATTTGGAGGAGGCGCAGGTAGCGAATGTGAGGTCCTTCGCCGCGCTTCGCCGGCTCAGGATGACAACGAGTTAGCGCGCCGCGGCGGAGCAGAGCAAGCTTGTACCGGAGCGGCTTAGGCGAGCTTTGGCTTGAGCAGGGGGAAGAGGATGACATCGCGGATCGATTCCGCTCCGGTCAGGAGCATGGCGAGGCGGTCAATGCCGAGGCCGAAACCGCCGGCCGGGGGCATCCCGTGCTCGAGGGCGAGAAGAAAATCTTCATCAATCTTCTGCGTTTCTTCGCCCGCTTGCTCGAGGAGACGCTGGCGCTGCACGAAAGGATCGTTCAGCTCGGTGTAACCCGGGGCGATTTCCTGGCCGTTGATGATCAGCTCAAAGACATCCACGAGTGAATCATCCTCTGGGTTCTGCTTCGCCAGGGGAACCAGCTCCTTTGGACAATGAGTCACGAAGATGGGATCGAAGGTTTTCTCTTCGATCAGCTTTTCGAAGAGATGCTGGGTGACTTCGAAATCGGCCATGTGTGGCTGAATCTCGACCCCGAGTTCGCGGGCTTTCGCGCGGCGTCCTTCACTCGTTAGGCTAAACCAGTCCGCACCCGCCACTTCCGCGACGAGGTCGCGGTAACGAGCGCGCCGCCACGGCTGGGTGAGATTGAGGGTGCGTGTGACGTTCCCCTCTGCGTCGCGATGCTCGACCCGGAGCGAGCCTACAATCGTTTCGGCGAGGTGACAGATCAGGTCCTCGACGAGTTGCGCGATTTGCTCGAAATCAGCATACGCCCAGTAGCCTTCGAGCATCGTGAATTCGGGATTGTGCCGGCGTGAGATGCCTTCGTTCCGGAAATTGCGGTTCACTTCAAAGACCTTGTTGAAGCCGCCGACGAGGAGACGCTTGAGATAAAGCTCGGGCGCGATGCGCAGATAAAGATCGATCCCGAGCGCTTTGTGATGAGTCCGAAACGGCTCCGCCGCCGCGCCGCCGGCGATGGTCTGCAACATCGGCGTCTCGACTTCGAGAAAGCCGCGCGATTCCATGAAGCGGCGTGTCTCCCTCAGGATCGCGATCCGTTTCGCGAAAACGTCGCGCGAACGCTCGTTGGTCACGAGGTCGAGATAGCGCTGACGATAGCGCGCCTCGACATCAGCCAGCCCGTGCCATTTTTCCGGAAGCGGGCGGAGCGCTTTGGCGAGCACTTCCAGCTTGTGCACTTTGAGTGTCGGCTCGCCGGTCTTCGTGAGAAAACAGGTGCCCTCGACCCCGATGAAATCGCCGAGGTCGAGGAGGCCGAAAATCTCCATCGCCTCCGGCCCGAGTTCCTTCGCCTGGAGGTAAATTTGGATGCGTCCGCTCGCATCACGCAGGTCCACGAAATGGCTCTTCCCCATGTCGCGATGGGCGGTGATCCGGCCGGCGACGCGCAACGTTTTTCCCTCGCTGAATTGCTCTCGCACCTCGGCGATCGAGCCGCCTGTTGCAAATGCACGACCAAACGGCTCGGTCCCGCGCTGCCGCAGCGCCTCGGTTTTCTGCCGGCGCAGGGTGATGAGTTCGTTTTCTTCGTTCATGGTGCAGCTATGCGAGGCGAGCGGACGAATGTAATCGCAATCCTCGCGCTGCACAGACTTTCTCGTGGGAGCGCGGATCGGCCCTTGCTCACGATTGGATATCAGCGCAAGGAAAACGTGGAGTCATGCATCAGGTCTCGCGATTTGGAAAAGGATTAGCCGGCGCCCTCTGCTTTGGTCTCGCGCTTTTCTTCGCCGGATCAGCCGAGGCGGGCGATGCGAAATCAATCGCCGGATTTACCAAGGCAATCATCGCCCTTTCGCCGTCGGTCGATCCGGCGGAAGCGCAGATGGTGTCGCAAACTTCGCACCAGACCGCGCGCGCTTTGCAGAAGAAATGGCGCGTTTTTCCCTTCGCACTGGTGCAGAATTTCCTCATCCACATCGGGGCGCGCGACCGGGGTTTTTGCTTTCACTGGGCGCATGACATTGGGCTCGAGTTGAGAAAGCTGCCGCTGAAAACGCTCGAGCTGCATTGGGCGGAGGCATACCCGAACACGCACCTCGAGCACAATGTCGTGGTCGTGACCGCGCGCGGACAGCCGATCGCGACCGGTTACATCATCGATGGCTGGCGTGCGGCCGGCCGTTTGCTCTGGTGGCCGGTGGCGAAGGACGAATATCCCTGGAAAGAAAATCCGGCCCACACTGCCTGGCTGCAAAACCGCGGACCCGATCCACTCGCCGCGCTGAATGCGCCGGTCGATCAAGCGGCCGGTTCGCTCGAGTAAGCCGCCGGGTCCTGGCGATAGAAGCGCTGCAATTCGCCGTAAAGCTTCGGGTGCAAACGGCGGAGCGCCACCGGCCGCTCGAAGAACGCTTCCGTCGCGACCGCGAAAAATTCCGCGGCATTGGTTGCACCATAGCTGTCGAGCAACGTCGGGATCCCGGTTTGATCTGCGGCCTGAAGGGCGGCGAACTCGACTTTCATCACCTCGGCCCAGGCGCGTTTTTGGCCGCGAGAAGTGAGTGCCGGGACTCCATCGGCGGCGGCATCTTCGAAATCGAGCTGATGCGCGAACTCGTGCAGGACGAGATTTTGCCCGTCGGAAGGATCGAGCGCGCCGTAGCGCGCCGCGTCCCAGGCGAGAACGAGCGAGCCCATGGCGGCGGCGGTTTCGCCGAGCCGGCCTTCGCGCCCTTCCTCCCAGATCAGCCCCTCGATCGGCCGGTTGTGTTCCACGATGAAGCCGGAAGGATAGACGAGGATAGTGAGGAGCCGCGGGTAGTAATCGGTTTTGCGATGAAGGAGGAGAAGACAGGCCTGGGTCGCGATCGTTAGGCGGATTTCGTCCGTGATCTCCAGACCGCCGCAGCCTTCGAAGCGTTTCTCGGCGAGAAACACCTGGACGTGCCCGAGCAATTCCTCCTGGTCAGCTCGGTTCAGGCGGGAGAAAAACGGCAGATTGCGACTGATGATCGCGCGCCAGTGCCTGGGGAGCGGTCGAGTGCGTAACTGCCGCCGACGCCGTTCCTTGAGGATTCGCAGCATGACAGCCGAACTTAACCGCGGCGACGTGGCTGCCTAGACGAGATTTGTTGCGAGCGCGTCGCGCTCAGTAGCTAACAAAAGCGCAGATGAGAATGGCGAGCCCGTAGAGCAGCGCGACACCGGAGAGAAATCGCCAGCGGAGCAGATGTCGCAGGCTCCAGTTAATCTGATCGCGAAGGAGGTACGGCATTGTCACCCAGATCAGGCCCTTGATGATCATGATGTAGGCCATAACCGTGACCAGCAGCCGGCTCGTCTCCGGCCGGAGAAAGGCGGACTCGAGCAACGGTTCGGCCGCAAGGAGACAGAGAATCCCAAGCGCGCGAACCGCGAGAAATTCATCGACGAAGCGAAGGACAAGAAAAAACCCAATCGGCAAAATGACCAGGAGTGGCCGGCGGAAACCGGAAAATTCGCCCATCTCCATCGTCGCGAGGAGCCAGAAACTCCAGATCAGGTCGACCGTCAAAATCGCCGCGCCTGCCGTGCGGGAACGGGGAAATTGCGGCAGAAAGTCCTGCACCGGCAGGAACAATGCGAGCAAGCTGAAGACGATGAGCACGGCGCCCACGATCAATCCCATCGTGTGCAGCGAGAAATTGTAAATCATGAGAACGCGGCCAACGGCTGACAAACTTCGCCGCTCGGCCCGACGGGAGTAGCTGTCGCCGCAGTTTTCTTCCCTGACAAGCTGAAGCCGGTCGCGTGTGAGATTTCCAGCTCAATCAACTGACCGGCGTCCGCGTCGTTTCCTTCAAAGACCGCGACCTTGTTGCTCCGCGTCCGTCCCATGAGACGCGCCGGGTTCGTTTTGCTCGGGCCTTCACAGAGAATCTCAACCGTACTGCCCACCAGACGCTGGCCTGCGCGTTTCGCCGCCGCATCCACAACCCGGAGCAGGTTATGGTTGCGCGCTTCCTTTTCCGCTTCGCTCACCTGTTCGGCCATCTCGGCGGCGGGCGTTTCGCGGCGGGGCGAATAACGGAAAACAAAAGCGTTATCGAACTGGATCTCCTCAACCAGCGCGCGTGTTTGCGCGTAATCCTGCTCCGTTTCGCCGGGAAAGCCGACGATAATGTCAGTCGTTAGGGCAATCTCCGGCCGCGCGGCGCGAAGCTGCTCGACCAGGCGCCGGTATTTTTCCACGGTGTAGGCGCGATGCATCGCCTTTAAGATTCGATTCGAGCCCGATTGCAGCGGGAGGTGAACGTGTTCGCAGAGCTTCGGCAAGTCGCGAAAAGCATGGATGAGATCGGCGCGAAAACCGATCGGATGCGGCGAAGTGAAGCGCAGGCGCTCAAGGCCATCGACCTCGTGCACCGCTTCGAGCAACTGGACGAAAGGTGATTTCTTCTCCCCGGGGTCAGCGCCCCCGGCTACAGCGGGGAATTCATGGCGGCCGTAGAGGTTCACGATCTGGCCGAGAAGGGTCACTTCTTTCACGCCGCGCACGACCAACTCACGCACCTCGCTGACAATCTCCGCGATCGTCCGACTCCGCTCCGCGCCGCGGGTTCGGGGCACGATACAAAAGGTGCAATGCATGTTGCAGCCCTGCATGATCGAGACAAACGCGGTTGCCTGTCGCGGGCGCAGGGTGTGCTCGCGGATGGTTGCCTGCGAATTTTCTTCCTCCGCGGTATCGACAATGGAGAAGCGCAAATCGTCCATCCGGCGATGGCGTTTCTGTTGGATCGCTTCCTCCACATAATCGGCGACGCGATGAAACTTCTGCGTCCCGACGACGAGATCGAGATGCGGGATAAGCCGAAGCAATTCCTCGCCCCGCGCCTGTGCCATGCAGCCGAGAAAACCAAAAACCTTGTCCGGTCGATGCCTGGCCTGGCGGCCGAGCATGCCCATTTTCCCGAGCGCCTTCTGCTCCGCCATGTCGCGCACGCTGCAGGTGTTGAGCAGAACGACATCCGCCTCAGCCTCGTTAGGCGCGACCTCATAACCACGATCGAGCAACGAGCGCGCGACCTGTTCCGAGTCGCGCTCGTTCATCTGGCAGCCGTAGGTCTTGATGTAGAATTTCGGCATGAGCGGGGCTGAACGATACACAGCCATGCGCGAGCCGCCATTCACTTGCTCGGCGTCAGCCGGCTTGTGGCCAAGGATGATGTCTTGCCAACGTTCAGGAGCCCGGCGGACAAACCAGAGGAATGACTTCCCGTTTGTTCCGCCGGTAAACGTGAAAATCGGCATCGACGGTGATGATGTAATGGCGCGGGTGGAGTTCGCTCATTCGAATCAGACAGAGATCGGCAAGGTCTGGTTTGCGATCACGGTAGCGCCGGGCCAGAGCCGTGAGCTGAGCTAAATGTCCATTGCAATCGAACGCAGGAATAACCAATCCATCCGCGACCATCGCCAGCACCACTTCCGCGTCGGCAAGATGAAAGAGGGTTTCCGCGAGGACTGCTTCGCAGGTGAGCAATGGCGTGGCAATCTGCTCCGCGACCTTCACCGCCCAGCCATGATGAAAATCGCCCGCGCTCGCGAACGCGACCAGAAAACCGGTGTCCGCGATACCCTTCACCGCTTCGCGAAACCCTTCCGGGTGGAAAGGTTTCTTGGCCGCCGACGCACGCTTCCCGCGAGACGCATGAACTTGCGCGAGGAGGGATCGGCGTTGCGAGCCAGCTCCAGATGTTGGCGGACGATCTCGCCCTTGGACAGACCGGCCTGATCGGAGGCCGCTTCCAGCCAGCGGGCGATCTCGCGCGGCAGCCGGATTGTGAGTGTCTCACGCATATGGCAAATTTGTAACACGCTGTGGCGTTGCGTTCAAGTCGCGAGCGAACCGGCTCTCGTCTTTTCCTTCTCGAACTTGGGCATCGAAGCGCGGTAACGATAAACAGATGCGTCGCCTCGCCATCGGCGCGATGCTTATTCGTTAGGCGGCGTGGCGAAGCAGCCCGGAAATGGATTCGCCTTCAGCCGTTTCTGCACTTCGCGCTCGGTCAAGGGCGAAGTTCCCTCTTCGTTGAAAAGCGCGATGCCGATCACGCCGACGTTGCGCGTGCTGTGATATTTTTCCTCTGCATAGGATTCCCGCACCGGGCTGAAACGAAACGCCGCGACCGTGCCGAGGCTTCGCCGAAAACCTTCGACCAAGAGGCGACGATGCGGGTCGATGATATACCCGCGTTTGCGCAACGATGCGGGCTGGCCGTCGATCACATCGAGGCCATCAACCGACAACACCACCTCGAGGCGAAAGTCGCTCCGGTTCCGCACCTCGATTGAATAACGGCGACCTTCTTCCCCCACCACGAACCAGCGGTCGCCGACAGTGAGTCCTGGGAGCAGTCGGCCGCTCTGATCCCGGAGCGCCACGGAAACGAGGCTTTCCGCCGGCGCCGGCAGCGGCGGCCAGACCGGCCGGAGCATGCTGGCATTGGCCATCGCCGCGATGCCGTCCCGGTCGTCGTAGAAGATTTTTGCCAAAGCCAATGGCTGATCGGAATTCGAGCGCACGAAAGCGACCTGCCGAGCTGGTGATCTTCGGTCCTCGCCCCATCGCGTCCCGAGCCCCGGCCGATCCTGCGGAGGTTGGGCATAAGAGGACCGCGCGGTCGAACGTTCTGCGCCAGCCTGATATCCAATCGGTGTACTGCAGGAAGCGAGGAGAACGCAAAGGAGAAGGAGGTGAGGGCCGCGAGCGGGAAGGATTGCTTTCATGCCCGCGCAGACTAGCGAAGGCGATAATCCGCTTTCCAACCTTTTCTCCTTCTGAATAATTCGCGCGGGATGAACTCGGAGGCAGCGGCGATTGGCATCATTGGAGGGAGCGGACTTTACCAGCTCGAGGGCTTTCATGATCCCCAGGAACATCAGGTCGAGACTCCGTTTGGGATGCCCTCGGATGCCATCATCGGCGGGGAATTTGCCGGGCGCACGGTTTACTTCCTGCCTCGACACGGGCGCGGTCACCGGATTCTGCCGCATGAATTAAACTACCGGGCCAACATCTACGCGCTGCGATTGTTAGGCGTGCGCTGGATCATTTGCGTGACCGCGGTCGGAAGTCTGCAGGAAAAATACGCGCCGCGCGATGTGCTCCTGCCGTCGCAGTTTGTCGATCGGACCAGCCGGCGCAGCGAGCACACCTTTTTCGGAAACGGCATCGCCGCGCATATCGGTTTTGCCGAGCCGATCTGCGCGCCCTTGCGCGAGCTGCTTGCGGAAGCGGCGAAGTCGTCAGGCGTGCGCGTCCACAACGGCGGCATCTACGTCAACATGGATGGTCCCGCCTTTTCCACCCGGGCGGAATCGGAGCTTAATCGCCATCACGGCTTCGATGTCATCGGAATGACCAACCTGCCGGAAGCGAAGCTGGCGCGAGAAGCCGAGATGGCCCTCGCCACCATGGCGATGATTACCGATTACGATTGCTGGAAAACCGACGAAGAACCGGTCTCGGCCCAGACCGTCATCGGTCATCTCCTCGCCAATGCCGAGACGGCTAAGAAAATCCTCGGCGCGGTCATCCCGCGGATCCCACAGGAACCGAACTGGCCCGAGCACCGGGCGCTCGATAGCGCGCTTGTCACCGATCGCGCACTTTGGCCGGCGGCCACGCGGGAGAAATTACAAGCGATCCTGGGCCGCTTTGAATAGCGAATCAGTCGCCCCGGATAGCCATCGTCCAATTCCGTCATCCCGAGCGAAGCCGAAGGCGCAGTCGAGGGATCCCGTGGGTAAGCCGGGAAGCATGGCTGCCAGAACCGCTCGAGATATTTCCAAAGCTCACCGGGACCCTTCCCCGAAAGGTTGCGGGGCTGCGCTCCGCTAAGGATGACAGACGCTGCCGGCCTGCGAAAGAAGGCTTGCCGCCGAAATCACAAATATAGTAATTATGGTGAGGAACGGTGAGCCGGGAAGCTTGCCGGAGAAAAACAGGGAAAAAATGCAAACAAAATTCGCCCTCAGCTTAATCGTCGTCGCGTCGCTCGCCGCCTGCACGAGCATGAAAACAACTTCACGCACGAGCGGGATGGAGAAGGCTGGCGGCTACGCCACTGCCGCCGAACCACCGCCACCGACGGAAGGTCCCGGATACGACATCCCGGCCGAAGGCCCGCGCGATGTCAACGCGAACCCAGCCTACATGCCGACGCCGCTGCTGCGTGCTTCGGCCGCCGGCGGTCCGTAGCTCGCTGGTTTCTCGCCGGTACGCAAACGTCCGAGAGCGTCGCCTAACGACGCGATCTGCAAAGGCGAGTGGGCCGCGCTCACCGCGATTCGCAGACGGGCCGCGCCACGTGCGACCAGCGGATAACGAATTGCCGGGATGAAAAAACCTTCCTGGCGCAGCGCCCGCGCCAGATTGAGCGCCCGCTGTTCCTCCCCGATCATCCAGGGAATGATGGCCCCGGCCGGTTTTCCAAAAGTTTCCCCCTCCTGCGGAAGCAGCTTGCGCAGTTGCACGATCCGCCGCCAGAGCGTCTTGCGGCGTGCCTCGCCATCGGCGGAAAGCAGGAACTTGATTGCCGCCATGGCGGCGGCAGCGAGCGCGGGCGGCGGGGCGGTGGAAAAGATGAAGGAGCGGGCGCGATTCACCAGCCAGTCGATCAGGCTGCGCGATCCGCAAACATAACCGCCGCTCACACCTAACGAACAACCGAATGAGCCGAGAAGGACGTCAATCTCCTCTTCCACGCCCAACTCCGCCGCGAGTCCGCGTCCGTGCGACCCAAGCACGCCGACGGCGTGCGCTTCGTCGAGCAAGAGCACGGCCCGGAACCGCTTCTTTAACTCCAGCAGCGCCGGCAGTGGGACGCGATCGCCATCCATGCTGAAGATCGACTCGCTGACGAGCACGATCCGCGCTTCGGGATACTCGCGCCGGGCGGATTCGAGCAGGCTCTCGAGCTTGCCGAGATGATTGTGCGGGAAAACGCGCAGGGTCGCACCGCTCAAACGCGCGCCGTCGATCAGCGCGGCGTGACAATGTTTGTCGAGAATCACGAGATCGTCCTTGCTCGCAAGCGCCGGCAACGTCCCGACCGCCGCGGCATATCCGCTCGAGAAGCAGATCGCGGCCGGGGCGCGCTTCCATTTCGCGAGCGCGGTCTCGAGCGCGACGTGCGGCGATTGCGTCCCGCTGCTCAGGCGCGAGGCGCCCGCGCCGACTCCAAATTCATCGATCGCCGCTTTCGCTGCCTCGCGCAGCAGCGGATCGGCTGCAAGCCCGAGGTAATCGTTCGAAGAAAAATTGATGAGACGACGTCCGACGATCTCGATCTCCGGCCCCTGCGCGCCGCCGATCTCGCGCAACCTGCGATGGAGAGAATGGGCGTGGAGGGCCTGGAGTTGCTGCTCGAAAAGCTCGCTCATTTCACGCGCGTTCGCGTGAAGCTACATCCGGCGCAGCCCCCAGGAAAGCAGCGCCGAGGCATCCTGCCAGACATGCGTGCCGCTGTCGCCGAGCACGACCACGATGACGTCGCGACCGGCGTTGTTGCCGCTTGCGATCAGGCAATGCCCGGCCGCTTCGGTGTAGCCGGTCTTCATCCCATTGCAATATGGGAGGCGTCTCAGGACCTTGTTCGTGTTCTGCAACTCGCGGGTGCGGCCGTTGGCATAACGAAAAGCCAGGCGCGGCAGGCAAACGATCGAGCGAATCGTCGGGTTGGCATAAGCCGCCCGGGCGATGATCGCGAGATCGCGGGCGGTCGAGTATTGATCCGGAATCGGAAGGCCGTTGGGATTGACGAAATGGGAATGAATGGCGCCGAGTGCGCGCGCCTTGGCGTTCATCTTATCGGCGAAGGCCTCGATGCTGCCGGCGTTATCGCGCGCCAGACAGCGTGCGACGTCGTTAGGGCTCTTCACCAGCAAGGCCCGCAGGAGGTCGATCCGCTGGTAGGTTTCGCCCGCTTTGATGTTCAAACGCACCGGTTCCGCCCAGGTGTCTTCCGTTTGCACCGTTACCTCGCGATCGAGATAGCCATCTTCCGCGATAATCAGCGCGGTGAGCAGCTTCTGCGTGCTCGCGGCCGCGCGCGTCGCGTCGGCGTTCTTCTCGTAGAGCACTTCACCGGTGCGCGCATCCTCGACCAGGACGGAAGCGGCGCGCGTCTTCGGAATGACGCTGGAATCGAACTCGCGCGTCTGATACGCGACCGCGACGTCCTCGTTGTCGTCGACCGGCGTGGCGCGGCGGACCTGATGATGTTTGGTTTTTGCGGCGGCGACGTTGACGACCGCGAGCACGATCGTCAGGGGATAGGCAAGCTGCGCAACGCCGCGACGAATCATCGAGCCGATATTAGAAGCAAAAGCCGCGCCGGTGCAAGCCTAACGACCATCTCCGCGCTGGATCAACTCGATCTCGTAACCTTCCGGCGCGTCGATGAAGGCGATCGCGCGACCGCCGCCGAGCTGGTGCGGACCATCGGAGAGCGGGTAACCCTTGGCCGCGGCGTGCTTCGCGAACTCTTCGAGATTATCGACTTCGAAAGCGAGATGGGTCAGGTCGGGCCCGACCACCACCGGGCCGCTCTGGTCAAACTTGCAGATCTCGATTTCCTCTTCGCTTTCCGGTGCTTTAAAGAAGACGAGCTGCGAGCCGCGGCCGGAGGTTTGGCGGCGCGTTTCTTCGAGGCCGAGAACGTCACGATAAAATGCAACCGTCTTTTCGAGGTCGCTTACGCGATAACGGGTGTGCAGAAGCTTCTTGATCATCGCTATCTTATTGCGCCCAACCGGACTTGATTTCAAACTCGCCCCGCCTCTAACCACTCGCTCATGCTCGCACTCGGAATCGACAGCGGCACGAAAAGCACCAAAACGCTCGTCCTCGATATTGAGTCGGGCAAAGTGCTCGCCCTCGCTCAGCAGGCCTACGGCACGATTGAAGGCCTGCCCCCCGGTCATGTTGAACAGGATCCGCAAATCTGGATCGACGCGGCGGAAACCGCGATCGCGGAATGCCTGGAGAAAATTGGGAAGCGGCGAAACGAGATCAGCGCGATCGGGGTAAGCGCACAACAGCATGGCCTGGTCGCGCTCGATGAAGCGAACCAGCCGCTGCGCCCAGCCAAGCTCTGGTGCGATGTCTCCACCGAGCCGCAATGCGATGCGCTCAATAAAAAATTCGGCGGCCCGGAGGGTTTGATTGAACTGATCGGGAATCCCATTCTCCCCGGCTACACCGCGCCGAAGCTGCTTTGGCTGAAGGAAAATGAGCCGAACAACTGGAGTCGCCTAACGAGTGTTCTGCTCCCGCACGATTACCTCAATCTCTGGCTCACGGGTGAACGCCAGATGGAATACGGCGACGCCTCCGGCACCGGCTTGATGGATGTGCGGACGCGCAAATGGAGTGAGCCGATTTTAAAATTCATCGACCCGAAGCTGGAAACGATGCTCCCGCCGCTTCGTTCCTCGAAACGTCCGGCCGGATTGCTGCGCAGTACTTTGCGTGAGCAATGGGGTCTGGCCGAAGACACGCTCGTCAGCGCCGGGAGCGGCGACAATATGATGAGCGCGATCGGGACGGGAAATATTCGACCCGGTGTGCTCACCGTCAGCCTCGGCACATCCGGCACGATCTACGCCTTCGCCGAAGAACCGGTCTTTGATCCCCGAGCGGAGCTCGCCACCTTTTGCGACGCGACCGATCACTGGCTCCTCCTCGGTTGCACCATGAACGTCGCGGTCGCGATCGACCAAGTGCGCGAGCTTTTTTCCTGGGACATTGCGACCCTGGAGGAGCGGGCCGCGGCCGTGCCGCCGGGCGCGGGTGGGGTTCTCTTTCTGCCGTATCTGCAAGGGGAACGCACCCCGAATCTCCCGAACGGCTCAGGAGTGTTTCATGGCCTGACGATGGAAAACATGAAGCCGGAGTTCATGGCCCGCGCGGTCGTCGAGGGCGCGACTCTCGGCCTGGCCTATGCCTTGCGCCGGTTCAAGGACCTGGAGATTGCGCCGGGAGAAATTCGGCTCACCGGTGGCGGGAGCAAAAGCGCGGTCTGGCGGCAGATCGCGGCCGATGTTCTCGGATTGCCAACGGTGGCGTTAAAAGTGACCGAGGGCGCGGCGCTCGGCGCGGCGATTCACGCGGCCTGGACCTATTGTCAGATCAAAGGCAAACCGCTCACTCTCGAACAACTCGTAGATGATCTCGTGGTTGTGGCGAAAAAGACGCGGGTTGAACCGAGAAAGGAATCGAGCGCACTCTACGGCGAACTCCTCCTCCGCCGCATCGACCTGACAAAAAAGCTCAAAACAGCCGGATATCTCTGATCCGAGTGCGCTAACCAGAGCTTTGCGATCGTGCTAGAGCAAGGCTGCATCCTGTGGTTTGATAGCGCCCGGATGAAGCTCGTCATTGCCGCCACCGGAGCCAGCGGCACGATCTATCTCCAACGCTTGCTCGATCAAATGGATGTTGCGGGAAACGAAATCCATCTCGTCATGAGCGCCCATGCGAAACAGGTCGCCGCCCAGGAGATCGACGAGCTGAAAATTCCGACCGGAATCGCGCAACACGCCGAGAACGACCTCAACGTTCCTTTCGTCAGCGGCTCGGCCCGCTTCGATGCGATGGTGATTGTGCCGTGCTCGATGGCGACGTTAGGCCGAATCGCGTCCGGCTCGAGCGACAGCGGCCTCCTCCGTGCCGCCGATGTTTTTCTAAAGGAACGACGCAAGTTGATCCTGGTCCCGCGGGAAACGCCCTGGAGTCTGATCCACGCGCGCAACGTCGTCACGCTGCTGGAAGCGGGCGCAACCGTTCTCCCGGCGATTCCCTCGTTCTATAGCCGCCCGCAAACGGTCGCCGACGTCGCTGACACGGTCGTCTCGCGCATTCTTGATCATCTCGGTTTGCCGAATCCGTGCGCCTTTCGCTGGAAGGACGAGAGCGCGAAAAATCCCGCCGCTTGAAGATCGAAGGTTGGCGCGCCCGCTGGCTGATCGCCTTTGGTTATCGGCTCCTCCAGGTCTGGGCCCGGACCTTGCGTTTCGAAATCGACGACCGGGCCGGCGTGATCGGCACCCCGCCTAACGAACGTTACATCGGCGCGCTTTGGCACAATCGGCTGCTTCTTTTCCCATACTTTCTCCGGCGTTATCTGCCGCAACGCGAAGGCGCGGCCTTGATCAGCGCCAGCCGGGACGGCGCGATTCTGGCCGATCTGGTCGAGCGATTCGGTTACGAGGTCGTGAGAGGATCGAGTTCGCGCAAAGGCGCGAGTGCCGTGCGACAACTGGCCGAGGTGATCGCGCGCGGGAAGGACGTGGTCATTACTCCGGATGGTCCGCGCGGTCCCGCTTACGAGCTTGGGCAGGGGATCATCTATCTCGCTCAGCAATCGGCCGCCGCGGTCGTGCCCGTGAACATGGAATATTCGAGTTGCTGGCGAGTGAAAAGCTGGGACCGCTTCATCCTGCCGAAACCGTTCGCGACCGTCCGCGTCATCATCGGCCCGCCGCATCGCGTCGGTGCGACCTCGAACGAGGAGGAGTTCGAGCAGGAGCGGCAACGTTTGCAGGCCGCGATGATGCAGTTAGTGGAAAGGCGATGAATCTGATCGACGGCAAGGCGATTGCCGAAAAAGTTTACGCCGAGCTGCGCGGTGAAATTGATTCGCTGAAGACAGCCGGTGTCACGCCGGGGCTCGCGGTCGTCCTCGTGGGCGACGATCCGGCATCGCGCGCTTACGTCCGCTCGAAGGACAAAATGTGTCGCGAGCTTGGATTGCACTCGGTCAAGCTCGAGTTGCCGGCCGAGACGACGCAAGCGGAGCTGCTTGCCCGGGTCGACGAGTTGAATCGCGAGCCGGCGATTCACGGCATTCTGGTTCAATCGCCGCCGCCGCCGCAGATCGACGAAGCGGCGATCGTGATGGCGCTCGACCCGGCGAAGGATGTGGATGGTTTTCACCCGATGAATATCGCGAAGCTCGCGCTCGGCGATCCGAGCGGATTTGTGCCGTGCACGCCCTTAGGCTGTTTGCGTTTGCTCGAGGAGAGCGGCGCGCAGATCAGCGGCGCGCATGTCGTCGTCCTCGGCCGGAGCATGATCGTTGGTAAACCGATGGCGCTTCTCCTCATGGAAAAAGGGATCGACGCGACCGTCACGGTCGTGCATTCGCGCACCCGCAATCTTCCCGGGATCACGCGCTCGGCCGACATCATCATCGCGGCGATCGGGAAGGCGGGATTCGTTAGGGCGGAGCATGTGCGCGAGGGCGCGGTGGTGATCGACGTTGGGATCAATCGCGTGGAAGACGCAACTTCGCCGCGCGGTTATCGGCTCGTGGGCGATGTCGCCTTTGACGAAGTCGCGCCGAAAGCCTCCGCGATTACTCCAGTGCCGGGGGGCGTCGGCCCGATGACGATCGCGATGTTGATGGCGAACACGGTCAAAGCGGCCGCGCAAAAAGCAGCGTCATCCCGAGCGAAGTCGAGGGATCCCGCGGAGCGACCGTGAAGCTGAGCTGCGAGACCAGCCCGCCAATCATTCTCTCGAACCGGCTGCTAACCTTCACGGTGATTCAACGGGACCCCCTCGACTGCGCTCGGGATGACGAGGGCACGACTTTGCTCGTGAGCGCCGCAAGCACGCGCTCGCGGAAAGGCAAAACACGCAAAATCCGCCCTGCCACGCGCGGGTGCTCGACGGCAAAGCGCGCCAGGTGATTGATCCAGAGCCGGCCGGCGTAGAGCCGCTGATGCGCGGCGAAGTATCGTTGCGGGTCGGCGGATGCGATGGCCTCGGCCGCGAGTTCGCCCGAACGCAACGCATAGTAAATTCCTTCGCCCGTGAACGGCTCGACCACCCGCGCCGCATCGCCGATGAGAAACAATCCCGGCGCGGTCGGCGGCAGCGCAACCCGGGCGAGGGGAGCGATTGTCCGCCAGGGATGAGCGGGTGGAATCGCGAATTGTTTTTCCGCCCAGCGCCGGATCGACTCGCGATCGCCAGGCCGGCTGACCAGGCAAAGGTTGAGCAGGTTTTCTCCCACTGGCGCCTGTCCGGAATATCCCTCCGGTAAAAGCTGAAGAACAATCCGGTCTCCGAACCCGTGCGGCAAAGGAATGTGTGTTTGCCACGCCACCCGATCGGGCGTTTTTCGCGGCATCAAATTACAGAGCCGCGCGACGGTGGAGTTGCGACCATCGGCCGCGACGAGGATCGGCGCCTCTTCCGCAGAACGTTCGGTTTGGATTTTCCAATGATCTCCCCGTCCGACCGAAAGAAGGGTTTCGCCTTCGCGGACTTCCGCGCCTAACGATTCCGCGCGACGGAGAAGGAGCTGATCGAGCAGGCTGCGGCGAATCGAAATCTCAGCCGCCTTTCCCGCCGGCAGCGAAGAACTGATCGCGCGCCCGTTGAGATCGATGAAATCTACCCGGGTTAGTTTTGCGTGCGGAGCGGCACGCACTTCGGCAGCTACGCCGAGTCGCTCCAGGACGGACCAGGCAGCGGGGTTCACGCAATCGCCACAGACTTTTTCCCGCGGGAAAATCGCCCGCTCGAAAAGGAGCGTGCGCAGACCGGCGCGGGCGCAAGAGGCAGCGCAACTTGCGCCTGCCGGCCCGCCTCCCACGATGGCGACATCCCACATTCGCGGATAGGTTAGCCCGGCGCTCGCAGACCGCCGCTACCGAAATGCCGCTCGCGAAAGAAAAGCCCGATTTGAACAAGAAAGTGCACGAGGTGCCGCACAAACCGGGCGTGTATTTGATGCGCGACCGGTTTGGCCGCGTCATCTACGTGGGCAAGGCGCGCGACCTGCGGAAGCGTGTCGGCTCCTATTTCATGCCCTCGAAAATCGCGGTCGCCGATCTGAAGACCCGCGCGATGCTCGAGGCGGTCTGGGATTTTGAAACGCACACGGTGGCGAGCGAGGCGGAGTCGCTGCTGCTCGAAGGCAAGCTGATCAAGGAATACCGCCCGCGCTACAACGTTTCCTTTCGGGACGACAAACGGTTCCTCGTCGTCAAGCTCGATGAAACGGAGGAATGGCCGCGCTTTCGGCTGGCCCGTTTCAAAAAGGACGACGGCGCGCGTTACTTCGGTCCGTACGCGCATGCCGGCGCGCTGCGACAGACGCTCAACTTCATGCGCAAGAAATTTGGCGTCCTCACCTTTGGCCGTGGCGCACCGACGGAGCGGGAGCTGAAATCGTCAACCTACCAGGTGCCAATGCGGTTGAGCGAAATCGACGCCGCGACCTATCGCGAGCGGGTTGCACAGGCGGCGGAATTTTTGGAAGGCCATTCCCGAGAAATGATCGCGACCCTCGAAGAAGAAATGCGCAAGGCGGCGGAGAAACTCGATTTCGAAAAAGCGGCCGAGCTGCGCAACATGCTTGAGGACCTGCGTCGCACGACCAAACCGATGCGTCGCTTCACCCGTCACACCCTTCCAACTACGATCGATCCGCAGGCCGACGTGCAGGCGCTGGCCGACGCCTTGCAGCTGCCGGACCCGCCGCGGGTGATGGAGTGCTTCGATATCTCGAACATTTCCACAACCCACGTTGTGGCGTCGATGGT
Organism: Chthoniobacterales bacterium; assembly: GCA_036825615.1. GTDB lineage: Bacteria > Verrucomicrobiota > Verrucomicrobiia > Chthoniobacterales > UBA10450 > JAICXG01. The sequence continues at coordinate 120,559 of DAISXY010000006.1, forward strand.
CTCGTTTCGCGACGGCGTGCCGGATAAGAATAACTATCGGCGCTATCGCATCCGGACGGTCGAAGGGCAGGACGATTTTGCGAGCATGGCGGAGGTCGTTAGGCGGAGATACTCGCGCGTGCTTTTGCAGGCGCGGGAGCAGAATCCGGAGACGGCCGAGTTTTCGCAGGAAAACCCGGCCGAAGCGCTGGCGCGTTTGAGCTGTCATCCCGAACCGCCGAAGGACGGTGAGGGACCTCCCAAGCCAGGCACGGCGTCGTCCGGAGTATCGACGTCGAGCCACGCTTGGGAGGTTTCTCGCCGCGCTACGCCGGCTCGGGATAACAAGAGTGGCGGCGGCGCGATGTCGCTCGTTCGCCTGCCGGATCTGATCATTGTCGATGGCGGGAAAGGCCAGCTCTCCTCCGCTTGTCGCGAATTGCAGCGGCTCGGTTTACATGATCTGCCGATCATCGGGCTGGCAAAGGAATTTGAGGAAATCTATCGCCCGGGTCGCGCGCTGCCGTTGCGCCTGCCGGAGGATTCCGGCGCGCTCCGTTTGCTCCAGCGCATTCGGGACGAAGCGCACCGCTTCGCCAATACCTATCACCAGCTCCTGATGAAAAGACGCGTTGCCGAAAGCATCCTCGATGATTGTCCAGGGGTAAGTCAGAACCGGAAAAATTTGCTCCTGCGCAAATTCGGTTCGGTGCAGCGGCTGCGCAAAGCGAGCGTGGAAGAAATTGCATCGACCGAAGGCATAGGCCAAAAGTTGGCGGAGGAAGTGCATCGCTTTTTGCAAAGACATTAGAGTTGTCCACAGATTTCGCAGATTTACGCAGATTAATTGTGAGTCGGTTCTACCCTTTAAAAATCTGCGCGAATCTGCGTCATCTGCGGATCGTTCCTCTTCTTCTCATTGCCGGCACCTCGTTAGGCCAGGAAACGAGCCCGACGCCATCTGAAGAAACGATCAAGCCAACGTGGGAAACGCAAAAGCAGGCCCGCACTTATCTCCTCGATATCCCGGCGCCACGTGGACAAATCAGCGATCGTCACGGGGCGCCGCTGGCCCAGAACAAACTGAGCTACAATCTCACGATCGATTTTCCGACCCCGCTCAATTTCTCCGATCAGGAGGCGCTCGCCTATGGGCACGAGCGGATCGGCACGGCGCAGAAATTACTCGGACGCGCGCTCGAGATTTCCGATGAAGCGATTCTCAAGCATTATCACAATCGCGGGTTTCTCCCCTTCGAGATCGCGCAAAACCTGACTCCATCGCAAGCGGAAAACCTGAAATCGCAGCTCGGCCCCGGCCTTTCGTTCAAGCCGATTTATCTGCGCGTCTATCCGAACAAAAGCGTGGCCGGCGCGGTTATCGGCTACACCGGCCGCACCGGGCGCAACGCCGAGGGAATCATCCAAAACGGGCAAGTGCTTTGGCCGGAAACGGAAGGGCGCGAGGGGCTCGAGCAAACCTTCAACAGCATGCTGACGGGCCGGCATGGAAAATACAAAGTCACCTTCGACCGCGACGGACAGAAGACTTCGGAGCGCATCGTCGAACCGCCGGTGCCAGGCTACAACGTCGTCACGACCCTCGATTTGCGGCTTCAGGAACTGGCCGAGAAAGCGCTCGCCGCGCGCGCGAAACGGGGCGCGATCGTTATTCTCGATCCGAACAACGGCGACATCCTCGCCCTCGCTTCCTGGCCGACTTACGATCCGAACGAATTCGTGCCTTCAATCTCGGCGGCGCAATTCAAGAAACTGCAGGACGACCCGAACATTCCACTGCTGCCGCGCGCTTATCGCAGCGCTTATCCGCCGGGCTCGACCTTCAAAATTGCGGTCGCACTCGCGGCCTTCGAGAGCGGAACCATCACCCCGCAGGACCAGTACGAATGCGTTCCGGCCATGGATGTCGGCAACACGACTTTTCACAACTGGAAAAAGGGCGATCGCGGTTCGCTCAATTTCGTCCAGGCCCTGACCGAGTCGTGCGACACCTGGTTTTATCAGGTTGGGATCGCGACCGGGGCGCAGCCGATTCTGGATTGGGCGGCGAAACTCGGCTTTGGCGCGAAAACCGGCGTCCCGCTCCGGGGCGAAGCCGAGGGTCGCTTGCCTAACGACGAATACATGAAGGCGACGCACGGCCGCAAGATCCTCAATGGCGACATCGCCAACCTGTCGATTGGTCAGGGCGACCTGCTTGTGACGCCGCTGCAAATGGCCCAGGCGATGGCGATCGTCGCCAACGGCGGCACCTTTTACCAAACGCGCCTCGTGGAACAGGTGCAGACAGTCGGGAACGAAATCGTCGCTGCCTATTCAGTGCGCGCGAAAAAGACGATCGATGCTTCCTCGCTCACGATGGAGCAGCTTCACACCGCGATGGTGGATGCGGTTAACGGGCCCGCCGGCACCGCGCATCAGGCGAGCCTGGACAAGGTGTCGGTCGCCGGCAAGACCGGAACAGCGCAATGGGGGCCGAAAGAAAAAGAGCGGACCGCGGCCTGGTTCGCGGGCTTCGTCCCGGCCGATCATCCGCAATACGCCTTCGCCGCGCTCTACGAAGGCGATGTCGGCAGCAACGTCCACGGCGGCTCGGCCGCGGCGCCAATGATTGGGAAAATCCTGCGCGACATCTACGGCGAGAAGAGCGAGGAAGAGAAACCGCCCGCCGAAGAAGACACCTCCGACTAACGAGCACCAACAAGAATTGTCATCCCGAGTCGCCGCAGGACGACGAGGGACCTCGCACCTGCAATCCGCCGGTTCAAGAATGACAGCGCCAGCACCCATAGTGCGCGTTGTGTTTCGCGATAGCGCTTGAGCCATCGGGAGGTCCCTCGCCGCGCTCCGCCGGCTCAGGATGACAGGTTCGGGGCGGGCGCGGGGTGACAACCTCGGAGGGAATGACATAGGTTGCCCTCGATGGATTCCGGCTTTGCCGCTTCGGCCCTGCTCATTGTTGGTCACGGCTCGACCGTGAACCCGGACTCGAGCGCGCCGAGTCTCGCCCAAGCCGCGGTGATCCGCGGGCGCGGGATTTTTCGCGCGGTCGGTTGCAGCTTTTGGAAAGAGGAGCCAAGCCTGCGCGACGCGCTCCTGCTCTTCGATGATCCCGAAATCCGCGAGGTCTATGTAGTGCCAAATTTTATCAGCGAAGGCTACTTCACCCAGACGGTCATCCCGCGCGAATTGCAGCTGGCCGGGCGCCTGACGATCCGACCGGGCGGACAGGTGTGGAAATACTGTGAGCCGGTGGGCAATCATCGGGCCGTGACCGAACTGCTCCTCCGCCGGGCGCGGGAAGTTGCGCCGGAGGCGCCGGAAAAAGAAACGAGCCTGCTCATTGTCGCGCATGGCACCCCGTTGAACGACAACAGCGCGGTGGCGGCGAAGCGCGAGGTGGAAAAAATCGCGGCCCTCGGGCGCTACGCCGAGGTCCAAAACGCCTACATGGAGGAGCCGCCGCTGATCTCGGATTGGCCGCGCCTAACGAATACGCCGAATGTGGTTGTCGTTCCCTTTTTCATTTCCGACGGCCTGCACAGTTACGAAGACATCCCGGTCCTGCTCGGGATCGAAGCGGAAGCAACCGCGACCGCCAGCCGGCGCGAGATCTTTCGCCGCAACCCGTATCGGCTGCACGGTCGCAATCTTTATTACGCAAGCGCGATTGGGACTGAGCCGCGCTTCGCCGAGATCATTCTCGAGCAGGCGCGAGCCTTTGATCAGGCCGCGACTTGATCTCCGGCCAATTTCGGAAAGGTTTCCCTTCCGGACCAGCGCCTGTGAAAAAGAACTCGACGAAGCTCTTGCAGGATCTCGCGGCCTTTGTGCTCGCGGCCCCGAAGCATCCCAACTCGCTTAAGCAGGCCGCCGAGATGGTGCGAGCGGAGCGGGATTATCGCTGGATCGGGATCTACAAAATCGAGCGGGGCGACTTCATCATCGCGGCCGGGACCGGCAAGGAACCGCCGGCCTATCCGCGCTTCCCGGTTTCACAGGGTCTTTGCGGCGCGGTGGCGGAGACCGGCAAGACGCTGATCGTGGGCGATGTGACGAAAGACCCGCGGTGGCTGCCCGCGTTCTGGACAACGAACTCGGAGATCGTGGTCCCGATCATCTGCGAATCGAACGGGCACGTCATCGGCGTGATTGATGTCGAGAGCGAAAAGCGCGATGCCTTTAGCGAGGACGATCGCGATTTCCTCGAACACGTCGCGGTCGTCCTGGCGCGGCGGCTCTGCACCAACAAGAACGGCACGACAAAGAAGAACGGCGCGGCAAAGCAGAAGAAGCAGAATGCTCCCGCGCATTAGGCGGGTGCTGGCGGATTGGATCGCCGCGGGCGCGCGCGGTATTGGGCAGATTGAGATTCAGCCGGCGGGAACTGGTTTTTCGCTCTTTCATTTCGAGGACGCAGGACGCGCGGATCTCCAGGTTTATCGTTCGCCTGACGACGCGACCGGGCTGGCGAAATTCGATGATGCGGGAAATTACCGGCCATTGAAAACCGCGCCGAATCTGCGCCACGGCTGGCGGCTCGAGCTGACGGAGTTGGATTCGCTGGGGGCGGCGCTCGATTTGTTTTATCCCGGGCGACTCGCGACGTTGACGGCTTGGGAAGCGAGCAGCCTGACGACCACGCCTTTGCGCGAAACGCTAAACCGCCAGAGTGGCATGTATCGGGTTGCGGCCAAAATTTCCGACCCGCAAATCGATGCGCTGGTCAGCCGTTTTTGCCGATCGCAAGGGGGTGAGCCGGGATGCCTGCGCACGATTCTCTGGGCGCGTGATGCGAGCGGCGCACGGCCGTCGCTTCGTCTGCCGCTCGACAAGTTTATCGCCCCGCTCGACCAGACCGGTCGCGGCGAAACCCGCATCCCGCTGCTCTGCCAGGAAGCCTGCAACCTGCTCGTGGCCGAAGCCCGCAAGGTCGCGAAGGAATCGACAGGCGATTAGGCGAGGATTGTGACGACCACCTACCGCGCGAAAAAGGTCGTCACGATGGATGGGCCGCCAATCGACGATGGAGCGGTCGTGGTCGCGGGCGAGCGGATCACGGAGGTTGGGCCATTTCGCGACATCGTTAGGCGCGAAAACCGGGTCGATCTTGGCGAGGATGCGCTCTTGCCCGGCCTGATCAACGCGCATTGCCATCTCGATTTCACTTGCCTGCGCGGAAAGATCGAGCCGCGGCGCTCGTTTGCCGATTGGATCCGCGAGATCAATCGCTTTCGGGGCGAGATGAATGAGGATGATTTTCTCGATTCGATCGCGGCCGGTTTCGAGGAAGCGCAACGGTGGGGAACCACCACGATCGCGAACATCGAGTCTTCAACCGCGTTGCTCGACCGCATGCAACTGCCGCCGTTGCGGACCTGGTGGTTTGCCGAGTTGATTGACGTGCGCGGGACGGTTCCGGCCGAGGAAATGGTCGCGCAGTCGCTCGCTCATTTTCGCGAGAAAGAAAACTGGCGCGGCGGTTTTGGACTGAGCCCGCATGCGCCTTACACCGCTTCGTCGGACCTGATCCGCCGCGCGGCGGAGGCGGCAGAGCGGCGCGAGCTACCGCTCACCATCCATCTCGCCGAGTCGGAGGAGGAAATGGAGATGTTCCACGAGGGGCGCGGGCCGTTGTTCGATCTGCTGCAAAGTCTCGGGCGACCCATGAACGACTGCGGCGCAGGCAAAACGCCGCTTGGGGTCGTGCTCGAGCGCGGCGTGCTCGATGAGAAATGGATCGTCGTCCACCTGAACGAACTAACGGAAAATGATTTTGCGCGGCTCGCCCACGGACCGCGTTTTCACATCGCGCATTGTCCACGAAGCGGGCGTTATTTTTGCCATCGCGAATTTGCGCTCAGCCGGTTGCGCGAGCTTGGTTTCAACGTCTGTCTTGGCACCGACAGCCTGGCGAGCAATTCTTCGCTCAGCCTTTTCGCCGAGATGCAAAGCTTGCGCGAGGCCAACCCGTCGCTCGCGCCGGAGCAGGTTTTGGCAATGGCGACTGTGAATGCCGCACGCGCGCTCGGTCAGCAGGAACGGCTCGGCCGGATTCGGGCCGGTTTCCAGGCCGATCTCATTGCGGTGCCGATCGGAAATGGCGCCGGCGCGCTCTTCGATGAGATCATCGCCTGGAGCGAAGCGGTGCCGTGGATGCTGGTCGCTGGCAGCCCGCGAATTTCCTATTTGTGAGAATCGTTTTCTCAAACTTGCATTTTCCTTTCTCAACTATGAAATAGTGTCCGCTCCGCACCCTATGGCCAAGATCATCATCATCGACGACGAGCCGGCAATGGTAGAGGTCATCGTCACCCTCTGCCGCGAAAAAGGTCACCAAACGTTTCCATTCAGCTCGCCCGGCAAGGCGGTTGAACAAATGGGCGCGATCGATCCGCAGGTCGTCATCACCGATGTGAAGATGGAAAAGATGAGCGGCTTCGATGTTTTGCGGCACGTGAAGGAACATCACACGAACACGCCGGTGATCTTGATGACCGCCTATGCCTCGGTCGACACCGCGATCGAGGCGATGAAGCTGGGCGCGTTTCAGTACGTCCCGAAGCCGTTCAAGATCGATGAGTTGCAGGTGCAGATTCAGCGCGCGCTCGAGCATGTCGCGACCCGGCAGGAAAACACTTACCTGCGCAAGGAGCTGAAGCACAAATACAGCCTCGAGAACATCATCGGCTCGAGTCGCAAGATGCAGATCGTTTACAACCTGGTGAACAAGGTTGCCAACACGGACAGCACCGTTTTGATCCAGGGCGAAAGCGGCACGGGGAAGGAGTTGGTCGCGCGCGGTCTCCATTTCAACAGCAATCGCGCCCAGCATCCCTTCGTCGCGATCAATTGCAGCGCGCTCCCGGAGAATCTGCTCGAGTCGGAGTTGTTCGGGCATAAGAAGGGCGCGTTCACCGGAGCGGTCGCGGACAAACGGGGGCTCTTCGAAGAGGCGAATCTCGGCACCATTTTCCTCGACGAGATCAATTCGATGGCGACCTCGCTTCAAACCAAGCTGCTCCGCGTTTTGCAGGAGCGGGAGGTGCGCCGAGTGGGAGACAACAAGAGCGTGCCGGTAAACGTGCGGGTCGTTTGCGCGACGAACGAGGCGCTTCAGCCCAAGATCCGCGACGGCAGTTTCCGCGAAGATCTTTACTATCGGCTGGCGGTGATTCCGATTGAGATCCCGCCATTACGCGAGCGGCTCGATGATGTCCCACTTCTGGTTAACCACTTCCTGCAAAAGCAAACGAAACAGACCGGCGCGACCCTGAAAAAGATCAACTCCGATGCGCTCGAGTTGCTCAATCGCTATGATTACCCCGGCAACGTGCGCGAGCTGGAGAACGCGATCGAGCGCGCCTGCGCGCTCTGCGAAAACGACACGATTACATCCCACGACCTGCCGCCACAGATCGTCGATCACCAGGTCGAGGCCCTGCCGGTCGGCAAGACGCTCGACGAATGGATGCAGGAACAGGAGCGGGCCTACATCGAGGCGACGATGGCGAAATTTAAAGGCGCGCGCGAAAAGGCCGCGGCCGTCCTCGGCATCAGCATGGCGACGCTCTATCGCAAGCTGGAGACGAAGGCGAAGAAGTAGATTGCACCTCCGCGAGGTGCTTTATCAGTTGCAACGCTCGTTGGGGCAGTTTGCCAACGGCAACTACGGCACGACAGTCAGGGTAAGGTCATTCCCGTCGCCACCTGAGTAGCTCGCCTGGAAGGTGTTGTTACCGGCGGTGAAGCTAGAGCCATCTGGCAGGTTACTAAATCTGCCTGAAATCGCCTGCGGCCCGGTGTTATTGATGACACTAAAAGTGGTGCCAATCGGTAAGACACTGTTTCCCTTCACCACGGCCGAGAAAAGTGCGCCGTTGTCAATTGTTACTCCTGCCGCAGTTATCTCATCTGCCATGACGGCGACAGTATCCATCTTCCAGTTGTAACTCCCGAGCCCTGCGAAGGTGACTGAGTTTTGGATCGTTAACAGGCCGATGCCCTTAATTCCGGGGGAGAGAATCCCACGGTTAACCTGACCAGTTCCTATACTCACCGGCCCGGCGATGATTCCCTTTCCCCCGAGCGTACCACCGTTCACTTGCACCGGCCCGGTTCCGGTAGCCGATCCGAGTGTGTTATCGACAAGTAAGTTCCCGCTCTCGATGAGTGTGCCGCCGGTGTAACTGCTACTCCCTCTCAGATCAAGTGTCCCTACACCTACTTTTGTAATCGAGCCGCCTGTGAAACCTATACCGTCGTTGATCACTCCGGAAAAGATTGTTTGCAGATGGTTCCGTCCGACGGCGAGGTTATTTGCGCCAAGAGTAACTGCGCCATCGCCCTCGAGGGAGCCAATAGTCATTGGTGCAAGTGGGTCATGATCCTTGATGATTAAGCGACCATTACCAGATAGTTGCACTCGCGCCTTATCCCCGCGGGTCTGATACCAGAACACAATCAACCCACCCGTTCCGCCATCACGCCCGCCGTTGGCTACCAGCGTCGCGTTGCCGGCACGCGCCTGCCCGGAGATGAAGAAGATGGCAGGCGGCAGTTGCTCACGGTTGGGCGCGCCATTGGCGACGACCATGGCATCACCCGCGCTCGCGTTGTCGGCAAATACAATGTTGCCCGAGTCTGCAATCAGCGTGCTGTTAGCGGCAGTGGAGTAATCGTGGAAAACGGCGCCGCCACCCTGACAAAAAATTGTCGCAGTAGCTGCGGTGGCATGGTTCATAAACACGGTAACGCCATCATTGAAGCCATCGCCAAGAGAGTAGTTGTAAAACGTAGCGCTATCGGCAGAAGAAGAATTGAAAAACCAGGTCACGGCACCTCCAAATCCACCGTTGTTGATAAAGGTCGCGGTACCCGCGGTGGAGTTGTCGTGGAAAAAGACAAAAGGCTGAAGCGCATCGCCGTGAACGGTGACGAGGGCGTTGCCCGCAGTCGAGTTATTACGAAACGCGATCAGGTCTCCGTCCTGTATGCCGGTAACGAAATTTTCCTGGTTAAGCGAGTTATTGACGATGCCAGCGCCGAAAAAGGTCAGGCGATGGGCCGCGGTGTTGATAGTGTAAGCATTGGCGCTCGGATCGAAAACAATTGAGTCAACGTCAGTCTGCTGAGAAAGAGATACATTGGTCGTATTCGAGCTCGCAAAGGTCGCAATGTCGGCCGAGTCGTTAGGGACGGTTTCAGGAGTCCAGTTGACGGCCGTGTTCCAGTCGCCGTTGACGGGGTCGAGTGTCCAAGTGGCGCTGCCGGCCTGAAGCGTGGCGGCGGCGATGCATGAACAGAACGTGCAAAGCAGCGGCAACGTTCTCATGCGATGCTCTTCTACCAGTTCCTCGTCCCAGCGCACAAGAGAAAACGCAATTTCTTTCAAATTCTTTCCCATCCCTTGCCGGAAGCGGTTCCGAATGGGATAAACACGCGCGCATTTTATGACTCCTGTTAAAGTTTGGCTCGGCTATCCTTATCCTCTTGGCGCCACCTGGCTCGGCAATGGCGTTAACTTTGCCCTTTTCTCCGAAACCGCCGCCTCCGTCGACCTCTGCCTCTTCGATTCGCCGGAGGCGCGGCAGGAAAACATTCGCATCCCAATGACGGAACACACCGACATGGTCTGGCACATTTTCCTGCCCGACGTGCGTCCGGGTCAGCTCTATGGCTATCGGGTTTTCGGTCCCTATGACCCGGAGCGTGGACATCGCTTCAACAGCTCAAAGTTACTTATTGATCCCTACGCGAAAGCGATCTCGGGCCAGATCACCTGGTCGGATGAGATGTTTGCCTACGTCGTCGGCGGTCCGGGGGAAGATTTGACGCGCGACTTTCGCGATGACGCCTGGGGCATGTTGAAGGCGGTCGTGATCGATAACTCTTTCGATTGGGGCGACGACCGCCCGGCGCGCATTCCGCTGCATTCTTCGATCATCTACGAGATGCACGCAAAAGGATTCAGTAAACTTAACCCCGCCTTGCCGGAGAAGCTGCGGGGCACTTATGCCGGCCTCGGTGACCCGGCTTCAATCGAGTATCTGAAGAACCTGGGTGTTACTGCAGTGGAACTGCTCCCAATCCATCATCACATCAACGACAAGGCGCTGGTCGATCGCGGCCTCACGAATTACTGGGGCTATAACACGATCGGCTTTTTCGCTCCTGACTCTAAGTATTCCGCCAGCGGCGGGACCGGTGGGCAGGTGAACGAGTTCAAAACGATGGTCCGCAACCTGCATGCTGCCGGGCTCGAAGTGATTCTCGACGTAGTCTACAACCATACGGCCGAAGGTAACCATCTTGGCCCGACCCTAAGTTTCCGCGGGATTGATAACCATGCTTACTATCGTCTTCTCCCGGAGGATCCGCGGTTCTACATGGATTTCACCGGCACAGGCAACACCTTTAACCTGCTTCACCCCCGTACGCTCCAGCTGGTGATGGATAGCTTGCGCTATTGGATCACGGAAATGCATGTGGATGGTTTTCGCTTCGACCTCGCTTCCACCCTCGCGCGTGACATGCATGGAGTGAACAAGCTACACGCCTTTTTCGAGATCATTCACCAGGATCCAATCATCTCGCAGGTGAAACTGATCGCCGAGCCCTGGGACGTGGGCGAAGGCGGTTACCAGGTGGGCAATTTCCCCATCCTCTGGGCAGAGTGGAATGGGAAATATCGTGATACCGTGCGGAGCTTTTGGAAAGGCGACGAAGGCAAAGTCGGCGAGCTGGCTTACCGGCTCACGGGAAGTCCCGACCTCTATCAGCACAGCGGTCGCCGGCCCTACGCGAGCATTAACTTTGTCACCGCACACGATGGTTTCACCCTCAATGACCTCGTGAGCTACAACGACAAACACAACGAGGCGAACGGCGAAGGGAACCGCGACGGTGACAACAATAACCTCTCCTGGAATTGTGGCGCCGAAGGACCGACCGATAACCCCGAGGTGCTCGAGTTACGCCGCCGGCAACGGCGCAATTTTCTCACCACGCTCTTTCTATCCCAGGGCGTGCCGATGCTAACCGCGGGCGACGAATGGGCCCGGACGCAGCAGGGGAACAATAACGCCTATTGCCAGGATAACGAGATCAGCTGGCTCAACTGGGAGCACAACGAAGAGCAGGACGCGCTCTTCGAGTTTACAAAGAAACTCATCGAATTGCGTCGCGACCATCCGGTCTTCCGGCGTCCGAAATTCTTCCAGGGCCGGCGCATCCGCGGCTCGGACATTCGGGACGTGATGTGGTTCAACCCCGGCGGCAACGAGATGACCGAGCCGGAATGGAGTTCACCCTTCGTCCGCTGCCTCGGGATGCTCTTGAGCGGCGACACCATTGACGTGCAGAGCTTCGAGGGAGAACCGATCCGGGACGAAACTTTCCTGCTCCTGATCAATGCGCACCATGAACCGCTGCCGTTTGTTCTGCCGGGCCAGGAGCACGTGACCTGGCAACTCCTTCTTGATACCGCGGCGGAGGAAGGATTCCTGCCGCAACCGAGCGACCATGTCTCTGGGGATGATGTCGAGATCAAGGCTCGGGCCAGCATGTTGTTCAAACTCGCAGTCGGCTCAACTACCCAGGCTCGACAGGAATCCTGGAAGAAGCGCGCCTTCGCTCCCCCGCACAATGGCGGGCAAGCAGAAAAACCGGCAGCCGACGAGCGGACTGCCGCAGAGCCGACTGAGAAAGAAGCGCCTCCCGAAACCGGCAACGCGGCCTAGCGTATACGGTTCTCAGCGCATGCGGAGCCAGAATATCTCGGCATCTGCGCCGCGAGAGCGGGAGGTTAAAAGCGCCTGCGGTTAGCGCGCGAGCGGGACCGTGGAGCGCCCGAAGGTCGCGCTCGCCGCGCTCCAGAGGCTAAACACGACAATGAAAATGCCGACAATAATATCGTTAGGCCGAGCAATTCCGCCATAGCTGAGGATGAACGGCGCCACAATCAACCAAATCCCCCAGAGCCCGTTGAGCCAGCTTAACCAACTCGTCCTTGGCCCGGGAGCGACGGCCCGAATGACGGCGAAAACGGTGATCACGGCGCCGACGACGACGTCATTGATCAAGGCCGTCTGGTTCTGAAAGAGTAGGACAAAGGGCGAAAGGATCAGCCAGATCCCCGCCAGCACGATAAAGCTGCTCGTCCAGACCGAATCGCTCCGGTCGGATGTCATTTCTGCGTTCATAGTTTTCTTTGCTTTCTATCCAAGAATCCTCCCATAAATATTTTCGCCGCTCCGGGCCGGATCACTCGCCTCTTCCAAGCTGAGGCCGGGGTAGGGAAAAATCGGAAGTCTCGCTAGGCGACGCCTTGCCTCGGGAAAAAGGCCATGCGTGCGCGATGCAACTGGGGCGCATCCCGCCGCCGGGATACGATTCTAGAGGCAGAATGACAGCAACATCTCTAGTCGTTGTCGCCGATCGCGGCGAGGTAAAAGCGTATCGCGTGAAGGAAACGCCAAATCGCGGGCCGAGCCTGCAATTGGTGCAGGCATTCGACATCACTGAAGCGCACGGGCGTTACGACGATAAACTAACCGACCAGGCCGGGCCGCTTTCCAATTAGCGACGGCAATCCGCGGCATGCCAATTCCATCGCCGAACGGACCGCGCTGGAAACCGAAACCGAGCGGCGAATATGCAAGATGCTGGCGGAGCATATTTCCGAAATCGTGAAACAAGAGGCGCCGGCCGGCTGGTCGTTCGCCGCTCCCGGGCCGATCTATAACAGCATCGTCGAGGCGATGCCGGCAAACGTGCGCGATCTCATCGTCGAGCACGTCAAGAGTGGCCTGGTCAAGATTGAGCCGGCAAAATTGCCCGGGCATTTCCGCTCGCTTCAACCGCTCTGATTTTGATATAATCGGGCATGCAATTACCGGTTGGAATTTCCTATCGCGGGGTCGAGAAATCCGACCAGCTCGAGCAACTAATCCGCAATAAAGCCGCCCGGCTTGACCGCTTTTGTGATCACATCAGCCGGTGCGACGTGGTCGTCGAGCATCCGAACCATTCCCAGAACACCGGGAATCCTTTCCGGGTGCGAATCGACGTCACCGTTCCGCCCGGTCACGAACTGGTCGCGGATGAACGCCAGACCGAACACGACATGCACGAGCCGCTCAGTAAGGTCATCAACGACGCCTTCCGCGCGATGGAGCGGCAACTGAAAACGTTAGTCGAGAAACAGCGGCGCGAATAACTTCGGCGCGAACATGATCGCGTGCTGATAGGCGTTGACTTGGGGCCAGGATCAGGCTGGAATGCGCTCCGACGGAGGTCTGAATCTGGCGGAGACGCTTTTTCGCCTGGGGAGCATCCCTACCTCTTTCGGACCTGCTGACGCAACCTTAGTCGCCAGGCGAGAGGAACAGTTATGAATTCAAATCCATCTGTTATCGCAACTCACTCCGCCGGCGACCTGCTGCGCCAAGTGCTCAGTTGTTTTGCCTTGCTAGCTTTGTGCTGCCTCGGTTCGCCTGTGGCGTATGCCCAATTCGAGTGCAGCGAAGCTTGCGACAACACGCAAAATAACACGGCATTCGGGTGGGGCGCAGGACTAAACATCAGCGCTGGCGTGAGTAACTCCGCCTTTGGCGACGGGGCCTTAAGAGTCAACGACAATGGCTCCTACAACACGGCGATCGGCACCGCGGCACTTAATCACAATAGCTCCGGCTCCAGCAACACCGCCCTCGGCGCTTCAAGTTTAGAAAGTAATACTACTGGCGACTTCAACACCGCCATAGGTCATAACGCACTTTTCGCGAACACGACCGGTTTTAGCAACACTGCCCAGGGCGCTTCGGCCCTTTCCAGCAATACGAGCGGCTTGTTTAATACCGCGATCGGCTCCAACGCGCTCCAGAGCAATACCACCAGTTCGAATGGCACCGCGGTTGGCTATGCTGCGCTTGCCGCCAATACAACTGGGAACAACAACACGGCCACCGGCGTGGTGGCGCTGGGAAGCAATACCACCGGGAGCAGCAACACGGCTAACGGCGCGAGCGCGCTGCAGGAGAATACGACCGGGACGCTCAACACAGCCAGTGGAGCGAGCGCGCTCGCCGCTAACACCACCGGGAGCTTTAACACCGCGACCGGTGTTTCTGCCCTGCAAACGAATACCACGGGCGGAAGTAACACCGCGGTGGGCACGAACGCGCTTTTTGCCAATACCACCGGCTCGACGAACACCGCCATAGGACTGGCCGCGCTGGCCGCCAATACGACCGGGACAGCGAACACGGCCCACGGGACCACGTCACTCATGGATAATACCACCGGCTCCTACAACACGGCGATTGGTCGTGACGCGATGAATAACAACACGACCGGCAGCTTTAACGTAGCCTCTGGTTACCAGGCACTCTTTAGCAGCACAACCGGCGGCTCAAACACCGCTGATGGCTATCTCGCGCTGCAGGCTAACACCACTGGCGGCTTTAATGTCGGCATCGGAGCTAATTCACTCCAGACTAACACCACCGGCATTAACAATGTCGCAGCGGGCGGCTTCGCTCTTTTTAGCAATAGCACAGGGAAAAATAACACCGCGGTCGGCGGCAACGCCCTTTTTAATGTCACCGGCAGCAGTAACACTGCGCTTGGCGCCTCGGCCGGCGCTGATCTAACCAGCGGCACCAATAATATTGATATAGGCCATCGCGGGATTGCCGCTGAGTCTGGAGTTATCCGCATCGGCACAGCCGGAACTCAAACCTCGACCTATGTCGCGGGAATCTGGCAGGCGGCAGTTACCGGGAGCGCTGCTGCCGTCAGAGTCAACTCGTCCGGAAAGCTGGGGACTGTTCCTTCCTCGGCGCGTTTCAAGGAAGCAATCAAGCCGATGGGTGAGGCAAGCGAAGTGATCCTTGCTCTTAACCCGGTTAGCTTTCGCTACAAAAAAGACCTCGACCCGGAATCAGCGCCGCAGTTTGGGCTCGTAGCCGAGGAAGTTGCGAAAGTAAGTTCCGACCTGGTTATCCACGACAAGTACGGTAAGCCTTTTAGCGTCCGCTATGAGGAAGTGAATGCGATGTTACTCAATGAGTTCCTGAAAGAACATCGCAACAGCGAGGCCCAGGAGCGGAAGATCCTTGCCCTCGAAGCCAGGCTGGCGCGATTGGAGGCCGCGATTGAGAAAGTCAGTAGCCGGGTTGAAACAAGCCAGGCCGGACCTTTGATCGTGGAAAACGACTAGAGGCGAAGAATCGCCTCGGCAATTCGCTGATTCGTCAGGCGGGCGCGCCGCCGAGGGCGCCGGGGAGAGGCGGACTCACGTCGGGCGCGACCACGACCTGCTTGGGCGGCTTCTCCGGCGTCATTTTTTCGCCCGGGGTAGGCGAGCCGGGGGGCGGATGGATCAACCGGCCGTGCTCGATGATCTCCCGAATTTGTGAGCCGTCGAGGGTTTCGTATTCGAGCAGCGCCTTGGCAATGACCTCGAGCTTGTCGCGATTAGCGCTAAGAAGTTCTTTCGCGCGGGCATAGGCGTCATCGACCAGTCTGCGCACTTCGCCATCGATTTCCTCCGCCGTCGCTTCGCTGTAATCGCGCGAGCGCGCAATGTCGCGCCCGAGGAAAACGTAGTCCTCGTGCTCGCCATACTCGACCATCCCCATGCGCTCGCTCATGCCCCATTCGCAAACCATTTTTCGCGCGAGACGCGTCGCCATTTGAATATCGCCACGCGCCCCGCTGGTCACATCACCAAAGACAAGCTCTTCCGCGACCCGGCCGCCCATGCTCACGACCAGACTGTCGATCAGCTCGTTGCGGCGCTGGGTGTACTTGTCTTCCATCGGCAGCCACATGGTCGAGCCTAACGACGGCCCGCGCGGGATGATCGTGACCTTGTGCAGCGGCTCGGTATTTTCCAAAAGCTCGAGCAAGAGGGCGTGCCCCGCTTCGTGGTAGGCGGTATTGGTCTTTTCCTTCTCACTCAAGGCAAGGCTGCGGCGTTCCTTGCCCCAGCGCACTTTGTCGCGCGCTTCCTCCAATTCCGCGAGAGTGATCCCTTTCAATCCCCGACGCGCGGCGAGTAACGCCGCTTCATTGATGACATTGGCCAACTCGGCGCCGGAATAACCAGGGGTGCCGCGAGCGACCACGGCGAGGTCCACGCCTTCGGCCAGTTTCACTTTCTTGGCGTGAACACGGAGGATTTCCTCGCGGCCTTTGACATCGGGAAGGTTGACCGTGATCTGGCGATCGAAACGACCCGGACGCAATAACGCCGGGTCGAGAACATCGGGACGGTTCGTGGCGGCGATAATGATTACGCCTTCCTGGGTGTCGAAGCCGTCCATCTCCACGAGCAACGCATTGAGGGTCTGCTCGCGTTCGTCATGGCCGCCGCCGACGCCGTGCCCGCGATGACGGCCGACAGCGTCGATCTCATCAATGAAAATGATGCACGGGGCGGACTTCTTTCCCTGTTCGAACATGTCGCGCACGCGGCTGGCTCCAACGCCGACAAACATCTCGACGAAGTCCGAACCGCTGATGGAGAAGAACGGCACGTCGGCTTCTCCGGCGATCGCCCGCGCGAGCAAAGTCTTACCCGTGCCGGGCGGCCCTACCAGGAGCACACCCTTCGGAATGCGACCGCCGAGTTTCTGAAACTTCTTCGGGTCGCGCAGGAATTCGACCAACTCCTGCACTTCATCCTTCGCTTCCTCGACGCCTGCGACATCCTTGAAGGTGATTTTGTTTTTGTCGCGCGCGAGCATGCGCGCCTTCGACTTGCCGAAATTAAGCGCGCCCTTGCCGGCCATGCGGATTTGCTGGCGGAAAAGGAAATAGAGAATGAGCAGGAAGATCGCGATCGGGATAAAGCCGACGACCGCCTGGGCGAGGAAATTCGACTCCGTGCGGATGGCAATCGGGATATGCGCGGCCTGGAGTTTCTCCTGTAGATCGGTCGTGAAATTCAGATAAACCGTGGTCCGGAACGGCACCTGTTGCTCCGGCGCGTTACCTACGCCCGGGCGGGTGTAAGCGCCGCGAATCGTCTGGGTCGGGCGCCCTTCCTCAACCACGAGACGCAGCGGATACTTCGGATCGTTGACGATCTGCTTGTGCGCGAGCAGGTCGAGAAAACGATTATAGGGGATATCCTCCTCGGCCGTGTAACCGGCGCCGCCGCGAAAAAGCACGGCCAGCCCGATGAGGGCAAAAGCGACCGCAAAGAGGATGACGCCGCGCCAATTAAAGTTTGGATCGCCGCCCCGCTTGCCGTCTTTCTGGGAATTACGATCTGGCTGAGCCATGGAAAATGCTACGCTAGGAAAAAGAGAAGCGCGAAAAATATCATGAAGCCCGAGCCATTGCAAAAGAGCAGGACCCGGGCCGTTCGATTGCGTCGCTCCTCGCCCGGACCTATTTTGCCCCTTCTCATTTGATGGCCGAAGCCGCCTCCTCTCTCGCTGATAAAATTGATCGCGCGGTCCAGCGCGTGACCCCCTTTGCCTACCGTTTACGGAGGCGCGGACAGCTTTGGATGCGTCGCGCGATGCGCCGGCCGCGCAGTGTGGCGGAGGGACCGAACCTGCTCCCGGTCCTGATTCAGGTGCTGGCGAGTTTTTCCAAAGCGGATGGCGTGCTCCTCGAGGAGGAAATCGACTCGTCGTTAGGCTTTCTCCGCTACGATTATCCGGAAGCGGTTTACTCGGAATTGCGAAAGCTCTTCCGCCAGGCGCTCTACGAGCAGCAGGACCTCGGAGCGATGGCACAAAAGCTCGCCTCCTCTCTCAGCGTCGAGCGCAAAATCATGCTCGGGGTTCAGCTCTACGACCTCATCTCGCAAGCCGGGCTCAAGCAGGACCAGGTGGTCGCCTTTTATTCCTTCATGTCGCAACTCGGGATGGCGGCGCAGGCGATCGATATCGTCTACCAGCTCAATGCCTCGGAGGATACCGACCATCAGGTCTATCAGCGCGGCGCTTCACCGCTCGAGGCGATCTCCTTCGGGCCTAACGGCGAGTCGGATGTCGTGCTCAAGAGTCTCGCCGGCAACGATCGCCTGCTCGCGTTTCGCTATCACGATCTCATCCTCCTGAAAAACTACAGCGCCCAGCCGGTCTCCGTTCGCGGGCGACCGCTGGTGCGTGGAGGTTTTTGCCGCATCTATCCCGGGCAGCGCGTGCTCGTCGGCGATGACGTGCTCTCCTATCAGGATCTCGCGACCTATTTCAACGCGAAGAAGAATGTCTCGCTCCCGCAGATTTTCGTGCGCGTGAACAAGGATTCCGATGAGGTCGAGCTGGAGCGCTCCCGCTCGCGCGACAGTGCGCTCGAAGTCACCTTCGGCTTGAAGGTGCGGGTGAAAGCGTTGCGCGATGTGCGCGCGACCCTCAACCGAGTAAAGCTGCGCGCCAACACCGAGGTCGAAGCCGCGCTCACCGATCGGATCATTTTCCACAACGACACCGAGCTCGATCTCTCCGATCTGCGCCGCCGCGCCCGGGCCTTGGGCGGCCGCTTTCAACTCAAGGCCTCGAAATCCGAATACCTCGTCTCGAACAATCCGAGTCTGCTCGAAGAAGACGACATTCTCCTCTCGCCCGGGACGGCCGGCGATGTCCTCCTGAAAATTTCCTGCGATTACGACAAGCGCGTCGGCACCCTCGAAGTGCTCGAGGCCGATCGCTCGATCATGGTCGGGGACACACCCGTGCGCACGACTGCGCCGCTCGCCGATGGCGACACCATCCGGATCGATATCGGGCAATTCCTGCGCTGCGATTTTTCCGAGCGGATCATCGAGGAAGAACGCAACATCATTCGCACTCTTGAGCTGGTTGATGTCAGCCATCGCTTCAGCAACGGCGAGACCGCGCTCGAGGGGATCAGTTTTGCCCTTACTCGTGGCGAAATGGTCTGCGTGATGGGCGCGAGCGGTTCGGGCAAGAGCACCTTGCTCAAGGTGCTGGCCGGGCAGCTGCAACCGACCCACGGCCAGATTTTGCTCAATGGCCAGCCGCTTTACGAGAACCTCGACGCTCTCAAACGCTATGTCACTTACATCCCGCAGGATGACGCGTTCGACGAGCACCTCACGATTGGCGAGAATCTCCAGTTCGCCGCCGCGATTCGTTCCCCGCACCTCTCGCGCCGGGATCGGACCCGACGGATCGAAGGCAAATTGATCGAGCTCGGCTTAAGCGAACGGCGCGACAGCATCGTCGGCAGCGCGGTGAAGAAGACCCTGAGTGGCGGCGAACGCAAACGGCTCAACATCGGCCTCGACATGATCGGCTCGGCCGATGTTTACCTTTTCGATGAGCCGACCTCGGGGCTCTCTTCGAAAGACTCCGAGCACGTGATCGAAATCATCCGCGGGATGTCGCACAACAAGATCGTGATCGTTACGATCCATCAGCCGAGCTCGAAAATTTTCCAGATGTTTCAAAAGGCGATCCTGCTCGACAAGGGCGGCCGGCTGGTCTTTTTCGGCACGCCTAACGACATGCTGCGCTATTTCGCCGAGGCCGAGCATCAGCATCAGTTCGGGGCCGATCTCGGCGCCTGCCCCTCGTGCGGAACGACCCGGCCGGAGTTCATCTTCGACGTGCTCGAGACGCCGCTGCGCGACCTGAGCGGCGACATCATTTACGAGGAAAACCAGCGCGGCCAGCTTGTGCCGGCGCGGCGTTATTCGCCCGAGTTCTGGCGCGACAAATATGAAGCTTTCCGCCTCATCCAGGATGTAAAACAGGTGCCGTTGCGGCGCGATCCGAACCTGCCGCTGCCGCCGATACCGGCCGAAGCGCGCGAGCGCTTCCGCTGGCGTGATGAATGGACCCAGCTTCGCACCCTTTTCCGGCGCGCGTTTGTCAGCAAACTGCGCAATCGCGCCAATCTCGTGATCACGATCGGGGTGGCGCCGATTCTCGCGCTCATCATCGCCACCATCCTGCGGTACTCGGATAGCGGGCGCTACGATTTCGCCTCCGCTTATCACATCCCGACCTTTCTCTTTCTGACCCTGATCGTCGCGATGTTTCTCGGCCTGACGAATAGCGCCGACGATATCATTCGCGACCGCACCGTGCTCCAGCGCGAGCGCAACCTCAATGTCCGGCTCAGTTATTACATTGCGGCCAAGACGGTGTCGTTAGGCTTCTTCGCTCTCATCCAGTGCGTCCTCTTCATTCTCATTGGCAATTACATCCTCGAGATCCGCGGGATGTTCTGGCCTTATCTCGGGATCGTTTTCATGACCGCGATGAGCGGAGTGTCGTTAGGCCTGGTCATTTCCTGCCTCGTCAGTGATCCCAAGACCGCGGCCAACATCGTCCCGCTCGTCCTCATTCCGCAGATCATCATGGGCGGCGCGCTGATCAAGTACGAAGACATGAACCGCAATCTCGGGCTCGTTTATACCTTCGCCCGCTGGTTCAAGGAGCACCCGACGAGCGACGAATCGAAAAAGATGAGCAGCCGGCTCGAGGTCCCATTCGTCTGTCAGTTTGTCGCGATGCGCTGGTCGTATGAAGAGCTGGTGGTGGCGCAGGCGAAACTCAACCCGCTCACGAGCCGGCAGGACGACGCGCAGCGCCAGATCGACGCGATTGTCGCGCGGCACGAATCGCAACCGGGTGACGAGCAGCGGCTCGATGATTTGAAGGAAACACTCGCAGTTCTTTCCGGTCTGGAAGCGAACAGCGGGGCCGAAATGCAGCGCTACTTCGCGATCATCGATCGCGTCCTTGCCGGGAAAACGAGATTCGACCGGCGCGCCTTTCAAAATGCCAACGGCCCGATCACGGCCGAGCAACTCTTCGTTAACCAGAAGACTTCCGACCTGATCGCGAATGCGGAGATGGAGCAGAACGATTACCGCCGGGGCGGAAAACCGAACGTCTTTTTCGGCGCGAAAAAGCGCTACTTCGGCTGGACCGTGAGCGTGTTTGATTTCAACACCGCCGTCCTCATTCTATCGACGCTGGGTCTGCTCGGGATCTTGCACTGGATCTTGCACCGGCAATTGGAAGTGCGAAGGAGAGGGTAGCGGCGTCGCACCCCCAACAACGTCAAGTTTCACCGCCATGAAAAAATCCAAAAACCAAACCCGCCTCATCGTTGCCGCGAGCGAAAACGATCCGGACATGCTCTATGCGACGCGTTTTTTCGCGCCGGACCCATTCATTTTCCTCGAACGAAATGGGAAGCGCACTCTCGTCCTGAGCGATCTCGAGATCGATCGCGCGAAGAAGCAGGCGGAGGCGGATGAGTTTCTGGCCTACAGCCAGTTTGAGAAGGAAGTGCAGGGCAAAAGCAAAAAGGCGCCGCCCTACGAAAAGGTGCTGGCCCATTTTCTCACCAAAGCAAAGGTGCGCTCCGCGATCGTGCCGGCCAGCTTTCCGTTAGGCTACGCCCGCGAACTGGAGTCGCGAAAGATTAGGCTTCAGCCGACCAATGGACTCTTCTGGCCGGAGCGCGAGACAAAGTCCGAGGCGGAGTTGCGCCAGATGCGCAAGGCGCTCGAGATCACGGAGGCCGGGATGGCGCGCGGGATTGAAGTGCTGAAGCGATCGCGGCCAGGTAAAGGAGAGAAGCTGCAATGGCAGGGCGCGACTTTGACCTCGGAAATTCTCCGGGCCGAGATCGACAGCGCGATTTTGCGCGCCGGAGGCTTGCCCGCGAACACGATCGTCGCAGGCGGCGATCAGGCCTGCGATCCGCATGAGCGCGGTTCCGGCCCGTTGAAGGCGAACAGCCTCATCATTCTCGACATCTTCCCGCGCGCCGCCGCGACCGGCTATTTCGGTGACCTGACGCGAACGGTAGTGCGCGGGCGCGCGAGCGAGGAGCAGCGGCGGCTTTGGGAAACCGTGAACGCAGGCCAGGCACTCGCGCTCAAGAAAATGAAGCCGGGCGTCGACGGTCTGGAGTTGCATAACGAGGTGAAGAAATTTTTCGCCGACCAAGGCTATCCGACTGAAGTGCGTGATGGCCGGCAGGTCGGTTTCTTTCACGGCACTGGCCACGGGCTCGGGCTCGAAATTCATGAATATCCGCGCTTTCAGAAAACCGTCTTCAGAGTCGGTCAGGTGCTGACGGTGGAACCCGGATTGTATTATCCCGGCCTCGGTGGCGTCCGGACGGAAGATGTCGTCGCGATTACGAAGCGCGGAATTCGCATGCTTTCGCGCTTTCCAAACAGCCTCGAAATCTAAATCGAATCTGGTCGTCCCGAGCGGAGCGTAGCGAAGTCGAGGGATCCGGTGGAGTTTTCGTGCAGCGCCGCTACCTCCGATTTGCGAGCGCGCAATTTTGCAGTGGGAAACCAGCAGCGTATCTTCACGGCTTCTCGTCGGGATCTCTCGACTTCGCTCGAGATGACGACAAGAGCGACCGGCACGAGCGAAATGAACGAATGACGCGAGTGGGCGTCTAATCAAAGGACACCTTTACACCCATGTACGCACCCTACGGTTTTGGCGGCGGATTTTTTTCGTCGAGCTATCTGATTTTAATCGGCATCCCGCTCCTCATTGGATTGTGGGCGCAGTTCCGCGTCAGCGGCGCTTTCCGCAAATGGGGCGCGGTGCGCGCGAGCTCGAATATCACCGGCGCGGAAGCGGCCCGGGAAATTTTGCACGCGGCAAACATCAACGACGTCGAGGTGCTCGAGATCAACGATTACCTCGGCGATCACTATGACCCGAGCCAGAAGCGGCTCTGCCTTTCGAGCAACGTTTACAACACGCCCTCAGTCGCGGCGCTCGGGATAGCGGCGCACGAAACCGGCCATGCGATTCAACACGCCCGCGCTTACGCGCCGCTCAAAGCGCGAATGGCGGTCGTGCCCATCACCGGAATCGCGACCCGCATTTTGCCCTTTGCGATTTTGGGCGGCCTCTTTTTCCAGATCACGGGACTGATTACGATCGGCATCTGGTGCTATGTCGCGCTGCTCGTTTTCCAGCTCATCACCCTGCCGGTCGAGTTCGACGCTTCGCGCCGGGCCAAAATCATCGTGCAACAAATGGGGATCATTCAGCCGGGCGAGGAAGCGGCCGGGGTCAACAATGTGCTCAACGCCGCTGCCTGGACCTATGTCGCCGCCTTTATCGCAACGTTAGGCAACCTCCTCTGGCTCCTCTCCATCCGTGACCGGCGCAGCTAAACAATGACGCAGGCTGTCGCACTGCCCGCGCCGCGTCGGATCTCCGATTTGCTGTCGTCCCCCTCGCCGACGCGTGCTAGACGTACCCGGGGAGAGGCGATGGATCAACCGCGAACGGACGAAGATCAGCCGCTCGTCGCGCGCACGCAGTCGGGCGACGCCGCGGCCTTCGACGAGCTTGTGGTCAAATATTCACCCCGTCTCTACGGCCTGATTTACAACATGACGGCCAACCACGAAGACACGAACGACCTGCTCCAGGACGTCTTCGCGAAGGCCTATCGCGCGATCAAAGGCTTCCGCGGCAAAAGCTCCTTTTACACCTGGATCCACACCATCGCGGTCAACATGACGCTCAACTTTTTGAAGAAGCGCGGCCGCCGTTATCAGCTCAGCCTCGACGATGTCGACTCGAGCATTCAAAACGACAAGGAGTTCATTGAGCTGACTTCCACCAGCAGCCCGGTGCGTGAAGCCGACCTGACCGAGCTCCAGCGAAGATTGAACGAGGCGATGATGAAGCTGTCTGATGAACACAGGGCAGTCGTCACCATGTTCCATATCCAGGGAATGCCGCATGCAGAAATCAGCAAAATCCTTGGCGTTTCGGAAGGAACCGTGCGATCAAGGCTCTTCTATGCGAATCGCCAGCTGCAAAATTATCTGGACGAATTCCGCAAAAACCCCGTTTCTTAGCACTCGCCGCGCGCATGGATCACTTCGACGATAACGAAATCGGCAGATTGCTTCGCCTGAAACGCTACGAGCAACCGCCGCCCGGATACTTCGAAAATTTCCTTCATGAATTTCATCGCCGGCAACGCGACGAACTTTTGCGCCGGCCGATCTGGAGCGTGATCTGGCAGCGGCTTTCCGATTCGCTCTTCCGCCTCAACATTCCTTCGCTCACCTCGACACCCGCCGCCGTCACCGCGGTGCTGATCTGCGCGGCGGTGATCTCGTTCAAGGTTTATCAGACGCCGCAATCTCCGTCGGCGCCGGTGGCGATGGAACTTCCGCGGGCGCTCTCGCCACACGAGAGCGTGCTCGATCAACTCTCCGCCGAACAGATGGCCGACAAGTTTTCCCTCCGCACCGTCCGGGTCCGCGGTCTCGGGCCCGATCTTTCCCGTCAGGTCAACGAAAGCGCCTACACTCACCGAGCCACGCCCCCGCGCTACGTGCTCGATCGGCTGCCCGTGAGTTATGAGCCGTCTTTCAACTTTTAGCCTGGCGCGGCGCTCGTTTTTCCTCCGCGAGCGCGCGACTGGGTTTGCGATTGTTGTCGCGCTCGTTAGTCTCAGTCTCTCCGCGCTCCGCGCCCAGGAAGACACGGCCGGCGCGATCAGCCGCGAAGTCAAAGCCCTCTTCGAGCGCTGCGGCCATGCCGTGGTCAAGATCCACGCCGTCGACGAGCACAGCGAACTTGCCGGGACCGGGTTTTTTATTGATCCAGCCGGGACGATTTACACCTCGTATTCGGTCGGCGGAGAAGCGGAGAATTTCATGATCCAGTTCGAGGGCAAAAAATACCACGCCACGCAGTTGATGGCGGATCTCCGCAGCGGCATTGCTCTGCTCAAGATCGATGCCGCCACACCCTTTCTGCCCATTGGTCATTCCTCCGAGCTCGGACTCGCCACGCCCGTGGTCGCGATCGGTTATCCGCTGGATTTGCCCGAGTCGCCGAGCTTCGGCATGATCGCCGGTTTCGATCGCAAATATCTCGGCCGTTATTTTTCCACGACGCATCTGCGGGTGAATCTTCCTACACAGCGGGGTGAAGCCGGCGCGCCGCTTTTGAATTTCCAGGGCGAAGTGGTCGGCATTCTCGTGAGCAGCCTCGATAGCGGCTCGGCCTGTTACGCGTTGCCGATCGATGCGGCGGAAAAAATTCGCCGCGATTATATCCGCTTCGGCGACGCGCATCATGGCTGGATGGGGATCGATGTCCAGCAGGCGGATGCACCGCTTGCGGGCTCGACGGCCGAGATGACGCAAATCCGCGACGATGGCCCCGCGGCCGATTCCGGTTTGCAGCCGGGCGACATGCTTTTGCAGGTCGGCAAGACACCGGTTCATGAGCCCGAGGATGTAATTGATGCGTCCTTTTTTATCAGCGCGGGGGATTCGGTCCCGATCACCGTCATGCGGGGCGACAAGAAGCTCACCTTCAATGTCCAGGCCGGCTCGACCAAAGCTGACGCGATGGTGCTTGCACCCAGCCACAAAGCCGCGGTTCCGCTGCGGCTGGACGCCGCGCCGAGTAACACGCCCTAAGCCGCGGCGGTCGTTAGGCAAAAGCGAAAGCCGGAGCTGCTAGCCCGCCGCGAGCAACCTCCGGAATTCTTCCTCGGAGAGAATCCTGATCCGGAGTGTGCGCGCCTTCTCCAGCTTGCTTCCGGCGGCTTCGCCCGCGAGCACGTAGCTGGTCTTCTTGCTTACGCTTCCGCTCACTTTGCCGCCGCGCCGAATGATCTCCTCCGCGATCTGTTCGCGCGGCTGACTCAAGGTCCCGGTGATAACCCAGGTCGTTCCCTTGATCTGCGAACCAGTTGCCGCCGCCGCCTTCGGTTCACTCGTTAGGCGTAAACCGGCGGCGCGCAATTTTTCAATCATCGCACGGTTGTGCGGTTCGCGGAAAAACTGCGCGATGCTACTCCCCACCACTTCGCCCACATCCGGGATGCGCTGCAATTCTTCCGGCGTCGCCGCCATCAGCGCATCGAGATCGGGAAAATGATCGGCCAGGGCCCGCGCCGCGCTCACCCCGACATGGAGGATGCCGAGTGCGAACAAGAGACGCCAGAGCGGCCGTTCCTTGCTCGCGCCGATCGCGCCGAGGAGATTGGCCACGCTCTTTTCCCCCATCCGTTCGAGCCCGAGCAGTTCTTCATTCGTTAGGCGATAAATGTCGCTCACTTCCCGAACCAGACCGCGGCCGACCAGTTGCTCGACCATCGCCTCACCTAATCCCTCGATGTCCATCGCCCCGCGCGAGGCGAAATGCTCGATCCGCCGTTTCAATTGCGCCGGACATCGTGCGTTGACGCAGCGAACCGCGACCTGGGCTTCGTCTTTCACCACCTTGCTCCCGCAGACCGGACATTTCGCCGGCATGTGAAACTTCTTCTCCGAGCCATCGCGCAGTTCGGTGCGCACGCGCACGACCGCGGGAATCACTTCCCCGGCTTTTTCGATCACGACCGTGTCGCCGATTCGGATGTCCTTGCGCGCGATCTCCTCCGCATTATGAAGCGTCGCCCGCGCCACCGTGCTCCCGCTCACCAATACCGGCTCGAGCGCCGCCACCGGCGTCAGCACCCCGGTGCGCCCGACCTGAATGCGGATGTCGAGCAGTTTCGTCTCCACCTGCTCGGCTTCGTACTTGAAAGCCATCGCCCAGCGCGGGGCTTTGGCGGTCATGCCTAACGACTCGCGTTGCGCGAAGGAATCCACCTTCACGACCGCGCCGTCGGTCTCATAGACGAAATCGTGCCGGATTTTTTCCAGCTCCCGAATCGCGCGCAGGATTCCGTCGAGGGAGTCGGCCGTCCACCAGCGCTCGCTGCACGGCAGGCCGAGGCGTTTGAGGAGCGCCATCAACTCCGTTTGCGCGCTCAATTCGACTCCCTCGACCGCCCCGGTGGCGTAAAAGATAATGCCTAACGGGCGCTGCGCGGTGATCGCCGGGTCGAGCTGTTTGAGCGATCCGGCGGCCGAGTTGCGCGGGTTCGCGAACACCGGCAGACCGGCCTCGGTCCGTTCCGCATTCAGCTTTGCGAATCCTTCCTTGGTCATGAAGACCTCCCCGCGCACTTCAAAGACGCGGGGCGGCGTGCCTCTGAGCTGCTTTGGGAGCGAGCGAATGGTGCGGATATTTTGCGTGATGTCGTCACCGGTCGTTCCATCGCCGCGCGTCGCGGCATATTGCAGCCGGCCGTTTTCGTAGAGGAGCGAGACCGCCACGCCATCCACCTTTGGCTCGATTACCACTGGGATTCTTTCCTTCGGCAAAAGTTTCTCCATTCGCCTATAAAACGCCCCGACCTCCTCCTCCGAATAGGTGTTATCGAGACTCAGCATCGGGACGCGGTGCGTGATGGGAGCAAACGCCTTTTGCGGCGCGCCGCCGACCCGCCGCGTGGGGGAATCGGCGGCGGCAAACTGCGGATATTCCCGCTCCAGTTCGACCAGTTCGTGGTAGAGGCGGTCATATTCGCGGTCGGAAATTGCCGGCGCCGCCTCCTCATAATAGCGGCGGTCGTGCTCCCGGATCTGCGCGCGCAGGGCCGTAATCCGTTCCTCGACTGACTCTCCAGGCAGCGTCATGTTGATCCTATCATTATCTCTCCCGCGCGGCCTGCCTGCGCGAGTGGGCGTATGCGCAATCACAAAAGAACAACATGGTTCCGAAGCTATTCGGAAATTTTCCCTTGTCGGAAGAAATCTTGCTTCCTACAACCGACCAGGCCGTCAGGCACGACTCGGCTGTTGGGATGAAAACAATCAAGCTCATCATTATCGGCCTTGACGCCGCGACTTTCGATTTGATTGAGCCTTGGATGAGTGAGGGAAAGCTCCCGAACATGGCCAGGCTGATCCAGGAAGGCGCTTCTGGACGACTGGCCTCGACCGTGCCGCCAATTACTCCGCCCGCCTGGACTTCTTTCATGACCGGAAAGAACCCCGGCAAACACGGTATCTTCGACTTCACGGAAACCCAGCCCGGGACCTACGCGTTGCGTTATCTCGATGCCGGCTCTCGTCGAACGAAGACAATCTGGCGGATGCTCTGCGACGCCGGCTACATCGTCGGCACGATCAATGTTCCCTTCACCTATCCGCCGGAACACCTGAATGGATTTCAAATCTCCGGCATGGACAGGCCGTCAGAGAAAAGCCCCTTTATCTACCCGCCGGAGTTACGGACCGAGCTGGAACGTTATCTCGGCCGGTTGAAGCTCGACCTGCGGCACCTCGGTTTCATGTCAACCGATTCGCGCCGTCATCAGGTCCTGGAAGACATGAAACAGCTCGATGACCAATGGTTACGCGCCAGTCTCTATCTAATCGAGAAGCATCCAACAGATGTAATGATGTTTACCTTTTTTTCCATCGACACGGTCCAGCATTATTTCTGGCAATACATGGACCCGAGTCATCATTACTACGATCCCGTTGCCGCGGGTCGGTTTGGCGATGCTGTCTTCCGCGTCTACCAACGGCTCGACGATGCTATCGGTCGAATCCTGGAAAAACTTCCGGCTGAGACCTCGGTCCTTGTTGTCTCCGATCACGGCGGCGGCCCAACCTCTGACCGTGTCCTCTATCTCAATCGCTTCCTTGCTCAACTTGGCCTCCTTTATTATGTCGAGTCAAAAGACTCTCTCCCGAAAAAAGCGCGACAGCGTTTCCTTCGCTGGTCTTATGACCTTCTGCGCAGCTCACTCAGTTCGCGGCAAAAGAGCGCGCTCGCCCACGTCCTGCCCGGCCCGCGGAAACGTCTTGAGAGCGCGGTCAGCTCCTACAGCAAGATTGACTGGTCACGGAGCAAAGCCTTTTGCAGCGAGGTGCTCGCTTCACCTCCGAGTATCTGGATCAATCGCAAGGGAGTCAGACCACAAGGTATGGTCGATGAGACTGAGTATGAGGAGTTAGTCGAGTTAATTACCCGCAAGCTGGGAGAGTTGAAGGACCCACGAACCGGCGAGCCGATCGTAAAACGCGTTTTCCGACGAGACGAAATCTTTCACGGCCCCTATAGCCACGAAGCGGCCGATCTTATTCTTGACTGGTGGGAGACGAGCCTTTTTTCGACCGGGCGCAGTCATCCGGAGGATAGTGCGGAACCGGCGCTCAAGATCCTTGAGCGCAAACCGCCGACTACTTCGGAATGGGGTGGAACCCATCGGCGGGATGGCATCCTGATTGCCCGCGGCAACTCCTTTCGCAGCGGCGCCCAGATCAAAGGCGCCCAACTGATCGATCTCGCGCCTACCATCCTTCATCTCATGGGCCAACCTGTGCCCGATGAGATGGATGGCCGCGTTCTCACCGAACTTTTCGATCCAGAGTTCCTCCTCCGCTCTCCGGTTCAGTTTTGCCGCGAAGCTTCTGAGACCAGAGTTCAGTCTTCAACCCAATACTCCGAAGAGCAACCCGCTTCTGTGGAGTAACGAAAGGACCGGGAGATGTTAGTGATGACCGCGCTGCAATAACTAGCCACGCGACTGCCTAACGAACTTAAGGGAATGAACTGGGATGCAATTAACGCAATTTCACAGTTTGTCAGCTCAATCGCGGTCGTTTTTTCCGTGCTTTACCTCGCCAAGGAGGTACACCGGAGCACGCGCGTGGCAAAAGTCGCGGCGCAGGACGCAGCCGCCTCGGCCGTGCGCGATGTCACGAACACTTTCATGGAGAATGCTGACATGGCCCGGATCTGGGGAATCGGCCTGGAACAGCTGGAAACCCTCTCCTCGGAGGAACAGGCCCGGTTCTTTCACGCCGCTCATCAGTTTCTCAAGGCGCTTGAGACGATCCACTTTCACTACCTCAATGGTTTGATGGACGAGCAACTCTGGCGCGGCTGGCAGGAGTTACTTCGCCATTACATCGCCGCGCCCGGCATCGTGCGCTACTGGAATATCCGGCCGGAGCTGTTTTCCGCCCGCTTC
Source organism: Chthoniobacterales bacterium (assembly GCA_036825615.1). Classification (GTDB taxonomy): domain Bacteria; phylum Verrucomicrobiota; class Verrucomicrobiia; order Chthoniobacterales; family UBA10450; genus JAICXG01. The sequence continues at coordinate 150,397 of DAISXY010000006.1, forward strand.
CGCGACTTCATTAATCAGCTCGAGCCTGCGCCCGATCGCCGGACCGTCGGCTTTCTGCTCAAAGAGCAGCCGGGTTCAAACTAGGACACTGTGGAAGAACCGTGGGTTGCCATCACTGGCGGCTGGCGCCGTCCGCCTCTCCCAAAAGGAGAGGAATTGCGAGTTTTCATGGCCTGAGAAGCCGTACGGCCACGCATGTCGCGCATCAGCGTTGCGACAAATCCAGGAGAATCGGAGGGACATGCTTCTGCATCTCCAGAAGGAATCCCGGGGCGGGAAACACACGTTCTTTGCTCAGGCTTGACGGCGAAAAATGTTGCTCCTGGCCAGGGAAGCTGCTTTCACTGGCCCCAGATGTGGAAATCATTCCTCCTGCTCTCCCTTCTTATCTCTTTAGCAAAGGCGGTCGCGCAAACTCCGGTCGATACTTTGATTCCCTGGGTGCTGGCGGAAGACGCTCAGCTGCGCGGAGTCCCCTTTGCCGAAGTCATCACCGATACGACTGGCAAACGGGTCATTGCCGTCGATCCGCAGAACGCCACCGACAAACGCGTCATCGCCCAGATCACAGGCGCGCTGAACGAAACTCTCCGCCGGATGAATCAGCCGGAGAGTGTCATTCAGAAGGTCACGCGCATTAACGAAGTGAGCAGTCACTTCGAAGATGTGCTGCGCGAATTACTCGACACCGCGGCCGGACTGAGCTGCAATTTTCCGCACACCGCCGATGGACATGTGCAGCGTTCCGGTTATCCGGATTTGCGCATCGTCGATCAGGAATCGAAGCGAGTTTACTATCTTGATCCAAAACTCTACGCCGCCGGGAGCCGGGAAAGCAGTTTTCGCACGTTCTATTTCGAGCCGAAGAAAGCGACGAACAAAGTGCTCGATGATGCAGTCCATTTTGTCGTCGGGTTTGAGCACTTACCGCGGACAGAGGGGCACTGGAAATTCACTCGCTGGGATTTGGTCGATCTCTCGCACTTTCGGGTCAAGCTGAAGGCGGAGTTTCAGGGCGCCAATCGCGACCTTTACCGCCCGGAGGCGATCGTCGCGACGAGTGCAGAAGGATTTCATTAATGCCGCGGCCTGGGTGGCTTGCCGAGCGTGTCGCCTGAAGCCATGATATTCAGGTGATTGCCCCGGCAACCGAAGCCTTTCAATTCGACACGATCGACGACGTCCTGCGCGACATCGCAGCGGGCAAAATGGTCATTGTGACCGACGACGCCGACCGCGAAAACGAAGGCGACCTGATCATGGCTGCGGAAAAGGCCACGCCACAGGCGATCAATTTCATGACCATGCACGGACGCGGGTTAATTTGTGTCCCGGTGTCCGCGGAGCGCGCCGACCAGCTCGGGCTCCAGCGGATGGTGGTGCAGAACCGCGAAATGTATCGGACCGATTTTACCGTCTCAGTCGATGCTGCCAAGGGTGTGACGACCGGGATTAGCGCGCACGATCGCGCCGCCACCATTCGCACGATCGCGCGGCCGAAATCCGGGCCTAACGATCTCGTCCAACCAGGTCACATTTTTCCTCTCCGGGCCAAGGACGGCGGCGTCCTGCGCCGCGCTGGTCACACCGAAGCGGCGGTCGATCTCGCCCGTCTCGCCGGCCTGCAACCCGCCGGGGTTCTCTGTGAAATTCTGCACGACGACGGCACGATGGCGCGCCTGCCGGAGCTGATGCAGTTCAAGGAAAAACACCAGCTGCGCATCTGCACGATCCAGAGCCTGATCGCGTGGCGGCGCGTGCGCGAGAAACTGATCGTGCGCGAGCAGATCGTGAAGTTGCCGACCGATTACGGCGACTTCGAGCTGCACATGTATCGCTCGACCCTCGATAACGCGCACCACCTTGCGCTCGTGAAAGGCAAAATTTCCAAGAACAAAGTCACGCTCGTGCGCGTGCACAGCGAATGCCTCACCGGTGATGTTTTCGGCTCGCGGCGCTGCGACTGCGGCAATCAACTGCACGCCGCCCTCAAGCAAATCGCGGCCGCCGGTGGCGTGCTCGTTTACATGCGCCAGGAAGGTCGCGGGATTGGACTGGCGGCGAAAATCCACGCCTACAAATTGCAGGAGGAGGGGCTCGACACCGTCGAGGCGAACACCAAGCTCGGCTTTCCCATGGACCTGCGCGATTACGGCATCGGCGCCCAGATTCTCTACGATCTCGGGGTGCGCAAGTTTCGTTTCCTCACGAACAATCCGAAGAAGGTCGTCGGCCTCGAAGGCTACGGCATCCAGATGGTCGAACAGGTGCCGATCAAGAGTAAGCCAAACCCGCACAACGCGCGCTATCTCGAGACGAAGCGGGTGAAAATGGGGCACTTGTTGTGAATGCCCATTGCCGAGTGACGAATGCCGAATTAGGTCCGACTGACGAAACCCGAAACGGCCACCGCTGTTTGGTCATTCCGCATTCGGCATTCGTCACTCGGCATTTGCGATAGCCCCATGTCCCAGCTCGCGCCGCCAAGACCGCGCCGGAACAGCGCTCATCGCCGTTTCGTTCTCGTCGCGAGCCGCTTCAATTCAGGCTATGTCGACGGACTCGTCGGCCATTGCAGAAAGGAATTACGCGCGCTCTCGCCGGGCGCCGCGGTCAGCCTTGTGCGCGTCCCGGGCGCGTTTGAAATCCCGCTTGCGGTCGGCGAAGTGGCGGTGAAGAAAAACGCCGACGCGATTATTGCCCTCGGCGTCATTCTGCAGGGGAAAACGGCGCACGCGCATTTTCTTGGTCAGACGGTGACGCAATCGCTCCAGCAAATTTCGCTCGCGCACGGCGTGCCGGTGATTCACGCGGTGCTGAGTTTGCAAAATGAAGAGCAGGCGCGGCAACGTTGCCTTGGCGATGAGATGAATCGCGGGACCGAAGCCGCGCGCGCCGCCTTCGAGATGGCAAATTTGCTCGCCAAACTGCGCAAGTAAGATGGGTCGACGTCGAGCAGCGCGCCGGGCGGCGCTTCAATATCACTTCTGGCGCGATCTCCATGGCGGCGAAGGCCCGGAGACGATCGCAGAATTCTGGGAGATGTGCCCGGCGAAACCGCGGGTGCGCGAGTTTGCCCAGCCCCTGATCGAAGGGATGATCGCGCATTTGCCGGAGATCGATGAGCGCATCCGGCGTTACTGCGAGAACTACGAATTCCGCCGCATCTCCGCGGTCGACCGCAATGTCTTACGGCTCGGGATTTACGAAATGTTCTACCGCGATGATATCCCGCCGGTGGTCTCGATTAACGAAGCGATCGAGCTGGCAAAGGAATTTGGCGGCCCCGATTCCTGGCGGTTTGTGAATGGAATTCTCGACCGGGTTAAGAACGACCTTTCCCGTCCTTTGCGCGAACCGGTCGCTCCGGAAGATTCCGCTAGCTAGTGACTACTTCCCGCGCGCGCCTGCGCCAGGGCTTAACCACTCGGGGAGGGAACGCCGGCACAAACAGCTCTCGGCCCAGCGCCAGATTAGGGTTATAGTAAGGGTCGGCTTCGAGTTCTTTCCCCCACTTCTTTTTCATAAAGTGGATCTCGCGGTTGAAGCGAGCACGGTTCGACGCCGTCATGTCACTGCCGCGGGTGGCATGCTCACGATGGTATAGTTCTGCTCCGGGGCAGAAGACGATTCGATAGCCATGTTGGCGAAGCTTGAGGCAGAAATCGATATCATTGAACGCGATCTGAAGGTTAGTCTCATCGAAACCTCCTACTTCAAGGTAACTCTTCCGTCGCACCAGCATACAAGCCGCTCCAACCGCCGAAACTTCCTGAGGAAGAATCGCGCGCGATAAGTATCCGGCCGCTGTTCTCGGAATCCCGCGATGCGCTACCTCCGCCACTTCGTGCGCTCCTGCTCCGAGAACGACTCCTGCCTGCTGTACGCGGTTGTCCGGGTAAAGAAGCCGCGCGCCGACGGCGCCGACCCGGCGCTGCAAACCGTACCCGACCATCTCTTCCAACCAACTCGCCGTAATCACCGTGATGTCATTGTTCATCAACAGGACAAACTCCGCCGTGCTCTCGGCCACGCCGCGATTACTTAGCCGGCTGAAATTAAACGCTTCATCCTGCCGCAAGACATGGACTCTGGGATCGCGTATGACTTCGGTCAGGTAACTCTGGGCCTCGGGGGTGCGACTTCCATTATCGACCAGCACCAATTCATAGTTCCGATAGGTGGTCCTCCGAACAATGCTCTCCACACATGCTTTTAGTAACTCTACCCTGTCGCGCGTCGGAATTATGATCGAGACCGAAGGCTGCTCTTGCGGAAGATCATAGCGAAGGCGGCGACATCGCCCGCTTTCGCTCGGATTCACGCTTGCCATGATGTGACGGCGCGCGAGCAGATCTTCTACGACTCTGGTCTCCTCCCGCGCCAAACATCCAGCTATCTCGTCAGAGGTGCGATGGCTTATGATGAAGGGAAGGTGGCGAATCTGATCGTCCTTCAGTTGCTCGGCAGAGCGCAGGAGGAAATCGTAGGCAAGGGCCCGGCCTGCCTCGGGCCGGAATAGGAAAGACTTCGCAAGATTCGCCTCGAAAACAACGAACGAAGAGACATAGTCGTCGGACAGGAGCAACTCCCAGTTCCAATCCGGCTTGAACCTCGGCCGGGCACGACAGCCGTGACGATCAAGTTCGTCTTCGTCTCCATAAAGGACTTTCGCTTCGGGATGTCCCGAGACCGCTTCGGCGAGTAAAGCGAGTGCATCATGGGCAAGCAGAGAGTTAGATGTGAAGAGACAGACAAAGTCGCCGGCCGCCAGGTCGAGGCTGCGGTTGAGCGCGGTGGCGAAGGCATCTGGACCAACGAAACTCAGTTTGATTCTAGGATCTGCTGCCGCCGCCAGTAATCGCGACTTTTCATGTGATGACAACGCGTCCTCCGCGCATATGTCCAACATCCAATGAGGATACAGTTGCTTCCGGACGGCCCCGACCACCTCTGCGCAATCTCGCTCTTCCCCCGCGCGAATCGTCAGCAAGATGCAGAAAGTGGGCCGAGGCGAACCGGCACTGAGTTTTCGAATCCGCCGCCGATCGCGAGAAGTGATCGTGTCGTATCGGTTCACCCAGTCGAGATAGCTCCCGCGCCGGCCTTTCGCTGGCACAATGAGGGACTGGCGGAGTATCTCCTGCCAGGATCCATCATCTCGTGTTGCTTCCAGCCGGAGAATATGACGGTGGTCGGGTGGCACCTCGATAGTCGCGGCAAACCCACTATGACCAGCCTCGGGCGACTCGGGATAAGCTGACGCAACGTCTGCTCGAATCAACCCATGACTAACTGGTATCTCCGCGTTATCAAGATAGGCTCGCAATCGCCGAACCGGCCTCGCCGTGCGAGAGAAACACCAGCCTGAGAACGTGAACCGGTGAGTGACTTGATCCCAGGAGACCGGTTCATCGACCCAGCAGAGATACTCGTGGGGCAGGCCGTAATAGTTCTTCTTCGCTTCAGCCTTGCCGGAAAGGCGGCGCCGCAGCCGATCGAGCAATTGTCTGGTCAATCTTTTAGCTATTCGCAGCTGCTTCACGCGCAATTCGAAGTCGCAACGCGACAGTCAGCCGGGCGTCGTCTGCAATTCCTTCAAGACGCGGCAGGATAAGTTGCGGATCGAGTCCTGTGATTCGAAGCCGCAGGCAGGTGGGATGGGGGACCCGCTCTGCATCGCCTCTCACAACAATCGCGGCAAAGTCATCAGGTTTCACCGTCGAAAAGATGTCGTTGTCATTCGCCCGCACAACTACCGAAGAAATGTCAATGACTGGCAATGTCCGCATAAAGTCGATCCGAAGCGGCCTCGCCTGAGCCCCCGGGGGTAAGGCGAGAAGCACCTCTCGCCAGTCTCCCTGCTCCACGCCGGCGATGACCGAAGCCTCTTCACGATGAATCCCATCGCCTGAGAAGAAGACCTGGATCAGTGACTCGTCATTTTGCGGCAATGGATAAAGCCAGCGCCGGAGCGGGCGCAACCACCAGTTACGGACCCTTTCACGAAGTGACTCCGGGCGTTTGCGCGCAATCAGGATCGAGTCATGCCACTTATTGCTCTCCCAGTCATAGCGCGCGGGCTCGGCCCAATGAGTATGAGCGTGTAAGACTTCAAGTCCTGCGTAACGACTCACGGCGCGAAAACCGTCGGCAAAAATCCGCCAGCAGTCGAGGGGGAAGCGGTGCTCGTTACCGGAAGCGGGCGCGATGATGCAGCAAAGGCCCCCCGGTCTTAGCACCCGCGCGATCTCGAGCATTGTCTCCCAAAAAAACTCGGTATGCTCGAAGGTTTGCCCTGAGACTAACACATCCACACTCGCGGTTGGGAGCTCATCCCAGATATAGGGACGGCGCAGGACCAAATCGACATTCGGACCTGCGGCAAGATCAGCCCCGATGTAACGCCAGGGCTTGTGATCGAAGATCGGCCGATAACTGCCGTTGTAATCGCAGCTGCCGAGATCGACGATCGTCACTGGCTTGTTTTTCCACGGGCGAAGGTAATCCTGGCAAAATTCCGCCATTCGATCGTAGGAGCTGGGATGCATTGTGTCTCCGGCCTAAGGTCGCGGGATTGGGTTCCGCATCAAGCCCCCGCCGGAGAAATCGTGCTGGTGATGAAAGGTCGGGATAAGCGGTCGTAGCGAGACGCGGCTGCTTAAGTCTCGGAGCGGTTACTGCAACTGCCGATGGCCAGCAATCAGCGGCGTGCTTGCTGGAGATGGTGGCCCGGTTCATAACTTCCCCATGCAGTGGTGGCGCCCACCTTTTTTTCGCGATAAGAAAAGGACCCGCATTCTCATTTTCTCGCACGAAACGACCTGGAGCGGCGCACCCATCCAACTGTTCTACCTAACGACCTGGTTGAAGGAGAAGGGCTGGGAGGTGGCCGTCGTCGTTCCAAAAACACACACGCCCCAATCAGGCCCGATCAGCACGGAACTGACAGCGCGCGCCATCCCAGTCTTTCCGATCCTCGATTTCACCGCTCCGCCCGACCTCGAGCAAATCCGCGCCCTCTGTTCGGAGTTCGACCTGATCCTGGCGAACACCCTCGTGATGTGGAGCGCAGTCTGCGCCGCGCACGCCGCCGATCGGCCCGTTATCTGGTATATTCACGAGACACAAGTGCTTTGGCGCTTGCTCGATTTGAATCCCGAGATCAAATCCGCGCTCACCCTTGCCGACCTGCTCCTCTTCCCCACTGCGCACACCGCGGAACTTTACCGCTCGCTCACCTCGCAGCCGATCGAGGTTTTGGCCTACGGGGTTCCCCGGGTCGCGGTCACGCCGGTAAGACGGGCCGATGGTCGCATTCACTTCCTTTTACTCGGCTCTTACGAGCATCGGAAAGGTCAGGATCTTTTTCTGGCCGCGATCAAACAACTCCCAGCTACGCTACAAAAACGCACGCTTTTCGAAATGATTGGCCGCAAGCTTGACGAAGGATTTTTTGAGGCGCTCGTCGAGCAACTCGATCAGGCCAACGTTTTGCTGAGGGAAGCGCTGGAACACGACAACGCGCTGGCGGTTCTCGCCGGAGCGGATGTGCTCGTCTGCGCGTCCCGCGATGAGACGATGCCGATCGCGATCCTGGAAGCGATGAGTCTTGGGAAAGCGATCGTCACGACGAATGTCGGCGGCACGACGGAATGGCTGCGCGACGAAGACAACGCGCTCATTGTTCCCGCGGACGAGAGCGCGGCTTTAGCGCGCGCGCTGCAGCGCTGCGCAGACGAGCCGGAGCTGCGCCAATCATTAGGCAGGAATGCGCAACGTACGTTCGCGGCCGAATTTTCACTCGACCGGCTCGGAAAGCGTTTTGCGGACCTGGCGGTGCGGGTTTGCGCGGAGAAGAAAACGTGACCTGCGACGAATGGCTGAACGCGTTCCACCGGCTTACTCCCGAGCGGCGGGAGGAAGTGCGCGCGATGGGCGCATCGCTTCCCCGCCGGCCCGTCATCTCCGTTTTGCTTCCGGTCTATAGTCCTGATCTCCGCCTCCTCGACGAGGCCATCGCCTCGGTCCGCGCGCAGCTTTACGAAAACTGGGAGCTGTGCGTGGCCGACGACGCTTCGACGAACGAAGAAGTCCGGCCGTTTCTCGAACGAAAGACGCTGGAGGAAAAACGAATTCGCGTCTGCTTGCGCGAAACGAACGGCCATATCTCGGCCTGCTCGAATTCCGCGCTCGCACTCGCGAAAGGCGAATGGTGCACCCTGCTCGATCAGGATGACCTGCTCGCCGAGGAAGCGCTCGCAGAAGTCATTTGCGAGATCAACCGCCAGCCCGAGGCTGGCCTCATTTATTCCGACGAAGATTTTATCGATTCGAGAGGGCGGCGTTCCAATCCGTTTTTCAAACCGGATTGGAACCCGGAGCTTTTCCTTGGGCAAAACTATATTAATCACCTCGGCGTTTATCGGACCGCCCTCCTGCGCGAGATCGGCGGTTTTCGCGAAGGCTTCGAAGGCTCCCAGGATTACGACCTTGCATTGCGCTGCGTGGTGCGGCTCCGGCCGGAACAGATTCGGCACATTCCGCGCCTGCTCTACCATTGGCGGATGGTGAGCGGGAGTCTCGCGGACAAGCCGGACGCGAAACCGTATGCGCGCCATGCGGCGCGCCGCGCGCTCAACAGCTATCTGCACGAGCGCGCGATCGCGGCCCGGGCGGAGGCCTGCCCGGAGAACGCCGAGTCGCATCGGGTGATCTACGTCACGCCGGACCCGTTCCCAAGCGTCGCGGTGATTAGCAACGCGCCGCCGCGCGACTGGCTGCCAGAGTTCGTGATCCGCGCTGAACCGGGCGCGCGCGCGGCGAATGCCGCTGCAAAAAATGCCAGGGCCGAAGTGCTCCTCTTCCTGAGCGGGGAAGTTGTTTCCGCCGAAGAGGGATGGCTGGAGGAGATTGTGAGTCAGGTCGTTAGGCCAAAGGTCGGCGCCGTCGGAGGACGGCTTTGGTCCGCCGAGGGAAAGCTCGAAGATGGCGGTCTCATCCTCGGGATCGGCGGAATTGCCGAACCCGCATTTCGCGGTCTTCCGCGCGGACACCCCGGATATTTTAATCGCGCCTGGCTGCAACAGAATTTGTCCGCCGTCTCAGGAGCGTGTCTTGCGGTCCGGCGTGAAATTTTTCTGCGCCTCGGCGGATTCGACGAAAAAAATCTGCCGCACCATTTCTACGACATCGATTTTTGTCTGCGCCTGTGGGCGGCAGGGTTGCAGGTGGTCTGGACGCCCTACGCCAATCTGATTTTCGCCGGAAGCGGCCGGCGCGAAGAATCGGACTCGCCTAACGAAGCCGCATACCTGAGAAAACGCTGGGCCGGCCGACTTGAAGCGGACCCATTCTATAATCCTAATCTCTCGCTCGATCCGCCGGGCTTCACCCTCGCGATTCCGCCGCGCTTATGATCGAGAACGACGGCCTGCTCGTGCATCTCGATCCAATCGGCGATCGGATCGCGAATCGCGCTTTCGAATTCACCGGCTGGGTCGCGGCCAAATCGCCGATCAACGCGGTCTGGTTGCCTGCGGCAAGATCGGATCGCCTAGCGACCAACGACCGGCCGGATGTCGAGCGCGTGTTTCCCGATCGCTTCGTCCTTGGATTTGCCGGGAAATGCCCGGCCAAAGCGATTGGACCCGACGGTCTGCGAATCGCCGTTCAGTTGAATGGCAAGACCGTCGAGCTGGCTCATCCGGTGCCGGAACCACTCACCGCCGCGCCGCACGTGGAGCGATTTCTCGCCGCGCTTCAGCTCGCATGGCTGCGCCTGCGCGAGCGGATTGGTTCAAAGCCATCGGCGCGCTTTGCCTGCGTGCTGCGTCGCCATCTCATTGCGCGGCGACTGCGCGGCGGAGTTTTTGAACGGCGGCACACCGACGCATTGCTCGCCGATTTTGCGGTCGCGCTGCCGGACGCTTTTTTTCTCCAGGTTGGGGCGAACGATGGGTTCACGGGCGATCCGCTTTATCCGCTCATCAGTCGTGGCGATACGCGCTGGCGCGGCGTCCTGGTTGAGCCGGTGGCGCATCTGTTTGCGGAGTTATCGCAGCGACATGCGCAAAATCCGGCGCTGCAGCTCGAGCAGGCGGCGATCGGAGAACGCGATGGCAGCATGGTGATTCATCGCCTAACGAGAACCCCGGGCGATTCGCTTTGGCTCGATCAAATCCCTTCTCTCGAGCCCGCGTTGGTGGAGCAAAACGCCGCTCAATTTGGAAAAACCGCCGCGCAGTTGGTCGAGGAAGAGGTTCGATGCCTGACTGTCGCGACTTTGCTCCAGCGCCACGGGATCGCGCACCTCGATCTGTTGGTGATCGACGCGGAAGGGTGGGATTGGCGGATCCTGCGCCAATTCGACTTCAAGGCGCTGCGGCCGAAACTGATTCTCTATGAGCACCAGCATCTGCCGGCCGAGGAACGCGAAGCGGCGCACGAATTCCTCGCACGCTTCGGCTATGACTGGGTGGAAACGAAGGAAGGCGACACTCTGGCCTGGGGCCGAATCTTGGCCTAACGACAAAGATGGAAGATAGCGCGCAACGCATCCGCGGCGTTCTCGATTCACCAGCGCCGGGAGAGCGCGTTTACGACCAGGCAATTCTTCTTACCGGCTGGGTCCATTCACCGGAAGGTGATCCGCGATCCTGCTGGGTGCACGCATTCCTCGACGAGGTGTGTGTGGCGGAAACGAATCTCCTTTTTCTCCGACCTGATGTCTGTGAACACCTTGGCCTCGCAGCCTGCGTCCCGACCGGCTTTCGGATGTTTGGCAAAACGCCTTCGCCGCTCAGCCAGGCGGAGGAGGTTACGTTGAGAGTGGCGGCCTCGTTCGCGGGCAGCGCCGAACAAACCTTCGCGTCACAACAGGTGCGGCTGATTCCCGCTTCGCTGGAGAAACGGCCCCACGGCGAAGTCGTTAGGCCGGATAACCCGACACTGCTTCACCGGGAAAATATTTATGGTTCAGGTCCGCCGCTGGAGAAGCCCTCGGAGGAAGCGGCGCGTTTGATTGCGGACTACCTGCCACGAGACGCCTCGGTCCTCGATGTGGGCTGCGGGGCGGGAGCTTATGGCCCGGGGTTGATCGCAGCCGGTCACAAGTGGCTCGGTCTCGAGACCAACTCTTATTGCTGCGAAATTCTTCAGCGCCGGCAATTGCCCTATCGTGCCGTCGATCCCGCGGCCGGCGTTCTGCCGTGTGCCGATCAGGAATGGGACTGTGCAATTTGCATCGAAGTCCTCGAGCACATCGCGGCGCCGGAAGCATTCGTGCAGGAAATCCGGCGAGTCATCCGTCAACGCGCGCTCTTTTCCGTTCCGAACATCGAGGTGCTTCCGTATTTCAACGATTGGGGCGTGGTGCCGTGGCACATGCTGGAAGCGGACCATAAGAACTTCTTCACGCGCGCAAACCTTCGCACCCTCCTCGAAGGCTGCTTCGATCGGGTTGAAGTTTTTCCCTACGGCGAACATCCGCTGCGGACGCGCGACGGGGTGCCGCTGCACGGGCATCTCTTTGCGGTCGCGGATGTTTGAAATGGTACGCGCCTAACGACACTCGTGGAGTAGCTCGCTCCAGCGCTCCACCGCCGCTTCGTAGGCGCCGACGGTGTAGGGCTTCAGCTCCGGCCAGGTCGAGTCAATGTGATCACGCTGATACGGCTTTGGTCCGTGGAAATGAATGATCCGGGCCTCGGGGTTTTCGCCCCAGTACGGTTTCCAATTTAGTTCCGGCGGCAGCCGATCCCAGAGCGGACCGTTTTCATCGCGGTAAAACCAGCGATAGGCCGCTTCGTCCCAGGATTCTTTCTCCAGCTCGGCGAGATTCGCCGCGATGTAATCGCGAAATTTCGGCCAGGTCTCGCGCAGCCGGCGTACATTCATCAGCATCACGCCGGTGTTCATGTTGAGGTAATCATCGCGCACACTCTCCGGGGCGACTGCGAAGTAATCGCAGCGGTTTGCCTCCAGCTCGGGCACGACTTCATCGGTGAACATGACATCGCAATCGGTGTAGAGAACCCGCTCCGGCCCGCCGAGTCGCGCCACGATCTCGGGCAGCTCGACCCGTGAAAACGCGCCGGAAAGCGCCGCCTCGAAATGCCGGTTTCCCTTTTCCCGGCCCAGCTCGGCCAGGGCTTCGCGAAAGCGACTTCGATGCGTGACGACGCGCACGCCCCGATCCTTCAGCCAGCGCGTGAATTCATTCTCACCGCCTTCGTAAATCAGATGGGGCACGAGCGAAGTGTGCTTTTGCGCGGTGTGCACCGCCACCTGCACCATCTGCGCGTACTGGCGAAAAGCGGTCGAATCTTCGGTCAGAGCACAAAACCACCACATCATCAGGCGAGTTGACTCGGCTCGGGTTGAAACTCAAGGGTGTGAGAAGATGCGCTCCGATTACAAAGGGGTCTGGACGAAGCTCTCGGAAACGCCTTCGAGCGCGAAGATGCACGTGAGCGGAACCGAGGACGAAGCCGTGATCGAGCAGAGCGGCGTCGGCACGAGCGAGTTTCTCTTCAAGCATGTCGGAGTTAGTGCCGGCGATGTCGTGCTTGAAATCGGCTGCGGAATCGGACGGGTCGGAAAATATCTCGCGCCGCGCTGCCGGCGCTGGATCGGCGCGGATGTTTCACCGCACATGCTTGCATTGGCGCGCGAGCGATTGCGGGATTTTTCCAACGTTGAGTTCGTCGAACTTTCGGGCACGGATCTGAGCCCGATCGCCGACGGCTCGATCGACCTGGTTTATTGCACTGTCGTCTTCATGCACCTCGAAATGTGGGACCGCTACAACTATGTCGAGGAAGCGTTTCGGGTCCTGCGTCCCGGTGGAAAGCTCTACGTCGACAACGTTGATCTTTGCAGCGACGGCGGCTGGGCGATTTTTGAAACGCATCGCCGGTTTCCAGTTGATCAGCGCCCCGACCACATCACGGTTTGTTCGACGCCGCAGGAACTCCAGGAATATCTCAAGCGCGCCGGCTTTGAAGCGATCGAAAGCCATCCCGGCGGGGAATTGATCTCCGTCTGGGGCCGCAAGCCGCAGGCCCTGCCTGAGTTGTAGCCACGGCTCTGTGAGCCGTGCGAGCCACGCTTGCGCTCCATCCCCGAGCCTCGCGCGTCTCACAGAGACGCGGCTACATCGCGTCTCACAGAGGCGCGGCTACATCGCGTCTCACAGAGGCGCGGCTACATCGCGTCTCACAGAGGCGCGGCTACATCGCGTCTCACAGAGACGCGGCTACATCGATCTTCGCCTCGAAGGAAAAATTGCGGAAACTTATTGCCGACCCACTAGGTTCACGATCCGCCACATGCGCAAAACCAAAATCATCTGCACCCTTGGTCCCGCTTCGGAAACATCCGAGACGATCGAGCAGATGATCCTCGCCGGCGCCGATGTTTTCCGGCTCAACATGAGTCACGCGACGCACGATTGGGTGCGCGACATCGTGCCGCGGGTGCGCCAGCTTGCGCAACAATATGATCGGAGCAGTGCGCTCCTGCTCGACACGCAGGGGCCGGCGATTCGCACCGGGGTTTTGCCGCACGAACTCGAGCTTGCGGTCGGCGACATTCTCGAAATCACGGTCCGCGGTGAGAAGAGCACGGCGCCAAACTCGATCACGGTGAACTACGACGAGCTGATCGACGACGTCTCGGTCGGCGACATCATTCTGCTCGATAACGGCCTCATGCAGGTGCGGGTGCTCGCGAAGGAAAACAACCGCGTCCGCACGAGTGTTCTCACCGCCGGCATCCTTGGTTCGCGGCGCCACGTCAATCTCCCGGGCGCGGAGGTGAACCTGCCGGCGCTGACAGAAAAAGATCTGGCCGACGTGGCGCTCGCGATCGAGCTCGGGGTCGAGTTTGTTGCCCTCAGCTTTGCCCGGAAAAGGGAAGATCTGGAACATCTCCGGCAGCTTTTGCGCAAAGGCGGAAGCGCCGCTCAGGTCGTGGCCAAGATCGAGAGCCAGAGCGCGGTGCAGGCGCTCGACGAAATGATCGGCGCGACCGATATCGTGCTCATCGCGCGCGGCGATCTTGGGATTGAATGTCCGATGGAGGAACTGCCGATCATTCAGCGCCGGATCGTGAAACGATGCCTCCGCCTCGGCAAACCGGTGATCGTCGCGACCCAGATGCTCGAGTCGATGATCCACAACCCGGTTCCGACCCGGGCGGAAGTGACCGACGTGGCGAACGCGGTTTTTGAACAAGCCGACGCCATTATGCTCACCGGCGAAACGACCGCCGGACGTTACCCGGTGAGATGCGTTGAAGTGCTGAACCGTGTCGCCCTTCGCATCGAGCGGAGTGGCGGGGCCGGTTACGGGAAGGATGCAATCCTCGCGGATGCGCGGCAAAAGATTGTCGCCGCGGCGGTCTCGCTCGCCAATTCGCTCCCGCGGGCGCGGCTCGTCGTCTTCACCCGCCATGGAACGATGGCGCGTTACGTTTCCAATCTGCGTCCGCAGTTTGCTCCGATCTTCGCCTTTACCCCTGACGAATGCGTTTACCATCAGCTCGCCCTCTGCTGGGGGGTCTGTCCGCTGCGGCTGGAATTTACCGGCGATCCGAACACCACGATCGAAGCGGCCGAGAAATATCTCGCCGCGCGGCAGCTGGCCGGGCCGGATGAGAACCTGGTGATCCTGAGCGATCTGCGCGCTGGCGAGGTGCTGGTCGATTGTGTGCAGTTACGCCAGCTCGAGCGTGCGACGCCACGGCCCGGTCTTCAAGCTTGAGAATGGTGATCACGCCTAACGAACCGCAATCTCTTTCCCGATCGCTGCGCAACCTGCTGGCGTGTCCCGATTGCCGGGGAGAACTGGCCGGCGGGGAAAGCGAGCTGCGTTGCCAAAGGTGCGGCGGAACTTTCCCCGTCCGCAACGGCATCCCGATCTTCCTGCGCGAGCCGGTCGCGGTCGCTCCGGCCGGGCACGAAAGCAATCCGCTCGGTCCGGAGTTTGAAAAAATTCTGGAGCAGGGTGAAGGCCTGACCCTGCACCTCGGCGCCGGTGCGTCTGCGCGGCGACACCGGAACTGCATTGAATTCGAGCGCAAGATTTTTCGCCACACCGACGTGGTCGGCGATGCGCACGCTCTCCCGTTTCGCGATCAAGTTTTCGATCGCGTTTTTGCCTTCAATGTCTTTGAGCACCTGCGCGACCCGTCACTGGCGGCGCGTGAAATCGAGCGGGTCCTGAAGCCGGCCGGCGCGCTCGTTTTGCATACCGCTTTTTTGCAGCCGCTGCACGAAGCACCGCACCATTTTTATAACGCCACCGAGCACGGGGTGCGGGAATGGTTCCGCGATTTCGAGATCGAGCGCTGCGAGGTGAGTGGCAATTTTTCGCCCGGTTTCATGCTCGGCTTTCTCGCCGCGAGTCTGCTCGATGCACTCGATCAAAGTGAACTCTCACCGGCGGAGCAAGAGCAGATCGCCGACAGTCGGCTGCTCGATTGGGGAAAGTTTTGGCGGAACAAGAACGAGCCGCCGCCAGGGTTTAATGCCTTGCTGCGTTTGCCGCAGGAATTGCAGAAACACGTCGCCGCAGGCTTCGAGCTGCGGGCGCGAAAGCGAGCGAGTCGTGAAATCGCCTAACGACGCGGCGCATTCCCTTCGAGCGTGGGCGCGGTCGCGAGCGGCCAGGCTTGCTCGCTTTCCAAATCAATCGCCCAGCCCGACAACTTCTCCGCCCCTTGCGGCAGGTTCGTCAGCTCGATGGTCTGGTCAAAACCCGCCCGACAAACCTGATCATCGCGGGCGAGGCCGCGCAGATCGGGCCGTTTGATCCCAACGGCGATGACGGTGAGGGGTTTGAAATTTCTCGCCGCGTCTTCCGAGCCGATGACGACCAGATTCGCGGCTCTCCGTTTCTCCGGCAGCCAGGCCCAGCCTTTGATTCGAACATTTCCGCCTGACTGGAAATCCGTCATCTCCAGGACGCCATGTGAGGAGTCGGAAGGAGGTGGCGGTCGTTGCACCGCGGCGGCGAGCGCGCCATGAACGAAGTGAAGACGCAAGACGCCTTCCTTCTCGAGGAAAAGGGCGCGGGTTCGCAACACCTCGGGGAACGGCAGGATCAGTTTCAAATCGGGGTTGTCCGGGATCGGCTCGACCCAGCGCAGCGCCTGCAGCAGCCGCAGCCGCAACTTGCGGTGCTGAGCCGGAACGGTGGCAAACTTTTGAAACGATCCGCCCCACAGCACAGCGTAGAGAATCAGGCCCCAGCCCGCGCTGGTGAGCAGAAAAGTGCGTGGCACCGGTGCGGCGGTGCGAACACGCGCGGCGTAGATCGCAAAGCAAAGCCCAAAGAGCGCGACATAGAAGAATCGGCTAAAGGCGACGTAGCGATTATCAAGCGCCTGTTCCAATCCAAAACCGAGTCGGCCGAGCGCGGTGATCGTCGCCGTGCCAAGGGTGAACGCGCCGAGCAGCAGCCAGGGGTAAAATGTCCGCCAATCGCCCCGCCGCCAGCCGGTCCAGAGCGCGTAGCCCGCCAGGCCGGCGAAGAAAATGAGCGCGCAAATTCCCAGGGCAAAGGGGCCCACCAGATCGGAGGCAAAATAATTGCCAGTCCAAAGAACGATGTAGTGAAGCAGATCCCAAAACCGCGCGCGGAGGGAAACAAACGGCGGATGATAAGCCGGCCGATGGTAGCCGATGAAATAACAGCCAATTGAAATCGTCCCGATCGCGAGATAGAGCGCGGACCAGAGAATGCGATTTCGCCTCGTCGTCTGGTCGTTAGGCGAGGGAAGCGGCCAGCCCAGCGCCCAGACGAGCATTCCATTGGCGAAGCTGTAGGTCGCGACAAAAGCGAGCGCGATGTTGAGCAGCGTTTTTGTTCGTAACGTGACGCCGGTGAGGTTGACCGCCACGATCGCGAGCAGCGCGAAGCCAGGAATCAACGGTTCGATCTCGATTCCGTAGAGAAAATTCGCGACCTGCACCGGCGCGAAGCAGGTGAACGTCATAACCGTGCATGCGACCAGGCTCGAGATCGGGGTTGCACCCGGCGTGCGCCGCAGCAGGTGGAAAAGCAAAAGAGAGAATGCGCAAACCGCGAGAAAGAGAGCCCGCATCGCGTCGCGCACATCCCACCCGCCGAAAAGCGCGAGGAAAAAGTAAAGCAGGCGAGGAAAGAAAAGGCGGCTCTCGTTATGCTGCGAAAACATCTCCCCGAGCGTGAGCGTGCCCCGTTTCCACGACTCGAATTGGCTGCCGGGGGTGTGCCATTCATCCCAAAAAGGCAGCGGCACCCAGCTGTGGGAAACCCACTGCCACATCTGAAGCGCGGGCAGCAGCGCCACGATTACAAGCGCGGCGATGAGAACGGTTCCGGGTTGCAAATATCGCGGCTTCGAGGTCACGGTCGCGCGCTCTGCCGATCGAGGTTGGACAAATCGGCGGCTTTGGCAAGCTTGATCGCAGTGCAGCATAAATCCTGGGTTCACGTCGAGCGTGTCGCGACCGCCACCGGTGAAGTGCTGCGGGTCGAGGGCTGGGTTTTTGCCGAGGCGGGAGCGCCCATCCGCCAGGTGCGAGCGGTCTTGCCTAACGAGAAGGAGGACGCGGTTTTCCCGATCGCGCGTCCGGATGTGGCCGCGGCGTTTCCTGAAGCCAACGGGGCCGACGCGAGCGGGTTCGCGCTACAAATCGCGAGACCGGGCTCGGGGCGGTTCAAACTCCGGCTGGAGTGTGCGCGTGGAGACGGAGATTGGACCGAATTTTTTCGCGCCATTGTTCCTGCTTCTGGCGAAGAGCCGGTCGAAAGCCTGCGCCAGCCGGGCACGTTGCCGGCCGCGGAACTGGCGCACCCCGGCTTCTATCTCTGGTTCGACGAGCCGCTCGACTGGGCGAAACTGCCGCGGCGGTTTCGCGTTTCGGGCTGGTGTTTTTGTCGCGATCATTCGCCGATCACCGGCATCCGTTTGCGCATCGGCAGACGCCTTTTCCCCGGCAGCTACGGGATCTTCCGCGCCGACGTCGCGCAGATGCACGCGGAGAACCCGGCGACCTTCAAGAGCGGGTTTGAGATCAGCGCGGAAGCGCCGCGCGGCCGGGCGAACCTCATCGTGGAAGTAGAACGCGGAGGAGATCGCTGGGAGGAAATTTTTTCGAAAAAAATCCGCGCGCCATTGATCAATCTGCGTCCGATCGCCGAGGCGCAGCTCTGGGAGATCGGCGATTACCAGACCTGGATCAAACGTTACGACACGCTGCGGGCGGCTGATCGCCGCGAGATCAAGGCGCACATCGAACGCTTCTCCGCGCGGCCCCTGATCTCGATTGTGATGCCGGCTTACAATCCGCGCCCGAGAGATTTGCGGGCCGCGATCGATTCGGTGCGGCAACAGCTTTATCTGGACTGGGAGTTGTGCATCGTGAACGACGCCTCGCCTTCAAAAGAGGTCGATCGCATTCTCGCCCGCCATGCAAAATCTGACCGCCGGATCAAAGTCGAGCGGCGGAGGGAAAACGGTGGAATCGCCGCGGCCTCGAATGATGCCCTTCGCCTAACGACCGGCGATTACGTGGCGCTGCTCGATGATGATGATCTGCTTGCGCCGGCTGCGCTCTACTTCGTCGCGCTGGAAATTAATCAGCATCCCGGCGCGAAGCTCTTTTACAGCGACGAGGACAAGCTCGATACGATCGGGCGGCGCGGCAACGCGCACTTCAAACCCGATTGGAATCCGACGCTGTTTCTGGCGCAGAATTTCTTTTCTCACCTCGGCGTTTTCGAAAGCGAGCTGATCAAGCGAATCGGTTTCCGGGCGGGCTTCGAAGGCTCGCAGGATTACGATCTCGTCCTCCGCTGCGCCGAAGAAGTCGCGCCTGACGAGATCCGGCACATCCCGCGCGTTCTTTATCACTGGCGGATGTCGGAGAAGAGCGCGGCGCTCAATTTTGGCGCTAAGCCGTACGCGCGGGCGGCTGCGATCGAGGCGGTGCAGGAACATCTTGCCCGGCGCAAAGTCGCAGCCGAAGTGACCAGCTCGGGCGACGAGGATTTTCGCCGCATCCGCTATTCCCTCCCTAACGAGAAGCCGCGCGTCTCGATTTTGATTCCGACCCGCGATTTGGTCGAGCGCCTGCAACCTTGCGTCGAGAGCATTCTCGCGAAAACGACGTACCCAAATTATGAGCTGGTCCTGATCGACAACGATTCGAGGCAAGCCGAATCGTTAGGCTTTTTTCAAAGCGTTGTTGCCGATCGCCGCGTCCGGGTCCTTCCTTTTTCGGGCGAATTCAATTTCGGCCGGCTGAATAACTTCGGCGTGTCGCAGGTTGATTCGGAGTTCGTCGCGCTTCTGAACAACGATCTGGTTGTCATCACGCCCGATTGGCTGGAGGAAATGATCAGCCAGGCACTGCAACCGCAGGTCGGCGCGGTCGGGACGCGACTGCTTTATCCGGATGATCGCATCCAGCATGCCGGCGTGATTCTCGGCGGCGGCGGCGTCGCGGCCCATGCGCACAAGGGTTTGCCGCGGACCAATCACGGTTATTTTTCCCGCGCCATTCTCACTCAGGAATTATCGGCGGTGACGGCAGCCTGCATGGTCGTCAGGCGCGAGGCTTATCTCGCCGTCGGCGGATTCGAAGAAGAGCATCTCACGGTCGCGTTTAACGATGTCGATTTTTGTCTCCGGCTGCGCGAGCGCGGTTATCGCATCGTCTACACGCCTTACGCCGAGTTTTATCATCACGAATCGGCCAGCCGCGGGCTCGAAGATACGGTGCGGAAGAATCAGCGCTTCGAAGCGGAGATCGCGTTCATGCACAAAAAATGGGGAGCATTCCTCGAACGCGATCCGGCTTACAATCCCAACCTCTCGCTGACCTCGGCTGATTTCACGCTCGCGTTCCCGCCCCGCCTCTCGCACCCATGGCGGAACTCGTGAAAGCGGCGAGCGCGGAGGCAGCCGCGGCCGCCGATTACTTTTTCCATCTCGACAGCCGCCCGGAACGGGTGCAATTCAGCGCCCATCTCGAGCTGACGGGCTGGCTGTTTCACCGCCGCGGCGAGCCGATTCATGGCTTGCGCGCCGTGGTTCGTGGGACTTTGGGAGAACGCACCTTCGTCGCGCGACGCAAACGCCTGCGGCCGGCGATCGGCGCGGCCTATCCGAATCTGCCTGACGCCGCGACGAGCGGTTTTCTCATCGAGATCGATCGGCTTCCGCCCGGCCAATCGAGGCTCGAGTTGCAGGTCAAAGATCATGAGAAAATCTGGCGCCCGGTTTTCTCAACCCCACTCGTTTCTTTTTCGCTCGACTGGCTCGGGCGCATGCGATTCCGCGAGACACAGGAGACACTCGTCACGAAACTGCGCAGGCGATTCGTCAAACCAGAAGCCGAGCTAACGCTGGAAGCCGGCGAGCTTGAGGAAATCAAGGCCCGGATTGCAAACGCCGCCGCGATCTCCAACCCGGGCGCGCTCCGGACGGTTCATCTTTTCGTGACCTCGAAGTCGAACCTGTTCATTCGCGAAATCGCCGAGCTGGTCTGCGCCGGATTTCGCGAAGCAGGGTTCGCGGCGGAGCTATTTGTCGATCGCGTTCCGGAAGAGGAAACGACTGACGACACGATCCAGATCGTGGTCACGCCGCACGAGTTTTATAACCTTTTCCTCAGCACCCTTTTTTCAAAGGAAGAGCTGCAGCGGCGCACCCGAAATCTTTATCTCCTCGGGACCGAGCAACCGGAGAGCGACTGGTTTCACAGCAATCTGGTGATCGCGCCCTACGCGCGGGCGATGCTCGACATCAACCCGCTCGGGGTCGAAGGCTATCGCGTGCGCGGCCTCCGCTGCCTCCATCTCCCGCTCGGCCATCATCCGATGCTGGCGCAGACGACGGCAGCGGCGCCTAACGAACGCGAGATCGACATCTGCCTGCTCGCGTCGCTGACCGCGCGCCGGGAAAAATTTCTCGCCGCCCACGCCGATTTTTTTGCTGCGCGCAATTGTCATCTCCGCCTCGTTCCGATCGGCTTTGCCAAGACCGAGACGACGAAAAGCTATCTGCCAGTCGAGGAACGGAACGCCGTTCTCCAGCGCTCGAAAATCCTGCTCAACATTCACTACTCGGAGCTGCGCTATTTCGAGTGGCACCGGATGCTCGTCGGACTCGCGAATGGCTGCTGCATCATGACGGAGACCTGTGAAGGCTATGCTCCGCTCGTGCCGGGAAAACATTTCGTGATGGTCGAACCGCACGCGCTCGTGCGGGCGTGTGAATATTATCTCGCGCACCCGGCGGAACGGGAAGCGATCGCCGCCGCGGGGCGCGAATTCATCCGCGAACATCTCACGCAGGCAGGCAATTGCGCCGTTTGCGCGGAGCAAATTGCGAGCGGCCGCTATTTCTCGTTAGGCAAAGGCAGCCGCGAAAACGATGCGCCGTCCGAGCGGTTGCCAGAGGCATTGCGCGCGGCGCAACGCCACGACGGCGAAATGAGTCTCGGCTCCGCACTGGCCCTGGATCTGCGAAACCTTTTTGCGCCCAGAGACCGCACTCCCCTAACGACGGTCCCGGGCCAAGCCGATGAGAAGACGATCACGATTATCCAGGAAAAGCGACGTGGCTTTGCCGAGCGATTCGCCGGGCAGGAAGCCGCGGCCGAGGGTGGCGAGGAGGTTTGGCAAATCATTGAACCGGCCCGCGGCAGCGGTTCTCCCGCGATCTCGATCCTCATCACGCTTTACAACTACGCGCGTTACATCCGGTCGTGTGTGAACAGCCTCGAGTGCGCTTCGTTGCAGGGCGTTCCGGGCGGGATCGAAGTCCTGATTGTGGATGATGCTTCGAGCGATGATTCCCTCGCCCGGGCGCGCGAAGTGCAGGCAGCTTCGCCGCTCCCGGTGCGGATTGTGGCGAAGAAGTTCAATACCGGCCTGGCCGACACCCGCAATCTCGGGCTGCGCCTGGCGCGCGCGCCCTACGTCTTCATCATGGACGCGGACAACCTGATTTTCCCGCGTGCGCTCGAATTGCTCTATGAGGCGATCACAGCGAATCGGTCGGCGGCGGCGTATTCGATCCTGTGCCGATTCAATGGGCAACCTGACAATCGGATCGGGCTGCTCTCGTACTTCGATTGGGATCCGCGGATGCTGGTGGAGCATCCCTACATCGACGCGATGGCGTTGTTCGACCGCGAGGAACTGCTGTCGTTAGGCGGATACGACAACGAGCTTTACAAAATCGGGTGGTTCGGCTGGGAAGATTACGAGCTTTGGCTGCGGATGGCTGCGGCGCACCTCGACGCCAGGTTCGTGCCGAACATGCTCTGCCTTTATCGCCATCATGAATCGGCCATGAGCCGGACGACCAATTTGTTTGAGCTTGATCTCGTTAGGCATCTGATCGGGCGTTATCAGGCGTTGATCGATGAGTACCAGCCGAAGGAGCGGGTCTTCGGGGTGGAGTGGAGCCGGCTGTAGCCGCTTCGCTGTGCGAAGCGCGGGCAGACGCCTGAATTGCAACTCAGGTCGATACCCACGTCGCCCGCAGGGCGACGGCTACAGCGCTCGTTAGGCCTCGGTCAGCTCGACGTCGACCGGGCGCTCTTTTTTGTTGAGCGCGCGGCGCAGCTTCGAGAGGGCGATGTTCTGCAACTGCCGAATGCGCTCGCGGGTGACGCCGAACTTCTTCCCCACTTCCTCGAGCGTCTTCGGCTTGCCGCCGTCGAGCCCGAAGCGGGAAAAGATGATCTTGCGTTCGCGATCGTCGAGCACATCGAGCAAGCCGCCGACTTCGTTGCGCAGGTTTTTGTCCCGCAACAACTCGAACGGCGTTTGCGCGTCTTCATCGCCCACGATCTCGCCAAACTCGGTCGAGTCATCGTCGCTGATCGGCGCGTCGAGCGAAGCCGGACGAATCGAAACGGTCTTGAGCTGCGAGACTTTGCCCGCGGCGATGCCGATCTCTTCGCCGAGTTCGTCGTCGGTCGGTTCGCGGCCGAGTTCCTCGCTCATCTGGAGCGAAACGCGGCGCATCTTCGAGATTTTGTCGACGAGATGGACGGGCAGGCGAATCGTTTTCGACTGATTGGCGAGCGCGCGCTTGATCGACTGTTTGATCCACCAGGCGGCATAGGTGGAAAGTTTTCCGCCCTTCGCCGGGTCGAAACGTTCGACGGCTTTCATCAAGCCGATGTTGCCCTCGGAAACGAGGTCGAGCAGCGGGAGCCCGAGGTTCGCGTAATCATGCGCGATCTTGACAACGAGGCGCAGATTGGAGCGGATCATCAGGGCGCGAGCTTCCTTGTCGCCCTTCTTGATCTTGGCGGCGAGCTCGATCTCTTGTTGTGGGGTGAGGAGCGGGATTTGCCCGATCTCACGCAGGTAAATCTTTATTCCAGTGTCGCTATCTTCAGCGGCCATATAATTTCTCATGCGGTAGGTGAAAAAGTCTTCGGTAAAGGCACAAACGGCTGGCGGGGAGGGGCTGCCGAGATTTGTGAAACACGGTTTGTATCATCAGCAGGGTTATTTAACAAGGTTAAATATCGTTATTCAGACACGCCCGCGATCGTTCTTGTTCATTTCTTTTGCGGTGTCGAGCACCAAATTTAGTCGGGCCCCGATTTTCGCATCCTTCATCTAGTAGGAGGGCGCCGGTCGCGCTCTATTCCTTCTTCGGATGCGACTGCCGGGCTGTTTGTGCTGAATTTCAATCGCTCTCGTGGGGCATTTTGGACGGCGGCAGAGCCGAACTCGTTCGAAATATTCCCAAGCTTCCACTTCTGAGCGGGTTTCGGTCGGGTTGAGGCAGCGGACAACCGAGATCTGATCAAAGCGGATGGTGGAGAAGGGCAGGGCGATGGACGTGGCAAGGCGCGCTTTGTCCGCCGGGGTAAGGTGGCAGTAGAGCAGGCTAAGGTGCGGATCGAACTGGGTCGTGCTTCCGCCGAGCGATTGCACCAGGGTGTCCAGGTCGGTCGTGCGTTCGAAGCGGATGAAAAGCGTTTTCGTAAAGACCGGCGAGAAGAAGATGCCCGCCGGGCGCAATCGAACCGGTTCGGCCTGAATCGTGGGCGGGAGCTGCGGTCGCGTGTCTCTTAGCGCGAGGGTCAGATGAGGTGGGAAAACCGGCGCATCAAAGTCGCGCGCGAGGCGCTCGATAAGTTCGCGAAGAAATTCCCGTGCCGGGGGAGCGGGATGGAGCCAGAGAGCGAAAATTTGTTTTTTCACCAAAACGCGAGCGATGGGCGAGTGTGGCGAGGAATTGCCGCGGTGGCGAGATTTTCATGGAGTGGCGCTGCAGCGGCGTTACCGTTGCGCATGCCGACAAACGTGCTCGGAACGGAACTGCGCGCTTGTTGCTCCGATCCGATCACCGGGTTTTATCGCGATGGCTTTTGCCGGACCGGACCGGAAGACACTGGCCTGCATACCGTCTGTGCGGAGATGACGCGCGACTTCCTCGATTACTCGGTGCTGATGGGCAACGACCTGGTCACGCCGCATCCGCAATGGGGTTTTCCAGGGTTAAAGCCGGGCGACCGCTGGTGCGTTTGCGTGACGCGCTGGAAGCAGGCGCTCGAACGCGGGGTGGCGCCGCCGGTTGATCTCGAGGCGACGCATTCCTCCGCGCTCGAGTTCGTTAGCCTGGAGGATCTTCAGGCGCACGCCCTGAAGAAGGCATGAGATATTCGCCTAACGACGGCCGCGAACTCCCATCGCCCCGAGCAACGAACGGGTGATGGTCCCGGCGACGTTGACCGCTACGCTCCGGACCACGCTGCGCGCAATCGGGCTGCTAAAGATCTCGCCAATGACATTCGGCTGCGCCGGGCCGGTGCTGGCCGCTGGTTTGGGATAAGGAACGCCAACCGCGGCCGGTTCACCGCTCGCCGGCACGCCGAGCGCGTCGGCGAGGTCCTTGTTAGGCGCGGCGGGTGTGAAGGTACGACGGGCGGCGGCGATCTTCCCGGCCTGCTGCGGCGAGGAGGCGGCAACAATTTTCCCGCCCAGGGATTTCTGGCTGCCGTTGTCGTCCAGTATCATGTCTGCTTCGGCAGGGCTTGCGCCATGGAAGAACGCAAGTATCGACTAAATCAATTTATGGCGGAGCAAGCAACACGGGCTGAAGGTGTGCAGCCTTTCCAGGTTCGGAAGGTGCAGGAACGCTCGTTCTTGGCCCGTGTTTTTGGAGGTTCGCGAAGCAGTGATGCTGAGGCAGCGATCGAGAATCTGATCGCTGAACGGGGCTTGGACAACGTTGACGTTGTCGCGGTTGACAATTGCCTGCATCAGAGCGGAGTCCGCGACAAGGCGGTGAACGCTGTTTTGCTAAATGTCTGGCGCCATGCCGTCGAGCGATTTGTTGCGACTGACGGCACTTTCGACAGCGCAGAGGCGGTATTTTTGGATCGACTGAAATCTGTGCTTGGGCTCGACGCAACGGCAGCGTACAACGAGCGAGATGCCATCTTAGCTAACGAATTTGTTGCGCGCGCTCGCCCTTTAATAAGTAGCTCGGATGCAACTAGCCAAGAGACCCGATCAGCGGTTTCAAGACTTGCCGCGCAATTACGGATTCCACCCGACAGACGACAATTGCTCCTCAAGCCTCTCGCACAGGCTTCATTCGATGCTCTTCTCAAATATTCGATCGGCAAGCGGCGGGTTGACACACTCGCCGCTAACGCGCTTCTCGCGTTTAAGGATGAATACGAGCTCTCCTTTCCCGATGCCGAACTGGACAAGCTGTTACGCTGCTGGCAGCTGTCTATGCTCGACCAAGGCACGCTTCCAGACCAAAAGGTCGAAGTGCTACTGAATGACGGCGAAACGTGCCATTTTGGGGCCTGTTCAGTCCTCCTCGAACCGCGAAAGGTTCGGCGCAACGGGGTCAGCTGCGACAGTTTGCAAGAAATCGATCGCGGCGGCCTCTACATCACGAACAAACGTTTGTTTTTTGCTGGGAATTCTGCGACCAAGACGACGCGTTTCTCAAGCTTGGCGCGCATCTCTTCAACTAACGGAGCCCTGCTGATCCAGAGAACCAGCGGAAAGAATCAGCATTTCGTGTTCAATAACGATCTTGCTCTGGAGGCAGCGGCTCGAATTCTGCAAGACTTCTGCGGGCCAGGAGTTCTCGCACCCTCCCTTGGGAGATCTGGCGAGAGTGGTGGTGAACCAGCTTGCGTGACGCCACAGGTCGCACAACAGCCCCGCTCGAGCCAACCTTCACAGTCGCCATCCAAATCATCGCCCAGTGTTCAATCGCTTTTGCAAGAGCTTGATTCTTTGACGGGTTTAACTGCAGTGAAGAACGAGGTCCGCAGCCTCATCAATTATTTGCGTGTCCAACGACTGCGTCTCGAACAAGGATTGCCGTCCGGGCAAATCACAACTCACCTTGTCTTCACAGGTAATCCCGGCACTGGCAAAACGACGGTCGCGC
Source organism: Chthoniobacterales bacterium (assembly GCA_036825615.1). Taxonomy (GTDB): domain Bacteria; phylum Verrucomicrobiota; class Verrucomicrobiia; order Chthoniobacterales; family UBA10450; genus JAICXG01. The sequence continues at coordinate 176,845 of DAISXY010000006.1, forward strand.
GCTTGCTGGCGAGATTGTATCAAGCGATAGGATTTCTACCCAAGGGACAGCTCGTGGAGACAGACCGAAGTGATCTTGTTGCTGGTTATCTCGGCCAGACCGCCATCAAAACGTCGGAGGTTATAAAAAAATCTATTGGGGGCGTGCTGTTCATCGACGAAGCATATGCTCTGGCATCGGGTGGTCGCGATATGTCTGGCGCCGATTCGTTTGGCCAGGAGGCGATCGAGACGTTGTTGAAAGCCATGGAGGACAATCGGGATCAGCTGGTCGTGATCGTTGCCGGTTACACGCAGCCAATGCAGCAATTTCTGGCGTCGAACCCTGGGTTGCAATCGAGGTTCACACGCTTCATAGATTTTCCTGATTATTCGCCCAGGGAGCTATTGGAGATTCTGACTGATATGGCGAATCGTCATGGGTATACCTTGGCCGATGACGCATCGCAGCGCGCGAGTGATCTACTGGAACAGGCCTATCAGAACCGCGGAGAGAGATTCGGTAATGCGCGCCTTGCCCGCACGATGTTTGAACGCGCAACGGTACGGTTATCAAATCGACTGGCCGACGATCCCGACATAACGCGCGAGGAACTGACCACGCTTCACGCGGGCGACATTGAGCTACCAACAGCAAACTGCTGATAGACGGAGACCGAATCACCCAGGTGTCGGACTACACCCCGTATCTATCCCGAATTAAGCACCGAATCTTGCCCTGGCAGTTCCGATCGCGCGGTTTGGGCCTCGTCATCCGTTAGCCCCAACACACACTGCAACTGTTGCAGATACGCCGTTTCGCCCTGGTCGGCTTGGTCATCTCGGAAAAGCAATTTCTTGTACGCGTGTTGCCATAACTCTACCAGAATCGCCCGCGCCGTCTGACCCCGAACGCCGAATTTCTCCAGCAGTTTCTCCGCGCGTTTGGGGGTCATACTTGCAACACCGTTCAGCGCCAGATCGCTTTGCAGAGCCGCATGCGCATCCATTTCGTAGATCGCTCCGTTCGCTACATCAAGAGGTGCAGGCTCAACGAATTCCAGAGGTTCGAATGGCCGGAAGCGCAGTTCAGCGTCAGATAAGGCCATTTATTTTCCTTTCTTTCGGCGATTCGCTTATCTCTTAATCCTGGCGGGATTCGATCGGTGCACGCCAAGCATGTTATCCAAATTCATCGCGGGCACCTCGTGATGAATTGGAACGCCTTCTGGTGTATTCCAATACGGCAACAGCAATACAAATAAGAAACAGCGCGCTGGTTAAGATCAACACGATTGTCTCGGATACCCCAAAGTAAACCAGCGATGTCACGACGAGGACAGACAAAAATACGAGAAGGGGCCAGTACAACGGTTGTTTCCTCGGCGGTGAAGCGTCAGCTGCAGATTCTGGATACCTTTTGGTAGTAGATGGAGAATCGCCTTGGGCGTGCCCGAATGATTTTCGATAGTAAATGCCACCTCGACCGGCTTGAACATACGGGCCGCGAGGTCCCGTCCCAACTCGAAAACCCTTGATACCACCGGACACACCGATCCCCGATTTGCTCAGGTTGAAACGAATGGGCCCTAGCCGAAACGCTTTCTTTAGGTACCAGCTCATTATAATTTACGTGAAACGTTTCTGACTAGAGCAGTGCGATTCGCGATCACGCTTTTCCTCGATTTTACCAACGGCATTTCAACGTAACAATCGTTGTTTTCGATGCGGCAGTTGAATGGATTTGGGTTCCAGCGTCGGGATGGGGCGATTGGGTATTCCCAACCATCCGCGTAACTGCTCGCTCAGGGCTACATTGCGAAGCCCGCTGCTGTTAAAAACTTCGAAGCGGAAGCCCGCCGCGCCTGGGTACGAAACCCCTCGCGCAGGGCGGCTCCGAGCAGAATCGAGTCGCCCTGGAAGGAATAACCGCGCTCCATCTCAGAGACGAAATCACCGGCACTCATGCGGGCGAGAATAGGTTTTGCGCCCACGGCTCGCAATGAAATCTCGCCGCTGAGTTGCCCGAGAGTTGAAAATTCGTTGCGGTCCCCCTGAATTCTGGCAGCACTCAAGCGGTGGATTTGCGCCTCGCAATCGATTCGGGAGTTCTCCTCCTTTATTTCTGCGCCATCATCTTCATCGGCCTCTACATGGGGCGGAAGGAGGAGAACCTCGAGGACTTCGCCCTCGGCGGCCGCCGCATTCCGTGGTGGGCGGTGCTCGCTTCCATTATCGCGGCGGAAACCAGCGCCGGCACTTTCTTCGGCACGCCGGGCGAAGGCTTCGCGCTTCGCAATTACACCTATCTCCAGCTCGCCCTTGGCACGATCCTCGCCCGGATTCTCGTCAGCTACATCTTCATCAAGCCCTACTACGACTACAAAGTTTTCTCGATTTACGAATACCTGACCGCGCGCTTCGGGACCCGGACGAAGAACGCCGCCTCGGCGGTTTTCATGATCACGCGTCTGCTCGCCTCGGGGGCGCGGCTATACGTTGGGGCGATCGCGCTCGCCCTCGCTTACGAGATGATCGAAGGCGTGCGACCGGGGCCGACTGAGACACTCTGGATCTATGTCGGCTCAACGATCGCGATTGTGATTCTGACCGCGATCTACACCACGCTGGGCGGAATCAAGGCCGTGATCTGGACCGATGTGATCCAGGCTTCGATCATGTTCGGGAGCGCGCTCGTCGCGGTCGCGTTACTGTATGCCGCGATTCCCGGCGGCTGGGATGAAATCGTGACGCGGACCGGCGGGTTTCATTTGAACGACTTCTTCACTACCGGCCTCGATCCGGCCAAACACGGCTGGCAAAAAATCGTCGGCATGTTTGCGGTCGAATACACAATTTTTGCCGGACTTTTCGGCGCCACCTTCATCACGATGGGGACGCACGGCACCGACCAGGACATGGTGCAACGCATGCTGACCGCGCCGGACGTGCGTCGCAGCCGGCGCTCCCTCATTCTCTCGGGGCTGGCCGATATCCCGATCGCCTTCACCTTTCTCACGATCGGGCTCCTGCTCTGGGTTTACTACCAGGCGCATCCCGACCCGAGCCTGCCGAAAACGCCTAACGAGACCTTTGCCCACTACATCCTCTACCAGATGCCGGTTGGTCTGCGTGGATTGCTGCTCGCGGGGATTTTCGCGACCACGATGGGCTCGCTCAGCACCGCGCTTAACGCGCTTGCCACCAGTTTCACCCGCGATTGGTATCTTCCCTACGTCAATCCCGGGGCGGGTGAGAAAGCGACTTTGCGTGCGGTCCGCTGGGCGACGGTGGCTTTTTCCCTCCTCATGATTGCGGTCGCCTCCTCCACCTCCTATTGCGTGATCGTTTTGCCGAACGTCCGCATCATCCCGATCGCGCTCGGGATTTTTGGTTACACCTATGGCTCATTGTTAGGCATTTTCTTTTGTGGCATGCTGACAAAACACCGCGGGGCCGACTGGGCGAACCCACTCGCCATGATCGCGGGATTTCTCTTCGTCGCGTTGATCAGCAACCTGCCTAACGACATCGCAAAAATCTTCGGCGCCCGGCTCTACGTCCCGCCGAACTGGTTCCCGATTATGGAATTCCCCTGGTGGATCTGCTTCGGCACGATTGTTACTTTCGCGGCCGCGGTCCTCTTTAAGACTAACCGGCCGATTGGAGATGAGCGTTCCGCGGCCGTTTCGGATTTTGCGCATGAATGATTCCACCGCACTCCCGCCGACACCGATGCGCCGCCTCGCGCGCCGGGTTTTTCTCGCGTTTCTCCTCACCTTCATTACCGCTCGGGTGCTCGTGATTCTGATCATGACGCGGCGGATTCCCGATCTTTATCTGCACGAACGCGGCACCCATGTGCACCATCTCAACTATGGTATTTTCATTCTCTCTGCCGTCGGCGCGCTTCTTGTCTTCGACACCCGACCTTCCGACAAATTACGAAAACTCTGCGCGCTCCTCTATGGCTTTGGGATGGCGCTGACCTTCGACGAATTTGGAATGTGGTTTCACCTCGGCGGCAGCTACTGGCAACGCGGCAGTTTCGATGCCGTGATCGTGCTCCTGAGCGTCTTCGGCTGGATTGCTTTTCTGCCGAAATGGGAACGCCTCCGCTCCGGACATTTCGTGACCATGGCGATCACCGCGGCCGCCGTGATCCTGTTTTACGTCCTCCTCTTTTCCTCCGCGAAGGAGATCGGCGCTCGCTTTGGTCCACGCCTTCAGGACATCGAAGCCACCGGGCCGCAATGACCCTGGCCTAACGAACGAGCCGCTTACCTCTTTTCCCGCGCGATCTGGATGCCCAGCTCGCGCAATTGCTCCGCGTCGACATCGCTCGGCGACTGCGACATTAGATCCTGGCCGCGGTTGGTTTTTGGAAACGCGATCACGTCGCGGATCGAATCGGCGCCGCAGACGAGCATGACGAGGCGGTCGAGACCGAGCGCGATTCCGCCGTGTGGTGGCGCGCCGAGACGAAAGGCGCGGAGGAGATGGCCGAATTGCGCTTCCTGTTGTTCCTTCGTCAGGCCGAGAACGGCGAACATTTTCTCCTGCAGATCGCGCTCGTGAATGCGGATGCTGCCGCCGCCGATCTCGACGCCGTTGAGGACCACATCGTAGGCTTCGGCGCGGATTTCACCCAGCCTTGGAGCCGGCGCGCCCTCGCGCCGCTCTGGGTCGAAATTCGGTTCGCCGCTGCGGCGCGAGGACGCGCCGGCTCCAAGGAGCGGGAGGTCCTCCGCCTTCGGTCGCGTGAAGGGATGATGCATCGCGTTCCACTTCCCAGTTGTGGCGTCGCGCTGGAGGAGGGGAAAATCGGTCACCCAGAGAAAGTCGAGCGCTTCCGTATTCGTTAGGCGTTGCAGCTCGGCAATGCGCAAACGAACCCGCCCGAGCACTTCGCAGGCGATCGCCCATTCGTCGGCGGCAAACAAAATAAGGTCGCCTTCCTCCATCCGCAGGCGCTCCTGCAAAGCCGCCCGCTCGTTCTCGGAAAGAAACTTCGCAATCGCGGATTTCCATTCACCGCCCTCGACCTTGATCGAAGCGAGACCCTTGGCGCCAAATTTTTTCGCGAGTCCTTCCAGCTCGTGCATCTGCCCGGTTGTTATGCCGGCGAATTGTTTCGCGTTGATTGCCTTGATCACGCCGCCGCGCTCGACCGCGCCGCGGAAGACTTTGAAGGAGGTGTCGCGAAACAGATCGGTCAAATCCACAAACGCGAGACCAAAGCGCCGATCAGGTTTATCGGTTCCGAAGGTGTCCACCGCCTCGTGGTAGGTCATGCGAGGAAACGGCGTTGGGACCTCGACCTTGAGCGCGGCTTTGAAAACCGCCGCCAGCATTCCTTCCGTGAGGGCGAAAATGTCACCCGGCCTAACGAACGAAGCTTCGATGTCGATCTGGGTGAACTCGAGCTGCCGATCGGCCCGCAGATCTTCGTCGCGGAAACATTTCGCGATCTGAAAATACTTCTCCATCCCACCGACCATGAGGAGCTGCTTGTATTGCTGCGGAGCCTGCGGCAGGGCGTAAAATTTTCCCGGCCAGATCCGGCTCGGGACGAGAAAGTCGCGGGCTCCTTCCGGAGTGCTCTTGGACAGGATCGGCGTCTCAATTTCCAAAAAACCCTGGCTGTCGAGATAATCGCGCACCGCTTTGGTGACGACGTGGCGGAGGCGAAGATTGCGCGCGAGCTGCGGGCGGCGCAGGTCGAAATAGCGATAGGTGAGTTGCAGGTCTTCGTCTTTGACTTCGCCGTCGATCGGGAACGGCGGAACCTCAGAGCGATTCAAGATCTCCAACTGATCAACCACGACTTCGATCTCGCCGGTCCGCAGGTTTGGATTCGCCTGCCCTTCGAGTCGTGGCGCCACGCGCCCCCGCACCGAAATCACATCCTCGTGGCGGAGGGAATGCGCGCGTTTCGTGAGCTCGGCGTTCTCTTCCGGGCGAAAGACGATCTGCGTCAGCCCTTCGCGATCGCGCAGATCGATGAAGATAACGCCGCCGAGGTCGCGCCGGGAATGGACCCATCCGGCGAGCTGGACCTGCTCGCCAATGTTCGCGGCGCGGAGAGCGTTGCAGGTCTGAGTGCGATACATGGCGACGAGGCGTCAGTTTGGGCCATTGGGCGCGCCGCGCAAGTAATGCCACCGTCATCCCGAGCGCAGCCGAAGGCGTAGTCGAGGGATCCCGCCGCGCGGCTGGGAAAGTGGCGAAGGGAGAAGCCTGGATCCCGGGTCCCGGTTGCACCACGGGATCCTTCGACTCCGCTTCGCTCCGCTCAGGATGACAGGAGTTGGTGGACGCGAGCAGGAAGCTGGTCGTTAGGCACGAGCAGTTCCTCGCGCGTGGCGAGGGTTTTCATTTTCACCTCTGGCCATTCGTCGCCGAAAAGGAGAGTGATCGTCGCGCCCATCGCTTCGGCGGTTTGGAATTGCTTGCCAACCTTCGCCGCGCCCAGCGGGTAATCGACGCGCCAGCCTTCGTCGCGCAGTTGCTGAATGTGACGGAGAGCTTCGGGCCGGCGCTCCTCTTTCGCGATCACGACGTAGATGTCGAGTGCGCTTTGCTGACTAACGACATCAGCGAGCCGGGCGAAAACGTCGGGCGTTTCTTTGATCAACTCGCCCAAAACCACGTCGCCCATCGCGAACCCGACGGCGGGCAGAGAAACAACCCCATCGCTCAGTTGCGCGATGAGGTTGTCGTACCGTCCGCCGCCCGCGACGGCGCGCAATTCTCCGGCGCGATCGAAAACCTCGAAGACGACGCCGGTGTAATAGGCGAGGCCGCGAACGATCGAGAGATCGACCTTTACGAAATCGGCCAGTCCCCGCAGCTCCAGTTGCCTGACGAGCGCGTCGAGTTTCTCGCTCCGCCCGGCGCCGCTCTCGAGGACCGCAAAAACCGGCGCGGCGAGCGGGCCGAGTTTTTCTTCGGTTTTTTCGCGCGGGTCGCGCTCGCTTTTGTCAATCACCTGGAGCAGGTCGCTCCATTGTTCCTCGGGCACATTCTGGGCGCGGAGAAGATCGGTCCAGAATTGGCGGTCGCTTAGCCTGACGACGACCTGATCGGCGGTGAAACCAAAGGCGCGGAGGAGGTCGATCGCGAGGGCGATGATCTCGGCATCGGCCGCGGTGGAGTCGTCGCCGATGATGTCGCAGTTGAGCTGGAAATGTTCGCGCAGCCTGCCGCGCTGTTGTTTTTCGTAGCGGAAACATTGCGGGATCGAGAACCACTTGAGCGGCTTGCGAAATTGTCTCTCCTGCGCCGCGACGACGCGGGCAAGCGAAGGCGTGAGCTCGGGTCGCATCGCCACTTCGCGCTCCCCTTTGTCGGTGAAATTGAAAAGCTGGGCGACGATTTCCGGGCCGCTTTTTTTGCGATAAAGATCGGTCGGCTCGAGCACCGGGCTGTCCCATTCGACAAAGCCGTAGCCGCGACAGACTTCGCGCCAGCGGGCGAAGATCGCATTGCGGAAGGCGCAATCATCCGGCAAAAAATCTCTAAAACCGGGAAGTGGCTGCATGGAAGTGAGATAGGATCGATTCTGGCCTAACGATGCGTCCAGCCGGGCGCGGTTTTCCGAATTGGGAATGGAAACGGAGCGGATGCAAGGAGCTGGAACCTAAACACGACGGAGAGCATCCCTTCAAGCAAAGGAAAGGACAAACATGAAACCACAGACATTCACAAAACTGATCGCAGCCGGAGCGGCCTGCGCGCTCGCCCTCGGAACTGCGGTGGCACAGGATACCACCACGACAACGACCGCGGCCGGCGGAACCGCCGTCAGCACGAGCACCAGCACGCTCAATGGCACGGGAACGATTACCGCCTTCGCCCCGGGCTCGGACTCGATCACGTTCCGCACGCAGACGAGCGCGGCGCCGATTCAATATTATTACACTCCGCAAACGACGGTGGTCGATTCGGAGGGCAATCCGGTGCAGATCTCAATGCTGCGGCCCGACATGCCGGTGCAATTCACTTATGTGAAGCAGGGCGACCGGATGGTGGTGCAAAGGGTGACGCTGGAGAAACCGATCAGCTATTACAAGAAAACCACCACCACGACGACAACAACGAACCCCTAACGAATCGGATCTGTCGTCAGGCTAGTTTGAAGCGCTCGCGGAACGTGTGTCCGCGGGCGCTTTTCTTCCTCTTCTCTTCGCTCCCTGGAAGCAGAAGCAGAACCAGAGGAAGCGGAAGAGTTTAGTCGCCGTAGCCGTTGGGGAAGTTCTGGTGCCAGCGCCAGGCGCTTTCGATGATGGCGTGCAAATCTTCAAACTGCGGTTTCCACCCCAGCTCGCGTTTGATTTTCTCTGAGGCCGCAATCAACCGCGGCGGGTCGCCCGGTCGACGCGGCTTCTCGACCACCGGAATTTTTTTGCCTGTGACCTCGCGGCAAATATCGATCACTTCGCGGACGCTCGAGCCGCCGCCGGTGCCGAGGTTGTAAAACGCGCTCTCCTTTGTTCCCAGGGCGAGAATGTGCGCCCGGGACAAATCGAGAATGTGAATGTAATCGCGGATGCAGGTCCCATCCGGCGTCTCGTAATCGGTGCCGTAAATTTCGACGTGCGGCTTTTGCCCGAGCGCAACCTTGAGCACGTTAGGGATGAGGTGGGTTTCCTGGCGATGGTCCTCGCCAAATTTTTCCGTGGCGCCGGCGGCGTTGAAGTAGCGAAGGGAAACGAACTTGAGGCCGTGGATGAGGTCGTACCAGCGGAGCACCTTCTCAAACATCAGCTTCGATTCGCCGTAAGGGTTGATCGGATGCTGCGGCAGGTCTTCGTCAATCGGGACGCGCGCGGGCGGCCCGAAGGTGGCGCAGGTTGAGGAAAAAACGAAACGCTTCACTCCCGCCGCGAGCATCGCATCGAGCAGGTTGATGCCCGCGCACACGTTGTTCCGAAAATATTTCGACGGGTTCTGCATCGATTCGCCGACAAGTGCGTTGGCGGCGAAATGCATCACGGCGTCCGGTTTTGTTTCCTCGAGCGCGCGGCTGATTTCTTCCCGGCGCGCCATGTCGCCCCCGATGAAAGCAGCTCGCTCGTCGACCGCGCGACGGTGGCCTTCGCTCAGGTTATCGAAGACCACGACCTCATGGCCTTCGTCGAGGAGTAGCTCGACGCAAATGCTTCCGATGTATCCCGCGCCGCCGACGACAAAAATTTGCATCCGCCGAAAGTGCGGCGCGGCTCGCCGCTGTCAAAAGAAACCCGGGGCTAGAACTTCTCGGTCGGTTCGTCGTCGGATTTCTTTGAAAGCGCGAGGATCATCTGGCGGACGGAGCGATTTTTCTTGCGCGGTTGCAGGACCTCGAGGCTTTTCTCGGCCGAGCCCCATTCGATCACGTCGATATCGACCGAGCGCACGCCCCACTTTTTCATGGCAAGGCGGTTGGATTTATAAAGGTCAATTGTGCCTGTGCCGACCAGCGCACTGCCGTAGTCATCGATCTCGAAGATTTCGTTAGTCTCGATAATCCGGAACCTGGTCCCGAGCGGCCAGCGGGACCAATCGGCCGCGGCGCTTTTCACATCGCTATTTGAGAGCCGTTCGCCGATGGCGTTGCGAGGGCCGCCACGCTCGGTGTGGGTGTAGGCCGTGGTGCGCACTTTGGTGATGTGATGCGGCGCCTTCTCGCTGTTGCCGAGAAGAGGTCGCTGCGTGGCGCAGCTGACTCCGAGAAACCCGAGAGCCAGCCCTAACGACAGTCTTAGAAGCGTTCTCATCGCGATATAAGCCGTTTGCCTAGCGGTTGAAGCACCCAATGGCAAGCGATAATTTCCGCAGCCGATCCCATGCCAATGCCAGCTGCCGCTCGAATTTTGATTGCACCCAATGTCTTGCTCGACGGGCGTTTGGCGCTTTTCCACAAGAAAGAGCGCTGGCTCGCGGTCGCGGATCTGCACTTCGGCTACGAGCTGAGCCAGCGCGCGGCCGGGCGACTCGTGCCGCTCTGGGGGATGCAATCAATCGAGGAGCGGCTGACGGAGCTGTTGCGCGAGTATCAGCCGCAGCGGCTCATCATTGCCGGGGACGTCGTGCACGACGGCGCGTCGAGCAAGGCGGCCGGGGCGCTTCTTTCGCGTCTGCGAAAATGCTGCGAGGTCGTCGCCCTGGCCGGCAACCACGATCGGCACGTGGGAAATGCGATCGAATTTGCTCCGCGCTGGGAAACGCCAAAATTTCTCTTCGAGCACGGCGATTGTGAGTCGCGGCGCGATCATCGCATCCAGATCATCGGTCACCATCACCCGGCGGTGCGGATCAGAGACGGCGCGGGTTTACGGCTGAAATGTCCGGCATTGATCCAACAGGAACGCTGCTGGATTCTGCCCGCGTTTTCGCCCTGGGCGGGCGGCGTGGCGTGGCCGGAGGAGGATGCAAGCCGCATCTGGCTCTGCACGCCCGGGCGCGTTCTGCGGCTAGATGGAAATCGGAGCGGGAGCTAGGCGCGCGCCAGTTCGGTCGTGCAATGCGGGCAGCGTGTGGCTTTGATCGGGATCGTCATGGTGCAGGCCGGGCATTCCTTCGAAACCGGGTCTGTTTCCGGTGCCGGACGCTTCAGCTTGTTCATCGCACGAACAAGCAGGAAGACGCAAAACGCGATGATAAAGAAGTTCACCAGCAGGGTGATGAAGTTGCCGTAGCTCCAGGCGACGGCTCCGGCCGCGGCCGCCTGTTCGGGCGTGGCGAAGCTGGTTACGCCGTTGGCCCCCGCTTTGAGAACGACAAACTTCTTTGTGAAATCAAGACCGCCGGTCAGGAGCGTGATCGGCGGCATGATGATGTCTTTCACCAGCGACTGGACGACCGCACCAAACGCGGCGCCAATAATGACGCCGATGGCGAGATCGACCGCGTTGCCTTTGATCGCAAATTCTTTGAACTCCTTCCACATACGGAAGGCTGCTTTCTCAGTTTGCGACAACGTTGACAAGCTTTTTCGGGATGACGACCACCTTGCGGATTGTTTTGCCGGAGGTGAAATCGCGCACCCGTTGGTTTTCGCGCGCCAGTTTTTCCAGCTCCGCGCTGGTGGCGGTCAGTGGGACGGTGACGTGGTCGCGCACTTTGCCGTTCACCTGGAGCACAATCTCGACTTCATCTTCAATCAGGAACTCGGACTCATATTCGGGCCAGGGTTGGTCGGTAATCTCTTCCGGCGAAATCGGAAAACGCGCACCTAGTTTTTCCCATAGCTCCGAGGCGAGATGCGGCGCAAAGGGATTGAGCAGAACGAGCAGCGTCCGCAAGGCTGAGACCGGGCGCACCTCCGCGGTCGTGAAGGCGTTGACGAATTTCATCATCTCGGCAATCGCGGTGTTGAAGGAGAGAGCCTCGATGTCTTCAGTCACCTTCTTGATTGCAGCGTGGACGACCTTGAACTGCGCGCGGGCCGGCTCGCTCTCTTGCACGGCGGCGGAGATTACCCATTCGCCGGCCTGATTTTCCTCCATCACGAGCCGCCAGACGCGCGCGAGAAAACGAGCCACGCCTTCAACGCCCGCGGTGCTCCACGGTTTCATCTGCTCGAGTGGACCCATGAACATTTCGTAGCAGCGGAAAGCGTCGGCGCCGTACTCGGCGATGACGTCGAGCGGGTCGATGACGTTGCCCCAGCGCTTTGACATTTTGCGCCCGTCTTCCCCGAGAATGATTCCCTGGTTCACGAGGCGCTGGAACGGTTCGTTCGTCGTGAGATAGCCGCGGTCGAAGAGCACCTTGTGCCAGAAGCGCGCGTAAAGCAGATGCAGCACGGCGTGCTCGGTGCCGCCGACGTAAAGGTCCACGTTCATCCAGAAGCGCTCGGCTTCCTCACCGACGAATCGATCCGGGTTTCGCGGATCACAAAAGCGCAGGTAGTACCAGCAGGAGCCGGCCCACTGCGGCATGGTGTTGAGCTCGCGGGTTGCGACTTCAGAATAGCGGACCCATTCCTTCGCCTTCGCCAGTGGCGGTTCGCCGCTGCCGCTCGGTTTGTAGTCTTCCAATGGCGGCGGGACGAGCGGCAGTTCGTCCTCGCTCAGGGGGCGGTGTCTGCCGCTTTCCCAGATGATCGGGAAGGGTTCGCCCCAGTAGCGCTGGCGGGAGAAAAGCCAGTCGCGCAGTTTGTAATTAATCATCCGGCGCCCGAGGCCGTGTGCCTCCAGCCAATCGATGATTTTTCGTTTTGCCTCGACCGTTGGGAGGCCGTCGATCAAGGGCGAGTTCATGGCGGTGCCATCGCCGGTGTAGCCGATCGCGCTCTGGTCGTCAGGCGGCCGCACCACTTCAAGGATCGGCAGGCCAAACTTGCGCGCGAACTCGAGGTCGCGCTCGTCATGGCCGGGCACGCCCATGATCGCGCCCGTGCCGTAACCCATCAGCACGTAATCGGCGATCCAGATTGGGATGCGCTCGTTGCTGGCCGGGTTGATCGCGAATGCGCCGCTAAAGACCCCGCTCTTTTCCTTCGCCAGGTCGGTGCGTTCGAGGTCGCTTTTCGTCGCGACCTCGACCCGGTACGCCTCGATCGCGCCGCGCTGTTCGTCAGTCGTCAGGCGATCCACCAGCGGGTTCTCCGGGGCGAGCACCATGTAGGTTGCGCCATAGAGGGTATCGGGCCGGGTCGTGAAGACGGTGATGCTGTAGCGGCGGTCTCTGACCGCCGTGACTTCCTCGTCCGCTCCATCTCGGCGGTCGCCGGCCGCTACGGGGAAGATAATTTCCGCGCCTTCGCTCCGCCCAATCCAGTTGCGTTGCAGGAGCTTGATTCCTTCCGGCCAATCGAGCGGCTCGAGTTCATCAATCAAACGCTCGGCATAGGCGGTGATGCGCAACATCCATTGCCGCATCGGTTGCCTAACGACCGGGAAACCGCCGACCTCACTTTTGCCATCAATCACTTCCTCGTTCGCCAGGACGGTGCCCAGCCCGGGGCACCAGTTCACCGGCACCTCCGCGACATAGGCAAGGCGGACGCTGTCCGGGTCCTTGCCCCGGTAGGTTGAGATCGGTTCCGCTTTGCGGGTTTCTGGATTGAACCAGGAGTTGTAAATCTGGAGGAAAATCCATTGTGTCCAGCGGTAGAAATCGGGATCAGCGGTACTGATCTCGCGTTCCCAGTCGTAGGAAAATCCGATTCGTTTCAGCTGTTTCTTAAAGCGCGCAATATTTTCGCGAGTGGTGATTGCCGGGTGCTGGCCGGTGCGGATTGCATATTGCTCCGCCGGCAAACCGAAGGCGTCCCAGCCGATCGGATGGAGGACGTTGAAGCCGCGAAACCGTTTGTAACGCGCGACAATATCAGTCGCGGTGTAACCCTCGGGATGGCCGACGTGCAGACCGGAGCCGCTCGGGTAGGGAAACATATCGAGGACATAAAATTTGGGCCGGCCCGGATCGAACTGCGGTTCACCTGGATTGGGGGCATGGAAGAGGCGGCGCTCTTCCCAGATCGCCTGCCACCTGGGCTCGATTTCGTCGAAAGGATATGGTTTGCGGCGTTCGCTCATGGCGTGCGACAAGGTAGACGGAATGAGGGCCGACGCTGCATCGATTTTGTGCTGATGGAGGATTTGATTATCGCCACGCGCAACCCGCACAAGACGCGGGAATTTGCCCGGCTCATCGGGAGCGCTTTTCATCTCCGCGATCTGGCGTCGGATGCGGAGCTGCCGGAAGTGATTGAGAGCGGCGCGAGTTTCGAGGAAAACGCACGCCTGAAGGCGCTCGCCGTCTCGGCCGCGCTGCCAGGGCTGGTGCTGGCGGATGATTCCGGGCTGGAGGTTGATTCGTTAGGCGGGGCGCCGGGAATTTTCTCTGCTCGTTATGCTGGGGAAAACGCGAGCGATGCGCAGAACCGGCAGAAACTCCTGCACGCTCTCGCGCAATTGCCCCCGGGAAAGCGGCGCACGGCGCGGTTCCGCTGTGCGCTCGCCCTGGCCCGGGCGGGCGAACTGATTGCGCAGTTCAAGGGTGTGGTGGAAGGCGAGATCGTTGAGCGCGAACGAGGCGCGGCCGGATTTGGCTATGACCCGGTTTTTCGACCGCTAAACCGGGAGCAAACCTTCGCTGAAATGCCAGCCGAGGAAAAGGACCGTATCAGCCATCGCGGCGCGGCAGTGGCAGAATTGCTCAAATTCCTTTGGCGAAGCGACTCTGCCGGGAACGGTTAAACCGGCTACCGTCAGGGTTGCGGGGGAGGCGGCGGGGGCGGGGGAGGAGCGCCTCCCGGGGCGGCGCCACCACCACCGCCACCCGCACTTCCGGCCTTTATGCGAATCTCGTAGCCAACCTTGTCGATCCCTGCCGAGCGCACCCGGTCGAGCAACTTAATCACGTCGCCGTGGAGCGCCTCTTTATCCCCGCTGATGAAAACCTTGGCGTTCGGGTTCGCCCGGTGCAGTGCCATCAGGCGCGGCATCACCTCGCCATCGGGCACCACTTCATTGTCAAAATGGACCACACCATCGCCATCCACGCGGAGGGCAGTGTAGTCCTTCTTCTGCTGCTGCTGTGGCACTGGCGCGACGGAGGAGGGGAGATTAACCCGGATGCCCTTCATGTGAACCTGGCTCAGGCTCACCATCATGAAGCTGGCGAGGAGAAAAAACATGATATCGATCAATGGGATGATCTCGATCCGGGCTTTCTTGTGTGGAAGTGGTGAAGCGACTCTCATGAAATTTTGTCCGGCTACATTTGCGCGCCTTCCAGCGTGTAGGTAATCGGGACGTAAACCTTCGTGTAAGCGCCCGGCTTACACCGCCACCGCCGGAAAGTATTCATCGAAGTCTGGTCGAGAATTGCGCTCCCGGTGCTTTGCGCCACATCCACATCGGTCACATTCCCGCTCGAATCGAAGTGCAGCAGGAACTTGCCGCTACCAGTCTGCTTGGCCCGGCGGGCCTCATAGGGATACGTTGGCCGGGGCGCGTAGCTCAAGTTCGCCTTCGCCGAAGAGAAACTCACCGGCCCCGGCGGAGGACCAACAGCGCGCGAAGCCGCGACTCGGGCGCGTGGCTTTGGTGTCGGTGCGTTCTTCGGGCGCGGCGGCGGAGTCGGTTCCTCGATTACAAATTCGCTCGGCTCGGTCGGTGGTGGCGGCGGCGGGGGCGGTTCTTCTTCGGGAGGCGGAGTCGGCTCCGGAGGCAACTCGGTCACAATCGCATCGACCGGCTGTTGCGAGACGAAACCGGGATCGACCGGGATTTCTTCTTCCTTGTGCAGGCTTGCGACCCCGACGGCAGCACCCTCAACCAGAATCGCCCCGGCGAGTGCAGCCCAAAACTGCCATTGCGGCGGCGCTTTGTAGTATTGCGGTTTGGCCATGGGAGTAATTATCGATTGCCCATTTGTTGCGGAAGCGAGGGGCTCTTGATTTCAAACGCGATCTTGTAGAAACCGGAGGCCCGGACTTGCTCGATCAGGCGAATAATATCGCCATGATAAGTATCGCGATCGCCACGGATGAAGATCTTCGCGTTCGGGCTGGTCTGGTGGATTTTGACCATGGTGTCGTAGACCTGGTTCGGTTCCATCGGCGTCTTGTCGAAATAGATCTGCCCATCTTTATCGACCGAGAGGCTGACGTACTCGCGCTTGTTCTGGGTCTGACCACTGATCCCGGTCGGGAGGTTCACCTTCATGCCCTTCATATGGACCTGACTCAGGCTCACCATCATGAAGCTGGCGAGGAGGAAGAACATGATGTCGATCAACGGAATGATCTCAATCCGTGCCTTGTGGTGCGGAATTGGCGAGCTGACTTCCATTGTGTTGTCCTAAAGTTTCATTAAATCGAGGAGCCTTTGCCGGTCGGTGCGCTGCTATGGATTTCCACTTCCTTCGCAGCACTGTGCGATCCCAGCATCACCTCCAGGTTCGTGGCGGCGGTTTGCAGCTCGAACTCTAAGTTAGACACGCGAGAGGTGAAAAAGTTAAACGGAATGAGGGCGAAAATTGCGATGCCGAGACCGCAGGCCGTCGCGATCAGCGCTTCCGCGATACCGCCGGTGACCGCCTGCACGGCCAGCTCTTCGTTGCCGAGGAAGCTGAAGGAACGAATCAGACCGGTGATCGTGCCGAGCAATCCGAGCAACGGGGCAAGGGTGACGAGCGTGTCCATGACGACAAGGAAGCGGCCGGCCCGCTTAATCTCGATGCCGGCGGCGACCTGGAGGGCGCCTTGAAGCGAGGCGTGCTGATGGTTCAAGCCATTCCACAACATGCGCAGGACCGGGTCGCGCGAACCACGGGCGAGCTTTGAAGCTTCGTTGATGTCGCCGGTTTCGATCGCAGTAAAAACCTTCTCGACCCGTTTCGGATCGCGCCGGAACCAGCGCGCTCCCCACCAAAAGCAGCGCTCGATCACGACCGTGAGCGCGACGATCGAGACGATCAGGATCGGCCACATGATTGGGCCGCCTTTGCGGAAGTTATCAATAAAGAAGTTCCCGCTCGCGGAAGTTTTCTCCGTTGGCATCGGGACCGCTTCTGGCCCGGCAGCGGCTGCCGGGGAAGTGGCAGCGGCCGGAGAAGCGGCGGCGGCTGCTGGAGAAGTCGCGGTGGCCGGCGCGGTCTCGGGTGCGGCCGGCGAAGTCGCGGGCGCGGTGGTGGCGGCCGGCGCGGCGGCTGCGGGAGCGCCGGGTGCAGTGGTGGTCGTTTCCGGCGGCGCGCCGAGTGCGGGCGAAGCCGCAGCATCAGCTGGCGCCGTTGCTGCCGGAGCAGTCGCAGGAGAAGCGGCCTGATCCTGACCAAAGGCGGCAAGGGCAAGGGTGACGGAGCACAGACTAACGATTAGCGTTTTTTTCATAGATGGCAGGTTGAATGATCGACCGATAAATCCGGCACGTGTTGATTGGGATGATTTATCACAGAGCAGAGGAAGCCGCGTCCAGCAAAACTTTTGCTTTTCTTTCGGCGCCCGCTTCATGACGAGGTCAATTTCCAGTTCGAATTTAATTTTACTGTGGGACGTAGAGGAAGCGAAGTAAATCGTTTCAAGGCAAGTTTTTTTAGTCAGAGACCGCCGCCCGGACTCTATTCCGCAGCACCGGCCAGTTGCCGATTCGCGCCTCCAATTCATCGCCTGGCTGGATTGCGCCGACACCCGACGGGGTACCGGTAAGAATCAGATCGCCCGGCAGCAAAGTGAGGGATTGACTGGCAAAGGCGACGATCTCCGCCGCCGGATAGATCATTTGGCTCGTCCGCGCCTGCTGTTTGACCGCGCCGTTTTGCCGAAGCGAAATCTCCAGATCGGACGGATCAACCTCGCTGTAAACAAACGGCCCGACCGGCGTATAGGTGTCGAACGATTTGCAGCGCGAGAATTGCTTCTCCGATTTCTGCAGATCGCGATCGCTGATATCGAGCCCGATGCTGTAGCCGAAAACGTGGTCGCGCGCGCGTTCCACGCGCACATTCTTGGTCCTTCTTCCCATCACCAACGCCAATTCGACCTCGAAATCGGTTTTGTGTTCAGAAAAAGCGATCTCGATTGTGCCGTCGTTAGGCAAAAGCGAACTCGGGGCCTTGAACCAGATCAACGGAGAGCCGATCTCCGTCCGCTGCATTTCCCGGATATGATCGCGATAGTTCAACCCGACCGCGATCACCTTGCTCGGCACGACCGGGACCTCGACCTGGAGTTCGCCTAACGAACGCGTGTCGCCGCTGAAATCGAGCCCGAGCCAGAACGGCCGCCGTAAGAGGTGGACTTCTTCGCCCCGCACTTCGCCGTAAACTGATTCATCCTGATCGACAAATCGGCCAAAGGTGCGCATCGCGTCGGGGAGTTTTGGCCGGAAAGCGGGGGCGTCAAGCGGCGAATCGTTTTGCCTAACGATTCGTCGCGGGCACGATCGCGACGAAATCGCGCACCGGCTTGAGCTCAGGGATCGAAACCGTCCGCTCCCGCCCGGCAAACCAAAACGCGCTGGAGGAACCGCCATCGAGGTTGAGCGCGCGCGCGACCTTTGTTTTTCCAAATAGATTCGCCCGGCAGAGAATCCGGCCTAACTGCGCGAGCGAGACGGGCGAAGAAACACCCAGTGCCGCTTGACCTCTGCCATCCACCGCCGCGAAGGTCCGGCGCGCCGTGCGTGAATCGTTCAAGCCGACGACCGGTTGCGCACCATCAACCAGCAGCGGGCCGCATTGCACCGCCGCACGGATCTTTCTGGTCATCGCGAAGCGCCCGGCCCGGACGATATCGACCTTGTCCGCGGTCGTGAACAGAACGCCACTGAGCAGTTTCGCTTTCCGGAGCGGCGAGAGAGTTCGGCCTTCGCTCACGAGCAGCCCAACCGGCGCATTTTCCGGATCGAAATAGCCGCCGTTCACGCCCGCGAGCGCGTGATGTTGTTTCATCACTTCGGCGAGATCGCTGCCGGGTTGATCGATCACCCGCAGGCTCGCCTTCGCACTTTCGAAGAGCACGCAATCGAGCGTGGCGCCCCCACCGGTGTCGCTCTCGGCCAGCGAAATTCGTCGGTAAATCACCGCCTCATCCCGCGATGGATGATCTTGCGAGCCGGTGATCTCCCATTCGCTCCAGGCCGTACCGCCGCCGAGCAAAAACAGAAGCGCGAAGGCGAGGAGCCGCGGCATCGTCAGAGGCAAAAAGAAGAACGGTTATTCGCCGGCCTTGAGAACGGCAAAAGTGCGGCTGCCTTTGCGATCGAGATAAAGCAGCACCCCGCGGCTCGGATCGGCTTTCGTCAGGGCATCGCGAAAGCTGGCGACGTCAGTGACCGGGTGGCCGTCTACTTCCGTGATCACGTCCTCGCGCTGGATTCCCTGCGCCGCCGCGATGCTGTTCTCCTCCACGTCGGTCACAATCACCCCATGCTGCGCCTTCAATTTCAGCCGGCTCGCGACTTCCTTGCTCAGCTCCTGCACTTGCAGGCCGAACTTGTTGATCGCTTCCGGCTGGCTCTCGCTCGGCGGCGTCGGCTGGAGCGCGGCCGGTTCTCCGATCTCGTTAGGCAATTCACCGGTCGTGATCGCAATCTTCATCGTTTGCCCTTTGCGCCAGATCCCCAGCTCAACCGTTTGCCCGACCTTCTTTTTCAAAATTTCATGCTGCAGCTGGGTATCGGTCGTGACTGGCTGGCCATCGACGGAAGTGATGACGTCGAAAGGCCGCAGCTCGCTTTTATAGGCCGGGGCGTCGGCTTCGATTGTCCGCACGACCACCCCCTTGTCGATCCCTTTGAAGAGATCGCGAATGGACGAATCGTCCCCGAGCGTTTCGATCCGGATGCCGAGCCACGGCCGGACAATCTTTTTGCCCGCGATCAACTGGGTGCCGATCTCGTTGACCAGGTTGCTCGGAATCGCAAACCCGAGCCCGCGATTCAGTCCGTTGATCAGCGTATTCATTCCCACAACTTTTCCGTCAATGTCACAGAGCGGTCCGCCGCTGTTGCCCGGGTTGATCGAGGTGTCGGTTTGGAGGTAATCAGCGATGTTGTAGCCGCCGGTCTCGAGCAGTTTGCTCCGCCCTTTGCCGCTGATCACCCCGCAGGTGAAAGTGTAGTCGAGCTTGAACGGCGCCCCGATCGCGAAGGCGAACTGACCGACGCGCACCTTTTCGCTGTCGGCCAATTGCACCACCGGCAGGTTGGCCGCGTCCACCTTGAGCACCGCGATGTCGGTTTTTTCGTCAGTCCCAAAAACTTTGGCGGGAAAATCGCGGCCGTCCTTGAGCTTCACCTCCACTTTCTCCGCGCCTTCCACGACATGGTAGTTGGTATAGATGAAACCATCCTGCCGCACGATGAAGCCGGAGCCTTCGCTTTGCAGCGCTTCCGGGAGGCGGCGGTGGTGCGGGTCGTCGGGCGCCTGGAAAAAGAGATCATCGAAGGTGGTGTCGTTGGCGTCGGCCTTTTTCGTCACCTCGATGATGACGACGCTCGGCGCGACGGTTTCAAAAACCCGGGCAAAGGCGCTGTTGAGCTGATGGACCACATCCTTGCCCGGCACGGCCGCCTCAGCCGCGATCGTGGGAGTGGGCGCCGGGGTGTTTTGGGCAACGAGCGAACCGGCGAGCGCGAGCGATGCGCAGAGCGCGGAGAAAAAGATTCGATGCATGGTTGGCGATTTTCGACAGAGCGCGCGGTGCGCTGTTCAAAACAGTAGCGGGAAGGCAGTGGTCGGCAACGGCTGCTCTGTTGGCGGCATTCTTTCATGCTCCTGCTCCTGATCGTGCTCGTGCTCGAGTCGGTCATGGTTCGATTATGATCACGATCACGATCATGAGCAGGAGCAGGAGCAGGAGTAAAAGGGAACCGAGGCGTGCCGGGCGCACCGGTAGGTGCCTTCATTGACACAAATTTTCGTGCCCTTAGCTTTTTTGTTCCAAGCCAAATGCTCACTCTTACCGACGGCAAAAAGGACGGAAAAGAGTTCGTCTCCCACGCGCCCGGATATTTCCCCGGGGTTGCGCCGGAACTCTGGAACGACTGGAAATGGCAGTTGAAGAACCGGATCACTTCGCTCGCCCAACTGGAACAACACCTGACCCTCTCGGAGGAAGAACGCGCCGGCGTTCTCCTCTCGGGCGACAAGCTCGCCCTCGCGATCACGCCGCATTTTTTCAACCTCATCGAGCCGGACAACCCCGACTGCCCGATCCGGCGGCAGGTGATCCCGCGAATCGAGGAGACCTGGGCTTCGCCCTACGACATGGCGGACCCGTGCGGCGAAGACTCGCACATGCCGGTTCCCGGCCTTGTGCATCGTTACCCCGACCGCGTGCTCTTTCTCGTGACCGATCGGTGCGCGAGCTACTGCCGTTATTGCACGCGCAGCCGTGTCGTCAGCGGGGTGGGCGAACAGGAGCTGCACACCGAATTCGAAGCCGCTTTCAAATATCTCGAAGAACACACCGAAGTGCGCGACGTGCTGCTCTCTGGCGGCGACGCCTTGCTTTTCAGCGACGCGAAACTGGAGAAAATGCTCGAGCGGCTGCGCGCCATCCCGCACATCGAGTTTCTCCGCATCGGGACGCGGGTGCCGATTTTCCTCCCGCAACGCATCACGCCCGAGCTCTGCGCGATGCTGCAAAAATATCACCCGCTCTGGATGAGCATCCACGTTAATCACCCGCGCGAGCTAACGAGTGAGGTGCGGGCCGCTCTCGAGCGGCTGGCGAATCACGGAATTCCGTTAGGCAACCAGAGCGTCCTCCTCGCCGGAGTGAACGACGACCTCGAGACGATGAAGAGCCTCGTGCACAAATTGCTGATGTGCCGGGTCCGTCCGTATTACCTCTATCAGTGCGACCTGATCAACGGCTCATCACATCTTCGCGCCTCGGTCGCGAAGGGGATCGAGATCATCGAAGGCCTGCGCGGTCACACCACCGGTTACGCGGTGCCGCAGTTTGTGATCGACGCGCCCGGTGGTGGCGGCAAGGTGCCGATCAACCCCGGTTACGTCCTCTATCACGACCACGAGAAAATCGTGATCCGGAATTACGAAGGCAAAATCTTCGAATATCCGGAAATCGGCGCCGACCGGAACGTGCAGTTCGCCCCGCAGCGCGAGTATCACGACGAGTATCTCTATTCCTAGGCGAATCGCTCCTTGAGGAGTTCTGCCACTGTCGGGTGGCCAATCTCCTCCAGGTCGTAGGAAACGCGCAGCGTCGGATGCTTGACGTTGACGATACGCCGCAGGTCGATCGGTGTGGCGACCAAGACCAAGTCCACGGGCGTCGCGTTGATCGTTGCCTCCAGTTCTGCGATCTGTTTCTCGCCATAACCCATCGCCGGCAGCACCGCTCCGGTATTTGGATAGCGCTGAAATGTTTCCCGAATCGAGCCGACCGCGTACGGCCGCGGATCGACGATCTCGCTCGCGCCGAATTTTTTTGCCGCCAGGACTCCTGCCCCGAACGACATGTCGCCATGTGTCAGGGTGGGGCCATCTTCCACCGCCAACACCCGTTTGCCGCGAATCGCGTTCGCGTCTCCCTCCTCGATTGAAATCGGCGAAGCGGCCTGAATGACCACCGCCTTGGGATTAACAGCGCAGATACTCTCCTGCACCCGGGCGACATTCTCTTTGCTGGCGCTGTCGACCTTGTTGATGACGACGACATCGGCCATCCGCAAATTGGTTTCGCCCGGGTAAAAAGTCAGCTCATGCCCCGGACGGTGCGGATCGGCGACGACAAACAAAAGATCGGGCTGGAAAAACGGCATGTCGTTGTTGCCGCCGTCCCAGACCACGATATCGGCCTCTTCTTCCGCGCGGCGCAAAATCCTCTCGTAATCCGCCCCCGCGTAAACGATCGAGCCACGGGCGAGATGCGGCTCATATTCTTCGCGCTCTTCGATCGTTACGTTTGCTTTCGTCAGGTCGTCCGCGGTCTCGAAGCGTTGCACCGCTTGGTTCGACAATTCGCCGTACGGCATCGGATGGCGCACAACCACGAGGCGCTTGCCCATCGCTTTGAGCGCAGCCGAGACCGCCCGCGAGGTCTGAGATTTGCCCGAGCCCGTCCGCACCGCGCAAATCGCGACCACCGGTTTGCTCGATTTGAGCAGCGTCGCTTTCGGCCCCAGCAGGCAAAAATCGGCGCCGGCCGCCTGCGCGATTGACGCCTTGTGCATCACGGTTTCGTGCGACACGTCGCTGTAGGCAAAGACAACCTCGTCGACCGACAGCTTCTTGATCAAGTGAGCAAGTTCGCTTTCGGGAAAGATCGGAATCCCGTCGGGATAGAACGGGCCCGCGAGGTCGGCCGGGTAGGTGCGGCCCTCGATGTTCGGGATTTGCGTCGCGGTAAAGGCGACGACTTCGCAGTCGGGGTCATTGCGAAAAACCACATTGAAATTGTGAAAGTCGCGGCCGGCCGCGCCCATAATGAGGATCCTGGTCTTCATATAAGCTCCTGATTGTGAACGGCTGACTTATCCTTCCTCGACGATGACGCAAGTAATCGTTTTTCGAATCAGACTAGAGGTCGGCCAGGAACGGCGAGCTGGGACGACCGCACGGGCACCGGCGCGAGCCAGGCCCGATCGCACATGCTTGCGGCGCGCTCCGTGAGCCCACGATGTCGGTGAACATCACCGTGTCGAGGACGCGGTCGGGCTCAGCCGAAGGCGACAATTGCGTCTCCCGCGTTCCGCGACAAAGGTGATTTATGGCTGACGATCGTGCGCTCGTTCCCGATCCGCTTTGGTACAAGGACGCGATCATTTACGAGCTGCACATTAAGACCTTTCACGACAGCGACGGCGACGGCATCGGCGACTTTCGCGGCCTGATTGAAAAGCTCGATTATCTCCAGGAGCTGGGCGTGACCGCGATCTGGTTGCTCCCGTTTTACCCTTCACCGCTGCGCGATGACGGGTACGACATTGCCGATTACTTCGACGTCAATCCGCACTACGGCACGCTCGCCGATTTCCGCGCCTTCCTCGCCGCCGCGCACGAGCGTGGCTTGCGCGTTATCACCGAGCTGGTGATCAATCACACGTCGGATCAAAACCCCTGGTTCCAGAAATCCCGTCGTGCGGTCGCGGCGCGCAACGCTGGAGCCGGCGGCGCGAGAGCCCAAAATCCAGCCGGGGTCAACGCCCCCGGCTACAAGGCTGCCGACGATCAGTACGCCGATTTCTACGTCTGGAGTGATACCCCGGAGAAATACAAAGAGGCGCGGATCATCTTTAAGGATTTCGAGACTTCCAATTGGGCTTGGGACCCGGTGGCGAAGGCCTATTACTGGCACCGCTTTTACTCTCATCAGCCGGATCTCAACTTCGATAATCCGGCGGTGCACGAAATCGTCCAACGGATCCTCGACTTTTGGTTGGAGATGGGTGTCGACGGATTGCGCCTCGATGCAATTCCCTACCTCTACGAACGCGAGGGCACCGACTGCGAGAATCTGCCCGAGACGCACCAGTATTTGAAAAAGCTGCGCGCTCACATGGACGCAAAGTTCCCCGGCCGGATGCTCCTGGCCGAGGCGAACCAGTGGCCCGAGGACGCGGTCGCCTACTTCGGTGATGGCGACGAGTCGCACATGAATTTCCATTTCCCGCTCATGCCGCGGATGTTCATGGCGCTGCAAATGGAGGATCGCTTTCCGATCATTGATATCCTCGAGCAGACGCCGGCGATCCCCGATTCCTGCCAATGGGCGATGTTCCTCCGCAATCACGACGAGCTGACGCTCGAGATGGTGACGGACGAAGAGCGCGACTACATGTGGCGCGTCTACGCGACCGATCCGACGGCGCGGATCAACCTCGGCATCCGGCGCCGGCTCGCGCCCTTAATGAATAACAACCGGCGCAAGATCGAGCTTCTCAATGTGCTGCTCTTTTCCCTGCCGGGCACGCCGGTGCTCTACTATGGCGACGAGATCGGGATGGGTGACAATTTCTACCTCGGCGATCGCAACGGCTGCCGCACGCCGATGCAATGGAGCAGCGATCGCAACGCCGGTTTTTCGAAAGCAAACCCGCAGCAGCTTTACCTCCCGATCACGATCGATCCGGAGTATCACTACGAGGCGATCAACGTCGAGAACCAGCAGAAGAACCTCTCCTCGCTGCTCTGGTGGATGCGGCGGGTGATCGCAATGCGAAAAAATTTCCGCGCTTTCTCCCGCGGCTCGATCGAGTTCCTGCATCCCGACAATCCAAAAGTGCTGGCGTTTCTTCGCCGCTATGAAAACGAGACGATCCTTGTGGTCGTGAATCTCTCGCGCTTTTCGCAGCCGGTGCAGATCGACCTTTCGCGTTTCAGCGGTTGTGTTCCGATGGAGGTTTTCAGCCGCAATCTCTTCCCCGCAATCAGGAAGTCGCCCTATCTTCTGACGATCGGCCCCCATGGCCATTACTGGTTTGCTTTCCAATCGCAAAGGGAAAAGCGACCTGCGAAAAAGCACCTCGTTCCGGCGATCGACGCAGATCCAAGCCTGGCGGCCCTGCTGAGGAACAATCAGCGCGCGCGACTCGAGCGTGAGGTTTTGCCGGGTTATCTCCGCACCTGCCGCTGGTTCGGCGCCAAGGCGCGGATCATTCGCGACCTCCAAATCATGGAGCAAATCCCGGTCGCCGAGGACGCCGGACAGCTCTGGCTGCTGCGGGTCGATTACACCGAAGGGTCGTCGGACATCTATTCGCTCCCGGTCCAGCTCGAATCTGGCCCGACGGCCGAGAGCCTGGCGCGTTCAAACCCAACGGCGGTGATCGCGCGAGTCGGCGAACACGGCGTTCTCTACGATGCGATCTGGGACCCGGAGTTTCGCGAAAGAATTTTTCGTCTGATGGCGGGCGAAGCGGTTCTCAAGGGCCGAA
Source organism: Chthoniobacterales bacterium (assembly GCA_036825615.1). Taxonomy (GTDB): domain Bacteria; phylum Verrucomicrobiota; class Verrucomicrobiia; order Chthoniobacterales; family UBA10450; genus JAICXG01. The sequence goes on from DAISXY010000006.1 coordinate 202,169, forward strand.
ACGGGCAGCTCACGGGTGTGCGCAGCCGCATCCTCGCGGAGGAAGCAGCCGAGCAGGCACCGCCGGCTTCCCAGGTCTTGAAGGCGGAGCAGAGTAACTCCTCCATCCTCTTTGAGAATCGCTTTTTCCTAAAGCTGTATCGCAAACTCGAGGACGGCATGAACCCGGATGTGGAAGTGACGCGCTTCCTCACCGAGAAGCAGCATTTCCCTCAGGTGCCTGCCTTTGTCGGGTCGATCGAATATCGCCGCGCGCGCTCCGAGCCGAGCGTGGTCGCGCTTCTCCAGGCGGCCGCGCCTAACGAAGGCGACGCCTGGGCCCTCAGCCTCGACGCCGTCGGCCGCTACTACGAGCGCGTGCTGGAACGAAAAGGCGATCTCCAGAGCGACGCGATCGCGCCCGGTCCGCTCCTCGACGAATTGATCGGCGGCGTTTATCCGGAAAAAGCGGCGCTCATTGGCCAGCGCACGGGCGAGATGCACCTCGCGCTTACCGCCGATCCGGAGGACAAAGCCTTCGCGCCGGAGCCGTTTAACGCCATGGCGCAGCGCTCGGTTTATCAAAACATGCGCGCCTCGCTCCGGCGCGCTTTTGCTCTCCTGCAAAAGAAAATCCCCCAACTGCCCGAAGCCTTTCGCGCCGAAGCGGCGCAGGTCCTGGCGAGCGAGCAGCAGATTCTTGCCGCTGAGCAGCAAACTCTCGAGCGCCATGCCAGCGCGAGCAAGATTCGCATTCACGGCGACTATCACCTCGGCCAGGTGCTCAATACCGGGAAAGACTTCGTGATTCTCGATTTCGAAGGCGAGCCGGCCCGGCCCTTGAGCGAGCGCAAACTGAAACGCTCCGCCCTGCGTGATGTCGCCGGCATGATGCGCTCTTTCCAATACGCAGCCTACAGCGCCCTCTGGCAACCTTCGATGCGGAGCGAAGACGTGCCCTTTCTCGAACGCTGGGCCGATCTCTGGTACCGGCAAATGAGCAGCGTCTTTCTCCATAGTTATCTGTCCACGACCGCCGGGGCCAGGTTTCTCCCGGACAAACAAAGCGACCTCGATCCCTTGCTTCGCGCTTATCTTCTCGATAAGGCCGTTTACGAAGTAGGATATGAGCTAAACCACCGCCCGGATTGGGTGGTCATCCCGGTCCGGGGAATCAAGCACATTCTTGGGCTGATCTGACATTCCCGCGTGGAATTGTCCGGAAAGGCATGCCTCGTTCGTTATAGTAATCAAAAGCCAATCCTAACTCTCATCATGCAAACAAAAGAAACTAACACTATCACCCTTCATCGTGTTCTCCGGGCCAGCCCGGAGAGAATCTACCGAGCGTTCCTCGACCCGGATGCTTTGGTGAAATGGCTGCCGCCGCATGGATTCACGGGAAAAGTTCACCACCTCGATGCAAGAGTCGGTGGCACTTACCAGATGTCGTTCACGAATTTTACCACCGGCAAGAGTCATTCCTTTGGCGGGAGCTATCTGGAACTCAAACCTCACGAGCGCATCCGCCACACCGATCAGTTCGACGACCCGAATCTGCCGGGTGAAATGCAAGTGACGATTAACTTGAAGCAAGTCTCCTGCGGCACTGAATTGAACATCACCCAGGCAGGCGTACCTGCGGTGATCCCACCCGAGGCTTGTTATCTTGGATGGCAAGAATCGCTCACGCTTCTGGCGCAACTCGTCGAAGCTGAGATCCCAGATCAGCCCTGACCGGCAGCAGCAGACCCTTTCTGATCTTCAAGCAAATGTAAGATACCTATGAGACTTCCGCTTACCGGCGGGTCTGCCTGCGGGCGTCATTCGTTGTCAATCCAACACAGGAACGCTGACAACGGGACTGGAATAGCCTGTCCGCGCGCGCTCTCTTAGCGTCATGAAATCACTCGCTTTTGTTGCATCCTTTCTCATGAGCGGGGCGATGGTGAGTGCGGCCGAGACCCGGTTCGCAAGCGGTCCGCAAGAGACTGCCCTGGTCGAGCTTTATACCTCAGAGGGATGCAGCAGTTGTCCGCCAGCCGAGGCATGGTTGAGCCGGCAGAAGGAGAACCCGGGACTCTGGAAGCAGTTTGTGCCGATGGCGTTTCACGTTGATTACTGGGACCGGCTCGGCTGGCGCGATCGTTTTTCTTCCAGAGAATGGACCGAGCGCCAGAGCCGTTACGCCGCGCTCTGGGGAAGCGGATCTGTTTACACTCCCGCCGTCGTTGTGAACGGACACGAGGAGCGTGGCTGGTCGGCAAGCAACCTCGCCCAGCCTAACGAAAAGCAAATTGGAGTCCTGCGTGCGACCACGAGCGATGGAAAAACTTTCTCGATTGATTTTAGGCTGCAAGGCGGCGTCACGGGCGATTGGGAAGCTCACCTCGCCCTCCTCGGCTCCGGAATTTTCACAAATGTGCGAGCGGGCGAGAACAGCGGACGAAATCTGAAGCACGATTTCGTCGTCCTCGATCTGCAAAGTGCCGCGATGAAATCCGAAGCAGGCGCGCTCCAGGTAAGCCTGAGCACCAGCGCCTCGGTCGAAGCCGGCGCGCGGAAGGCAATTGCCGTCTGGATAACGCCGCGCGGACAACTGGCGCCGGTGCAGGCAACGGGAGGCTGGCTGCCGTAACCGGGCCAATTTTTCCCTCGACGTTTCCCCGGCCCTGGACCTAAAAGCGCACTGTCATGAGAAGCTCATCCCTCCCGGTCCTCCTTTTGTTTCTCTGCGCTGCGACGCTGCTGGCGGATTCCGCGGAACCGATTCGTTCCCGCATCAGGCGACAAGGGGTGGTTTCAACTAACGTCGCCAGCATTGGCTACAGTCATCGCCTCCACGCCTTGGAAATTGAGTTTGCGCGCGGCGCGATTTATCGCTTTCTCGAGGTCGCGCCCGCGGTCTATCAGGGCTTGATGTCGGCTCAATCCAAGGGCCACTTCATCGCCGAAAATATTCGCGGGAAGTATCGCTTTGTTCGGGTCCGGCCGAATCGGACGAACGCGGCCCCGTCGCGCCTGACGGTGAACGAGCGCAAGCCGCAACCCGACAGGCGCGCACCATGAGTGCACCCCGGGCGAACACCGCGCCGAAAACGAGCGTGGCGCCACCGATCCCCGGCCGCCAGTTGAACTTCTGTAGTGGCAGACCGCCATCTTTTGAAACGCCTCGGTTAACGGCTCAAGATTCTTTTGAAAAATGCAGATTTCGCGTTGACGGATGGAGGCCCTGCGCTATTTTGTCCGTCCGCTAATGGCGGTCCCGGGGTTCCTCCGGGGTGTTCTTCTTGGCTCAACGCGAGCCGCGGGTTGTTGGATTTTCAGCAAGCGGGCGGCGTCTGTCGTGGAGCGGAAGAAGAGCGGTTGATCTTTGAGAGTTTGGTCCCGAAAGCATTCGGGATGGAAATGTCAGCGAAAATTGAATTGTGCGTTATTTCGTCGAGTTTCTTTGAAGAAGAAATTTGATCGGACAAACCCTTCGGACGGAAATTCCGGACGGAGGATTGAAAGTCAGATCGAGCTGATGCCTCTCATGGCATCGGCTTAACAAACTTTGGTCGAGCGGGTGTTGACCCGTTCGGTCCTCCAAGTTTTTACGGAGAGTTTGATTCTGGCTCAGAACGAACGCTGGCGGCGTGGATAAGACATGCAAGTCGAACGGGACTTTCTCTGGTAGCAATACCGGGGAAAGTTAAGTGGCGAACGGGTGCGTAACACGTGGGCAATCTGCCATGAAGTGGGGGATAGCTCGGCGAAAGCCGAATTAATACCGCATGTGGTTACCGGAGACATCTTCGGGACACTAAAGCCGGGGCAACCTGGCGCTTCTTGATGAGCCCGCGGCCTATCAGCTAGTTGGTGGGGTAACGGCCTACCAAGGCGGTGACGGGTAGCTGGTCTGAGAGGACGACCAGCCACACTGGAACTGAGACACGGTCCAGACACCTACGGGTGGCAGCAGTCGAGAATTTTTCTCAATGGGGGAAACCCTGAAGGAGCGACGCCGCGTGGAGGATGAAGGCTTTCGGGTTGTAAACTCCTGTCATTTGGGAACAATGCTTACGCGTTAACTGCGCGTGAGTTGATAGTACCAGAAGAGGAAGAGACGGCTAACTCTGTGCCAGCAGCCGCGGTAATACAGAGGTCTCAAGCGTTGTTCGGATTCATTGGGCGTAAAGGGTGCGTAGGTGGCGCGCTAAGTCGGGTGTGAAATTTCGGAGCTTAACTCCGAAACTGCATTCGATACTGGCGTGCTTGAGGACTGGAGAGGAGACTGGAATTTACGGTGTAGCAGTGAAATGCGTAGATATCGTAAGGAAGACCAGTGGCGAAGGCGGGTCTCTGGACAGTTCCTGACACTGAGGCACGAAGGCCAGGGGAGCAAACGGGATTAGATACCCCGGTAGTCCTGGCAGTAAACGGTGCACGTTTGGTGTGGGAGGATTCGACCCCTTCCGCGCCGGAGCTAACGCGTTAAACGTGCCGCCTGGGGAGTACGGTCGCAAGATTAAAACTCAAAGAAATTGACGGGGGCCCGCACAAGCGGTGGAGTATGTGGCTTAATTCGATGCAACGCGAAGAACCTTACCTG
>DAISXY010000007.1:0-196980 GCA_036825615.1 Chthoniobacterales bacterium
GTGACCGAGCGCAGCTTGCGGATGAAGGGGCCGTACGCATTGATGAGCATCGAGGACATCGTGGCCCCCGGCGGCTCGTCCATGAACGGCATGAACTTGTCGGGGAAGCCCGGCATGGTGCAGCCGATGCAGATGCCGCCGACATTCGGGCAACCGCCGATGCCATCCATCCAGCCGCGCTTCGTGACATTGCAGTTCACGACCGGACCCCAGCAGCCGATCTTGACGAGGCATTTCGGCGAGCCGTATTCGTGCGCGAAATCACCCTGCTCGTAATAGCCGGCACGATCGCATCCTTCGTGGACAGTCTTGCCGAAGAGCCAGGTCGGGCGGAGCTGATCATCGAGCGGGATGATCGGAGCGAGGCCGGCAACCTGGTAGAGGAGATAGAGAAGCGTCTCCATCATATTGTCTGGTTGCACGGGACAGCCCGGCACGTTCACGATCGGGAGCCCGGCCTTGGAGGTCCAGCCCCAGCCGAGATAATCGGCCAACCCCATTGCGCCAGTGGGATTTCCTTGCATGGCGTGAATCCCGCCGTAGGTCGCGCAGGTGCCAGCGGCGATTATCGCGGTCGCTTTCGGTGCGAGGCGATCGATCCACTCGTTGGTTGTGATCGGCTGGTCGGTATCCGGGTCGGTCCCCATTGCCGCCCAATATCCTTCTGATTTGATATTCTCGTTAGGCACGGAGCCCTCGAGGACAAGGACGAACGGCTCGAGCTCGCCTTTTTCCGCCGCGAACCAGTATTTCATGAAGTCATCGCCAACTTCATAAGCGAGCACCGGATTGTGCAGGTGCACCTTGGGCAGACCGGGAATTGCGCCCATCACGACCTCCTCGATACTGGGCAAGGTGGCCGCGGTCACAGAAACCGAGTCGCCATCGCAACCCAGGCCGGTGGTCATCCAGACCACATGGATTTCTTTCACGTCAGGCGGCCGATCGGCCACAATCATGTCAGGTGCTTTCATCCCTTTTTCTGCTCCTTCGGTTGTGCGCTCCGCTTTGCGCCAGGACAGGAGCGGACCGCAATTGTGCCTGCCAAATGATCAGTCCTGAGAAGAGCCGACCGCTTCCATCTCCAAGCGTCGCGAAGCGTGCTCACATTCTTTCCATCTTCAGATACCGGATCATCTCCGGCAGCATTCTGATAAAGAGAGCAATCCCGATCAGCGCGATCAGGCCGCCCACGATTTCCCACGCGAGCACGGCCATCTCACCACTTCGTTGATCAGGCCGGACGCGCTCCGTCAGTTCGTTTTTCCAACCCCGTGCCTTTCGTGTGAGTGTCTTCGTGTTCATGGCGCAGTCTGGCGATAAGTTCCCGAATCATTTCGAGCGCGACCGGCATCGCGGCTTTAACTTTTTTGCTCAAGCCCAACTCCTCGGTTTCGAGGACCGCCGGTTCGCAGCCGACCAGGTAAATTTGCCGGGGAGATCCGCCAAGCGAGCGGACCAGTTGCAGGACAGCAACCGGATTCATGGCATGAGCATTAACCGACTCGATCTCCGCCTTGTCCAGCTCGTTCATGTCGAGCTCGAGCAGGCAGACGGTCCCGGGTTCTTCTCCGCGGGGGAGCGCGTCCACGAGAATGACAGCGTCGTTAGGCTCGAGCATCGCATAGGCGAGATCGTAGCTCCGAATCCCATAGTCGAACGCGCGCACGCCGGCCGGGAGCGGCTCGCGCATGAGCTGCTGCGCCACTTCGCAGCCAAAAGCGTCGTCCCCGAAGAAGATGTTGCCGATGCCGGCGATCAGAATAGTGACGAGTGACGCGTCAGGAGTGGCGAGCGGCTCCTCGCGAGTTGATGGACGCTCTGCACTCATCACTATTCTCGGACTGGCTCGACTTCATCGGCGCCATAGAAAAAGCGATGCCCGGGCTGTCGCATCATACCGAGATCACGCCCCGGGTCGTCCTCCAGGATCAAGGCGAAGTGCGCTTCGCCTTCGAGATCCTGCTGCACCGATTCGATAATCGCGAGCTTCCCCTCGAGCGCGATGTCCATCACATCGGCGCGTTTCTTTGGGCGAATCCGCACCTTGTCCCCGATGCGCAGTTCCACTCCGCGCACCGTCACCACTTCGAGCGGTTTCTTGGGGTTGAAAAATTCCTCGTCCGTCGGTCGTTTCACGTCGCGCATCACGCCATGCATCCTGAGCAGGTCGGCCGGCGCCAGGTTTTCCGTCCGCTCGAGAATGCGCCGGGCGTGTTCGTCGACCTGCCGCATCTCGGCTTTCTCGGCGTCGGTCATCGCCTGGATGCGCAGCGTGAGGATTTCATCGATCTCGGCGCCATCAAAGAGATCGCCGGCGCTTTCCGGCGCGATCTTTGGATAATCGTAGAGAATGATGGGCGAGGAGAGCATCGCATCGCGCTCCCCTTTGTTTTCATCGCCGACCAACACCGGCCAGCTCCCGATCTGCTCGCACATTTTGGCTGCTTCGAGGTATTGGCCGGGCGGGTCGAGGAGCGAAATACATTCGCCGCCGGCGGCATGCAGAATCGTGTGGGTGGAGGCGAAAGTGCGGAGCGCGACCGCCTCCTGGTTTTCCACTAGCTCGTTAGGTATGGGCGTTTGGTTCAGAATTCGGACCCGAATTTTCGCGGCCTCGGGCGCAACGAGCTCGAGATTGATTTCGATCACGCCCTTGATTGCGACGCTCTGCCTAACGATGAGGCCGGCAATTCGATTGTTTTCCTGCCGAATCGGCTCGACCTCCCGCGCCTGCGCAAACTCAAACCGGTGCTGCGTCCGCTGCGCTGCATTTGGACTCAGCGGCGAAAGAACGATCTCGCGCTCCGTCGCTTCCTGCCAGGTCTGGTAAAGTTTGTCGCCGAGCTCGAACCGCGACACGGCTTCAGCGCGTGCCTCGGCCTCCGGAGTCAACTCCGCGACCGGCTCCGGCAGCCGGGCGACCTCGCGGGCGAGGGGTTGAAGAAAGCGGATCGTGATGTTGGCGATTGCGTCCCTCGATTCATTCCGGACCAGAAACTCCGTCTGCATCGCACACGGCTCGCGCCCGCCCTGCGCCGTCGCGTAATCCGCGGGATAAACCCGACCGAAGGTGAAGCGCCCGAGTTGGTTCTTCTTCGATGAGGCGCGGTAGGGGTAAAGGATGTAGCCCTCGTAAAGAACGGCGTTGACGATCTCATCGAGGGTTTCGCGATTCATTTGGACGATGTCTCGGCAAAGTCGCGCGGGCATCCCTGCGGGTAGCGCACGCGTCTCGCGTGCTGGCGACGGCGTTCCGCCGTCGCGAACTTTGCGAACGGCGCGGATATTTCTCCCGCACATCGATGCTGCAAACGGCATCGAAGGAAAGTCCGCGAAGTTGAGACAACTTCGCCAGCACTCGGGACGAGTGCGCTACCCGGATGCTTCATCGCCATTCGCGTGTCGCGCCAGCAGCTGTTCGATCGCCTGCTCCCAGGTCGTCACTCCGCTCCGTCGCTTAAAGGCGCAGAGCCGATCGAAGACATCGCGCTCGAGATAGAGCCAGCCGGTGTTCGGATAATGTTGTTCCATTATCTCCTTCCAGATCTTTGTCGGCATGCGATAGCTGCTCTCCTTGTTCCAGGAAATTGGCTGAACCTGGAGACGGCCATCACTCCCGGCGTAGAACATTGTCCCGCTGAAGAGAAAAAGCAGCGGCACCTCGCCTTCCTCGAGAGCGTAGAAGTATTTGGTCGCGGCGAGATTGAGGTCGTAGCTGCATGGAACCGAGAGCGTCGTCGCGGTCGAACCGGTGAATGACGGCACGGTGGTGTGGGCGTGCGTCCAGAGCCTGTTGCGCAGCGTTTGCCCCCATTGCTCGGGCGGGCCGAAGAGCTCGAACAGTTTTTCCTTCTCGTTAGGCGAATAGGCGCGTTGCGGCGCCTCGACCTGGATCTGGGCCTGAAGAAGGATGGATTGAATTTGTTCCTTGGGCGGCTGGTTCGTGATTTGCAGCTGGAACTGAAGGAGCGGGATGAGCCCCTTCACGGCCGGCGTTACGCCGGTGACATCGAAATTCAAATCCGGCATCTCAACGTGCTGTTTTCCCGAGATCGTCGAAGAATTTTCCGATCTCCTGCCAGACCCGCTCGCCGCCGCTGAAGCCGCGCCAGTGCAGCCGGATGATTCCCACCAGCTCAAAGCATTTATCGATCGGGGCGACAAAACAATCGCCTCGCTCGTGGGCACGGTTAACGAGCAGCGCTTCCACATCCGGTTGCAATGTTTCCAGAAGGGGATTTTGCCTGACGATTGCGCCCCATGCGCTCAGCGGGAGAAGCGATTCCGTCGCGCCGGCCGGGCTCGGATACATCGCCGTCATCTTTTCGTTAGGCGTGTCGTAGAAGAAAAAGGCGAGATTGATCGGCAACGCCAGGCCCTCCCAATCCGCATCCGAGATTTGGAAATCGGGCAGCGCGCGTGGGTCGCGCGGGATTACCTGGAAACGGCCGCCGGTCACGGGCAAAAAAGTTGTCATACAGCCGTCGCAGGCGCAGACGATCTTGCGCGTCGCTCTTTCCAGCAGGTGGCGGTGGAGAGGCGCGAGTCGCACGCGACAGAGCTCGCAGCGCTCGACTGCAACGGGGGACCGCGCCGCGGCCGGCGTGCCGCTGAATCGCCGGAGGGCGGCAAAGGAATTGTGTCTCGATCCCTCGATCGCTTCGTTCGAATTCACAAGCGACGCCGCGATTCGTTAGGCCGGAGGGATGTTCGGCATCACTGGCAGGATGGGCTGCCGGTCAGTCGGGTTGATTCCGGTCGAGTCGCGCGCGCCCCGATAATGTTTCCGGTTCGGATCGCGCCCCGGCTCGCGATTTGTCAGGGCCATTTCTTCGCCTTTGCTGTTGCCCGGAACGTGATTGGGTTGCGGTGGTTTGTTCATTGCGCGGTTCCTTTCGTCAGTTGTTGTCCGTTGCTCGTCGGACATTCGGTAAAAGCCGGGACTCGATTCTGATCAGCGGGCATGGCCGGGTCGTGCGCGCCGTCAACCTGGAGTGAAGTAATGTCGGGCGCGACCGTGTACAATTCCTCCTCGATCGTGCTCTGAAGCGTGATCCGTGAGGAGGGGCAGCCGTGGCAATTTCCTTCCAACCGGATCCGGACCGCGCCGTCGCCAGTCACCTCCACGAGTTCGACACTGCCGCCGTGCAATCCGAGCCGCGGCCGCACCGTTGCGAGCGCGTTCCGCACCCGCGTCTCGAGATCAAGCGGGTGCAGCCCGTGGAGAAGAAGCACTCCCGAGACCAGCTGATCGCGTCCCAGTTCGTCCAGCACCTGTGCGCCGGCATCGCCGCTCTTGTGCACCGACTCCAAAATGCGTTCCAGCCCGCGCCCGTGCAGCTCGAGCAGCGTCTGGAGCAATTCGCGCGTCTGCTCCCGCACCGCCGGATCGGCCGCATTTTCAAGCGCGCCGACCAGTTGTTCGACCCGGCCGAGTCGCTCTTGAAATTCCTGACTCACCTTGTTCATCGCGCGCGTCTCCTACTTGATCGAGTTTCGGCCGAGCGTTGGGCGGACTTCTTCTCTCCGCTGGGAGAGAGCCGGCCTTACGTGTAACCGAGCGCGGCCTTCCGCTCCTCGGCCGTGGGGAGCGGATCCTTCTTCGTCTCGATTGGACCCTGACCCGCCTCCTTGACCTTGTGTGCCTCGTTCGCGTTCAACTCAATGTCACCCTGAAACTCTGGCGGCACGTCCGCGTCGGCGTAGATGGCGTGGACCGGGCATTCATCCACACAGGCCATGCAATCAATGCATTCCTCCGGATGGATAATGAGCTGGGTCTCCAGTTCATAAAAGCAGGCGACAGGACAGACAACGACGCAGTCGGTGAACTTGCATCCGAGGCATTTGGTAGTGACAACGTGCGGCATAGTGTTTTCGGAATTCTTTTTGCGTTACCGGACATGATTGCATGACTCGCGGCCAGATGTCGAATCCAAGGCCGCAGCCAGCCGCTCGAGACCGCCGCGCAACTCTTCGGTCGGGCCGCTAATCCCGAGCCGAAAATGGCGCGGCATTTCGAAGAAACGGCCGGGCACAACGGAGGTTTCGAATTTCTCGCGCAGGAGCCTGAAGAACGGTTCCGGTTCGATCCCTGGCGGCAGCCGCGGGAAAACAATTGCGCCAGCCGGCGGACGAAAACATTCCAGGTCGGGACGGGCATCGAGAAAGTCGTCGAGGAGCGCGCGATTCCTCGTCAACAGATCGCGGGCGCGATCGCGGAATTGCGCGAGATGATCAAAGGCCATGACCGACATCCGCTCTGCCGGATGCGCGGCGGTGGCAGCGAAAAGATCGTTTAGTCGCCAGATGCGTTGCGCCAGCTCGGGCGCGGCCAGGATCCAGCCGCAACGCAGCCCGCTCAGGCCATAGGCCTTCGTCAGGCTGCTCGTGACGACGAAGTTTTGGCCTAACGAAAAGCTGGTGTTGGTGGGCGGCGGGAAGAGCATCTCGAGATAAACTTCGTCCACGAGCACATGCGCTCCGGCCTTTTGCGCCATCTCGCCAATCGCGCGGAGCGTTTCCCTCGGGATGAGCGCGCCGCTCGGATTGTGGAGATTGGTCAGCACGATCAGACGCGTCGCCGGCGTGATCGCCGGCTCGATCTCGCCTAACGAAATCGCAAAATCGTTTTCGAATCTGCGCTCAACTCGCCGGAGCGTCGCGCCAAGATACCGGGCGACGTCGAGGAGCAATCCATAGGTCGGCTGTTCGATCACGACCTCGTCGCCCGGCTCGAGCAGCGCGGCCATCGCGAGATGGTTCGCCATCGAAGTGCCCTCCGCCGTCACGATGCATTCAAGCGGCGCGCCGGTATACCGCGCGATCCGCTCCAGCAACGGGGCGTAGCCATAACCGCCGCCAGTGATCTCCAACTCCGCAACCCGGAGCGGGAACTCCGATAGCAGGACGCTCGTTAGGCCGCTAGTCGCGAGATTGAAGCGCGCGTGCGAAGAAAGCTTCGCCCATTCCATGTAGGCAGAGCGCTTCCGCGAATCGGCGTTCTTCATGACGACAAGATAACCGCCAGGTCAAACATCGCATTGGAGCCGGCCCGCCCTCGGGCCGCGGTTGCAACCTCGTTCAATGCTCCGTGCCACCGGCGCGAGGGCGCGCCGGCTCCAATGCAAGCTTCGACTTCCAGATCGCGTAAACCGGCAGGCCGAGCAGCGCGAAGCCCAGACCGATAAAAGCGCGTCGTGGGTCATTCGCGAAGGTGCTGATCACGATGAGCCATTGCGCCGCGATAAAGAGCAGCGTTGTCCACGGATGCCCCGGCACGCGGAAACGCGAGCTGCCGCCCCGCCGGCGCAGGACAAAAAGGCAGATCGCGGTCAGGCCAAAGAAAATTGCATCCATCGCCACGACATAGTTCACGACCTGGCCGTAGGTGCCGCTGAGCGCGATCAGGATCGCCCACACGCCCTGGAGCGAAATCGCGATCACCGGCGCGTGCGTGCGCGGATGAACCCGGGCGACGGCGCGAAAAAAGACGCCATCTTTCGCCATCGCGAAATAGACTCGCGGCGCAGTCAGCATCGACTGGGCGAGAAATCCGAAAGCGGAAAAGGCGATCCCGGCGGCGATGATCTGCGGTCCGCGCCCGCCTAACGAATCGCGCATTACGCTCGAAGCGGGCGTGCTCGTCGCCGCCAGCCCGGCGGGACCGAGGGTGTGCAGATAGGCAAAGTTGACCGAAACGTAAACCGCGACCACACCAAGCACGCCGAGAATTAAAGCCCGCGGCAGGACGCGATCGGCATCGCGGATTTCTCCGCCCAGAAAGCTGGTGGTCTGCCAGCCGCCGTAAGCGAAGAGCACCGGCGTCATCGCCGCGCCGAAGGCAAGCGGAAGTGGACCCGCGTGTGATCGCGCCGCAGCGGTAGCTTGCGCGCCGGGTTGGGAAAAACTCACGATCTCCAAAAATGCGATCGCGCCGATTGCCGTCAGGGTCATGATCGATTGCACGCGACTGCCGGCGCGGACCCCGAGGCAATTGATCACGGTCAGGAGCACGAGCGCTCCGACCGCGATCGACGAACTGCCAACCGGCCATTGCGTCAGCTCGAGCAAATAATGAGCAAAAGTGACCGCGACGGCTGCGATCCCGCCGGTCTGAATGACGAGGAGCAAGACCCAGCCGTAGATGAACGCGACCGCCGGATGCAGCGCCTCGCGCAAATAGGCGTACTGGCCGCCCACCACCGGGAGCCGTTCCGCCAGTTCGGCGTAAATGAAGCCGCCGGCGAGCGCGATCAGCCCGCCCGCAATCCAGGCCGCGAGAATCAGCTCCGAGGTCTGGACTCGTTGCGCCACCAGCCAGGGATTGATGAAAATCCCCGCGCCGATGATCCCGCCCATCACCGCCATGGTCGTGCCGAACAAACCGAGCTGGCGGGCGAGTTGCGGGCGCGCTTCCGGCCGGTTCATCGCCTAACGACTAACGAAGTCGAGGTCGGCGGAGACCGGCGCATCCTCAACTCTTCTTCCCCAACGTACGCGCCGCAGTCACTTGCATGCTGCGACTCCGGGCCGCGGCGGCCTCGGCTTCGCGGGTGCGGCCGAGGAGGCGATATTCATCGGCGAGGTGCACCCACGCCTGCTGATAGCTGGGCAGAATCTTTGTCGCGCGCTCGAAACAATTTACCGCCTCGCGATGCCGTCCCTGTTTCACATAGGCAAGGCCGAGATGCTCCCAGACCGGAGCGTACTTCGGATTCAGTTTCGCGCCTTTGCGCAAATGATCGATCGCGGCCTCGGTTTGTCCGACGGATTCGAGACAAAACCCAAGCTGTGCTTGAATCAGAAAATCGTTAGGCGCGAAACCGGCGGCGCGCTGCAACGGCGCGATGGCCTGCGGGATCCGGTTCAGGTTGATGTAGCCGTAACCGACCGTCGCCAGCATGTAGGCGCTGTCGGGCAGGAGATCGGCCGCGCGCAGCATCGCGCGCAAGGTTTCCTCCTGGTTGCCGGCCGACTTCTGCGCGCGCGCCAATTGCACCCAGGCACCAGCGGAAGCGGGTGAGATTTCGGTCGCGCGCTTCGCTTCTCCAATCGCCTTTTGTTTCTGGCCGAGCCGTTCGTAGGAGGCGCTCAGGAGCAGGTAAGGCCCCGGCTGTTTTGGCTCCAGCTCGGCGAATTTTTGAAAGTGCGGAATGGCGGCCGCCGGCCGGTCTTGCGCCAGCTCGATAAACCCAAGGCCCATGTGCGGCACCGCGTAGCGCGGTTGCAATGCGATCGAGCGCTGACAGGCCGCGGCGGATTCAGGAAACTGCCGCATCGAATAAGCCATCGCCCCATGAAGCGCATGGGCGATCGCGTTCCCAGGATAGCGCTGGGCGAGACTGCGCGAAAGATCGAGCGCACGCCGGAAATCGCGAAACTGGATCGCGTAGACGATCTCGGTCACGGCCTTGTCGTTGCTCAAGGCGCGCAGGTCGAGCACGATTCGATCGGTCGGACCTTTGACGAATTTCTCCGGGGGCGGGAGTTTCTTGAGCAGTTGATCGACCGTGGCATCGGCGGCCGAACTGACGCGCAGCGGAGTGAAAAGGAGAGGCAGACAAACGACAGCGGGCGGAACCCAGAATTTCATCGGATTCGGTTGTATCGCATTCGAGCGAAAAAACCAACAGAACTCGCAACGTCTTGCCGGGCACGGTTGGCGCTGTTACACCGGCGCGATGTTCTCGCTCCGCTCTTCCGTTCTCTTGCTCCTGCTTGCCTTCGTCGCCTGTGCCAGCGCCAGGGCCGCGTGCGTTTGGAAGATCACCGGGCCCAACGGGGCTGTGATTTACCTCGGCGGATCAATTCACGGCCTCGACAGCACCGATTATCCGCTGCCTGCCGCTTACAACCGCGCTTTCGATGCGTCTACCGCGCTCGTCGTGGAAGAGGATCTAAACGTTTCCCGCTATCGCGCGCAGAAGTTTTACAAGTCGGGTTTCTACGGTCGGGGCGACAGTCTGAAAAATCATGTTGATCCGCGCACTTACGATTACGTGCGGCGCGTTTTCGCGGCCACGGGCGTGCCGGAGTCGGAAGTGGCAAAATGCAAACCGTGGATGCTCATCATGATGCTTTGGTCCGGCGGGACGAACGAGCTTGGAATCGAGTCGTATCTCATCCGGCGGGCGCACGCCAATCACCGGCCGATTTATGGTTTGGAGACGTTTCGCGAGCACGCTGAAGTCATTTCCGGCATGTCAGACAGGCAGGCCGAGCTGGTCCTGCTGGAAACGTTTATTCCGCAGGCCCCCGGGACCGATCTGCACAAACAAATGCTCGCCGCCTGGCGCCGGGGCGACGCCGACACGATCGCGCGGATTCAGCGCGAGGCGCAGCGCGATCTGCCGAGCTTTGGCGAACGCCTGATCGCGGAGCGCAATCGCAACTGGATCCCGAAGATCGAGGGCTACATCCGCGATCGTCACACCTGTTTCGTCGTCGCCGGCGCCGCTCACATGGGCGGGCCCGACGGCGTTCTCGCGATCCTGCGGCAGCGCGGTTATCGGATCGAGCAGTTGTAGGCCGGTCGGCGACCGCTTTTGCAATTTGCTCGTTGGCGTTGCCTTGGGACATTGGTAACATTGTCCCTATGCAACCGCGCGAAAAGAAAGTAGTGCAACGCGTCCAGCTCGGGGTCCGAATGGAAAAAACTTTGGTCAAGACCCTGAAGGCGCTGGCTGAGTATCTCGACCTTTCCCTCGGCGACCTGCTCGAGGGGATCAGCCTTCATGCCCTCGAAGGCCGGCCGCCGTTCAGCCGGCAAACCCTCGGCCACATCCGGAAACTGCGCACCATCTACGGGCTCGACCTGACGGCGCGCGACAGCCACCAACTGGTCGAGAAGAAATGAGAGCGCGCGGAGAGGAAGAGCGTTTGCTGGCGGATTTCGAAGCCGGGCGGATCGATCCGGCACGGTTTCCCCATCGCGATCATGTGCGGGTGAGTTATCAACTGCTGGAGCGCCACCCGTTCCCGGAAGCCCTGCTCCATCTCGCCCGCGGCCTGCGCCGGCTGGCGGCGAAGGCGGGGAAGCCGGAGGCTTATCATGAGACGATCACGGCGGCTTTTCTCTCGCTCATCGCGGAGCGGCGACTCGGCGGAGAATACGCGGATTTCGAAGCGTTCGCGGCGCGCAATCCCGACCTGTTGCGAAAACAGCTGCTCGAGGAGGTATATGAACCTGCGATCCTGCAATCAGAGCTGGCGCGGATGACCTTTCTCCTGCCCGCCTTGAATCGGAAATCGGTGGCCGAAATCCCCGGCGATGGTAACTTCCGCGCATGGAAAAACCACAGATCACGGCTTACCTGAAAACCCATTGCGGCTGGAGCGGCGGCGTCCGCGCCGTCCTCGCCAAATATGATCTTCCCTACACCGAAAAGGACATCATTCAGAACCCCGCTTTTCGCTGGGAAATGGAAACCAAGAGCGGTCAACCCCTTTCGCCCTGCGTCGAAATTAACGGCCAGATGCTCGCCGATATCAGCGGCGAGGAAGTCGAGCGTTACCTGATCGAAAACAAGCTCGTCGAGCCGAGCACTGCGGAGGCCGGGGTGCCGACCAACGCGCCCTGCGCCAACGAGCAGCATGGTGAGCCGGTGAAGCTGCGCTTTTAGCGCTCGTTGCAGCGTTGAAGTGCGGCCAGAATGAGCCCGAAGATTCTTGCCTTGGCCGCCTTGGCGAAAAAGGCAGCGGAGCTGCGGGCGCAGGGCCGGCGGCTTGTTCTGACGAACGGCTGCTTCGATCTGTTGCACGTCGGCCACGTGCGTTACCTCGAACAGGCGGCGACGCTTGGCGATGTCCTGATGGTGGCGGTAAATGGCGATGAATCGGTTCGCGCACTCAAAGGCGACGGCCGCCCGCTGAACCGCGCGGAAGATCGCGCCGAAGTGCTGGCCGCGCTCGGCTGCGTTGATTTTGTCACGATTTTCCCCGACCTCCGCGCGACCGGCGTGATCGAGGCGCTGCAGCCCGCCGTCTATGTGAAAGGCGGCGATTACGCGGTGGAAAACCTGAACGTCGAAGAAGTGTCGGCGTTGAAAAAAATCGGAGCGCAAATCAAGACGCTCCCCCTGGTGCCGGGCAAATCGACTTCGCGTCTCCTCGAACGAATGCGGGGCTGAAGAATGCGACGGCTGCCGATTGCTATCCTCGGTTCAGGCAAAGGCTCCAACTGCCGCGCCATCCTCGAAAAAATCCGGTCCGGCGAATTGCCGGCGGATTGCCGTCTGGTGGTTTCCGATGTGCCCGAGGCCGGAATTTTGCAGGTCGCGCGGGAGTTTGGGGTGCGCGATGTTTTCCTGCCGCCGGGAAAATTCCACACCAAACTCGAGCCGGAAGCGGAAGAACAACTCGTCAGCCTGCTGCGCGATGCAGGCGTTGAGCTGGTCGTGCTCGCCGGGTTCATGCGCGTACTGAAGGAGATAATGCTGCAGGCTTTCCCGCGCCGGATCATCAACTTGCATCCCTCGCTCCTGCCAAAGTTTCCCGGGCGCGAAGCGTGGGCGCAAGCTTTGGCGGCCGGTGAGACGGTGACCGGGTGCACGGTCCACTACGTCGATGCCGGGGTGGATAGCGGCGAAATCATTGCCCAACGCCAGGTGGAGATTTTGCCTAACGACACCGCGTCGACGCTGCACGAGCGCATCCAACTCGCCGAGCGGGAACTTTTTCCCGCCGTAATCGGGCAGCTCGCGGCTAAGGCGAAGCTGGGAACGGGTTAGCGGTTAGCCACGCTCCGATTTCTGGTCGCGGCCTAACAATTCCTGCATCGCCTGGAAGGGCGGCTTTCCTTCATACAGAACCGCATAGACCTGGTCGATGATCGGGGTCTCGAGCCCGACTCTGCGCGCGCATTCGAACGCACTGCGCGCGGTCGGAATCCCTTCGGCGACGGTCTTGGTAGCGCGAGTGATCTCGTCGAGATTACGGCCGAGACCGAGCTGCTCGCCGAGCCGCCGATTGCGGCTATGGCGGCTGAAACAGGTGGCGATGAGGTCCCCTACTCCACTGAGTCCTTGGAAGGTTCGCGCATCACCGCCCATGGCAACACCGAGCCGGACGAGTTCGGTGAGCGAGCGCGTCACGAGTGCGGCCTTCGAATTGTCGCCGAAACCAAACCCGTCGCTCACTCCGGCAGGAATGGCGAAGATGTTCTTGAGCGCGCCGCCGAGCTCAATCCCGGCCACTTCATCACTTGTGTAGACGCGAAAACGGGAACTGCCGAGGATCGCTTGCAATTGTCCCGCAACGGAGTGATCGCGGCATCCCAGGACGGTCGCGGTAGGCAACCCGCGCGCGACTTCCACCGCGAGATTCGGGCCGGAAAGGACTGCGATTGGGTTGTCCGGAAAGCGCTCGTGCAGAATCTCGCTCATTCGCATGCCGGTACCGTGCTCGATGCCTTTCGTGCAGCTCATGAGAATGGCCGACGGATTATCGCCTTCCTCGCGCAGCTGCGCCGCAACTTGTCGCAGCGCGACCGAAGGCGTGACGAACACGATCAGATCGGCCGAGACACAGTCGCCAAGGTGGCTTGTGAGTCGAACGTTCGGCGGAAGGCTCGTGCCCGGAAGGTATTCCGGGTTTTCGCGGGAGCGCGCAATCTGCTCGACTCGCTCTGGCGTGTGACCCCAAAGAGTAATCTCGGTGCCAGACACAGCCCAAAGTCCAGCCAAGGCGGTGCCCCAGCCGCCGGTTCCAAGAATGGCGATCTTTTTCATTGGCTATTTTTCCTTGAATCGCTCTTCTTCTCCTTGCCAGAGGCGTTGCATATTGGAACGATGACGCCATAGGACAACCGCGGCAATCAGGATCGAAAACAAAAGCAAGCTACTTCCATGTAAGATGCTGTAATGGAGGTAGATACTGACCAGAATCGGAAGCGCGATGGCAGCTCCAATCGAGGCAACGGATACATATTTTGTGACTTGAAAGAGGATAAACCAGACCGCCGTTACCGAAACCACCGCAATCGGCATCAGCCCGAGCATGACGCCAGCTGAGGTGGCGACACCTTTGCCGCCGTGGAACCGCAGCCACACGGGGAAACTGTGACCAACAACGCAAGCCACCCCTGCGACAATCCCGACGATCTCGAGGTGGCGTGCATCCGGGCTCAGCCATTGCGCGATGGCGACGGCAAGGCGAACCGCAACGAGTCCTTTTAACGCATCGAGCGCGAAAACTAGGTAGCCCCACTTCTTCCCAACTACCCGCAGCACGTTAGTCGCTCCGATGTTGCCGCTGCCTTCGTGACGGATATCTACTCCGAGCGCGTTACATATCAGCAGGCCATTTGGACAAGATCCTAGGAAATATCCGACGAGAGCAGCAATGACCGAGCTCAGGATGAGGTGATCCACCTAGGTCTCAAGGAATTGGCTGGCCGAATATTTCCGGCGAAGCCAGATCGACAGGATGCCCACATCACTTGGCGTGACCCCGCTGATGCGACCGGCCTGACCGATGCTGCTCGGGCGCAGGTCCATCAGTTTTTGGCGTGCTTCGTTGCGAAGCCCCGGCACCGCTCGATAGTCGATCTCCGCGGGAATCCGGACCGCGCCGGCCGATTTCACCGACTCCAACTGGCCGTTGTAGCGCCGAATGTAGCCCTCGTATTTCAGTTCGGTTTCCAGCAGTTCCCATGTCTCAGCCCCCAGCTCGCGAAGCAAATCGAGCGGCACGTTTTGCACAGAGAACTCAGGGCACTTCATTCTCTGCGCCAACAGTTCACCATCCAAGCGCACCGCGAGCGATAGTTCGCGAGCGCGCTCGAGGCATTTGATCTTCTGCTCGAGCAACACGGCCCGTCTCGCTCCGACCAATCCAGCGGCGCGAGCTTTGGGCGTCAGGCGCTGGTCGGCATTATCATGTCTGAGAAGGAGACGATGCTCTGCCCGGCTGGTAAACATCCGGTACGGCTCGGGCGTTCCGAGCGTAACGAGGTCATCGATTAGCACACCGATGTATGCCTCGTGGCGCTCAAGAAGAAATGGCGACCGACCAGCGACTTTGAGGGCGGCGTTGGCCCCGGCAATCAGCCCCTGCGCCGCGGCTTCTTCATAACCCGACGTTCCGTTGATCTGGCCGGCAAAGTAGAGTCCGGATACGCGCTTGGTTTCAAGCGTAGGGTCCAGTTGGGTCGGCGGAAAGTAGTCGTATTCGACGGCGTAGCCAGGACGCATGATCTCGGCCCGCTCCAGCCCGGGGATGGAGTGGAGGAACTCGATCTGCACTTCGTAGGGGAGGCTGGTGGAAATCCCGTTGATGTAAAATTCTTCGGTTTGTCGGCCCTCGGGCTCGAGGAAAAGCTGGTGCTGGGTTTTCTCGGCGAATTTCACCACCTTATCTTCGATCGAGGGGCAATATCTCGGGCCGGTCCCTTCGATTCTGCCGCTGTAAAGAGGGGACCGGTGGAGATTGCGACGAATGATTTCGTGTGTTTGCGCGGTCGTGGCCGTAATCCAGCAAGGGAGTTGTTCCACGTGGAAATTCCCGTTTTCCGCCCGGTTCAAGGTTAAGAACTCCGCATCCTTGAGCGCCTCAGCGGCTGGAAGATAACTAAACCGCACCGGCGGTTCGTCCCCGCGCTGCTCGGTGCAGCGGGCAAAATCAATCGAGCAGGCGTTGATACGGCACGGGGTGCCGGTTTTGAACCGGCCTGTGTCAAACGCCAGGCTGCGCAGGTTATCACTCAGCGGCGAGGATGTGTCGGCCATTCGGCCACCCGGCCGCGATCGATCGCCGACGTGCAGCAAACCGCGCAGGAATGTGCCTGCGGTAATCACTAGAGCCTCACACCTGGCAGAGAGCCCAAAGTCGCACCGAACCCCGACGACATGCCCTCGTTCCACCAGAACCTCTGTCACTCCTCCTTGCTTCAGGTCCAGATTCGACTGGCGTTCAAGGATCGCTTTCATCCTGAACTGATATGCCTTTTTGTCGCACTGGACTCGTGGCGCCCGAACGCTGGGACCTTTGCCGCGATTAAGCAGTCGAAATTGAATCCCGGTTGCATCAGCATTCAGACCCATCATCCCACCCAGCGCATCGATCTCACGCACCATATGGCCCTTTGCCAGCCCGCCAATGGCCGGATTACACGACATCTGCCCGATGGTGTCCAGGTTCTGGGTCAACAACAGCGTCGTCGCACCGAGGCGAGAAGCGGCAAGAGCAGCTTCAATCCCGGCGTGGCCAGCTCCGACCACGACCACGTCGTAATCTTTGTTTAGAAAAAACTGCCCCACGTGGAAACCGCTCCAGTCTACGAAAACCGCTCGAAGCGCACGGGTAACAGCTCTGACAGCGACCACGACCGCCGGTCGCCGTCCCGGCCCACGGATACAACCGGAAGATCGCGCGAGAACTCTGAAATGAACTGTCTGCAAGCACCACAGGGCGCTACCGGTTCTTCCATCTTCGTGACAATGATGATGCCGGCAAACCGGCGACATCCAGCTTGGACCGCACCCGAAATCGCCACCCGCTCTGCACAGATTGTCAACCCCAACGACGCGTTCTCGATGTTGCCACCGGTGAAAACCTGACCAGAATCTGTGACGACAGCTGCACCGACACTGAACTGCGAATATGGCGCATAGGCGTTCTCTCGCGCTGCCCACGCCCGTTCCTCCAAGGTTTGCCAGTCTACTTCGTCGTCCATTTTCTAGACAGTAAGTTCTTGATCAACAGCATGTTGGCTGGATGCATGATCAGGAGACGCCGCCTTCCGTTCCGCCTCTTGTAACAAGCGCAAGGAAATCCTGCCGAGCGCGACCAAAACAAAGACTGCAAGACAAAGACCCCCGACCCAGACCCAGTACTCAATCACACGTGGATGAGTTTTGCCGATCGCCAGGTTTAGACCCAATTGCCCCAGGGTTCCAAGATAAGTGTATAAAAAAAGTCCTGGCGCCTGCCCTATCGCGACCCAGAGGATACAGGTCCGGAACCGAATAGCGGTCAGGCCGTAGAGATAGTTCAGCAGGCTGGTCGGGAAAAGCGGGTGCAGTTGGCTGAGCAGGATAATCTTCCATCCTTCTCGTTCCACTGCAGGTCGGAGCGCAGCTAGCGTTGGGTTGCGCGACAGCCTCGGACGCAGCCACCGCCGCCCGATCCAACGGCTGACGAGAAACGCAATCCCCGCCGAACTAACATTACCGACGAGGACAATGAGAAAACCCCACCAGAGGCCATAAAAAAATCCGCCGCCGAGACTAAGAATCCCTCCGGGAAGCAGCAAAAGATTACAGGAGATATAAAGAAGGAGGTAAGCGATCGCACTCAAGGCGCCGAGCTGCATTACCGTCTGTTGCACGCTCGCGATCCAACCGGCCAGCGGGAAAAACCGGCTGCCAGCGAATAACGCGATTGCCAGCAAAGCCAGGCCGGCGATCTGGAGATACAAGGCACGCTTCACCGTCGACATCAGCGGAACTTGCTCCATCAAACGAACCGCGCAAACCGGACCTTACTCGCAATGGTTTGTGCAAAAACGAGGGAATAAGTGCCAGTAACTGACAACAGGTTTGGAGCGCGCTCCGCAACCGATTAAATCATAAGCCGGTGCAATCGGGTTATCCACAGTCGCACAGCGGCATCTGACGCCGGGGCGAATAGGTCCCACCTGCGGGTTATTGAGAAATTGAAGATGACGGAATTAGCTCTTGAGTTGAGAAAGATTCTAATCTGTTTGTGAACATCACGCCGCCAGTCGCAGCACACCGAGTTCTCTCACCCGACAAATCCGATCCAAAAACAGCCGAACTCTGCGCGCTCGCGATCATGACGAAGGCGCCGCGCGCGGGTCATGTGAAAACACGACTGTGCCCGCCGCTCACACTGGACGAGGCCGCTGCTCTGAACATCTGCTTTCTCCGAGATACCGCCGCAATGATCATGCAAGCGGGGTCGGGCGGACAAGGCATCGGCTGTTTCACACCCGCCGGCGCTGAGGAGGAGTTTGCGACAATCCTGCCCCGGGCCTTTTGGCTGCTCGCGCAACGTGAAGGTGATTTCGGTGAACGCTTGCTCGGCGCGATTGAAGACTTGCTCGCGCTCGGGTTCGCTTCCGTTTGCCTGATTGACTCCGACAGCCCGACGGTTCCGGCGTCGGCCTTTACCGAAGCCCTGACCGTGTTGACTCAGCCGAACGATTGCATTGTTCTCGGTCCTTCCCACGACGGCGGTTACTACCTGGTTGGTGTGAAACAGCGGCACGCCGCGATCTTCTCGGGGATTGATTGGAGCACCGATCGCGTCCTGCAACAGACGCTGAGTCGCGCGAAGGAGATCCATCTCCCCGTCCATCTCTTGCCGACCTACTACGACGTCGACGATGCGGCGAGCCTTGCAAGGCTTTGCCAGGATCTGCTTTCCCCTAACGAACGTGATCAAGCCGTGGCCCCACTAACGCGCGAATTTCTGCGGAGGTTGATTGCGACTGCGGGCCCGGCACGAATCTCGCAAATGAACGAATCGGCTCCCACTTTATGAAACGCGCGCTTGTCACTGGTGGCGCCGGGCTGATTGGATCGCATGTCACCGACCTCTTGCGGCGGGAAGGCTGGCGCGTGCGCGTGCTTGATAACCTCGAGCCACAGACCCATCGCGATGGTTGTCCGTCATGGGTCGATCGGGACGGCGAATTCCTCGAAGGTGATCTCACTGACCGCGCCACGATGCGCGCCGCGCTCCAGGGAATTGATGTGGTTTTCCACCAGGCCGCTTACGGCGGCTACATGCCCGAGATGGCAAAATACGTGCGGGTTAATTCGTTAGGCACCGCCCAGATGCTGGAGATGATCCGGGAGGAGAACCTTCCGGTAAAAAAAGTCATCGTTGCCTCCTCGCAGGCGGTTTACAGCGAAGGCGCTGGCGAATGCCCAAAGCACGGCCGCGTCTTTCCCCCCGTGCGCGCCGTAGAACAACTCCGCCGCGGCGATTGGGAAGTGCATTGCCCAATCTGCGACACGATCACTACCAGCGTGCCCACGCCCGAGGACGCGCCGATCGGAGGAGAAACCGTTTACGGCCTAACGAAAGTGGACCAGGAGAAATTGGTTCTCCTTTGGGGCAAACAGGTCGGCATCCCGACGGTCGCGCTTCGTTACTCCTGCACCTACGGCCCGCGCCAGTCGATCTTCAATCCCTACACCGGCGTAATCGCAATTTTCTGTACGCGGCTGCTTAACGATCTGCCCCCGGTCCTTTACGAAGACGGCGCGCAAACCCGCGATTTCTCGTTTGTTGAAGACATCGCCCGCGCCAATCTCCTCGCGGCCGAGACTGATGCACTCGATGGGCTGCCGGTAAATATCGGGAGCGGTTGCGGCGTTTCCATTCGCGAAATCGCCGAGCAGATTTCCGATGCGCTCGACATTCATATCGCACCCGAGCTCCACGGCGAATTTCGACCGGGCGAAATGCGCCATCTCACGAGCGACACCGCGCGCGCGTGCGCCGCCGGCTACGCGCCGCAGATTGACCTCACGACCGGCATCGCCCGTTATCTCGGCTGGATTCGCGCGCAGAAAGACGTGCGTGATTATTTCAGCGAGGCGGCGGAGATTCTGCGCCACAAAGGCATTATCCATCGCGTCGCGACGACGTGAAACCGCACATTTCAGTCATCATTCCTGCACTCGACGAGGAAGAAACAATCGGCGCGGTGGTGCGGGCGTGCCTCGCAACCGGTTTACCCGATGAAGTTATCGTGGTCGACAATGGCAGCACCGATAGCACTTTTGAGCGTGCACAGGAAGCCGGCGCTCACGTTGTCACCGCGCCCCGCGGTTACGGTCGGGCCTGCGCGGCGGGCGTAGCCGCGGCCGATTTAGAATCGGCGATTCTCGTCTTTCTCGATGGCGACGGCAGCGATTGCCCAGAGCTGATGGAGCGGGTCGTCAAGCCAATCGCCGATAACCAGGCCGATTTCGTGATTGGCTCGCGCCTCCGTGGCGTACGTGAGCCGGGCAGCATGAATGCCACGCAAATATTCGCCGGGCATCTGGCCGGCTTGCTCATCCGGTTGCTTTACGGAGTGGCTTACACCGACATGTCACCTTTTCGCGCGATTCGCCGCGAGACGCTCAACTCCCTTGGCATGCGCGAACAGACCCACGGCTGGAATCTTGAGATGCAGATGCGCGCCGCCCGTGCCGGGCTGCGGATTATGGAAGTGCCGGTCGATCATCGCTGCCGGGCCGGCGGACGTTCCAAGGTCTCGGGTAACTTCCGTGGCACCGTCGTCGCCGCGGCCCGGATCTTCGCCACTTTCCTTCGCGTCGCGCTCGAAGCCGCGCCGGCTACGAATGAAACCATTCGGTCCGCAAAACCTGAGGACCGTGATCGCGTTACCTAACGAGAGTAAGACTTAGCATGACTCAGCATGCGCAGAGCTAGAGCAGGATCGTGCTGCGAACCCAGCCGGTGCGCTTGGTCGCGCAAACCCTCGCAGGATTGACCTGTGTATGATCAACCCGGACTGAGTCCGTCGCCTCCGGCGGTTCGGGCGGCTCGGGAGCTTCGGGTACTTCTGGGATCTCCTGGTTCTCCAGCTTCTCGAAACGGGCCCGCACGTCGGCCGGGATCTTGGCGCGCTCTTCCTCGGTGTCGATCGCGCCTTCAAAGAGCAGCTTGCCCTGGGCATCCTTCGCGGTCAGCACTTTCTTGCCGTCCCTGGTCTCAATCTTGAGCTGTCCCTTGTCGTCGGAGAAGGTGATCGTCGCATTATCGAGATCGACTTTGGTCGACTTGGTCGTGCCGCTGTTCACGGTCACGATGCGCAACTGTTGCGCGGCGCGGCGCGCTTCTTCCCCGGCCCGCTGCGCTTCCTCCCGCGCCCGATCGACGCTTTCACGCGCCTGTTCTCTGGCCGCCTCGACCGCGGCGCGAACCGACTCGCGGACGGAGGTCATGTCCGGCATCTGGAAATCAAACTTCATCTTGTTGCCGTTGCCGTCGTCCCAATCGAAATCCCAATCCTCATCGGAATCGTCGTTCATCGAGACAGTATGCCTGGCCAATTTGACCGGCAGTTTCATCTCCTGGCCTTTGCGCAGGATCGTGAGGGTGACAGTGGTGCCTTCGGCGAAGCTGCGCACAAGCACCCCGAGCTGGCCGGAGGAGACGATGATCTGGTCATTGAGCAGGCGGATGACATCGCTGCGTTGCAGGCCCGCCTCGGCGGCGGGGCTTTTCGGCACGATATCATCAATCACCACGCCGAAGCCGCGTGGCAGGTTCAATTGTTCCGATAGAACCCGCGGGACCTCAGAGGTCTCGACCCCGAGGAAAGTGACCGGTTCCTTCGGCGAATTGTCATGCATGTGGAAATGCCGGCCGGGGGGCGGCGCGGGAGGAGCAGGGGGGGCGGGTGGGGCCGGCGGCGCGGGCGGGGCCGGGGCAACATTAGGCGCGGATGAATTGCCCGGCTGCTGGGAGGCAGCGGGCGCGGGCGATTGCGCGAAGGCGGCGAGAGGGAGAAGGGCGGCCAACGCGGTCGTTAGGCTAAGGCGTGTTTTCATGTGGTTAAGACGATTCAGTTTTATTGAAAAGAAACTGGCGTGAGCACGACCTGCTCCGCCGGATAGGTGACCCGAAGCGAGGCGCCAGTCTGCGGATTGCGCCATTGCATCGTGTCGCGGGTTTCGAACCGGACCCGCCGGAGCACCTGCTGCGAATGGTCAGGCGAGAAAACCAGACCCTCATCGCGCTGGTTGTAAACGACGCGGGTGAGACGGGAAGGCCGCAGTCCGGTGCTGGTCGTGCCCTCGTTAGGCGCGCTCGCCCCGGTACTGTTTTCCTGGGCGATAACGGCCGACTTTTCTGCTGTGTTCGGCTCCAAGAATTTCCCCAGCCCGAGAAGAACGAGCGCGGCGGCGCCGGCGAGGCCGAGCCCGAGCGACCAGAAATTGATTCGCGGCCGCGGC
This sequence comes from Chthoniobacterales bacterium, assembly GCA_036825615.1. Taxonomy (GTDB): domain Bacteria; phylum Verrucomicrobiota; class Verrucomicrobiia; order Chthoniobacterales; family UBA10450; genus JAICXG01. The sequence goes on from DAISXY010000007.1 coordinate 21,948, forward strand.
CGCGCGAGCCGTCCTGCGGTCGGCGCCGGTTCGGACCCTGCCAGGTCGCGCGCGATCCGCGCGACCATTTCATCCGAGACCGGCACCGGCCGCAGTTTCTTCAGTTCCGCCTCCAACTCTGAAAAATCGTTCATCTGGGTTGCAAGGTTTTGCGCAGCGCCCCGAGTGCGTAGCGGTAACGCGAGGCGGCGGTGTTCTGGGAAATTTCGAGCACGTCGGCGATCTCCGCGAACGTCAGCTCATTCCAAATTTTCAAGACCACGACCTCCCTTTGTTCGTTAGGCAAACGCTCCACTGCTTCGGCGAGCAATTGCTGGCCCTCGTCGATCTCCGCAAACTGCGGTTCGCAGTGTTCCGCTCCGTCGTGTGCCAGGGTTGCCTCGCGGCGGGCGCGGCGCTGTTCGCTCCGCAGCCGGTCGAGCCCGGCGGAACGCACCGCGGCGTAGAGGAGCGCGCGATTCTTGAGCGAATGCTCCCGCCGCCAGAAGCGCACGAACGCTTCCTGGACAATGTCCTCGGCATCGGCCCGGCAATTCGTCCAGCGCCGGGCGAAGAGGAGCAAGGCCGGACCCAGCTGGCTGAAACATGTCTTCCAATCTTCATCGGTGCGCGTTTGCTCCATGACCTCTTCACGGTCTTTTAAGATTGAGACGCCGCCAAATACTGGTTTTGTCTGTGCCGATGAAAATTTCAGCGCTCAGCGTGGTTCTCTTACTCGGCGGCGCGGTTCCTCTGCTCGGGCAAAAGGCGCGCGGTAATGCGGAGAATCTCGCCGCGGCGGACAAGGCGTTCGCGCAGGATGCGATCGAAAAGGGAATGCGCACCGCCTTTCTCCGCGTGCTTGCGCCAGAGAGCATCGTCTTTCAGCCCGGGCCGCAAAACGGCCGCACCTTCTGGCAAACCAAGACTCAATCGCCTGAAGTGTTGCAGTGGGAACCGGTGCTGGTCGCGACCGACACGCTCGGTGACCTCGGTTACACCACCGGACCATGGAGCTTGAAAAAGAATCGGGCAGAGCGCAAGCCGACGAGTTTCGGAGAGTTCGTCTCCATCTGGCGCTGGGACAAAGGCAGTTGGAAACTGATCTTCCACATCCGCAGCAGTAGCCCGCCCCCGACCGGTCCGCCGCCCGAGTTGCTCCTCATCAGCAATCATGTGCCTAACGAACTCGCGGCCGATGCCAGGGCGGTGATGCTGGCGCACGATCGCCGTTACGCGGCCAATCGCGCGCAGGAGTTACCTGCTTGCGCGGTGGACAACATTCGACTCTATCAGACCGGCAAACTGCCGATCACGAGCAGGCAGGAAGCGGCCGCGGCGTTGCGCCAGGACTCGGCCCCGATCGAGTTCGAGGAGGGAAAAGCGGAGATTTCGCGCGGCGGCGACCTCGGCTACGTCTGGGGCGAATACAGGCGCCCGGCAGCGAACCAGCCGGGTGGGTATTACCTCCGGATCTGGCGCAAGAACCGGGCCGGCACATGGCAACTGGCGCTTGATCTTTTGCATCCTCGTTAGGCCACACCCGGGTCGATCGCGAGTGACTGCCACGTCCGCCAGCACGGGCGGCAGTCGTTAGGCTGATTTTCGAAAGAGATCTCGGAGCGCGAGTTGCGCCGCATTGTGACCGCACATTCCATGAACGCCGCCGCCCGGGGGCGTTGAAGAGGAGCAAAGGTAAAGTCCGCGCGCCGGCGTCCGATAGGGCGCTGGACTAACGATTGGGCGGGCGAGCAGATGCCAGAGATCATTCGCTCCGCCGTTGATGTCGCCGCCGATCAGGTTCGGATTCAGTCGCTCGAGATCGGCCGCCGCGACCGTATGCCGGCCGAGAATGCAATCATGGAAACCAGGCGCAAACCGCTCGATCTGGCGCTCGATCGCTTCCGTCATGTCCAGGTTGGAGCCGTGGGGCACATGACAATAGGCCCAGAGCGTTTGTTTGCCTGCCGGTGCCCGCGTCGGATCGAACAGGCTTTGCTGCGCCACGAGCACGAACGGCCGTTCTGCGTGCCGGCCGCTCGCGACCGCGGCTTCGCTCGCCGCAATTTCCTCGAGCGTGCCGCCGAGATGCAAGGTGCCGGCGGCACGGCACTCCCTGGCTCGCCACGGCACCGGGGCGGAAAGGGCGTAGTCAATTTTGAAAACGCCCGGCGCGTGGGGAAAATTCGTCAGGCGCCGAACATAACCCGGCGGCAATTTTTCTTTCGCGATCGCGGCAAACTGCCAGCCCGTGGTATCGAAAAAAATCGCATCCGCAGCCGGCAACTCATCAAGGCGTGTGACGCGGCGACCGGTCTCGATCTCTCCGCCTAACGATCCTAAATGCGCTGCGAGTGCATCGCTGATCGCCTGTGCCCCGCCAGCTGGGAGCGGCCAGCCGACCGCGTGCCCTGCCGCGGCGAGAACCAGCCCGAAGGCAGCCGATCCCGGCGCGCTCAGCGGGAGAAAAGAATGGGCCGCGATTCCCGCAAACAGCGCGCGCGCCGCCACCGTTTCGAAGCGGGCGCGGGCAAGCGTCGCCGCCGGGAGGAGCGCCGCCAGACCGAAGCGCGCGAGGGCGATCGGGTGCCGGGGCAGATGGAGGATTGGCTGGAGAAACTCCACCGCGAGTTTGTCCCAGTCGCGCACGAGCGGTCCCATGAGACGGCGGTAGCTGCCGGCATCTTTGCCTAACGAGCGGGCGGTTTCCTCGAGATCCTGCCGGAGACAGGCGGCCGACCCGTCATCGAGCGGATGCGCGAGCGCGATTGGCGGCTGGATCCATTCCAGCCCGTGTTGCGCCAGGGGCAGGCGGCGAAAAAAGGGCGAGCTGCGGGCCAACGGATGAATCGCTGAACAAACATCATGCACGAAACCCGGAAGGGTGAGCGCGGCGGAGCGCGCTCCGCCCCCGATGGTCGCGTTGGCCTCGAGCACGCGCACGGAACAGCCGGCCTGCGCGAGCGTGATCGCAGCCGCGAGACCATTAGGGCCGGAGCCGATGACGAGAGCGGTGGGCATGCTGTGATAGTTAAATCGTGAATCGTTCCGTCGTGGCGAGCCGATTCACGCCCCGCGATTCACGATTCCAGTGGCCTAGGAATTTTCGTTAGGCATGCGCCCGGCGGCCGCCTGATTTCCAATCGCCGGATCCCGGGCTCAATTTTTCCATGACCCGTCCCATGAAAAAGAAGAACACACCCGCCCGGCCGCCGCCTGATAAACCCGCAACGCCGGAGAGGGCTGCGTCCCAGCTCTATCGTTGCCCGGCTTGCGGCGAGCAGGTCGACGGCAGCAGTCGCGATGCCGTCGCGTTACATCACCAGCACGTCCTGCATCCGAACTGGTTCTTGAGCGTGCGCCGCGCGCGTGGCGGTGTTCGTTAGGCCAGGTCAGCCCTCGCCGTGACCGCTGCAGGCGGCCGATGCGTGATCTTGGGAAACTGCGTCCGCACCGGGCCGTGATAGAACCAGTCGCGCGGGGTGGCCGGGCAACCGGGGGTCGGGCAATGGAGATGATACCCGCCGCGGTGATCCTGCCAGACGTCGATCATGCGGCCGGTGATGACCCGGTCGCAGAGCACGCAAACCCGCCGGTCATCGAGCGAATACCACTTGCGGAAGCTGTCGGCCTCCTGCAAAGCGGTCAATTTTTCGTCGAGGCGCACGTGCTTGTTCATCGCTGCGGAGCTTAGGGGCTTTCGCTCCCGCGGCCAATTGGGCGGGTGTCAAACGCGCCAATGAGAAGAAATCCTATGTCGTTAGACCGGCGGGCGCTTTCTTCTCCCCGATCCAGCGCTGCAAATCGGGAAGCGGAAGAAAATTCAGAACGCGCTCGACCGGCCAGCGCAGCTCGAGCAGGGCGGCGAGGCCAAGCTCGACGAATTCCAGTTGCCACGGATGATGCGCATCTGTGCCTAACGAAATGAAAGCGCCTTCCTTCTTCGCTTCGCGCAAACGAGCGACGCTCAAATCCTGCCGGTCGGGATAACAATCGATCTCGAGTGCAACGTGCCGCTGCGCGGCTTCGGCAAAGACCCGCGGCCAGTCGGCCTGGAGCCCGGCGCGAAAATTGTAAATCCGGCCACGGGGATGGCCGAGAATGTGGAGGTGCGGATTACGCAGCGCGGCGAGATAGCGCGCCGTCTGGTCTTCGCTTGTGCGCAGGGCAGAGTGAAACGACCCGAGCACAAGATCGAGCTGGCCTAACGACTCCGGATCCATGTCGCCTTCGCCGCGCGGGTTCAGGTTCAGCTCGATCGAACGCAGGATGCGCAGACCGCGCTCGCGATTCTGCTGGTTCCAGGCCTCGATCTCGGCGCCTTGTTGCGCGAGCGCCTCTTCATTGATCCCGCCGGCGATCTTGAGCCCTTTCGAATGATCGGTGATGGCGATGTAGTCGTAGCCGCGTTCCACCGCGGCCGCGCCCATTTCTGCGATCGTGCCGGAGCCATCACTCCAGTGCGTGTGCATTTGCAGGTCTCCGCGCAGTCGCCCCGCCCAACCGGGCCGGGCGGCAAGAATCCGGCGGGCTTTGGCAAGAGTGAGGAAATCGCGCCGGATCGGCGGCGGCGTCACGCGCGGCGGTGGGTTTTGCAGCCAGCGTTGGACCTGGACGGAGAGAAACGGGCCGATGCCGCGGAGTTCGCCTAACGAGCGTCCGGCGGCGAGAAGATCGGCCGCTTCCTCCGGCCAAAGAAAGGCGGCGCGGGCGGCGCGGCGAAAGGCACGCTGGCGCAATCCTTCGTGTTCCGCGGCGGCGCGCGCGAGCAGCTCGGCGAGCTGCGCGTTCGTAAGATTGGTCCGCGGCATCGCCGAATTGTTTCGAGGTCGGTGGGGGAGATGGTTGCCTCGCGGCCGGGCAGCCGGAACCGGGTTATTCGCCGGGCAGGGTGCAGGTGACGGTGGTGCCGTGGCCTTCGCCGGACTCGATCCGCAGCTGCGCGCCGATGACGCTGGCCCGGTGGCGCATGATCTCCAAGCCCATTCCTTTGTGACCGGGCTTGTTTTCCATTCCGTTGCCGTCGTCCTTCACCCGCAGGATGAGACCGGAGCGAGCCCGGTTAAGTGAAATAACAATGTTGCGCGCGCTGGCGTGGCGGGTGGCGTTGCCGACCGCTTCGGCGGCGATTCGGTAGAGATTGAGCGCGACCGCCTGATCGGGAACGCGGATGTCGGGCGGGCAATCGCACCGGCAGGCGACATCGCGCTGCGAAGTGCGATAAGCCAGTTCTTTGAGCGCCTGAGCCAGACCACCGCTGCGCAAGTCTACCGGGTGCAAGCCGCGCGCGAGATCGCGCGCGAGGCCAACGTTGGCATTGACCAGCCGGGCGGCATCGGCAAAAACGCGCGCGTCACGGGCGTTTCCCTTCTCGCGGGTTTTCGCCTGGGTTTCGAGGAAGAATGCGGTCGCGGCCAGTTCCTGGCAGAGACTGTCGTGCAGGTCGTCGCCGATGCGGCGCTTTTCCCGTTCGGTTACCATCAGGATGCGCTGTTCGAGCCGGGCCCGTTCTTCCATCTGCTCATGCAGGATTTGATTGGCCTTGCGCAACTCGGCGGTGCGTTCTTCCACCCGCCGCTCCAGCTCTTCCTGCGCCATCCGGTCGGCGGTGGCGTCGCGGGCGATCTTGGCGAAACCGCGCAGGGCGCCCGTCTCGGAGTCATCAATCCGGTGCATGACGCCGTCGACCCAGATGCGGCTGCCATCCTTGCGCCGGTGCCAGCGCCGATCGGCGGCCTGGCCGTGGCGCAAGGCAGTCGCGATTTCTTTTTCCTCCTGCTTCTTGCGCCGGTCTTCAGCGGTGAAAATAAGGCGACCTGATTTACCGATCGCCTCCTCCGCGGTCCAGCCGAAAACCCGTTCCGCGCCCTTGTTCCAGTGGGTGATGACGTTCGAGGGGTTAACCATAAAAATGGCGTAACCGCGCGCGCCTTCGACGAGGAGGCGGAAACGCTCGTTCGCTTCCCGCAGCGCGATTTCGGTCCGCATCCGGTTCAACGCATGGCTGAGTTGGTCCGCGATGGTGCGGGCGAGGCGGATTTCTTCCTCGGTGAAATCGTGGGGGGCGTCGTAGTAGGTCACGAACTTGCCGAGCAATGTGTCGTCGTCGAGGAGCGGAAGGAATGCGAGGGCCCGGATGCCTTCGCGGTTGATTGCGCGCTTCAGGCCGGGCTCAAGATCGGCCTGCGCGACATCTTCGACCGTGATCGCCCTGGGATGTTTCACGTTGGGTTTCCAGGGTGAGTGGCCATCGGCGCGCTTGCGATAACGCTCGGACAAGCCGCGCCAGGCAACAAAGCGCATCACATTTTTCTCATCGAACAACAGAATCGAGGCGCGATCACAACGCAACGCATTCATGATCGTGTCGAGGGAAACGTCGTAAAGCTCTTCCACGCGGTCGACTTCGTTGCGCCGCCTAACGAAATCATAGAGCGCCACTTGCTCGCGCATTCTGGCGGTGAGGCCCTCCTCGGCCCGTTTGCGTTTGGTGATGTCGAGCACGAACTCGACCGCCGTCTCATCGGGCAGCTTCTTGCTCGCGCAGTAGACCCAGATCCGCGAGCCATTCTTGCAGAGGTACTGCTTTTCTGCCGGCGCCGATTCGCCGGTCTGCTTCAGTTCCTTGAACGTCTGCTTGTCACGTCGCTTCCATTCTGGAGGCGTGAGCGTGTGATAGGTAATCAGGCCCGATTTGAGTTCCTCGCGGCTGGCGCCAATCAGCTCAAGAAAAGCATCGTTGGCGTTGAGAATCTGCCCGGAAAAATCGAAGAAGATGACACCGACCGTGCCGATCTCGAGCACGCGCTGGAGGCGGTCTTCGCTCCTGCTCACCGCCTCGGCGACGGTGCGCAAGTCGTGAATGTCGGTGGCGGCTGCATACATGCGGAGGAGGTTGCCCTTGGCATCGCGAACCGGTTCGCTGCGCACGAGGAACCAGCGGTATTCACCGGTTGCACTGCGGATACGGTGTTCCTCCTCGAAGGTTTGGGCTTTCTCGATCGCTTCGCGGTAGCGTTCAATCGTCCGCTCCAGGTCGTCGGGGTGAATCACCGTCGTCCAGCCCCAGCCGGTAATCTCTTTGAAGCTGCGCCCGGTGTAGCGCAGGGTCCGTTCGTTACACCAGCTGGTCGAGCCATCGGGTTCGCTCGTCCAGAGCAGGTCGGGCACGATATTGGCGAGCCCGCGGAGGTTCTGCTCGCTCTCGCGCAACGCCCGCTCGGCGATCATGCGCTCGAAGACATCGGCGGCCTGTCGGGCCAGCACGTCGAGCAAGGCGCAATCGCGCTCGCTCGGTTCGTACGGGTGGCTCCAGTGCGTCGAGAGCATCCCGACTTTGCGTCCCCCGCGCGAGATCAGTGGGGTTGATTGGATGGCGACGATCCCCGAGAGCCGATAATGCGCGAGGCTATCGGAGCCCTGGAGGATTTCGGCCCTGTTGACATCGGGCACGACCGTGCGCTCGCCGTAGCGCAAGGCCGCCCCGCAACTTGTGCCGCTCTTGATCGAAACCCGCTCCCAGTGTTTGGCGGAATCGGGATGGAAACCTTTCCATGCCAGCAAACGCAGCTCCTCAGTCTCGGGGTCGAGCAATTGAATACTGGCCGCCTGCGATCGCATGAGCGCGATCGCGGCATCCACGATTTTGTCGTAGATGGCCTCGGCGTTCTCCCACTCGATCAGTTGCGAGCTGATGCGCTGGAGTTGCCTCGAATCGGCCAGCTCGCGCGCCAGCTTGGCTTCGCTCTCGCGCAAGGCCTGCTCGACCCGGGCGCGTTCCTGCGCCTCGGTGTGATGGGAGATGATGATCCCGGCCGCCTGCGTCACCAATTCGCCGAGCACGACATCCTCCGGCGTCGCTTCGCGCGGCTCGCGGAAATAAAGCGCGAACGTGCCGAGGCCTTTTTTCTCGCGAGTTTTGATCGGGAAGGACCAGCAGCCGCGGAAATCATATTCTCGGGCGAGGTGGAGGAAAGGTTTCCAGAGGGGCTCGTCGAAGACATCGCGGGTGAGCACCGGTCGCCGCGTTGGGATCGCCAGGCCGCAGGCGAGTGAATCTTCGCCGATCTTGAAGCCGTCGATCTTGCGGGAGTACGAGTCGGGCATGGTCCCGGCGCCGGGCACCGGATGCAAACAGGTGCCGTCCCCGTCAACCAGATAGAAATTCGTCCGCACCTCATCCGCGACCTCGTCGGTCACGATCCCGGCCAGGATGGAGAGCGATTTTCCAAGCGGCGCGCCGTCAACCGCGGCCTGGAAAGCTTCTTTCTGCAAGCTGGTTCGTTTTTCGTTAAACCGGACCGCTTTCTGCGCCTGTTTGCGTTCCGTGATTTCCTGCTGGAGCGCGCGATTTAGCTCTTCGGTTTTGCGCTGCGCCTCGACCACATCTTCGAGCACGTTGAGCGCGGCCCGGCGCGACTCGTAGACTTCGGCGGCGGTCGATTCAGCTTCCACGAGACGGCGAGCCAGCTCTGCGTTCTGAATCTGGAGCTCCGTGATCTCACGGGCGAGCGCAGAGCCACTTTCGACCGCAGCGGCCGAAGCGCCTGCTTCTGTCGGGTCGACAGTCATCGTTGTTACTTACGTTTCCCCTTTCTCCTTTGCGCGTTCGTCGCGGAGAGAGTGATGGACCCGCTTCCATCTCGAATCCGTTTTGATCTACAGCCGGACGGCGGAGAAATTCAAACCAATTCTTCCACGCTGCTGGCGGCGGGCGACATTGCAGATGGGGCCTCCGGTTGTGAGGCGCAGTCATCTGCGGCGCGAGGGCACGCCGGCTCAATGCCGATGACCGCGCATTTGGAGCCGGCCCGCTCTCGGGCCGCAGGACGCAACGCCTACTCGCGTCCCTGGCCTTTTTCTTTCTCGAACTCGAGCGGATAGGGCGCGGGGCGGCCGAGTTGGATGCTCAATTCGTTGATCTTTTTCTTCAACTCGATCATCTGCGTCTCGCGGCCGACCGCGACGCGGTTGAAACGTTGCACTTCCTCCATGTTGGCCTGGACCTTTTCCTCCCCGTGCTTGCGATCGGTGATGTCGACGAAGGTTACGACAACGCCGTCAATCCGGTCTTCGATCGTGCGGTAGGGAGCGATCCGGGCGATGAACCAGCGGCCATCGGATTGGACTTCGCGCTCGCGCTTGCTCAGCGTGTCGAGCACCTGCTGCGCATCCTCGCTCAGCCCGGGATACCGCAGCTTGCTCGTGATGTCGGAGAGGGGGCGGTCAATGTCGGCGGCAATCACGTTAAAGATCTCCTGCAAACGCGGGGTGAAGCGCTTGATCCGCAACTGGCGATCGAGGAAGACGGTCGCGATATCGGTCGAGGCCATCAGATTTTGCAGGTCGCTGTTCGCCCGGCTCAACTCCTCGACATTGCTCTTCAGCTCGTGGTTTACGGTCGTGAGCTCTTCGTTGATCGATTGCAGTTCTTCCTTGCTCGTTTCCAATTCCTCGGTCGCGGAACGCAGCTCTTCGTTCATCGCCTGGAGCTCTTCGTTCGAGGCTTTGAGTTCCTCGCTCGAGGCCTCGTATTGTTCGACCGTGGTGTTGAGCTGGGAGCGCAGCTGGCGCACTTCATCTTCCAGATGCATGGCGACCGAATCATCCGTCTCCTGCGGAGCCACTTCGCGTTCCTCCGTCGTTGCCGGTTGCTCCTCGAACACAACGAGGAAAAGCCGGGCGGCGGCGTTTGGTCCGCTGTAGGGGCGAACGTGCACGTCAACAAAATGTGTTTTGCCGTCGCGGACGAGGCGCAGGCCGGTGAGCGAGATCCTGGTATCCTCCTGCACGGCGCGAAAGAGGGCGCTGCGCAATTCGAGGCGAAGCCCCGGATCGATGAGGCGAAGAAGATTTTGGGAAGGCTCGCCTCCGCTGAGCTGGAGAAATTCCCCCACCGTGGGCGACATGTGCAGGATCTCGTGCTTTTCATCCACGATCACGGAGGGCGGGGCATATTGCTCGAGCAGGGCCATGTGGAGCTCGCCTAACGATCGGAATGGCATCGCCGGGCTGGTTGAGTCCTCCTCCGGAGGCCGGAATTCCTGCTCCACCATCCGGGTGGCAAAACGCGGCAGGATGGTTTCAGCGACGCGTTGGCGGCGCGGCGGACTGTAAAGATTCACCACCGGCATGCGCGGCACGCTCCGCCGCCTAAAAAGGCGGTGTTGTTTGTCGATCGGGGCGAAGAGCGGATGTGTTTCCTCGATATTTTCCGAGCCGCCCAGCATCAGGAGACCGCCGGGACGAAGCGAGAAATGAAAAATATCGATCACGCGATGTTGCGCTTCCGGTTTCAGGTAAATGAGGAGGTTGCGGCAGGAGATGAGATCGATCCGGGAAAAGGGCGAATCGCGCAGGAGATCGTGGTCGGCAAACAGGACCAGCTCGCGAATCTCTTTCTTTACCCGGTAGCGGCCGTGATAGTTGAAAAAGAAGCGGCGCAAACGTTCCTGCGAAACGTCGGCCTCGATCGTGAGCGGAAAGGTGCCCTCGCGCGCCGTGTCGATCGCGTCTTCATCCAGGTCGGTGGCGAAGATTTGGATCGAGGGCGGGTGATCCATCCGGCCCGCCTGTTCGAACAGGAGAATGGCGATCGAATAGGCCTCCTCGCCGGTGGCGCAGCCCGGCACCCAGACGCGCAGCTGATCAATCGGCCCCTTTCCGGCAAAGAGTTGCGGGATGTGCGACTCGAGGACCGCGAAGCTGGCTTGGTCGCGGAAAAAATGAGTGACGCCGATGAGGAGGTCGTGGAGGAGGGCGCGGGCTTCGGCCGGATGGGTTTGCAGGAACTCGAGGTAGGAAGGGATGTCGTTGAGCGAATTGACCTGCAACCGGCGCGCCACCCGGCGGAGCACGGTCGCGCGCTTGTATTGCATGAAATCGTGCCCGGTCTGGCTGCGCACGAAAATCAGCACCTGGCGGAGCGCATTTTCGTCTTCCGCGTCTTCGGTCTTCTTCGCCACGAGCGGGCCGCCGACGCCGCGCGGGGCAAGATCAGGAACGGTGGCTTCCTCGCCATCTTCCTCGGGGGGAAGTTTCATCGCCTGCTCGTTGCGGACAAACTGCTGGAGGCGGGCCGGCATTTCGCTGATCGGCAAAATCCAGTCGACCATGCCGGTGTCGATCGCCGAGCGCGGCATCGAGTCGTGTTCCGCTTCGCTCGGGTCCTGCGCAATCGTGACGCCGCCCTGCGCCTTGATGTGCTTGAGGCCGATCACCCCGTCGGAATCGCCACCGGAAAGGATAATACAGACCGCTTTTTGTCCCCACTGCTCGGCGAGGGTGCGGAAGAAGAGATCGATCGCGACCCGGCGCCCATGCTCGAGCTGCGGCTCGCTCAGGGTAACTTTGCCGTCGGTCATCTGGAGCAGTTTGTTAGGCGGAATCACGTAAACGGCGTTCGGTTCCACCGCGACTTCCCGCGAAACCTGGACCACGGGCATCTTTGTCTGGACTTGGAGGATTTCGGCGAGGTTGCTTTCGTGTTCCGGGGAAAGGTGCATCACGACGACAAAAGCGAGCCCGGTATCGGTCGCGACATTGGCAAAGAGCTGCTGCAGCGCCTGCACCCCGCCCGCTGAGGCGCCGATGCCGACGACGGCGAGCGGGCCGCTGCCCGTGCCGGCGGCTTGGGTTGCGGGGCGGGTGGGATCGGCGGGCCTGTCGTCGCCGCCCGTTTGCGCGCCGCTGGCGCGTAGCGCTTCGTGCACGGCGGCAGGCGGCGGCGCGTCGTTAGGCGGGGCCGGCGCGCGGGTCGGCTTTTCTGGTGCGGGAGCGTCGTTAGGCAGTTCGGATACCTTTTCCGGCGATGGAGTGTCGTTAGGCGATTTCGGCATTTGCGGTACGCGGGATTACGGCTGCGCCTCAGGCGAGAGCCTACGCGCTGCAGGCTGGACGCGCCAGAACATAAGCGCCCAGCGTTGGAGCCGGCCCGCCCTCGGGCCGCTCGCGGTTTTGTCGATCCCGTCGACTGCGGCGCGAGGGCGCGCCGGCTCCAACGCTAGAATCGCAGTTCGTGGATTCTGCCGCGGTACGGCCAGTCTTCGACTTTCGTTACCAACCCTGCGCGGACGGCATTCTGTTCCACGTAATCCCATTTCTCGGCGTAGCTTTCGCTCGAACGAAGATAGCGATCGAAATAATCAGCCTGCCAGAAGTGTCGTTCTGGGGCATGGCTGCGTCTTGCGGCGCGAGGGCGCGCCGGCTCCAACCCGAGCCCGTGCTTGGAGCCGGCCGGCCCTCCGGCCGCTGGTCGAACGCGTGGCGCGATTTCTGGATTGGCGGCCGGCCGGCCCTCCGGCCGCTGGTTTGAACTCCCCAGGATCTTTGCGATCCGGCGCGAGCTCACGCTCTTCCACATCTCCATCCACGCCGCGAGCGGTTTGGCGTCGATCTCGCAGCGCGCGAACAAATGCACGTGATCCGGCAGGAGAATGTAATCGCCCACCCACCAGCCATCGTGTTCACCCGAACGGCTCCAAATCTCGCGCAGAATCATGTGCATCTCGTGGCAAGCGAGACAGGGCTGTCGTTTCGCCGTGCACGTTGTGATAAAGGCGATCGGATTGTCGTAAAAGGAAGGCAGATGCGCGGGGTGCCGGAACGGGGTCACGCGTGGTATTGGAGCCGGTGCGCCCCCGCGCCGGTCAAGGCAAATCTTTATTGGAGCCGGCCCGCCCTCGGGCCGCTCGCGGTTTTGTCGATCCCGTCGACTGCGGCGCGAGGGCGCGCCGGCTCCAAGCGGGCCGGGTCCAATGGCGCGTCGCAAAATGATTTGCACCACAACCAGCTCCGGCCGCCGATTCATCTTTGGGATGCCGAGACACGATATCGTGGTCGTCGGGGCTTCGACCGGCGGGGTGGATGCGCTCCAGCAACTGGTTTATGGCCTGCCGGCTGATTTTCCGGGGACGATCTTTATCGTCATGCACGTCGGAGCGGAGAGCGCCATGGCCGAGATCCTCAGCCGCTGCGGCAAGATAAAAGTCTTCTCCGCCAAAGACGGCACTTACTACAAGCCGGGCGAGATCCATATCGCCCCACCTCATCGGCACATGCAGATTTCCAACGGCCAGATCAAACTCAACGCCGGCCCACGCGAGAACGGACATCGCCCTGCGATCGACCCGCTTTTTCGCAGCGCCGCGCGCGAGCATCGCGCCCGGGTTGCCGGCGTCATCCTCACCGGCGCGCTCGACGACGGGACCGCGGGATTGTTCGCCGTAAAATCGCGCGGCGGAGTGACGATTGTGCAGGATCCGGCCGAAGCGGTCGCGCCGAACATGCCGCTGAGCGCGATCCGCAATGTCGAGATCGATCACTGCTGCGCTTTGGAAGAGATCGCTCCTCTGCTGGTTCGCTTGGCGGCCGAGGAGACAAAGGAAACCAAATCACACGCTCGAAAAATGAGTGCTGAGAAAGAAGGAATCGCGAAGGAACCGCCGCCGGCGCGGACTCAGATTTCGCTCGCCTGCCCGGAATGCAACGGCCCACTCTACGAAACAAAGGATGGCCAGATCGCCCATTTTAAGTGCAACGTCGGGCATGCCTTTTCGCCCGAAAGCCTGAGCGAAGCGCACGCCGAAGCCCTCGAGCGTGCACTCTGGACCGCGCTTCGCACCTTGAACGAAAGGGTCACATTGCACCGGCAACTGCTGCGCCGGCAGCGCAACAAGGGCGAGGAGGAGCTCCTCCAGCGGTTCGAAGATTCCGTCAAAACCGCCGAGCGCGACATCGAGCTGCTGCGCGAGATCATCGGCCGGATTTAGCAACTCGCGCGCAGGAATTGGCGCGATTGGAGCTGGCCCGCCCTCGCGCCGGTGGTTGAAAAGAAGAAGCTAAGGGCGAGCGGCCGGAGGGCGGGTCGGCTCCAGGTTTAGAAGCTTTCGCCTAACGCCATGCGCTTTGCTTCCCAGACGCGAATCGCGGCGAGAATGAGCGCCTTTGTCCGATCGAGTTTCGGGCGCACCGCCACGTCATCAAATCCGCAGGCCGAGTCGGTCCCGGCTACTTTCGGCCCACGCCGGGTTTTCCGTCGCGCCGAGGCGACGGTTCGAATTCGAGAATTTCTCTTCGACAACATCGGATCTCCTCCCCTCAACGGCCATTGTCGCGGTATTCGTGCCGCCAGGGGGCATTCTGGAGCGCGATATCCTGCGCATCAAGGTAGAACGGGCTGCACGCCTGGGTTCTCATCGGTTCTGAAAATCGGAGCCCGGGCTCCGGTTGGATGTCCAGGAATTGCCGGCTGATCCGCCTTGCACTGGCAGTTCGCAGCTTTCTGATTCTCTGGGCCGGCATGTCTTCGACAAAAGCAAAGCAGACCGCCTGTGACAATTGGCCGCCCGCCCAATTCGCACCTGGCAAAAATCCCTAGACCCGGGGACGAATTGCGCCTCGGCCGGCAGATGACAGCTTAGACGCATGTCGAACCTTCGCTTCTGCGCGGCTTTGCTTTTCATCCTTTGCCTAACGAGTGCCCCCTTTGCCGAGGCGGCCGGGCCGGCGAAGCGCCAGATCACGGAAAAAGACCTGTTCGATTTCGTCTGGATCGGCGACCCGCAGGTCTCGCCCGATGGGGCGCGGGTCGCGTATGTGCGCGTGACGGTGGACGAGAAGAAGGATGGCTACAAGACCGCGATCTGCGTCGTGCCGGCGAATGGGAACGAGGCCCCGCGCCAGCTCACGAGCGGTCCGCGCGACAGCGCGCCGCGCTGGTCGCCGGATGGGAATTGGATCGCGTTCACCCGCGCGACGGAGAAGGAGGGGAAAAAACAGCCGGCTCAAATCTATTTGCTCCCGATGAGCGGCGGCGATGCGTTTGTTATCACCGACCTGCCGAAAGGGGCGAGCGACCCGAAATGGGCGCCGGATGGGAAATCGGTTCTTTTTACCAGCACTTCGAACCCGAAAGATCTCGAGAAGCAGGCGCGGAAGAAAAAGAAGGAAGCTGTAGCCGGGGGCACCGACCCCGGCCGCGCTCATCTGCCTAACGAGAAGAAAAAAGCAGAGGAAGCGGAAGAGGAAGAGCATGAGAGCGACGTGCACGTGATCACCCACGCGGTCTATCGCGACAACGAGGAGGGCTACCTGGATTTCACCCGCCCGACCCATCTCTGGGTGATGGAAGCGCCCCGTAGCGCCGATCAAAAGGCTGAGCCGCGGCAACTGACGCACGGGCGCTTCGACGAGGGGAACGCCGCCTGGTCGAAGGACGGAACCGAGGTCTATTTCACTTCCTGGCACGTCGACGAACCGTACTATCAACTGCCCAAGACCGAGCTCTACGTCATCCCGACAAAAGGCGGCGAAGCGAAACTTCTCACCACGATTGCGATGGGCGTGCGGAGCTTGTCGCTCAGCCCGGATGGCAAACGCGCGGCCTTCATCGCTTCAACGGATGAGCCGGTAAATTCCTACACCCAGCCGGATCTGTGGACGATCGACCTTACCGCCAACGCCCAGCCGCGGAACCTGACGAGCAGCTTCGATTTTGATGCGGGCGACAGCGTGTTCGGCGACAACGCCGCACCGCGGGCGCTCGGCGGCAACCGCCCGATCTGGAGCGCGGATGGCAAAAGCATTCTCGAGATTTACGCGAAGGAAGGCCGGACCCAGCTCGCCGCCTTCGACGCGGAGAACGGCGCCCCGACCGATCTCACCCACGGCGATCAGGCCGTGATCCGCTTTGCCGCCTCGCCTGATGCAAGCAAGATCGTCGTCCTAATTTCCACTCCGACGCGAATCAACGATCTGTTCGCTCTCGACCAACCCGGTGCACCGCCGCGCCAGCTCACGCATTCAAACGACAGGCTCTTTGGCCAGCTCAATCTGACTGAGCCGGAAGAGATCTGGTATGAGAGTTTTGATGGCAAACGCATCCAAACCTGGGTGCAACGGCCGCCCGACTTTAGCCCGACGAAAAAGTATCCGCTCATCCTCGATATCCACGGCGGGCCGCACGCCGCCTACGGCTACATCTTTGAGCACGAGTTCCAATGGATGGCGGCTAAAGGCTACGTCGTGCTCTACCCGAATCCGCGCGGGAGCACGAGCTACGGTCAGGATTTCGGCAACATCATTCAATACAAATACCCCGGCGACGATTTCAAAGATCTGATGGCGGCGGTCGAGGAAGTCGTCAGGCGCGGCGGGATCGACGAAAAGAAAATGGGCGTGACCGGCGGGAGCGGCGGCGGTCTCCTCACCAACTGGGTGGTCGGCCACACCGATCGTTTCGCCGCTGCGGTCGCGCAACGCGACATCGCGGACTGGGCGGACTGGTGGTACACGGCCGATTTCACTTTGTTTCAGCCGAACTGGTTCAAGACGCCGCCGTTCCAGGATCGGGAAGGCAATTACAAGGAGCGTTCACCCATTACCTACATCAACAACGTGAAGACGCCGCTCATGCTCGTGCTCGGCGAAGACGACACCCGCACTCCACCGGGCGCGGGGGGCGAACAGATGTTTCGCGCGCTCAAGTTTCGTAAAATCCCGACCGTGATGGTGAAGTTCCCGCGCGAGACCCACGAGCTCTCGCGCTCGGGCGAGCCGTGGCATCGAGTCGAGCGTTTGCAGCACATTGTGGGGTGGTTCGATCACTGGCTCAAAGGCGTCCCGAAACCGGAATACGAGGTCGCGCCTGACGAAAAGGTGTCGACGAAGCCGGCGCGCTGATAAGATTGGAGCCGGCCCGCCCCCGGACCGTCGTGCGGTGACATCGCGGTTGGATTCGCTCCAGTCCGCGCGCGTTCCATGCGCCGCGGTGAGCTGTTGCTCGTTAGGCTAAAGTTGCTCGCACTTGTAGCCGTGCAACGCGAGCAGCTTGATCAGGCTGGGTGGGCCGGCGAAATGGGCGGCTCCGGCCACAACCATTGTCGGTTGGCCCTGTTTTATCATCCCGATGATGCGGGGAACCCATTTCAGATTTCGCATGTCGAGCAGGCGCGAGGAGATGGTGGGCGCTTCGGCGCGAAAGCGTCGTTCCTCGGCCCAGACCCCGTCGGGATCACCGCGCTTCCAGGCGGCGACTGCGCGGTTGTAGGTGTCGCGGCGTTTGTCGCCCTGCACGATGTCGTCGAGCAACATGATCTCGCTTTCCACGTCACTCAGCCCGCGCAGGACCTCGATATGCTCATCAACGCTCTCGAGGCCGCCGACCGGTTTATGCAGCCGCTGGCAGTGATAGTACAAATAGGAATCCACTCCGTAGGCGCCGGTAACATTGCTCCAGCCGCGAATCCCCCAGATCGCCGCGATCCGCCAGGCACGCCACTCCTTCACCTGGTCGAAGTGAACATTGGAACGACGAAAACGCGTCTCGAGAAATTTGAGGGTCTCGGGATGGAGCTTGGTGTAGATCGTCTCGCCTTTTGGCAGCTTGCTCGCTTCCTTAAACTTCTTCGTGAATTCCTCGTCGAAATTCGGGTTGTACTCGAACACCACCTGCTTCGCCTCGTGAAAGGCGTCCATGATCGGGCGGGCCAGAGGGTAATCTTTCCCGCTCAGGCTATGGACGGATCCGACCAGGTAAAAGGGCGCGGGCGCATTCACCACGCGCCAGATGTAGTGCTTCCCTGTGTCCGCTTGGCCGGCGGAAGCCACGCGCGGCACGAAAACCGCAACTGCGAAGAGAAGAACGGAGGTGAGTCTCTGGGTCCAATTCATGGGCGGGCGTGCTAAACAAAACGCCACCGCATGTCAATTCCATATTTAACCTCCAATCCCGAAAAGCAGTCCATACACATTGGAGCCGGCCCGCCCTCGGGCCGTCGTGCCATGACATCGCGGCTGGTCGCCAGCTTCCGGGGAGCACAGGCCGCTGGCCTGTCCCGCGAGGCGGCTCGCCTCGCGCGGACGCACGGGTGAGATGGAGCGTTCCCGAGCCGAGGAACGCACGCAAGCGCACGGTGGCTTCGGCGCAGAGGTCCGGAGCGAGGTCGCGCCTAACGAGAAGGTGCCGGCAAACCGAAACCGCGCAAAGCCGGCATGCCCTAACGAGCGAGCCGCCAGCCAAGGTTTGTCATCCCGAGCCGGCGAAGCGCGGCGAGGGACCTCGCGAGGCAATCTCGAGGTGAGCGAACCTGAGGACCGGCAGTGCACTGGTCGGCTCGATGTTTCGCGAAAGTGCTCCGGGCATTGGGAGGTCCCTCGCTGCGCTTCGCCAGCTCGGGATGACAGGCTGAGAGGGCGAACCCGTGAGGGGCAGAACGTGGAGCGGGATCCAGCCCTGCCGTTGGGCGACTCCGCATGATCTTATTCCATAGCGCTCGACGTTTGCTACACTTGGAGCCATGCGAAGATCATGCCTGGCTGTTGTCTTGAGCGTTTCAGCGTTGACGGTACTCGCCCTCCAGGCTCAAACAGGCGGAGGTTACCTGAGCGCTAACCCCCCGGAATCTGCCGCGGGGTCTGCGACGTGGATGTGGAAGGCGACAGGCAGCCTGAACTTGGCGCGCGGTGAGCACACCGCCACTTTGCTACAGAACGGGCTGGTCCTCGCTGCCGGGGGCTTCGTTGCGCAGGGTGGTGACACGGGCAGTGCTGAACTGTACGATCCGGCGAGCCGAACCTGGACTAAAACGAGCGCCCTCAATCAGGAACACAGCCAACATACCGCGACTCTATTGCAAGATGGCAGGGTGCTTGTGGTAGCAGGATTGGCTGGGCTGCCTGTATCGGCGTGTGAGCTCTACGACTCGACGACGGGCACGTGGGCGGTGACGGCGCCAATCCCGCGCCCACGATTTCGTCACACCGCTACCTTGCTCCCCACTGGGATGGTGCTTGTGACCGGGGGATGGAGTGAGCTTGGCATTACCGACAGCACGGAATTATACGATCCGGCGGCTGAAACCTGGACTGCCAAAGGCAACCTTCGTGACCCCCGTTGGGATCACACCGCGACCCTGCTGGCAAACGGAATGGTGCTGGTGGCCGGAGGAGATTCCTCAACCTTGACCGGAGCCATCACGAGCGCGGAACTGTATGACCCGGCGAGCGGCACCTGGACCAAAACCGGCACCCTCAACACCGCCCGGGCTCGTCATACGGCTACGTTGCTGCAAAATGGGAAGGTCCTGGTTGTGGCGGGATACGACACGAATGGCGGCGCGCTGGCGAGCGCGGAACTGTACGACCCGGCGACCGGCACCTGGACCGAGACCGGCAGCCTCAGCACGGCCCGGTATTATCACACCGCGACCTTGCTACCGAACGGGATGGTGCTCGTGGCGGGAGGATGGGATATTGACAACGTTGCCACCGCGAGCGCCGAACTTTATGACCCGGTAAGCGGGACCTGGACTGCTGCCGGCGACCTCTACAAGTCGCGTACCAGCCACACCGCGACGATGTTGCCGAATGGGATGATCCTTTTCGCAGGAGGATACAGGGGGGCTGGCTATACCCCGACCAAGAGCGCCGAAGTCGGCCGCCGTCACCGGTAAGGCGATTAAGAATCCCCCGATTCTTACCAGAACACTGCGAGCTGCTCGGCATGCTTGGTCACGCTCCAGGTCGGGTCCATCCCCGCAGAAACGTCCGAGCCGGACGAGGAAACGGGTCCTCCGCGAGAAGAAACGCGCCATAGACATCCCTTTGCCGAGAATGGCTCTGGGCTCACTGAGCGGCGATTAGGAACTGTTCGTCGGCGAAAACAGCCTCAGCGCATCCGTCTTATTCCAGAGGGCGCATACTGCCCTTGTCACCACCCGCGACCTTTGCGAACATCACCCGATGCTGCGCATCCCGAAACAAAACTATGACGACATCGAGCGCATCATCGAGCTTGATTTCGTTAGGGCAACCGAAGCCGCCGCGCTTAATTCGCTTCCCTGGATGGGCCGGGGCGAAAAGGAAAAAGCCGATGCCGCCGCCTGCGACGCGATCCGCGGGATGTTCGACCTCATGAATATCTGCGGCGAAGTGGTGATCGGCGAGGGGATCAAGGATGACGCGCCCGGCATTTTCAAAGGGGAACAACTCGGGATGTGGTTGCCGGGCGCGCCGCAGTTCGACATCGCGCTCGATCCGATCGACGGCACGACCAACATTTCCAAAGGAATGCCGAACTCGATCACCTGCATCGCCGCCGCCAGCCCCGAGCCGGGAGTAAAGGTGGCGCTGCGCGACATCCCATCCTTTTACATGATGAAGCTCGCCTACGGACCCGAGATCATCCGGAGCATGAAAAAAGCGGGGATCGACACGCTCAAGCTCGAAAGCCCGATCGAGGAGACGCTCATCACCGTCGCGCGGGCGCTGAACAAGCGCGTCCAGGATGTGGTCGTGATGATGCTCGACCGTCCACGGCACAAGGAGATCGTCGCGGAAATCCGTCGCATCGGCGCGTCGCTGCGCATGATCGGCGACGGCGACATCGCCGCCGCCATGGCGCCCTCGTATCCGGAAAGTGGGATCGATCTTTACGTCGGCATCGGCGGTGCGCCCGAAGCGGTGCTGGCGGCGGCCGGGATCAAATGTCTCGGCGGCGACATGCAGTGCCAGATGTGGCCGCGGGACGAGAAAGAGCGTGAGAAATTGATCGCCGAAGGCCACGGCGATGATCTCGAGCGCATCTTTTTCGCCGACGACCTGGCAATCGGAAGGAACATCATTTTTGCCGCAACCGGAATCAGTGACAGCGCACTCTTGCGCGGAGTGAAGGCGCAGGGCGCAAATACCATCACCCATTCGGTCCTGATGCGGGCCAAGAGCAAGACCGTCCGCTTCATTCAGGCCTGGCACGATTTGCAGAACAAAACCATCCGCTTGCGCTCGGATAATCGCGAGCACCGGATTTAGGCAATTTCTAATTTTTGATTTGCGATTGCTGCTTTACGCTTGCGCTCGGATGCCGGCTAAATCAGAAATCAACAAGCACAAATCACTACTGAACGAAGGACGTCGCTTATGAGACAAGTACCCAAGACCGAGCTGTCGCCGGACAACGGCGCAATCATCGATACGAAATGGAAGATCGGCCCGCTCAGCTATCACGCCTCTGCCGCCGGCCCGGGGCACGATCAACTGGTGGAAGGAAATTTCCGGCTCCCCGAGCTGATCGTTTACGACCACGTCGGCTTCAAAGGCGCCTACGCGCGCACCAACCTCAGCTTTCATTACCTCGGTGATTTTTGGAACGATCGCATCAGCTCGCTCATCATCGTGAGTGGCATCTGGCGCTTCTATCGCGACGAATACTACAAAGGGGACCATTGGGATCTCGGGCCTGGCTTTTACGAGTCCTTCTTCACCGAAGCCGGTCCCGACGACGTTGTCAGCTCGTTCCAGGCGATCTCGCTCACCTGATCGCCTAACGAAAGCGTCGTATGCGGATTCCGCCTGACGACGAGCGTGCGCGGTCTCGCCCGCCCGCCGGGTGCAGGGAACGATTTTGATTTTGCCGGGCTGCGCTTAGATTCGGCTCCGATGGTCGCGCTCGCTCAGGCTTCGCTCGAGGAGAAGGTGCTCGCAGGGGAGCGGATTTCCGCGGCGGAGGCGCTCGAGCTTTATCGCTGGCCGCTGACGGAGCTCGGCGCGCTCGCCGACGCGCGGCGCAATCTGGCGAAGGCAAAGAGCTACGGCGGGCAGGGCCGCGAGATCGTCACCTACATTGTCGATCGCAACATCAACTACACGAATGTCTGCAACGTCTACTGCAAATTTTGCGCCTTCTATCGCACCGAGCGCGACGAGGACCATTACGTCCTCACCCACGACCAATTCGATCAGAAGCTGGATGAATTAACCGCCGCCGGCGGCGTCCAAATCCTGATGCAAGGCGGGCATCATCCGAAGCTCGGGTTCGATTGGTACCTCGAGCTGCTCCATCACATCCGGGAAAAATATCCGCACATCAACATTCACGGATTCAGCCCGCCGGAGTTTCAGCATTTCGCCGAGACCTTCCAGATGCCGCTACGGGAGGTGATCGGGCGTTTCAAGGAAGCGGGCCTCGGCTCGATTCCCGGCGGCGGCGGCGAGATTCTGGTCGACTCGGTGCGGAAACGGATTGCGCCTTTGAAATGCAAAACCGGGCAGTGGCTCGAAGTGATGCAGGTGGCGCACGAGCTGGGGTTGAAGTCGAGTGCGACGATGATGTTTGGCCATGTCGAAACGGTCGAGGATCGGATCGAACATTTGCAGCGCCTGCGCGATCAGCAGGACAAGAGCGGCGGCTTCACCGCTTTCATCTGCTGGACCTTTCAGCCCGAGAACACGGTCCTGAAGGTGAAACACAAAACCGGCGCGGCCGAGTATCTGCGGACTCAGGCGCTGGCGCGGATTTTTCTCGACAACATCCCAAACATCCAAAGCTCCTGGGTGACACAAGGCCCGGAGATCGGGCAGATCGCGCTCAAGTACGGCGCGAACGATTTTGGTTCGGTCATGATGGAAGAGAACGTCGTCAGCAGCGCGGGGACGACCTTCCGGCTCGATGCCGGAAAGATCGAAAGTCTGATTCGCGACGCCGGTTACGAGCCGCGGCGGCGCAACAATTGGTACGAGTTGTTGCCATAAAATCCGTCATTCCTGCCTTGACGTGGCCGACCGCATTCCACATCTAATACGCCAACTCACCGCTGATAGCGGCCCGCCGCCGCGCGCTTTTGCCATGAAAAATTTCACTTCCTTTGTTCGCTTTCTTGCGGTTCTACTCTCGTTAGGCTGGTCTGGCACCTTCCTCTCCGCGCTCCACGGACAGAGTGTGGAAGGATTAACCGTTAACTCGATTGACGTGCGCTACGTCGGGCCGCAGACGATCTCGAAGGACCAGATTTTGGCGAACATGAAAACCAAGATCGGCACCGCCTACTCCGAAACCACAGTCGAGGATGACATCCGCGCGCTCTACGCCACCGGGAAAATCCAGAACGTCCGGATTTTCGGCCAACCAGCCGGCAACGGGGTCCACGTCGAGGTGATTCTCGCGACCCGCGCGCTCGTCACCGAGATCGAGATCGATGGGGTGCAGAGTTTCAAGCCGAAGACGATCCGGAGCCGGATCAAATTCAAAGTCCCGGCGCCGGCCGATGCCGAGAAGCTCGAGGAAGGGCGGCAAAACATCATCGATTTCTATCAGCGCAAAGGTTTCCCGGGCGTGACGGTGGATGTGCAGCTGGCGACCAATGAGGCGAGCGGAACGGCGCGCGCGGTTTACACGATCAATGAAGGCGAACACGGTGCGGTGAAGTCGATTGTTTTTGAAGGAAACAAGGCTTTTAGCGACCGCACCCTGCGTCACCAGATGAAGACCAAGGCGCAGACCCCGATCGCTTTCTTTGACAAATCGGGCCGGCTCGACCAGGCGCAGTTGCAACAGGACCTGGACAGCATTCGCGAGTACTACCAGAACCACGGTTACATCGACGTCACGATTCCCGAGGTGCGGCAGGAACGACTCGCGAAAGGGGTGCGCCTCGTGGTGGTGGTGAATGAAGGCCGGCAGTACCACGTCGGCAAGCTCACCTTCCAGGGCGAGCACGTGGCGAGGGAATCGGGCCTGCGTGCGCTCCTCAAGATGAAGGAGGGCTCGATCTATTCGCCGAAAGGCTTGAAGGATGACATGAAGGCGATTAACGACGGCTACGGTGCCGGTGGTTATGTCGACGTCGATATTCTGCCAACGGCGACGCCGGCCGGGGCTGGCGTGGTCGATCTCACCTACAACATCACCGAAGGGCAGCGCTCCTTCGTCGAGCGGATCAACATCGTCGGCAACACCAAAACGAAGGACAAAGTGCTGCGCCGTGAAATTCTTATTTTGCCCGGAGACGTCTTCAACACCGTGCGGGTGGACCTGAGCCGGCAGCGGCTCGAAAATCTCGGCTATTTTGAAAAGGTCGATACCTATCCGGAGGAGACCGGCATTCCCGGGCGCAAGGATCTGCTCGTCCAGGTGCAGGAAAAACGGACCGGCGCGCTCAACTTTGGCGCCGGCTTTAGTACGGTCGAGAGCCTGCTCGGTTTTGTCGAGCTGACCCAGGGCAACTTCGATATTACGAACTGGCCGACCTTCACCGGGGGTGGGCAAAAATTCCGGGCCCGGATCCAGTATGGGACGCAGGAGCAGAGTTACCTCCTCTCTCTGACCGAGCCATATTTCCTCGACAAGCCGCTGTCGTTAGGCGGTGATCTTTTTTACCGCGAAGACGATTTCCTCAGTTCCGTCTACTCCGAGCGGACCTACGGTTTCGCGATCGACGCGCGCAAACCGCTCCCATCCATTTCCCCGTTCCTTTCCGTCAGCCTCGATTACCGGCTGCAGGAAATCGACATCATCAACGTCAGTCTGCTCGCTTCACAGCTGATTCAGGAGGAGGCGGGCAATCGGCTCAAGAGCGAAGTCAGCACGACCGTGCTCTACGATACGCGCGACAGCGTCTTCCTCACCCGGCATGGGCATCGCTTCATCTTTACGCCACATATCGCGGGCGGATTTCTCGGCGGCGACACCAAGACTTACGGGTTCGATCTCCAGGCTTCGCAATACTTCCGCTTTCCTTTCGACATCATCCTCACTCTCGACGGCGAAGTGGAAGGGGTTGATACCTGGGGCGGCGGGGATCGGGTTCCACTTTTCGACCGGCTCTTTCTCGGCGGCCCGAATGACCTGCGCGGCTTTAATTTCCGCGATGTCTCGCCGAAGGACCAAAACGGCGAGCCCCTCGGCGGCCTCACCGCCAGCCATTTCACGATTGAGGCGACCATGCCGGTCATTCCGCGGGTCCGTGTCGCGGCATTTTATGACATGGGTTTTGTCAACGCCGGTGCCTGGGATTTCGGCTTGCACGATTATGTGAATGACGCCGGCGTCGGTTTGCGTCTCGACCTGCCGGTCGGCCCGCTCAAGATCGATTACGGCATTCCGATCGAGGCGCGCGACAACAGCCACGACGGCAAGATCCAGTTCAGCGTTGGCTATCAATTTTGAACGCAACCTGGGGCTTGCAGTCTATACCGTTCCCAACTACCAGTCTGACCCTACATCTATGAAAAAGTTCACTCTCCTGGCGCTGCTCGCCGCCTTGGCGCTCCCGGCGGGGGCCTTCGCGCAGGCCGCTCTCAAAATCGGTACGGTCGACATGAACCGCGCCTTCAAGGAATACAACAAAACGAAGGAAGCGGAGAAGAAGATCAACGACGCCAAGGACGCGGCAAAAAAGGAGTACGACGATCGGGCCGACGACTACAAAAAGAAGCTCGATGAAATCAACAAGCTCAACCAACAGCTCGAAGCGCCTGCCCTGAGCGCCGACGCCAAGACGCAGAAAGCGAAAGAGCGCGATGAGAAAATCGCCAGCATCAAAAACATGGAGCGCGAGATCAATGAGTTCCGCCAGACCCGCGAGAAGCAGCTCCAGGATCAGGCCGTGCGGATGCGCGACGACATCGTGAAGGAGATCACCGACATCGTGATGGCGAGAGTGAAAGCGACAAACATGGATCTGGTTTTCGATACCTCCGGCGTGAGCCTTAACGGTGTACCCACGGTGATGTTCGCTAATCCCTCCTACGATTTCACGAGCGACATCGTCACTCAGCTGAACAAGTCTGCCTCGGCCTCAAAAGCGGCCTCCAGCCCCGCCAAGCCGGCGCCGAAGAAGCCCTGACCCGCATCAAATTTCCGAGGAACCCGAACGCACGCCCGCAAGCGTGCGTTCTTTTTTTCCGAAATGGCTAGCTCGGTTGCAACGGTTCGCGCAGGAGCGGATGCTCGCCTCGTGCGTCTTAATCGCACGGTCGCGTGTTTGTCAGGCGCGGTCCTGCTCGGCTCGAGTCTTGCCCTGGCTGTTCCCACTCCTTCGCCATCGCCCCCTCCGGCGGCGTGGGAGAAAACCGTCACAACCCGGCCGCGAGGCAGTTTTCCAAATCCGCGACCACTGGTTGCCACCTACAAATTCGGGTGGAGCGAACTGGTCGCGGCTACGGCCGAAATCGCGCTGAGCGATCACGACCGGCAGATCATCCAACTCAAGGGCAACGGCGGCACGATCGGGCTGGTGCGGATGTTATGGAAATTCGATACCCATCAGCGCGCCGTGGCGGACGCGAAAACGCTTCGTCCAATCAGCATGCACCAGGTTGATGAGCGCAGACACAAAACGGTTGTGACCGATCTTAGTTTCACGCCCGGCCGGGTCGAACGGCTCCGGAGCGACAGTAGTTCGAAGAAATTGCCTGAAACCAAAGACTTCGAATTTCCCGGCGGTCTCTTCGATCTCTTCTCCGCCTTGCTTTACATTCGCAGTCAGCCGCTGCGGGACGGGGATATCTATCGCGTCGTGGTTTATCCTGCGACCAACGCTTACGTCGCGACTCTGACCGTGGTGGAGCATGCTCCCATAACGGTCGAAGCCGGGGAGTACCCGGCGATCAAGCTGGATGTCGCCTTGAAAAAAGTCGGCAAGAATCGAGAGCTCGAGCCGCACAAAAAGTTCCGCCAGGCGAGCGTCTGGGTGTCGGATGATCCTGATCGGCTCCTGCTTCGGATTGAAGCGAGCATCTTCGTGGGGAGCGTGTTTGCCGAGCTTCAGTCGGTTCGTTTTCCCGGGCAAACCGTTGCCCGGTTAAGCTCCCCTAACGATACGGGATCCACTCCCCGCGATAA
Organism: Chthoniobacterales bacterium; assembly: GCA_036825615.1. Classification (GTDB taxonomy): domain Bacteria; phylum Verrucomicrobiota; class Verrucomicrobiia; order Chthoniobacterales; family UBA10450; genus JAICXG01. The sequence continues at coordinate 48,544 of DAISXY010000007.1, forward strand.
ATCGGTCGGCCGTAGTACTGCTGCGGCCGTGGCGGAATGAATCCGGGCGCGCGTTGGCCCGGGAGAAGGCCAAGCGCGGCCAGGGTTGCCATGTTGAGACGACCGCTTGGGGCCAGGCCGGCACGGGCTTGGAAGACGCGCAGCGCAGCCGCGGTCGCCGGACCAAATTCGCCATCAACCCCCGCCCGATAATATCCGTAGCGGGCAAGGAGCGCCTGCGCGCCGACGATCACATGCCGTTGCAAATCCGGCGGCGCCATTTCGTAGGGCGTGCCGGCAAAAACATCGCTTTCCACCATGCGCGGCACCCCTCGCGACTGCGGGTAAACAGGCGGCGGTGCGTTCGGCGCATGATAATCCGGCGGCGGGCTGATCTCCGCCGATTGAGTAGGCGGCTCTTCTTGCTCGGCGGGCGGAGCAGCCGGTTGGGTTTGCGGCGCCCGCCGGACCGCATCCGAACTCACGCCTAACGACCGCAAAGTCTCGGCATCAATCTCGCCCGTGATCTGGAGCCCGTTGCGAATCTGATAGCGGCGAATGGCCGCCTTGGTGTCGTCGTCCTTATTCCCGGTGACCGCGCCGTAGTAAAACCCCTGGTCCTTCAGCGCCTGCTGCACCGCGGCGGTGATCTGGTCCGCCCGCAAGCTAACCGCGCCCGCGAGAAGCAGGGCAATCAGAGCGGCCCAAAATCGTTTCATGAGCCGGGTTCGACGCATCGCTCTGTCCCATTATTCAGGGCGCGCGGCCGAGGCGAGGGCGAAGGTCGGCGCCCCCTGCTCGAGCGACTTGCGGTACGCTTGCACCCCGGCGCAAATCGCCGCTGCAAGCTGCTCCCGATACGACACCATTCCGAGCTTCGCCAACTCGTCTTTGTTCGTCATGAACCCGCCTTCGATGAGCACCGCTGGATGCCGCACATTCTCGATTACATAGAATCCTTCGCTCTTGATTCCGCGATCGACTGCGCCGGTGTTCGCGACCAGCGCGCCTTGGAGCTGGCTGGCGAGGCGAGTACTCTGCGCCGTCAGCTCATCGGAATCGGTCCGGCGCAAAAACGGCAACCAGGAAAGCAGATAGGGCTGGGTTGATTGCACCGGCGAGTAGTAAGTCTCGACTCCGGTCGCGACCGATTTTTTTCCGTCGTTAAAATGGATGCTGATGAAGAGCGAGTTCGGCTCCCGGTTGCCTAACGACACCCGGTCGGCGAGCGAGACATAGGCATCGCGGTCACGCGTCAGCACAGTCTTGAAGCCGGCGGCGCGAAGAAGCAGCTCGGCGCGTTGCGCGACATCGAGCGCCAGCTCTTTCTCCATCAGATTCCCGCACATCGCGCCGGAATCGTCGCCGCCGTGTCCCGGGTCGAGCACGACCACGAGCGGATGTTTCGCCGGCAGCAACGGTTTGCGCGGCGCGGCCGCGTGCAGCTGCGGCGGGGCTGGCGGCGTCCAGATTAGCCAGACGAACGAAATCGCCATCAGGAGCAATCCGACCCATGGAAGCGCGCGGCGCATTGGCGTCAGGCGAGGAGATCTTTTATTTCCTTGCCATTAAGAGATCGAAAGCGAATCGCGCCCGGGCCGTTTCGCTCCAGGACGCAGGCTTCCACGGTTGCGCTTTTCAATTCCTCATTCCGATGTTTCACCAGCGTTTCGTGCGAGGGAATCTCCCGCTCGCCTTCCTCCGGCACGGGCAGGCTGCCGGCACTCCAGGCATCGAGCGCCAGCTTGAGCGCCCGCTGGAGCGTGCAGCCGGGATCATGGTCGCGCCGCAAAAGCTCTTCCATCAATTCGGTGGCGCCGCTCGTTCCGCTGATCGCGCTGAACCGCGGCGGTTGCGCTCCTTCCCGCGCCGGGCCGTTGGCCGTGATCGCACCGTCGTACTCGACCCGCAGAAATAAATCCTCTGCCGGGCTGGCGCCGACCTCGGCAAAAATCATCCGGGCGAGAAAGGGCGCGCCGTAAATCTGTTCAAACGCATTCTTCAAGAGCGGGCTGAGCGAGTAAAACGCGAGGCGACGCAGCGAAACATCAGCCGCCGAGCGCGTAAATCCCTCGGTGCTCGCGAGCTCGATCACCGCCATTCGCAGCCGTTCAATATCGCCCGGATGCCCAATCGCGCCCATCGCGATCCGGTCGTAAATCTCAAACAGTTTCTGCCGCGCGCGCCCGATTGTGACGAACAAAATTCCATCGCGATAACTCAGGACCGCGATCGGGCTGCCGGGCGCGAGCTGCGTCTCGATATATTCGCGGCGATTGGCGATCGCCTCGACCCAGCGATATGGCTCCTCGATCATGCCACCGTGCGCTTGAAACAATCCGCGATCTGCTTCTCCGGCAGGGTGCGAATCCCCTCCCGAGAAATGACTTTGATGAGCGGGAAAATGCGCGCGTTTCGGTCCACCCCGCCGGTCGCCGTATCCGCTTCCGCCGCGGTATCGAGTGCGCGCAAGGCAATCGTCACCGCTTCTTTTTCGGGCAACTTGTGCAACGGTTTTTTGCCCCAGCGATTTTCGTAAAACAAAACTCCGCGCACTCCCGGCGATCCCGAGCCCGTGGCAGCGTAATCGGTCACTTCAAATTGCGCCCCCATCGCATCGTAGAAATAAAGCCGGGCCTGACCCTCGCCCGCGAAATCGTAAGTGGCGAAGATCGGCACGACCACGCCGATGCCCTGGATGACGAAGCCGAAATTATCGCGGAGCAATTTCGAGAGCGCGCGCACTTTGCCGTCAACGCTCATCTCCTGGAGCTGGGTGCGCCGGAAAAATTGCAGCGAATGCTCGAGCACGCGCGCCATTTCCCACGCCGTCGCCGGCACGCCCGCGATCGCCATGATCGAATGCCGATCGATCTCGAGCACCTTGTCCGCGCGCTCGTAGACCACCGTGTTACCAGCGGTGGCGCGCCGATCGCCCGCGACCAGAATGCCGTCGTTAAACTTAAAGGCGAGAATCGTGGTCGCCTGTGTCGGCGTGAACCCGGCAGGATTGCCTAACGACGCCGAAGCTGCTCCCGAATTCGCTTCGCCTAACAATCCGCGACGCCGCAGCAGCGCGGGAAAATCCGGCAGATCTCCGCCTGACGATTCCCGGATCACTGGCCGGTGCGCTGCCGGTAGCGCTTCGATTGGTTCGGGTCCACCTTGCGCATTTTCTTGAGCAAATCGCGCGTGTCCGGCTTCGAAACGTCTGGCGATTTAGGCCCGCCGCCATCCCCCTGCTTCGGTCCCCATGGCACGGGCGCCACCGGTCTTTCCGTCCGCTCTGGCATGAAAAAAATTACCGGCATCCAGTGAAAAACGCAACCGGCCGGACGCTTGCCAGTGCAGAACCCCGATGCCAACGTTGCCCCATGATTGGCCTTTACCGGACTCTCGCGGCCCTGTTTCTTTTACCGTTTTTCGCCGCGCCCGTGCTGGCGCAGAGCCCGACACCAAAATCGGAGTCCGCCGAGCTGCTAAACCTTTCGCGCAAGATTGACCAGCAAAACATCAAGATTGATTTGCTCTCGCAGCAAATCCTGCGCTTGCAGCAGGAAATCGAGCATCCAAACGGAACCAGCAACGGGGAAACGCCCGTGCGCCGCGCGACCGCCGCCGCCGCTGCTACAGCGGGGGTCGCTATCCCGCCCGGCGTCAACACCCACGTGGTGGAAAAGGGTGAGACGCTCACTTCCATCGCACGCATGCACAAGGTGAGCATCAGCGAGCTGCAAAAGCTCAATCACATCGAGGACGACCGGAAATTGCAGATTGGGCAAACCCTTCTTCTTCCCGGCGGCCCGAGTCCGTCGCCCTCCCCTTCGCCTAACGGATAGGCGAATGCGCATCCGATTGGTCACCCGGGTTGATCAGCGCTTCGCGTCTGCTTTTTCCTCGGACGCGAGCTTGTAATTTAGTTGCCGGGAAAGCAGCCAGCGCACTCCGAACATATCGACCGTCGCGCGGATCGCGCGGTTGCCGAGGCCGTACTTGCTCCTGCCGAACCTCCGCGCCCGATGGTTCACCGGCACTTCGACGAGCTGATAGCCGGCGCCTCGGACGAGGGCGGGAATAAAACGGTGCATGCCCTTGAAGGGCACCAGCGTTCGCACGCATTCGCGTCGCATCGCTTTCAGGGTGCAGCCGGTGTCACGAACATAATCCCGCGTAAAACGGCTCCGGACCGCATTGGCGATCCGACTCGTTAGGCGTTTAACCAGCGTGTCTTTGCGTTTCGCGCGATAGCCGCAGACCAGATCCGCGCCCCGTTCCACCTCCGCGAGCAAGCGCGGAATATCCGCCGGATCATTTTGCAGGTCGCCATCAATCAGCACGACCACCTTTCCGCGCGCCGCATTCGCACCGGCGTAAAGCGCGGCGCTTTGTCCGGCGTTCTTTTCAAAATGCAGAATCCGCACCGCCGCCGTTCTCGTTAGGCGAGCAAGGGTCGCATCGGTCGAGCCGTCATCGACGAAAATAATTTCGTGCTCAATTCCTTTTAACGCCGCCGCCAGCTCCTCCTGCAGGATGGCGACGTTCTCTTCCTCATTGTAAAGCGGGACGACTACCGACACGGCCGGTTTCGGTTCGTCGTTGGTCATAGCGGCAGGGTGCGGTAGTTGTAGCAGGCGTAAACCTGCACCTCGCGCAGCACCCGTTTGCCCGCGCGCACTTCGATTGTCGCGATCGGCTCGGTTCGTTCGAAGCCGCCGCGGATACTGCGGGGCAGCCGGTCCTTTTCCCCGAGCTGAAGGAAGAGCGCGGTGCGCCCGGTGAAAAGATTCACGCCGCTCTCCTCGGTATAGATTTGGTCAGACTCATGCGGCGCATTTGCGGGCAGCGGCTCAAATTCATCGTAGCGCGGCCAAAAGGAAAACTGGTTCACCATGTCCTGCGACTCGGGGATATAAACCGGCGGATGACCCGGACCTTCGACCCGCTTCTCCGGAAGATAAAACGCCAGCTCAGCCGCGCGGTCCCGGTCGTCAGCGATGAGAAAAACCGGCTTGCCGGTGCGTTTTTCAAAATCGTCGCGCACCTTCTGCACCGCCTCCGCCAGCGGGCGCCAGCCGCGGATGCGCTCGGTCGGATCATGTTTGCGCCCCGGCACGCCGGCTGAGTTCAACATCAGGGCCAAAAGCGTCGCGCTCATGAGCAGGCCAAGGATGATGGCGGCGTTGGTCCAGTTGCGCGCCTTCTCGCGCGAGGCGGAGCGTTCGCGCCAATAGGAAATCGCGAGCACGCCAAGGCTGAGAAAGGCGAGGCAATCCCAGTTCGGCGCGGCCGCCTTGTTGATCGAGAGCAGCGTGTAGAGGAGAAAGACCGGCAGGCCGAACCAGAGCAGATAGAGCACCTTGAAATTCTGCCGGGCCCGGCGCCAGCTCGCGATCGTCGCCCAGGCGAGCCCGAGAAAAAGCAGCGGCGAGTAAGTGGCGAAATGTTCTCCGAGAAACGAGAGCAACTCGAGCGGATGGACGCCGAGCGTTTGGTTCAGGCTGCCCCGGGCCCGGAGATGCGCGAGGGTGATCCAGGCGCGCTCGGAATTCCAAAGAATCGGCGGAATCGTGCAGAGGCCGAAGACGATCAGGAGGAGGTAGAGATTTGGCCTGCGGAATTCGCGCCGCAAGCGCCGGACGAAAATGAGAACGAGAAGAATCGAGACCAGCTCGAGCGTGTTCGTGTATTTGCAGAGAAAGCCCAGCCCGATGAGCAAACCGGTGAGTGGCCACCACCAGGAGAAGGAGGGGCTCCGTTCGAGCGCGAGCCAGAAGGTGTAGAAAGCCGCGACCCAGAAAAAAATCGAGAGCGGATCGATCGTCATGACGAGGCTGCCGAGGTTGAAAATCGGCGTCACGTTCAGCGCCACGACGAGCCAGAAACCGGCGAGCGCGCTGAAAAGCCGCTGCGCAAAATAATACAGCAACAGGCTCGTGCCGGCGGCCAGGATCGGGCTCCAGAAGCGCACCCCGAATTCGTTGTCGCCGAAAACCGCGATGCTGGAGCGGATCACAAAAGCGACGCCGGGCCCCTTGCTGAAATACGAGAGCGCCGGCCGCTCTGCCCACATCCAATAATAGGCTTCGTCAGGCGAAAGCTCGGTCGCGCCGATCAGCGCGAGCCGGATCGCCGTGAGCACGAGAATGAAAATCCAGACCGCGCGTGTCGTGCTCATGTGACCGCATCACCAATGAGCCGCGGATGACGCACGAAAAACTGCGGAGCCCACTTCGAGACGAACCGGCGATAGAGCGCGTCGAGCAGCGCGAGCAGGAGCGCGGTCTCGCCCGCCGCGAGGAAGAAGGTTGCGATTACATCGCTCGGCCAGTGCGCCCCGAGATAGACCCGCGACCATGCGATCGCAAAGGCAAAGAGGAAATACAACCAGCCCCAGCGGGGATAGAAGACAGTCAGAAGCAAGGCGATCGTGACGTTATCGGTCACGTGGCCGGAAGGGAACGACGGCCCGGAGCGTTCCCGATCGCGTGCCTCCGAGTACCGGATGCTCGGTTGTTTGAAGAGGGTGAGGAATGCGGGTCGCGCCTTTTGCAATTCCACCATCCGCACCCGCTCGACCTGTTTTGGCCGCGGCCGGTCGACAAAGCTTTTCAGCAGTCCAACGGTGAGATTTCCATTCACCCAAACCGCGAGCGCGAGGCAAAAAACCAGCGCCCGTCCTTTGAAGCCGCCGAAAATGAGCGCGAAGAGCACCAGCAAAGCGATGAGTGGTTTGAAGATGTTGACGTTACTGATCGCGGCCATGAACAAATCGAGCGCGGGATGCGTCCATTGCTGGTTGATGAGGTGAAAGATTTGCTGGTCCAAGAGCGAGAGCTTTAAGTGTTCAGTTTCCAACAGCAACTCGACCGCGCCACATTCGCCGTCCACTTAAAGCTTAAAACCTAAAGCTTAAAACTTTGTGAATCGACCGCTTGCTTTCCTGACCGTTTTTCTTACCGCAACCATTGCGCGCGCAGCGGCACCTTCGGCGCCGGAAATTCTAGATCAAGTCCGCCTGCAACAGGCGCAACAGCAACTCGATCTCCAGGGGCAACTTCGCACTGATGCGAAAGTCATTCCTTTTCGCCTCACCCAGACCGGCCCGCTCATTCGCTACACTTTTAGCAATCCGCCGGAAGTCCTTCAGCTGCAGCTCGGCGAGAAAGGTTCGAGTCTTGATCTCGTGCATGCGCATAGCACGGAGAAGTTTGCCAAGTCACGGCTCGACGACCGGATTGGCGGCACGGCGGTGACCTACGGCGATCTCGCGCTCAAATTTCTGTATTGGCCGCATCCGGAAATCACGGGCGAAGAAACCGTCCGCACCCGGCCCTGCTGGCGCATCCGGCTGCAACCGCCCTCGCGCGACGCGCAATATTCGAACGTCCTCATCTGGGTCGACAAAGAGAGCGGCGCCATGATGCGCATCCAGGCCTACGACTGGCAGGGCCGCCTGATCAAACGCTTCGAAGTTGTCTCGGCGCAAAAAATCGACGGCCGCTGGTTTTTGAAACAGATGCGGATCGAAGACCTCGAGCCCGGTACCAGCCACGTTACCTCCCGCAGTTATCTCGAAATCAACAAGCCGGGTTGAGCAACGGCCGGTTGAGCCGGCGCGAAATGCGGCTACTGGTGGCCGATGTTTTTCGGTTTTCGACGGCTCCTTCTGGCTGCTTCCGCTTTGTTACCGTTGGTTGCGCTTGGGCAAAATGTTGCGCCAGAGATCACGGCGCCAATCAACAACGCATCGCTTTTTGTGGCCGGCCCGGCGGAGGTCGTGCCGCTGGCCGACCATTTCGATGATCCCGATACGAGCGGCGTTCGCCTGACGACGGTGCTCGGCAATGTCGATCTCGCGCTCTACGACCAGCGCACGCCGATCACGGTTGCGAATTTCAAAAACTACATCGATTCGGGTCGGTATCTCATCACCGATCCAACGACCGGCGATATCGCCCCGCTCTTCGTCCATCGCTCCGTGGCGGGATTCGTGATTCAAAGTGGCGGCTGGCTTGGGACGGTGAACCCGGCCGACCCGGTTCATGTTCAAGTGACGCCGGTGCAGCATTTCGCCGCGATCATGAACGAGCCCGGGATTTCCAATACGCGGGGCACCATCGCGATGGCAAAGCTGCCGACTGACCCAGACAGCGCGACGAGTGAGTGGTACATCAATCTCGCGGATAATCTCAGCCTCGATACTGATAACGGCGGGTTCACCGTTTTCGGGCGCGTGATCGGCGACGGAATGACGGTCGTGGATGCGATCGCAGCCGTGCCGATCTTCAACTTCGGCTCACCTTTTGACACGCTTCCGTTGCGCAACTTCACCGCCCCCGGCCTTCCGACGCCGGACAATCTGATCTCGATCCCGGCGATCAGTTACACGTCGCCGCTCGTCTTTAGCGCGAGCAGCAATCATCCCAGTATCGCGAGCGTGGTCGTGAGCGGATCGAATCTGCTCGTGAGTGGAAAAGCGCTCGGCACCGCCACCATTACCGCCACCGCAACCGACTCCGATGGCGCGCAGATTTCGCAAATGTTCGACGTGAACGTGATCGCGAACCCGATGCATCTCGCGAATCTTTCGACGCGCGCATTTGTGGGAACGAATGACGACGTCATGATCGGCGGCTTCATCGTGCAGGGCGATGCCCCAAAACGCCTGGCGGTGCGCGCGCTCGGACCTTCGCTCGCGGTCGCAGGAATAACGAATTTCCTTCCCGATCCCATCGTCGAGATTCACGACAGCAGTGGCGCCACCATCGCCTCGAACGACAACTGGCAGGAGGCGAGCAACAGCCAGGACGTAATCGACGCGAAACTCGCCCCAGCCGACCCTAACGAATCGGTTGTTCTCCTCAGCCTGCCGGCGAGCAACGACGGGACCGGATACACCGCGGTCGTGCACGGGGCGAACAATGGCACCGGGATCGGGCTGGTTGAGGTTTACGATCTCGACTCCGGCCCCGGCGCAAGCGTGCTCAACATTTCAACCCGGAGCAACGTGAAAACCGACGATGAAGTGATGATTGGCGGCTTTATCGTCGGCGGCACGGGCTCGCAGTCCGTCCTGGTGCGGGCCATCGGGCCCTCGCTCGCGCAGTTTCTGTCCAATCCGCTCGGCGATCCGACGCTGACGCTTTACGACGGCAACGGCACGCAGCTCGATTTCAACGACAACTGGCAGGAGAGCCCGGATGCCGATGCGATCGCGGCCACGAACATTCCGCCTAACGATCCTAAAGAAGCGGCCATCCTCGCTACGCTCGCGCCCGGCGGCTACACTGCGATCGTGCGCGGGGCCGGTTCGGCGCCGACCGGAACCGGGCTGGTCGAAGTCTATGCCATAACCCTGTAGCTCGGCTCGCGAGCCGGAGCTACAAAGGAGTGGTGAGGCCGGCCTCGACGATCTGCGCAAAGCTGCGGGGATCGAGGCTCGCGCCGCCGACCAGCGCTCCGTCAATGTCCGGCTGCGAGAGCAACTCGCCCGCGTTCGCCGGCTTGACGCTGCCACCGTACTGGATGCGAATCTTCTCCGCGGTCGCATCATCGAACATCTCGCCTAACGTCCGTCGCACGAAAGCGTGCGCCTCCTGCGCCTGCTCGGGGGTCGCGTTTTTGCCGGTGCCGATCGCCCAGACTGGTTCGTAAGCGATGACGGTTTCGAGCAATTCCTTCGCCTCGACCTCAGCAAGGCTGCCGCGGAGCTGGCTTGAAAGAACCTTTTCGACCTCGCCGCGCTCGCGCTGGGCGAGCGTCTCGCCGATGCAAAGAATCGGGCGCAACTTTTCCTCGAGCGCCGCCCGCACCTTGCGGTTCACGATTTCATCCGTCTCGCCGAACATCGCCCGCCGCTCGCTGTGGCCGAGGACGACATAACGCACGAACAGCTCGCGCAGCATCGCGGGGCTGATCTCGCCCGTGAACGCGCCGCTCCGTTCCCAGTGCATGTTCTGCGCGCCGACTTTGATGTTCTGCACCTGGGTGAGTAGCTCGGATACTTTCGGAATCGAGGTGAAAGGCGGCACGATCACGATCTCGATTTCATCCGGGTCGCCAAGCTCGCGCAGAAAAGTGGTGACGAATGCCTCCGACTCAATCTGAGTCATGTGCATCTTCCAGTTCGCGGCGATGATTTTTTTGCGCATCAGATTTGAGACAGGATTAAAAGGATTGACGGGATTATCTCAGAAAACCTGGAGCGCAAACTGTTCCATCCGGTTAATCGTGTAAATCCTGTCTAGTCTTTGTCCGTCAAAGCCGCCACGCCCGGCAGTTCCCTGCCTTCGAGCAATTCCAGCGAGGCGCCGCCGCCGGTGGAGATGAAGGTCATTTTGTCCGCCAGCCCGGCCTGTTTCACCGCGGTCACGGAATCGCCGCCGCCGATAATGGTGGTGGCGTTGGATTCCGCCAGCGCCTCGGCAATCGCTTCAGTCCCGGCGGAGAATTCGCGAATCTCGAAAATTCCCGGCGGTCCATTCCAAAGGATCGTCTTGGCATGAGCGATCTCATCTTTGAAGAGAGTGATCGTGTCCGGGCCGATGTCGACTGCCTGCCATTCATCGGGGATATCATGATCGCGGGAAATCCGGCCGCTGTGCCGGGTGGCAGCGCCGGGCTTGATTTCTTCCGCGCCTAACAAATCGATCGGGAGCTGCATCCGCACGTTTTTTTCCTTCGCGAGCGCCATCAGTTCGCGCGCGAGGCCAAGCTTGTCGCGCTCCACCCGGCTGCTCCCCATGTGAATCCCCTCGGCCTCGAGAAAGGTGTTCGCCATCGCGCCGCAGATCAGGATGGTATCGGCCTTCTCGAGCAGCGCCTTGATCACGCCGATCTTGTCCGACACTTTCCCGCCTCCGAGGATGACAAGGAACGGCCGGGCCGGGTCGGCCAGCTCTTCCTTCAGGTATTTCAGCTCTTTCTCCATCAGCAAACCCATCGCGGCTTGCCGGACGAATTTCGTTACTCCGACCGTCGAGGCGTGGGCTCGATGGGCCGCCCCGAAAGCGTCGTTCACATAAAGGCCGTCGCTAAGCCTGGCGAGTGACTCAGCGAACTGCGGATCATTTGCTTCTTCCCCGGCATAGAAGCGCACGTTCTCGAGCAAAGTCACGTCGCCGGGTCGCATCTCACTCACAATCGTTTCTGCGTCGGCCCCGATGCAGTCGTGGCTGAAGGCGACCGGATGATCGATCAGGTTGTGCAGAGCGAGTCCGACCGGACGGAGGGAATATTTTTCGACCCGCTGGCCTTTGGGCCGTCCGAAATGGGCCATCAGGATGGTCTTGGCGTCGCGGTGACGCAGATAATTAATCGTGGGCAAGCTCTCGCGGATCCGAGTGTCGTCGGTGATGACGATCTGGCCGTTGCGTTCCTCGGTCGGGACATTGAAGTCCACCCGCACGAGGACGCGCCGCCCGTTAACCTCCAGGTCTCGAACGCTCAGTTTGCTCATCTGCTCTCCTGCTCCTGATCGTGCTCCTGCTCCTGCTCCTCAGGATAATCGGCCTCGTCTTCCCGAATTGCGCTCAAACCCTCGGAAAACCGCCGCAACAATCCCATGAGCATTCGCACAATGTGAACCAATTCTTCCTTGCCGCCGGCGATCTGGTCTTCAGTCGTAAGTCGCCTAACGACCAAAACATCCAGGCAAGCTGCACATTCCAAGGCAGAGCCGCGCGCGATCTCGAAAAACCGCGCCCGGTCCCGTTGCGAAAATTTGCCGTTTCCTTCCGCGATGTTCAACGGAATGCTAGTGGAGGCGCGATCGAGTTGATCCTTTGCGGCCGCTTTTGCAGCGATCGTCCCGAGAAGCTCACCACTCCAGCCGCAGAAGGTCAGCGCGGCTTGGTAAACTTCCAGTTTCTCATGGTCGAAGGAGGGACTCATTGGCGTGGAGCAGGAGCAAGAGCAGGAGCAGGAGCAGGAGATTACGAAATCATCTCCAGCATGTCGACACAGCGATTGCTGTAACCCCACTCGTTGTCGTACCAGCCGACCACCTTCACGAATTTTCCTCCATGAATCATCGTCAGTTTGCTGTCGAAAATGCAGGAGTGCGGATTGCCCACAATATCCTGCGAGACCAGCGGCTCCTCGGTGTATTCCAGCACGCCTTTGTAGCTCGGATCAGTCACCGCGTTTTTGAAGGCCTGGTTGATCGAATCAAGGCTGGCTTCCTTCTCCAGGATGGCGGTGAAATCGGTCACCGACCCATCCGGTGTCGGCACCCGAAAGGCGCCGCCGTTGAGCTTGCCCTTCAGCTCGGGCAAGACTTCCCCGATCGCTTTCGCCGCCCCGGTGCTCGACGGGATGATGCTCAACGCCGCCGCCCGCGCCCGGCGCAGATCTTCGTGCGGAAGATCGAGGATGCGCTGGTCGTTCGTGTAGCTGTGAATCGTGCTCATGAACCCGTTCACGATCGTGAAATTCTCGTGCAGCACGCGCGCGAGCGGCGCGAGGCAGTTGGTCGTGCAACTCGCGTTCGAGATGATGGTGTGCTTCGCGGGATCGTAAATCTTGTCATTGATTCCGATGCAGATGGTGACGTCCGGATTTTTCGCCGGCGCGCTGATCAGCACCTTCTTCGCCCCGCCCGCGAGATGGAGTTCCGCCTTATCGCGGCTGGTGAAAAAGCCGGTCGACTCGAGAACCACCTCCACGCCGAGGTCTTTCCAAGGCAACTTCCCCGGATCCCGCTCCTTTAAGATCCTGATTTTGTGACCGCGGACGATGATGTTTTGGTCGTCGTAGCTGATTTCGCCATCGAATTTTCCGTGAACTGAATCCCACTTCAGCAGGTGCGCGAGGGTGTGGGTGTCGGTGAGGTCGTTGATCGCCTGGACCTGCGCAACCTGGTCCTGGGTCATGGCGCGAAGAACGTTGCGTCCGATGCGGCCGAAGCCGTTGATGCCGAAATTAGCCATAATGATTCAAGATTTGATGGTTGAGAGTTCCGAGCCGCGGGGGCGCGGCGCGGGCTTACATCTAAAATGCCCGCCGAGCGGAGGCAAGCAAATGAACAACTCTGAAGGGAACCTGCTGCTTTGCTCAGGGCGAAGGAGACGGCGAGGCGCTCGCTGTGCCCGTCGGGCTGGGCGTCGGTGAAGGCGAGACGGCTTTGCTCAAGGGTAACTTCAAGGCGCTCGCATCGGGATTGCTGATGACGAAGGTGCCTTCGTGTTGATCGGTTTTCGCGAACCACATCCCCTCCGCGGTCGGACTGCCGATCGTGAGCTTGTGCTGCATCTTGTCGTCGGGTGAGGTGGTGAAGGTGATGACGAACTGCGGTTTGTCGAAGCCATGTTCCGGTTTGGTTGCGCCGGCCCAGCGCACAGCGCGCAGACTGGCGAGGGTGTTGAGGAGCGACTGCACGTTCGTAAGATCGATCTCGCCTTTGCCGTTCAGCCATTTCCAATCTTTCGGCCCGTTCCTCACGAGCGATTCTTCGCGGTCGGTAACACGAGAGAAGCGGTGGATTTCCTCCGGCTTAAAATTGAAGATGGCGAGCGCCTGCCATTGCAACGGGTCGTGCCAGATCTTGGTCGAGAGATCGGCCTTGGTCGCGAGGATAAACGGCTCCTCGTTGATCCGCGCGTAGATTTCCCCGTTTTCCACCCGGCCAAAGGAGATCGTCAGGTAAGGGTGTTCGCCCGCCGCGGTCTCGGCCGTGTTTTCCGAGGCGAAGGAGCTGAAGGTGAGTTTTAGTTGCGGCTGGTCCAGTCCATACTTCGGCAGATCCGAGGCAGTATCAGCGACAAACCGCGTCACCTGCGTCTCGTTCAGCAGGTCGATGAGACGCCGCACTTCCTCGCTGTTTGCCGGCTCGTTATTGCGGCTGGCGATGGTCCAGCTCTGGTCCTTGCGCGCGAGGGTGATCTTCGGTTCGCCGGCCGCCTCGATGTGGATGCGGTCGAGGTTGTTCGTGTCGAGGCTGACGAGATGGCGATCGCGCAGGTCGTTAGGCCGCACCTTCAGCAGATCCTCGGTTTTTTTCGGCAAGGCGTAGACGCCGTTCCGCGGCAGATAACGAACGTAAATCGCGTCCTTGAGCTTGTCCGCCACCGCTCCAATCTGAAGCACCCGGCCTTCCTTTTCCCGCGGGCCATAAATGGTGATCGAGCCCCGCGGCTCCGAAAGTCCGTAGCCGTGCAGATCGCCGCTGTCAGTCCCAACAAATTCCTCGATCCGCGCGTTCGTCACGTTCGCCAAAAGGTCGCCGATTTTCTCGTCGTCCCCTCGCGCCTGGAGCGGCTTGTCGATCTGCCAATGTTCGCCCTTTTTCGCCAGCTCAATTTCGCCCGCCGGAGTCTTGATGATCGCGCGTGTGACCTGCGCGGTCGTAAGATCCGTCAGTTTGCGGTCGCGAAATTCGTCCGCCTTTTTCGAAATGTCCGCCCGCACGTTTTGCGAGGCGAGAATCACCTCCTTCGAATCGGCGAGCCGGACATAGATTTTCCCTTCCAGCGCGGCGTCCTTGCCGAAAAGGATCTCGCGGGATTCGTTAGGCAACAGCAGCCGCAGGCGCAGCTTTGGTTGCGCGAGCCCATATTCGTGGAGACGCCCTTTTTCCGCGGTCACGTCTTTCTCCGGGATAACCGCGTCGCGGCGCCAGAGCTCGAGATCGCTGATCAAATTATCGATCTCGGCGCTGTCCGCCTGGTCCTTGACCGGAGCCGTCAGGCGCCAGGTTCCATCCCGGCGCTGCAGTTCAATCCGATCGTCGCCATTTTGAATCACAATCCCCTCGAGTTTGTCGCGATCAAAATTCAGCACGTTGCCCGCGGCCCGGCGCGTCTCGGCGGTGTTTGGCTGTTTACTTTCGAAAAACTTGATCCAGACCCCGAGGCCGATCGCGAGCAGAAGAAGAATAATGGTGGTGCGCAGCTTCATCCTTTGTCGTTAGGCTCGACGTCGCCACCAGACGAGCGAGCCGAGGATTGCCGGCACAAGCGGAATCAGGACCAGAATGATCCAGCGCAGATTGCGCAGTGACTCTTCGGCCAGGCTAAAGGTAAGTGTCTGCGGAATCTTTGGCGCGATTCCGATGAGTTGCTCCCGACTCAGCAGCCAGTTAATGCTCCCGGAGATGAAATCGAGCTGCTGCTGGTCCTGAGTAAGGGCGTTATCCTGGATGAAAGTAGAGTTACTGACGACGATCAACCGCGCCGAGTTCAGCTGGACCCGCTCGTCCGCGCTCCCGCCTTTCTCGACCGCGGCCGCAATCGTAAGCGGCTCGCCTTTGTCTTTCGCCGGATCGTATTGCAAAAGCGCTTCGTCGTCCGAGTAATAATCGGTTTCACCCCAATAACCCTTTTCCGCCTGGGCGAGCGGAGTGAGATGAACATTGGCCGCGGCTACGCGTTGTGACTCGAGTGTGAGTGAACTGGTCGCGCCGAAAAAGGGCGCGCGCACATCGGCGAGACGCTTGGTCACCGGGCTATCGGCTAGAAAATGGGCAACCACATCGCGCACCCGGGCGACTTCTTCGATCCCGGTTTTGACCATCGCCATCAACCGGTCGTCATCCACTTTCACCCCTTGCTCATTGAGGAAGGAGAGGAGCTTTGGAGTTTTCGCCGCCGGATCGACGAGCAGGAGAATACGGCCATCCTTGTTCCAGAAATCACGCAGCATCTTCATCTCGCGATCAGAGAAATCGTACTGCGGTCCGGCGATCATCACGACCTTGATCTCGGCCGGGATCGCCGGGAGTTCGAAAAGGTTAAGCTCCTTGAAGGTGATGTTCTCGTTTTCAATAAAGGTCTTGAGAATCGAGATCGGGCTCTGCCCGGAAAGCGGCGGCTCCTTGTGACCTGTAATGTAACCAACGGTGTTTTTCTTCCCTTCGACGACATCGATCAAGGCGCTGGTGATGGCTTGCTCGCCTTTGAAGGCGGTCACCTTCGGTCCTTCCCCAGCCATTGGGTTGCCCTGGTCCATGTCAGCCATCTCCGACGCTTTCACCGTCTTGCTCCGGCCCTCGTAATCGACGATCAAGACACTCTCATCGGTTACAACCTTATACTTATCGAACAGCTCCTTGGCCCGGGTCAGGTTGCGTTCCGGGTCGACATATTCGACATCGATTTTCCCATGTGAGGCATACTGATACTCGGTAAGCAGGTTCTGCACGTCGCCGGTTATCGGGTTCTGCGCCCCGAAAAAGACTGTGATCCGCACCTTGGCTTTGAGACTGTCGAGAAACTGCCTCGTTTTGTCAGACAGGGCGTATTTCTTGTCGCGGGACAAATCCCAGCGCCGGTAGTGCTCGAACCCGAGATAATTCACCATTGCTGCCAGCACGATGATGATCAGCACCTGCACGATCACATTCACCCCGATCTGGAGGCGATGGATCTTCTTCGGTCTCTCGGCTCGAGTCGTCTCGGTCGCCATGCCTAGAGTCTCCACTTGCGCGATTGAAACGCCTGGTAAGTGAAAGTAAGCAACACAACAGTCATACTGAGGTAAAGAACCATCGGGCGGGTATCGATCTGCCCGCGTGAAAGGGTGCCCATCTGCTCGATTGCCGAGAAATACCCCAGTAACTGCCGCGTCTCAGAACTGACATCGAGGAGAATGAATTGGATCAGTCCGAAAAAGAAAAGGAGAGTGATGACGGCGAAGGAAATAATTGCGGCGACGATCTGGTTGCGGGTGAGAACGGAGGCAAAGCAACCAATCGAAATGTAAAACATCCCAAGAAGGAGGAGCATGAGATAAGAGCCGAGGTATGCGCCGCTGGAACTCGCGGCTGGTTCATGGGTGACGGCCTGGAAAATTACAAAATACAGAAGGGTCGGGATCCAGAGAATGACATAGAAAACGAGCGCGCCGAAGTACTTTGCGAGCACGACCTGCCAGTCGCGCACGGGAGCGGTCATGAGTGGTTCGATGGTCCCGAGCTTAAACTCCTCCGCGAAAAGCCGCATCGTGATGAGGGGAAAAATGAGAACGAAGGCAAACCAGAAAAAGACAGAGTTAAAGAAAGCTTCCTGGACCGAATACTCCACCGCCCGCTGATTCATGAACGAGACCTGGAAATAAAAGTCCACTCCGCTGACGAGAAGAAAGAAGACCAGAACAATGTAGGCGATGGGGGAGTAGAAGTAACTCCGGACCTCCCGCGATAGAAGCGTAATGAACTTAGTCATAATAGGCGGTCATCCCGAGCGAAGTCGAGGGATCCCGATGGGTTATGGTTAACTTAACGTTGCCGATCATAAACCTGTCGCGGGGTCCCTCGACTGCGCTCGGGATGACGGAGTTGGTGAGCGCATCACACCTCATCGGCGTGCGTAATTTCCACAAAAACATCTTCCAATGTCGCCTTGCGTTGCGATAACTCACGTACCGTCCAACGACGATCACTCGCCAGACGAAAGACTTCCGGCCGCACATCCGCACCCGCTTCCGCCCGAAGGGAAAAGACTTGCCAGTCGCCATCGTGTGTCAGGCTCACATCCTTTACCCCAGGAATTTTCCTAAGTTCCTCCACCCCGCTTTCACTGCCGGTTTTAGCCTCAAGCCGGACACCGGTCGCGGTCCGCATTTGCGTGACTAAATTTTCCGGCGTGTCACAAGCTTCGATCTTGCCCCGGTTAATGATGATGATGCGGCTACAGGTCATCTCGACCTCAGGCAGGATATGGGTCGAAAGCAGGATGGTGTGCTGACGCCCAAGATTCCTGATTAGCTCGCGGACCTGCCGGATTTGGTTTGGATCAAGCCCGATGGTTGGCTCGTCGAGTATTAAAAGATCCGGCTCATGGATCAGCGCGTCGGCCAGACCGACCCGCTGCCGATAGCCCTTGGAAAGCGCTCCGATTAGCTTCTTCTCCACCTCTTTCAGCCCGCAGAGTTCCTTCACGTCGCCGACGCGCTCGTTCATTCGGCGGTGCGTCACGCCTTTGAGGGCGGCGCGATACTCGAGATACTCAGTGACCCGCATGTCGTTATAAAGCGGGACGTTTTCCGGCATGTAACCGAGATGCGAGCGCGCCTGGAGCGACTTTTCAAACACGTCGAACCCGGCAATCGATGCGCGCCCGGAAGTTGGGGGCATGAAGCTCGAGAGAATTCGCATCGTCGTCGTCTTGCCCGCGCCGTTGGGGCCGAGGAAACCCATGATCTCGCCTTTGCCGACTTCGAAGTTGAGGTTCTCGATTGCGGTCTGGCCGGCGTAACGTTTGGTGAGATTCTCGACTTTAATCATCCGCAGTGAGTCTTACTGACAACGCCAGACGAAAAGCGTTGGCAAATTTTTCCTGAAAAAAATTTCAGCGCGCCTCGAGGTTGACGGTCTCCACGCGGCGCCCGCGCCCGCTGCGGCCGATGATGCCGACCGCGAAATCAACTCTCGACCCGCTGTCCGCGCGCGCGAGCAATCGCTCGACATCCTTGACCGAGTTGACCTCGTATTTTCCGATCCGGTAAATCACCAAGCCGCGCTCGAAACCGGCCTCGTCCGCCGGGCTATCCGGCTCGACCGCGCTGATCAACACGCCGCGGCCGCGGGCGTACCCGAGGGCGTCGGCGAGATCGTTAGTCAGGTCCTGAAGCTGGAGCCCGAAGAGCTCATCGGCGCGGGAGGAACCGCTCTCCTCCGGGGTGGATTTCGGCGCCGGCTGGTTCGCGGCGACTTTCTTGAATTGCTCGACCGTTTGCCTAACGACATCGGCCGGAATCGCGAAGCCGAGTCCCTGGGTCGGGATGCCCTGCGGAGTGAAAGCCATTTTTGCCGAGCTCATCCCCACCAGCCGGCCTTCAAGGTCGATCAAAGGTCCGCCGCTGTTCCCAGGATTGATCGCGGCATCGGTCTGCAACAAGTCGTGATAATCGATGTTATCCACCGTGATGTCGCGTTTCACGCCGCTCAGCACACCCCGGCTGATTGAAGTGCCGTAGCCGAGCGCGTTCCCGACCACAATGACGGTCTGCCCAAGCAGATTAGGCGAGATATCGTGCAGGTTGATGAAGGGGAGCGGCTTGTCACTGTCGATCTTGATCAGAGCCATGTCTTTCTTTGGGTCGCCCGTGATATAACGTGCCTTGTAACTCTTGTTGTCACTCATTACGACTTCGATCTTAAGATCGGCGGCGCGTTCCACCACGTGTTCGTTAGTCACAATGTAGCCGCTCGGGTCGACGATGAAGCCGGAGCCGAGGCTTTGCAGGCGTTGCCGGATTTCGCGCGGCCGGTTGCGGTAGATGCCGAAGAACTGAGCCGCGAAGTCATCGAACGGATCGCGAATCTGCCGCCTCACGATGCGCTCGGTGTTAATGTTCACCACCGCGGGCAAAACCTTCGCGACCGCGAGCACCGCCGGCTCGGAAGCTGGGTTGATTGCAGGCGAGCCCGCCGGATTGGGAAGCGGCGTCGGACTTTGCTGGGCCAACGCACTCAGAGCGAGCGCGCCGACGATTAAGGCTGCGCCGAGCCAATTACGTTTCATCGTTTTGTAGCTGGCTGACGATTTCCCACGGGATCTCGCCTCGCACCTCCGGGTGCACTTCCGCGAGGCGGAGGAGATCCAGCTCGTCCTTTTTTCTTTCGTTAGGCGCGCGCTTGGTCACCGATTCGTAAACCTCTTCTGCTGTCATTCTCGCCGGTCCACTTGCAGCCGAACATCGGGGCGGGCTCCCGAGTGTCAACTTGCCCCTCCGGTAATCGCCGCGACAGTACTGAGGCCATGCGTCCTTCATTTGCCACTCGCGGAAACCTCGACCTGATCGAGGAGAACTACCGCCGCTGGGAAGAAAATCCCGAGGCGGTGGATCGGGATTGGCGCGCCTTTTTTGAAGGGTTCGAACTGGGCAATCTCCCCCAACGCAATGGCGCGGCCGCCGCCGCCGAACCCACACCGGCAGCGATGGAACAGCAGGCTGCTCTCCAGGCTCGCGTGGATGCGCTCATTCAATCCTATCGCGCGCTTGGGCACACAATCGCGCGGATGAATCCGCTCGCCGAGAAGCGCCCGGAAAATCCGTTGCTCTCCCTCCGGGCGCTCGGCTTTAGCGAGAGCGATCTCGAGCGCAAAGTCTCCTCTCCATTTTTCCTCAACAATCGCGCGATGACGCTCCGCGAAATGATCGCGGCGCTCGACGAGATTTATGCCGGCGCGATCGGGAGCGAGTTTCAGTACATCCAGACCGCGGGGATTCGCGACTGGGTGCGCGAGCGGATCGAATCGCGCCCGATGAAACACCAGGCCTCGACCGAGGTAGAGATCGCGCTGCTCCGTTTGCTCCTTGAAGCGGAGGCGTTCGAGACGTTTCTCCACACGCGTTATGTCGGGCAGAAACGCTTTTCGCTCCAGGGCGCGGAGTCGCTCATGGTGATCCTGGACACGGTTTTGCATCGCTGCCCGCGCGCCGGGATCGAGGAGATCTGCATGGGGATGGCCCATCGCGGCCGGCTCAACGTGCTCGCGAATTTTCTTAAGAAATCGCTCAAGGTCATCTTCGCCGAATTCAGCACCAACTACATTCCCGAGCTGGTCGCGGGCGATGGCGACGTGAAGTATCACCTCGGCTACCGGACGAAGCGCAAGCTGGCCTCGGGCGACGAAATCGAGATTCGGCTGACAGCCAACCCGAGCCACCTCGAAGCAGTCGATCCGGTGGTCGAAGGGATCGCGCGCGCGCGCCAGCGGATGCGCCGCGACATCGAGCATCGGCGCAAAGTTCTGCCCTTGCTCGTGCACGGCGACGCCGCCTTTGCCGGCCAGGGAATCGTGGCGGAAACGCTCAACCTTTCGCAGCTCGACGGCTACAGCACGGGCGGAACGATCCACGTGGTGGTGAACAACCAGCTTGGATTTACGACTTTGCCCGAGGACGCACGCTCTTCGGTTTACGCGACCGATGTGGCGAAAATGATTGAGGCGCCGATCTTTCACGTAAACGCCGAGGACCCAATCGCGGTGCGTTTCGTCACCGAGCTGGCGGTCGATTTTCGCCAAACCTTCGGACGCGATGTGGTCATCGACCTGCTTTGCTATCGCCGATACGGGCATAACGAAGGCGACGAACCGCTTTTCACCCAGCCGGATCTTTACGCAAAAATCGCGAAGCGCCCGTCGATCGCGCAGCTTTACAAGCAGGAGTTGCTCGACTCCGGGGTGCTAACCGCCGACGATGCGGCCTCGCTCGAGGCGGAGTTTCAGTTGCGGCTCGAGATGACGCTCGAGGAGGTGAAGTCGCTCGAGCAGGAAGAACCGGGAAAGCGGAATTGTTTTGAGGAATCGACCGCGATCTTTCAGCCGAAGTATTCGAGTGCATCCCGCCCGACCGCGATCAGTCCCGAGCTGCTGGAACGGATCGTTACCGGCCTAACGAGAGTGCCGGAAGGCTTCAATATCCTGCCAAAGGTGAAACGGATCACGATCGATCGGCAGCGCGAAGTCTACGAGGCGGGCGGTCCCTACGACTGGGGTTTTGCCGAGGCGCTCGCGTTTGGTTCGCTCCTCCTCGAAGGCGTGCCGGTCCGCTTGTCCGGCCAGGACAGCCGGCGCGGCACCTTCAGCCATCGCCATTCCTTTTTCTACGATGCGAAAAGCGGCAAACCTTATCTTCCACTCCTGCATCTGGCCCCGAACCAGGCGCGGATTTGCATTTACAACAGCCCGCTCTCGGAGGCGGCGGTGCTCGGGTTCGACTATGGTTATTCGCTCGATTATCCCGAGATGCTCTGTCTTTGGGAGGCGCAGTTTGGCGATTTTGCGAACGGCGCCCAGACCATCATTGATCAGTTCATCGTTTCCGCGGAATCGAAATGGCAGCGCCCGAGCGGAATCGTCCTGCTGCTCCCGCACGGCTACGAGGGCCAGGGTCCGGAACATTCGAGCGCGCGGCTCGAGCGTTTCCTCCAGGCCTGCGCCGAGGACAACATCCAGGTCTGCAACCTCACCACGGCCGCGCAGTATTTCCATGTCCTGCGCCGGCAGATGAGACGCGATTTCATCAAGCCGCTCATCATCATGACCCCGAAGAGCCTGCTCCGCTCCGAACAGGCCTCCTCGCGCACCGAAGATTTCACGCAGGGTGGCTTCTCCGAAATTCTTCCGGCGCCGGAAGTGGCATCTCCGGAGAGAATCGCGCGCGTCATTCTCTGTTCGGGCAAGGTTTACTACGACCTGCTCAACCACCGGACGGAGAAACAGATCACTGATGCCGCGATCGTTCGACTGGAGCAGCTTTACCCGCTCGCGGAAGACAAGCTGCGCGAGGCGTTGGCGCCTTTCGCGAATGCGCGCAAGATCATCTGGTGTCAGGAAGAATCGCAAAACATGGGCGGGTGGACCTTCATCGAGCCCCGGCTGCGGGCATTGTTAGGCCGGGAAATCCTCTACGCCGGCCGGAACGCGAGCGCGAGCCCGGCGGTCGGCGCGCTTGCCGTACATAAACGCGAGCAGGCCTGTGTAATCGAGGAAGCTTTCAGCATTTAGCGGCTCGCTCTCGAAGCTTGCGCAGGCGACAGAGTTGGCGGTTGTTGCTTCAGACATGAGCGCGCCGGATCACGTCTTTACTCTCGGGATCGAGGAAGAATTCCAAATCATTGATCCCGAGACGCGCGAGCTGCGTTCCCACATCCAGGAAATTCTCGGCGAAGGCAAGGTGATGCTGAAGGAGCAAATCAAGCCCGAGATGCATCAGTCGGTGGTCGAGCTCGGGACTGACGTCTGCGGCAACATGGCGCGGGCGCGGGAGCAGGTGATCGCCTTGCGCGCCCACCTCGCCAAGACCGCCGGTCGCGCCGGGTTAAAAATCGCCTCGGCCGGGACGCATCCTTTCTCGCACTGGTACGATCAGCGCATCACGGAAGACGAGCGCTACGCCACGATCGTGAAAGACATGCAGCAGGTCGCGCGCGCCAATCTTATCTTCGGCCTGCACGTTCATGTCGGAATTCCAAACCGCGAGAGCGCGATCCACATCATGAATCAGATGCGCTACTTCCTGCCGCATCTTTACACCCTCTCGACCAACTCGCCTTTCTGGGTCGGGCGCAATACCGGGCTGAAAGGCTATCGTCTGAAAGTGTTCGAGCGTTTCCCGCGCACCGGCATGCCCGACGCCTTCGAGAGTCTTTCCGAGTACGAGGATTTCACCAAGCTGTTGATCAAGACTGGCTGCATCGATAACCCGAAAAAGATCTGGTGGGACATCCGGCTCCATCCGTTTTTCGACACGCTCGAGGTACGAATCTGCGATGCCCAATCGCGCGTCGACGATACGATGGCGCTTGCCGCGCTCATCCAGGCGATCGTGGCCAAGCTCTACAAGTTGCTCAATCAAAACACGACCTTCCGGGTTTACCGGCGCCGGTTGATTGATGAAAACCGCTGGCGCGCCTCGCGCTACGGATTGGAAGGACGCCTGATCGACTTCGGACGCGAATGCGAGGTGCATGTTCGCGATCTGCTGGAGGAGCTGCTCGAATTCATCCGCACCGAAGTGGACGAGCTCGGCACCCATCGCGAGATCGAGCACGTGCGGCGGATCATGCGCGAAGGCACCGGGGCGGATCGCCAGCTCGCCGCCTGGGAACGCGAGCACAACATGCATGACGTGGTCGATCATTTAGTCGCCGAGACTTACGAAGGACTCGAAATCACGCCGAGTAAGCCGGCGGCGGCATAGCAATTTCCGACCAGAAAACCGCAAGAACCGATAAGCACAGCCACGGCTTGCTCGATAGTATCGGCATTGTGACCCACGTCTTCACACTCGGAATCGAGGAAGAATTCCAGATCATAGATCCGGAAACCCGGCAGTTGCGCTCCTACGTCCAGCAGATGCTCGAAGACGGGCGGATCGTTTTGAAGGAACATATCAAGCCCGAGATGCATCAGTCGGTGGTCGAGCTCGGGACCGAGATCTGTCCGGACATCTGCTGCGCGCGCCAGCAGGTGATCGAGCTGCGTAGCCGCCTGGCAGAGATCGCGGCGCGGCGGGGGTTGTTAATTGCTTCGGCCGGAACTCATCCCTTTTCCCATTGGACGGACCAGCTCATTACCGCCGACGACCGCTACGCGACGATCCTGAAGGACATGCAACAGATCGCGCGCATTAACCTCATCTTCGGTTTGCATATTCACGTCGGCATTCCCGATCGCGAGCAGGGCATCGATCTCATGAATCAGGCGCGCTACTTCCTGCCCCATCTCTATGCGCTTTCGGTTAATTCGCCCTTCTGGCTGGGACGAAATACCGGACTGAAGGCTTATCGCCAGATGATCTTCGAGCGCTTTCCGCGCACCGGTATTCCGGATGCGTTTGAGAGTCTCTCCGAGTATGAGGACTACCTGAAGCTCCTCGTCTCGACTAACTGCATTGATAACGCGAAAAAGATCTGGTGGGACGTTCGGCTCCACCCTTTTTTCAACACGATCGAGTTTCGCATCTTCGACGCCCAGTCACGGGTCAGCGATACGATTGCGCTCGCCGCGCTGGTGCAGGCGATCGTGATGAAACTGCAAAAGTTACGGGCGCAGAACACTACCTTCCGCAACTATCCGCGCCGGCTGATTGACGAGAATCGCTGGCGTTCCGCCCGCTATGGCCTCGATGGAAAGCTCATAGACTTCGGGCGCAAGATCGAAGTGGAAGAACGCGAGTTACTGCACGAGATGCTCGAGTTCATTGCTCCTGAAATGGAAGAGCTGGGCACGTTGAGCGAGCTAACTCATATCGACAGAATCTTGCGCGAAGGCACCGGCGCCGATCGACAGCTTGCGGTCTGGGAACGCAATCATGACTTCAAGGCCGTCGTCGATCACATTGTGGAAGAGACCTACGAAGGACTGGCGGTCTCCCGGCGCGCGCTCGTCCCGGTCTGAAGTTATTTCTCGAGCTGGCGAAGCTTGAGGTAAATCGCCAGCATGAGTAACGCAATCGAGGCGATACTCACCGCCAGCCCCACCTGGCGAGACTTGTATTCGCCCCGCGCTTTGTCAACCAGGGCGTCGGCCCGTTTCGTGGCCTCCTCCCCGGGCGCTGCCACCTGCTGAAAGGTATTGCGGCTGAATGAGTGAATGTAAGTGCGCGACCTTTTCAGAGCGTCACCCAGCTCGGTGAGCTGATTGTTGATCGGCTCCACATCCAATCCTTTCGCCGCGAGGTTCTCCGACACATTCGTAAGACGCGTTCGGGCCTGATCCAACGCAGTGATCGTATGGCGGAAGTAATCGGCCGTCATGACACAATCGCGGTTCTCTTTGGCGTACTGGCGATGACAATCACCGCATAGTCCACCGGCTGCGCTTGCCAGCATTGAGTCATTAGTCTTGTGGATGGCATGTTCGCCATGGCACTTGCTGCATTCGGCCCAGTTATGCTGGTCAAAGGCCAGCTTGTGCTTACTCCCATCGAACAAGCTCGCGTTCGCAGAGTGACAAAGGCTGCAACTTCGGCTGACGTTGGCGACGCCGGGAGGGCTGGCGGCGTGATTGCCATGACAGTCATTACAGGCGGGAGCGCCGAGATCGCCGCGCGCGAGCAGCGCCTGGCCGTGCACGCTTTCACGATATTGCGCCAACTGATTTGTCGGGATGGGCGAACCGTCAGGCAGGGTAAATCCAGCCATGACCTTCGGATCCGAATGGCACGCGCCGCAGGTCTCCGGCACACGCTGCGCGTAGACCTTTGACCGTGGATCTTTTGCCGGACGAATGCCGTGGACTCCATGACAACTGACACACTGTGGCGCGCGATCATCGTGTTTCACGAGCAATGCAATCCCGTGCGGGCTATCCTTGAACTTTGCCAGCTGATCTGTCGGCAAAGAGGGATCGAACTGATGCATGAAAGCGGGATCGGAATGACAACGGGCACAGAACATCGCGATCCAGGCGCGGTTCTTGTCCCGCCCCTTCTCGGGCCATTCCTTTACAAACTCGTGTCCAAACTGGGCTGTCGGGTCACCGCCGTGACATCCGGCGCAGGAGACGCCATTGCGGAAATGGACATCTTCCACCACCTCTTTGAGATTCATGAAACTCGGCGATTGATGAGCCGCTGGAGTGAGCGAGAACAAATCCTCCGGCGCCTGCACCTCGGTGTCACTGTGACAAAGCACGCAGTTGTTACGCAGGAGCACCTCCATCTTCTGCGGCCGGAGCTGAAGCGCCAGAAGTCTGGCGAGATGTTGGGGCTGAGTTACAACCTCTTTTTCCACCACCTGGTTAAGGAGGCTGCGCAGGTTATCGTTCAAGCTATTGTAATAGGCACGCTCCTGTTCGCCTATGATTGGGCGGCCTTTCTCGTCCTTTGCCTGCAGCATCGCCGTCACTTTCGGGCTGGCGCCAGAAAGGGCTAAGTCAGCGGTCCAGCCGGCCATGGGCGGCAAGACCAGTGCAAGGATAATGGCGATCTTCTTCACCCTGAAGTGGTGTTTGCGGATCGGGCGGAGCCAAAATACAAAAGCAGAATCGCACCGAGCGCGAGAAGGAAAGAGATGAGGCCGGCAAGAAGGTAGGAAAGCCCAAACAATCCGTGCAGGATGACCTGGAAAAGAGCGGCGCCAGTCAGAACAAACCAGCGATGTTCAAATCGCCACGCCCGCACAGCCACAACCAGGGCGCCAGCCGCCAGGGTCCACCACGCGGAAACGCGCGCCACCTCACGCATCGCGGTCGCGCCGTCGGTCACGCTATGGGAGCCTATGTCCCAACCCATAATTGTCAGATAGGTCAGAAACAGGATCGCCGCCCAACCAAGATCGCTAAAGCCCGGCGAAAATTTGTCCTGGTAGGCGCGGCGATCGATCCAGGGAATAATCGCCCAAATCGCAAAGAGGATTCCAATGATGAAAAGGCAGACCTGCGGACCTTCAAGGCCAAAGAGGTGCGGCGGAAACTCTTTCAGGAGCTGATACTCCCAGAGGAAATACCATTCCGGTTTGATACCTGGGTAGGCCGGCGCGAACGGGTCAGCCTTTTCCCCCAGCTCCCAGTCCATTCCCGGGATTCCAGGGCCATAAGGCAGGAAGACCGCGAGCGTCGCGAGAACCGTCAGGCAAGCCAGCCAGAGCAGCACGTCGCGCAAGGCGAAACTGGGAAAGAATCGCATCCCGCGCGGTGCAGTTTTCTCGCCTAGCGGCGGTGCCATTCCCTGGCGCTGAATCAGGAGCAGGTGCAGGCCGATAATGGCAACGAACGCGAGCGGGAGAATGACGACATGCGCTGCAAAAAAGCGATAGAGGGTATTGATCGTTACATCCTGCCCGCCGCGCAACACCTGGAGCAGCCAGTTCCCGAGCAAAGGAACGGAGCGAACAATATTTGTCCCGACCGTGGTCGCGAAGTAAGCCAGCTTGTTCCAGGGCAAAAGATAGCCGGAAAAACCGAATCCCATCGTGAGCAGAAAGAGGAAGTAACCGGACACCCAGGTGACTTCACGCGGCGGGCGATAGGCCTTTAGCATCATGGTGCTAAACATGTGCAGCAGGAGCGAAATGATCATGAGATGCGCGCTCCAGCTGTGGATGGAACGAATCAGCCAGCCGAAGGGCACCTTCGTGGTAAGAAAGTGAATGCTCTCGTAAGCAGTCGCTTCCCCCGGCTGGTAATACATCAGCAGGAGCACGCCAGTGATCACCTGGACCATGAAGAAGAACATGGTAACTCCACCGAGATAGTACCAACCCATCCAGTGCGCTCCGATCGGGACCTGCTTGTGGCGGAGGAACTCTAGGAGCGGCGTCAGTTGATAGCGCCGATCGAGCCAGCCGCGGAGGCCATTCTCCCCCGCGCTCTTGCTGGTCTCAGGCTTTCCCTTCAGAGACGACGATTCCACCGTCGGGTTGTCGGTTGACTGCATACTGCGTGAGCGGCTGGGGCGGCGGACCGGAAAGGACACGACCGTTGAGGTCAAAACGACCGTCGTGGCATGGACACCAGATGACTGACTGACCCGGGTTGTAGGTTACAGTACAGCCTTCGTGGGTGCACTTGGCGCTGAACGCGCACACCCGATCCTGTGCCCGGATCACGATCACCCGCTGCCCGCTGACCGGGACGATGACAAACTGTTGCTGTTCGAGCTTTGAACTTTCATCCCGTGTCAAATGAGTGGGGCCGCCCGGGCCGGTTTGGGGCAGTGGTTTGAGGTAGCGGATGATGGGATAAATGACGCTCCCCAGCCAGGCAAGAACACTGGCGCCGAGCAGAAGATCGATAAAGCGGCGGCGCGAGGTCGTCTCACCCGAACTCACACTCGGTTGTTGCATTCGCTGGAAGTGGCGATTAGACCGGGTTCACTCTTTCTGTGGACCTCCTGTATGGCAGTCAGCACAGGCAAAATCGGAGTATTCGGAGTCGATGTGGACGAAGGTCAGTCCGGTCGCGTTCATGTTGTTTAAGGCTGCATCATTTCCCTGGGCAAGGATAAGATGACAGGCTTTGCAGTCACTCGCCTTAATGGACATCTTGCCGTCCCTTGCAGTGTGCTTCCCGTCATGGCAGCGGAAGCATCCATTCCAGTCCTTGTGCCCGACAAAGTCAGGATGAGTGCGCCAGTCGAGTTTCACCTCGGGGAAGAAATTGGAGGCATAGATTTGCTCTGCCACTTTTATGATGGGCCCGGATTGCGCCGGATCGGGATAATCCTTGCGCAACTGGCTGGCAATCTCGTGCAAGCCTTCTGATTTTGTTTTGTAAGGCTTGACCAAAGCGGCCACGACCCTGGCTTTGACCCACGGAACCCTGGGGTCCAGCTCGCCTGTGGCCAAGGCGAGGTCCACGGCCGAATTTGGCGTATGCACTTTGTGCGCCGGACGGCTGTGGCAGTCCATGCAATCCATCCGGTGAATTTGGAATTTGTTCGGGTCGTCCTTGAAATCGGGCGTCTTGAAGACTGTCACTTTTCCCTGTGAGTCAGTCATTCGCACCCATGGCATGTTCAGGCGCAACTCATCGGTCGCGATGTATTCGATCTTGTTCGCGACGTTCATATGCCAGTGGATGCCACCGACGGGACCGTTGGTTGGATCGGCGCCACCGACGTTGAGCAGAAGGCGGACACCAAAGGGAGTGTTCTTTTCGTCCGAAAGAAAATGCCGATAAGTGCGGGCAACATTGCCCACATAGCGGTTAGGCCAGTGACACTGCTCGCAGATTGCCTGAGCTGGGCGTGGATTAGCCTTGGTTACCCGGATTGGCCGCTCGAAATCGTTCCTGATGGTGTGATAAAGCTGTTTGACTCCGTTCACCTTCGTCCGGAAATAAGCCGCCGCTCCCGGGCCGACATGGCAGGCGACGCATTCGACCCGCGCATGCGAGGTTTGTTGGGCCGCGACCAGTTGCGGTCCCATTGGGAGGTGACACTGCTGCCCGCAGAAATGCACCGACTCGGTGTATTGGTAGGTTTCGTAACTCCCGAGCGCAGTGACAAACAGAAAGGCCACACTGGCAATGGCAAATAATCCCAGGAGCCTCCGGTCACGCGGCCGGGTGAAATCAATTTTGATCGCCAGCGGCGCAGACGCCTCCACTGCCTGACGCCGGGTGCGCCATCGGAAGAGCGCGCCGGCGAGCGCGAGAAAAATTCCTAGCGCGAAAAACAGCGGCGCAACCAGGTAGGCCAGAATGCCGACATACGGATTCGAGTGGCTTGCGATCAGATCGATCGCAAAGAGGAGGAAAAAAGCGAACAGCGCGCTTGCCGCCAGCACCATCCCGGACCAGCTAACCCAGTTCCGGAAATTGCGCCGAAAGGGCTTCGGCTGTGCGGGAGTTGGCGGATCAGGCATCGCGGCGATTATTCACCTCGTAACAAACGAGTGACTGCCAGGTTAAGATACACGACATCAAAATCGGCAGCGCCAAACTATCGGTGCGGCCGATGACCGCTTTGCGAGAAAACAATTAACCGCGACTATTTCTTGAGGGACCGAATGTAGGCCACGAGCCCCTGGATGTCGGCGTCGGAAAGCTTGGCGGCAAACGGCTTCATCACCTGCTTGCCGTTTTCCTTTACGCCCTCCTTGATAGCTTTCGCTGCTTCCGCATCGGTGAAGGCGGACTGGACCTTTGCGTCCTGGTAATCCTTCACGTTCAGCTTCTTTCCCATCATGGTCTTTCCGCTCCCATCTTTGCCATGACAGGAAGCACAATTCTGGTTCCACAGGGCAGCCGCGTCGCTGGCAAAACTCAGGCCGGCAGAGGTGATTAACCCTGTCACGATCAAGCATAGTTTTCTTTTCATAGAGTTAGGTGTTTGGATCTGAAGTTGACGGAAATTGTTTTGCAGACTGCTCACTTACTTTTTCAGCGTCCGGACGTAGGCTACGAGGGCCTTGATCTCATCCTCGCTCAGCTTATCGCCGAAGGCTTTCATCTTCGTCTTCCCATTTTCCTTGATGCCATTCTTGATCGCATCGGTGGCCTGCGCGTCGGTAAAACTCGCCTGCACTTGCGGGCTGGTGAGATCCTTGGCATTCAGGAGCTTTCCCATCTTGGTGTCGGCTGCGCCGGTTTTTCCATGGCACTGCATGCAATCCTTGGCCCAGTTCTCCTGGGCGGTGGCGGCGCGCAGAGAACCGGTCGAACCGGCGATCAAACAGGCGGCGATGAACCCGATTGTTTTCATAGGTATGTTCCTTTTCTGACTATCTTGTTTCTAATAATACTTCTGGCGATGTAAAGCTCATTCCGGGGCTCGTCTGCGCTGGCCTGGGTCTGCTCGCGCTCGCTTGAAAACTTCGCCATCGCTGCAACGGGAGAGCGGCGACTGCGATTAGAGCCAACTGACTCAGGACAAAGCCGCAGAGCCAGGGGAAAGCCTTTTCCATGAAACCATAGGAGTGAAGGCCGACGCCGAGCATGTTCACTCCGAACCAGGAGAAGCTGGTAATCACATTCCCGAACACCGCCATGGTCATAAGTCCGCGCTGGCGGATGAAGCCGCCCCAGCGGGCATGCAGGATCATCGCGCACCACAGGACAATAAGGACGGCGCCATTTTCCTTCGGGTCCCATCCCCAGAATCGGCCCCAGGATTGGTCGGCCCAAATTCCGCCGAGAACGGTGCCGACGAAGCTGAAGAAGGTTGCGAAACAGACGACGCCATAAGTCATGCGGGTGAGTGAGGCAGCGACCGGCCTGGTGAGCGAGCGGGTAAAGACACCCCGCACGATGTAGATGACGGCGAGCATCCCGGCGAGGAACATGGCGGAATAACCAGTCGTGATGGCAACAACATGAGTCGCCAGCCAGATGTTGGTATCGAGCACCGCTTGCAGCATCTCGAGCGTGTCTCCACTGCCCGCGAGGTGATGCGCGATGATGAGTGTGAGGAAGCCAATTCCGCCGGCGCAGGCCGCGCCAATCCCGTCGCGGAAGATCCGCTCAAGAATGAGGGCCACGATGACTGCGCCCCAGCCGATGAAGATGGCTGAGGAATAGAGATTGGTTACGGGGGGACGCTCCTGGAGGTACATGCGCGACCCCAGCCCGAAAGTATGCACTGCAAGTGCCAGGACGAGGAGATAAAACGCCGCCCGACTTAGCGGGCGAGACCAGGCCAGCCAGGAGCCACAGGCAAGGAAAAACGCCAGGAGATAGAGTAACATACTCTGGCCAAAAGGATCGACCCGGTTGAAAAGGAATTCGAATGAGCTGGGTTGGGAGGCAACGGGCTGGTGTTCGGCCATCCAGGCGGAAAGCTGACTGACTGCGCGATTGAAGCTACTGCCATCGCTTCTGCGGCGGGCATCACCAATCTGCGCATAAATCTGCACCGCCGGAGAGAGCTCTTTCGTGGCAGCCGAGTCGAGGACATTTTGGCCAACCGTCTGCCAATCGGCGCCCGGGGTTTGCGGCGGGACCGCAAGGATGTAAGCCGGTTGGGATAGCTCTTGAGTGCGCTGGATTTGCCGCGCGACATCATCCGGCGAATTATTGCTAATCTCTTCTAACTCGCTTCCCCTTGCCGGTTGCAGGCTTATCTTCAGGCGCTGATAAAGAGCAAGGCTGTTACGAAGATTGAGAATTGCGGTTTGGTAGGAGGAGCGTTGAACTGATTCTACCTTTTCCGAGAGTGCGCCTTGCTCCTCGATTTGGCGGAGAAACGGTTTGAGTTCCGAGTAGCTGAAATCCTTCCGCGCCGTCTGCTCCCAGTTGAAGAGGCCGAGCACATCGGAGTTATGAATGACAAACACCGGGTATTGGTCGGCGGCGGGCAGGTCGAAGAGCATGTCCGTTAGCCACTCGATCGCATTTAGTTTCTTGCCGTTACTGAGTTGGACAGATTCTTTGCCATGAATAATCAGAAGCGAATTGCGCGCGACCGTATCAAGCGGCTTCACCCGGCCGCCCACCAGGACCGGGAGCTTGCTGAAAGTGCTAAGATCAAACCCATCAACCCGCGGTCTTGGTGGCAGCCAGCCCGAAGCGATCCAAAGCACGGCCACGGCCAGAGTCACTCCAGGAAAAAAGCGTTTCATGCCAGTGCCGTTCTTCTCTGACGAGAGAACCCAACCAGGTGGTAACCAAACTGAATCAGCAATCCGAGGGCGACGATGACGCACGCCACATACGGCGCGAGGAAGCTGGGATTATGCACCACCTGCAGGACGGTAGCGGTGTCGCCCTTCTCAAATCCGGCCTGATAAAACGTTAGTCCGCGATAACGAAGTGGGTGGTTCATGTAAATCAAAACTTCGCGTTGCACTGCCCGTTCGGGGTCACTTAAAATGACTCGGCTGGAAAAGTTCTTTGGGATTTGGGTTCCGGCGTAGAGGTCATGGGAAAATTTCTCCAGACTAATGCTAAAAGGCTGGTAGTAGCGGACGGGCCGGAGAGCGAGGCGCCAGGTCTTTCCTTCGCAGAAGAAAGTCTGCGGCGCACCCAAAGCCTCCGACACGAGCCATCTGCCTAACGACGCGCGGTTTGGCTGAGTTGGCGAGATCTCAAGCACCGCGCTCGCAATGTCTTTTTCGTCCACACCAGTGCCGGGAGGCAGCGGCTCAACGCCTACCTGAGCCCCTACCCCCTTGGTCGCCACACCGCCGCTGCCGGCCATGTGCAGGCGTGAGTTAGGAAAGTAATCACGCGCCAGTACCGTGAAGGGCAGCGTCGGATGACTAATGACGTGACCGGGCTTCAGGAGTTCTTCCGGGATAGCTGTGACCTGGTCGGCGGCCGGCTCGGTGATGTCGGTCACAGCCAATTCCATGGCACGGCGGTCTTCGGAGTACTGCCTGGTCTCACCCGGGGCGAGGCGCATGTAACTCTCGACCGCAAACAGATCGGTAAAAAGTCCGCCCGCCAGCATCACGATCAAGCCGACGTGTGTCAGATGAATGCCCAGTTTTCGCCAGGTCCAGCGGAACCGCTTCGCATGCGCCGCAATCAGGTTTAGGAGAAGCACGGCCCCGATGAGGTGACCGCCAGGAAAGACTGGCAACCTAAATCCTTCTCCGCGGGCCGGCCACCAGACGAATAGGCTTTGGAAATAGCGCTGCTGCGCCTCGTGAATCCCGAGATGGACCTGCGCGAGCGTACCCGCAAAAATGAGAAGGATAGCTGCGCCCAGACAGACCAGGGTCAGCTGGAGCGAGCTCAGAAGTTGGAACGATCTCCGGAACATCCCCTCAGTGACCTTACCGTGGTTGAAAGATGCGCCTTCCATCGCTGCCTCTACGCATCTGGGTCACTTTAGCTAAAAGCGGAACTGGAGGTTGGAGAAGATGGAATGAGCCCGGTAGTTATTGTGTCCGCCGGAGGTCTGGTCGGTGTAGTCGTAGAAGGTGTAGCTCAATTGCAGGCGCACCTGCCTGGTAAGTTGCCGGCTAAGAATCCCCGAGGCGACATGCTCGCGCGCACCGGCGCCATAAGGCACGCCCACGAGCGAATTGTCCTGATAATCGTCCGCCCGGTAGTAGCTGTAGAGCAAACGCAAATCCGTTTTGTCGTCGATGACAAAGCCGCCCGTGGCCGTTAGCGTCCAGTAATCATTCTGCGCGTCGAGCACGGTGGGGGCCGAATCGGTCAGGATAATACTGCTGGCCGGGGTCTCGGTCTTGTTCCAGACATAGGAGAGGTCGGTTTGAAAATAAAGTCGTGGCGTGGGACTCCAGTTGATGGATTCGCCGATCGAGTGCTGGGTAATTACACCGGTTTCTTCTTCGTTGAGCAGTTCGCCATCCGAGAATACCTCCCACTGCCCGTCGATCCGCGTGCGGGTGAAGTCGTAGCGGGTCACGAGCGAGAGCCCGCCCATGCTCGGCGGCATCTTCGGACGAAAAGTCATCCGGACATTCACGTTATCTGTATTCCAGTCCTGGTTAATCAGCCGCGGAAACGAAGCCGTCATGATGTCATCACCGTAGGAGGAGATTTTGTGATAATACTGACCGGAGAAGTTCAGGCGCATGAGCGGATACCAGTTCGCGCCGATGGTGTATTTCTGATAAAGCGCGTCGGTATCCTTGCTGAGTGGCACTTCCTCATCGGTGTGATTTTCATTTACGTGGCCCCATTCCTCCTCCCACTCGCCGCGGGCATAAAGAAGCCAGTCAGCCCAGGAGGTGATACGCAGCTCGACGTTTTGCGCGAGACGATCATAGTCCGAATTTCTCGCCCCGGCGGTTGGCTCGGGCGTGCCGAGATGGAAGCCGCCCATCGGGTTTGTATCTGTGAATGGCGGCAGGTTGGCGGTTGGTTCGACCGCGAGAAAAACGGAGTCACTATCGCGGTTTTCATGAGTGTACCGGAACCCGCCCAGGAGAGTTATGTCCTTCGCCGGAACCCAGTAGAGATTGGCATTGACGATATGCTCATCGACCTGCGCGGTTCCCACCAGGTTGATAAAAGCATGGTCGCGCTGGCCAAGAGTCGGCACCGGTTCGCCGAAGGCGGCGTCGAAGGTCAGCCCGGGTAATCGGCTGCCCGACAGATCGTTGGTCATCGTGGTGTAGGAGTAAGCGGCGGTGAACCAGAAGGAGTCACTGAACCTTGTCTCGGCAATCGCGTGACCGCTGAAAAGATCGACGTCGTCTCTTTGATGCTGGGTGAAGAAGCGTTGCTGCCCCGGGGCTGAGACGACCGGCGGAACCTGTCCAGCTCCACGAATCATATTAAGTGAGTAATCGTTATCGTCATGCTCGTAGCGCATGCCGAGGAGCACGTCGGTCTTACCGAAGTTCTGTGATGCGTCGAAGGTAAAGATATCGCGCGTCTCATCGATGTTGCGGAAAGCGGGCGCAATTTTCCGGGTCGCGAAAGGGATGCCGGTAAGTGTCGTGTCGCCCCAGATGGTTGAATCCTTCTGGCCGTCGCGGAACTCGTGCGAGTAGCGGACCGTGATTTCGGGCAGGTCAGGCACGCGCAGGCCCAGCTCGACCCAAACCTCACCCCGATCGATGTGCATCTCAGGAAAAGGCGGGGGAAAGAACTGGCTGTTTGGCCGGAAAAAGCCGCCGTTGCCATCGTACCAGGTGCGGAATTCGTCGAACCCGACCTGGACATAGCCGAGCTTTGCCTTTGTCACCTGGAGTTTCAGCCCGAAATCGTTCGTATCAAAAATGGCGTGCCCATCGAGGACCACGTTCACATCTTTGCTCGGCGAACCCTCAAGGTGCAGGTCGGAGATCCCGCCCCAGGCTTCCTCGGCGGGCAGGTGATGGTTCTGCTCGAATTGCGCCTTGTCGCCGGTAGTCGGTATGACCCCGAGAGAAAACTCGATCCAGTTATTGTATTGCTCGGGTTGCGCTTCGGTGGGCGCTGCCTTGTCGTCGGGGGTGGCCATCCCGTCTGCATTCACCCCGGCCTGCGTGGAAGAGCCGACCCAGAGCCCGGCCGAGATAAAACCTGCGGCAAATCGGGCGGTCTGAGCGCGGAAGAATGCGCGACGGTTCATAGGACGAGGATTAGTATCTAAGCAGCGGAGTTACATTGGACCCATGTGGCTCCTCATGGCAGCCGGCCGACCAGCAGGTGCCCTGCTGGAGGAAGCTCGAGTGATTGACATCGCCAATGAGGATGACGCCCGGCGAAGTCTGCTGTTGGAAGTGACATTTCAGGCAAAGGGTGGCGTTACGCTCGTTCAGCAGTCGTTGATTGACCGAGCCATGCGGGGAGTGACAGACGACGCAACCCTGGCGCACCGCCTCGTGCTCGTAGACCCACGGCCCACGCTGGGCACTGTGACATTGGAAGCAGGTATCGTTCTGGCCTAACAATTCCACCCCGCCGCCTCGCACCGGCTGAGCGAAGTTGGTCCCGCCGCCTTTGATCGCACTTCCCTTGTGCGGGTTGTGACAATCCGAGCAGCTCATCCGCCCCTCCAGCACCGGGTGGTGATGGGGCAGTTCGAATTG
Source organism: Chthoniobacterales bacterium (assembly GCA_036825615.1). Lineage (GTDB taxonomy): Bacteria > Verrucomicrobiota > Verrucomicrobiia > Chthoniobacterales > UBA10450 > JAICXG01. Next base: position 84,851 of record DAISXY010000007.1, read on the forward strand.
CCCCCGCACCTCGAGATGACATTGGAAGCAGGCCTGGGGCGATTTGCCGGGATTGACAATCGTGTGCGCTGCGCCGCCGCTTTCCACATGCTTGCTCCCGGGGCCGTGGCAGGATTCGCAGCCCATGTTCTTGCCGTTCGGGCCTTGCGTCATGAGCCGGGAATGGGTCGCGGTGCGGAAGTCACGCACGATCTCTTCATGGCAGTCGGCGCATTTTTCTGTGCCGACGAATTCCGCGCCGGGAATGGCGGGGGGCGCCATGATCGCGCGGTTTGTGGGATCCATCGTGCTGCAGGAGAGCAGAATGATCGTTAGGGCAAAGACGCAGCCGAGCGTCCAAAAAACTTTTTCGTGTTTTTCTTTCAGCCAGGAAATGACTTTTCGCTCCGTCACGCGCGCAGTATTGCCAGCCGGGGAAAAATTCGACTACGCATTTCTTCGGGAAAAAACCAACGGCTCACTAGGAACTTTACCTAGCAATAATGATGCCGGATTTATTCTGAGTGCAGCCTGGCCAATTTCGAGCTCCCGCGTCGGCCGCAAAATCCGCTTCGTTTTTCCCAAGCAATGGTGAGCGGCCCGATCCGCCGCAGCGGATATTCGCTGGAAATTCAAGCAAGCGAGGAGGTGATGAAAATGAATGCTTCTTCTCCATCAAATCCCGTCGTCGCAAGGGCCGAAAACAACATTGCGGCCTGGCTCAGCATCGTGCCGGGTCTCGGTCAGGTTTACAAAGGCCACTTCGCGGCCGGGTTTTTCTGGATGCTAATCGGAATGCCACTCGCCCTCTGGGTCGGCATTCTCCTGACTCTGGCGACCGCCGGAATCAGCCTGCTCATCCCGCTGGCCTGCTGGGGAGCACTGGCCTACGACGCCTACTACGAACGCGACATCCGGCGCCATCATTGGCTGCCGCAATCCTGCGACGATACGGCCGAAGATGAGTTTCGCGATTGATTGAAGTCGCGTCGCACCCGGTGATGAAACAATCAGGAGCGGCCGGTCCGATTCCCGCCGCTCCCGCGCCCCCCTCCGTGGCCGTTCCTGCGGAAATCGCGCGGCGATTCACCGCAGCGCTTTTTGAAGACGCGATTAAATTGCGAGAGCGACTGAAACCCGCTCGCAAAAGCGATCTCGCTGACTCGCTTGCGTGGATCTTGCAGCAGCTCGAATGCTTTTTCGATCCGCGTCCGGGCGACGTAGGCGACGAAACTTTCACCGGTGACTTCCTTGAAGCGCTGGCTCAGGTAAGTTGGATTGCGTTTCACCAGCCGCGCCACTTCCGTGAGGGAAATTTTTTCATCCAGGTGTTCGGAAATGTAGCGGCGCGTCTTCCAGATTTCGGTCGGCTCCGCGACCTGGCGACTGCCGTCGCCGTTGGAGTAATTACCTCCTGGACATGGCTGCCACATGCCAGAAGAAACTCTTGGGAAGAGATTTTCGCTTCTCATTGGTTGCGAAAAACTAAGCGGAACTTGCGAAATGCGATCGCCCGTTATCAAGCAAAATCTCCCGCGCGCTCGCTCTCCGAATTTGCCGGCGCTCAAACACCGTGGCCTGGATTGATCGGCGGCATTTTCCGGGTAAGACTCACCACTCCAAATGCCTGACCGCTTTTACCCGCACCCAATCGATCCCGAGCTTTTCCCCGGAGCGCGCAACGCCATCGAGGTCTGCCTGCGGCTTCAGCCCGAGGAGCGCATCACCATCATCACCGACAGCGCGACGCGCGAGATCGCCGCCGCGCTCCAGAAGGAGGTGGAACGCGTCGGCTCAGAATACAGCCTCTTCGTCCTCGAGCACCACGCGAGGCGCCCGCTCAAGTTTATGCCCGAGGTCATTCTCGAGGATCTCGCCACCTCCCAGGTCTCGATCTTTGCCGCTCAAAGCCAGACCGGCGAACTTGGTTCGCGCATTCAAATGACTGCGGTCGTCAATAACTACGGCCTGCGCCACGGACACATGGTCAACATTAACCGCGAGATCATGCTTGAAGGAATGCGGGCCGATTTTCACAAAGTCGATGAGCTCAGCCAGCGGCTCGTCGAGCGTGCGCGCAAGGCCGAGCGTGTCACCTGTAAGACGCCGGGCGGGACCGATTTTGTGGCCGAGCTTTCGCCGAAACTGAAATGGCTCAAGACCAGCGGTATCATCACGAAGGAAAAATGGGGCAACCTGCCAGGCGGCGAAATCTTTACCTCGCCCTATAACACCAATGGTGTCTTCGTGGTTGACGGGGTAGTCGGCGATTATCTCTGCGAACGCTACGGCGACCTGAAGGACAATCCCCTCTCGATCGAGGTCGAGAACAACCGCATCGTGAGTCTAAAATCCGAGAACAAGGAGCTACGGGATGATTTCCGTCACTACACGAGCACGGATGAAAACAGCAACCGGGTGGGCGAGTTCGCCGTCGGCACCAACACCGCCTGCACCCACGTCATCGGCAACATTTTGCAGGACGAAAAAATCCCCGGCATCCACATCGCCTTTGGCCATCCCTACGCCGAGCACACCGGACAAAACTGGGTCTCGAAGACCCACATCGACTGCGTCGGCCGCGACTTCGATATCTGGTTCGACGACGAGAAGGTGATGGAGCGGGGCAAGTTTTTGGTCTGAGAGAGGCCGCGTCTCACATTGCTGTGAATAGCCACGCTTTACGGCGAGTTTTTGGCGAAGCGGGAGCGCCTCTCCACGGAATCGGTTACCGACTGCAAGCCGTTTACATTCAGTCCACGAGCCGTCTCCCGGTCTTCGAGCCAGACAAGCGCCCGTCTTTGAACAACAAAGCCTAACCCTTGGTCTATTCTGGCCTATGAAGAAACTGATCGCGTTAGTGGCAGCGGGACTTCTTGCCGCAGGCACCATGTTCGCAGGCGAACATGGCGACTGCGCCAGGCAAGTCGGCAACGACGGCAAAATTGCTTGCACGGTCGCGTTGACCGATCTGAACCTGACCCCGGCTCAGCAAAAGAAAATGGATGCGCTGATGGCGGAGCATCACAAGGAAGGCTGCAACAAGGCAAGCGAAGCCAAATACATGGAAGGCGCCAGGTCCATCCTCACTCAGGAGCAGTTCGCGAAGTTCAAAGCCGAGTGCTCCCATGGCGAGAAAGAGAAACCGGCCGCCTAAAAGCACCGGTCCTAGTCCATCCAAGCATTCGCGCCGAGAGCAATCCCGGCGCGTTTTCGCGTACCGGTGCGACAGGTCTGATTGCACGTCTGATAGCGGATAGGGTTTCCCTTCGCCCTCGGGCGTTCATGGGTTTTCGCCGACCGAGAAGAACGGCGGTTTTTAAGCCGCCGTTCCTGGTTCAAGCATGACCTATGGGGTATAAATCTCGGCGCTCGAGAGAATGGTCGAGCCCGAGATTCCACCGGCGACAAGGACCTGGCCGTTCGCGAACAAGACCGTAGCGTGATGATCGCGAGCCGCAGTCATGTCTGCGGTGAAGGTCCAGCTGCCGCTTACCGGATTGAACAACTCACAACTCGAGATCTCGAAGTAACTCGGCCGGACATAAGTGTATCCACCCATCACCATCGCTGCGCCGCTTGGAAGAAGCACCGCGGTTTGTCCAGCTCGCTTGGTGTTGAGATTACCCGCGATCGACCAATTGTTTGTTGCGGGATCGTAGACTTCGGTCAGATCGCTCGGCAGATAGCCGACGAGCCCCCCGGCAACAATCGCCCGTCCATCGGCCAGCGCGCTCGCCGAATGCAATGCGCGGCCATAATTCATTGCCGCCATCGGTGACCATGTGCTGGTCGCAGGATCATACATCTCGACGCTGTTACTCGCGCCTTGAACGGTGTAACCACCGCTGACCAGCACTTTCCCGCTGCTGAGAAGCGTCGCGGTGTGATAATCGCGCCCGGTTTGCAGGCTGCCGGTAAGTGCCCAGGTCCGCGTACTCGGATTGAACAGCTCAGCGGTCTTGCTCACTGTGCCACAGTTCCCTTTGTTGCAGCCGCCCTCGACCAGGATGTTGCCATTCGGTAGAGATGTAGCGGCAAAGAAATAGCGCAGCGTGGACATCTTACCCGCGCTGCGCCACTGCCCATTCTTCGGGTTGTAAATCTCGGCCGTGGGCGTACCGGCCGAGCAGCTCGCATCCGTGCAGCCGCCGGCGACGAGAACGCTGCCATTCGGCAGTAGCGTCGCCGCGTAATAGGCGCGAGCCATTCTCATACTCCCTGTCGCTGACCAAAGTCCGGTCACCGGATCGTAGAGCTCGGCGGAATTGAGAATTCCGCCGGTGCCAATTCCACCGGCTATCAACACCTTGCCATTGGTCAACTGCACCCCGGAAAACGCGTAGCGCGCGGTCGCCATGCTGCCGGTCGCGGACCAGTTCGACGAAGCCTGGGCAAGAGCGGGCGAGATTGATCCGATGAGCAGAGTTATACCTGCAATTGAAAGTGCGACGGTTAGCCACCGTCGACCGTGTGAGAAGTTGCTTTTTGTTTTCATAACCTGATTTCTATCTTTGATTGCGGTCTTATGGGGTAAACGAGTAAACATCTACTGTTGCCGAGCCGGTTGCCGGGTAAGTCACTTTGGTAGCGCCGCCGGCGAAAATCGCACGGTCGCCAAAGGTTGCAGTGGCAATGCCGGCACGCGCTTCGGAGAGGTTGGTAACCGACCAGGTGCCGGTGGCGGTATCGTAGATCTGCACGATGTTGGAAACCGCGTAGGTTGCCGGGACGTAGCCTCCGGCATAGAAGATCTGGTTTTTGATCACCGTCCCAGACATCGCCGCCAGTTGGTAAGGCATGGTCAGCGTACTCCAGCCATTCGTCGCCGAATCATAGACATCGACGGTACTCACACCGTTTGCGCTCCCGGCGAAGTAGACCTTGCCGCCGACCACGTTCGCGGTCGCGCCATAGCGCGGAATAGACAGGAACATGGTCGTCCAGGTATTCGTCGAGACATCATAGATATCGACGTTCTTTGAAATACCGGTACCGGTCGAAATCAGACCGCCCGCGAACAGGATCTTGTTACCGACCGAAGCGACGCTGATAGCTTGTCGCTTTTGCGAAAGCTTGGTCTTTGTCCAAAGTCCGGTCGTGCTGTCATAGATATCAACGGCGTTCGAGAGCAAGACGTTGTAATTGAAGTCCCAGTACCACCCGCCCGCGAAAACGATCTGGTTTCCGGCCGCTCCGACCGCAATATCGGCGCGGGCCTGGGAGAGTTTGCCTTTTGTTCTTATGCCTGTAGCCGTGTCGAAGATATCGACCGTGTTCCACATCTGGATCGCGCTCCTCCCCCCGGCGAAGAAGACTTTCGTGCCGATCGCCCCGGCGCCGCCCACTTCTCTTGCGGTCGAGAGGGTCGTCTTTGACCATGCATGGGTCGCATCGTCGTAAACGTCTACACTCTTCACATAGACATAATCGGTGAAGGGTCCTTTCTTGCCGCCGGCGAAATAGGCTTTAGTGCCGGCCTGCGCGACCGCGATCCCAATTCGCGAGTCAGAGAGCAGGCCGTTACTCCAAAGATCGTTAGTCGCATCGTAACGCTCCCAACTGTCGGTGACGAACACCGCCCCCGACGCAAAGCGCGCTAACCGGATATCGTAGCGCGGTGTGCTCATGTATTCGACTGACCATTGCGCGTGTGCGCTCGCGATTGCGATCAAAGCAATCAGAATAAATCCCAATCTTGTTTTCATCGTAGTAGTTCCTTCCTGGTTTATGGCACGACGACGTTGTCGCAGGTTTCCGTGTTCTGAGTCGGATCGTAACTGTATCCCGTCGCCGTAACGTTTGTGACGCAAAAGGTGAAAGTGCCATGCAGGCTGGATTTAAAGACCGGGCGCGCCATTCCCCGATTGTTAGTAACCGCCTGTAGTGTCTTGTGCTTGTTGTTTGGTGCCGTCAGGTCAACAGTTACCATGGCGCCGGAAAGCGCCACGCCGTTTGCATCCTGAACCGTAATCTGGGCATACACGCGATTGGTCGTCCCCTGTGGCTGGTACCCGGGGACAATCTTTGAGACGTGCATGGTCGGCGTGGTTGGTTGGGTAAATGCGATGACACTGCCTTGATCCGTATTGGACGCGACGTCATCGGCCCAGGCGCCTGCCACGAGGGTTGTGTCAGTGAGCGAGACAGCCGTACCAAACTGGTCGCCGGCCAGGCCATCCGCCGCACTGACTTGCTGGTCTTGAGTCCAGACGGTTCCTGCGCGAGTGAAGGTGTAGACCATGCCTTGATCGAGTATGCCCGAGACATCGTGCAGCCAGGCGCCCACGGCTACGGTGTTACCACTAATCGCAACCGAATGACCGAATTCGTCATTAGCAGCGCCGTCGGCGGCGATTAGTCGCTGTTGCTGACTCCAGGTGGTTCCGTTCCGAACAAAGACATAGGCCGCGCCCTGATTTGTCTGTCCGCTGAAGTCATGCCAGTCAGCGCCGGCAATCGCGGTATCTCCGCTGAGTCCGACCGAGACGCCGAAGAAATCCTGCGCCTGTCCATCATCAGCGGTCAATTTCGCCTGTTGTGTCCAGACCGTGCCGCTGCGCACGAAGACATAGGCAGCTCCTTGTTGCACATTCGACCCAACCGTCTTGCTCCACGCTCCGACCAACGCAGTCTCGCCATCGAGGGCGACCGACGCGCCGAATTCGTCCACCGCTGCGCCATCCCCGGCGAGCAGATGCTGCTGCAAAGACCAGGCCGTGCCGGAGCGGACAAAGACATAGGCCGAGCCCTGATTGATATTCGAGAGATAGTCGTCCAGGTACGCGCCAACAATTGCGGTATCTCCTTTCACTGCCACAGCGACGCCAAAGTAATCGCGATCAGTCCCACTCCCATCATTGGCAAAGAGCTGAGCCTGTTGTGTCCAGGTCGTTCCCGAGCGGGTGAAAACGTAAGCTGAGCCCTGATCCGTATTGGCAAAGACGTCATACGCATCCGCACCGACGACGATCGTGTCGCCATCAATCGCCACCGACCAGCCGAACTCATCTCCGGCCGAGCCATTGCTTGCGAAGAGCTGTGCCTGCTGAGTCCAGGTGCTGCCTGACCGAATAAAGACGTAGACCGATCCCTGGTGGTAGTTACCGCCGACCGTATCGTACGGCGCCCCGACCACGGCGGTGTCGCCGCTGATTGCTACGGCACTGCCGAATTGATCAAAAGCGGCTCCATCAGCCGCGACTAATTGCTGCTGTTGAACAAATGAATTCACCGCTCCGAAACCCGGCGCAGCGAGTAATGCAACCGATGTTGCTACTGCAAAGCGAAGAAGAAGCTTTTTCATGTCACAACGTATCGGCGGTCTCGTTTTCCACTCTCCATTGGTTGGCTTTTGTTGTGCGTTTCTTGCGATCGTGTGTCGGAGCGGACATTATTGGAAAACAAAGGGCCGCAGAGTAGATCTCTGCGGCCCAACTGATGACCTATCAAACTGGTCCTACGGACTTACTGGCATACTGCTCACCATCGTTCGGAACGATCCACCCAGCCACACGGCGACTGCAGTGTGATCAGCGACCGCAAGGTCAGTCCCAAACGTGCCGCTTGTGATCACAGTTAATGCGGTCCACGGCGTTGTCGCGGTCCGGGTCGAGCTTTTGAATTTGAAGCTGTTATCGTCAACCCAGGTCAGGACGAAAGTTCCGCCTGGAGTCGTGCCGGCATGTAGATCGAGATCATATTCCCTTTTACTGGTGAGTAACTCGACCACGCCCCAGGTGCCGCCGGCCGGACGCACCGCCGTCCGGATTTGATAGTTATAACCGCTGCCGGAATACACATAGGTGATCCATGCCGCCAGATCATCACCGGCGGCTGTCTTCGCCAGGGTAGGATAATCGGAGACGGCGAGGTTAGTGTAGAGCGCCCGTGTCGAAGTCCAGCTTCCGCCCGCCGGTTTGTCGGCGGTGTTAATGACTGTATTTGTTCGCCAGCAGGCAGTTAGATTGCCGTTCGCGTCAATCCCGATTCTCCCGCCGCCCTGCCGGTAAGCCCCGGGCGCAAGGACAAATGGCGTGCTCCATGTTCCTCCAAACGATCGATCGGACACATAGACAGTGTCACTACTCACAAAGGAGCCAACATCCCAGATCACCGCCATGTTTCCCGCCGCGTTGGCAACCAACTGGAAATCCTGTGGCGCGACCGCCGCGAGGATCGTCGGCGCACTCCAGCTGCCACCCGCCGGACGATCGGCTGTTTCGAACGTTGGGACACCTCCGCTGCTGTAGCGGAGCCACATCGCGGTCACGTCGCCCGCCGGGTCGGCGACGACCTGCGGGATCGTGGCGGAAGCACCCGTCTCCGACAACGCCACTGGCGTACTCCAGGTCCCATTAGAGTAAGTGGAACTCATGATACTTGCGGCAGCCGACCAAACCGCGGTCACGATGCCGCTGCCGTCGATCGCGACATCCGGCTCGATACCACTCTGGCCCGCCGGGGTAAGTGCCACCGCCTTGCTCCAGGTGCCGCTAAGATTCACCGATGCTTCGACCACGAAACTGGAGCCTGCCTGTCGCGCCCAGATTGCTGCCATCGCGCCCGAGTCATTCACCGCCACCGCTGGTGACTCTGAATTGATGGCTGACTTCGAAATCGCAACGGGCCGCGACCACGGCGGAGCTGCCAGACTGAATGTTGCAGTCGCAAGAAAAACGGCTGCAAAGAGAAGGGGAGACCAACGTTTGTTACTCGCCAAACGCAGACGCGCAGAGTTGTAAGAGAGAGCTTTCATGAGTCACATTCCCGCTTTCTCGCAGCTCTGCTCTCCATCGTTTGGCAATTGCTAGTCGTTTCTTGCTCTCGAAGTCGTTTCGCGCTTCCTAATTCCTATCGCAAAAGAGTAAGGACACAGCAGCGCTGCGACGACCGCGGGACCGGCTGCATGCCCGCGCGCAGCCGGTCAAGTAAGCCCACAAGTCAGTTACCTCAGGGCAGATAAGTTGAAGTCTTTGTTGTCTGTCCGACAAATCCTGGAGGCGTCTCATTCCAGACCAGGAGCACACGGCCGGCCTTGTCGACCCATGGCTGGCCATTTGAAAGGCCGGCTGAGGATGTGGATAAAGTCACCGGAGTTGTCCAGGCAGCGGTTCGAGTTGGACGCAGGGTGACTTGGAGTGAGACCGAGCCATCTCCATTGATTGCCGGCCACGTGACCGCAGCCATGCCGGCGCGATTTGTGCCGACCACGGGGTAACCGGTGGTGACGCCCGCCTGTGAGATCATCAGCGGGGTTGTCCATGAGTTCGCAGGAAGCGAGGCTGTTGTCACCAAAGCCGAGCCAGAGCTTACATCGGCCCAAACAAGAGTCGCAAAGCCCGCGCCATCTACTGCCACTGATGGATATCCGGCTTGGGTTCCAGCGGCGGAAACCAACTGGAGCGCACTCCATGTATCGCTATGCACGGCCGAGGTAACTGCTCCCAGGGTAAGATTCGAATCATTGTCGAGCTGTCGGCCGACGGCGACTGCATTTCCCTTTGGATCCATCGCAATAACCGCCGCATGACCAGAAGGTGTGATCTGATGGGTGGTCAGTGGCATCGAGAGATCGGCAACTGTTCCCCAAGGCTGTCCCCAGGCAGCGCGACGCGAGGCGTGGAGGACGAAGTTAGTGTAAAACTCGGTCGTCTTGTCGTAGGTTTCCCAGATGGCAACGGCACCTCCATCATCAGCCATCGCGAGTCCGCTGGCCCCGCTGTAGGTATGTGAGAAGATGGTTTGCGGAGTGCCCCAGCTACCTCCTGTCGGACGATCTACGACCTGGACCATGTTAAAGGTGCCCACAAGGATGGTCGCATTGCCGGCCTTATCGACCTCGAAGCCGGCGAGTGAGCCGGTGGCGATAAATTCTGGCGGGGACCACCTGTTGGTTCCCGCCGAACGAATCGCGCCGTAAACTGCTCCCTGATCCTCCCACACAACAAAAAAATTGTGCAGGCGATCAACGCGAGCGAGCAACGGGTATGGGTTCCAAGTCGAAGCTCCGGAAATCCCTGACGCGGCGCCGAAGTTGACGGTGCCAGCTTTGCGCACTGAGGCATAAACCTTGTACGGAATCGTGTCGGTTTGTAGCCAGGCCGCGGTCGCATTGCCGTTCTGGTCGGCTCCAGCGGCTGCGACCCAACTCGCTTTCTGAGCCCCGAGTGTTACGGGCGTTGTCCAATCGGCCAAGGCAGCCGGGATAGGTGAACCGATGAGAGCACACAGCAAGATAAAGAGCCATGTGCGTGCAGAATTGCGTTGTATTAAAGATTTCATGTTTATTTCCCCCTTTGTCATAGAACTTCGCAGTGGCTGCCGATTCGTGCTCATCATTGGTTGGCTTTTATCGGTCATCTATTGGCGGGTAGCAGGTTCGGGAAAGCGGCTGCGCAAACAAAACGTAACCTCGCGACATGAGCAGATTTCCGAGTAATCCGAACGAGAATACACCGCGCCTGGACTTTGGTTGATGGGGCACACACGCCTGGACGCGGTGTCGCTTGATTTCCTGAGGCTCCCGGCTCAGGCTATCGGTCATTCAAAAATGACCATGCTGCTGAACCTGCTCAAAGCCAAGATCCATCGCGCGACCGTGACCGACGCCAATGTTGCCTATGAAGGAAGCCTGACGGTTGACCGTGAGTTACTCGATGCGTCGGGGATTTGTGTGCACGAACAGGTGCATGTGGTGGACGTGGACAACGGCGCGCGCTTTGTAACTTACATCATTGAAGGCGAGCCTGGGTCCGGGGTAATGTGCGTGAATGGCGCCGCCGCGCGGCTCGTCGCGCCTGGTGACCGGGTGATCGTGATTGCTTATTGTCATGTCACCGCCGAAGAGGCCGGGAGTCATCGGCCACGGGTGGCGTTGGTGGACGAGAAGAATGCAATCCGCAAAGCGACCCACCTCGACCCGCCAGGTCGACAACCTTGCAAACCCAAGGGAAGGCGGAAGGCACACAGCGGACTCCGGAATGGCAAAGCCGTCTCGAGGAAAGTGGCCTCGGCGCGATTGGTAAAAACCGCGCGTTGACTCCGCAGCAACCTGGTTCCATGAGGGAGTTCGCATCCGCGAACTGACAGCAGTTTCCCGCACGTCCCATTGAACATTCTCGGTAATGGATTGTTCAACGTCGTTAAATCAGCAGACAACTGTCCGAGCCTAACGAAAAAAGGAGGAACATGACTATGGCACTAACTGGGTTAACCCCATGGAAACGACGCGAGAGCTCCTTGCCTCCTCGCCAGGATTTCACCTTCCGAGTTAGGAACGGAGCCGCGGCTGGCTGGTCGCGCTTTCTTTACATCCGCGTCTAGAGGAGAGCCACGGCATTACCGTTCTTCGGCGGGCGGCGCGCGCCTGACGACCTGCGTCAAACCCGCGCTTGGAGCCGGCGCGCCCTCGCGCCGTCGGCTCAATGCCGCGGCGCGCGGACCGTTCCGGTCTCGATCGCGCTCCGATGTTGCTCGATCATGCGGCTCGCGATCTCGTTCACCATCTCCTCGAGCAGGAGCCGCAAGTGACTCCCGCGCCGATAATCGGCCGGCGCGATGTGCCGCACCCGGTCGGCATGGGTCGAAAGCTGGTAACATTTTTTGAAACTGACGCGCTCCGGATCATCGGGGTTGTAGACTGCGATCGCGTGCCCGTTGTTTTTGCGCATGACGGTGAAGCAGGGCACATCGGTCGGGCCATCGCCTAGATAGATCATGTTCGGGAAGGGGATCGGTCGCACCGCCGGGTCCATGTGATCGTTCACGTCCTCCGACATTTCGAGCAGGCCCTTGTTGATCCGGAAAAGGAACTGCGTCTTCTGGGTGTGACTGATGACGCGCTTGGGAAAAGTGATTCGTCCTTCCGCAGCCTCGGCAAACTCGCAGCCAAAGATGGCGCGCAGATAAGGCGCGAGGCGGCTCCCTTCGATCAGGACCTTCATGCCGGAGGAGATGATGTAATGCTCGACTGTGATGCCATGGTTGCGTTGCTCCTCGGTGAGAAGGTTTTCGCGGAAGTCATCGAACATTTCCGGGAGCCCTTTGTAAAAGTTAAGCTTCTTGCCTAACGAACGTAGCTCGGTATTTGTCGGGCGATCCATCTCGAGGGTGTCGAGCAGCACCTTCATGTAGGCCAGCTCGCTATCGTAACCCTGGTCGCGGACTAACTCGGAGCAACGGCGCCAGAAGCTTTTCGGGTCGATCCCGAAGGCCGGGAAAACGACCTCGTCCTGCATGTAGCTGGGACTCAGCGTCTGGTCGTAATCGTAGACGATTGCGATCGTGTTTTGCGACGTGGACATGATGGCGCGCTGCGTGTGGTGAAATCGTGAATTGTTAAACCGCGAATCGTCCTCGAATTCCAGCGTTTTCCCGATTCACAATTCACGATTCACCGACCTCAACCCGCCCGCATGATTTCAGCGAAGAAGTCCTCGAACAACCGGCCATAAATCGACCCGCGCTCGGGATGATATTGCACCGCAATCGCAAAGGGACGGTCGCGGAGCCGAAACTGCTCGATGATGTCATCGGTCGCGCACCAGCATTCGACCGCGCAGCCCTCCGCCAGCTGTTCGATCGCCTGATGATGTGCGCTGTTCACCCGGTCGAAGCGGTGGCGCGCGCTGCGATCGTGCCGGAGCGGTTGCACATCCTGGGTTTTTTGTTCCGGGAGATTATGGCCGGGAATGTCGAGCCGGAGGCTGCCGCCGAGGGCGACGTTGAGCAGTTGCATGCCTTTGCAGATGGCGAGAATCGGCAGCCCGCATTCCAGCGCCGTGGTCACAGCGGCAAATTCCCATTCGTCGCGCGGCAGATCCGCCGGTTCCAGGACTGAGGGATCGGGAACGGGCTGGCGAAGAAATCGCGGGGCGATGTCCGCGCCGCCGGTGAGCAGCAGTGCGTCCATCTCTTCGAGTCGCACCGGGTCGCGCGCTGCGTTGAGAATTTTGATTGCCGGATGGGGGGCGAAAAACGGCGCAAACCATGGCTCGTCTTTGGGTCGAATCCAGCTTGCCAAATTTGGCATCGGCAAAATTGCGTCCGCACCATTGCGCTGTAAAGCGGGCGGGGCGCCCGGCGGTGCTCCTCTGCCAATCCCACTGCTGTGCCCTCCTTGCCGCGCTACGCGCGTGCGTCTCTCCCGAGCGAGATTGCGCGAGGACTGCGCCTTGGAGTCCGGAGGGTCCGCCGGAGCACGCGCGTCGGCTGCCTGCCCTCACTGGCGCTTCGCGTCCGTCTCTCCCAAACCCACTTCCTGCCCTCACTGGCGCTACGCGTCCGTCTCTCCCACAGGGAGAGAGGAAAATTCAGCGCCGACTCTACACTCTCTCCCGTTGGGAGAGACGCACGCGGGGATGCCACGCACGCCTTCCTTCCGGTGGCGCGCCACACTCTTTCAGTGAAAGAGACGCACGTGCGGGGATGCCACGCACACCTTCCTTCCGGTGGCGACCACTCTCTCTCTCGGTGAAAGAGACGCACGCGCGCGGATGTCACGCATGCCTTCCTTCCGGTGGCGACCACTCTCTCCCTGTGGGAGAGACGCACGCGCGCAGCGCGGCAGTGAGGGCAGGAAGTGGATATGCGAGACGAGTGAGGTGAGGACGCAGCAGCAGCCAGCCGCCAATCGGGCAACCCCACGCACGCCAGGCCGATTGGAATTGTGTTGACCAAAAGGGCAGCGCGAGGTTTACAGGAGGCGACACTAACGAAGGGAATTCCCATGGCAATACAGCCTGCGAAAGCGAAAACCAAAGCTCGGACCTCCGGCGGCGTGCGCGACCTGCCGGCGAAGAGAAACCCCAAAGCCGGCGCGCAGAAAAAGGAAGGACCAATGGGCGCGATGAACCGCAGCCGATCGTTCGGTCCTGGGAAGCGCCAGCGGTCGTAGCAAAAACTCCTTCCCCATTACGAGTCAGGTTTCAACGCCGCGCTCGCGCGGGCGCGTGCGTTGCGCGGCATCGCGCCTATGGTTCCGGTGCATGCACGCTCCGGAAAATTTTGCCCCCGCACTCATCACTTACGAGTTGTTTCACCGTTACGGCGATCGCGTTGCGCTTGATCGTGTTTCGTTACGGGTGGCCCCGCGCGAGATTTTTGGGTTGCTGGGCCCGAACGGTGGAGGAAAAACGACACTCTTTCGGATTCTTTCCACGCTTGTCACGCCCACGAGCGGCTCGGCCACCATTCTCGGGCTTGATCTGCTCGGCCAGACCGATCGCTTGCGCAGCCGGCTCGGCGTCGTGTTTCAAGCGCCGAGCCTCGACAAGAAACTGACGGTGCGCGAGAACCTCGCACACCAGGGGCATCTCTACGGGCTCGCCGGCGCGGCTCTGCGCGAGCGAGTGGATCATCTTTTGCTCGAGTTCAATCTGCGCGATCGCGCGAATGATCTGGTCGAGACCCTTTCCGGCGGGTTGCAACGGCGAGTTGAAATCGCGAAGGCGCTGCTCCATCGGCCCGAGCTTTTGCTTCTGGATGAGCCTTCGACCGGGCTTGATCCGGGCGCCCGGATCGATCTCTGGCAAACGCTCTATCGCCTGCGCGACCAGCAGGAGGTGACCGTTCTGCTCACGACCCACCTGATGGAAGAAGCGGAACGCTGCGATCGGGTCGCGATCATCGACCACGGGAAAATCGTCGCCGAGGGCGAACCGGAGCGGCTCCGGGCGGAGATCGGCGGCGACGTGATCAGCGCGCGCTCGCACGATGCGACGTCGTTAGGCGAGCGGATCGCGAAGTCGTTAGGCGTGGAAGTGAGCGTGCTGAACGATGAGGTTCGGATCGAGCGGCCGGAAGGGGCGAGCTTCATCACCCGCCTGGTCGAGGCGTTCCCGGGCGAAATTGATTCGGTCACGCTCGCGAAGCCGACGTTGGAAGATGTCTTCATCGCCAAAACCGGACGGCGGCTGAGCGAAGAGGACGAAAACGACAAGATCGCCTAACGACTTGATTCCGTCATCCTGAGCGCAGTCGAAGGATCCCGTGGCGCTACCGGGCAGTGCTCGTTCTCAGCTTTCGGCTTCGACGATTCCCGGTAACGCCACGGGATCCCTCGACTCCGCTCCGCTGCGCTCGGGATGACGCGGGTTTGGCGAACTACGTTGCGCGAAGTGATCCCAGGCGTTGCCTCGCCAGGCGAATCCCGGTTGCGGCAATTTCTTCCAGCGGAACAACCACACCGCTCTCCTGCTCCATCGAAGTCATCTGCACGTCCATGATCCCACAGGGCGTGATCTGACTAAAGGGCGCGAGATCGCCGCACACGTTCAGGGCAAACCCATGCATGGTGATCCAATGTCGCACCCCTACGCCGATCGAACCGATTTTCCCAATTCCAACCCAGACGCCGGTGAGGCCGGCGCGCGTCGTCGCTTCGATTCCGTAGGCGGCGAGAAGTTCGACCAGCAGCGCTTCGATCCAGCGCAGATAACGATGCAAGTCCTGTCCGTGGCGGCGCAGGTCCAGAAGGAAGTAACCCATCAACTGCCCGGGCCCGTGATAAGTCGCCTGACCCCCGCGATTGATCTCGAACAGCGGATGCGGGAGGTGCTTCGCGCCGCGCAGGCTCGATTGATCGGACGTGCGCCCGATTGTGTAAACCGGGTCATGCTCGAGAAACCAAATCTCGTCCGGCGCATCCGGTTCGCGCCATTTCCTCTCCACCAAGGCTTCCTGCTCGAGCAGCGCTTCGGCAAATTCCATCCGTCCGCGCCAGCGGACGAGCGGAGCGGGCTGCTTCCGCATGTTCTGGCCGAGCGGCCGTAACGGAGGCGAAGCAATGGTTGCGCTTTCCAGCTCAGCGCTCGGATGGATCGACCTCATATCTGTGTTCCCGTCGTTAGGCCAAGCCGCGCCGCTTCCCCTGCGCGCAGATGCGTGAGCCCGATCGCAAGCGCGTCCGCCGCATCGGCCCCCGGAGTTTCGACCAGGCCCAACAACACCCGCACCATGAAGGCGACCTGCGACTTGTCGGCCGCGCCGTTCCCGACCGTTGCCTGCTTGATTCGCTTCGGGGCGTATTCGAAAACCGGCAGGCCGCGTTCCGCCGCCGCCATGATCGCGGAGCCGCGCGCCGCGCCGAGCGTGATCGCAGTCTTGTAACTCTGCACGTAAATAACCGACTCGAGCGCGCAGCAGTCCGGCTCGTGCGTCTGGATCAGTTGCGCGAGTTGATTGCGGATCGCGACGAGGCAGGAGGACATCGGCACCGCCGCCCGATTGTGAATCACGCCATAATAGCGGGCGCAAAATTTTCCATTCCCGTTCGTCTCGACAATCGCGACGCCGGTGTTGCGCAAAGAGGGATCAATCGCGAGGACGCGCATCGTTAGGCGAGAGTTTCGCTGCGGCCGACAGTCATGGTCCAGCTTAGGATCGCGCCGACGCGCTTCAAGACGGAAGTCGACAAGCAGGAGGCTTCGGATTCATTCTTCACCGTGGCGGAAAACTCCAAGCCGCACTGCCAGGTCTGTCACCGCGCGATCGCGCCGAACGCCGGCACGATTGGCGAAGTGCTCCGGCCCTCGCTCGTCGAATTCATTCAAAGGCGTGTCCCAGCCTTCGAGGCGCAGGGGTTCATCTGTTTCGATGATCTCGGAAAATTTCGGCGCGATTACGTGCGCGAAGTGCTGGAGGAGGAGATCGGCGAGCTTTCCGCGCTCGACCAGGAAGTGGTCCAGAGCTTGCAGGAACACGAAATTCTTTCCGAAAACGTCGGGCACGAGTTTGAGAAAAAACTGACCTTCGGCGAGCGGCTCTCCGATCGGATAGCCGATTTCGGCGGGAGCTGGATTTTTCTCACCACCTTCGGCGCGGTGCTCCTGGTCTGGATCGTGATCAACACGATCGTGCTCGCGAGCCGCGCCTTCGATCCCTATCCCTTTATTCTCATGAATCTGATCCTTTCGTGCCTCGCCGCGGTCCAGGCGCCAATCATCATGATGAGTCAGAACCGGGCCGAAGCGCGCGACCGGGCCCGGGCGGAAAATGATTACAAGGTGAACCTGAAAGCGGAGCTCGAGATTCGGCACCTGCACGAAAAAATCGATCACATCCTGAGCAAGCAATACAACCGCCTCTTCGAGATTCAGCAGATCCAGATCGAATTGCTCGAGGAACTGGGGACGCGGCGGCGGAGCGCCGGTCGCGCGCCGCGGCCGCTCCGGCCGAACGAATCGTGATGGCTGCCCTGAAGGATCGCCGGCGCAATCGTTAGGCCAACATGACCAGCTTCATCTGCACAACCTGCGGCACCCAGTTCGCCGAAGCCGAGGCGCCACCACGAGAGTGCGCGATCTGCCAGGACGTGCGCCAGTACGTTCCCCCGCAGGGTCAACAATGGACGACGCTGGAGCAGTTGCGCCGCAAACACCGCAACTCCTGGCGTGAATACGAGCCGGGACTATTCGGGATCGGAAGCGAGCCGGAATTTGCGATCGGTCAGCGCGCCCTGTTCCTGCGCACACCGCACGGAAATTTCTTCTGGGATTGCATCGCGTTTCTCGACGCCGCGACGATCGAGCTCGTGCGGTCGTCAGGCGGGTTGCGCGGGATCGCGATCTCGCATCCGCATTACTACACCACGATGGTGGAATGGAGCCGCGCCTTTGCCGCGCCGATCCATCTTCACGCTGACGACCGGGAATGGGTGATGCGACCGGACGATGCGATCCAGTTTTGGGAAGGCGAGACTAACGAACTCGCCCCCGGCGTCACCCTTCATCGCTGCGGCGGCCATTTTCCCGGCGGGACGATCCTGCATTGGCGCGATGGGGCGGAGGGCCGCGGCGCCCTCCTCTCCGGCGACATTCTCGCGGTCATGCCGGATGGAATGTTGAGCTTCATGTTTAGTTATCCGAATGCGATTCCGCTCCCGGCCCGGACGGTCGAGGCGATTGGAGAAAAGGTCGAGCCGCTCGCCTTCGATCGGATCTACGGCGCCTTCTGGGAGCGGGTCGTGCCGCGGGATGGCAGGGACGTTCTGCGCCGCTCGGTCGCGCGTTATTGCGCCGCGATTCGTTAGGCGCGGCCCAAAAGCACCCCATAGACCTGGAGGCTGCGGGCCCGAAATGCGCCCGCACAACTGAGGAGATAAAAGCGCCACATCCGGCGGAAGCGTTCCTCGTAGCGCCCGGCAAAGCGCGGCCAGGCGCGCTCGAAGTTTTCGCACCACGCCATCAGCGTGGGGTCATAGTGCGGGCCGAAGTTGCGCACCTCTTCGACGAGGAAAAGTCCTTCCGCGGCTTTCGTCAGGCGGGCGAGTGAAGGCAGGATCGAGTTGGGAAAAATGTAACGCTCGATCCAGGGATCGAGCTGCCAGCTCGAAACCGGATTGCCGATCCCCTGACAGAGGAAGAGGCCGCCTTCGCCTAACGACTCCGCGATCTTCCGGAAATAGGTCCGGTAATTCTTGTAGCCGACGTGCTCGATCATGCCGACGCTGACGGCGCGATCGAAGCTTCCTTGCACTTCGCGGTAGTCGCGCAGCTCGATCTTGACGTCGAGTCCCGCGCACCAGCGGGCGGCGTATTCCTGCTGCTCGCGCGAGATCGTCAGGCCAACGACCGTGCAGCCATGATTTTGCGCCACGTATTTGGCGAGCCCGCCCCAGCCACAACCGACATCGAGCAGCCGCATGCCCGGCCGCAACTCCAGCCGCTGGCAAATCCCTTCCAACTTGCGTGCCTGGGCGGCGGCGAGATCCTCGCCCGGTTCGAAAACGGCGCACGAATACTGCATCCAGGGATCGAGCATCGCCTCGAAGAAATCGTTCCCGAGATCGTAATGCCGGCGGCCCACTTCTCGCGCGCGGCGGCGGGTTTGCCGGTTGCGCAGGAGCGAAGTGGTGAAAGCGAGAAGATTGCGCGGCCTGTAGGTGAACCGTTCCTCGAGTCGCGCCCCGATCGCGCGGCAGCACATTTCATCCAACGCTTCGCAATCCCACCACCCGTCCATGTAAGATTCGCCCAGCGCGAGCGTGCCACCGGCAAGAACGCGGGAGAAAAAGCGCTCGTCATGCACGCGGATATCCCAGGGGCGCGAGCCCTCGATCTGGATGTCGGCGGCACGGAGAAGTTGCTCGACGGTCTTGCGCGCAGCTGACATAGAAGCAAAATCGCACCAAGTGCGGCCGATTGATGCAAACTAAAATCAGCGAAGCGACAACCCTGGCTGAGGTCATGCGCTGCTTCCCGGTGATGCAGCAGCTCCGAACCCATTTTGTTGACCTGGAAAAATTCGTCGAGCAGGTGGAGCGACAACGGCAGGAAGGTTATCGCCTCGCCTTCCTCGAAGCCGGCGGGCGAGTCCGGGCCGTTGCCGGGTATCGCTTCATGGAAATGCTCCACGCCGGCCGGCACATGTATGTCGACGATCTCGTGACCGACGTGGAGACGCGCTCGTCAGGCTATGGCGGCGCGCTCTTCGACTGGCTCGTGGCGGAGGCGCGGGGGGCGGGGTGCAAAAGGCTCGAGCTCGATTCCGGAGTGCAACGCTTCGCCGCGCATCGCTTTTACCTGAGGAAGCGGATGATCATCTCCTCGCATCACTTCTCGCTCGAGCTATGACTGCTGCTTTCTCCTCCTGCTCCTGCTCCTAATCGTGCTCGTGCTCGAGGGTTTCGATTACGAGCACGATCAGGAGTAGGAGCAGGAGCAGGAGGGGATGCTCAGGGCAGGGAGAAATAATCGCTGCTCTGGTAATTACCATCGATCACCTTCGCAATTTGCATCAGCACATCGTTCACCAGCGTGCTCGCGCCGAAACGGAAGAGATTGGGCGTGAGCCAGTCGTCGCCTAACGTTTCCTTCACCATCACGAGCCAGGCGAGCGCTTGCTTCGCGCTGCGAATCCCGCCGGCCGGTTTCATCCCGATCCGAATCCCGGTTTCGTAAAAATAATCGCGGATTGCTTCGAGCATCACGAGCGTGACCGGCATGGTCGCGGCGGGCGAGACCTTGCCGGTTGAGGTTTTGATGAAATCGCCCCCGGCCCGCATCGCGATTTCACTTGCAAGCCGGACGTTGTCGTAGGTCTGCAACTCGCCGGTTTCAAGAATCACCTTCAGGTGCGCGCGGCCGCAGGCTTCCTTGGTCGCGGCGATTTCGTCAGAGACGCGCTCGTAATCGCCGGCCAGAAAAAACCCGCGCTCGATCACCATGTCGATCTCGTCCGCGCCGTCGCCCGCGGCGCGGCGGACTTCCTCGAGTTTCAAATCGAGCGGCATCAATCCGCTCGGGAAAGCAGTCGCGACAGAGGCAACCTTGACGCCGGAATTGCCGAGAAATCGTTTTGCCGCCCGGACGAGATTCGGATAAACGCAAACCGCCGCGCAGGGGGGAACGTCATAGCGCGGATCGGCCGGTTGCATCGCTTTGCGACAAAGGAAGGCGACTTTGCCGGGCGTGTCTTTTCCTTCCAACGTCGTCAGGTCCATCATCGAGACGATGAGCTTGAGGCCGGCGAGTTTGGCCGAGGCCTTGATGCTGCGCTTGGTGAACGCGGCAGCGCGTTCCTCGACCATGATTTCATCGACACTTGGAATCGACCAGCGCTCGCGCAGGGCGTTGTGGCGATTGATGCTGGACGGGAAGGCTTTCAAAACAGGATCGAGGGTAGCGACCTGGCGCGGCGCTGTCGAACGCAAGTCGCACCGACCGCTTCCGTGCCCGCGCGCTCGCCCGTTGCCAGCATCTGAAATCCCAAACTTATCCGGCTGGTTGCCGGACAAGAAAGGACCGGCCTTTCGCAATTCCCGGGAAGCAGATTGCCACCTTGGGCAGAGATTTTTGCAATGAAGACACTCGAAGCCGAACGACCAACGACCACACGCCGCAGCTCGGGCGCTACCATGCGAGCGAATGTTTTTTACCGGCCTAACGACATCCGCCTCGAGGAAGTGCCGCGCCCGCGGCCTGGCTTCGGCGAGGCCGTGATCCGAATCACGCTGACGACGATCTGCGGGACCGACCTCCACATCCTCCGCGGCGAATATCCGGTAAAGCCTGGACTCGTCATCGGGCACGAGCCGGTGGGCGTGATCGAGGAACTGGGGGAAGGTGTGACCGGCTACGAAATCGGCGACCGGGTTTTGACCGGCGCGATCACGCCCTGCGGTCAGTGCCGCGCCTGTCTCTCGGCGCAATGGGCGCAGTGCGGCCACGGCGAGCGCGGCTACGAAGCACTCGGCGGCTGGCGTTTTGGCAACACCATCAACGGCGCGCAGGCGGAATATCTTCTCGTGCCGAACGCGCAGGCCAACCTCGCGAAAATTCCCGCCGAACTGACGGATGAGCAGGTGGTGTTGCTCGCCGATATCGCCTCGACCGGCTTCAGCGGCGCGGAATCGGCCCGGATCAAAATCGGCGATGCGGTGGTTGTCTTTGCCCAGGGCCCAATCGGCCTCTGCGCGACCGCGGGCGCGAAGCTGATGGGCGCGGGGTTCATCATCGGCGTGGAAAGCGATCCGGCGCGGATGAAAATGTCGCGCCAGATGGGCGCGAACGTCGTGCTTGACCCGACACAGTGCGATGTCGTCGCGGAAGTAAAACGCCTGACGAGTGGCGGCGCCGATGTCGCGATCGAGGCGCTGGGATTGCAAGTCACATTCGAGAACGCGCTGCGTTCGCTCCGTCCCGGCGGGACCTTGAGCAGTCTCGGTGTTTACGCCGGCAAACTCGCGCTGCCTTACGATGCCTTCGCGGCGGGCATCGGCGATTACAAGATCGTGACCACGCTCTGCCCGGGCGGGAAGGAACGGATGCGCCGCCTCATGAGCCTGGTCCAAACCGGACGGTTCGATCCCCTTCCGCTCATCACCCATCGCTTCTCGTTAGGCGAAATCCTCGAGGCCTACGACCTCTTCGCTTCGCGCCGCGACGGTGTGCTCAAGGTTGCGATCCGGCCGTAGATGCCTTGCCCCTGCCAGCAGAGCGCGCCATCTTGCAAGGCTGGCAGTATTTTCTGCCTAACGAAACCTCAACTGACTGGGTGACACCATGTTTTTGAAAAGATTCTTTGTCGAAGGACTGGCCCACGCTTCCTATCTCTTTGGCGCCGACGGTGAGGCCGCGGTGGTCGATCCGAAACGCGACGTGGAGGATTATCTGGAGGAGGCAAAACGCCAGGGACTCAAGATCGTCGCAATTTTCAACAGCCATCCGCACGCCGATTTTGCTTCCGGTTTTCGCGAGCTGGCGGATCGGACCGAGGCGAAGGTCTACGTCTCCCATCTCGCGCCCGCCAACTACGAACACGAGGACGGCAAAGATGGCCAGCAGGTGAAGATTGGCTCACTCGATGTCGAGCTGCTCGAGACGCCGGGCCATTCGCCTGACAGTCTTTCTTTTCTCGTTAGGCAAAATCGCGAGCCGGTCGCGATTTTCACCGGCGACCTGCTCTTTGTGAACGACGTCGGCCGCCCCGATCTACGCGACGCGGATGAAGACCCGGGCGCGCTCGCGGGCAAGATGTACGACTCGCTTCACCAGAAAATCATGACCCTGCCTGATGAGGTGAAGGTCTATCCCGCGCATGGCGCCGGCTCGCTCTGCGGGCGCGCGATTTCCGATGCGCCCTTCTCGTTAGTTGGCCAGGAACGGAAGGTAAACTGGGCAATCCAAATCAAGGATCGCGACGAGTTCGTCAGGGAAATGACGGCCAATCTCCCGGATCGTCCGGCCTATTTTTCCTACGACGTCGGCATCAACCTCGAAGGCGCGGAACCCTTCAGCGCGCTCCCGCCTTTGGACGAAATGACCGAGGAGGAACTAAAGCACGCGGTGAAAGATGGGGCCGTTGTCCTCGACATTCGCCCGCCGGCGCAGTTTGGCGCCGGTCATTTCCCGGGCAGCATCAACATTGGTGTCGCCAGCCCGTCATTCTCGACCTGGACCGGATTCATGGTTCCAGGCGAAAAAGCGATCGCGCTGGTGGTGAACTCGGCCGAGGACGCGAAACGGGCCCGCCTCGAGCTCGCGCGGATCGGGTTCGACAACGTTCTTGGTTATGTCAAGGCGACGGCGCTGAGCGAAATGGAGAAGCTGCCGCAAATCACCGTCGCGCAACTCAAGGCCGGCCTCCGGGACGATGGACCGCTCGTCATCGACGTCCGCACCCCGAATGAATGGAAGAGCGGTCACATCGAGGGTGCGCGCCACATCCCGCTCGCCAACTTTGCCAAACAGCTGCCGGACTTGCCTGACGATCGCAAGATCGCGGTGATTTGCGGCAGCGGTTATCGCAGTTCGGTCGCAAGCAGTCTGCTCCAGGCCCGCGGTTACAAGGATGTCGAGAATGTGGCGGGCGGGATGGCGGCTTTCATGGAGGCGCCATGAGATGGTGATCGACCTGAAAGAAGTGGACGGCGGGAAAACGCTCTAAGTCTTTTTCGCCGGCAAGCTGGTGGAAGATTACGCGACCTCGATCGGCTCGCGATGGTCGGCGAAGCCAAATGGCAGCACGGGATGGCGGTTTTCTGCAAAGAAGATTAAAGAAGCACGCGGCTGGTTGCGAGAGCGCTGAGCGATCGCTGCTTTGAGCGTCGCAGGAATCTTTGCGGCCCGACCAGTGGTGCAAACTTAACCCTTTCTTTCCCACAACTCAGCCAGATGGGTGCAGGCCGTTACGGCTGACTCCATGTCCTGGACCGCGACCCATTCGAGCGGCCCATGGGCATTATGCTCACCGCAGAACAGGTTCGGGGTCGGCAGACCGAGCTCGGTCAGGCGCGAACCATCGGTCCCGCCGCGAATCACGTGGTCGTAGGGTTTGAGTCCGGCCGCGGTGAAGGCCTCGCGCGCCAGCTCGACCGGGCGCATGTCCTTGCGCAACCAGTAAGCCATGTTGCGATATTGCTTCCGGATTTTGCAATGAATCCGCGCCCGCGGCTCGGTCGCCTGTAACCCTCGACAAAGACCCTGCAGCATCCTGCCTTTCTCGGCCAACCCATCGAGCTCGAAATCACGCAGGAGAAATTTCACCACCGCTCGCTCAGTCCTGCCTTCGACATGGATCGGGTGTATGAATCCCTCTCGTCCCTCGGTTGTTTCCGGGGCGCAGCGTTCGCGCGGGAGCGCCGCGAGGAGTTTGCCTGCGAGATAAGCCGAGTTCACCATACCTTTCGCCTTCGCTTCCATCGTGTGGGTGGTGATGCCCTCGATAATGACCTCGGCCCCGTCGGCCGAAAAAGTTTCCCAACAAATCTGTCCGGGCGCGCCGCCGTCGAGGGTATAAGCGACATCGGCGCCGAGCATGCGCAGGTCGAGTTTGTCGACGCCGCGCCCAATTTCTTCATCGGGAGTGAAGCAGACTCGAATCAGGCCCTGCTTCCGCTTGGTGTCGCGGAGCAATCGCTCAACCAAAGTCATGATCACTGCCACACCTGACTTGTCGTCGGAGCCGAGCAAGGTCGTGCCGCTGGCGGTGATAATGTCTTTGCCCAGGGCCGTTCGTAGCTCCGGCGAAGTCGCAGGATGAAGAGTCAGGCCGGGTTTATCCGGGAACTTAATGACTTCGCCATTGTATTTGCGATGCACGATCGGCTTGACGTTTTTGCCGGAGCAGTCCGGCGCCGTATCCACATGGGCGAGGAAGGCCACTGTCGGCACGCGGGCTTTGCGCGTCTTGGCGGGGACGCTCGCGATGACATAACCGTGCTTCGTCATCTGCACGTCAGCCGCCCCCAGCTCAGTCAGCTCCTGCTTCAGCATCTCCAGCAGGACCAACTGACCGGGCGTGCTCGGAAAGGTGTTACTGGTTTCGTCCGACTGGGTATCGATCTGCACGTAGCGCAGGAAACGTGAAAGGAGATTGTCGCTCATGCACCGATTCTCCATGCCGGGGCCGAAGGCTCAACTGCGTCGTAGCGCCTCACCCTGCACCCTTGGGACGTTAGCCTAACGAACTGCTACGGCAGGTTGTAAATCTCGACCAAACCGACCCCGGTCGTGTTGTTCTTTCCGCGCACAATTGCGGTGTAGGGACCTGGCGGCGCAGAATACGCCATCGCCGATTCCAGATCGTTCGTCGGGGCGAGGCCGGTGGCCTCGATTTCGGTCTGCTGCGACTGCCCGGTCTGGTCGTTGATCTTCCAGTTGTCATTCGTCGCCACGAGGGCGCCGTTGGCGTCGTGCAGCTCGAGCAAAGGATTTTGCAACGCGTCGGGCAAGGGCAGCGACGGACCGATCGCACGAATCAAAACGACCGAGCTGCCTTTGGTGCTGGGGCCGGAAATGAAACCGCCGATCATGACGTTGTCGGCGGTTCCGACCGTCCCGCGGGTGCTGATGTTGCCGAGCACCGAACTGGCTGTGAGGGAAAGATCATACACTTCCACCAGTCCGATGCCGACCGCGCCAGTCTTCGATCGCATGATCGCGGTGTAACCGGCGCCGTTTGCCGGGAGCGTGGCGATGAGCGCGGATTCGAAGTCGTTCGTCGGCGCGATCATCGTCGCTTCAATCGTGGCCTGCTGCGACTGGCCGGTCTGGTCGTTGATCTTCCAATTGTCGTTGGTCGCGACGAGGCCGGTTGCGTCGTACAGCTCGATCATTGGATCTGGCACAGCACCGGCGAGGGGGAGTGAGGGCCCGATCGCGCGCACCATGATCGGCTTTGGATCCGCGCCGGTGAGAATGAAACCGCCGATCGGCACCTGATCGCCGCTCAAAACCTGGAGCCGGGTCGAGATGTTCATGAGCTGGGCCGGATTCGTGTTCCCGACCGTGATGTTGACCGTGCCGAGATTCGACTCGACGAAACCGGTCGCCTCGGTCGCGGCGAAGGTAAACGAGTCGGAGCCGGTGTAACCGAGCTGAGCGAAGTAGGTCGCGAGAGTGCCGTTGAGCGCGACGGTGCCGTGGACCGGTTGGTCGACGATGCGGAAACTGGAAGCGCTCCCGTTCGCGGTCAGCGTGATCGAGCCGGTGATTCCGCTTACGACCAGATTAAGGGTGGCGGGCACGATCAATGGAGTCTTGGGCGAACCTTCACCGCCGGGACCATTGTGGCAGTCGTAACAGGTAATTTTCTGGCCGCGCCAAAAGCTTTTGGTTCCGCCTTCCTCGAGCGAAAAGCTGCGCGCAGCCTGAGCGTGAGAGAGAACAGTGCCGCTGTAATTCGTGTTGTGGCAGACCTGACACTGCGAGGCGTTGCCTTCGGCGATGTCGCCGTGGCGCGAAACCCAGGCTTGATCGAGCGAATGCAATCCATGGGGCCCGCCGGTGACGGTGCTCGGCACGACATTGTGGCAGGCGGTGCAGTCGGCGAGTTTACCGACATGACCCTGGAGGGCGATGCTCTGCAGGTTGTCGTTAGGCTGAATCGAAGCGAACTCGGCATGGGTCGAGCCGTGGCAGGCTTCGCATTGCAGGCCGCCATGGCCTGACGAAAAGCGAAACAGCGAGAGCCCGGCCGCGGGCGTGTTCGGATTGGTGGCGAAGCGCGTGTTCGCCGGCACGCGCAGATGGCCGGGCGAATCGAACGCATCGCTGAAACGGATCTGACCGCTGTTGCTCACGGCATCGCCGCTGTGACAGGCCTGGCAGTTGGGTTCGTTCAGCCAGCCCGTGCGGGTCGCCGCCCCGACCGTGCTCATCGAGCCATGGCAGCTCTGGCATTGCATCAACATCGAGCCATCCACGATCGAGACGGCGGAACCCATCGCCCCGCGCAGACAGCGCGTGGTCGAGCCGGGATGACATTGATAACAGGCGGAGCGATTCGTCGAATCGTCCATGATCTTTCCTGTGCTTGGATCGATCACTGTCGCGTGATGCGCGTGAATGGAAGTCGTGAGCTGTTGCGTGCCGGCGGCTCCGGGCGTGCCGAGCGCTTCCGACTGATGGCAGGTCGCGCAGAGGATCGGTTTGCCATCAATCGCGACCGTGTCGTAGAGCCCTGTGTTGCGATAACCGAATTGCGCCAGCGCGGCGATGTAATCGGGGTTCGCGATGTTTTTCTGGTCGTGCAGCTTCAGGATGTTGAGCCGGAAATCATGTTTCGGGTTGGGATCGTAAACCCAGTCCGGCGACGGTTTCGCGTCCGCCTGCCCGGTGCCGGAAGCGTGGCAGGTGCTGCAATGAAATTCAGTCGAAACCGGGAGCACGATGCTGGTGGAAGCGAGGAGGTTGCTCGAGGCGTCGCGCGCCACCAGTTTGAAGAGCGGATAGGTATTCGTCAGGCCGCTGTCGTCGGTCGGGGTGAGTGGAATCCCGAGGCCCTGAAAAGTGTTCGCAGGCGCGCCGGCCTGCGCCCAGGTCATCGGCTGCGGTGTGTTCGTTAGGCCAGGCATCTTGTTTCCGGCCAGTCCGCCGTCGGGCGCGAGCGTGGCGCCGAAAAGGGCGAAGGAAAAATCCCAGAAGTTGCTTTTCCCGATCGAGCTTTTGTTGATCGAGCCGGTCGGGTCGGCCACCGCTTCGTAGGTCACAGTGATGCCTCCCGGCGAAAGCACGAGGTTGCCGTTCGTGTCAATGAGTTGCGCATTGATCGTGTTGTAAGGCGGGAGAATGGAGAAGACCGAATAGTCATCGTCCATGCAATGCATGCCGAGATTGTTCCAACCGATCAGTGTCCAATGCGCCGTTGCGCGCGCGGCGTTTCCCATGCCCGCAAAAGCGAGCGCAAGCACGAGGGGCGCAATCCGGCGGAAGATCCGGGCCCAAATAAGCGCACGAAACGACAGCGGCTCCATCTTTAAGTCTCCTCTGCAAAATCGTGGCCGCGATAAGGGAGAAGCGCTCGGCGAATCTTGCGAATTACTAATCGTGAATTGGCTTTCGCCGCAGCTCGCTTGGTCAAGCGATGCGCGCATGGCAGACTGCGAGCTGATGCAGAGGAAAGCCGAGCCGAAACGAGCCGAGCCCAGACCGGCGCTCGCGAGGATGCTCGCGCCGCGCTCAATTGCGGTGATCGGCGCCACCGAAAACGTGGGCAGCGTCGGGCGCGCTTTGCTGGAGAACCTGCGCGACTTTGGCGGGCGGATTTTTCCGGTAAATCCCAGCCGCGACCGCGTCCTCGGTCAGCAGGCGTTTCCCACGATCGCGGATTTGCCTGACGAAATTGATCTCGCGATCATCGCGACCAAAGCCGGCACCGTCCCGCAGATCGTGCGCGATTGTGCAGCCGCGGGGGTGAAGGGCGCGATCATCATTTCCGCCGGGTTCAGGGAAATCGGCGAGCGGGGGCGCAAGCTGGAGGAAGAAGTCGCGCAGGCGGGCGGCGCGATGCGGATCATCGGGCCGAACTGCGTCGGGGTGATGCTGCCGCATCTTGGCTTGAACGCGACCTTCATCCGGCCGCTCGCCTTGCCGGGCAATCTTGGGTTCATCAGCCAGAGCGGTGCGCTTTGCAGTTCGATCCTCGACTGGAGTCTGACGAATCAGCTCGGCTTCAGTGCCTTCATCTCCGTCGGCTCGATGCTCGATGTGAACTGGGGCGACCTCATTTACCAGTTGGGCGACGATCCGCACACCCGCAGCATCCTGCTTTACATGGAGTCGATCGGCGACGCGCGCTCTTTTCTTTCCGCGGCGCGGGAAGTTGCCCTGACGAAACCGATCATCGTCATCAAAGTCGGCCGCAGCCAGGCCGCGGCGAAGGCGGCCGCGTCCCACACCGGCGCGCTCACCGGGAGTGACGAAGTTTGCGACGCCGCCTTTCAACGCGCGGGCGTGTTGCGGGTCAACACGATCGCCGAGCTCTTTAACATCGCGGAATTGTTAGGCAAACAACCGCGACCCCGCGGACCGCGACTCGCGATCGTAACCAACGGCGGCGGCCCCGGCGTGCTCGCGATGGATACCCTGATCGCGCGCGGGGGCGAGAGCGCCTCGCTTTCTGAGGAAACAATGGGCGCGCTCGATCGCATCCTGCCGCCGCACTGGAGCCACGGCAATCCCGTGGACGTGATCGGTGATGCCGATGCCGATCGTTATGCGCGCGCGGTCGAGATCGTGGCCCGCGATCCGGGGAGCGACGGCCTGCTCGTCGTTCTTACGCCGCAGGCGATGACTGCGCCTGACGACGTCGCGACGCGGTTGACGCACTTCGCGCGCCTCGAAGGCAAACCGATTCTGGCCAGTTTTCTCGGCGGCGCGAGTGTCGTCGAGGCGGTTGCGACACTCGATCGGGCCGGGATTCCCACCTTCAGCTATCCCGACAGCGCCGCCCATGCCTTTTGTTACCTGTGGCAGTTCACCCGCGCGCTCGACGCGCTCTATGAAACCCCTGAGCTCCCGCGCGCTACCGAAAGCCGGGTCGCACCTAACGAGGCTGCGCGCATCATCATCGAGGCGGTCCGCAAGTCCGGCCGCACCCTGCTGACTGAGGCGGAATCGAAGGAACTGCTCGCGCTTTACGGGATCCCGACGGTCCCGACGCTGACCGCGACGAGCGAAGAAGAGGCGGTGGAAAAAGCCGCGCAATTGGGCGGGCCGGTCGCGCTCAAGATTTTGTCGCACACAATCACGCACAAGTCGGACATCGGCGGGGTGCTGCTCGATTTGAAGGACGAGCGCGAGGTGCGCGCCGCCTATCGTGAGATTCAGTCCAATGTGACACAACTTTCCAAGTTGCACCCGGCGGCAAAGGAAGGTTCAAACTTGCGCGACGAGAACTTCCTCGGCGTCACGGTCCAGCCGATGATCGCGCGGGATGGCTACGAATTGATCCTCGGGAGCAGCATCGATCCGCAGTTCGGTCCCGTCCTGCTTTTCGGCGCGGGCGGCTACTTCGTCGAAGTGTTCAAAGACCGCGCCCTCGGCCTCCCGCCACTCAATCGCACCCTCGCGCGGCGGATCATGGAGCGAACGCGAATTTACAAGGCGCTCCAAGGATTCCGCGGACGCGCCGGCGTGGACCTCGCCGCACTGGAGGAGATTCTCGTCCGTTTCAGTCAACTCGTGATCGAACAGCCCTGGATCCGGGAGATCGACATCAACCCGCTCCTCGTTTCCGCTGAGCAACTCATCGCGCTCGATGCCCGCATCCTCCTGCATGATTTGCCTAACGAGGATAAGTTGCCTGGGCCGGTCATTCGCCCCTATCCGGTCGAGTATGTCGAGCGCTCGACCTTTGATGGCGTGCCGGTCACGATTCGGCCGATTCGCCCGGAAGACGAACCGTTGCTCGTGAAATTTCACGCCGCCTTATCGGAACAAAGCGTGCGCTCGCGTTACTTCGCCGCGATCGGGCTCGAGCAACGCACGCTGCATGAGCGGCTCCGCCGGGTCTGCTTCAACGATTACGACCGCGAAATTGCGCTCGTCGTCGAACGAAACGATCCGCAGGCCGGGATCGTCGCGGTCGCCCGCCTGAGCAAAGTGCACGGCCTCAATGAAGCCGAGTTTGCGCTCCTGATCAGTGACGCCTGGCAGGACAAAGGCGTCGGCCGCGAGTTGCTGAAACGGCTCATCGGGATCGCGCAGCGCGAAAAATTGCAGCGCATCTTCGGTCGCATCGCCGCCACAAACCCGGCCATGAAACGAGTAAGCGAACGCGCCGGTTTGCATCTGCGTTACGACGAGCAAAACGAGGAGTGGATCGCCGAGCGTGCGCTCTAGGGCCTGCGGAAGCAGGCCCTTCCGGAGGGACAGAGACGCGTCGAGCTTATCAACGCGCGCGCATTTTCGCCTGTGTCCAATGTAAGGCAAGCGCGGGCGCGAGGAAGAAGAAGAGGAGAACGACCCGGATCTCGAGAAAGGATCGCGAGGGCGAGCGTCAGCGAGAGCACGCCGAGGATCGGGATGCGATCCGTCCTGAGCCAGTCGGCAAGTTACGGGATCGAGTGACCCTTGTTTATCTTCACGACATTGAGATCCGTATTCTTGATCCGGCCGTCCGCGTTGAGATCTTCGCGGAAGTTGCTGCTCGTCACAGGCTGATTCACCTGGCTTCGCACCAGCGTTTGATCTGGCTTGGCGACGAGCCGGCTCGCATCGGCGTCTCCGGTTAGGAAACCGAAGGGCACATCGCCGTGAGACTGGCCGTCGCCATTGATGTTCTGTGTGTGCAGAGTTACAACCTCGGCGCTCGTGACACCGGTAAGTTGTGCGGTCATGCTGTTACCGCTGAAGCTAATCGGCCCGACCGTAGCCGTGCCACTCAGGACAGTCACTTCTCCCGATGTAACCGGCGCGTCGAAGGTAAAGACCGCGTTGTAAGTCGTGGCGAGACGACATTCGACGCCCGAGGTTCCGGTGAGCGGCATCGCGACATCGAATGTGCCCGCCGCACCGTGAGTGAGACGTGAGGCTGCGCTCACCAGGGATGTCGTTCCTCCAGTGACATCGAGGAAAGCCGCGCTGATCGGGCCCCAGGTCTGGAACCCTCCAAAGTCCGTCACTCCGCGTCCGCGCACGAAGATCACGTGGCGGCCTGTGGCGAGGCCGGAGGTGTTGATGGTTGCGTCCACCGGCACGGTCGCCGCGTTAAAGGTGCCGTTCATGGGAATGGCCGTGCCGCCCGCCCACGGCGGCGTGTCGATGTAATACTCTGCCGCGCCCACGTTCTGGGTGAAAGCGTTGCGCGTCCAGGCAAAGTTAATCGTGGCCGTAAGTTGCGCCGGCATTCCCTCCGTCACGGACGAAGGGGTCACGACCACGCTGTTGGCATCGGGTCCGTGCGAAGTGAGATAAGGCGTGCGCGCGATCTTCGCGAGATAGAGAAGCATTCCTTGATTGTCCGGCCAGAGACCCTGCGTGGAGCCGCAGCCTGGATTATCGATGCACGAATAGGGAGGAAGGAAATCCTGCCCGGCTATCTCAGTGGAGAATGACGCCATACCCAGCTCGCCGTAGGCCCAGTCGATCGAGCCTCCATCTACCGGGTATAACTGGCCGATGATCGAGCCGAAGCCGTAACCATTGCCACCCGCGTTCTTCGCGGACATATGCGCGGCGATGTTATTGGTTTCCGCAAAGTTAGGCATTTTCGCCGAACTCCAGCCCCAGGGGAAGAGATTCACCGCCGCGTCGGAGTGAATGTTCTGGTAAACACCGCTGGCCGTGAGCGGCGCCGGGTCGGTGTCGTTAGGGCCGCGCTGGTCCGGCACGAGAATCCGGAGCTGGTTCACGATCGCCAGAGTCTCGGGTTCGGACCCGCTTGAGACTCCGCGATAGGTCTGGTCGCAGACAAAACCACTCGAGCCGTTGCAGCAGCCCCAGTGGAAAGGAAAGTTGCGGTTGTTATCTACCCCGAACTGGTCGAACGCGGTCGGAGGCCAGGAGCACCCGGCGCCTCCGACGTTGTCGCCGTTCTTGCGGTAAAGGTATGGGCTATTGCCGTTGCCACCCGCCTCGACGATGTGATGGCCGTCGGGATTCGCGTCCGGCATGAGCCAGATATCGTGATAATCCACGAGCCAGTGCGCGTCGGCGTTGGTGTCATAGTTATCGAGAAGATAATCCACCAGTCGCATGACGACTTCCGGGGTAGCGATCTCGCGCGCATGGATACCGCCATCCGCCCAAAAGACCGGTTTCGGGCCGGGTATGTTCCGGTTCGTGATGTGCAAGGCATAAAGGTCATAGCCATTCCAGGGCGCGGGCAGGTTACAGGAACCGGGATGGAGCTTGCACCAGGAGTCGCCGATATCGACCTTTTCGACCAGGCTCGGGAACGCGGCCACCTTCTGGTCGAGATAGGCGTATATCTCTTCCACGGTTTTGTAGCCGCTGTAGAAAGTGTCGCCGCGCAGTGGAAGCTCGCTGAGACTGCGGGTGGCGCTTTCATCGATCTCGACCCGAAGACCACGCGCCGTCAGTTCATAGTAAGCCGAGCGATCGCGAATCACGGTGAGATAGCCTCCCGTAGTCAGCACTTCCTCGGGGCTGAGTTCCTGGGCCAACTGGTCGCGCTCGGCGCGATCACGAAAATAGACTCGCATGACGAGTGTCTCGTAGCGCTCGGCTAATGACTCGTTGTCGCTGGTCGGCTTGCCCGCGATGACCGGCGATTGGCCACTCTGGTTACCCGACTGTTTCGGTCCGACCGCCAGAGCGATACCCGCCAGAGTAATCCCAGCGCCTATGAAGAGGGCAGATAGCACCTGCCTGACTCGCGCCAGCGTCTTCTTTGCCCGGTTGTGTGAGTGCAGCTTATTGGTTTTCATATTGGATGCTTCTTGCGGAAATCGTCCGCCCGTTTCGCGACCGTTTTCGAGTTCCAGGATTCTGGAAATCGCGGCATGACAGCGGAAAACGGCGCCGAATGCAAGAGAAATAGGTGAGCGTCCCGGAAAAAACTTTGCGGTCGCGGCAAGGTTCAGTCTTTCTCCTCACAGATCGAGAAGCCGGCCCCTTAACGAATCAGGCCGCAACGGATCGCGAAGCGAACGGCCGGGACTTTCAAAAGCAGGAACGCAGGAAGAAAAGAGTGCCGAGACGATTTGGACAGGCAGTGGACTCGCCAAGACAGGTTCCGCGGTCCATAAGCTAAGCGATGGAAAAGAAACTCGCTGTTCACCTCGCAATCGTTCTCGTTTGCCTCGGCGCAGCGTTTGCCCAACCGGACTACGTGAAGGCCATCGAAAAATGGCGGAGCGATGAGGAAACCAATCTCAAGAAGGAAAACGGATGGCTGACCCTGGCAGGGTTGTTTTGGTTGAAGGACGGCGTGAACACCGTGGGCGCCGGCCCGCAGTTTGATGTGCAGCTGACGGATAACTTTAAACAGGGGACGTTTGGAGAAATCGACTTCAGGGACGGCGTGGCCAAGTTGAAGGTGGCCGACGGCGTCGAGGCAACGTGTGACAACAAGCCGGTCTCGACGATTGATCTTATCTCTGACGAAAAGGGAAAACCGACCGAGATTCGCGTTGGGAGCCAGATGTTTTATTTGATCCGGCGCGAAGATCGCTTCGGCATCCGGCTGAAGGACAACCAGAGCAGGGCGCGACTGGCCTTCAAAGGCTTGAATTGGTTCCCGGTCGACGAGAGCTACCGCGTGCCGGCTCATCTCGAAGCCCTTCCGGAGCCAAAGGAGCTAATGGTTCCGAATGTGCTCGGTGGTCACTTCAAGATGAAGAGTCCGGGCCGTCTGCGGTTCTCTCTGCACGGACAGGAATACTCACTCCAACCGGTCCTGAATGACGACGGATCGCTCTTCATCATCTTTCGCGACGCCACCAACTCGAGCGAGACCTACAGCGCTGGCCGATTTCTCGACGCCGACAAACCAGTCGACGGCAAGACAACGCTCGACTTCAACAAGGCGACGAACCCGCCGTGTGCCTTCACTCCTTACGCTACCTGTCCGCTCCCGCCGGAAGGGAATGATCTGCCCGTTGCCATCAGGGCCGGCGAAAAACGCTATGAGGATTCAGAGCGGCACTAGTCACACGATTGCGGGCAACGGGCGAAAATAGCCCTTGATGCTTCTTTTTGGCTCGCGCACACATATTTGGACGTGCGTCTTCGCCATGATTCGGCCGCCCGGGTACAGCTCACTTCCTTCAGTGAAACTCCCGCGAACCGTATCGACCGGCTCTTCGCTTTGCTGCTCGCGCAAGGCGTGAACGAAATTCAACGCCGCACAATCCAGCTTGCGCTTTACCAGATCAAGATCGCGACCATGAGCGGGTTCATTGACTGGTAACGGCGCAAGAGTCTGATCCATCGTCCGAACAAACTCGTCGTACCCGGCATGGACAGTTTTCAACGACGCTGCGTCCGTGAGATCGAGACAGTTCCCGAGCTCGACGACAGCTCCAATCACGAACGGCTCGCGGACCCTTCCTGTCTGGCGCGGGCGGGTGTTCCTTCAGGAACTCGGCCCAGGTCAAGGCGCGTTGCGGGCTGTTTTCCCAGAAGTATGCACCGTGACCGAGCCCGTCATAGACGTTCCCGCTTCGGGCGACGTGATCGTCCCCGGCCCGGATTGCTTCGCCCCCTTTCCTCTCGCATCCGTGATATGCGAGGAGGAACGACGTCGCGAACATCGCCGTTGCCTAACGATAATGCTTCCCGAGCTTGTTGTCTTTGGTGATAAAACCGTGCTTGCGCAGGAACGCGCGCTCTGACCTCGACTTGTTTATCTCGTTGCCGGCTTTCCTGATGATTTGGACTTCGGTTCGGACTTGAGCGGGGCTACGTTTAGCGACGGTGGCAACCATGCGGTTCAGTCAAGTGGAGCGCATGCCGAACGCCAAGAAGAATTATCGGCAGGACTCCGCCGGCAATTTGCCGCTCGCGTCCTGGACGCCGCCGCGCTCTCGCCTCTCGACCGCTTTAAGCGGTCAAGTGTTAAATCACCGAAATGCGTCTCCGATTGCAGAGATTCGTGGTGATGGTCGGGCGTAAGCCGCAACATCCCTGGTCTGGGGTTTGCGCCTCGATCGGCGGATGACCCGCACTCTCGCCAATTTCAGCCTTTGAAAGCCCGGCCGTTCGCTTCGCATTTGAAACCCCGGCCTCGCCTATGGCTGCGTTACGGGTTACGGCAGCTTTGACAGCCCGGCGTTTGCTTCTCATCCGTTAACGGCCACGTTTCCGCTTTTCTCTTTTCGCGCACCTCGACGAGTCATCACCTCCCAGGATTCAGTTTGGGAGGAGACGCGAAACTGACGCAGCGGAAAGGCGGATGAAATGCGAAAGGATTCGACCAGCCTGCCACGACCGGAACTTCGGGGACGGCGAGTCGCGGCTTTTCCTACCACCAACCCGTCATGGCGCGCAGAAAAAAGAAGAGCACGATGATCGCCACGAGAGCGAAAGGACTACGGGCGAGAAACAATGTGGTTGCATTATGGGGATGACCCAGCTGCGATTGCATAAAAGCGACCAGTGCCAGGATGAGACCGAGGCAATAGCAGATGACCGAGATGATCGTCGCCGTCTTCGGCGTCCAACCGATCGTGGAAGGCGCCATCGCCCCGCACAACAACCCGAGCCCAAGAAAGAGAAACGACGCCAGGCCAAGCTTGCGCAGGTGATTCATGCCTCGTGCTTAGGCGACGCGGTCGTTCCCGGCAAGGTTTGTCTTCAGACTTTGAGTGCTGGTCGATTATGATCGCACCCGGTTCAATGGTTTGGGTG
Source organism: Chthoniobacterales bacterium (assembly GCA_036825615.1). GTDB lineage: Bacteria > Verrucomicrobiota > Verrucomicrobiia > Chthoniobacterales > UBA10450 > JAICXG01. The sequence continues at coordinate 120,868 of DAISXY010000007.1, forward strand.
GACCTGTCACTCTCGACCACGGTTTCTCAGCGCCGTTGAACTTGACCGCTTTAAGCGGTCGAGTCCCTGTCCCGGGCGCATCCGGGTGGGAAAGCCGTTTGTCCTCAGAAAACTGCGGGCGGACTCCGCTGACTTATCGGTTTTCTTCGCCGCCTTGTTCATCGCTCTCCCTTCGGGCTGAACCTGACGGGCGGACCGCTTTGGAATGACGGCAACCGTGAAACTGACAGAGCGCGCTGCATGTCCCGGGGTGAATGCAAGGAAAGCGCGATTCGAAATTGCCGTAACCGTCCACCGGCATGGTGGCTGCTCAAATCTCGTCCCTATGGCTCACGATCGCGTTTTTGATTCCGCCCAGAACCAGGCGCTCCTCGCCGTTTGCGCCCGCAAGACCATTCGCAACGCCGCGATTGCAGGCGTCATCTGGGGCGCGATCAACCTTGTCATCGGCTACTTTGCCGTCCTGGCAAATCCGCTTAACGCCGGCATTCTCGCGCTCGGCCTTCTCATGCTCGGCAGCGGCATGGCCGCTCTCCGCAAACCCTCTCTCGGCGCCCTCCTGACCGAAGCCGTCGTCAGCCTGCTCCTGCTTTGCTGGAATCTCGGAGTCATGATCATGAATGCGCGTGCGGGTCATGCCAGCCACATCAATAGGCACGGGTTGATCTTCCCGGCGATTGTCGCCGCGATCTTTTTCACCCAATACCGCCGGCTCCGTCACCTTCGCGAAACGATCGCCTCGATGGACCCCGCGATGATCAAGGAAGCTTCCTCGCTCTGCCGGCAAATCTTTAAAAGCAGCCTCAAACAGTCGCCCGATATCGTGCAGACCTCGTCGAAGCGATGGCGGCTCAGGTTCGTGGGTGACTCGGTCCTCTGCGTGCAGCGCAATCTCACTCGCGCCTTCAGTCTCCGTCGCACCGACTTCCAACAGTGCATTCTCCACCCCGAAAAACCGCGCCTCCGGGTCATGGTTCGGCATCCGCTGGGAAAGATCAGCTACGGCTTCGATCGCAAGAATTCCGACAAGATCAGGGAATGGCTGGGGACACCAGGTGTAGCGGCAACTTGACTCTCCGCGGCCCTTAGATTCTTCCCATGAGCCCCGCCAAGAGATCGAAAATGCGATCCAGTCCTTGTTACCTTCCGAGGACGCAGCGATCCAGGTCGCGACAAATGGGCCAAGGGTTCCGGCCAAAAGAACGACGGGTCGAGCAAATCGGGCATCCCGAACATGAGCAGACCGAATGCGTGCGTCGTATTCCCCCTTCTGACCGTTCCGTGAAAACGGCTTGCCGGTGTTTAAGGAGCTTGCCGTTCCACGGAAGCGGAATGGCAAATGCGGATCGCCAGTTCCGATCCCAAGACACATCAATCGCTCGAAATGTGACTTATAGTCCGTGGATTGAAACTCCACATTTGGGTGAAGTGTGTGGATGCCTATCAGACATCAACTTCTATCCTTTCATAAGATCGGCGAAAACCGCGGCAGCCCACGCCTATGGCTAGAGTCTCGCCGTCTTGAAACATTAGGCTTTTCGGCGGGTACTAGCTTCCTTGTCGAATCGCGTGCAAACGGCGTGCGCCTACGCGCTTCGACGAAAGGTAAACATCATGTAGCGAAGCGCCGAGCAGCTGGCGCTGTACGACCAATCATTGATCTTGCAAATCGAGCGTTGCTCGCACCCTTAGTGCACTGGCAAGAGGTTAAAGTCGCGGTCTCTCTGGGTCTAATCGACGTGACGCCCTCGGTGCGAGCATTCAGGATTCGGAGGCAGCGCAATTCCCGCCCGCCGTGGCGGACGTTGGAGGTATTTTCCGGAGGCGGCACTCTCTCCGCTGCCATCGGCGCACACCCAGACTTTCGACTCGTGGCGGGCCTCGAAATCAATCCCCGCTATGCCGATGTCTGGCAGGTTGCGCGTCGCGACGTGTTGCTCATTCAAGCGGACGTTAGACTGATTCATCCCCGTGAATATCCCGCACACGAAGTCCTTGTGGCGGCGATCCCTTGCACGAGCCACTCGCCGCTTGGACGCGCTAAGAAGTCGCTCAGGCAGATACCCGAACTCGGCGACACGGGCGATCTGTTCCTCTGCATCGCCGGAATTGTCGCGACGCATCTTCCATTGGCCTGTGTGTTTGAAAATGTGCCTTCGTTTGGCTCGTCGCTCGCTGGTCAGACGCTCGCGTGTCATCTAGCAAAACTCGGCTATCATGTCGCACAGACCATTCTTGATCCGCACAAGGAGTGGGATGAACCACAAGATCGACGCCGGTGGCTACTGATTGCGACGTTATCTCCGGGCTTCGCGCTTCAAGCCCTAACAAACCATTTGATCGCGATCTCTCCGATATTCTTGATCCTCCGAGCGAGCGTGATCGCATCGAAGCGGAAAGAATCGCCGGCAGTATCGCCGCCCTTCGGCGTCATCGCGAACGCCATCGCGCTCTCGGCCACGGATTTGGTTTTACGACGATCAACGCACGCTCGTCACGCGTTCCGACGATCGTCCGATCGTATCACAAGATTAACGTCGGCCCTTTCGTCGACACCGCGTTTGGTCCTCGCCTTCTTCGCAAACACGAAGTCGAGAAGTTGATGGGCTGTAAGGTGGCCTGCGACCATTACGCCACGGCGATCGAAATTCTCGGCCAAGGAGTGCAGACGCGCGTATTCAGCGAGGTGCTCACGCAACTTGCAACGTTCCTTCGCGGTGGGGCATGTGTATTCCGCAAAAAACTTCAGGAAGAAAGCAAAGGACTATCGATCGATAGTCCGCATCGGCACAGGTAATGAGCGATGGCATCTAACTCTTTTGGGTCGAGCGTGTCGTCCACCGCTGAGCCACGCGGCACAAAAATTACCGTTCCAAATCGGGCTCGTGTTAGCAGAACGCGATATTTATTCCTAACGAACTCCTGTTCGTCGATATCACGTTCCGGCCGCCACTTCACGCCGCGTAGTTTGCGGAAATGCCAACCGTCACCCCTTTGAGCCGGGATAAAGTCGCCACCCCAACAGACTGCTGACCAATCCAGCTCCAGCCCTTGGCATTCAAATTCTGTCGCTGCGATTTCGAGTTGGTTGCTAGAGCGAATGTCACCATCTGGGCGCAAGAACCAGTCGGGGTAGTTGATGCTATTCCGAAACTCACGTTTCAGCTCGATGCCGTCGGCACGAAGCCGCAGCGCACCTGAACTTGCCAGCAGTCCACTGCGGACTCCGGGTCCAGCGAAATCGCGCAGGAGTCGCCGCGCGTAGCCTAAGTCGCGGGTCAGAAGAATCGGGAACTGTGCTAGCTCAGACATGAGTCGCGCGGCCGCCTCGGGTTGCCAGTTCAAGACGTGGTTCACCCATTCGGCGTATCGCTCAGCGCGCAGACATCGCTTCGCAACGTTGAGGTGCAAGGCAGGGGTTGGCTTTACGATAAGATCCTGTGGGATGGCGTCTGGGAATAAAGTTTGGCCCGCGACGCTTGCGCCGCCCTGAAGGGCTTCCTCGGAAACCCAAACCGTCCATCTTTCGCGAGACGCTGCGAGCGCTCGCCCCCACGCGCCGAGCCCGGCTTCGCCGTTATGGATTTCCTGTCCGCCTCCGACAAGCGCTACGACGACGCACCAACCACGACAGCGCTCCATCACCCGCAACAGGAAGTCGGGTTCGGAGTGAGGGGCGGCAAGAATCGCGTTGCGTTGTATGGTGGTCAATTCACCGCGCTGAACGCGTTTGGTGAGTCCTTTCTCAACTTTGTCTGCAGTCCAGACGCGTTGTGCCTCGTCGAATATGACTACCTGTTGCGGCGGAGGACGACTCTCGGGATCAAGCAGATGGCCTAAAGCAAAACGGTGTACGTTCTCCACTGGCGCGCTGAGGTTGTGCCCGATCTCTCGATGCTCGCGTCGCGCAGCGGTGCGATTAAGAGCGAGCGCGGCATTAATTACGTTGAGCAGTGGCTGGTTGCCGCTGGCGAAAGAAGCCGTGTTCGCGGCGGCTTCCAACATCGCGGGCGAATATACTGCGTGCAGTCCCACTAATGTTTTCCCGGCGCCCGGTACGCCGGTGACGAAGCAAATCGAACGCAAGCCGTTGCCACGCGATTCGCGAACGACATCGAAGATGCAGTTGAGAGCATCCGACGTGTTGTCGGCATATGCGTGGCTGATCTCGCGAACATCGTGAGCTTCAAACAGCCGCTGCGCTTCCGCGATGACAGTGCGTGTCGGGTGCGCTTGCGAAGCGTCCCACTTCGCCATGTCGAGAGAATGTTCACCCGCCGCCAACAGCCGCTCATGTGCCATAGCAAGAGACGCCGCAAGCGACTCCCCGTTACAGCACAATAAACGCTGCACGATCTGATGCCGATCTTCGCAGTCCGCGTTTGGAATTCGCTGGGGTTCGGGAGCAGCCGTCGCGACGAGAACGGGCGCAATAGGAACACCTTCGCTCTCACGATGGAAGTCACGCAGATTCCAGCAGTACTCGCGCAGTTGCCACTTGTCGGGAGCAAGAAATTGCGACGCACCGATCTTGAATTCGATGGCGATGATTCCCGCTCCGTCGAGTAAAACTGCGTCCAAACGTTTTGGCCGTCCCGGAATCTGATATTCAAGCAGCAGACCCCACGTGTTAACCATCGGCATACGTCGCCCGAGCTGGGTAAGAGACGAGCGGAGGATCTGTGCTTGCTCGATCCAAGCACTGTGTTGATCCGGTCGCAGGTCGAAGCCCATTCCAACGACGCCGGACGTCAGGTGATTCATGAGACTCGCGGCATCGACCGCGAGGAACTCCGCAACTGTTGCCCGATAGTACGCGGCCATCCCTCAGTCCTTGATCCCGAGCAACCACGTCACTTTGACGTCTAGAGCTTTGGCTAGCGCCACCAACTCGAAATCCAGAACGCCGCGAATCCCGGTCTCGATCTTCGCTACGCCGGCACGGTCGATCGAGACACCCCATTTTGAGAGCCTTCTCGAAAGCTCGTCCTGCGTCAGCGGTGGATCGGCGGCGGCACGCGCTTCCTTCACGCGTCCACCGACGAGATTCTGTGAACTCTGGCCCATAGGCTGAGGGCCAGGCTACCAGGTTCATGTCGCCATTGTTTGTTCTAGTATAGAACATCACTTACCACGAGTTCTGGCGCCCTTAAGGTCCGGTTACGCTGCGCGGCCGAATCGTTGCAGTTCCGCTTTCCGCGCGAGGAAACCGCGGGAATTATCCCACGCAACCTTTTGCCCTCTTCGTTGACGGCTGTTTCCGGCATCGACATGAGGGCTGCAAACTACACGCCCAAAACGCGGCAGGAGTTCTGGCTGCCGAAGTTCGAACGCAACGTTGCCTAGCGAACGGCTTGTCAATCGCACGCTACGAAAAGCTGACTGGAAGGTCGTCAGGATTTGGGAGTGCGAACTCGGCCCGAAGAATTCGAGGCGAGTAGTTAGCCGTATCAGGAGAGCATTAAGGTAAGGGGCGCGAGCTCGGTGTCGAGCCGACTAGCGACACTGGTGGGCCGGAGTAAGTAATGGTGGTCAGGGCGTGAATCCTTCAAAAAAAGCCGAAGCAAAACATCTTCAGCTCTTCGATATGGTTACCGTGGCGCGGTAGCCGAGCCGGCGAAGGAATTGCTCGCAATCCTGCCAGCGCAGCCCGAATGGAAAGCCCGGCCTCGCTCCGCACCTGCGGGGCTGCGTTACGGCAGCCAGATCGGCTACCCCGAGGCGGCCGACAATGTCCGACAAAATTTCCGTGTCGTTTCGTCGAACTCCACGTCGAGCAGGACGCGCTCTGCCCAGTCCACCAGTTCCGCCTGGGTGACCTCGCCGTGCAGGTAATCGGCAATCTTCTCGGCAACGCTCGGGCGCGTGATTTTCATCCGTTGCACAATGCTAAACATGCGGTGACCCAAATCGACAGGAAACGACCGCTGAAGCGTCGGCGACTGGCAACAGCGGCTTCCTTGCGTCAGTCTTCGAGTTCGGTGAGATCAGCTAGGTCCTGAGGGCGTCCGACCGCACGCTTATTGGCGATGAGGAGGGTTTTGCTGAGGAAGGATACCGGCAGGTTATCCAATTCCGCCGAGACCCTGGTCGTAAAGGCTTCGTCGATGCTGACGCCGGTGATGCTCGTAAGAAGGTCAACCCGGTTCGGAGCGCGACCAAGTTGGACGACCTGGCCGGGGGTGGTGAAGTCTGATGCGTTCATTCCCAGATCGCCGAAGCCAAATTCATTCAGGGCGGCGACGATTTTCGCGGCGTTCTCGGCCGTCGGCCGGACAAGGATATCCAGGTCGCCGGTATAACGAGGCCGCGCGTGGAAGGCGAGGCTGTGCGCGCCGACGATCAAATAGTCAACGCGGTGCGAGTTTAATAACGCGATAAGTTCTCTCGAGTCGCTGCTCAGGGCCATGCTTGAGGAGTTCCAGGAGAATGTCGAGGCGCGCCTGGGGCTCGAGTTTCTTGTAAAAGTCACGATCGGCTTTCTCCGCTTTCTCGAAGCTTCGGAATGTCGCGACCTTCTTCTCCATGTCTGAGTCTAACATACAGGTGCACGAAGATGAAGGCTGAACTCGCTAGCGATGATCTGGAATCTGCCAAACGGTGGATGCGTGGGGGAAGGGAGTGACTCCTGGCATTTCGGTGCGCGACGCGCGGCATTCACGCAGGCATTTCGGACTTTGATGACACTCCGCGTCCTACGCTTGCGTGGCGCATAATGCCTGCCGTCTCCCAGGGTTGAGACAAACCTCGGATTTAGCTGCACATTCCGGAGCGTGGAAAAGGATGTCACAGCCATGTTGAGACTGGCCCTATGAGCGTCGTCGTTGAAATCGTAAAACGCGCGCAACAGGAAAAGCTTCCGTGTCTTCTTGTGGGCGGGCATGCCGTCATCCTCTATGCGGTGCCGCGGTTTACGCGCGACATCGATTTCCTCGTCCCAGATCATGCAGTCGAGCAGTGGCTGGGGTTTCTCCAGCGGCTTAGCTACCGCGTTTATCATCGCACCGAGGCTTTCATCCAGCTCGAACCCGCTACACCGGGCACTTTGCCGCCAATCGACCTGATCCTCGTGGACGAAAAGACGTGGGCTAATCTCCTCGCGAAAGCCGAGGAGCGTGACGCGGGTGAAGGAATGCGTTTGCCCGTGCCTCACCCCTGGCATCTGATCGCGATGAAGCTCACGGCCGCGAAGGCGCCCGGGCGCCGTGCGAACGGATCGGATTGGAGTGATATTCTGGACCTGATGAGAACGTGCAAGATTGATCTGGCTGATCCAGAGTTCCGGCAGCTGGTGATCCGATTTGGCGGAGAGGAAGCCTTGCAGCGAATGAAAGAGGCATTGCGATGAGCGCAAAGATCGACCCTGCGGATATGCGGTTTCCATCCGGAGAGAACACCTTGTCGCGCAGCCACCTTCGGCAAGCACCGAGTTGGAGCGAGTTCATGCGAGAAATCGAACCCGAATGGCAGCGCTACATGCGCGAGCATGACTCACCCGAAGAACGGCTTCGGAGCAAAAACCCGGAGCGCTTCACCCTTCCCTATGACACCACAACCGCTCGTCCCTGACCTGAAGCTGCCGGAATTCGAGCAGCCACAGTTGGAGTATTGGCCGTCAAAAATGTCGTGGGTAGACGCGATGCGCCAGTTCGAGGAAGCCCGAAGACGCTACATGCGCGAGCACGATTCCCCAGAAGAGCGGCTCCAGAGCAAAAACCCGGAGCCGTTCAAGCTTCCGTAGTCGAGGGATCGAACGTCACGGCGATCGGGCGCGATGCCCGCGCCGCGCTCCATCCCGGCGGTGCCGAGGAGGTCAGTGACGATACAATCCAAGGTCGCGAAATAGCGTAGTCACCAGCGATTGAAGTTTCTCGATATCCCGGGTGCCGTCCTGCACCCCACGAAGAACCTCTTCGATGTGATCCGCGATTCCCCTTCGTCAGCTCGCGGAAGCGGGCAACGGACACCGCTTCATCTTCCAAAGCAGAGGCGAGGGCCCGACACACATTTGCAAGCACGAAGAAGGTTAGCGTTTCTGCGCGGTCCTGCGCCAGGCGATGAAATTCCCTCGCTAACAACTTCAGCTAGTCGTGGCTCCGCTGACCCGGTAACTGATCAAGTAGCCGCGATAGGAGATCGTCGGGAGGCATTCGTGACGACGTCTTCGCGAGTGAAAATCGAAACCACTTCATGACCGCGCTGCTCGATGGCCTGCCGACCGCCCTCCTGGCGATCGACCAGGACGAGAACAAAGGCCACCTTGCCTCCGGAGGCTTCCACCGCCTCAATGGCCTGGAGAGTTGATCCACCAGTTGTGATGACGTCGTCGACGACGACGACCGAATCGCCGGGCGAGAAGTTTCCTTCGATCAGCTTATGCCGGCCGTGAGATTTGGGCGTCTTCCTGACCGTGAAGGTCTGGAGAGCGGCCGCAGGATTGTGATTGAGAGCTGCGATTCCGATGCTGAGAGCGATCGGATCTGCGCCCATCGTCAATCCGCCGATCGCATCGACGCGCACGCCCAGTCTCTGCGCGGTCTCCTCTACCAACCGCCAGCCGACTTCGCCGACCAAATGCGCTCCACGCGGGTCCAGGGTCGTTAACTTCGCATCGATGTAGAGGTCGCTCTGCGCGCCAGAAGCGAGAGTAAAGCTGCCTTCGCAGACTGATTTCTCTTTTAGAATGCTCAGCAAGTTTGCTGCGGAAAGGTCTCGATTCACGTCAACCTGTGAAGCCGATTCAGTGGTCCTGACGCAGTATGTGGTGTCTTGGACGGCGAGCATTTCGAAGTCCAACAACGATACTGCACAGCGTCAAGGCAAATTTATCGCATGCCTCGATCAGCTGGTAAAGGCGGCGTAGAGGATCAAAAAGGATGGGAACGCGTCAGTCTGGATTCTCGCTCGAATCGAGGAGCGCGTAGCTTCCATGGGTCATCAGCATTTCCGGCTTGCGCGCTGCGCCGCAGCCACACTCACGTATTTCTCGACCCAGTTTTGGATGTCGGTCTGCTCTTGCGGCTCCAATGCGCGGGTGACTTTGCCGGGCACTCCGAGGACGAAAGAGCCGCGCGGGATAATGGTCGCCTGGGTGACGAGAGCCTCGGCGCCGATGATGGAATGATGACCGATGACGGCGCCGTCGAGGATGGTGGCGCGCATGCCGATGAGACATTCGTCCTCGATCGTGCAGGCGTGGATCATGGCGGCGTGACCGATCGTGACGTAGCGCCCGATGCGGACCGGGTACTCGTCGGCCAGGTGGATGATGGTGCCGTCCTGCACGTTGGTGGCTTCGCCGATCTCGATGAAGTTGATGTCACCGCTGGCTTGATGAATTTGTTTCCGGTGGCTACGCTTGCGCTGTGACAGCAGGTGAAATCATCCGGGAAATTGATCGGCTTCCGGCGAGTGAAAAGGCTGAAGTTCTGCGCGTGTTGCTTCGCTCGCCAGGGGCCAACCGCAAACTCTCGCCCGACGAGCTCGTGGCTTTGGCGGATCAAATGGTCGCCGCGAAAGATCCTGCCGAGGCGGATCGGCTCGAAGCGCAAATTGTCGCCGGTTTCTACGGCCGGTGAGCGATGCCTCGAATTCAGCGCGATGAAATTCCTGATGCATTGATGGCGCACCTGATTCGGCGCGTGCGCGAACGAAATATCTCGACCGCTAAGCTTGGGCTGTTCTACGCGCTGGCCCGACAGCCACCCAGAAGTCCCCGAAGGAGAGTGGTTCAAACGTTTCCCGGAGCTGATCGTTTGTGAAGAAGGCGCGCTTGTTAAGACATTTCTCCGAATCGGACAAGCACCTGCTGGAGAAGAAGTGAAATAGAGGAGCGTGGTCGGTCATGCATCTTCCCATCGGGGGCACACGCCGGCTTGCAGCCCGGCGCGCGAGAAAAGAGTTGTCGCAACGGGGCGGTCCTAGGCTGTCAGCCTATGATTTTCGCTCGAGTCAGAGCCTCTGCCGACTGCAATGCGCCGCGGCGAGCTTCACGTATTTGTCCGCCGACTTCAGGATCTTGGTCTGCTCTTGCGGCTCGAGTGTGCGGGTGACTTTGCCGGGAACTCCAAGCACGAGTGAGCCGGGCGGGATGATGGCTCCCTGGGTGACGAGGGCTCCGGCGCCGATGATGGAATGATGACCGATGACGGCGCCGTCAAGGACGGTGGCGCGCATGCCGATAAGGCATTCGTCCTCGATCGTGCAGGCGTGGATCATGGCGGCGTGGCCAATGGTGACGTAGCGCCCGATGCGGACCGGGTACTCGTCGGCCAGATGGATGATGGTGCCGTCCTGCACGTTGGTGGCTTCGCCGATCTCGATGAAGTTGATGTCGGCGCGCAGGACGCAGCCGGGCCAGACGCTGACGTGCGGCCCGAGCCGGACGTCTCCAATCAAGGTTGCACCGAGAGCGACGTAAGCGGTCGGGTCAATGGCGGGCTCTTTGGCGAGAAAGGTGGCGACTTGTTCGTTCAAGGTCATGCCGACTCCATCGCCTCAACTCTCGAGCTCCGCCAGGTCAGCAAGATGCTGCGGACGCCCGGTGGCTCGCTTGTTCGCGATCAGCAGAGCTTTGCTCAAAACCAGGACGGGCAGGCCATCCAACTCTGCCGCGACCGCTGTGGCGAAGGCTTGTTCACTGTCCACTCCGCTGATGCTGGTAAGGAGGTCGACTCGGTTGGGAGCTCGTCCGAGCTGAATGATCTGCTCTGGATTAACCAAATCGGCTTCACTCATTCCCAACTCGGAAAAGCCGAATGCATCGAGGGCCGCGGCCGTCCTGGCGGTGTTCTGCGGCGTAGCACGAATGAAGATCCAGGTTGCCGGTATCGCGGCCTGGCGTGGTAAGCGAGGCTGTATGCGCCGACAACCAGAGATACTCAACGTCGCGGGAATTTAGTAACGCGACAAACTCTCTGAAGTCGCTGCTCAGGCGCATGGTTGATGAGTTGCAGGAGAATGTTCAGCCGTTGTTGCGGCGTAAGACGATGCTAGAAATCGCGATCATCTCTTTCGGCTTCCTCGAAATTATGAAACTTGGCGGCCGTTTTCTCCACGTCTAAGCCCACCTCGTGACACACGCGGGAAGGCGACAATTGAGCCGTTTGCGCAAATTGCGCGACTTGGTCAGGTTCGCCGGGTCTTTCCGTCCTTCTATCTGGGTTGGCTAATGATCGTGATTGTCATGGCCTGGAGGATCAGGCAGGATCCAGCTAATTATGGGCGCGGATAATCAGATCGATTACATAGAATTCCAAGCGAAGGATTTGGCCGCGACTCGCTCGTTCTTCGAGCAATTGTTTGGCTGGAAGTTCACCGATTACGGCCCGGATTATACTTCGTTTGAAGATGGACGAATCGCCGGCGGGTTCGCGCGCGCGGACCAGAGGTCGACGATCGAGTCGGGCGGGGTGCTGGTGGTGTTTTATCATCCGCGGCTGGAGGAGGTGCGACAGCGGGTGATCGAGCTCGGCGGCAGGATCACGGCCGACATCTTCTCCTTTCCCGGCGGGCGCCGGTTTCATTTCACTGAGCCGAGCGGCAATGAGTGCGCGATCTGGTCGGAAGAGCTCTGAAAGCGGTCGTAACAGATGCGAAGCAACGGCCGGGCTTTCAAAGCGGAAAGCGAAAAGCTGAAAATGGAAAGCTGAAAACGGGAAGCTGAAATCGGAACCTGACAGCTGGTAAGCTGCCAACCCAACGAAGCCGCGAAGCGATCTCGCAGCTAGAGCCCTGTAGCATTGAAATCGGCTCTGGATTTTCCCGTGGCGCTGACACACTCGACCGCTTTAAGCGGTCGAGTTCGTTCTGAGTTCGTGGTTCCCAAACCGACGACGAAAGAAGAACCTTAGTGTCGTTTTCCAAATTACACGGCACTAGAACTGTGGTAACCGGGCTGAAAGGAAAAACTTCGACATGAAGAATTCCTGAGTCGGTTGCTCGAAAGTCTTATTTGTCTTTCCAGGTGTGTGGGCGACCGGTTGCTGCGCCTGGCGCCGAACCCTTCCGCACCCCATGACCGAGTTTCCTAACAGATGCCGGGCAACTCCCGGAGATCACGATGGGCGAACGATAACCGAACGCACCGAATCCGATACGCGGCAGCGAACCTCTCTCCCGTGGGAGAGACGGACGCGCAGCTACGTCTGGATCGCCAAATGAACCAAGTCTGAACCTCTCTCCCCGTGGGAGAGACGGACGCGCAGCGCCAGTGAGGGCACCGGAGAAACCGAAATGAAGCTGGTGGTCTTTGGCCTAACGATCAGTTCCTCCTGGAGAAATGGTCACGCCACGATCCTGCGCGGACTTTTCCGGCGAAATCGCGCTCGCCTGCGGTCCTGCGGGTCCGTCGAGCACGGTTCTTTCGTAACTCGACGACTGGTTTAACCAGTCGAGTTCAAAGCTGTTCAGCCCTCTCCACCAGAACCTTCGCAGGAACAAAGGCGGGCTTGGGATGACTGTCTTCTCTCAAACCAAACCCGCTTAGCAACATCTCCCAAACTCGACCGCTTCAACCAGCCGGGCTGGCGGAGCGACCCACACTTATGGCTCTGGCAGCAAAACGAGGCTTTGCTTTGTCGGATGCTGTCGGTTGAAATTGCAAACGGATTCAAGGATGACGACTTCGGACCGGCCGAGTATTTCTTCCGCCAGTTCTTTGGAGAATTACGCACACATGTCCTAACCTTTACTCTTCACGAATGGTCACTGACTTTAGCTCGTCGCCTTGCTGGATGGCGTTGACCACTTCCTGGCCAGACAAGACCTTGCCAAAAACGGTATGTTTGCCGTCGAGCCAGTTGGTGACGACGTGCGTGATGAAAAACTGGCTCCCGTTCGTATTCGGTCCCGCATTCGCCATCGACAGACTGCCGACCTGGTGCTTGTGCGGGTTGCCCTTGACCTCGTCGGCAAACCTGTAACCCGGGCCGCCACGGCCGGTGCCGGTGGGATCGCCGCCCTGGATCATGAAATCGGCAAGGACTCGATGAAAAACGGTCCCGTCATAAAATTTGTCGCGGGCAAGGAAAACAAAGTTGTTGACGGTATTGGGAGCATCCTTGGCGAAGAGTTCGCAGATGATCTCGCCGCGCGAAGTATCAAAAACAGCAGAGTATTTCTTGTTACGATCGATCGTTAACGGCGGCGGCGCGGAATATTGTTTTGACATGCGACCATCTTAGCCGCGCCTGACGCGCTCACAAACGCGGAAGTAACTCGAAACACAAAAGGTTGAACGGCTGAGGTGGAAAGCAGCATCGCAGGCTTGGCTTGACATTCCGCGGAGTTGCGGGCGAAATGAGTGCTCGGTGAAATCTCTGACCCGCCGTTTCTCTGCCGTCCCGGGGACAGCCGCGCTCTTCTTCATTCAAATTTTTGCGACCCTCGGGTTCGCCGTTCTCTACTCGACCCTCGTCCTTTACGCGACCAAGCATCTGCATCTCGGGGTGAAAGAGGCTACCACCTTGATGGGCGTGTTCGGCGCCTTCAACTACGGTTTGCATCTCTTCGGCGGCTATCTCGGCGGCCGATTCCTTTCGAACCGTAACCTCTTTGTCGGCGGGATGGTGCTTCAGGTGATCGGGTGCGCCTGCATCGCTACCGGCACGCTCGCGATGTTCTACGTCGGGCTCGCCCTTTTCCTCACCGGGAGCGGACTCAATGTCACCTGCATCAACATGATGCTGACGCAGCGGTTTACTCCCGAGGATCCGCGTCGCGAGAGCGCATTTCTTTGGAACTACGCCGGGATGAATGTCGGCTTCTTCGTTGGGTTCTCGGCGGCTGGTTATTTCCAGGCGAGCGAGAGTTACTCGAGCCTCTTCATCTTCGCCACGCTCGGTAACTTCGGCGCGATCGTCATTGCCATGCTCACGTGGAAGACCCTGGCCGACCAGAACACGCTCCTGCTCGAGGTATCAAAGAATCAGTTCCAGGTGCGCCAGCTCGCCGGGATTGCCATTCTCATCGGGTTAGTGCCGGTCGTCTGGTTCATGCTACAGCGGCCGAACGGGACCGAGACGATTATCAAGGGGATCTGCGCCGCGGTTGCGCTCATGCTGGTCTATCTCACCGTTCGCCATCGCGACCGGCGCGAGCGACGGAACATGACTGCCTACCTGATACTCACGGTCGGCTCCCTCATGTTCTGGTCGCTCTACCAGATGGCTCCAAACGGGCTGATGCTGTTCGCGGTCCACAACGTCAATTTGATGGTCGGGTCGGTGGAGATTCAGCCGCAGTGGATCCAGAACATCAATACCGTCTGCATCGTCCTCGGTGGGCCGGTGCTGGCGGCGCTCTTTACCCGGATGCGCGCGCGTGGGTGGCGGATTGATATCCCGCAGCAGTTCGCGGCCTCGCTGCTCCTGATGGCAGTGGCCTTTCTCATTCTTCCGGTCGGGATCAAGCTAGCCGGCGCGGACGGTAAGAGCGCGTTTGTGTGGCTATTCGCGAGTTATGTCCTGCAAAGCATTGGTGAGCTGCTCATCTCGCCCATCGGCTATGCCATGATCGGAAAACTCGCGCCGAAACATTATCAGGGAATCATGATGGGTAGCTGGATGCTTTGGACCGGTCTCGCGTCGCTCTTTGCGGGCGATTTCTCCGGCATGATCCCGGAGCCGGCGGGCAGCACGGCGGTCGCCACGAACGCGGGCTATGCGAATCTTTTCGCCAAGCTAGGCCTTGGCAGCCTGGCAGTCGGGGTCGCGCTGGTTGTACTCATTCCCGTTCTGCGCAAACTAATCACCGACAAGGCGGAGACAATTCCGGCCGAAACGCCGACGACAGTTGTTCCTGTCACTTAGGTCTGCCTCGGGAACCGGGCACTGACGGCGACTGGGCGCAAAGATAGGCCCAAGCCAGTGCAAGTGACTGTCGAACCAGTCCGCTTAGGTCAGACGATCGAAAGTCTTTTGCAGAATTTCGAGATCGTTTGCGCTCCCGAGTTTCTCTTTCAAGTTATCGACCCACTTCTTCTCGAGCGCGTTTTTCGTCGGCCGATCGCTTTCATAGAAGACGCCGAAGACGCCTGGAAATGGCAGGGTGGCGAGTTTGTAGGCGGCTAACTCGTCGGTCACATCGTGACGAAGGTCATCCTCCGGGGTGCCGTCCCATTTCTTTTCCTGGATCAATTCGAAGCTGCCGCCCTTGCGCGGGTTGGCGGGGTCGAAGGCGCCGGGAAAAAATTCGACACACTCACTCAGGCATTCGATCACGCTGAAGCCCTGGTGATCCATCGCGCGCTCCATCATCTGGATCATATGGTTAACCTGGGCAGCATGAGTGCGGGCGATGAAGGTCGCGCCGCTCGCGACCAGCTTCTTCATTGCGTTGACGGGTTGGTCGATCGCGCCTTGCGGGTCAGTCTTACTCTTGAAACCGATCGGCGATGTGGGGGAGGTTTGTTTCTTCGTCAGGCCATAGACGAAGTTATCCATGATGACGTAGGTGAGATTGATGTTCTTGCGCGCGCCGTGATCGAGGTGGTTTCCGCCGATGGAAAAGCCGTCGCCGTCGCCCCCGAACAAAAAGACGTGCAGGTCAGGCCGGGCCAGACTTATTCCCGAAGCCATCGGAACGGCGCGGCCGTGGATGAAATGGGCGCCGTAGCCATTGACGAAATAGGGAAAGCGCGAGGAGCAACCGATGCCCGCGAGAGTCATGATCTTCTCGTGTTCGATGTTGCGTTTCTCGAGAACCTTATAGTAGGAAGCGAGAACGGCGAAATCCCCACAACCGGGGCACCAGGTCGGATGATCGGCGGTGATAGCTTTCTTGGTTAATTTCTCGCGTGGCGGTTCAGCAGTTAATGTATCGCTCATATAATTATTTCTTAGGAAAGCAGGAACGCAGGAAAACAAACAATCGCCGTCGAGTTCCTAAAAAGTGCCCTTCATTCGTTAGTCGTTTTCTACCTTCTTTGTTATTAGATTGTTTCCTGCTTTCCTTCGATATTATCCCACTCCCTGCGGGACGACTTCGCGCACCGTCTTCACCGTCTCCGGGGCGGTATCGGCGTGGATGATGGGCGCGCCTTCGCGCGGGATCTTTTTCGCCGCGAAACTCCGGCCTTCAAAGACGCCGTCCAGGATTTCTCTTACTCTAAAGGTGAGTCCGTCGGTCTTGGTCACGCTCTCGATCCTGGGCTCGCAATAACGGGCGCGCAGGATAGTCGCGAACTGACCGTAGCCGTAGACCCCGAGGTCGTTCATTTCCACGACCACGATGCGCTTAAATTTCGGCCAGATCTTTTCCAGACCATTTGGCAAAGGATGAAGATGGCGAAAATGGATTGACCCAATTTTCTCGCCATGGGCACGGGCCTGTTTGGCGGCGTCGTGGATTGGACCGTAAGTGGACCCCCAGCCGACGAGAAGAACGTCGCCTTCCTGGTCGCCGTAAATTTCCGGCACCGGCAATTCCTCCGCCAGTTTGCGCAGTTTGTTGCGTCGTTTGGCGGTCATCACCATGTGTAACTTCGGGCTGCCGGTCGGATGACCCATCTCGTCATGTTCGAGGCCGGAGAGGAGCGGATATTTGCCGTCGAGAATGCGCGTGCCCGGGGTAACGTGATGGGTGATCTGATCAATCGGATACGGTTTGAATGTCTGGATCGGGGTCAGATCGAGTTTCGCGTCGTGCATTAACTCACCAAGGTTCGGCTCGTCGAACGCTTCGATGCGAGTGGCGAGCGAGCTATCGCTGAGAATAAACACCGGGGTGCTGTATTTGCGCGCGATCCGGGCGGCTTCGAGCGCGACGTAGAAGCAATCTTCGACCGAGCGGGCTGCGAGCACGACCCGCGGGCTGTCGCCGTGCCCGCCAAAAATGGCCTGGAACAAGTCGCTCTGCTCGACGTTGGTGGGCAGGCCGGTGCTCGGTCCACCGCGCTGGACATTCACGATAAGGAGCGGGATCTCGGCCATCGAAGCCCAGCCGATCGCTTCGGTTTTAAGTGAAATCCCAGGACCTGCACTGCCGGTGACGGCGAGGTTTCCGGAGATGGAAAAGCCGAGCGCGATCGAGACCGAAGCGAGTTCGTCTTCCGCCTGCACAAAAAGGCCACCGTACTTGGGCAGTTCGCGCCGGAGAATCTCCATCACAGACGACCACGGGGTGATCGGATAACCGGCGCCATAACGAACGCCGGCCGCGATCAGTCCATAGGCGAGCGCCTGGTTACCGTCCATCGTGATCTGCGGACGACCGCTGGTCCGCGGGACGTGTTCGAAGCGATAAAGGTGCCGCAGGAAATTGCCGACCGGGTAATTGTAGCCAGCCTGGAAACCCATGAGCGCGGTGTTGACTACGCTGTCGTTCTTGCCGCCGAATTTTTCGCCGATCAGGTTTTTCAGCTTCTCGGAGTCGAGATTGAAAATTTTGCAGATCAAGCCGAGGACAAACATGTTTTTGCCCTTGTCCTTGGCGGTGCCCCCAAGCGCCTCGACCGTGAGGCCGGTGATCGGCACCCCGAGGTAAACGAAGCGTTTATCGTCGAGGTTCGGCTCGACGTTGTCCGAGTCGTAAAGGAGAACGCCCCCTTCCTTCAGGAACCCGAGATGGTCCTGGTAACTGTGTTGATAGAACGCGACCAGGAAATCCGCTTCGTCACCCGCGGAGAGCACTTCACCTGAACCGATCCGCACCTGGAAAATCGACGGCCCACCCGAGATCGTCGCCGGGATCGTCATGTAGGTCATCACGTCCTGGTCACTTCGGCCCGCGAGCCGGGCGAGAAAGGCACCGGCGGTCTGGATGCCGTCCTGCGAATTACCGGCGAGACGAATGACGGCGTCATGGATGTTTTCGGGCCGGAGATCGGCGCGTTCGTTAGGCAAATTCGAAGCGCCCGCCGGGGCGCCGGGATCAGGTTCGACAGGAGTTGGGTTCACGCAGCGGGATGTAACGTTAAGACAATAAAATCAGCCTGGTACTGTTAGACAAGGTTGCCCGTATTGCCAGTGGGAATCCGAATTTGCCGGAGCGGTGATACTGCACGCCAAATCCTGGCTCAGTCCCGCGAGCATTGCCGGATTTTTGCATCTCGATCAATTTATCCGCCGCCCGGAAGAAGTTTGCGCAGCGTCCGCTTGATATCGTTGGCGCTGGGAACGTGCGGCTTGGGGGTGGCGTGATGATGCGGCTTCTTTTCGTTAGCCGTTTCTTCCTCCGACGCCGGACTGGGCGCATCGCCCGCGCCAGCATTCACGCTCACCTTCGCGCCGCGGTCCTTGTAGATGTTGGTCTTGTCCGTGCCATCGAAGGTGCAGTTGGTGAGCACGAGTTCGCTCTCGCGTCCGGCGCCCGCGCCAAAGACATGATTGGCGCCAAAGCGACACTGCTCGAGTGTGATCGCGGCGCGCTCGTTCGCCCTGCCGATGCTGCCGCTGAGGGCGCCCTGGATGTTATCCTGCAAATCGCAATCGGCGACCGTCGCTGTCGCCTGAACAAAGACGTGCAAACCCTGGCGCTTATTTTTCAGTAATTTGCTTTTCGTCAGGCGCAATTCCGAGCCGCGATCAAGGACAACGACGCCGTCGTTGTTTTCCCGAAACTCTGAATCCTCCACGACCGCTGATCCCTTCGCGCAAACCCCAAGGCCGGCGGTGTTGCCGACAAAATGAGAGCCTTTGATCTCGGCATGGCCGCCCGGCGCGCTCCGATCGCCGACCAGCAATCCGACCTCGGCCGAGCCGGAGATGTCGGTCGCTTCCAGAGTCAGTTGTCCGCCATCGATCACGCTGACCGCGTGTGGCGTCGAACGCGCGAAACTGCTGTGCCTGACAATTGCGGTTGAGCCTTCGCCGGCGATGGAGAGCGGAAGAGAGCCGGCAACGACGCCGCGTGATTGGGCGAAGCCGTTCTGATCGAAGCGGCAGTTTTCCATCTCGAGTTTGCCGCCGCGAGTCACGAGAACACCCGAGCGGTTGGCTTCGAAGTTGTCATGCGTGAGGGTGGCGCTCCCGCCGTCACGAATAACGATTAAGCCGACGGTGCCGCGAGAAGAGCCGCCGTTCGATTTGAACGAGCTGTTGCTCAAGCTGAGCCCAGCCTGGTCGCTGACGTTGATGCCGCCGGTGTTGTTCATGAACTGGCAATCCTCTGCCGTTAGGCGGGTGTTTGCGCCGCTCAGGTCGGCTGAGGCTCCATTGCGGTCGTTCAGCCCATTGCCTTCAAAAGCAGAGCCGTGCAGCTCCGCGACCGCGCCGGTCGCCAGGCTCAATCCGACGAGCGAGCTCCGGAACGCAGTCTGGTTGAAATTTGCTTTCGCTCCCGACTCAAGCCGGACGGCGGCGCCTTTGAGCGCGCTGAAACTGCTGTCCGCAGCCCGGAGCATTCCATTCTGCGCCACGCTTACGCCGAGGGCGGACCCGGATTGCAGTTTGCAGCTGTCGAGGTTGAGTTCGGCGCCTTTTGCGACGGAAATCGCCGGCACGGCTCCGATCGCTTGCGTGGCAATCTGGACGTCTGCCAGCGAAACGCCGGGCGCCTCGACCGCGAGGGCCGGTTTTCCTTCGCTCGCAAGCACGACCGGCTCGCCTCCCTTGGAATCGCCGACGAGGTGAAGCGTTTGCCTAACGACAAAGCTTCCTTGGTAAACTCCAGCCGGGATCCGAATTGTGGCATCGGGCGCGGCGTGCTCAATCGCGCCCGCGAGATCGAACTGCGGCGGGGCAGGCTTGGGCGGTGGAGATGGCGGGAGAACAACGACCGCGGTTGGCGATGGAGTTGGTGCCGCGGTCGGAGATTTGGCAACCGACGGCATGGGAGTCGAGATCGGAGTGGCGCTTGGAGCCGGGGTCGCGCTCGCTCCCGCTTCAACTTGCGCGACTTGTTTCGTCGGTTCGGAGGGATGCCTGACGAGGAGAAAAATCGCGACCAGTCCGACTGCGATCATGAGGGCGCCGATGATCCGCTTGTTTCCAAAGGGCAGACCCGGCGGGGTTGGGCCGGCCCCGGTTCTTTGCGGCGCGGGAATGCGCTCAATTCCGGTCGGAGCTGAGGGAGCCGACGGTGCCGCGGGCGGTGGCGGCGGTGGGGCGATCAAGTGCGGCGCCGGTGTTCCGCAATCCGGACATTGCGGATGTTTCGCCGGCTCGTACACCCGGCCGCAGGCACAGCGGATTCGTTTCGGACTCATCGTGGACTGGGTGAGACACCTGGCGATCCAAAATTACTGTTCGGGCCAGGTCCGGCCGGGCCACCAAAAGGAAAACCTTGCCCGGGGCTTTGGCCTTGCCGTCGCCGCGCCTCTTCCATCTTCTGTCTCGCTTGCTCCATCTGCTTAAGCGCGTCCCGGCGTTTCTCCTCAATTCCCGGCTCGGTGTTCGGCAGCGACATGACTTCGTGAACACGACGCATCGCGTCGAAGAAAGCGCGCTCTTCGGCCGTTCCGCCGACCGGCCCTCGCGGCGCCGGCGCGGGCGAAGCTCCCGGCGAAGCTGCCGGTGCGGTTTTCGAGAGTCTCCGAAATTCGGCTTCCTGTTCCTCCGGAGTCGCGCCAGTAAAGAGTGGCCGGTAGTTTTCATCCACCTTGATTGTGCCGAGAAAAGCCCAGAAACGTTCGTGGGTGAGAGTCACGCCGGGCATCATCTGAATCGCGTTCTTGTTCGCCAGATCGCCGAAGAGCGCACTCCGGACCGCAATCGTGCGGCGGCCGAAATCGGGCGCGCTGTTCTTCACATAGACCTTGAAAACCGATCCCGGCGTGAGCGCCCCGGTGATCCAGAAGGAAGTGCCCTGCCCCGGGAAAGAGCCGACGCGGTCGCCCGTCCAGTTGCTCCCCTGCGAGAATTCGGGATTGAAGTCAGGGTTCACCGGCTCGTTTGTCCCTTTTCTGGTGCGGTTGTCGGCGAGATAAATCCCAACGGTTTCTCCGGCTGAATCGGTCGAGCTAAGGATGAGGAATGGCTGCCGCTGATCGAGGCTTTCCTGGAGCGAATGGTTTTCGTCCTCAAGCTTCTTCTTCTCCGCATGCAGCTGCTCGTTTTGCGCCTGAAGCTGTTGCTTTTCGCTCTGCAACTGCTGGTTCAAAGCTTCGAGCTGCTGGTTGCGCGCGCGTAGTCGTTCGTTCTCGGGCCGGAGCCGTTTGTTTTCCGCATCGAGCTGCGCGACCTGGCTGCGCAGGTCCTGATTTTCCGCCGAGAGTCGGTTCACTTCGCCCTGAAGCAGTTTGATCTGTGCCTCCAATTTTTTCACCAGCTCGCTCAGGTCCTCGACCGATTTCTGGTCGGCCATGTGGTCCTTCATCTTCTCGATCTCCTGGACGAGCCGGTTCGTTTCCTCCTGCGCTTCCCGGAGTTTCTTCTCCTGTCCGGGCGGCTTGTAATAAGGCAGCGCAACCAGCATCATGAAGCAAAACGCACCGAGGGCACCGCAAAGGATGTCCAGGAGGGACATGTTAAAGATGTTGATCTCGCGCCGGCGCGCTCGCATCGCGGGCTGCCGTTAGGCGCCGGCATAGAGCCGGTTAATCAGGTTGCGCAGGGTGTAATCGCCGGCGCCGTTCAGGACCGATTCCTCTTTTTCCTGCACGAGATGAAGGAGAAAAACCAGCAGCGCGCTCTCGACCAGCGCCACCATCGTGCAGTCGAAGCCGATGCCGAGGGTTTTCGCGACCGCCTTCAAATCGAGCGCGACGCTCGGATCGCCCGCCTGCGAGAGCGATGCGCCTAACGAGTAGACGGTGCCGATAAAGCCAAGTGTCGGCACGACCCAGGCGATAAAACGGACCAGTCCGTAGCGCAGATCCACCCGGTGGCTCATGAGCTCGAGATGCTGATTCATGACCCCGGCTGTCTGCTCGATCGAGGAGCTGGATTGGAACTGAAGGATCGCGATGTTGATGAGAGAAGGGAGAAAACCGTTCTCGTGATCGAACTGGCCCACGACCTGTTTCCGGATCGGTCCGAGGTCCTGCGAAACGAGCACGGTCTGGTCATCTTCCGGCAGATAATGGCGGTTGAGAAAACGCTCTTCCCGGGCGGCGATGCGCCAGCGCACGAAGAGGTCGCCGAGGCCGACGAAGAAAACGATGTGCATCAGGTTCTGGATCGTGAAGGGATAAAAGAAATGGAGCGAGGGATGGTCGAGGACGAGGATGCCGGCGCGGCCGTGGAGGGTGACGGTGAGAAATGCGATCATGAGCACCCCGCAACCGGCGAAAAGAACCAGCGCCTGGGTCCGGCGCGGTTTGCGCCAGAGCTGATCGAGCCCGCCTAAACCGGGGGCCGGGGCTGGAGCTGCCTGCACTTCAATCGAGCTGGTGCCGTCCATCACAACGCGCCGCATTCCTCGCGCAGAAACGAGGTTAGAAAACAGACGGCGGTTGGAGCAAGGTGTTTTCTCCTGCTCCTGCTCGACGCTTCGGGTAACCACCCGATTACGAGCACGATTAGGAGCAGGAGCAGGAGTAAGAGCAGGAGGGGAGGACTTGCCCTAACGATCGCTCTGCCCGTCAGTGGCAGCCATGGCCGGATTGGTGGTGAAACCGCGCGCCCGCATTTTGCACGGGCATGATTGGGTCTTTGCGAGCGAAGTCCTGAAAGTGTTCGGCCAGCCTAACGACGGGGATGTCATCTCGCTCAAGGACGGGCGCGATCATCTGATCGGGAGCGCGATCTACAATTCCAAATCCCAAATCGTCGCGCGCCGTTTCTCCCGGCGGAAACAGGATCTCGACCTCGATTTCTTCCAGCGCCGGATCGCGCAGGCAATCGAGTATCGAGAGCGCCGCGGAATCAACCTGCGGCTCTGCCGTTTGGTCTGGAGCGAAAGCGACGGCTTGCCCGGGGTAATCATCGACCGCTACGGCGATCATCTTGTCCTGCAAACGCTCACCCTCGCGATGGACCAGCGAAAAGATCTGATCGTTAGGGCGGTTGCAGATGCGCTCGGTGAACTGCCCATCATCGAGCGCAACGATGCGGTCGTCAGGCGAGCGGAAGGAATCGAATTGCGCAGCGGGATTTTGCGCGGCGAATCGCCTGGCGAGATCGAAATCGAAGTCGCGGGTCTGAAACTGGCAATCGATCTCCTCCATTCGCAAAAGACAGGGTTTTATCTCGATCAGTTGCCTAACTATGAGCTGGTCGCGCAACACGCGCCTGGCCGCCGCGTCCTCGACTGCTTTTCCAGCCAGGGCGCATTCGCCCTCGCCTGTGCGCAGGCCGGCGCGAGCGAAGTCATCGGAGTGGAAGTCGGGAGCGAGAACCTCCAGTCGGCGAAAAAAAACGCCGCCCGCAACCAGCTTTCCATCCACTGGATCGAGCAGGATGTTTTTCAATTCCTGCGCCGGGCTGAAAAGTCGGAGGAACGTTTTGATCTCATCATCCTCGACCCGCCCTCCTTCACAAAAACCAAAGGCGGACTGGCAGGCGCGCTCCGTGGCTACAAGGAGCTGCACCTTCGCGCCTTCAGGCTGCTGTCGCCTAACGGTCTTCTCGCGACTTTTTCCTGCTCTCACCATGTGACGGCCGGGATCATGGAAAAGACGATCGTCGACGCCCTGGTCGACGCGCGCCGTTCCGCCCGGCGGCTCCGTCGTTTCGAGCAGGCGCTTGATCATCCGGTCGTCCCCACGATTCCAGAGACGGAATACTTCCGCGGCATTCTCCTCGAGATGATGCCTGGTCGTTAGGCAAAATACTCCTGCTCCTGCTCGTGATCGTGCTCGTAATCGAATCAACCACCGGCGAACACGAGTGGGAGCGCCGATCACGATCACGAGCAGGAGCCAGGAGCAGGATTTGCGATTTCGAATTGAAAAATCTGGAATTCTCAAATCGCCCATCTAATATCCCGGCGTAGCGTCCGACGGACGAACTGATCATGGCTGAACGCATCCGCCCGATGGAACCAATGCTGGAGCTGAACGAAGACGAAAATGTCAGCGCCGAACATCTCGATTCGCAGGTCCAGAAAGCCCAGGAACAACTCCTCGCTCTCAAGCGCCAGCAGGAACAGATCGAGAAACAAAAGCGCGAGTTGGAAGAACTGAGCCGGCGCCAGGAAGAACTGGAACGCGGCCGGGCCGAGATGAGCGACAAGCTCACCCGCTCGCTCGTGATTCTCGAACGCGAAGCCTTTGATGCGCAGAAAAAAATGGAGCAACTGCGCGCGACCCGCGAAAGTTTCGCCCAGCATCTCGATCTGCTCGAAGCGATCGATCCGCGCACCTGGAACCCGGCCGACCTGAACAAGGAATTGAGCCGCGCCCTCAGCACCGTTGACGACGCCCGGACGGAGTACAACCAGCAGCGCAGCCGGCTTCAGGCCAACGCCGACGACAATGAGGCCGTGCCGCTGCCCGAAACTGGCGCGGCGTTCGAAAGTGGCGGCGCGTTGGCGCATTCCTTCGGTCAATGGTTGCAAATCGGCTTCGCCTTCACCCTGCCGCTGATCGTCTTCGGATTGATCGCGCTCGTCGTTTTCCTCTGGCTGAGCGGCCCGGCTCGTTAGGCGCATGGCTCGACGACGCGCCGCGAGCGACACGCCGCTCAGTCAAAAGCAGCAGGAACTCGCCCGGCGCGAACAAAACCTGCGCAAAGAGATGGAAGACCTCCAGCGCATGATCGAGGAAGCGCCGCGGGTGGCGGAGGAAATCACGCGCCGGGAACGGGAAGAATTATTGCAGCGCGCGAGCGAAGGCCGGGAACGGCTCGATGTCTCGATCGCGCTCAACGACAAACGCTTTGGCGACCTCGGCTGGGAGCGGGCGCCGCGAAGGCGGCGCCGCTTGCGCAAACAGCGCCGGGAAGGCCGCCTCCTCTTCATCGTCCTTGTCATCGCGCTTGCCGTTGCCGTTCTCTGGCTCGCGACGCATCTGCCGTTCTGAGCCACAGTTTCTCGTTAGGCGGCGGCAAGCTGCGCGTCGCGTCGCCTGACGACGAGAAGGGTGACCGCGGCCGCGATCACGCACGCGACCGCGCCGACCGCCAAAGTCGCCGGAGTCCCGAAGTAGTGCGCGACCGCCCCGGCCTCGAGGCTGCCGAAGGGAATCATCCCGCCGAAAATGAGCGACCAGATTCCCATCACCCGGCCGCGCATTTCGTCCGGCACGATCGTCTGCACCGTTGTGTTCGAGGTGGAAAAGAAGAGCATCATGCCAAAACCTGCCCCGGCGAGACAGAGCATCGCGATCGTCAGGTTGCGATTGAAGGAGAAGATCAGGAGCATGGCGGAAAAGAGCCAGACGCCGCCGAAAGCGAGCGTGCGCGGGGAAAAGCTGGTCCCGAAGGTGGCGGTGGTGAGGGCGCCGATGAGCGCGCCGACGCCGCTCGCGCCTAACAATAAGCCGTAGCCTTGCGACCCGAGGTGCAAGATGTCCTGCGCGAACGCCGGCATCAGCACCGAATAAGACCAGCCGAAAATGCCGACAATCGCGAAGAGCGCCATGATCGTGCGCACCCGGACGTGATTCCAAACGTAGCGAAATCCTTCGAGTGATTGGGCGAGCGCGCCCCCAGCTGCGGCGCGGACTTGGTGCGGCGGCAAGCGCATCATAATGAGCCCGGCAAGGACGGCGAGAAAGCTCACCCCATCGATGAAAAAGCAGAGCGCAATCCCGACCTGCGCCATGAGAAAACCGGCGACCGCCGGACCGACGATGCGGGCGCCGTTGAACATCGCGCTATTGAGCGAGATCGCATTCATGAGATCTTCCCGGCTCGCGATCTCGACCACGAACGATTGCCGTGCCGGCATATCGAAGGCCATCGCCACTCCGCCAAACAAGGCGAGAACGATGATCTGCCAGGGCTGGATCCATTTCGTCCAAACCAGGATCGCCATGGCAAAGGAGAGAACCATCATTGAAATCTGCGTGCCGATAAGGACGGAGCGTTTTGAAAAGCGATCGGCCATCCAGCCGCCCCAGGTGGAGAAGACCAGCATCGGCGCGGTGCCGGCGGCGGCGACCACGCCTAACAATGCCTTGGAACCGGTGAGCTGATAGACGAGCCAGCCCTGCGCCGTGCTCGACATCCAGGTGCCGATGAGGGAGACGAGCTGGCCCATGAAGTAGAGCCGGTAGTTACGGTGGCGGAAGGCCGAAAAGGTTTTGCGCCACGAGACCCCGCCGGTCGCAACCCGGCGCGGCTCTCCGCGCAGCTCGGATGGGACGGTGGCGGTGCGTTGGACTTCCGGAGCGTGATCCATGCGTGGTGTGCGTTTTTCTCGCCTGCAATCGAGGGAACGCCAAGGGAGAATCGCGCCTAACGAGCAGGGCTGATGCGCGGCAGAGCCGATCGCGCGCCGCGGTTCGAAACAGTTCCGAAATGTATTTCGCCGATCGAGCCGAAGCGGGCCGAGTTCTCGCCCGTGCGCTCACCCACCTTGCCGCGGCGCCCGACCTTCTCGTGCTCGCGCTACCCCGCGGCGGGGTGCCGGTCGGCTTCGAGATTGCACGCGCGCTGCATGCGCCGCTCGATGTTTTCGTGGTTCGCAAACTCGGGGTGCCCGGGCAGGAGGAACTGGCGATGGGCGCGGTGGCTTCCGGCGGCATTCGGGTTTTGAACCCGGATGTGATCACCGCTCTCGGCACGCGCGCGATGGAGGCCCTTGAGCAGGAGACCGAACGTGAACTGCGCGAACTGGGACGGCGCGAGCGGCAATACCGCGGGACCCGACCATTCCCGGAGTTGAAGGGCAGGAGCGTGATCCTGGTCGATGACGGGCTTGCCACCGGCGCGACGATGCGGGCGGCGGCGCGCGCAGTTCGCCAGCGCGAACCGGCCCGGCTCATCATCGCGGTGCCGGTGGCGGCGGAATCGAGCTGCCGGGAAATGCAGATTGAGGCCGACGAAGTGGTCTGCGCTTTGACGCCGCAGACCTTCTTTGGCGTCGGCCAGTTTTACCACGATTTCAGCCAGACGAGCGACGAAGAGGTGGGCACGCTGCTGGAAGCTGCGGCCGGGGAGAAGAGAGCCTAGCCTAACGACAAGAACCCAGCCGTGGTTCCGCCGAGATGGAGGCCACGTCGGAGCTGATGGGCTAAAACTCGGCGCTCCCTGGCGTGCGCGCGAATGGGATTACGTCCCGAATGTTGGAGACGCCGGTGACGAACATAAGCATGCGCTCGAAGCCGAGCCCGAAGCCGGAGTGCGGCACGGTCCCATAGCGGCGCAGATCGAGATACCATTTGTAATCGGCCGGATTCATATTGTGCCGGCGCATGTTTTCCTCCAGCACCTCGAGCCGTTCCTCACGCTGGCTGCCGCCGACAATCTCGCCAATGCCGGGGACGAGCAGGTCCATCGCGGTCACGGTTTTGCCGTCGTCGTTCAGCCGCATGTAAAAGGGCTTAATCTCCTTCGGATAGTTGTAGACCGTGATCGGCGATTTGAACTGTTTCTCGGTCAGCCAGCGCTCGTGTTCCGATTGCAGGTTGAGGCCGTATTCGACCGGGAACTCGAATTTGTCTCCGCTCTGGCGAAGGAGCTCGATCGCCTCGGTGTAAGTAATCCGCTGAAAAGGGCGCTCCACGACAAACTCAAGTCGCGAGGATAACTCCTTGTCCACGAACTTGCCGAATAACTCCAGCTCTTCCGGGCAGTGTTCGCGAATATCGCGCACGAGGTATTTGACCAGCTCCTCGGCCAGGTCCATGTCGCACTCGAGATCGCAAAACGCCATCTCCGGCTCGATCATCCAGAACTCGCTCGCGTGCCGTGAAGTGTTGGAGTTCTCGGCGCGAAAAGTCGGACCAAAGGTGTAAACCTTGGAGAGTGCCGAGGCGAACGCTTCCGCCTCGAGCTGACCGCTGACCGTGAGGTAGGTCGAGCGGCCAAAGAAATCCTGAGTGTAGTCCACCCCATCGTTAGGCAGACGCGGCGGCTTGAGCGGGTCGAGCGTGCTGACGCGAAACAATTCCCCCGCCCCTTCGCAATCGCTCCCGGTGATAATCGGCGTATGCACGTAGACGAAGCCGCGCTCCTGGAAAAATTGATGGACGGCAAAAGCGAGCCGGCTGCGGACACGGAAGATCGAGCCGAAAAGATTCGAGCGCGGACGGAGATGGGCGATTTCACGGAGAAATTCCGGGGTGTGTCCTTTCTTTTGCAGCGGGTAGGTTTCATCGGAAGGCCCGACGAGGTCGATCGAGTCGGCGACCAACTCCCAGGCCTGGCCTTTACCCTGTGACCTGACGAGCTGGCCCTGCGCGCGAATCGAAGCGCCGGTCATGAGGCGCTGCACCGCGGCATAATTGGGCAGGGTGTTTCTCGCGATAATCTGGAGGCTGCGCAGGCAAGAACCGTCGTTCAGTTCGATAAACGAAAAATCCTTCGCATCGCGCCGGGTGCGCACCCAGCCTTGCACGCGCACCTCCTCGCGCGGGGCGGTGCTTTGCAGAGCCTGCTTGATTGAGATCGCGCCAGACACGGCGACAAGGTTGGCGCGACGGGGAACGGTTCGCAAATCCGCTCGTCGCGGCTAATGGCGGGCGCGCCTCTGTTTCAGGATCTCGGCAATGCAATTCACCATGTCTTCAAGGTGAAACGGGTTGGCGAGAAAGGTGTAACCGCCGAGAAACCCAATCGTGCCGATCTGACCGTTGGCGCTCAAGGCGGTTAGACAGAGAACCGGCACATCGTGCAGGGCTCCTTCGGCGTGGATTTGCTGCGCGACCACATCGAGCTCGAGCTGTTGCGGTGCGGCATCGAGCAGAATGAGGTCGGGCTGAAACTCGAGCGCCGTCTCCACCACGCCCGGCTGATAGCTTTCCTGCCGGACGAGATAATTACCCCGGACGCTGAGCGCGGAGCGAACCAGCGCGGTTAGCCGCGGCTCGTGATCAATGAGGAGGATGCGTTTGGGCCGGCTCATATCAGGCGAAAAGCAGGCGCGATGCCAGCGGCAGCTTTGCGCGGGGAACCGGCTATGCTTAATTGTTCCCTCGCCGTTATGTCCCAACAGATGAAGAAAACCGCCGTGGCGGCGAACTTCGAACACGCTATGAAACGGCTGGAGCAGATTGTGCAGGAAATGGAATCAGGCGATCTGCCGCTGGAAGATTTGATCGTGCGTTACGAAGAGGGGATGAAGCTGGTCAAGGTTTGTCAGGAACGACTTGCGTCGGCCGAGCAAAGGATCGAAATCATCACCCGCAACAGCGCCGGCAAACCGGTCGTGAAAGAATTCGAACCCGCCACTGCCCCGCTCCCCGCGGCGCCGTCTGAAGCCAAAGGAGAATCAAAAGATGTCGACGTTAGTCTCTTCTGAGACACCCACTGCAAACACACGCCTGCTCGACGGGATTCATTCGCCCGACGACATCAAGGCTTTGCCGGAGGAAAGCCTGCCGCAGCTCGCCCAGGAGGTGCGGACCGAGCTGATCGAGGTGCTTTCGAAAACGGGCGGACATCTTGGGCCGAACCTCGGCGTGGTCGAGCTGACGATCGCGCTCCATCGCGTCTTCAAGACGCCGCACGACAAGCTTGTCTTTGATGTCAGCCACCAGGGCTACGTCCACAAAATGTTTACCGGGCGGCTCGAGCGTTTCCACACCATGCGCCAATACCGCGGGCTCAATGGTTTTCTCCTCCGCACCGAGAGCGCGCACGATGCCTACGGCGCCGGGCACGCCGGGACCGCGCTCTCCGCCGGGCTCGGGATGGCGGTGGGGCGGGATTTGTTAGGCGGAGATGAGAATGTCGTGGTCGTGGCGGGCGACGCCGCCCTGACCTGCGGGATCAGCTACGAAGCGCTCAACAACGTCCGTGCCCAGACGAAGCGTTTCATCGTGGTGCTGAACGACAACGAATGGTCCATCGCGAAAAATGTCGGTGCGATTGCCGCTTACCTGAACAACATCGTCACCAACCCGACTTACGCGCACCTCCACGAGAAGGCAGGTCGCTTCATCAAGGCGATCGCGGGCCGGAGCGCGCTCCACCTCGCGCAGAAAGTCGAGGAAGGAGTCAAGGGTTTGCTCGTTCCGAGCGTGATCTTCGAGGAACTGGGCTTCCGCTATTATGGACCGATCGACGGACACGACATCCCGCTCCTCACCCGCACGTTTGAATTTTTGAAACGCCAGGACGAACCGGTCCTGCTCCACATCCTGACCAAGAAAGGCAGAGGCTACGAGCCGGCCCTGGCCAAGCCGGACAAGTTCCACGGCCTCGGCAAATACAAGGTCGAGAGCGGCGAGACCGCGCCCGCCCCGATACCGACCTATTCCGAGATTCTCGGCAAGTCGTTAGGCAAGTTCGCCGATCACAACCGCAAAATTGTCGCCATCACCGGCGCGATGCCGAGCGGCACCGGGCTCGGTTTTTTCCAGGCGCAACATCCCGACCGTTACTACGACGTTGGGATCGCGGAGGAGCACGCCGCGCTCTTCGCCTGCGGGCTCGCGACCCAGGGTTTGAAGCCGTTTCTCACCATCTACTCGACCTTCATGCAGCGCGCCTACGACATGATTATTCACGATATCGCGCTCCAAAATCTCAATGTCGCGCTCTGCATGGATCGCGCCGGCTTGAGCGGCGACGACGGGCCGACCCATCACGGCCTTTTCGATATCGGTTACCTGCGGCACATCCCGAACATGATCCATATGCAGCCGAAGGATGAAGATGAGTTCGTCGACATGCTTTGGACGATGCTGCATTACAACTCCGGTCCGATCGCGATCCGCTACCCGCGCGGCGCCGGTACCGGCGCGAAACCAAAGCCGGAGCCGAAGTTGCTCGAGATCGGGAAGGCCGAAGTGGTGCAGCACGGAAAGGACGTGGCGATTTTCGGCCTCGGCAACATGTTCGAGCTGGCCCAGGAAGCGGCCCAGAAACTCGAGGCCCAGGGCATTTCCGTGGCGCTCATTAACCCGCGCTGGATCAAACCGCTCGATACCGGCACGCTCGAGTTTTTCGCGCGCAGCGTGCAGGTGGTCTGCACGATCGAAGACCATGTCCTGCACAACGGTTTTGGCTGCGCGGTCATGGAACATCTCCACTCGCAGCTGATCGCGACGCCGGTGGTGCGAATCGGCTGGCCCGACCAGTTCATCGAGCACGGCAACATTCCCGCGCTACGGAGCAAGCACGGCCTGACGAGCGACGCGCTGGTGGAAAAAGTGTTGCCCCTTTTGCAGCGCCGCCGCGAGCAGGCACGGCCGAGCGCGGCCTAGTCAGGCAGGGGCGGCTTTGAATGCTGCGGGCGGCGGTTACAAATCGCCGCTCCCCTGGGCGCAAATCACACATCCAAGTACGCGCGCAGCGCCTCGTCGAGGCTCGCCATGAAATCAACTGAGGCGATGCCGATCGGCTCGAGCAGGCGTTTGCGGCTGACTTGTCAAATACCTGGAGTGATGGCGAAGCTCGTCTTGAGCTTGGGCACCTCAATTCGCCCCGCAACGCGTCTTGCTTGATGAGGTGATAGATTATGCGGATGATTTTTTTGCGACTCTTTCTCGGGCTGTTATTTTCGTTAGGCGTATCGGTTGGTTCTGCGGCGGGAGCGGAAACCGAGTTCCGCGGCGCGTGGGTGGCAACGGTTTACAATCTGGATTGGCCCTCGAAACCCGGGCTCGCGCCCGCGACGCAAAAGGCGCAGTTCCGCGCCATTCTTGATCGCGCCGCGGAGCTGCATCTGAATGCGATCCTCCTCCAGGTGCGCCCGGCGAGCGACGCACTTTACAACTCCCGCTACGAACCGTGGTCGCAATTTCTCAGCGGCAAGGCCGGGGTTTCGCCCGGTTATGATCCGCTCGCCTTCGCCATTTCAGAAGCGCACCTGCGCGGGATCGAGCTGCATGCCTGGATCAATCCATTTCGGGCCGCGATCAGCGCGACTGCCTCCCTCCCATCGGATCACGTCGCGAAAAAGCATCCGGAATGGGTGCGGCGTTTCGGGAAACAGCTCTGGATTGATCCGGGAAATCCCGACGCACGCCAATATGTGATCGATGTCGTGACCGATCTGCTCGGTCGCTACGATGTCGACGGCATTCACCTCGATGATTATTTCTATCCCTACCCGCTCCGAGTGGGCGAAGCCACCTTTCCCGACGACGCGACCTGGCAACGCTTCGGGCGCAAATCCGGCCTAACCCGGGCAGAATGGCGTCGGGCCAACATCAACGATTTTGTTCATTCGCTTTACCGGGCGGTGAAAGCGACCCGGCCTCGCGCGCGCTTCGGGATCAGCCCGTTTGGAATCTGGCGGCCCGGCGTCCCGCCGACGATCCGCGCCGGGGTGGACGCCTATGGCCAGCTTTTCGCCGACGCGCGCAAATGGCTGGCCGAAGGCTGGGTCGATTATCTCGCCCCGCAGCTCTACTGGAGTATCGAGCCGGCGGAGCAAAGTTTTCCCGTCCTGCTCGACTGGTGGCGCGCGCAAAGCAACGGCAAGGCGATCTGGCCGGGGATTGCAACCGAACGAATCGGCTCGAAGCGGCCGGCGCGCGAGATCGTTAGGCAAATCGAATTGACCCGTCGCGGCACGTCATCGCCCGGGCAGATTCACTGGAGCATGAAAGCTCTCATGCGCGACCAGGGCAGGATTGACGAACTGCTCCGCCAGGGCCCGTATGCGGAAAAGGCCGAGCTGCCGCCGCGCTGAGAGACGTTTAGGTCGCGATCAGCTCGCGCAGCCGCGCGAGCGCCGCATCCGCTTCTCTGCCCTTCTCGTCGATTGCCGCGAGAATTTGTGCAGGAGTGCGTGTGTCGCTTTCGACTTTGCGATGCGGGTTTATCGCCTTCAAATCGAAGACCGCGTTTTCGATCGCAGTGGCCTTTGCTTCCGCTTCTCGTGCTTCCCGCGAAACTGTTTTCTGTTGCTCCAAAGCTGCGGTGATCTCCGCCTTTTGGCCGTCGTGCTTTCGCAACCAGCGGACCCTGCCGTTCAGGTTCTCGGCGCTAAGCGCCAGCTCGGCTGCTTTCTCACGCAGCGGGCGCGCCTCTTCGAGCGCCGCCTCTAATTTCTCCGCGAAATTTACAGTCCAGCTGTTCTCGCTCTCCTGGCGACTGGGGAATAATTCAAAGAACTCCTCAAAGTGCCGCAAGGTTAGCGGCGTCTTCTTACCTACTTTCAGGTGTGACAGGTCATAGTACCAGATCCGTTCGGTCTGCGCTCCTTTGTCGAAGAACACGAGATTGGTTTTCACCCCCGCCCCGGCGCTCGAAAAGACGCCGCCGGGCAGACTAACGATGCAATAGACATTGCATTCCTCAAGCAGCTTGCGCTTCGTTTGCACGAAAGCTTCGGCATCGACGCGGAAGAGAACGCCTTCATCGAGCACGATCCCGCAACGGCTCCCAGTCTTCATGCTTTGCAGGACGTTCTGGATGAAAAGCACCTGGGTTGCGCCGGTTTTGTATTCGTAGGGTGTCTGCGCTTCTTTGCCTTCCTTGCCGCCGAACGGCGGATTCATCAGCACGTAATCAAAAAATTTCGGTGCGCCTTCGAAGAGCCCGGCATAGACCGGAATCTGCGAAAGCGAGTTGCCATGCCAGACGTGGGGCTCGTCGATTCCGTGCAGCACCAGGTTGGCCAGGCCAATGGGATAGACGACGTTGTCTTTTTCGCGCCCGTAGAAAGTCCGGTGCTTCAGCGTCTCCAGTTCGACCGCTGAAATCTTCGCGGCCGCCTTGTCGCGCATGTACTCATAGGCCTGGGCAAGGAAGCCGCCCGTCCCGCAGCCCGGATCGTAAACGGTGCGGCCAATCTGCGGATCAACCACCCGGACCATGGCGCGAATTACCTCGCGTGGGGTGAAAAACTGGCCGCCGTCGTTTCCTTTCTCGCCCATCTTAAGGAGCAAGCCCTCATAAACCTGCGACAGCGTGAAGACGTGCGTCTCATCCACGGTTGCGCTGCTGATCTCATCCACCTTGTCGAGGACATCGAGAAAGTTCTTCTCCGAATCGATCCGGCTGCGATCGATGCCGGACATGATCTCGCTCACGACCTTCTGTTTCGCGGTCGCGTCCGGTTTGTCCTTGAGCGTCTTTAGCTCGGGCAGCAACTGCTCGTGAACAAACTTCCAAATGCTCGCGTTCTTGTCCTGCCGCATCGCTGATTGCGGCGCGGCCCAGTCGCGCCAGCGAAAAGGCGACGCCAACGTAGGCACAAATGGAACCCCAAGCGCTTCCGCTTCCTCGGCTTCCTGCGCCTCACGCTCGTCGAGAATGCGGAGAAACAGAATCCAGGTCAGCTCCGGCACATATTGCAACGCACCAGCGCAATTGGAGCGCCGCATGATGTCGCAGATCGATTTCACTGCCGCGTTGAGCGATTGCGGCGAAGCATGTTTCTTTCCAGATAGGCGAGCCATGAACAAGCGACGTTTTAGCGTGGGGCAAGCGATCAATCCAGCGGGTTTGCGCTTGACCTTAAGAAAAGCGCCCTCATCATGTGCGTTCGAACGTTGGCTCTACAGGTGCTAACTTCGGAAGTGTCGATGCCGTCTTCACTAGAAATTCGTGCGCCCGTGCGCAAATCCACCCAGGCGCTTAACTATTTTGCGCATAAGGCTGCCACAGCCACCCCTGCGCGCGAGATGAACAAAATGAAGGCGCTCAAGCTTCTCTTCTTCGCCGACCGCTTTCATCTTCGGAAGTATGGCCGGCCGGTCAGCGAGTGTGAATACTTCGCCATGAAGAACGGCCCCGTCGCCTCTGAAGCGAAACGCGTGGCGGAAGAAAGGCTGGCCGATCGAGATCGGAATTATGCCCGCCGCTATGTGCGCCAGAAAGGCCTCTATCGCTATGAATCAATCGCGGATGTCGATCTCGCTGTCTTATCGAACTCCGATGTCGAAGCGCTCGACTTTGCCTGGAAGAACTTCGGACATTACAGCGAGTTCGACCTGGCAGAGATCACTCATCACTATCCGGAATGGAAACGCCACGCGGTCGAGCTTTCTCGCCCGGGAGCGAAGCGCGTTGAAATGGAATACGCGGATTTCTTCGATGAACCGGATGCGGGTTACAACCCGTGTCATCCGCTCACAAAAAAAGACCGGGAGATTGGGCGCGAGCTGTATCTCGATACGGAAGCGGTCGCAAATCTCTGGAAGTAGCTTCTTTTCATGGCGCGGGTTCCTCTCGATCTGCGCCTCTCCCTGCGCGAGGGAAGCATCTACTATTTGACCGAGCGGACGCTCTCATCACCCGAGCCACATTTTCAGATCGTCGTTAACAATCCGCTGAAACAGCAGGTTCTTCTCCTCACCATCGTCACCTCGAAAGTTGAAAAGGTGAAATATCGCCGGCGCGATTCGCTCGAGACCGTGGTTGAACTCGGCCCGGGCGACCTGCCGAAGATTCTGACGCGGCCTTCGATCATCGATTGCAACCGCCTGATTCGCATTTCCCTGGAAGAATTCTGCGAGCGCTGGGCACGAAAGGAAATCGCGGCCTTCGATAAAGACTTGCCTGAGCGTCTGCGCACCGCGGTACGCAGGGCAATTCATGCAAGCAACCTGGTTCCGGAGACAATCAAAGCGCTCGTCGCAAAACCTTAGCCACCGTTCTGATCGAACGCTGAACGCAACAGTGCGGCCGGAAGTTTTTCCAATTCGCCAAGCTTCTGTGCAATGGTCTCGCGCAACGCGCGCGCACTGCACATTTCTTCACTGATCCGCCGCGCCACTTCACGTTGTCGATCCAAGGGAGGCAAATTGATTTCGACCGCAGCAACTTCATCAGTGCGAATTCGCGGAAGCCAACCTGGTATTTCGCCGACCGGCGCTCGCGCGAGATAAGTCGAGCTTCGCATGAACCACGCGACAAATTCTCTGTCGATCAAATCGCGTCGCGGCTCGAACACGTACTGATCGACCGAGCACAACCCATCGAAATCCGCGATCCACAGCTTGTTTAAATACGGTCGCAGATATCCGTAAACGATGTCGCCGCTGAAGAAACGCGCTTTGCGACCAGTGAGCTGTTCCATTTGCACTGGCAATTCGCCAATGCGTCGGCCGGTGTGCGGCTCAATGTGTTCGAGTCCTACGAAGCGCGCAGCACCTCTCGGCTTGTTCCTCGGATGAACTATGTCTTGCCGTATGTCGAGTAACTCGCCGAGCCGACGCAACGGCCAGCGTTTGGCTTCTTCGCTTTCGAAAACGGCGCGAAGATTTGCGGCCGGGAGCGCGTCGGCTGCTTGCAGTTGCGCCTTCAGCGCCGCGCACGCTTCCGCTACGATCGCCAGTTGCTCGCGCAACCGCGCCGCAATCCGCCGTTGCTCCTCCAGCGGCGGCAACGGAATCTTTTGCGTGCGAACTTGGGAATCAGTAACAGCAGGATAAAGCGCGCCTTTCACCAGATCGGACAGCGCACTGACAAACCCTGTGGACTGAACAAATCCAAACAGGTAATCTGGTTCGAGCCGACCATCTGTTCGCAGCACGCAAAAACCGGTGCTGGCGATTTGATCGTGGAGTTCACCGGGGACGATTGCGACCGCGTTCAAGTTGGGCCGCGTTGTTGCGACAAGAACATCGTTCTCGCAAACAACTTGTCGTGCTCGACTCGACGCCTCGCGGCCCAACAAACGTTTCGGTGTTACGATTTCTTTTTGTGAGTTATCGACGCTCGAAATGTCGATATACATGAAAGCTTCATCGGCCTTGATCCGAGGGTCGCGTGTGCTGATTCGCTTCTCGCAAAGCTCGTCGAGCGCAACGAGTGGAAAACTCTGCCTTCCATTCCCGGTGCTCATGCGACGAACAACGTCTCTTTCGTTTTGCGCATCAGCTCCGCTGGTTCGCCGCCTTCCCGTAACGCGGCGAGGCCACGCAGTTTTTGGATCTCAGGCGTTTGCCAAAGTTCTTTTGCTTCGAGCGCGTCGGTGCCGGCGTTCTCAAATTGTTTCACGATCGCGCGGATCACTTTTGCGCTCGGTTGCGGCAATCGGATCAGCCAGTCCGGGCCGGCATCGAATTGGCTGGCGCGCGCGTGACGGGTTTGTGGCGCGATCCCGTAGGCGAGCGCGGCCAGAATATCGAAGAGGTCGTATTCATCCGCGTCGTGGTTCTCGATTTTGGCCGCGTCACGCAATTTGTCCGGGATCAATCCCTGGCGCGCGAGCTGTTGCATCAGTTCGCCGCGCTGCGCAGGATCGAGCCATTTTTCCCGAAACTCGGCCAGCGACGGGACCAGCTCGGTTAGCTCGGCGATCAGCTGCTCCTGGTATTCCTGCGGGGTGACACGGCGCATCCGGCCATCCACGCCTAACAAGTTAAAGTTGCCCGCGTGCTCGATCTCGATCGTGACGCCTTTCACCTTCACCTTCGGCGGCGGCGGCTCCGGCGGGCCGCCACCGTCACCATCGGAGGGCGGCGGAGTAACGAAGTCTTCGCCGAAAAGTGCGGTTGCGCCGGTGTAATCGAAGATGCGGAACATCAGTTTGCCGGTGGCTTCATCGATGCGCGTGCCGCGCCCGACCATCTGGTGAAAGAGAATCGGCGAATGGAGATAACGGAAGAAGACGATGGTACGCACGCAGGGCACGTTTACGCCGGTGGTGAGAAGGTCTTTCGTGGTCGCGATGATGTGCGAACGCTGGCGGCCGCGGAAGTCGGGGATTTCGGCCTGGCCGTTGACCGAGGACATGCATTTGAAGGCGTAGGTCTGCACTCGTTTCTGGCCATGCTCGGCGCACCATTTGGCATAGAGATTGTTCATCTGGCTCGCCACGCGATCGGCATGATGATCGCTCGCGCAAAAGATGATTGTCTTCTGCAACGGATCACCATCGCCGGTCGCGAGGAGGCGCTGGAACAGATGCGCGGACATTGCCTGCACGCGCTCCGGCATAACCAGCCGCTGTTCGAGGGAGCCGCCCTCGGTTTTGTCAGCCACGGCTTCGGGCGTAAGCGGCGCGCCGGTGAGGACATCAGTGAGCTTCTTACCGCGAACATCATCGCGATACACACCGCGCACCCGCTCGCTCTGCGTCTGGTCGTCGTGATAGAGGTCGTATTGCTCGATCTCGGCCGGGGCGAGGTAACCATCCTCGACTCCCTGCGAATAGGAGTATTCGTAGGGCGGTTCGCCAAAGTATTTGTAGTTATCGGCGAGTTTCCGCTTGTCTTCCGCGACACCCTTCTCGGTCTCTTCGCTGTCCACGTCGCGGACGCGAATATGCCGCGGGGTAGCGGTGAGCCCGATCTGAATTGCGTCCTTGTTGTTTTCCAAAATGGCGTGCCAATCGCCCCAGGCCGAGCGATGGCATTCATCGATCACAATCGCGTCAAAATAATTCGGCGGATAATGCGCGTGGAAGAATTTCTCCTCTCGCGTGCCGTGATCGAGCGTCTGATAAGTGGCGATGAGAACGCGGGCATTTTTCTGCGGATGCAATGTGTCCACCTCCGCCGCGTCGGCGCCAAATAGCGCCTGGAAATCAGTCAGCCCGTTGTCGCGCAGTTCGGTGCGATCGCAAACGAAGAGCGCCTTTCCAATTTGACCGGCATCGAAAAGTTTGCGCAGAAGGGCAGCGGCGAGGCGGGTTTTTCCAGCGCCGGTAGCAAGCGGAAGCATGACCCGACGCAATTTCCCCGCCTCGATTTGGGCAATGAGTTGCTCAATGGCCGCGCGAATCGCTGCGTCCTGATAGTAGCGCAGAAAGTCCCGGCCTTTTTCATAGCGGGTCGTCAACATCGCGGTTGACGGCGCGTCGAGTTTCAACTGCTGGGCCGCGAGGTAGCGCTCCAGCAAAGAGGTTGGCGTGGGGAAATCGGTCAGCGGCTTCGGTTCCGAGTTGAGGCCGGTTGCCTCGTCAAACTCGACAAAGAGGTGGCCGTTCGACGAGAACACGAACGGCACATGATGAAGTTTGCCGCGCCGGTAGCGACGCCCCTGCTGCAAGCCATGTTCGGGCGGCAACCCTTCGTGCTTCGCTTCGAGAATCGCGAGCGGGATAGATTCGCTCCCATCGGTAAGCGGACGACAGAGCAGATAATCGGTCCGACCGGTCGGCCGGCGCACACCCTTGCCTCGGACGATGTCGATCTGCGCGGCAGTTTGTTCGACCCGAATGTCCTGACGACGCCAGCCGCAATGATCGATCAGGATCGGATCGATCAGTTCAAAGCGAGTCTGTGCTTCGTTGCGCATGGGTATCTGCCGTCCAGCGTAGATAAGTCAGGCGCTTTCGCCAAGGAGGGAGAGGTGCGCGGTTTTCTGCCTTTAAGCTCGCTTCGCGTGCTATTTCGCGAGCAGCTCGCGCAGGACGAACTGGAGGATTCCGCCGTGGCGGTAGTAGTCGATCTCGATCGGGGTGTCGATGCGCAGTTTCACGGGCATCGATTCGGTTTTACCGTTTGCGCGGCTGATTTCGAGGGTCACGGTTTGGCCGGGCTGAATCGAATCGGAGAGACCGGTGATGCTGTAGGTTTCGGTGCCGTTCAAGCCTAACGAGTGCACGTTTGCATCTTCGAGGAACTGCAATGGGAGCACGCCCATACCGATGAGGTTGGAGCGATGGATGCGCTCGAAGCTGGCGGCGACTACTGCTTTTACGCCTAACAAGCGCGTGCCTTTCGCCGCCCAGTCGCGGCTCGATCCGGTGCCGTATTCCTGGCCGGCGAGGATGACGAGCGGAGTTTTGGTTTCCGCGTACTTCATCGCGGCGTCGAAGATCGACATCTCTTCGCCCTCACTGCGGCCGTTGCCGAAGTATTTGGTCACACCGCCTTCGACTCCGGGCACCATCAGGTTTTTGATGCGCACGTTGGCGAAGGTGCCGCGGGTCATGACGAGATCGTTCCCGCGCCGGCTGCCGTAGCTGTTAAAATCCTGCGGCTTGATCCCGCGCGAGATGAGGTACTGGCCGGCGGGAGCGGTGGGTTTGATCGCGCCTGCGGGCGAGATGTGATCGGTCGTGACCGAATCGCCGAAGATGCCTAACGGCCGCGCGTCGCGAATGTCTTCGATCCGGCCGGGTTCCATCGTAAAGTCGGCGAAGAAAGGGGGCTCGTGAATGTAGTCGCTCGCCTCATCCCACTGGTAAACCTCGCCGGTGCTGGAGGAGATCTCATTCCACTTCGGGTTTTGATCGGAAAAATCGCGGTAGAGTTTGCGAAAGACTTCGGGTTTGAGGGCCGAGCGCATGATGTCGCGGATTTCACCTAACGACGGCCAGAGATCTCTCAGGTAAACATCGCGGCCCTGCTTGTCTTTCCCGAGCGGCTCTTTCGCGAGGTCGAGATCGACCCGGCCGGCGATCGCGAATGCCACCACCAGCGGGGGCGACATGAGGAAGTTGGCCTTGATGTTTTGGTGGACGCGCGCCTCGAAATTGCGATTGCCGGAAAGGACGGAGGCGGCCACGAGGTCGTAATCGGCGATCGCCTTTTCGATCCTGGGATGAAGCGGGCCGGAGTTGCCGATGCAGGTGGTGCAACCGTAGCCGACGATGTTGAAGCCAAGCTGGTCGAGATATTTTTGCAGCCCGCTGCTCGCGAGATAATCGGAGACGACGCGCGAGCCGGGGGCGAGAGAGGTTTTGACCGCAGGATCGATTGTCAGGCCGCGCTCGACGGCTTTTTTCGCAAGCAAACCGGCGGCCAGCATCACGCTCGGGTTGCTTGTGTTCGTGCAACTGGTGATGGCAGCAATGAGGACGCTGCCGTGGCCGATATGGCTCCGGCCGTGATGAAAGACCTGCTCGTCCTCGGATTGGATTTCGTCGGCCCGATCGGGAGTGGGCCGGTTCGCCACCATCTCGACTTTGTTGCGTGGATCGCCCGGCTCAATCCCCTGATCGGGCCGGTCGGTCGAAACCATCTTTTCGGTCTCGGGAGCGGAGCCGTTGAGCTGCACGAGATGGCGTTGTCCGAGTTCGTCAGGCGATTTCCCGTAGCCGCCCTCGGGCAACGGCTTGCTCAGGAGCGAGCGGAATGTCTCGCCCAGGTCGGGCAGGTTGATCCGGTCCTGGGGACGTTTAGGGCCGGCGACGCTCGGCTGGACTTCCGCGAGGTCGAGCTCGAGGTCGACGCTGTAATCGATCTCGCCCTTGCGCGGCATGCCGAACATTTTTTGGGCGCGGAAATAAGCCTCGAACGTGGCGCATTGTTCTTCGCTCCGGCCAGTGGCACGGAGATAATTGACCGACTCGCTGTCAACCGGGAAATAACCCATGGTCGCCCCGTATTCGGGGGACATGTTGCCGATCGTGGCGCGGTCCGGGAGGGGGAGGGAAGCGGCGCCTTCGCCATAGAACTCGACAAATTTTCCGACCACTTTTTGCGCGCGCAGCATCTGGGTAATGTGGAGCGCGAGGTCGGTCGCCGTCACCCCTTCACGAAGCGCACCGCTCATGTGCACGCCGACGACTTCGGGTGTGAGGAAGTAGACCGGCTGGCCGAGCATTCCAGCTTCGGCTTCGATTCCTCCAACGCCCCAACCAACGACGCCGAGGCCGTTGATCATGGTCGTATGCGAGTCAGTGCCGACGAGGGTGTCGGGGTAGAAGATTTGAGATTTCGAATTTGAAATTTCAAATTCCGAAGAGAGCACGCCTTTGGCGAGATACTCAAGATTCACCTGGTGGACGATGCCGATGCCGGGCGGGACGAGACCGAAAGTCTTGAACGCCTGCTGGCCCCACTTGAGGAATTCATAGCGCTCGCGGTTGCGTCTGAATTCCATGTCCATGTTGAGCCGCAAGGCGAGAGCCGAGCCGGCGAAATCAACCTGCACGGAGTGATCGACCACGAGATCGACCGGCACGAGCGGCTCGATGATGCGCGGGTCGCGCCCGAGCCGCTCGACTGCGCTGCGCATCGCGGCGAGATCAACCACCAGTGGGACGCCGGTGAAATCCTGCAGAACAATGCGCGCCACGACAAAGGGGATTTCCTCGTTCGCCGGCTTCCGCGCATTCCACTTCGCGAGTGTCTCGACGTCTTTGCGCCGGACTTTTTTGCCATCGCAATTGCGCAGGACCGATTCGAGCACGATCCGGATGCTGACCGGCAGGCGCGAGATCGGGCCGATACCTTTCTCCTCCAAGGCGGGGAGCGAATGAAAAAAAGCTTCCACGCCGGTGCCGGCGTCAAATTTCTGCAGAGTATCGAATTCGTTAGTCACAAGGTCAGTTCAGTTCGGCGAGTTTGGTTTTGATCCTTTCGAAATCGGGCAACTCGCGCGCGTCCTCGTGCACTTCGGCATACTGGATGACGCCGTCGCGGTCGATGAGGAAAGCGGCGCGTTTGGCGACACCTTTGAAACCGAGGTTCAACTGCGGGAGAAACGATTCGTAGGCGACGCCGTATTGTTCCGCGACCTTGTGCTCGTAATCGCTGAGCAGGGTAACGTGAATGCCCTCCTTCTGCGCCCACGCTTCCTGGGCAAAGGGATTATCGCCGCTGATGCCATAGACCTGGCAGTTGAGCGCGGCGTACTCGCGCAGGCCGTTGCCGACGCCGCACATTTCAGTCGTGCAGGTGCCGGTGAAGGCCATGGGAAAGAAAAGCAGCAGCGTGTTCTTGTTCCCGAAATTTTCGCTCAATCGCACCGGGCGCGGCCCGTCCGGGGTTTTCGTCGGAAGGGTGAAGTCAGGTGCTTTGTTGCCAACTGTGAGTGCCATAGTGAACGCCCGCTCGCAGGCGAAGATTCACTATAGAAACGCGGCCCACCGGGTCAAAAGCTTTACCCGTTTCTGCCGTTTTGTCAGGCGCCGTGGGGTGACAGGCGCGCCGCGCTCGAGACGCGCTTGCGCGATGAATTTGTTTTCACGGCTTTGCTTGATTTCGCGACCGGCGCGCTTGCCTTTCCGTTGGGCGCGTCGGCGGTGAAAATCACACTACTCGGGGTGCCCTTGAACTTCGGCACTTTAGGAAGTGAATCCGGAATGATCCGAACGAGCGCGCCGATCTGAAGCTGGGCGTAGACCTCCTGTACATCCTTCGAACACATGCGAATGCAGCCGTAGCTCGCCGGGCGACCGATGAATTTCTCCTCCGGCGTCCCGTGGATGTAGATGCAGCGATCGAAGGCGTTGGCATTTTCTCGCTCGAGGCCGCGCAACCAGATGATCCGGGTCACGATCGGGTCGCGGCCGGGCGCGTTGGGCTGCAGGATTTCCCCAGTGAAGCGGCGATTGTGAAAGACGGCGCCGGGCGGGGCGTGGTCGCCGATTTTTTGCGCGACCTGCAACCAGCCGAGCGGCG
Organism: Chthoniobacterales bacterium; assembly: GCA_036825615.1. Classification (GTDB taxonomy): domain Bacteria; phylum Verrucomicrobiota; class Verrucomicrobiia; order Chthoniobacterales; family UBA10450; genus JAICXG01. Next base: position 163,997 of record DAISXY010000007.1, read on the forward strand.
TGGTCATGCTCCCGCGGCGATCGCCAATCCCGAATCTCGAGGTCGAAATCGGATAGGTCGCGACCCGTTTGCCATCTTCTACCACCATCAGTTTCTGGTCGCGCACGCTGACGATAATGCGCGGGGGAATCGGAGCATCTGGTCCGGCGAAGTCGAGCTTTGGGAAAAGGAGCAGAGCGAGGGCGCAGCAGCTGAGACGAAATGACATCGGCGCTCTCATTAACAACAGGAGAAGCAACTTGTCACGCAGGAAATGCAATTTCGCGCGGCGCCGAGAGGTTTAAACGCGGCAGCCATTGGGAGAGCGAACAAAACGCGACGTAGAGGAAGCCGCACTCGATAATGATGAGGAACGGAACGGTGAGCCATTGTTGATGGCTGACCGCATCCCAGAGAAAAAAGCTGAAGTAAATTGCAAACCCGACCTCGATGAGCGCGAGCAGTGACTTGAGCGGCATATAGCGGCAGGAACGCCAGCGCTGGGCACGATGCTCGATGCCATACTTGGGTGTGCGCTGGAATTCGGAGCGATGATTGAAAACCGCCTCGAGCACGGCGCGAGAATTGTTGATCGACAAGCCGACGCCGAGGGCGAGGAGCGCGGGGAGGAGGAGAATTTCCTTCAGCCAACTCTCGGGATGGAGTTCCCGCTGCACGCAGATGTAGAAGACCGCAACTGAAACCGAAGCGGCGAGAAAGACCGGCACATCGATGAGCAAGGTGCGCAGCAAGGTGGAATCGGGACCGCCCGCGGAAGGCTGGAGCAAAACGCAGAGGCAGACAAGGAGGAGGAAAGCGAAATTGGAAACGAGATGCGCGGTCGCCTCGAGCTTGATCGGCAACGAGAGCTGGCTGCGCCAGATTTGCGGAAGCAATTTCTTGCACGTCTGGATCGAACCCTTCGTCCAGCGATGCTGTTGTGATTTGAAACCGTTCATATCAACCGGTAATTCCGCCGGCGTAACGACGTCCTTGAGGAAGACGAACTTCCAGCCCGCCAGCTGCGCCCGATAACTAAGGTCCAGATCTTCGGTGAGGGTATCGTGCTGCCAGCCACCCGACTGCTCGATGCAGGATTTGCGCCAGAGACCGGCGGTGCCGTTAAAATTAAAAAACCGGCCGCTCCGGCTGCGCGCCACCTGCTCGATGAGAAGATGTCCGTCGAGCAACATCGCCTGCACCCGGGTGAGGAGCGAATAGCTGCGGTTGATGTGGCCCCAGCGCGTCTGGATCATGCCGATTTTCGGATCGGTGAAAAAGTGAATCGTCGCCTGGAGCAGATCCGGCTTCGGAACAAAGTCGGCATCGAGAATACAAACAAATTCACCGCGCGCGCGCGCGAGCCCGGCGGCGAGCGCGCCCGCTTTGTAGCCGACGCGATCCTGGCGCTGGATCAACTCAACATCGAAACCGCTGCTGGCGAGCCGATCGACGAGGGAGCGGGTAATCTCACGGGTCTCATCGGTGGAATCATCCAGCACCTGGATCTGCAGGCGATCGCGCGGGTAATCGAGTTCGCTTACGGCCTTGAGCAACCGCTCGACGACGTAGATCTCGTTGAAGATGGGTAACTGGACGGTAATCACCGGCAGCTCCGCAAAGCGCGCCGCCGGCTGCGGGATGCGCTGGCGGTATTTCAGAAAAAGGTAGATCAAGAAATAGCGGTGCAGCCCATAAGCGGAAAGACCGAACAGCACGCTGAGATAGCAGCAGGTCCAGATTACATCCACAGAGCTTCCTCCACTAAAACCCAACGGAGTTGGTCAAGAAGCACAGCGGCGACATGATGCCGTTTCCAATGATTGCGTCAAATCAAATTCTGCCGCGGGTGAAAAGGCGAGCAGGGCCGGAGGCGCAGCCGAATTGAGGGGGATGAAGCACAAGCCATGGCACGGCAGGAGCTTCGTTGGGAAGCAGGCGGCTGCAAAGTTGCGTCGCAGGCGAAGCAGCCGAAAACTGAACGGGCCTCGGATGAGATGGTGCAAGAGTTAGACAAACTGCGAAACCGCCCACGCAAACGCTTCCAGCGGCTCAACGTCGTGCTCAGCATTCTCATCGCCGGCTGGGTGCCGGTGGTGTTCATGCTCCTGGTTTCCTACACCATCCTGACCAAGACGCTGGAATCCAAAATCCTGCGCGACCGCCACGCCTTCGTGCAACTGATCGCTCATCTGGTGGGCGACGATCTCGGGCGCAGCGGCGACATCGTTTATTACTACCAGACCTTTCCCGCCGTGCGCCGTATCTTCACGGCACGTTTTCCCGATGCCGCGGCGAAACAGTGGCTCCAGGACACCTATTTCATTCATCCGCGGATCGACGGAATGTTCCTTGCCACGGCCGATGGCCGGTTGCTGGCCTCGCTGCCGGAAAGTCCGGGCATGCTGCTGCAAAAGCACATCTCCGAATCGTGGCTCCACGCCACGCACGATGTGAAATTTTATATCTCGCCCGTCCACCCGCGCGCTGCCGACGGCCGGATCGCGACCGATATTGTCAGCCCGGTCATCGATCCGGATGAGAGGACGATCGGCTTTATTGGGGTCTCGGTGCTGGTCGAACGAATCGGGCGGCGCCTTTCCACGATCCGTTTCGCCGACCAGGAGGAATGCCAGATCGTCGACCAGAATGGGACCCCGCTTTTCCGGAGCGATTTTGAACCGCATACCGGCCGGGTCGCCTTTCCGCCTAACGATCTCATCAGGAAAATCCGAGGAGACAAAAGCGGGCATATCGAAGATGGGGGCTTCATCTATTCCTCGGCCCCGATCGAATCGACCGGCTGGACCACGATCGTGAAACAACCGCGCGCCGTCGCCTACCAGCCGGTGCACGACCTGCTCGAGAAAATGACCTTCCTCGCGAGCTGGCTTTTTGTGGGGACCGCAGTGATGGCCTGGCTGGCAGGCAAGTTCTATCGCCGGCAACGCGAAGCGGCGGAGCGGATCGAGCGCGAGGTCACTTTCAACGACAAGATTCTCGCAAACATGTCGATCGGGATCGCGCTCGTTGATCCGGAGACGCGCTGTTTTCTCCAGGCCAATGAAGCCTTCGGCCAGATGGCACGGCGCTTTGGGCGGCTGCCCCCGAACCAGGAGATGAGCACCGCAACTTACGAACAGGTGAGAATCGCGCCGCGCGATGCCCTCGACAAAGTGCTCAACTTCGGCACACCCTTTCAGCTGGTCGAACAACCCATCGTTGACGGCAATGGGCAAACCAATTTCGTCAACCTCAATCTCCTCCGCCTCCAGGATTCAAAAGAGGTCGTGCGGGGTGTGCTCTTTCTGGTCGAAGACAAGACGCGCGACGTGCGCCAGCGCCAGGACTTGATCTCGGCCAATGCTGCGAAGGACCAATTCCTCGCCCTTCTTTCCCACGAACTGCGCAACCCGCTCTCGCCCGTTATCGCGATGGTCGGCGAGCTGGAGGCGCGCACGCCCGATGATTCCGAGGTGCGCCAGCCGCTCGAGGTCATCCGGCGCAATGTCGAATTGGAAGCGCGCCTGATCGATGACCTGCTCGACGTCACCCGGATCGCAAAGGGCAAGTTGCAATTGAGCTTTGAGGTGACCTCAGTGCACGAGGCACTCCGGCGAGTTTATGAAATCTGCCGGGAAGAGATTCGGCAAAAGAAACTCTCCTTCGATTTTCGGCTCAATGCCGAGCGCGACTACGTCAACGGCGACCCGGCGCGGCTGCAGCAGGTGTTTTGGAATTTGATCAAGAATGCGGTGAAATTCACGCCGAGCGGCGGCCGGATCACGGTTGAAACACAGAACCTGAGCGATAACCGGATCGCCATCCGGACGATGGACACCGGGATCGGGATTGAGCCGGGCAAGATTGGCAGGATTTTCAATGCTTTCGAGCAAGGGCAAACCTCCATTACGCGCAAGTTCGGCGGGCTGGGCCTCGGCCTCGCGATTTCCAAGGCGATGGTGCGAGCGCATGGCGGCACGATCACGGTGGAAAGCCACGGGCTGAACCGCGGCGCCACTTTCAGCGTGATCCTCAATACCGTGCCGACGCCGGTGGCGGAGGAGGCGAAGCGACCCGCGCTTGCGCCTAACGACGGCAACGACAGAGGAGTACGCAAAGGGCATCTTCTCGTGGTGGACGATCACCACGACACCTGCATTGGGATGAAAATGCTGCTCGAACGGCGCGGTTACCGCATCACCCTCGCGCACACCGCGACCCAGGCGCTGGAAAAAGTGGAGCAGGAACAATTTGATCTGCTCATCAGCGACATCGGCTTGCCCGACCGGAGTGGCTACGAATTGATGGAGGAATTGCGGAGCAAAAGCAGCCTGCGCGGCATTGCTCTGAGCGGCTTCGGAATGGAAAACGACATCAACCGTGCGCGCGCCGCCGGATTTTCCGAACACCTGACCAAGCCGATCAATGTGGACCGGCTGGACGAAGCGATCCGCAACCTCCTGGCTAAGAAGTTGCGTTAGCAGACGCTTCCCAGGTTTTCGGGAGACGCGCGTCCACCAGCCCGCAAATGACGTGCAGCATGAATTTATGCGCCTCCTGGATGCGCGCGGTCGACTCGCTGCGGACAAGCAATTCGATCTCGGCCATGCCCTTGGCTGCGCCTCCATCACGGCCGAGCAGGGCGACGGTGGTCAGTCCGCGGGTTTTGCCTTCCTCGAGGGCGCGGAGGATGTTTCTCGAGTTGCCGCTGGTCGTAATGGCGACCAGCACGTCGCCCCGTTGACCAAGGCCGGCGACCTGGCGCGCAAAGACCTCGTCGTAGCCGTAATCGTTCCCGATCGCACTCATGAGACTGCCGCCCTGCGCGAGATTGATCGCCGGATAGGGGCGCCGATCGGTGGTGAACCGGCACCCAAACTCGGCCGAGAAATCAGCGCCGTCGGCCGCGCTTCCGCCGTTGCCGCAGACGAGCAATTTCTTTCCGGAGCAGAGAGACTCGACCATGAGTTCGACCGTACGCGCGATCGGCGAGGCGAGGGTCTGTAGTGATTGAAAGGTGGCGCAGGCGGCAGCGATTGATTGGGCCAGATGTGCGGCGATGTCGGTCATAGGATCGTTCTCCGGATCGTGTTGCAAGGCGCCCGCCGATACTGCGCGAAACAGAAACTTGCAAGTGCGATTGAAGTGCGAATGGTCATTGATCTGATGATTTTGAAGGCGACTTTTTAGGCCAAGCTTGTAGCGTTTTTCGCTACAAAAGTTGACGGGGCGGCGGCGGCTTATTTTCCCTTTTTGCCCGGGGAAAAGCCGCCGGTGGGAAGAATTCAGTATACAGAATTTACGAAACCTCATAGACTGGGCATTCGGCATCAGTCGCAATTGCGATTCCTTTAACCAACGATGAGAGACCTTATCAGCGCGGCAGGAAACCGGATGGATTGCATGGAATTAGAATTTCCCGCCCCCATTTCGCTGTCAGTCATCTTTCCGGCATTTAACGAAGAGGCAAACATCAGACGAACAGTCGAGGCGGCCCGGATGGTGTTGCCGAAGCTGGCGCAAACCTGGGAAATCGTTCTGGTAAACGACGGCAGCCGGGACGCGACTACGCCCATTTGTGATGAATTGGCGCACCAGTATCCGGAGGTGCGCGCGATTCACCACATGGTCAACCGGGGTTACGGCGCGGCCCTCAAGAGCGGGATCCTCGCCGCCCGCTACGACTACATTTTCTTTACCGACTCGGATGGGCAGTTTGATCTGCAGGAACTTGAGCACCTTCTGCAATACGCGAGCGAGTACGACATCGTCACCGGCTACCGCGCGAAACGGCAGGACCCGCCCCATCGACTGATCAACGCCTGGGGCTGGAAGACCCTCGTGCGGATGGTTCTCGGGGTGAAGGTGCGCGACATCGACTGCGCCTTCAAAATTTTCCAACGTTCGGTTTTCGACCGCGTCCAGATTCGTTCCGTCGGCGCAATGGTGAACACCGAAATTCTGGCGCAGGCCAATAGCTTCGGCATGCGCATTCACGAGGTGAAGGTGAGCCATTATCCGCGGCGCGCCGGCAAACCCTCGGGCGCGAACGTGCGCGTGATCGCGCGAGCTTTTAAGGAATTGTTCCGGCTCTGGGGCCAGTTGCGCAACGTGAAGCACGAACAGCCTGGCCTCTTCCGCACTGAAGGTCCCCTCACCGAAGTCGCGCTTTATCGCCGCGATGGCTTTGATGGCGCGGCGACCAGCGCGGGTATCCTGGCCAGCGCAGTGCGGATCGACCCCAACGGTCAAGCCAAAGTCGGCGACAAATGTTTTGCCGACTGAGAAAGCGGTAAATTCCGGCTCAGGAGCGTCCGATGCCGCCGCGGTTTCCCCCGCGCGCATTGGCGCGGTATCTGCTAAAATCAGCCGACTGATTTTACGATGTTAAAGAAGTTATTTTCCCGCTCGGTCAGCGAGGCAACCAACGTTCAGTCGCCCAATGGCGCAAAACGACGCGTCATGGTGATCGGGCTCGATTGTGCCGCGCCCGAATTAATCTTCGACCGCTGGCTGGATGACCTGCCGACCTTGAAATCGCTTTACGAGCAGGGCTTGCATGGAGCGCTCCGTTCCTGCGATCCGCCCATCACTGTGCCGGCATGGTCGGTTATGATGTCCTCGAAAAGCCCGGGCCGTCTCGGCGTTTACGGGTTTCGGAATCGCGCCGATCATTCCTACGACCGCTATTCGATTGCAAACTCGCTCGCGATCAAGGAAGACCGACTCTGGGAGATTCTGTCTGCAAAGGGCAAGCGCTCGATCGTGATTGGCGTTCCCGGCACCTATCCGCCGAAGCCATTGAACGGCACGATGGTGAGCGACTTTCTGACCCCCGATACCTCGTGCGAATACACTCACCCGCCGCAGCTCAAGAAGGAAATCGAAGCAGTCGTAGGCGACTACATCCTCGACGTTCGCGATTTTCGCTCCGGCAATAAGGAGAAGATTCTCGCCGACATTTACGAGATGACACGGAAGCGATTCCAGCTCGCGCGGCATCTGCTCGGCCAGGAAGACTGGGATTATTTTATCATGGTCGAGATGGGGACCGACCGGATTCATCACGCGCTCTGGGACAACATGGATCCGAACCACCGTTTTTATGAGCCGGAGAACAAGTTCGAGAATGCGATCCATGATTACTACAAGGAAGTGGACCGCGAGATCGGTGAACTCCTGAAGTTTGCCGATACTCACACCGACGTTTTCGTTGTTTCAGACCACGGCGCGAAGCGGATGGATGGCGGCATCTGCGTGAACGAATGGCTCATGGCCAACGGCTATCTCACGCTTCATGAAAAACCAGCCGATGCCATCCCGTTATCGAAAGCGCGAATCGATTGGTCGCGCACGAAAGCCTGGGGCGACGGTGGCTACTACGCGCGCGTATTTCTCAACGTTGCCGGGCGCGAACCGCAGGGAACGATCGCGCCGGAAGATTACGAGAAAGTGCGCGACGAGCTGATCGCGGGGTTAAAATCAATCCCGGATGAAAATGGCCGCGACATTGGGACGCAGGTTTACCGGCCGGAAGAGCTTTACCAGGAAGTGCGCGGCGTTGCGCCAGACCTGATCGTCTACTTCGGGAGCCTCTACTGGCGCTCCGTCGGCACGGTGGGCGGGGGCAAGATTCACACTTTTGAAAACGACACCGGCCCCGACGGCGCCAATCACGCTGAGAACGGCATCATTATCTGGCGACCGGCCGGCGGGGTGAAGGGCTCACACGATCTCACCGACGCGCAGATCACCGATGTCGCACCCACGATTCTGCGCATTTTCGATCTGCCGGTACCGGCCGATATGGAGGGTAAGGCACTTGCCAATTAGGCGAGGTCGGTCTGCCCTATGACGGCATTAAACCCCAAAAATTTTTGCAGCCAGATCAAAATGGTGCGCGCACGCACGCCCTTGCGCCTGAGCTTTGGCGGCGGCGGCACCGATGTCTCGCCGTACTCCGATACGCGGGGCGGCTGTGTTCTCAACGCCACCATCAGCCGCTATGTCTACGGAACGCTCGTGCCGAAATCGGAACGCTCGATCGGCTTTCGCTCCTTCGACTACGGCACTGTCGTTTACTGGACGGAGGAACATCATCTGCGCTTCGACGGTCAGATGGATCTGGTCAAAGGCGTGCTCAAGCGCTTCGACCTCGATAAATTCCGCACCGACGGATTCGACCTTTTCGTTCACGCGGACGCGCCGCCGGGCTCGGGTTTGGGCAGTTCATCCACGTTCACCGTCGCGCTTATCGGCCTGTTTCGCGAACTGCTCGGGCTGCCGATCACATCCGATGGCATGGCAAGGTTGGCCTACGACATCGAGCGCAACGACGTCGGGATCAAAGGGGGCCGCCAGGATCAATACGCGGCGGCGTTTGGCGGCTTCAACTTCATGGAATTTCACGGCGAAGAGGTCGTCGTCACACCCCTGCGCCTGAGCGAGTATTTGATCAACGAGCTCGAGTACAACCTGCTCCTGTGCTTCACCGGCAGCCGCGAATCGCAGCCGATCATCGACAGCCAGATGGAAAGCGCAAAGAAAAAAGAAGCAGCGCCGCTCGCCGCGATGGACCAGGTGAAAGCCATCGCCTACGAAATGAAAAAAGCGCTTCTCGCCGGCAACCTCGATCGCTTCGGCGAACTGCTGCACGAAGGCTGGGTGCAAAAGAAACAAATGGCGCAGGGCATCACGACGCCTCACATCGATGAGCTTTATGAAGAGGCGCGAAAGGCCGGCGCGATCGGCGGCAAGATCACCGGTGCTGGTGGCGGCGGCCATCTCCTGCTCTATTGTCCCTTCAATAAGCGCCACGTCGTGCGCGAGCGGGTAAACGCGCTCGGGGCTTCGGTGACCGATTTCCGTTTCGACCCCATCGGGATGCAGACTTGGCGCGTTTACAAGTGATATGACAACCAGATTACCAGATTGTCAGGGCCGCTTTACCCGACCAACGAGCCCGCTTAACCTCCTCGCCTCATGAAGAAGCAGCCCAGGCTAGTTGTTATCGGACTCGACGCCGCTACCTGGACCTTGATTCGGCCCTGGATAGCCGAAGGCGGCATGCCGAACCTGGCCCGGCTCATGAATTCCGGCGTCGCCGGCAGCCTGCAATCTGTTCTGCCGCCAATCACTCCGCCGGCCTGGACTTCTTTCATGACCGGGAAAAACCCGGGCAAACACGGCATCTTTCACTTCGTCGAGACCGAGCACGGCGGCTACGCGATGAACTACGCCAATGCGACCTCCCGCCGGTCGCCCACAGTGTGGAAGCTCTTGAACGATGTCGGCTACAGCGTCGGCACGATGAACATCCCGTTCACCTACCCACCGGAGAAGCTCAACGGTTTTCAGATTGCCGGAATGGCCACCCCGTCTGAGAGCAGCCCGTTCGTCCATCCGCCGGAGCTGCGCACCGAGCTCGAGAAACACATCGGGCCGATTCAGCTCGATCTGCGTTTTCTCGGCGCGATGTCGACCGATGAACGGCGCCAGCAGGTGCTCGCCGAGATGGAGCAACTGGACCGACAATGGACCAAAGCGGCGCTCTACCTGCTCGAGCACCATCCGCAGGACGTGATGATGTTCGTCTTCATGTCGATCGACACGGTGCAGCATTACTTCTGGCAGCATATGGACAAGGAACATTTCCTCCACGACCCGAAGCTTGCGCCGAAGTTTGGCAACGCCGTGCGCCAGGTCTATGAGCGGCTCGACGCCGCCGCCGGCCAAATCCTTGACCGGCTCCCGGCAGAGACGGCGGTCTTTGTCGTCTCTGATCATGGCGGCGGGCCAACGGTTGATCGGACCATTTTCCTTAACCGCTATCTCGCGCAGCTCGGTCTCCTTCATTACAAAGAGAGCGCGGTTTCCCCGTTGCGAAAGCTCGGCAACCGAATCCTGCGCACGGGCTTTTCTGCCTTGCGCAGCACACTGAACTCGCGACAGAAAAGCAAACTGGCCGAGCTGTTTCCTAATTTGCGCAAGCAAAGTGAACTGGCTTACTCGTCCTTCACCGCGATTGATTGGAGCCGGACGAAGGCTTACTGCAGTGAGGTCCTGGCCTCGCCCCCGAGCATCTGGATCAACCTGAAGGGAGTTAAACCGCAGGGCATCGTCGCCCCGGCTGAGTACGATTCGTTAGTCACTTTTATCATCGAGAAGTTGGCTGAACTGAAGGATCCGCGAAACGGCCGGCCCGTCATTAACCGGGTCTATCGCCGCAATGAAGTCTTTCACGGACCTTTCGCCCATGAGGGGGCCGATTTGATCCTCGATTGGTGGAACGAGAACAGCCTTTTCTCAACCGAGCCGAGCTTTCCTGAAGATACCGACAAGCCGGCCCTCGTAATTCGCGAACACAAGCCCTCCGACGTCTCCGAATGGGGCGGCACTCATCGTCGCGCCGGCATCCTGGTCGCGCGCGCGACTGCCTTCAACAAGGCAATCGAAATCGGCGAGCCACAGCTCATCGATGTCGCGCCGACCATGCTTCATTTGTTAGGCGTAGCTGTCCCGGAAGACATGGATGGGCGGGTGCTGGTGGAAGCTTTTCGGCCCGAATTTCTCGCCACTCATCCGGTCAAGGCTGGAGCGGCGGCCGGCACTTCGGAGAGTGACCCTTCCAGCGGCTACACCGAGGAAGAGTCGGCGAAGGTGGAAGAGCGCCTGCAAGCGCTTGGTTACCTGGAATAATTACAAGAAAGGAAGTCACCACATGTTTGAAATGATTCGCGCCGATCTGAGGAGGAAACGCAAGGCTTATGGCGTCCGTCCTGAGGATCAAAACTTCTTGCGTCAGTGGATTGCGCCGTTTCTTGAGTTCGGCAGCCTCGCCGTCATGTCGTATCGATTCGGCCGCTGGGCCTATAGCGTCAAGATTCCAGTCATTCGTCAGCTTTTGATTCTGACCTATCTTGTTTCCGACACCATTTGTGTCGCGATCACTGGGATGAAGGTTCACCCGGAGAGTGACATCGGCCCGGGCCTGGTAATCCATACCTTCTCCTGTGTTCATGTTCTAGTGAAGAAGATGGGCCATAGCTGCACGATTAACCAGGGGGTCTCGCTCGCTAACGTGCGCGGCGCGGGGCGGCCGACGATTGGAAATAACTGTTACTTTGCCGCCGGCTGCAAAGTCATGGGCAATGTCACAGTTGGCGATAATGTCGTCGTTGGTCCCAACTCGGTCGTGATGTCTGACGTCCCGAGTAACTGCACGGTCATGGGCATTCCGGCGCGCGTCATTTCTCGAGAAGTCGTCAGTCCTTACCTGAAAGCGCCGGTCACGCCGGCAAATCCGGCTGCCGCCGAGCCCGCCTTGGCTTCAGCAAACGTTTCGTGATCAGACCTCCGCTAACAAAGCGAAGCGAGGCGGACTGTTACTCAGTCGCGATGGTCGCGGCTTGCCCGTTCCCCGCTAATCATGGCTCGGCCGCGAGTATTCGCGAGATGTCGGATACCTTGTCTGACATGGGCCACAAGGTCCATATTGTCACCTACCCGTTTGGGCAGGAGGAGATCGTGGTCCGTCGCGCTACGGTTCATCGCACCGCGCCTTTTCGGCCGGAAAGGAACGCGAAGGTCGGTCCTTCCGGCGAAAAGTTTGCACTCGACTTCCAGTTACTGCGGCTGCTTTGCCGTGTCATTCGACAGGAGCGAATTGACGTGATCCATGCCCATAACTACGAAGGCGCGCTCATCGGGATCATGGCGAAATGGCTCACACGCCGACCATTGCTTTATAACGCCGTCAATCTCATGACTGATGAGCTCGCCAGCTATCGCTTTATTCGACCCGCCTGGCTTGCGCACAGTCTTGCCCGCGGCCTCGATTGGTTCACCCCAATCTTCCCCGACCACATTACGGCGGTCTCGCCCGAGCTGAGGCAATGGTTCATCGACCACCGGGTGCCGGCAGCGAAGGTTGATATGGTCCCGGCTGGAATCGAGCCGGAACTGTTCGACCATCCTGAACCGGAGAAATTCCGCGAACAGTACAAACTCGCCGGCCGGCCGATCGTCATCTACACCGGTGTGTTGAATGCGTTTCAACGGATCGATTACCTGCTCCGCGGTTTTGCCGTCGCGCTCAGGGAAAAACCGGACGCGTTGCTCCTCGTCGTTAGTCCGTTGGTCTCCGCGGCGCACGAGCAGGAGCACAAGAAACTCGCGGCAGAGCTGGGCATTTCGAGTTCAATCGTCTGGATTGCGCCGCATTCGCTCCAAGACCTGCCGAGCTACCTCGCGCTGGCTGATGTCGCCGTTGTTCCGCGACCGGAGTGTCCCGGACACCCGGTCAAGCTATTGAATTACATGCTGGCGGGGCGGCCGATCGTCTCCTTTGCCGGCGGCGCCAAAGGCGTGCGCCACCTGCACGATGCTTTCATTGTGCCGAACCACGACTGTGAAGCGCTCGGTCGCGGCATCCTCACGCTTCTGAACGATCGCTCCCTCGCGCGCGAACTGGGCAACAACGCCCGCGCCACCGTCCTGGCGGAGTTCGACTGGCGGCAGATCTGCCGAAAAATCGAGCAGATCTACGACCAGTTACTCAACACCTCCACCTCTTCGGCCGGCTCGCTCGATGACTCTGCGACGCCGGCCGCGGCACAACCTTGAAGCTCCCACAATCTGCTTTGAGAAACAGACCACAGCGATGGAGTATTTTTGGCGCAGCCTCTGGCATCTTCGATCGGCGCAGGATTTGCTCTCGACATTTTCGCTCCCCTCTCCTATGAACGGGATGCTCACGACGAGGAACTCGATAATATTATGGAAACGAAAATAAAACCGGCGGATCAGCCGCCCACACCCGGAAGCGGCGATGGCTTTGGCCGCCGCCCTGCGATGACTGAAATGAAGCGCTCCCATTGGGTCATCTTTCTCGTCATCTGCGTCATCCTTGGCATCCTCGTCTTCGCCACCATCGTCCACCTGATCGGGACCACACCATCCATCGCCCGCAAGGTGAACGCGCCCTCGCCGGTCGAGACCGTGCCGGTTCGGCGTCAGGATTTGAAGGAAGTCATCGGCGGCAGCGGGGCAATCGAGCAAGCCCAGACCGTCCAGCTAACGAGTCAGGTTACGGCCCAGGTGCTCGAAGTGCCGGTTAAGATTGGCGACATCGTGAAGAAAGGCGCGCTCCTTGTGCGCTGGGACGATCGATTGATCCAGGCAACCTTGGACGCCAATCGCGCCTACGTTGATTCCAACAACATTAAGATTCAGGACGAGTCCCGTCAGGTCGCGCGTTACAAGGCTTTGGAGCAAAAGAATATGGGTACCCCCCTCGAACTGGAAAAAAGTGAGATGGCATTGGCCGATGCCAAGGAAGCGCTCGCCAAAGCCACCCTCTCGCTCCGCCAGGCCGAGATCGACCTCGAGCATGTCAAAATGCTCTCACCACTTGATGGGATCGTGCTCGAACGCCTGGTCAATCCCGGTGAGACCACTCATCGCGACCAGGTGGTGATGAAGATCGGTTCTCTCAACACCGTGCTTCTCGCCGCCAAGATGAGTGAAGACAAAATGCATTCGGTCCACCTCGGACAGGCTGCCGAGGCCAGTTTCCCGGCCTTCCCGAGCGAAGTCTTTCAGGGCAAGGTGGTCAAGATTGATCCCAATATCGATCCGGTGACCCGCACCTTCACGACCTATGTGGAGATCAAGAACGACGACTTTCGTCTCAAGCCAGGTCTCTCCGGCTTTGCCCGGATCACGCGCGAGGCCAAGGGCGTTCTTGCTATTCCCAGCATCGCGATCATGAATCCTTCCGGAGAGCAGGCCTCGGTCTTTGTCGTAGACAGCAGCAATCACGCTGAGCAGCGTAAGATTCGCCCGGGGATTGTGGTCGACGCCATGACTGAAGTGAAAGAAGGATTGAAGGAAGGGGAAAAGGTCGTGACCATCGGACAGCTTTACCTGAACAACAATGACAAGGTCCGGACGACGGAGAGGTCACTTGAGCAATAAGGTCGCGGTTGTTTTCATCCTGTTACTCTTTACCGCGACCTGGGGACGCGGGGGAGAAACGGAATACGTAAGACTTCCTTCCCGGGCGCTCAACCTCAAGGACTGCATTGCCTTGGCTCTGAATGAGAGCCCGGAGCTCGAGGCGAGCCGCTTGGACGTCACCTCTGTAACCGAAGAAGCGCACGCCGCGCGCGCCAAGTTGCTTCCCGATCTCACCGCGCGCGCGACCTACCAGCTTTTTAGCGGAAGCCCAATTTCCAAATTTGCCATCGTGGATATCGGCAGCGGGGTGGGAGTGCGCACCGCTCGCTCGGTCGATCAAGCCGAAGTCGAGCTGTATTCGGCTCATCTCTCCTACCCGCTCTTTCGCGATGGCAGCATCCTGGGCTTTAACACCGCTCCGGCCGAGGCGAGCAAGCTCGCGAAACGGCGCAATCTTGCCTGGACGGCGAAAATGCGACGCGAAGACGTGATTGCCCGCATTACTGATGCCTACATCACCACCGTCTCGGCCATTAACCGCGCGAGCTATGCCGAACGCCGTGTAACTCTGCTGAAGAAGCAGGTCGACATTACCGAGGAGCAGCAGAAACAGGGCTTGATGTTGCCCATTGACCTCAAGCTTGCCCGGAGCCAATACAGCGGCGCCGAGACCCTCTCGAAAATCCTTCGCCAGCAGGCCGTGGCGGGTAAGATCGAGCTGGCCCATGCCCTGGGCCTCGACAACCCCGACGACCTCCGGCTTTCCAATCAGCTCCCGGAGCCGCCGGAACCGCCAAGCGCGGCGGAGTTACTCGGGCCGCTCATTGCCGAACACCCATCGCTCCAGGCGCAAAAGGCGGCGATCGATCAGGCGCACGAAGATTATCGCCTGGAGCGCTTTCGTCTTTATCCCTCAGTAACGCTCGAGGGTTCCGCGGTCCACATCGATGACTTCAGTGGGAATGGCTCCGAGGTTTATACCGGCTTGGTCAATGTCGACGTCCCGATCTTTGATTTCGGCGCACAAATGTCCTCGACCCGTGCCCGCCTCGCCAAATATCAGGCGGAACGCGCCCGCCTCGGCGCCGTCAAAAACGATGTCACGGCTGAGATCGTCGGGATCTATCAAAGTATTTATGTTTTGAGTCAGAACATTCTGACCCTGCAGGAAGACGTGGCCAAGGCCGATCGTGACGTGCAGGTAACAACTTCACAGCAGCAACAGGGAATCGCCCCGCCACTGACGGCGATTGAGAAGGAGCTGCGCCTGATCGCAAAGCGCGACAATCTCGATGGACTCGAAGTCCGCCGCCTCCAGCTCTACGCAGCCCTGCAAAAAGCGGCCGGTGGGGTATGGAAGTGGGTGCAATGAAGCAATCCCAGCGGATTGTTAAAAACGCCGTCGTAGGAGTCATCGCCGGAGTCGTCGGCGGGTTGGTTTATCTCGCTACGACCATAGCGATCGCGCGCAACCCGCACGTCACGGTCGCGGAGTTCGGCAAATACCAGTGGGTTTTGGCCTTTGCCATGATTGCTCAGTTGGTGGCTGATTCCGGACTGCCCCGGATGATGATTCGCGAGATCGCGAAAGATCCCAGCTGCGTCGGCAAGATCACCGGCGCCGCGGCTGGGCTCATCTGGTTCATCTCACTTCTCGTCTGCCTGATCGTCGGAGTGATTGCTTTCTTTTTGCCTTTCGGAACCGACATGAAGATCGCGATCATTTTGATGAGCTTTGCTACTCTCGCGACTTTCCACGGCGCGGGTTACAGCGCGGTTCTGCGTGCCTTCGAGGATAACGAGCTGAACTATCTCGGGTTCATCCTTAAACAGGTCCTGCTCCTGGTCTTCATTCTCATCATGCTTTACCTCAGGACCGGGTTGATCGGGTTTGTTATCGCCCACCTTACTTCCAACATCCTGATCTGGAACTTTTACCATATCGTCGTTTCCAAGTTCTATACCAAGGTGAAGCTGCAAATAGATTTGCCGCTTTGGAAAGAACTGTTCGTTACCGCCATCCCGATGGGAGGTGGAGTCATGCTCCGCCAGCTCGCTCTCCACATCGATATCTTTGTCCTTGGCCTGATGACGAATATGAAAACCGTCGGCCTTTTCGGCGGCCCTTATCGTCTCAGTTGGTCTCTGCGCACTCTCCCGCAGACGCTCTCGCTTCCGCTCTATCCGCTCTATTCGCGCACGGCTCACTTTTCGCCCCAACGCTTCGGCGAAGTTTACCGCCAGAGCCTGAAGTTTTTTACTCTCATCAGCGTTCCCTTTGCTGCTTTCTTCATGGCCTGGTCGAAGCCGCTCCTTACTCTCGCTCTCGGCACACGCTTTCTTGAGGCTCTTCCCGCGATGCGGCTGCTTGGGCTTGGATTGATTCCCTTCTTTGTTTCCTGTCTTTTCCAATATCTCTTTGCCGCGCTCGACGCGCAGAAAGGTTTTTTCGTCTGGACGCTGGTTGGATCGGTGGTTCGCGTTGTCCTGTTAGTCACACTCATCCCCATGTATCACCCGCCTTATGTTGCCCCCGCGATTGCGTTTCTTGTTGCCGAGGTTCTCACGGTCGCCTTGTGGATCATTCAGTTGCACAAGCTCGGTTATCCGGCCCACATCGTGCAGTTACTCTGGCGACCGATGGCCGCCGGAGTGGCCATGGGCTTGATCCTTCTGTCGTGCCTCAACTCTCCAGTCCTCTGGCAACTCGGCGGCGCTCTCCTCTCGATTATTGTTTATGGCCTGCTCCTCTGGGTTCTGCGCACCTTCTCGAGCGCGGAAATTCACCAGGCGCGCGAAGGCATTGCCTTTGTCTCACCCTTTGTCGCTTCCTGGACAAAAAAATTGAGAGGTGACTCGTGAAAATACCGAAGCGGTTAAGTGCCGGGCTGGATCGCATCACGCGCTGGTCCGGGGTCGCCGCGGAGCTTTGGGCGGATTATTACCTGCTCATCCTCGGAAGCATCCTCGTCGTCGGCTCGGTTGCGCTGAAATGGGTGCAATTCCCCTTCAGCCATAACCTGACTGGTCTAACTCTTTCCCTCGTTCGAGACCCGGGACTCATGCCACACATATCCCTGTTCGCCGTCGGAACGCTTGGGCTCCTTGTCTTACTCGTCGCGCTCATTTTCGGACGGCGCAATCTCACCCTCCTCGCCTTATGCGCTGCGATTCTTCTGATGCTTTGGGCCATTACACCGGCGCAAATTGCCTTTCGCCAGCCCTCGATCCTGCGGCGACTTACCGATGAACTTCAGCTGACCCCGGTGCTGAGCGTTTTCACAAAGGATTATCTCCTGCAAAACTACGGCATGCCCGAGCTCGTTCCAAAGCGACTCATCCTTTACAGCGCCTGGGGCCGGCTGGACGCTGCGGTTTCCTTTCTCCGCCTCGGCTGGTACTGTTTCGGTCTCGGAGTAATCCTGATCGGTTGCTACGCGCTTGGGCGCATGAGCCAGGGCCGAGTTAGGACTGCCTTGCTCCTCCTTTGTCTTCCAGTTGGCGCCTTGCTGGTTCTGCTAATCCCGCCCGCCATCGGTCAGCATTACTTTACTGATGGGATGGTTGCGAAGGCCCGTGGGCGAAACCAGGAGGCGATTGCTGATTTCCGGAGGGCGATGCGCTGGGACCGCTGGCACGCCGAGGATATCGATCTGTATGCTACCATCGGCCAGCTGCAAAGGCTGGCGGGAATCGCCTCCGACTCCCCCGAGCGGCATATCATCCGGGCAGTGGAATTGCGCGAAGAGAATGAGTATGAGCCGGCGATTTTTGAGTTCAGCCTGGCCGGGGATGCTGGAGGATGGGTTGGGCAGACGGCACGACGCGAGGAAGCAGCCACCCGCGTCACATTCGGGCTTGCCCTCTATCACGCCGGTGGCATCGGCGCTGCGGTGACAAACTGGGAGGTCGCCATTGCGGAAGATCCTTCCCAAATTTACGCGCTGCCATATCTGGTCCGTGGCTACTACGACCTTGGCCGGTACGAAAAAGGCATCGCGACGGGCGACCAACTGGCCAAGCTGATCAAACAACACACTTCTGTTCTCGCCAACGTCTATTCAATGATCGGTGACTGTTACGCCAAACTTGGCAAGGACGCAGACGCCCGCCGCTACTATAGCCTCTCGCTTGCCGTCGATCCTACCCTGAACTATTGGGCCCTCACCGGGCTTGCCGGCGAATAACTATGGCTACTCGCGAACTTTCGGAAAAATGGGGATTGCACGGCGTCCTGCGCTGGGCCTGGGTATTGGTAGTCGCGTGTGGGCTTTTGCTTGGTTACTACGTTCTGCGCACTTATGCTTCACCCCGACACCGGCAATATCAACTTGATTTTGGGAAGGCGCAGTGGATCGAGCCAGCACAAAGCCCGGCTCCAATCGGCTATTTCCGGAAAGAGATCTATCTTTCGGCGCAGCCGGAGCAGGCGTGGATTCAGGTCGCTGCCTCAGATACCTATAGCCTGATCGTGAACGGGCACGTCGTCGGGACTGAAGGCTCGGTCAAGACCTACGAGACCGGGATTTACGATCTCAAGCGCGCCCTGAAGATAGGCACAAACGTGATCGCGGTTTCGGTCTCGCGCACCTCCTTTCCTGGACTGGCGCAGCTCCTTGTTCGGGGGGAAGTGATGCAGCCGGGAGGCAAGGTTATCTCCATTCTCTCCGATGAGAGTTGGAGAGCTATTAATCATACGGGCGTAATCCCGGGGACCGAGGAATGGACCTCGCGGCAAGTCGAAGATCAGCTCTGGCCAAACGCCCGCCGCTCGCCCTTGAACGACGAGCATGTGCCACTGCGCTGGGTGGATGTGAATCCGCGAATTCTGCAGCTCCCGCTGCACGGTTACTGGATCATGGCGCCAGACGCATCGCGTGAAACTGTTTTTTCAACCGTCATTCAAGCCGATAAAACACGCCAGGAGACCTGGATCCAGGTCGCAAGTTCTGGTGATCTCGACCTCGCAGTCAATGGGCACATTGTGATAGCTGCCAGCACCGCTGCTTCGGGCGGGAAGAAGTTACCTCACTTGGCAGAAGCAGAACCGACTCCGGCTCAAGCCCTGAGTCCGGCACGGGTCGAGAAACAGATGTCCAAGCCGGCGAAAACGGCCGGCTCACCCTTTCAGCCTGCGATCTTGTCCGCTTACGACATTAGCTACTGGATGAGACGAGGCCCCAACACGATCGTCGCCACGGTGCGGAGTGATCACTCGCCCGCCGCTTTCTTTGCCGACGGATTTGTTGGCGGCTCAGGTGACAAGCTGATGCGCTTTTCGAGTAACTCGCATTGGACGCTGGGGGACGAAAGCGCAAGCGCAGGTAATAAGACGCAGGCGCACCCCGTCCAGCTTGGGAAATCCGGCATTGCCCCCTGGGGTTATCTCCCGCAGGAAAACGCGCGCACACTCGATCATTCCGGGTTTGCATCATTCTTCCTCTCTTTTTCAATCATCGCCCTCACACTTGCCGTCGTCATCGCGCTTTGGTTAGCCGTGTCGGCAGTGGTTTCGGGTTGGCGGGACGAGCCGTTGTTCGATGTTATGGCGCGAGATGCCTTGCTTCATGGCCCAATCGCGGCCGGGCTCTTGCTCCTGCTTTTGCCGAACTTCGATCCCCGGTTTCCAATCGAATGGTCCTTCCAGCCCGTGATTGTGGTGGGTGCCTTTGCCGTCCTGCTTTTGATCCGGCTTCTGCATCTCGTCGTCGCGCGCTGGAGTCCGGCGGTGAGCCGGGCCGGGGTTGATAGGACCAAGGCCAGGACGCAATGGGAGGGACGGAAGCAACAATTCCGAGATACCGTTTCGCGCCGCCTGCGTTTACCGGAGTTATTTGAGATACCTTTCCGCGAGTTACTTCCTTATCTCCTACTCATTCTGATCATCTTTCTTGGATTCGGCCTCCGCTGGCATGACCACGCCTACATGTCTTTTGATCACGACGAAATGGGTCTGGTCACCAAGTCGAAGGGCATTCTTAAACTCGGATTTCCTTACACGGAATTAGCTGGCCAGATTCGGTGGCTAACTACTTACGAGGCGGTTCCGTATCCTCTGGCGCTCTCCGGTTTTCTCTTTGGCTATTCCGAATGGTCCATGCGCCTGCCTTCCGTCTTTATGGGAACGCTCTGCATCGGCGTCATGGGTCTGATGGGCCGGCGTCTTTTTGGCTGGCGCACTGGTCTGATTGCGGCGCTCATTTATGCCTGTTTGCCCTTGAACATCCGCTGGGGGCAAAACGCGTTTTATCCGACGCAATGTCAGTTTATGGCCATGCTGACGTTCTGGTTCTTCTACGAAGCTATTCGTTTTCGACCATTCCACCGCGGCTTTCTCACCGCCGCGACCGTCTGTTTTTGCCTGATGTATCTTTCGTGGGAGGGAACTGCCTTCGTCCTGCCGGCGCTCCTGATCACCTTGATTGCCGTGCGTTGGAAGGAATGGTGGTGGCTGAAGGATTTTCATCTTTATCGTTGTCTTTTCTTCATCGGCGCGGTCGTAGTGGCGGAGTACTGCTCTCGCATGCTCGCCGGCTATCCTTACCTGCAGGTCGGATCTTCGAGTCTGTCGAACGTGTCCGGGCCATCGCTCTTCTTTCTTGCGCCCGGATATCAGCCGCTGTTTTACGTAGAAAAACTCCTGCTCTCGGAAAATCATGTCTTTTTTACGGTCATGATTTTGATCGGGCTGCCGTTCTGCTGGTCGCACCGCGGGTTCCGCTATGTGGTGAGCCTGCTCGCGCTGCTTTGGATTTTCCATACTAATTTTCTCGCCGCGGTTTCGCCGCGCTACTGCTACTATTTTCAGCCCCTGGTCATTCTTGGAGGAGTAGCGGCCACAGTCATGTTGTATGACCGCATTCTTTCGCTCGCACAGTTATCTGGCGGTTCAAGCCTGGCGCGTTCTGCCGCGCACGCGACCGGGATCGGCCTGTTGGCCCTGCTCTTCATCCAAAGCAACGAGTCAGTCTTGAAGGAGTATTCGCTTTCGATCGACGGCGACGAACCGCAGATGATGAGCCGGATGAACACCTATCGCTATGACTATCGAGGAGCGGCTCGCTATGTCATAAGTCATGCCAAGCCAGGGGATGTCATCCTTCCCGGGATCCCGCATGTCTTTGCTTTCTACACCGGAATATCGGGGGATTACTTCCTCGACACGCTTTTCAGTTCGAAGGTCTTCTACCTTCAGGTCCTGTCTGCGCCTGCTTTCGCGGACAAATTTGCCGGGTTACCCGTGATCCGAAATGTCAACGAGCTGAAGGACGTGGTCCACCACTCAGGACGGGCCTGGATCGTGTTTGCGCCCTACGGTTCTTTTGAAAAACTGAACAGCCCGGCTGTGCTCGACTACATCCACGAAAACGCAAAGACTGAGTTTGAAAGCTACCGGGCGAAGGTCTTCCTGATCCAGGCGGCACGCCATCCTGCGGAAATCGCGCAGGCGCCCTAAATCGCCGAATAAAGGCGGTTCATTGCCTTGCGCACCGAGGCGCGCAGGGCGAAAAGACCGGATTCCAAACTGCCGTGGGTGCGCGCGCGGGCTGCCTTTAGCTCGGCGGCGATTCGGCTTACTGCCTCTTCCTGCTCCGCGACCGCGGCGGCAAAGAGCTTCGCTCCATGCTCATAGAGGGCGAGATCAAACCGGTTCCGCTCCGCGATTAAATCGAGCGTCGCTTGCGGCAGATCCGCCTTCTTTGGGCGGGCACGAGTGACATTAAAGCTGGAATAGGATTTCAGCTGCCAGCCAAAGCGCAGCTTCATTAACGCGAGACTTTCTTCAAACCGCTCAGACAGTCCAACGACACTGAAGTAACGGTTCAAATGGTCAATCGCCCGCGCCAAAATCTCCTCGTTGCAAGGAGTATGATAAGGAGACTTCGCGATGACTTTGCATTGAACATTGTCGCGGGTCGAGCGCTCGACGAATTGTTCGATCGTCCATTTTTCGCGCCGCAGCTTCCAGTAACTCGGATGCAACCAATAGCCTCGCATGTAATAGAAGGCCGAAAGGACGCGGTCGACCGGATTGCGCAGCACGGTGATGTAAGTGGCAGGCTGAGGCAGAACCTCATGCAAACCGAAATACATATGGCCCTTGAACATCCGGATCTTGCGCAAACGCTGCTTTGAGAGCTTGCGCAGGTGGGCGGCCGACCATTCAAACAGAACCGGGTCGACCGAATACATCTCGGTCAGCGGGTATTCCCATTCGATTAGCCGATTGAGAGTCGTGCCGGCAGTTTTCGGGAGGTGAAGAAAGATGATCGCTTCCTCGGATCGTTTCGAGCCCGTGAGCGGTGGGGTCGAGCCTTCAGGCTTTTGCATTTCTTCGGTCGTAAGATTCATCTCCCGGCGCGATATTTACCCTCGGCAATGAGCTTCTTCTTGTAACCCTCATAGCCGAGTTGTTTTGCTTCCCGCCAGGCCTCTGCGGCATGGCGCGCGATAGCTGGATCAAAGCCATCCCCGTGCCAAAGTTCCCAATATTCCGCCTCGGCGTGGACAAGGTTCAGGGCGGCCATCTCCGCCGAACCCATTCGTCCGTCAGGGCCATCGAGGCCGGCCAGGCTTTGAAAGCCGTGGTGCGCCCGGTCGCGATATCTCAGGACCAGATCGTAGGTCTTGCCGCCGGTGTCTTCCCGCCGGCCGGTTAGAGCACAGGTTTGGATCGAGAAGCGATTCGGGTAATGAGCCAGGCCGTAATCAACGATCTGTTCGCAAAACGAGATCGGCAGATCGAGCACTTTCGAGATATGGAGCGATATCTCCTGGGTTGGAAAAGCCTTTGCCCACTCGTCGGTAAACTTCTTGTAAACCCCCAGGAGCTGACTCTGGTAATCGCCCAGGGCGTGCCAGCGCGCGAGATCGGCGGGACTCTTGGGTAAATGCATCTCCGCGCTCAGGAAATTGGCGCAGGTGAGAACAACGCTAACACACAATGGGTCCTTCGCGTAGCGCTCACCCAGCCTTCCGATTATGTTCGAGAAATCGCGCTCGTAAATCGGGTCCCATGGAACGGGGACCCTGATCGCAGCGCCAAAGTTAGCCCGGTGTGGGTTAGCTACATGAGTCTCGAATGGTTGCGCGCCTTCGGCGTAGACGAAGGCCGGGGTGGATGCGCCGGCTTTGAGGCAAAGCTGATATTTCATGCCGGCGCGGCGCAGGATTGCTATCGCACGATCGAGCTTGCTGAAATCAGTCTTATCCGCCGCCGGTTGCACCTGATCCCATGGCACATGGAGACAGACTCCGCTCAAGTCGCGGCTGCGCTCGACGGCCGATTGAAACTGATTCAATCCAGAGTCATCGGTCGGCAACTTCTGCATGACCCACAATCCAGTTCTCAAAGCTGGGCCGCTCGCGAGCAAAGAACCCGGTGTGAGTAGGGCCGCGAGCGCCAGAGAAGCGCACCATAAAAATGCCAGGCGCCGATTCTTCCTCATAAGGCCGATGAAACCTTACTCACAAAAAAACGTCCGGCGCCGACGGTTGACTTATAAAAACCTTCGAGCCGGCCCGGCTTTTGAGTCGCACGTAATTGCGCAAGCCCAGCCGCTA
This sequence comes from Chthoniobacterales bacterium, assembly GCA_036825615.1. Classification (GTDB taxonomy): domain Bacteria; phylum Verrucomicrobiota; class Verrucomicrobiia; order Chthoniobacterales; family UBA10450; genus JAICXG01. Next base: position 187,502 of record DAISXY010000007.1, read on the forward strand.
TCTTTGGCTGATTCTCCTGCAAGCGCGCCTCGAGCAGGCTCTTGCCGAAGTCATAGAGTTCCAGATCAAACTGGTTGTGAGATCGTATGATCTCCACGTCTGCCGGATCCGGCGGCGGGCGGTTTTTCGTCACTTTGTGGTTCTCGTAGTACGGAATCTCCCAGCCGAAGGTCTCCGCCATAAGAACAAGGCTTTCTTCAAACTGTTCCGAGATTCCAACGACGCTAAAGGATTTCAGCAGGTTTTGCTTCGCGATTTCCAGTACCTCGCGGGTTCCGCCGCCATGGTCCTTGATCCCGGCGATGAGACTGCATTGCAAATTTTGCCGATGCGGCGTGAGACGAATGAACTCCTCGACATTGAGACGACCGCCCTTGACCTTGCGATGGAGCGGGTGCAAGGGCCGGCGCTGGATGAAGTAATAGGAAGAAAGCACCCGCGAGATTGGGTTACGCAGGATGGTGATGTAAGTGCCGCCCTGGGGCAGGACTTCATGCAAACCGTAGTAGAAATGTCCGCGCACGACCCGGAGAGCCCGACGGCGCCTTTCCGGTAAGGCTTTGAGGCGCTCAGCCGTGGCTCGAATGCGGTAAGGATCGATCGTGAAAATCGCGAGTGGATTGTATTGCCACTCGATGATTCGGTTCAGTGTCGTCCCCGCCGTCTTCGGAAGGTGCAGAAAAAGCAGCGCCCTTTTGTCCATTGTTCCCATGATAGGTTTACCCGGGCAAAGGAGCAACCTCTGCACCGCGGGAGTTAGCTCGCTTACTTCCGAGCTGTTGCGGCGGGGCGACGAACGTCTTCCTGCCAGCGTGCAATTGCTCGCCGCGGCTGATTCAGCTACGCCGCCGCGGGCGTACTGCGCCCTTCGCCGCCCATGGCCAGGAGCCGGCGCATGGCCGCACGGGATGCATTTCGCCGGACCATATCGCCATAGATTCTGCCGGCAAACAGGTCGGTGATATCGTCTCGCGCCGGGCCCGTAGCCATCCGGGTGAAAACTAAGGGATAGCGCCAGAAGGTGTCGATCACGTCGCGGATCGCATCCTGGCCTTCCTGAGTCGCCGCGAGATAATCGGCGAAAGGCTTTTCATCGCCGGCCGTTTCGTCGCCGAGGTATCTTACGATAGCGTCGGCCGCAAACTCGCCCTCGCGCATGGCGAGGAAGACACCGAAGGAGAAGATCGGATCGGTGAACTCGTGCGAATCGCCGACACAGATAAAGCCCTTGCCCGCATAGTCAGTCGTTGAATACGAGTAGCTGCTGATGGTCCGTACCTCCTCCGCAAAAGAGGTGTTCGTGATGCGCCGGGCCAATTCTGGATTGAGCGTTTTCAGCTCTCTCCGCAGGTATTCCGTTTGGTCGAGGCCCTGCGCTTTGAAATAGGGCGCAGGTGCGACCACGCCCACGCTCACGAGGTTTGGCGCAATCGGGATCGACCACGCCCAATGGTGACGTTCCTTGTAAAAGATCAGCGTATTTCCGGGCTTTTGCGAGGCCACTTCTCCATTATCGAGGATCATGTCCTGGACTTGGGAAAAGACCGCGATCTGATTGTTGTAAGTGCCCCTTACCTTTCGGCCCGTGATGCCGCGATTGGCGAGAAAGGTGCCCTGGCCGGAACAATCCACCAAGATATCGCAGTAGAGATTTTCTAGTGCGCCATTCTCAGTGCGAACCTGAAGGCCCACGACGCGATCACCCTTCCTGAGAACAGAAACAGCCTCACAGCGCATGTGCTCTGCGCCGCGTTCCAGTGCGGTATCAAAAAGAATTTTGTCGAAACTGCTGCGGACAACCGACCAGGTGGAGTTAGGGATTAGGCTGCCGGTTTCCGGGCAGCGCTGCTTTACCTCGACCCAGAACGAGGTCCCGTGTGGGTTGTAGACGTTCACCCCGTGTTTGACTGGGAAATTCTGCGGCCCCAGTTCTGGTTCGAGCTGAAGTTTGCGCACCGCGTTTCCGCATTCTCCACTCAGTGATTCCCCGATGTGATAGCGGGGGAACGACTGGCGTTCGATGATGATCGGCTTGATACCTTCTTGAATAAGATAAAGTGCGGTGGCCGCACCGCCAGGCCCGCCACCGATTATGATCACTGATCGCCTCTTCATCAAAAGATCCGCATTGTTCCAGCTCAACCTGCTGCGGTCAGGTCATCTCTCTGTCAACAAAATGTAATGGTAGGATAAGCAAATATTATCCGTCAACAGCTTTGCTCCGGCGCGTCCCTGGCCTGCTCGCGTGGGCCCGCGGTTGACCGGAGAAAAAGAATCGCTATACAACCGGCAAATCAGCCGCCGCCGGGCCCGCCGCTTTTGAGACGCGGGGCGGGATTGCGACCAGCCAAGCCGGCGTCCGTTAGCGACATATCATGCCATATCTCCTGCATCAGCTCTTAAGCGAAAGCGCCAGGCGCAATCCAGAGGCAGAAGCGGTGCGTCTGCTTGATCAGGCGATCACTTACGCCGAGCTGGATCGGCTGAGCACCCAACTCGCCCATCTCCTGATCGCTCATGGTGTCCGGCGCGGTGATCGAGTCGGGTTTTACCTCCAGAAATCGCCCGCGGCCATCGCCGCGATTTTTGGGATTCTGAAAACAGGAGCTTGTTATGTCCCGGTCGACGCCAACGCGCCTGGCGCGCGTTTGCAGGAGATCGGGCGACAGTGCGGTTTTCGGGCGCTGATCACGAGCGAGGTACTCTATCAGAAGCTCGGGGACAGTTTCCATGAGGAATGCCCGGTGAACAGCATTCTGTTCGTCGACAAACTGCCGGAAAAAGCTCCGCCCGTTGCGGCATTCACTTTTGCCAGGGATCTGCCGGAGCAACCTGCCGATGATCCCGGCGTGCCGGCGATCGATAACGACCTCGCGTACATCCTTTTTACCTCCGGCTCCACCGGGGTGCCCAAGGGCGTCATGCTCTCGCACCGCAACGCGCTCACCTTTGTGAATTGGAGCTACGACACCTTCGGCGTCACCCCGCAGGATCGCCTCTCGCAACACGCGCCATTTAACTTTGACCTCTCGACCTTCGACATCTTCGTTGCGGTCAAAGCGGGTGCGGCGATCTCACTCGTGCCGGAAGGGTTATCGGTCTTTCCGCTGCAACTTTCCAAGTTCATCGAGGAGCAAAAGATCACGATCTGGTACTCGGTGCCGATGGTGCTGACGCTGCTTCACCAGCGTGGGAGACTCGAGGAGCGCGACCTCTCGGCGCTGCGCTGGGTTCTATTCGCGGGCGAAGTTTTTCCCACCAAGCATCTCCGCGCCCTCATGGAAAAACTCCCCGGCAAACGCTACGCCAACCTTTACGGCCCGACCGAGACGAACGTCTGTGCCTGGTATGAGGTCGAGTCGCTCGCGCCGGATGCGACCGCTCCGATCCCGATTGGCAAAGCCTGCGCCAACACCGATCTGATCCCGATCAGCGCCGACGGGAAAAGAGTTACCGGTCCCGGTGTGGAAGGATTGCTTTACGCCCGCGGTTCAACCGTGATGCAGGGCTATTGGGGGCGACCGGAAGCCTCCGCCGCTTCTTTCATCCCAAACCCATTTGCCGAAGGTCGCGAGGAAAAGCTCTATTGCACGGGCGATTGGGTGACGATTGACGAGAAGGGGGATTACCTCTTCGTCGGCCGCAAGGACCACATGATCAAAACCCGCGGCTATCGAGTGGAGCTGGGAGAAATTGAAGCGGTCATGGTCGCGCATCCGGCGGTCGACGAAGCGGTTGCTGTGCCCGTTCCCGACGAAGCCATTGGGAACACGATCCACGCGATTGTGACGCTGGCGGACAGCAAGTCGCTCGATGTGACCGCGCTCAAGTTGCATTGCGCGGAAAAGCTTCCCGCTTACATGGTGCCGGAGAAGATCGAGTTTCGCAGTTCGCTGCCCCGCACAGACAATGGCAAGATCGACCGGCGGCGCCTTCAGGCGGAGCTGACTCCGGTCAAATAGCGACTACGAATCCGAAGCTCGCGGACCAAGCAACGTCTGCGCCCGCTCCAGATCGGCCGGGATGCCGATATCGACGAAAATCCCGTTCGACACCAGTCCGTAAACTTTCTCTCGCAACAGGCCCGGAAAGATTTCGCGCTCGAGCGAAACCGGTTTGCCCGGCGGAAGAGCCGCGAGAACGCCTTTCCGCAAGAGATAAACACCGGCGTTTATTAGCCCCGGGCCGGTGAGTTTTCCCTTCTCGACAAATTCCTTCACCCGTCCGTCCCGCTCGATCTTCACGCTCCCGTAGCGGCTCACGTCGGGCACGGATTGCAGCATCATCACGAGCGCCGCGTCGGTCCGGGCACGAGTTGATTCCATCGCTGCGAGATCATAGTCGACGTAGCTGTCGCCGTTGATGACCAGCGTCGGGTCGCCCAAAGACCGCTCCGCCAGCTTCACCGCGCCCCCGGTTCCGAGCGGCTCCGTTTCGCGCGAATAGCGAAGCGCAAGGCCGAGAATTTTTCCGTCGCCGAAATACTTTTCGATTTGATCCGCCATGTAACCCGTGCCGAGGACAACCTCGCGCACACCCTGATCGCGCAATTGCCGGAGGAGGATCTCGAGAAAGGGCACACCGGCGACAAGCGCCATCGATTTCGGCCGGTCGCTCACGACCGAACGCAGCCGCGTGCCGAGCCCGCCGCAGAGCACAAAAGCTCCGATCGCTGTTCCCCCCTTGTTCATCCGCCGCTGCACTAAACCGTAGCTGGTTCGCGTTCGCAAAAGGGGCAGACCCGGAGTATCTTTACATCCCACGATATGGACCAATTAGATATCCAGGATTTACACGTCTCGATCGGCGAAAAGGAGATCATTCGCGGGCTGAGCCTCACCGTCCCGAAGGGCGAAGTGCACGCCATCATGGGCCCGAATGGCTCCGGCAAAAGCACCCTCGCCAAGGTGCTCGCCGGTCACCCCGATTACGTCGTGACCTCCGGCTCCGTCACGATCGACGGCGAAAATATTCTCGAACTCGAGCCCGACGAGCGCGCGCGCAAGGGCCTGTTCATGGCCTTTCAATACCCGAGCGAAATCCCCGGCGTCACGATCGCCAATTTCCTCCGGGCTGCGATCCAGTCGCGCCTTCCGGAAGGCGAGGAGCTGGAAGCCACCGATTATTACCAGCGGCTTTACGAAAAAATGGACGCGCTTGAGATTCCGCGCACCTTCACCTCGCGCTCGGTCAACGAAGGGTTCTCCGGCGGCGAGAAGAAGCGCTGCGAGATTTTGCAGATGGCAATGCTCGAGCCCACCTACGCTGTGCTCGATGAAACCGACAGCGGCCTCGATATCGACGCGCTCAAGATCGTCGCCAATGGCGTCAACTCGTTGCGCGGCCCGGACCGGGGCATTCTTTTGATCACGCACTACCAACGACTTTTGAACTACATCGTGCCCGACAACGTGCATGTCATGGTCCAGGGCAGGATCGAACTGAGCGGGGGCAAGGAACTCGCGCTTCAATTGGAGGAGAAAGGCTACGACTGGGTGAAGGAGGAAGCGGCAGAACCCGTCTCCGCGTGACACGCACATCGTGCTCCTAATCGAGCCGGCAACCCGAGCACGAGCAGGAGCAGGAGAAAGGATAATTCATGAGCAAGGAAACAAAGACTCTCGATATCGAACGCAACATTGGGAATTTCTTTTACCCCGAAACCCACACCCACGACGCCGGCATCGGCCTGAGTGAGAAAACCATTCACTACATCTCAGATGTGAAGGAGGAGGACGATTGGGTGCGCCAGTTTCGGCTCAACGCTCTCCGCACCTTCCTGAGCAAGCCACTGCCCACCCACTGGGCGAGCAAGGACCTCGAGGCGATCGACTTCGACAAAATCCGCTATTACCTGAGCGGCGGCACCCAGCCAAAACGGAGTTGGGAGGAAGTGCCCGAGGATGTGAAGCGCACCTTCGAGCGCCTTGGGATTCCGGAACAGGAACGCAAATTTCTCGCCGGAGTCGAAGCGCAGTTCGACAGCGAAGCGGTTTACTCCAACATCAAGAAAGCGGTTGGCGAACAGGGCGTAATCTTCGTCGGCAGTGCCGAAGGCTTGAAGAAATATCCGGAGATTTTCCGGAAATGGTTCGGCAAGGTCATTCCGACCGGCGACAACAAATTCAGCGCGTTGAACAGCGCGGTCTTTAGCGGTGGCTCATTCATCTACGTCCCGCCGGGCGTCAAGGTGAAGCATCCGCTCCAGGCCTATTTCCGGATCAACGCCGAGAACTTCGGGCAATTCGAGCGCACCCTCATCATCGCCGACGAAGGCTCGGAAGTGATGTACATGGAAGGCTGTACCGCGCCGAAATTCAACAGCGCTACCCTCCACAGCGCGGTCGTTGAGTTGATCGCGCTCAAGGGCGCGAAGATCCAGTACATCACGGTCCAAAACTGGTCGAACAACGTCTTCAACCTTGTCACAAAGCGCGGCCTCGCCCACGAGGACGCCGAGGTTAAATGGATCGACTGCAACATTGGCTCGCGCCTGACGATGAAGTATCCCGGCGTCGTGATGCGCGGTCGCAAAGCGCGCGGCGAAGTCATCTCGATTGCGCTTGCCGGCGATGGTCAACATCAGGACACCGGCGCGAAGATGATCCACGCTGCCGATGAAACGACCAGCAACATCATTTCCAAGAGCATCTCGATCGGCACCGGGCGCGCCACCTATCGCGGACTTGTCCATGTCCCGAAGCACCTCAAGCATTGCAAAAACAACACCGAGTGCGACGCGCTCCTGATCAACGCCAGCAGCCGCACCGACACCTACCCTGCGATCACGGTTCGCGGCACCGGCAATGCGGTCCAGCACGAGGCGAGCGTGAGCCAGGTGAGCGCCGAGCAGATTTTCTATATGCAACAGCGCGGCCTGACCGAAGCGCAAGCGATGAGCCTGAGCGTGAACGGCTTTGTCAACGATCTCGTCCGGCAGTTCCCGATGGAATATTCGGTCGAGCTAAAACGCTTGATCGAGCTGGAGATGGAAGGCTCGGTCGGCTGATCTGAGTTCATCTCCTCCTCTATTCGACCGGTAGACCGGCGGCTTTCCAGGCGCGGAAACCTCCGGCCATCGAGCGGACGTTGCGGTAGCCCATCTTTTGCAGGCTTTCGGCTACGAGGGCGGAACGGCTGCCCCCGCCGCAATAACAAATGATCCGTTGATCGAGATCCGGGATTTGCTCTTCGATCTCCAGTTCCACTTCGCCGCGCGAGATATGTTTTGCGCCTTTGGCGTGGGCCGCGCTCCAGTCCTCTTTTTCCCGCACGTCGATCAACGTCGCGGCGCCGCATCCGACCTCGTAGACTGCCTCTTGCGGTGTGATTTCCTCGATGTTCTTTTTCGCCTCCGCGACCAGCCTTTGAAAGCGGTTCTCTTGTTCCATGCTTATCCGTAGCCCAGACCTTCGACCAGATCGAAGGGGAAAACGTCGCACACGAACTTGAGAACGGGGGCACCGTCGGCTAGGTTTCGGCTGCCAGGAACGCAAGACTGTGGCGGCGGTCTTATGACCGCCGTTCGCGTCTTCAAGCCCGTATGAGTAATTCGTCAGCTGTCCTCGAAGAAGAAACCGCCGCCGCCCCGAAAGCCGCTGGGATCCTGAGCGGTAATCGCGGTCGGACTGACGACATACTGCCTTCCTGGTTTGCTGATCAGCAGCGTGCCGCCTGGACGCAATTCCAGTCACTGCCGATGCCTGCGCGAACCGATCAGGCCTGGCGCTTTTCCAGCATCGGCGCGCTTGATCTCTCGCCCTACCGCATTGGCTCGTCCGTTTCCGAGGAAGACGCGCGCGAGATTCTCGACCGCTCCACAGGGCTCGATGAAACCGCCGGCCGCATGGTTTTCGCGAACGATCATATTCTCGAGCGCGACGTCCTCTCCGAGAAGCTGCGCAAAGCCGGCGTGATCTTTCAGCCGCTCGAGCGCGCCATGATCGAACACGCAGATCTGTTTCGACGGCATTTCATGAGTCAGCCGGCCACGCTCGGCTCAGCAAAGTTTGCCGCGCTCCACGAAGCATTCGTCCGGTCAGGAATTTTCCTCTACGTCCCGCGCGGGATTGAGATCGAGCTGCCGCTCGAGACGTTCCAGTGGCTGCACATGGAGAACGCGGCTGTCTTCCCGCACACCCTCGTCGTCGCCGAAGAGATGTCGAAGGTCACACTGGTGGAAAATTTCCGCTCGACCGACAGTTCCCACCCCGGGTTCGCCTGTGGTGTGAACGATCTCATCGTCGGCCCCGGTGCAAAGGTCACTTACATTTGTGCACAGGCTTGGAGCGAGCAGACCGTGAGCGTTCAAATCAACGCCACCACCGTCGCGCGCGATGCCTCCGCAATAAATCTCCATCTCGCCCTCGGCGGAAAATATTCGCGCATGGAAAGCCTGAGCCGTCTGACGGGTGAGGGCGGCCGGAGCGACATGCTTGCGATCGCGGTCGTCGAGGGAACGCAGGAGTTTGATGCCCGCACGCTTCAGGATCACGTCTCGCCGCGCACTGCGAGCGATCTCCTTTTCAAAAACGCGCTTTGCGATCGCGGCCGCACCATCTTCGGCGGCCTCATCCGGGTCGAGCCGCACGCCCATTTCACCGACGCCTACCAGAAAGTGCGCAACCTGCTTTTGAGCGACGACGCCGAGGCCAACTCAATGCCGGGGCTCGAGATTCTGGCCGATAATGTTCGCTGCACGCACGGCGCGACTTCCGGCCAGATCGATGAGGACGAGATGTTTTACCTTCTCACCCGCGGCATATCGGCCCCAGTCGCCCGTCACCTGCTCGTCGCCGGTTTTCTGAACGAAGTGCTCGAACGGTTGCCGGATCGTGTCCTGGTCGAAAAACTGGAAGCCTTAATCGCCGCAAAATTCGCGTAGCTCGCTTCGGTAGCGAGCGAGAAATTGTTTTGCGTGATTTTTCGCATACGGCTATTCTCGCTCGCATGGATGTGAGCGGCACGATCGACAAGATCCTCCGCCAAAAGGGCGGCGACATCTATACCGTTCACCCCGACACGATCATTTACGACGCGATCAAGTTGATGGCGGAGAAAAACATCGGCGCCCTTCTCGTGATGGAAAACGAGAAGCTTGTCGGGATTGTTTCGGAGCGAGATTACTCCCGCAAAGTTGTCCTGCGCGGGCGCACTTCGCGTAACACCACCGTGCGCGATATCATGACCACCAACCTCACCACTGCGCATCCGAAGGAGACGGTGGAAGAATGCCTGCGCTTCATGACCGACAAGCGGATCAGGCATCTCCCGGTTGTATCCGAAGGCGAGTTGCGCGGAGTGATTTCGATCGGGGATTTGGTGAAGGAAGTGATTTCCTCGCAGAATGCCACCCTCGACGCGTTGCAAAATTATATTTCGGGCTATCCCTGTTAAGACGCCAGCTGCCCTCACCGGCGGCTGACGCTGAACGGACGGGCACATAGGTAACACTTTGGACCGGGCACATAGGTTACACT
>DAISXY010000008.1:0-192790 GCA_036825615.1 Chthoniobacterales bacterium
CGTAACAAGGTAGCCGTAGGGGAACCTGCGGCTGGATCACCTCCTTTCTAAGGAGTAAGCGCGCTGCGCGCGCATTTGAGATCTCAAATTTGAAATTTCAAATTGCGCCAAGGCGCCAGGTCGACGGCTAACTCTGACCCCGAAAGCATTCGGGGTAAACATGCCGGCAAGACTTTGGAATCGAAAGAAACCAGAGCCAAAGAAGCAGCGACGTGTAACGCACAATTCAGTTTTTGTTTGGTTTGTTTGTTTTGAACTGCCGGGCGCGATTTTCTTCGCGCCCGGCATTTTTTTGCGCGCGAGTCATCTTAACTGAATGCGCCGACAGGCAAGATGCCCCGCCGAGTCAGCCTTTACGCCTGACTTCCACTTGCATTCGGATTGCGGCATTCGACATTCGCCATTCGATTCGGGGGCATAGCTCAGTTGGTAGAGCGCCAGCTTTGCAAGCTGGAAGTCAGGGGTTCGAATCCCCTTGCCTCCAAAATCCGCCTCAGCCAGGCGTCACTCTGCCGGTACTGCTAGAAAAGAATGCCAAGCCCGATATTTCCGCCTACCGAATCAACGCCGCGATTGGGGAGTTTGATTGAAGCATTGGAGATGTGGCGATATCCAGCTTCGAGCACGAATGAGGTGCGCCGATTGAGCATGAAGCGCAGCCCGCCCGTGCCTTGAAGGTTGAACTCGACCGGCAGACTCACGAGCCCGCGCGATTCGCGTTCCGAGATGTCGGTGTAAACGCCGCCCCCGCCAATCTGCATGTAAGGAATGATCCTCGCATGCGGTTGAATGAAATTATAGCGGATGAACAAGGTCCCGCCGGCTTCAACGCTGCCCGGTCCCTGAAAGATTCCGCCGCCAAAAACTTCGCCGAGAAACTCCCAGTTGCCGGCGAAAAAGCCGGAGCCGCGTGGATCGGTCAGCATCACCCCGAGGCGCAGACTCTGGACCGCGAGATCGATTGACGGTCCGTCGTTGTCGCCCCGATCGAAAAAGTAAAAGAGGCCGGTGACTTCCTGGAATTCGTGCCCGCCTTTTATGAAAACATCAGTTGGGGCTTGGCTGACGACTTCTGATGGCTCGGTGCCGGCAACGCTGAAAGTCGCGAGCAGCAACTCAAGCGTAAGAATTAGGAGTATTCGCATGCGCGCGGCGAATCAAATTCCGGCGCGAGAGGTTGTCAATTTCCGCGACCTGCCCCGTAATGGTTTCGGACGTATTCCTCGACCGCCTCGCGCCAGTCACGCGGGGCCGTTCCGGTCAGCCGCTCGTATTTTTCCGTTGCAAGGACGCTGTAGACCGGGCGCCGGGCGACAAAATTCTTCATCTCGCCTAACGACAACGGCCGTACGATTCTGGCGGTCATGGGCACTCTGTGGCGCCGGCAGCAATCGAGCGCCCACTGTGCGTATTCCTGCCAGCTGCACGCGCCCCGGTTCGCGAGATGGAGAATCCCTGCGACTGAGCGGTCACTTAGCACCGGTCGGAGGAGGGCAGCGATGTCGTGCGTGTAGGTAGGCGTGGAAAACTTGTCCGCCACCGCCGCCACGTCCTCCTCGGCGCGGGCGCGTTTCAGGATCGCGTCGACAAAGCTCGGCCGGTCTGGTCCGAAGACCCAGGAGACGCGAATCACGAGCGCGTCCGGGTTTTCCTCCAGCACCTGCGCTTCTCCAGCCTGCTTCGATTCGCCATAGACACTGATCGGCACGGCGCGGTCCTCTTCGGTGTAGGGCAAACGCTTTTCTCCATCGAAGACATAGTCGGTGCTGACATGGACAAAGCGCGCGCGCTTTTTGGCGCAGATCTGGGCGAGGACCCGGGGCGCCTCCGCGTTCAGGCGCAAGGCATCAGCTCGATGGTCCTCGCAATAATCTACATTCGTTAGGGCAGCGGCATTGATCAGGATCTCGAACTGAAGTCCTTCGAGTGTGGAGCGCAGATTCTCGAGCTGCCCGAGGTCCAGCTGCGCGTGATTGAACCCAGTCACCTCGCAGGCTTGCCCAAGTTCGCGCACGAGTGCGGCGCCGAGTCGTCCGCCGGCGCCGATCACAATCAACCTGCTTCCTGGCTTCATCAGGGCAAGAAAGCCGCTGGCTGAGTTTGTTCAACAACCCAGGCGCCGCGGCATCGTTAGGCTTGACCTGGCCTGATATTAGCTGACGGTTCCAAACCATGCGCGCGATCTGGAAGGGCAGCATTAACTTCGGTCTCGTCTATATCCCGGTTTCGGTTTATCCGGCGACGAAAGAGGAGAAGATCAGTTTCCGCCAGCTGCGAAAAAGCGATCTGAGTCCGATCCGTTACAAGAAAGTTGCCGAGGCTGACCAGAAGGAAGTCCCAGCCGATCAAATCGTGAAGGGTTTCGAGTACGAGAAGGGCAAATGGGTCACGCTGACCGATGAAGATTTTGAAAAGGTGCAGATCGAATCGACCCACTCGATCGAGATCACCGATTTCGTCGAGCAAACGCAGATCAACCCGAAGTTTTTCCACAAACCCTATTTCCTCGAGCCGCAGAAAGGAGGCGAGAAAGCTTACGCCCTCCTCCATAAGGCGCTGACCGAGTCGGGCCGGATCGGGATTGCCAAGGTCGCGATCCAGAAACGCGAGTATCTCGCCGCGGTCAAACCTGACGGGCTGTTTCTGATTCTCGAACTGATGCACTTCGCGCAGGAGGTGCTCGAACCGACGGCCTTGAACAGTGGCTCGGATCGTGCCGTCTCCTCGCAGGAGCTGAAGATGGCGACCGCGTTGATCGACGCCATGACGAGCGACTGGGACCCGCACAAGTACAAGGACCAGTATCAAAACGCGCTCCTGCAGTTAATCGAAGAGAAGGCGCAGAAGCGGACGCCGGCGCCCAAACCGGCCGCGCCTCGGATGCAACCGAACGTCATTGATATGGTCGCGGTCTTGCAACAAAGCCTGCAACGCGCGGGGACAAAAAAGAGCGGCGGGAGCAACGGCCGCTCCAGTTCCGCACGCAAAACTGCTGCCCTCGTCAAACGCAAGCGCCGGTCCGTCGCGGCCTAGGAGTTTCACATTCTTCTCCGCCGGCGCGACCGGCGCGCGCGAGCCTCTATTGTGGAGGAACTCTTCTTTTCAAAGATCTTTCGCGATCATAATGCGGCCGTCATTATGGCGACGAAGAGACGTCGCTACTCTCCTCGGCCGGGAGCTTTGCTCTCGGCGCGACCCGCTCGTATGCTAAAACCATAAGTTCGCACGCATGCACGTCCTGATTGTCGAAGATGAGCAGAAGATCGCCGCCTTTATCCGGCGGGGCCTGATGGAGCACGGATTTGTGGTCGATGTCGCGGCCGATGGGGAACAGGGGCTGGAATATGCGCTCAGCCGAAAAATGGACCTGATCATTCTCGATGTCCTCTTGCCCAAGCGCGACGGCTGGTGGCTCATGACCGAGCTGCGCAAGGCCGGTGTCCACACCCCCGTGCTTTTCCTGACCGCGCGCGACAGCGTGCCCGATCGGGTGAAAGGATTTGACCTCGGGGCGGATGATTACCTGACCAAGCCGTTTCACTTTTCCGAACTGCTCGCGCGGGTGCGTTCGCTCCTGCGGCGCGCTCCGGAACGACGCGACGAGGCGATCACCGTGGGCGATCTCGAGATTGATCAACGCCGCCACAAGGTGACGCGAGCCGGCCAGGTCCTGAACCTCACTCCGAAGGAGTTTGCCCTCCTCCTGTTTCTCGCTGCCTCACCGGGGGATATCGTTTCGCGGACCGAGATCGTCGAGCACGTCTGGGACATCAATTTCGACACCGGCACCAATGTGGTGGACGTGATGATGCGGCGCCTGCGCGCAAAAGTGGACGATCCTTTTGAGAAGAAGCTGATTCAGACGATCCGCGGAGTCGGATATGTCCTCAAGGCCGATTGATTCGCTCCTCGCCCTGGAGGCGCGCCTCACCCAAGGCTGGTCGATTGCGGGGCGATTGGTGCTTTTTTTCACCGTCGTCGCAGCGGCCCTGCTGGTCTTGATGTTTGGCGGCGCCTACTGGGTGGTGGTGAAACATTTCGAGCACGATAACGACCGTTACATCACCGATAAGCTCGCCGCGATTCGAGCTGATATGGCAGCCGACAACAGCGGACCGGAGTCACTCGATCGCGAGCTCAAGATTATTCGTGCCGCCGACAAGACTTATGCCGTCCGCGTTCTCGATGAGACGGGCAAGGTCGCGGCGGAAAGTCCAAACATGCGAAAAGCCCTGCCCATCGAAGTTTTTCCCAAAACGCTCTCAATACGCGGGCAGCGGCCGACGACCCTGATTTACCACGGGCGCAGGGGCAAAATCTTCGCGCTTGTCACCTCGCCGGTGATGCTGGGGAACCGCAATCTCACCATTCAGCTCGCGCAGGAACGCACCCACGATGCACGGTTCGCCGGGCGCTTTGCCGGGCTCCTCGTAGCCATGGGCGTCTGCGCCATTGTCACCTCCGCCGGTATTGCCCTGCTCGTGGCGCGTCGCAGCCTTTGGCCACTGAAGAAACTCGCAAACACAATCGAGCGCACAGGCGCGACTCGCCTCAACGAACGCGTCCCGGTCGCCGACTGGCCGGAGGAATTGCAGCCCCTGGCGATTGGCTTCAACAAAATGCTCGCCCGCCTCGAGGACTCCTTCACCAGAATGTCGCATTTCTCAGCCGATCTCGCCCATGAACTGCGCACCCCGATCGCGATCCTGCGCGGCGAGGCGGAAGGAGTCCTGACCCGCCCGCGAACCGCCGATGAATACCGCGAGGTCATCGAATCGAGCATGGAAGAACTGCAGCGCCTTTCGGTCATGATCGATAACCTGCTTTTTCTCGCGCGGGCGGAAACGACCGCGTCCTTTAAGCTCAGCCATTTCGACGGGCGTGCCGCCTTGAATGAGATCAGCGAATTTTACGAGGCCGTCGCGCAGGACAAAGGCGTCGCGATCGAGTGCCGCGGGCAGGCAAAAATTTATGCCGAGCCGGTCCTGTTCCGGCGCGCCTTGATCAACCTGATCACGAACGCGCTGCGTTTCACTGCTTCCGGCGGGCAGATTACCGTCTCGCTCCGGCAAATCAACGGCAGCAGCGAAGTCGCCGTCGCGGACACCGGCACCGGAATTCGTTCGGAAGACATTCCGGATGTTTTCAATCGGTTTTTCCGTGCCAACGGTACTCGCACGGCCGAGGGCACCGGGCTTGGGCTTGCGATCGTCAAGTCGATCATGCAATTGCACAAGGGCGAGGTTGCCGTGCAGAGCGAGTTGGGCAAGGGCACGCTCGTTACGCTCTCTTTTCCAAATTCCGACGGAGGCAAGCTGCCGGCCGCGCCGGAGCTTGCCCAGGCCGGCGCCGGCGGGGCTTAGCGGGAGAAAATTTCCCGCCGCCGATGGATTCTCCGCTCTGTTCGTGCATAGTTGCGGGCGCTTTTTCGCCATGAAAGCAACGCCCGGGATCGTTTCACTTTTCGCCTGCTTCAGCCTGCAGTGCGCTTCTGCCTACGTCCTCGAAGGACAAAGCTGGACGCGCGATCGCACCGTGCAGTATCAGCTCGCGCTCGGGGGGCCGACTTCACTTATCGACGGCTTCGCCTCCTTCAATGAATCAGCCGCCGATGCCCTTAACGTCTGGAACACCTATCTCGCCCATCTCCATTGCACCAGTGTCCTCAGTTCTCCCGTCGCCAAGATGGGCGGTGATGACGAGAACTCGGTATTTTTTTCCGAGAACATCTATGGCGACAAATTCGGCTCCGGCGTCCTCGCTATCACGCTCATGAATTTTCGCGATTCGGTCATGGAGGAAAGCGACACCATCTTCAACACCGCATTTTCCTGGAATTCGTATCGCGGTCCGCTCCTGCCCAGTTATGTCGATTTTCACCGGGTTGCAATTCATGAATTCGGCCACAGCCTCGGGCTCGATCATCCCGACGATCATGGGCAGCACGTCGTCGCGATCATGAATTCGCACGCCGGCGACATCGACACCGTGCAGCCGGACGACATCGCCGGGATCGAGTCGCTCTACAATCAGGGCCCGCCGTATCAAACCGTTCCGTCCGGCCCGGTGCTGGCAAACCTTTCGACGCGGGCTCTGATCGGCACCGGCGATAATGTTCTGATCGGCGGTTTCATTGTTCAGGGCTCCCAGCCGGCCACACTCATCCTGCGCGCGATCGGGTATTCGCTCTCCGCGCTCGGGTTTGCCAACGCGATGTTCGACCCCACGATCACGCTCTATGATTCCAATCAGCAGCAAATCGCGACCAACGACGATTGGGCTTTCACCGGCACAACGGCTGAAACCATCGGGAGCTATCATCTCGATCCACCCAACAGCCGCGAGTCCGCCCTGTATGTCACCCTCCAGCCCGGCGCCTACACGGTAGTCGTGCAGGGCTTTTCCGATTCGCAAACGCCCCCAACCCCGGGAATCGGGCTGGTTGAACTCTACGACCTTCAGACCAATGGCGGGCGCGCCGGCAACATCTCGAGCCGCGGCCAGGTTCTCGGCGGCGACAACATCCTTATCGGTGGGTTCATCATCGGCGGGACCGACCCGAAAACGATCACGGCGCGCGGCCTCGGCCCGTCGTTAGGCGGAAGCGGGGTTGCGGATCCGCTCCCCGATCCGACGCTCGAGTTACGCGACGCGAACGGCGATCTCGTGCAATCAAATGACGATTGGCAGCAGGGTGCCGACGCCGACATGATCAGCCAGGAAGGTCTTGCCCCGACTAGCCCGAAAGAGGCTGCGCTGCTCGCCACCCTCAACCCCGACGCCTACACCGTCTTGCTAAGCGGCGCGAACGGCGCTACCGGCACGGCGCTGGTGGAGATTTACGATAACAGTCCCCCGCCGCCCTGATCACCGCCGCTCGTTAGGCCTGACCCATCTCGCGGCCGCGCGCGCTCGCCGCTTCAACCGCGGCGCTTAATCCCGCCATCGTTCCGCGACGCTCCATTTCCGCGAGCCCGACCGCGGTGGTCCCGCCGGGCGTGATCACCATGCGGCGCAATTCTTCCGGCGAGCGCCCGCTCTCGCGCGCGAGCTGGGCCGCGCCGCGCACCGTTTGGATGGCCAGGCCTAACGAAACCTCCGCCGGCAACCCGCAGTTGCTCCCGCCGGCGGCGAGCGCTTCGATCACGCTGTAAACGAACGCCGGGCCGCTCCCGGCCAGCGCCGTGACTGGGTCGATTTGTTCGTCTGTCACCTCGGCGACAAAACCGATCGAGGAAAAAATCTCCTGCGCCGCGGCAAAATCCTCGTCCGTCGTCCTCCTGCCACGCGCCAGCGCGGTCGCGGCCTGACAAACCGCGGCGGGCGTGTTGGTCATTGCGCGCATGAAGCGCGCCGGCGCCTTTGCTTCCAGGCTCGCGAGCCGGATTCCCGCCGCGAGTGAGATCACGAGCTTCCCCTCCAATAGCGTCGCGATTTCCTCCAGCACGGGCAAGACGACGGCGGGTTTTACCCCGATCAGAATCCGCTCGGCTTTGCTCGCGACCTCCGCATTGTCGGCAGTCAGATCCACGCCTGCGTCGCCTCCGAGCGCAGTCCGCACCTCGTCGTTAGGCTCGCTCACCAGGATCTCGCCCGCCGGACAAAATCCCGACCGCACCAGCCCGCGCACAACCGAGCCGGCAAGCTTGCCTCCGCCAATAAACCCGAGCCGATACCGCGGCGCGCCAGATTGTAAACTCATACGAAGACCGCATATTAGCCGATGGTAAGCGCAGGTGTAAATTTCGGTCTCGATCTGGCCGAGGAAATCACCGCCCTCAAACGCGAGCGCAACGCCGTCATTCTCGCCCACAACTACCAGGTGCCGGAGATCCAGGACGTGGCCGATTTCGTCGGCGATTCGTTAGGCTTGAGCTTTCAGGCCGCCAAAACTGAGGCGGAAGTGATTCTCTTTTGCGGGGTGCATTTCATGGCCGAGACCGCGAAAATTCTCAATCCGGACAAGAAGGTCATCCTTCCCGATCTCGACGCCGGCTGCTCGCTTTCCGAATCCTGTCCGCCGGACAAGCTGGCGCAGTTCCTCGCCCGCAACGCAGACAAAAACTACTACGTCATCGCCTACATCAATTGCAGCGCCGGGGTTAAAGCGCTCGCCGATGTCATCTGCACGAGCGGCAACGCGGAGAAGATCGTCCGGGCCGCGCCGGGAGATCGCAATCTCCTCTTCGTTCCCGACCAAAATCTCGGCGCATGGGTGATCGAGCGCACCGGGCGCAAGATGGATTTGTGGCAGGGCAACTGTTACGTCCACGTCGAGTTTACCGCCCGCAGCATTGCCGCGATCCGGGCCCGGCATCCCAGCGCGCCCGTCGTCGCCCACCCCGAGTGCGCCTATGCCGTGCGCTTGCTTGCCGATGAAATTTGTTCGACCGAAAAGATGGTCACCTACTGCCGCGAATCGCCCGCGACGGAAATCATTGTCGTGACCGAGGCCGGAATGCTGCACCGGCTGAAAAACGAAGTTCCGGACAAGCTTTTCATTCCGGGGCCGACCGAACGTTGCGCCTGCGCCGAGTGCCGGTTCATGAAGCTGAACACGCTCGAGAAAGCGCACGCTGCTCTCCGCAATCTCGAGCCTGAGATCATTCTCCCCGAACCGCTGCGCGCCCGCGCGGAGCAACCGATCCGGTGCATGCTCGAGCTGAGTCGTTAGCTGAAGCCGGGACCGCTGATCCCGAACGCCGAGGGTATCGGCGAAAAAGAGCGACCCGCGCCACCAACCCCAAAGATGACGCGGGCCTTTTGTTCCCCCCAGAACGTCTTTTATTTTTCGGGACGCTTGCGCATCCCGTCCACTAACGAGACCGAGTAAAAGCAGAGCCTGTGCCACACCGCCGGACGCTGCCCTGGGTCGATCGCCCCATCAGACCTAGCGGCGGACGCTGGAAGCTTTTAACCCGCGGAAGTTATCGATCCGCCAACCGGCGGGCTCGGCTTTCAGTTGCACCGGTCCCTGCCAGCGAATCCATCCAAACTTGCGGTTCTTCTTATCGAACGTGACCGTCACCGTCGCCGCCTCAGCGCGAACGGAAGCCTCGCGTGCGCTGACCAGGCGCAGCGAATCGGTCGAGGCATAGTTGCGGGTGTACGTCACGAATGTCTCCCGACTGCGATAGTCCGTCGAAAGTAACTCGTAAGCCTTGATCGTGTTCCGGTCGGCCAGGTAAGTGAAATACTGCCGCACCACTTGCAGCGGCGTCGCGCGCGACAAAGTCCGCGGCGGCGGCGCAGCTGCCGAATCGGTTTCGGTTGCCTCCGGCGATTCCTCGGCCACAGCCGGCGGCGTTTCCACCGGCGACTCGGCGACAACAGGCGGCGGGGGCAGAACCGGCGGAGCGCTCGGGAATTGCGCCGCCGCAACCGCGGTGCTGGCCGCTTCCGGAGTTGCCGTGATGACCGGCGACGGCGTCGCTGATGCGACCGCGGCCTGCTGTTTCGGAATCGCACGGCGCACCGTCTGCACCGCGAACAGAACTCCGGCGATCGCGATCACGATCAGGCCGATCCAGAGGAGTAAACCTCCGCTTCCCACGGGTTGCGTCTGCGCTGGAGCAGGCGGGAGCGGCGGCGGTGCAGCGGGCATCGCGGGAGGCGGTGCTTCGCGCAAGGGGCCTGGGGATTCCTCCTTCTCGACCACGCAGGCGGCGATTCGTTCCGCCGCCTGGTCAATCGAGGCCGAGCGCGGCTCGCCGATGACCGACAGCCAATGCACCGTCGCGAGCAGGTAATCGAGACTTTTCGATATGTTCGAGGCATCGAAGCGCACCGGCATGATGTTGATGCCTAACGAGAGCGCCCGCTCGACTTCGCGCAAAACATGTGGGGAGACGTTGGAGTGCTCGGTGTAAACCAGGACAAAACAACTCGCGTTCTCAATCGCGGTCAGGATCGCCTCGGCATACGACCCGCCGGGCGGCACATCGCGCGGCGCGGTCCAGCATTTTACGCCCCGTTGCTCGAGGGCGCGCAGAATCTCCATCGCGGCTTCGGCGTCTCGATGCGAATGGCTGATGAAAGCGTGTCGCGCCATCGCGTCTAGGGTCGGTTCGTTCGTCCGCGCCGCACGGTTCGATTGTGGTCAACTTCGCGCGCGCTGTAAAGGCGCATGCCTGGGGTAGTTCTTGAGCTTCGGCTCAGGCGTGATCGCGCGCCTGACGTGATACATCGGATAAATCCCGTAGGCCTTCGCCATCGGCACCTGGCCGGCATATTCGCAGGTGAACTCGCTCACATTCTGCGCGGCGGCGAGCGCGGCGAACGCTTCGCTCGCATACACCTGCCCGGGCGGTGCGATCGGTTCGATTCGCGCCGTTTGGTTAACGTGCGCGCCGAAGCATTCGCGTACTCGCTTGATCGGCTCGAACTGGCTGTAAACCGGGCCGGCATGCACCGCGATGCGGAAGTTGGACGACGCCGGCAGACCACGCTTCGGCCAGTCGATCCGGCTGATCATTTCCGAGAGGTCGAGCGCGAAATTGCCCGCCGCCTGAACCGTTTGGAAAGTGAGATAGATGCAATCACCCCAGGTATTGCGGGTGATGATCTCGCGCTCCCATTGGCGGACGAGCTGGCCGACCTCGCCCATGAACTCGCGCACAAACAGGAACAGCTCCGCTTCAGTTAATTTGCTGAAACCAACCGCGTCGGCGAAAAGGATCGCCCGAATCTCCGCACCTGTTTCGGAATCTATGCGGCGGCGGCTCGTTAGGCGAGGCTGGCTTCGGGGCTGCGATTTTGCCGGCGAGAAGCTGGAAAGATCGATCATCTCAATCGGCAGCCCGAGTTTGCGCCAGCGGACAATTGCGCTTGCCGTCCCGCCCGGGCCATCGCCCGGCTGCTGATCCCAAACTGCGATCGCGGCCAGCTCGGTGTTCAACTGCCCGGCCCGGATGCGCGCGAGGCCGAGGATGATCTGGTTCGTATAGTCATAGCTCACGCTTTCGTGCCGGAGTTGCTCGCGCGAGGCGACGACCACGCGTGTCGCTCTCCCCAGCACGCGGTCAAAACGGCGGCGCCAGCTCTCGTCGATTATGCTTTTGGCGACAAAATCCTCCGGCGCACAAGGCAGGGCGACAAAGATTTCGCCCTTCGCTTCCAGCATCGCTTCGAGAAAGAGGATGTCCGAGCCGCACGCGGCGGAGGAGTAACCGATCGCGGCGCCAATCCGCGCAATCGCTTGGCGAATCAAATTTGCGACCTCCTTTTCCAGGTGCGCGGGAAAGCGCGGCATCTTGCGCCCAGGGTGATCGATCATGTGTCCGGCAAAGACCGCGACTGGCGGAACGCGCAAGTGTCGTTCGACCTCCGCCGGATCAACTCGCCAAAAATCGAGCAGCAATCGCGCGTTGCGTCGGCTTGCCTGCAAATCGCCAAAACGGCGGCCGGCGATTTGCGCAGCTTCGGCGTAACGATCGTTCGCCTCCGCCCAGTCGCGCGCGATCAGGGCCGCTTCGCCTAACGTCGCCAGCAGCCAGTAGCGATCGCCCGCGCCACGTCGCAGTTCGCGCAAACAGGCCGCGCGCACTTTGCTGGCCAGAGCGAGTGCGCGCTCTCTTTCGCCGATCAAGAGCGCGGTGGTCGCGGCGTTGATCCCGGTCCAGTAATCACCGCTGATTGCGTGCGCCTGCGCGTAGGTGGCGGCCGCGCGCCGCAGAAACTGTTTTGCCTCCGACGGAGTCCTGGCGCGCGCCGCCCGGTCCTTTTGCGTCCGCCCGAGCATGCCTAACGTTTCCGTATCGGCGTGACCTTCCCCAACGAGTTCCTCGAGAATCCGGCTCGCCCGTTCGGCCGCGCCGCTCCGCGCCAGCGCCAGGCCTTGCAACTGCCGCAGCCGCAGGTCGCGCGGAAAATTGTGCAAGCCCTGGCTGACGATGTCGTAGGCGAGCAACGGTTCGCCCCGCTTCAGGAGCTTTTCCCCGACGAGACGGAACAGCTCCACCGGCCACTGATCGCCCGCAGGCGCGCGGGCACGCCAGATCGCGAGCAGCTCTCCCGTCGCGAGCGCGTCGCGCTGGAGTTTCTCGATCGTCTCCGCAAAGCGCGGATCGACGATTTTGGCGCGACGATTGCGCCGGGTTATTGATCGCCTCCGTTCAGCGCGTCCGATACGCCTTGCAGCACCCCGCGCAGGAAACGTTCACCGTCGGATTGCTCCGGCACGACCTGACCCTTGATCGGTTTCCGCTCCGAGCGATGCGAGGCTGCGATCTTGGCCGCGCGCACCCGGCGGAGCACGTCGAGGTTGTGCTTCTCGACTTCGGAAAACTCCTTCTCCGCCGCGTCGAAGGTGAGTCCTTCCTGCGGCTGGTACCAGGAGAACTGGGAAAACGTTTGCCTCATTTTCGAGTCGTCGATCTGGGCCCCGTGGCGGGCGAACATTTCATAGATCGCGTATTTCACATCTGCCAGCTCCAGCTCGTTGGCATCCGCGACCGTGATCTCCTGCTCTCGAGTGGCGGGAAATTTCTCGCCTTCGAGGTCCTGGCTTCCCTGATCTGGCGCAGCCGTATCCGGATTTTCAGCCGCGGCGGCATCTTCCGGCGGCGGCTGCTCGCCTTGCGCCGCGGCCATCTCCTCGGGCGCGCCGCTCGCGTTCTCGTCAGCTGGGGCTTCCGCGACCTGGCCGTCAGGGGTTTCGATCTGTTTCGTCTGGACGTTGTAAACACAGGTCCAGGCCATCGGGACCTCGGCCGCGTTCTCCTTACTCGGGACCGGCGCAATCGAGAGGTTTACCTTTTGCGAATCTGATTCCCAGCCGGTGGCATCGATCGTCACCCGGCGCGGGTTGAGGTTCGGGTCCTGCTGCGTTTCGTCGAGATAGGTTTGCCAGATCACATCCCGCAGCTCGCTCCCATTGGCGCGCAATTCGGGCGGCGTTTCGTATTTGAGCGGCGATGCGCTCACGCGTTGAAAGAGCTGGATGTCGCTGCTGCCTTTCTCGCGCGTCTCGAGGATGATCCAATCGTCGTTAGGCGAAACCACCACCCAGGCGTTGCGCTGGTATTGGGCGAGGACGGCTTCGTTCGCCGGATTCTTCGCCTCCTGCACCGCGATCTCACGGATACCCTGCTGGCGATCGCGCAGATAACGCACGCGCAACTGGCCGCTCGGCGTCATCACCTGGCGCTCCACTCGCATCCCGGGCTGAAGCGGCGGCGGCTTGGGATGATGCGGAGCGGCCGCGACCGGCTGGCTTGCCACCGCCGTGCTGCTGCCAGGTGCGGCTGGCACGGACGCGGCTGCCACGGGCGCGGCGGGAGCCTGGGCGGCAGGAGCCTTGTCCGGCGCCGGCTGGGCCGCTGCGCCCGCTGGCGCCGGGGAGGAAGTGCTCGCCGCTTTCGACCAGCGCGGGACCAAAACCAGGAGGATGAAAATGTTCGCGACTCCGATGATCGCGACCGCAATTATTGCCAGTGCAATCCAACGACGATTCATGGTGACATTGCGCGCTCCAGCCGGGGTGTTGTCAATCCAAAAAAGAAGGCCGCGTCGCCACTCCAAAATGTGCGGCCGGCAATTTTGCTTGCCAATTGCGCCTGCCTCTGTTCGACTCGCGCGGATTGGAGAACCTCATGAAAAAAATCGCCTGTTTGTTAATCGTGCTCGCCCTCATCCCTAGCGTTCACGCGGACAAAAAGAAAAAACAGCAACAGGGAAGCGGCGGCGGCGGAGGTGGCAGCGGAGCAGCCGCGCACGTTCCCGGCGTCGGTGGGGGAGGAGGAGGCAAAGCGCGTGGGCCCTCCGGCGCGGGCGGTATGCACATGCCGGGAATGTCCCGCTCGACAGGCAGCGGCGCCTCGCGCGGCAACGCAGCACCGCGCAGTATGAGTCAGTCGGCACGGCGGCCGAGCGCTTCCCAATCCGCCGGCCACTCCAGTATGTCCTCGAACAATCCCTTGAGCCGCCATTCCAGCTCACAAGCCGGGAGTGCAGGTGCCAGTAAGAGCACCAATAGCTCCAATCCTTTGATGCGCCGCGGCGGTCAGACCCAGGCAGGCGCGACCAACCCGTTGACGAGCCGTAGTCAAGGCGCCGGAAATGCCGCGGCAGGAAACAAGGGAGCCAATCCGCTCACTCAAAACAATCGGGCCGGCGCCGGTGCCGCCAAAGGTGGAAACGCGATGGCCCAAAGAGGCAATCAGGCAAACAGACCTGGCGCGAATGCCAACCGGCCGGGCCAGGCCGGGATGAATGCACGCAATGCCAACGCGATGCGCGGGGCTAATGGGCGTCCCGGCGCGAAGTGGAATGCGCAGCACGGGCGGGCCATGCGCGGCGCCGGCCGCAATTGGGCTCATGCCGCGCGGGCTAACTATCACGTCCGGCCCTACCGCGAAGTCTTTCATGGCTATCATCGGGCCTGGCACGACCGCTATTGGTACGGGGCGCACTATGATCGGGTCGTGGTCGTAGGTGGCGGTTATTATTACTGGGACGCGGGTTACTGGTACCCGGCCTGGGGTTATGATCCGGCCTATGCCTATGTCTACGACGGGCCCATCTACAGCTATTACAATCTGCCCCCCGACCAGGTGATAGTGAATGTCCAGACCGCGCTCCAGGACGAGGGTTATTACACCGGTGAGGTTGATGGACAACTTGGACCGCAGACCCGCGATGCAATCGGTGCTTACCAGGCCGATCATGAGCTCGAGGTTACCTCTGCGGTCGACGAGCCGACGGTCGAGTCACTCGGGCTGATGGATGCAGCCGACGCTGAATCCAGCTAGCATCAGAGCCCGGCCGCGATTAATCTTATCCCAAACACCTATCGGTCGAGACCAGCGAAAAGGGCGGCGTAAACATCAATGCCATCCCATAGGTTCTGAAGTCGGAGGTTCTCATCCGCGGCGTGCTGGTTATCGTCGTGGTTCGCAATCGGCAGACCAATCACCGGGGTGTTGTCCGGCTGTTGGAAGAGATACATCGGGATGCTTCCGCCGACTGAGGGAAGACGGACTGGCTCATGCCCGGCCGCAGTCATCAGCTTTGCGATCTGGCGCGAGAATGGAAGGTCGAGCGAAGTGCGCGCGGGCGGATAACCTGCGCCCCAATTCACCCGAACCAGCTTTGGATTGCTAAGACGGGTGGCAGCGTCCGGAGAGTCGCGCACGATTTTGTATCCCTGGGCCTCGAGATGTCGCTCGACGAGTGATTTGATTGAATCAGGGGTTTCATCAGGCACGAGCCGGAAATCGATTGAGGCGCGCGCTTCCGGTTGAATCGTGTTGGAAGCTTTCTCGCCGACATGACCCGCTTCGATCCCGCGCACATTCAAGGCTGGGAGAAGGAGGAGTTCATTGAGATGTTTTCCCGCGCCTTCGGTCGCGCCAATTTGAAACTCTCGACGTAACTCCGGCTCGACATCCGGAATCTTCTCAAGTGCGGCGCGTTCCGCTTTACTCGGCGGCGCGACCTCGTCGTAGAAACCTTTGATCAGAATCCGCCCGTCCTCGTTCCGCATCGAGTCGATGAGGTGAGTCAGCCTAACGATGGGATTCGGGACCCAGTTTCCGTAATGGCCATCGTGCAATCCTTTCACCGGGCCATAGACGGTAAGCTCGAGATCGAGGGTGCCGCGCACGCCGAAGAAAAGCTCCATCTGCCGGCTTTGATGCACCGGACCGTCGCACAAGACCCAGGCGTCAGGTCGTAACTCTCGGGGGTATTTCGCCAGATAGTCGGCGAGATGTGGTGAGCCGGCTTCTTCTTCGCCTTCGAAAACAAACCGGAGATTAAACGAAGGTTTGATCCCCTGCGCATGCAACGCGTCAAGCGCAGCGAGCATTCCGATGATGGGTGCCTTGTCATCGCCGGCCGAACGGGCATAGAGTCGCCATTCCGGATCGATTGACTCAGCCTTGTGCCAGTCAACGTCGCGGCCGTCGCGGTCGCGCATCACCGGCGTAAAGGGATCGGACTTCCACTTCGCCGGATCGACTGGCTGCCCATCGTAGTGAGCATAGAAGGCGATCGTTTGTTTTGCGCCGGGAACGATCAGGTTCCCGACCACAATCGGCGGCGCCTCGCCTAACGAGAGTAAGTCTGCCTGAAGACCGCGCTTTGCGAGCATTCCGCGAATGAAGGTCGCGTTGCGTTCAATGTTTGCTCGATCGCTGGCGAGATTCGGGAGCGCGAGCAAGTCGGCGAACTCCTGCAATATCTGCTTCGAATGCTCGCTGCGCCAAGCATCGGTGTTTCGCGCGACGGTTGCTGGATCCGCTGCCAACCCAGATCCGCACACCGACCAGAGTGTCATCCCGAGCGCAGCGCAGCGGAGCCGAGGGATCCAGTGGAATGACCGTGAAGCGTTGCCGCAGGAGAAGTCCGTGCAACGATCGCCTCGAGGTAATCGCACGGGATCCCTCGACTCCGCCTTCGGCTGCGCTCGGGATGACATTGCAGTGCTAGCTCTCATGTTTGGACCTTCGTTCGCACCAAACCGCGATTTCATCTTACTTCCGCCGTTGCCCCGTCAATCTTCTTCCACGGCTCGGCGCGACCACCGAGATGTTTGGCCAGGAACTCCTCGACGCGGCCATAGAAATCGAGGTTGTTCTCCGGGCGCGCGAAGCCATGGCCTTCATCGGGATAAACCACATAGGTCACCTCCCGCTTCGCTTTTCGCAAGGCGGCAACGATTCCGTTTACATTTTCAATCGTAACTCTCGGATCGTTCTTACCCTGGCCAATGAGAAGCGGCGCACGAATCTTATCGACATGATAAAGCGGCGAGACTTCGCGATTCAGTTTCTCGTTATGATCAAAGTCCCCGCCCCGGCGCCGCCATCGCATCATGATATTCGACCAATAACTCGGAAAGGAGCGAAAGAGCGTCGCCAGGTCTGCCGGTCCTACTCCGTCCACGCCGCAGGCGAAAAGGTCGGGCCGCTGTTCGAGACAGAGCAAAGTCGCAAAGCCTCCGCCGGACCAGCCCATGGCTGCAATCCTTTTCGGATCGGCAATACCGTTATCAATCGCCCACTGTGCCGCGTCATAAAGGTCGCGCTGAGTGCCGCGACCCCATTCGTTGGTCCCGGCATTCAGAAATGCCAGACCATAGCCGGTCGAACCCCTGTAATTGACTTGAAGAACGGCATAGCCGCGGTTCGCGAGTAGCTGCACCTCTGAATCGAAATTATCGTAGTCGCGAAACCAGGGTCCGCCATGGATGAGCAGGACCAGCGGCAAAGCTTTCGCTTCGACTCCCGGGGGAGTCGTTAGGTAGGAGGGCAGGACCAGGCCATCGCGCGCCTTAATCGTGATGCCCTTCTTGGGCGCGAGGGTTATCTTGGTCAGGGCGGGTTGTTCTTCGTAAAGCTTCCTTAGCTTCTTTGTATCTCGATTAAACAGAAAGTAAGTGGCAGGAGCATCGCTTCGCCTTGATGCGACGATCCATTCTCGATCCGCGCGGTCACGGCTGATCAAATCGAGGAAGCCCGGCGCCTGTTGTCCGATGGTTGCGAAGTCAGCCTCCATCTTGCGATCGAGGAAAACCCAGTGCGAGGTGAGATAGTTGAATTCAACCGCCTGCACGGCATGACTCTGCGGGTCGCGCAGGACACTCGGTTCATCTCCAAAGCCAGCGCTCGCCACGTCGCACCTTGGGTCCTGCGCCAGGACCTCCAGCTCCTTTCCATTGCCCAGGTCGACGCGCACGAGCCGCCCCTTATCGGAATGCAACGCTGACTCGATGATGAGGCTGTTGTCGTCGGGCGCGAATCCCGCGATGAGTGACCCGCCTACAACCTGACCGGCGAAAAGCGCGCGCTCGAATGGCATCACGACGAGATCACGCCACGGCTGGCCAGCGGCGTCGCGCACCCGCACGATCGAGTTCCCGCTTTTTCCATCGAAGGCCGTCGCAGCACGAATCGCAAAGTCGTTATCCGTGGTCCAGGTGAGCACGTCGCCCGGATTGGTCGCTTCGAGCGTGACCGCGCCGGTCTCGAGATCGACCCGATACATGTCGAACGCCTCCCGATTGCGCAGGTTCAGCGCGACGAGGACGAATCGCGGATGCGCCAAGTCGGTCAGAACATTCTGCGCCCGCACCCCGCGGAACGGTGTCAGGTCGCGCACGTTTCCGTTCGTCAGGTCAGCAGAAAAAAGATGGTCGATTTCATCGCCGGCATTGTCCTGAAGGTAAAGGATGTGTTTCGAATCCCCGGCCCAAGTGTACCATTCGATCGGCCGATGGCTTTCGTTAGTCACAGCTCGTTCTTTCCCACCATCGATCCCATCCACCCAGACGTTCACGACACCGCTTTTGTCAGGCGCGAGCCAGGCGATCTGCGTGCCCTCGGGTGAAACTTCGGGGTGCACACGCTCTGGATTTCCGAAAAGGAGCTCGCGCGGGATAAGTGGCGGTAACTCAGCTTGAGCCGAGGCAGAAGCGATTAGAATCAGGATGACAAAGGTGCGTTTCATTAATAGTAAGGTTAATTGGTCTGCCCTAGCGAACTTCCGCTGTCGCCATCAGGTGAAATCTCTGGGTCACTTCGCTCTGGATTTCCAAAAAGAACCTCGCGCGGGATGAGCGGCGACAGCTAGCATCGCCATCGCGGACGAGGAATTCTTTTCGAATCATTTTTGCTTTTTCTGTCGAGGGAACCTTTCCGCGGTCTTGCTTAGGCCAAGCGCGAAACCAACCACACCGTAGAACATGAAAAGCGCGCCGAGCGGCACCAGCCAGACGCCGCTGCCCGGGTCGCCATCGTAGGTGATAAAGCTGCCGAGGAGAAATCCGCCCGGGAGCAGGATCGCGGCCCAGATCAGGGCAAAGGAAACCGATGGCCGGATGCGAAGACCTTCCACACTCCGGAGTGTGAGACCGGCGGCAATGTTGACCAGCGCGAGCATCGTGCCGTGAAAATGGCCGAGCGTAAACATGAGCCGGCGCGCTTCGTTTCCGGCGTCGAGATACCAGCCGATTTTGAACCCGTGCATGGTCTCGAGCACGATCCCGAGCAGGATATAAATGGCGAGCGCCCACCAGCCGAAGCGAAGATGTCGAGTCGAGTAATTCATTCGGATTCAGCGGAGACCAAAGCCGGCGAAGAATATCCACAGATGCGCGCTCTTGCCCAGCAGTTGTAGCCGGGGCGCTAACCCTGGCCAGTTCTAGCCCGTGGGCGCCAACCCGGCCGAGTTGTAGCCGGGGGCGGTGACCCCGGCCGCATCGCGAGTGGGCAAAGAAACGCGGTTGATCCAAGCTGGTCCACGCCACAGATTGAACCAGTCTCGACCCGGCCGCATTCAATCATGAAATGGAAAACGGCGCTCGCCTTACTCGCCCTCGTGGGAATAATCAGGCCAACCATGTCTCACGCGTCAGCGCCGGAGATCATTGGGAGCTGGAAAGTGGAGGTCACTTTTCAGAGTGGCGAGCACCGCTCTTTGCGCTTCGAGGCTCGCGATGGTGGCAAAGGTTCCCTCCAACTGCTGATTCCGAAACCGCTCCAAGCTGGCCCGAACGAGCCTGCGGCGGCGGAATGGACGAGCGATGACGCACATTCCTTCACCTTCTCAGGCCCGGTGCAATTTCCCCTCGGCAACGTCGGCATCCAGCGGGGCCGGCTGGTTCTGCGGGGAAAACTGGAGACCGACGGTTCGATGAAGGGAGAGGCCAGATTCTTCCCCGCGGCTCAGGAGCCGGCGAATGCCACGGGGCCGCCATCAAAGCACGGCACGTTTACGGCGAGCCGGACAAATAGCTAAGGGCGCTTCCATTCGTCGTCTCGCTTTAGAGCTGTAGCGAATGCCAATCGGGTCAGAGTGGAGCCGTCCGCGCCACGCATTACATAATTGTTAGATAAAAATGGGCGACGACCGTGTACTCCATTTGATACGCTGGAAACGGCAAAGAGGTTTCTTGCCATGCGGTAATCAACACAACTCACCTAAGACAAACTAAATGAAAAAAACAACAACATCACAATCCGCCTTCTTTTACTGGCGGGCTTCCATCGGCCTGGCACTCCTCCTCGCCGGTGTTCTTCTGGCGCTCTTGAGCATTGGCCAGTTCTCCGCCAATGCACAGCAGCGAAGTAAATCGGCCAGCAGCGTCAACCCGGCGTTAGTCCCGCCGCTCTTTGATTGCAGCCAGTTCGATGCGCTTGGCCTCGATAAGCAGGAAAACCTGCGCGCGGGCGCGCTCGCCATCTATTGCGGTCGAGCCCAAGGCGGTGCGCCGGCCAATTCCGATGGAGGGTACTCCATCGCCCAGCAGGTGCTGGCACCGCTCCTTGGTGCGACCGACGTCGACCTGATCAGTCCGCAAACTGACTCTGGCACTCACATCACCCAGTCGGAGACATTCGTCACGTCTAACCCGGATAATCCCGACCAGATCGTCGTTGCCTACAACGACTCCCGAAACGTCAACTCGAGCCCGCTCAACATCTCGGGCGCATCGGTCTCGCTCGACGGCGGTGCCACGTTTACCCGGTTAACGAAGAGCAACGGGCACAGCCCGTTTGAGAACACCCTCGGCGACCCGGTTATCCTGTATAATCGTCCGACTGGAACCTGGTTCGCGATCTGGCTGGATATCGGTTGCGGCGGCCAAGGCATCGGTGGCTACAAGTCTGCCACTCCGGCTGATCCGAACAGTTGGACACATTTCTGCGTCCATAACAACAGTGCCGATGACCGCGAGTCTGGCTATACCGATCAGAATCCGAGCAGTCCGTTTTACGGCCGGATGTTTGTGTCGTTTAACGATTTCAACCGCGGCGGCGGCGCACTCTTTGTCCGTTTCTCTACGGATAATGGCGCCACTTGGAATAACGAGCGCCAGCTCTCCAGTGGTTTCTTCCGTGACGTTCAGATCACCGGAGATGCAGCCACGGGAGCAATCTACGTGGCAGGAATGAACGAGGGTGGTGGCGGACTCAACAATCGCATCAATCTTCTTTTCAAGTCCACTGATGGTGGTGCGACCTTTGCTCAAGTCTACACCGGCCCTGCATTCGCAGCTCCGGGCGTCACACTCTGCGCATCGAACAGTTACTTTGCCTGCATGTTCTCCGGCCCTTCCTTCTGGCGGCACATGGGCTGGGGCCAACCGGCGGCGTTCAACAACGTGGTTTCGTATGTCTATGATTCGCGGAATACTTCGAACGGTGATTCGGCTAACGTCTTCTACATTCGTTCAACCGATGGCGGCTCGACCTTCAGCGCACCATTCCAGTTGAACACCGACACCACCACCCGTCCGCAGTGGCAGCCGAATATCTCGGTCGGCGCTGATGGCAGTCTGGTGGCGGTTTGGTACGATGCCCGCGAGTCGACCGCTTGCACCAAGGGCAACACTTCGGTCCCGTGCTATCGGATGTGGGCCCGCAAATCGACCGACAACGGTGCGACCTGGGGCGCGGATGAACCGTTCTCCGATGTCGTCACTCCGCTGCCTGGTCAACCCGACTCCTCGATCGTCACGGAATACGCAGGTGACTACGACTACAGCTTCGCCTCCCCAGCTGGTCACCTCCACACTTGGACAGATGGCCGCATCCCGATTAACAACGCCTCGCAGCAGGATCCCTTCTTCGATCAGGAGGCGATCGGCGGTGGCGGCCAGACGATTACCCTAGAAGCCCGCGTAGGCACCCAAAACGGTAAATCAAGAGTCTTACTCAAATGGGCTCCGGCCGATGGCGGCCAGATCAACGTCCTGCGGGATGGCGTGGTGGTTCAGACGACCGCAGACGATGGCAGGAAGCTTGACGCGCTTGGCACCAGGACAGGAACCTTCACCTATCAGGTGTGTGAGACGGACTCCGGCGACTGCTCCAACACCGTCGACGTCACAGTCCCGTAAACGAAGCTTAATTCCGGGAGCCGTCCCATCCGGCTCCCGGGATGGCTGAAAACAGTCAAGACTTGCAAGGGCATCCGGTGGTAACACCGGATGCCCTTTCTGTCTCCCCCAAAGCTTAGAGATCGTTTGCATTCCATTGGCCGACATCTTTGAGCACTACGGCAGGATTCACGAACACATCACCTGACAAAGCCAGCCCAGGAAGAGAAGAATCCCTTCGTCTCCGAAAAACGCTTGCGAAGCGTGGAAGAAGACGAATAGCCTCCCCATGATTGCGAGGAGGATGCGATGTCCGATCAAGCCGAGCCCGATGAAAACGCGGAATCCCCTCCCGGCTCCGGCCACTCGACCCGCCGCGCGTTTCTCTCCCGGCTGGGCATGGCCGGCCTGATGGCGTCGGCGGGACCCATCACCATGAGTGGCGAGTCTTTTGAAAAAGCGCAGCCCGCCGCCTCGTCAGGCTCGAAAGACGCCATTGCGGTCACGCTTCTCGTCAACGGGAAAAAACACGAGCTCCGAATCGATCCGCGCACCTCTTTGCTCGATTGCCTCCGCGAGCATCTTCATCTCACCGGCACCAAAAAAGGATGCGATCACGGCCAATGCGGTGCCTGCACGGTGCACATCAACGGTCGCCGCCAACTTTCGTGTCTCTCCTTTGCCGCCCTCCACGACGGCGATGAAATCACCACGATCGAAGGCCTTGGTCACCCGCAGAAGATGCATCC
Organism: Chthoniobacterales bacterium; assembly: GCA_036825615.1. Taxonomy (GTDB): domain Bacteria; phylum Verrucomicrobiota; class Verrucomicrobiia; order Chthoniobacterales; family UBA10450; genus JAICXG01. Next base: position 22,573 of record DAISXY010000008.1, read on the forward strand.
GATGCAGGCGGCCTTCGTCGAATGCGACGCCTATCAGTGCGGTTACTGCACCTCGGGCCAGATCATGTCGGCGGTCGCGCTCTTGAAAGAACCGTGCGGGCCGGATGACGCGGAGGTGAAGGAATTCATGAGCGGCAACATCTGCCGCTGCGGCGCCTACCACAACATCGTGGCCGCGATTCAGAAAGTGCGGGAGGGGTCGAGAGCGGGATGAAAACCTTTCAACTCACCCGGCCTAACGATCACTCGCAGGCGATTGCGGCAGCCGCAAAGACGCAAACCGCGCAACAAGGCGCGGAGATTCGCTTCATCGCCGGTGGCACGACGCTGATCGACTTGATGAAGCTGAATGTCGAGCAGCCACAAAGCTTGGTTGATCTCAACCGGTTGCCGCTCGACAAAATCGAACCGACACCGGACGGCGGCCTAACGATCGGCGCAACCGTGCGCAACTCCGAACTGGCCTGGCACCCGCTCGTGCGGAAGAACTACCAGGTCCTTTCCGAGGCGATTCTGAGCGGCGCGACCGTGCAGATTCGCAACATGGCGACAACCGCCGGCAACCTTTTGCAGCGTACCCGGTGCATGTATTTCCGCGACACCGCGACGCCGTGCAATAAACGCGAACCGGGCAGCGGTTGCGCCGCCATCACCGGGGTGAATCGCAGTCTGGCGCTTCTCGGCACGAGCGAGCATTGCATCGCGACGAATCCGTCCGACATGAATGTGGCCCTGACCGCGCTCGAAGCGACGATTCACATTCGCGGGCCCAAGGGTGAACGCAGCGTTCCAATAGCTGACTTTCATTTGCTTCCCGGGAACACGCCACAACGTGAGACGGTCCTGGAGCCGGGAGACCTGATTACGCATGTGACGCTCCCGCCGCCTGCCGCGGGAAATCGCTCGGTCTATTTGAAACTGCGCGATCGCGCCTCCTATGAGTTCGCGCTCGCCTCAGCCGCGGTCGTGATCACGAAGGCGCAAGGGAAAATCACGCGGGCGCGGGTCGCGCTGGGTGGAATTGGCACGAAACCGTGGCGATCGCCGGAAGCGGAGACGGAGCTGAGCGGACGACCACCAAGCGAGGCGGTTTTCCGGAAAGCGGCGGAGGCAGCGCTGCGTGAGGCGAAGCCGCAAAGCCAGAACGGTTTCAAGGTTGAGCTGGCGAAGCGCTGCTTGGTGCACGCTTTGAAACTTGTGACCGAGATAGCCTAACGAACAAAGCAGTGCCGAAAACTGCAGAAACGTCCGTGATCGGGAAAGCGCAGCCGCGGATTGATGGCCCTCTCAAGGTCACCGGCACAGCCATGTATGCGACCGATCACCATTTCCCCGGGATGCTCCATGCGGTTCCGGTCGAGGCGACGATTGCCAACGGCAAGATCAAAAAGATCGACACGGCCGCGGCGGCAGAGATGCCCAGCGTGCGCGCCATTTTTCACCGGGCGGACATCGGCAAGATTTCCCGCTCCACTCCGGGAGAAGGCTTTGAAGGCATTTGTATCGAGCGGCGCCCGCCGTTCGAGGATGATGTTGTTCGCTACTACGGCCAATACGTTGCCCTGGCCGTCGCCGACACCTTCGAAGCCGCCAAAGCCGCAGCCGATGCGGTCCAGGTCACTTACGACAAAGAAACGCCAAATGTCGCGACCGAGCTGAAAGCTGACGATGACCCGGAGGTCGTTGTCACTCCCTATGGCCCGGAGAAGCGCCTCCAAAGTGAGCGCGGCGATCCAGATAAAGCTTTCGCCAACGCCGCGGTTAAACTTGATCAAACTTACGTAACTCCTAGCGAGACGCATAACCCGATTGAGTTACAGGCGGCGCTCGCAATCTGGGACGGTGACCGGCTTACACTTTACGAGGAATCACAAAGCATTTTCAACATGCGTGGCGTGCTCGCACAGATGTTCGGCTTGCCGAAGGAAAACGTACGCGTCATTACCAAGTTCGTCGGCTCCGGTTTCGGCAGCAAACTCTGGCCGTGGACGCATTGTTCGCTCGCGGCCGCGGCGGCGCGACAGTTAGGCAAACCGGTCAAGCTCGTGCTCAGTCGCAGGATGACTTTCCAATCGGCCGGGCATCGGGCCCGAACCCAGCAGCGGGTCCGGCTCGGCGCCACGCCGGAGGGAAGACTCGTTTCGCTCCAACACGATTACGTCTATCAACGCTCGATCCTCGACGGCTATCACGAGAACTGCGGCGAAGCGACCGCCTTCCATTACAGTGTGCCGAATCTGCGAGTAGAATTCGGGCGCGCCAAGCGAAACATCGGCACACCCTCCGACATGCGCGGCCCGGGCGCTGTGCCCGGACTTTATGCGACCGAATCGGCGATGAATGAACTGGCCGACCAGCTCAAGATGGATCCGGTGCAGCTGCGGGTCTTGAACGAACCAAAGGTCGACGAGTCCTCAGGCCTTCCCTTTTCGTCCCGTCATTATCTCGAGTGCCTCGACCTGGGCGCCCAAAAATTCGGCTGGTCGAAGCGCAATCGCGCAGTCGGTGCAATGAAGCGGGATGGGTTGATCCTCGGCTGGGGAATGGCCGGAGCTGCCTGGGTCGCGGCAAGATTTCCGGCCGAAGCAACCATCCAACTCCGCGACGACGGAACCGTGCGCGTCGCCTGCGGCACGCAAGACATCGGCACCGGCACTTACACAATCCTGGCGCAACTGGCAGCGGAGAAGACGGGTCTGCCGATCGACAAAGTCGAGGTCGCGCTGGGCGATACCTCGCTGCCAGAGGGTCCAACTTCGGGCGGTTCAATGGCAACGGCGTCGGTCATTCCGGCAGTATCTGCCGCGACCAGCAAAGCGATCGAGTCGCTCCTCAACCTCGCGACGACAACACCCGGATCGCGATTCGAAGATCGCAAGCCTGACGAACTGGCTTTCGAGAAGGGCCGACTCTTTGTGAAAGCGAATCGCGCCGGCGGTGGCGTCCCGTTCGCGGACTTACTCAAGCGCGCCAACGTTCGCCTCGTTAGCGGCGCGGGTAAATCCGAATCATCCTTTGGCGAGAAGAATCCTAAGTTTTCCAAGCACTCCTTCGGCTGTCACTTTGCTGAGGTGACGTGGCAGCCCGAGATTGCGCGCTTGCGGGTGAGCCGGGTCGTGACGGTGATTGATGGAGGGCGAATCATTAATCCGCTCGCCGGACGCAACCAGATCGAGGGCGCGGTTGTGATGGGAATTGGCATGGCCCTCTTGGAGCACACCACTTACGATCCGCAGAACGGCGCGCCGATTAACAGCAACCTCGCCGATTACATGGTGGCGGTAAACGCAGACGTGCCGCCGATCGAGGTGCACTTTCTCGACTATCCCGACAAGGAGATCAACGAACTCGGGGCGCGCGGGATTGGCGAGATCGGTCTGGCCGGCATCGCCGCCGCGATCACGGACGCGACTTATCACGCGACCGGGGTGCGCATCCGCGAACTCCCGATTAAAATCGAAGACCTGCTCGCCACTTCCTAGGGTTACGAATTCACGCATGTAACCTGACCCGGCGGCGCGCGCGCATGATCTCGATGGATGAGCGATCTGGCGAACGAAGCCGACTTGCTAAAGGCAAATCAAAAGCGGAGAGCAATTCACTATTGCCAGACTGCAAAAGCCAGAATCGGGTTCGCGGGCGATAATCAATCAATGACTCACTCTCGATCCTTCACGATCACAGCCTGTGGCACGCTCCTGATCGTCGGATTGTTCGCGGGATGTTCCCGCAAATCGCCGCCAGCCGCCCCGCCCGCGCCGGAAGTGCTCGTGACCACCGTCCAGCCGCGCGATGTGCCGCGGGTGCTGGAACGGGTCGCGACGCTGGACGGTTTCATCAACGCCAACATCAACGCCCAGGTGCAGGGTTACATCATCTCGCGCGATTACACCGAGGGAAGCGTGGTGAAAAAAGGTGACATGCTCTTCCGGATCGATCCGCGTCCATTTCAGGCCGCCCTGGCCCAGGCCAGGGGGACTCTCGCAAAAGACAAGGCTAACGAGGCAAAGACAGACGCGGATGAAAAGCGCGCGCTCGATCTGTTTAACAAGAAAGTTATCAGTGACCAGGAGCGAGATACCGCGACCGCCGCCGCCGGATCAAGCCGCGCGAATGTCGAAGCCGATCAAGCTGCAGTGGAGCAGACCGAACTGAATCTTGGCTATACCAGGATCACCTCGCCTATCAATGGCCTGGCCGGCTTTGCCAATGCGCAGGTAGGTGATCTGGTCGGTCCGAGCAGCGGCGCCCTGACGACGGTTTCGCAGGTTGACCCGATCAAAGCGATTGTCACCGCCGGGGAAGGACCCTTCACCGATTTCATCTCCCGTCATCCCGATCCCGAGGAACGCAAACAGTACCTCAAGTCACTTCAGTTCGAGCTCATTCTCGGCACCGGTAATGTCTATCCGCACAAAGGAAAGTTTTACGCGCTCGATCGCAATCTCGATCCCAGGACCGGCTCGATCCGCTATGAAGTGATTTTCCCGAACCCGGGCAACATCTTGCGTCCCGGGCAATTTGGGAAAGTACGCTTTGTGGCTGACATCAAGAAAGACGCCATGGTCATTCCGCAGGAAGCAGTCAACGAGTTACAAGGCAGTTTTCAGGTCGCGGTCGTGGGCGACGATAATAAGGTCAGCATTCGTCCGGTAAAGGTGGGTGAGCGGATCGGAGCGATGTGGGAAGTGACTGAAGGACTGAAGCCGGGTGACAGAGTGATCGTGGAAGGAATTCAAAAAGCCAAAGAAGGATCGACAGTTACCGTGAAGGAGTGGACGCCGCCTGGGCCGCAAGCGGCTTCCGAAGTTTCGCCTGCGCCAAGTCAACCTTAATCGCGCATGGCTGAGTTTTTCATCAGGCGGCCCATCGTCGCAATCGTCATCGCGATCCTGATGGTGTTGATCGGCGCCGTTTGCATTCTCGGGCTGCCAGTCGCGCAATACCCGCAGATCGCACCGCCCGAGATCCAGGTCCAAACCCATTACACCGGGGCGGACGCACTCACGGTCGAGCAATCGGTCGCGGCGCCGATCGAGCAGCAGATGAGCGGGGTCGATAACATGAATTACATGTACTCGATCAACGCCAACAGCGGCGACCTCCGCCTGGTTGTGAATTTCGACGTCGCAACGGATCCCAACATTGATCAGGTCTTGACTCAGCTGCGCGTTTCCCAGGCGCAATCCCAGTTGCCCGCGGACGTGAATAACTATGGCGTGACAGTTAAGAAATCGACCACCGCGCCACTGATGTTGATTGCGTTGTATTCGCCCAAAGGGACTTACAATGGAGTTTTCCTCGCTAACTACGGTTACATCAATCTCGTGGATCAACTGACACGCGTTCCTGGGATTGGCAATGTCCAGGTCTTCGGCGCCGGCCAGTATGCGATGCGGCTTTGGGTGAAACCAGACCAGCTGGCGAAGCTTGGCATCACCGTGCCGGAGATTATCACGGCGGTGCAAAAGCAGAACACGGTTAATCCCGCCGGTCAGATCGGCGGCGAACCAATTCCGCGTGGACAGAAGTTCACTTACACCGTGCGAGCGCAGGGACGCCTGCAAACGCCGGAGGAATTCGGCGAGATTGTCGTAAGGGCAAATCCGGATGGTTCATTCGTCAGGGTAAAAGATATCGCCAGGATCGAGCTCGGCGCACAGACTTACAACATCAGAGGCCGCTTGAACGGGCAACCCTCCGCCATCCTCGCATGTTATCAGCTGCCGGGCACGAACGCAGTCAAAGCCGCCCAAGGCGTGCGTAAGTTAATGGCGGAAGCCAAACAGCGTTTCCCCGCGGGCATGGACTACGCCGTCTCACTCGATCAGACGCTTTCCGTTACCGAGGGCATGGACGAAATCCTCAAGACCTTGTTCGAAGCGCTCGCCCTCGTCGTGCTGGTTGTCTTCATCTTTTTGCAAGGCTGGCGCGCGACCCTTATTCCGCTCTGCGCCGTGCCGGTGTCGTTGATTGGCACCTTCATCCTTTTTCCGTTGTTCGGATTTTCGATCAACACGCTCTCACTTTTCGGGCTCGTCCTTGCCATCGGTCTGGTAGTCGATGATGCGATCGTCGTGGTGGAAGCAGTTGAACGTCACATTGAGGAAGGAATGACCGCGCGTGAAGCGACCCTGCAGGCCATGCGCGAAGTCTCGGGGCCGGTCATCGGGATCGCGCTGGTTCTTTCGGCAGTCTTTATTCCCACGGCATTTCTACCCGGCATTACCGGACGTTTGTATCAACAGTTCGCCCTAACAATTGCGATCTCCGTCATCTTATCCGCCTTCAACGCCCTCTCGCTTAGCCCGGCACTTTCCTCGATCCTGCTCCGACCGCGAAAGCAAAGCCGCGGGCCGCTGGGCTGGTTCTACAGCCGGTTCAATCGGCTCTTTGGCAGGGCGACAACTGGCTACGTTACCTGGTCGCGAATCGCGATTCGGAAAGCTGGACTTAGCTTCGCTCTCCTCGCGATCGTGGCGGTCGCTGCCGGCTTATTTGGTTCACGATTGCCGAGCAGTTTTCTGCCGGAAGAAGACCAGGGCTATGTCTTCATGGCGCTGCAATTGCCAGACGCCTCCTCACTGGAACGGACTGACCAGGCGGCGCGCAAGATCGAAGCGATTCTGAGCAAAACTCCGGGTGTTAAGTACACCACGAGCGTGATTGGATTCAGTTTGCTAAGTCTCGTGCAAAATACTTACAGCGCGTTCTTCTTCGTTACGTTCAAGCCCTGGAGCGAACGGACGAGACCGGAGGAGCAATACACCGCCATCAAAGCCAACCTGAACAAACAGCTCGCCGGCCTTACCGAAGGTCTTGCCTTTGCCTTTCCGCCGCCGGTCATACCTGGGGTGGGCACCTCCGGCGGATTCCAATTCATCCTTGAAGATCGCGCCGGCAAGGATGTCGCGTTTCTGGCGAAAAACCTGCAAACCTTTCTCGCCGCCGCGCGCAAGCGACCCGAGCTCGGCACACTCATTCCGACATTTCTGCCCAATGTCCCGCAGGTGCTCGTGAATGTGGATCGCGACAAAGTCATCAAGCAAGGGATCGATCTCGGGCAGGTTTACCAGACGCTCCAGACCTTCATGGGTGGATTCTTTGTTAATTACTTCAACCGGTTCGGCCGCACCTGGCAGGTCTATATCGAGGCGGAAGGAGACTATCGGACGGAGGCGAAGAACGTCGGGCAATTCTATGTCCGAAATGCCAATGGCGATCCGGTACCGCTCGATGCCGTGTCGACGCTATCGAACATCTCCGGCCCGGAGTTCACGCTCCGGTACAACGAATATAGGTCGGCGCAAATCAATGGCAGCGCCGCGCCCGGTTACAGCTCGAACCAGGCCATGAATGCGCTCGAAGAAGTATTTCGCCAAACCATGCCGAATGAAATGGGATATGACTATCTCGGTATCTCCTATCAGGAGAAGAAAGCGCAGCAAGGCGTCTCGCCTGCGGTGGTGTTCGGAATGTCACTCATTTTTGTCTTCCTGATTCTGGCCGCCCTTTATGAAAGCTGGTCACTGCCTTTTAGCGTGCTATTAGGCACGCCGGTGGCGGTCTTTGGCGCGTTTCTCACCCTGTGGTTGCGCGGGATGCAAAACAACATTTACGCCCAGATAGGGCTGATCATGCTCATAGGTCTGGCGGCGAAGAACGCCATCCTCATCGTCGAGTTTGCCAAGTACGAATACGAGAAAGGCAAGCCCTTGCTCGACGCCGCGCTCGAAGGCGCGCGTTTGCGTTTGCGACCGATCCTCATGACTTCGTTCGCCTTCATTTTCGGCTGTCTGCCGCTTTGGTTCGCCAGCGGTTCCGGCGCGGTCGCACGCCGCGTCCTTGGCTCGACTGTCATAGGAGGGATGATCGCTGCTTCCGGGATCGCGATCTTTCTCATTCCAGTAACCTTCTATGTGATCGAGCGCTTCTTTGCCGGTCATGAGCGTTCGCCGGTGCGACAAGAAAAGGAGCCGGCCAGTAAACCTAAAGTCGGAGCCGCTTCATAATGGAAGACCGCGGTTGTCGCCATCTGAATGCAGTTACACTTGTGAAGCAGCCTGAAGTCCGCGAATGCGCGGAGTGCGTGAAAATCGGTGACAGCTGGGTGCATTTGCGCACCTGTCAGGAATGCGGCGTGACCTTGTGCTGCGACAGTTCGCCTAACCGTCACGCCAGCCAGCACGCGCATGCGACTGGTCATGCCGTGATTGCTTCGGCGCAACCAGGTGAGCGCTGGCTTTACTGCTACGCCGACGAAACGCTCTGCGAGTATTAGAAAATGTGGGCGATTCTTCGCGGGCCCTGCGACGAGAACCTGATCCGCGCGGGCGCAACCGCCGCACCGCACACGAAGCGCCGTGGCCGCTGGATCCTGGCCGCGACGATTCTCGCCTCGAGCATGGCCTTTATCGACAGCACGGTCGTGAATGTCGCCCTCCCGGCGCTGCAAACTCATCTCAATGCCACCGCCCTGGGCGTGCAATGGGTGGTCGAGGCTTACTCGCTCCTGCTTTCCGCATTCCTGCTCGTCGGTGGTTCGTTAGGCGATCATTACGGCCGGCGCCGGATTTTTCTCATCGGGATCACGATCTTTGCCATCGCCTCGGCCTGCTGCGGGTTGGCCGCGAACATGACCCAGCTGATCATCGCGCGCGCCGCCCAGGGTTTCGGCGCGGCCCTGCTTGTCCCGGAAAGCCTTGCCATCATCAGCAGTTCCTTTTCCGAGGAGGAACGCGGCCGCGCGATCGGGACCTGGTCAGGAGCTAGCGCAATCACGAGCGGAATCGGGCCGCTCCTCGGCGGCTGGCTAATTGAGCACGTCTCCTGGCGTGCGGTCTTCTTCATCAATCTGCCGATCGCGCTGATTGTGATCCTGATTTCATTTCGCCACATTGCCGAGACGGCGGCACGGGATAACCAACGCGTCGATTGGATTGGAGCGATCCTTGCCGTGCTTGGCTTGGGCGCGCTCGTTTATGGATTGATCGAATCATCGCGCGCCGGTTTCGGAGGTCTAACTGTCATAAGCACGCTGAGCGCCGGCAGCGTGTTGTTAAGCACATTCCTCCTTATTGAGTGGCGTAGCTCTCATCCGATGCTGCCGCTCGAGCTTTTCCGATCACGCAGCTTCGCGGGCACTAACCTTCTCACTTTCCTGCTTTACGCCGCCCTCTCCGGGACACTCTTCTTTCTGCCGCTCAATCTTATCCAGGTGCAGAGCTACTCCGCAACCGCGGCCGGCGCCGCCTTATTGCCTTTTATTCTAATTATGTCTGTCCTCTCGCGCTGGTCAGGCGGGCTGGTCACTCGTTATGGACCAAAACCGCCGCTCGTCCTGGGGCCACTGCTTACTGCTGCCGGTTACACTCTGTTCGTTTTCAGCTCGGCCGGTGCCGGTTACTGGAAGAACTTTTTCCCGCCGATTGCAATTGTCGGCCTCGGAATGGCAATTACGGTCGCGCCACTCACCACCACGGTCATGAGTTCAGTCCCGGAGAGTCAGGCCGGGATAGCTTCCGGGGTCAACAATGCGATCGCCCGAACGGCCGGGCTGATTGCGATCGCCGTCCTCGGAACCGTGATGCTAACTGTTTTTCGCGGCGAATTGAATCGGCAACTCGAGCAGTCACAGTTACCGCCGGCCATCGCGAGGTCGGTGGCCGCTCAATCGACCAGGCTAGCCGCGATCACGCTGCCGAAGAACGTCGATCGCGCGACGCAACGATCCGTTCGCCGCGCGATCGATCGCGCCTTCATCTCCGGCTTTCGCGCCATCATGTCAGTCGGGGCGGTGCTCGCTTTTTCCGGCGCAGTCAGCGCCCTGATCTTTTTCCGCGCACCGACCCGCGCCGGCCCGGCCTAGACCCGAGGCAAAAACTCTTCGCGCACGATTTTGCCATTCTTCACCGTGTAAACGCCGACCTCGGACAGTTGTCGCCTTTCTTTCGACTTCTTATCAGTCACATCGGCGTCGTATTGCACGACAAAGCGATCGTGACCAACAAAAGGATCGCTCGCGTTGAAGCTGTGCACTTCCATCGCGTTCACCCACCAGTCAATCTTCCCGCGGACGCCTTCCTTCCCGCGCGTCTCCGGTGACTCTCCACCGGCTGAGTAAGCTTCGACACTGACGATGTTGTCATCGTAAAGCGTATCGAGTGCGTCGTACCAGGCTTGGTCGCGGACTAACTCCACCGTTTTCTTTGCTACTTCTGCAGTCGTCATGATTTTAAGTCCTCCTGAGTCCAGGTTGCAGTTACTTGCTGAAAAATTTCTCCAGCCGATCGAGCACGCTGTTCCAACCTTCGTTGTGACGGTCGCGCGATGCTTCGCTCGGCAGTTGCACATGGGTCAGGCGCAACTCAGTGCCGCCATCACGATCGGAAAATTCAACCGATACCGTGCTGGTGCAATTTTCCCACGCTTCGTCGTCGTCCCACTTCCAAGTAAAGACGATCTTTCTTCCCGGAATCAGCTCCTGGTATTCGCCATATACACTCATCTCCTCGCCTTCCTGGTTGACCAAATCCCAGCGGTACTTTCCGCCCACGCGGGTGTCGGCGATAATTTTCAGCGTTTGAACCTCTTTCGGTCCCCACCATTCTTTGAGTTGCACTGGATCTGTCCAGGCCGCGTAAACCCCGTCGCGTGGCGCATTGATGAAGCGTCTGATTTCGAGCGATCTCTTTTCTGCCGGTTCCATCTTCACGATTTTGCTTCCATTCTTTGTTTCTAATTAAACTCCGTATTCGTCGTGGCGCCGCCACCAGATATCGGGCTCGTTGCGGCCCCTGGGCGCGCGATCGAGCCACTGATACATACCCCAGAGAGCGTCGAGTCCGCGCGCATAGGTCGAGTAAGTGTGGTAAACGATTCCCTCCTCGAGCACGAACGCGCTCAGCCCGGGTTGTTCCCGAGTATAGGTCGCCGGATCAGTGCCGCTCATGGTGGCAAAGGTTGTAGCTCCTTCACTGGCACCTTCCCAGGGGCCTTCCCGGTCATAGTTATATTCATAACCGCCTTCACGCTGTTGCTTCTCGGTCAAGCCGACGCCGAAATCAGAGTTAAAGTCGCTCTCGAATGAAGAGGCCCAGCGAAAGGTCCAGCCCATTCGCTCCTTATATGCCTGGAGCTTCGGAAGCGGCGCCCGTGAGACCGCCCAGAGCATGACGTCATGATGCGCGAGGTGAATCCAGATGCCGTTAAACCCATCGGCGATCGCAGAGCAGGAGGGACAGCCCGCGGTGTAATCCGGCCCAAACATGAAGTGATAGACGAGGAGCTGAGAGCGCCCGCGGAAAAGCTCCGCCAGCGTCGCCCCGCCCTCCTCGGTTTCGAAGCGGTACTCCTTCTCCAGCCGCACCCAGGGCAATTCCTGGCGGCGCCGGGCCAGCTCGTCCCCCTGGCGAGTGTGTTCCTTCTCCGCGCTTAGCAGCTCGAGCCTTGCCTGGAGCCATTCGCTCCGAGTTGCGGTCTTGTGTTTTGTCATGATTCCCTCCTCCTCCTTTTCTCGTTAGGCTGGTGTGTTGTTTGGTTTTGTTTTTCCAAAAAGGCGGCGAGCCGGTCGAGTGAGCTCTCCCAGAATTTGCGATACTCTTCCACCCATTGGGCGGCCTGCCGAAGCGGCCTGGCATTCAGCTCCATCTCGTGCACCCGGCCGTAGCGACGACGGCGAAGCAGTCCCGCTTTCTCCAGAACGCGCAAATGTTTGGAGACGGCGGGGAGCGACATCTGGTGCGGGCGGGCGAGGTGGGTGACGGGCCGGGAGCCGCGGGCGAGATGGGCGAGGATGCGGCGCCGGGTGGGATCGGCGAGGGCGGCGAAAGTGCGGCTCAACGATTCCTCCGAATGTTTAACCATATGGTTAACTATTGAGCAGGCCGCAACGACGCGCAAGGAAATTTTTGGCCGGGCGAAAGCGGGAGGAGATTGACGCGCAAAACCGCGGCGGCAATCTGGGCCTGAAAGGATTTGAACCTTTGACCCTGCGCTTATCAAGCGCATGCTCTAACCAGCTGAGCTACAGGCCCGGTGCTTTTGGGGAAGCCAACAGTGCGGGGAGTTGGCCGCCTGGTCAAGGGCTTGAATGGCCGCGGCTACTTTAGCAGCTGCTTGATTCGTTTTTGCAATCTCTCAAAATGCGATCCGCCCCAGTAGATGCGACCGCACTGCTGACAGCGGCGAAACGTGTCGTAATAGATTTTGGTGAGTGGCTCCAACTGTTCGAGGACCTCCTCCTTCGGCACCGCCGCAAGTCGCCCATTGCAGTGCAGACAACGGCTGAACGGTGCGATCCGGTCGCGGAGTCGAAAGCGGGCGATGACTTCGCGCGTCTGTTCTTCGGCCTGCTGGGAACGCGGATAGTAACCCGCGCGGACCGCGGCATGCATGAGGAGCGGCCGGTCACGGGTGAGGAGACCGCGATCCTCCGCCACCGCGATGGCGAGCAACTCCCGATCCGACGCCAGGGCTGAATACGCGACATCGACGCCTAGGAGTCGCAAATCGCGGGTCAGCTTGCCGAGATGCCCATCGGCGACAAAACGCGCCTGCTCGCGGTCTTGGAGGCGGCGACCGGGAAAAGGCTCAGGCACGGAAACGGGGTAAACGTCAATCCTCGCGGGCGCTTGCAACTGATAGCTGAAATCAACCGGTTGCCCATCGACTAGAATGAGATCGACCTCCGGATGCGGAACGCCGCAGGCTTCGATCGCATCCTTGATTGATGTTTTCTCGCATAACTGCCTGACGACCTCGGTCTGCCCGCGATTTGGTCTGACGAAAAATGGAAGATCGCCCTGAAAATGGAAGCGGAGCTCGAATGGTTCGAGCGGCGGGGACGGCGTCACGGCCGGAGCAAACCGCGGTAAAAGCCCGGCGCGGAATTTGGAATCTCGATCGCGCCGGTTTCCTTGCGGTAGAATTCGATTTCGGCGGCGCAACCGATGATGGCGTAGCCATAGCCATTGGCGCGCATGTCGAGCAGAGTGGCGTGAAGCAAAGCGCGCCCGAGGCCGCGACCGCGCGCGGATTTCGCGACTCCGAAGGGGCCAAAGAATCCGCGCGCGGTTGCATCGTAACAGGCGAAGCCGAGCAACTGCTCATTTTCCACGGCAATGAAACAACTCACCGGCTGGCGGGCGAAAGCGGCTTCCGCTTCGCTTGCCCAGCCGGGGCTGAATTCCTCACCGATCCAGCGGGCGACCAGTTGCTTCTCGGCGGCAAAGGCGCGCCTGACGAGGTCTTGAACGAGACCCGGTGCCGCAGGCAAGTCGTATAGCCTAACGAGAAGGTCGGGCATCGGGAAAGTTTCCGCGCCGTGCCGGAGCAGCGCAAATCAGACAGAAGATTATCATCCCGAGCGAGCCGAAGGCGACGTCGAGGACACCGATGAGTTTCATCAAGGTTTTTGGCTGTGGTCGGTTGCGGTTTCTCCACGGGATCCCTCGACTCCGCTGCGCTTCGCTCGGGATGACGGCTCATCCAAAGGGATAGGGCGAAGGAAAATCAGCCTAACGATCCACCAGCACCCGGGTATTGAAGGCATACTCCATCCAGGCGCCGGCGGGACGGGCTCGCTGGCGGCCGACGGCGCCACGCGGTTCATCTTCGCCCCAGTAGAGATCGATCTGGAGCGGCGAAATCCCCGCCCCGGTGTCGCTCACGAGCCACTCGTTGCTCCCGGTTTGCTCGTTCACGGTTTCGGATTTGATCGTGAGCTTGTCGTGCTGTTTCAGGATCGGGTTGTGGCGTGAGATCGCGCAGGAGCGCCGCGGAATCAGCACCTCTCCATGCCGCCCAAGCGGCGCCCGCGCAAAAGCGTAGCGACCGCCACCGTCATAACGAAGGTAGTTGCACCCGTCGACCGGTTCGCGCAATCGCCCGAAACCTTCCTTCTTCACCGCGCGCAGAAAATCGCGCGCGTATTTCCGGCCACGCAGCCCACGCGCTCGCACCAGGGTTACGTCAAAGCCGCGCCTGGCCGTGAAGCCGGATTCCCTGGGAGTGTAGTAGAGGGTGCAGAAAAAAATCTGGTCGTAGCTCTTGCTGAAGATTGCGGGCCGGTCCTTCAGGCGGCGCACGTTCCGGCGCAGCTCCGCGATTTTAGTCGCGCGGAAGGCGCGCAACTCGTCGTCGGACATCCGATCAGTGATGGCATCGGGATTACCGGCCGCCGCGCTCCGGGCGAAAAGGAGTGCGCCTAACGACAAAAGGATCAGTCGCCGAAGAAGCGCCCGACCGGGCCGCCGAGCAGGACTTCGATCGGGAGCCGGTGATATTCGTATTCGTAGGGCGGCTGCTTCCACACAAAAGAGTTCGGATACAAACGGCGAATGGTTCTGATCACTTCGAGTCCCGTGGCGAATGGTTGGAACCTCTCGCGCGCGAGCACGTGCAATTGCGCGCCGCCGCAGAGTTCGCCGGCAAATTTTTGGAAGGTGGGTTGAAACCAAACCGGGCGGAAATAAACACCGGCGAGACTTTTGGCGTTCAGTTCGCGCGCCAGCCGTTCCGCGTCGATAAAGGGCGCGCCGAAAATCTCGAACGGGCGGGTCGTGCCGCGGCCCTCGGAGATGTTGGTTCCTTCGAGCAAACACATCCCGGGATAAACCGTCGCGGTCTCGAGCGTCGGCATGTTTGGCGAAGGCATGACCCAGGGCAGTCCGGTTTCGTCGAACCACATCTTCCGCTCCCAGTTTTCCATCGGCAGGATGAGGAGCCGGAGGTTTGGGAAAGCCTCGGCGCGGAAGCGCTCCGCCAGTTCCGCAATGGTGAGGCCGTGGCGGACCGGGAGCGGATGCAACCCGACAAAGGAACGGTACTCGGGATCGAGCGGGGGTCCTTCAGTCGTTAGGCCATTGAGCGGGTTTGGCCGGTCGAGCACCACCACTGGCAGGCCGGCCTTTTCGCAGGCGCCGAGGCAGAGGAACATCGTCCAGATAAAGGTGTAATAGCGCGCGCCAATATCCTGCAGATCGATCAGGAGAAGGTCGAGACCGTGAAGCATCTCCGGCGATGGTTCCCGCACCGCACCGTAAAGGCTGTAGACGGGAATCCCGAGCCGGCGATGACGATAGCTTTCCCACTCGACCATGTTGTCCTGAGTCTGGCCAAGGAAGCCATGTTGCGGTCCGAAAAAGGCGGCGAGTCGCCATTGCCTCTCGTGGCCTGCTTCGAGAATCTCCGAAGCGTGAATTAGCTGAGAGGAAACCGATGCCGGGTGAAGCAATGCGCCGATCCGGGCGCGGCGGAATTCCTCAGGCCAAAGCTCGGCCAGGCGGTCGAGGGGTAAAACCACCCGCTTCATGCCGCAGGTTGGCGGCGCGTGAGGGCGAGATGAATCGCGCCGCAAATCAGGATCCCGAGGAGCGCGCCGGCGTAGTCAATGAAAACGTCGCCTAACGACGGCGTGCGCGAAGGGACGAACGATTGATGATATTCATCCGCAGCCGCGAAAATCAGCGCCGGGAGAAACGCAACCGCCGCGCGCCACGAAAAGGGAACGATCAGCCCGCGCAGAGCACGAAAGATCAGGCCGGTGAGGATCGCGTATTCCGCGACGTGCGCCGCTTTTCGCACCAGGAGATGAATCTGCGCGATCGTGAGCGGAGAAAGGTCCGGTTTAAACCAGCGGAGCAAAGGCGTGAGGAGGTGCGAGGTGTGGTCGGCGGAGAGGAGATCGGTCGAACCGAAAAACATGAGCGCCAGCCACAAAATGACCGGACCCCAGGCCTTGAGCAGAGCGCCAAGCTTCAATCGCGCAGTCTAGCCTCGGCCACTCGTCTGACAAACCAGCCGACTCGCGCTAGCTTCGCCGCCGATGTCGATCTCCCTCAGCCAGCCGCTGATTTTTGAGCCGCTTTTCATGGAGCGGATCTGGGGCGGGCGCCGTCTCGAGACGGTATTTGGGAAACGACTCCCGCCGGGGAAGCAGATCGGTGAATCATGGGAAATTGTCGATCGGCCCGAAGCGCAGAGCGTCGTGAGCCAGGGACCGCTGCGCGGGACAACGCTGCACGACCTGTGGCTCCAACAAAGGGCAGAAATTTTCGGGCTGGACCTGCCCGATACGCCGCGGTTTCCGCTTCTGCTCAAGCTGCTCGATGCCTCCGCGCAGCTCTCTCTCCAGGTGCATCCGCCGGAGCCGGCGGCCGGCTCGTTAGGCGCGGAGCCGAAGACCGAGTTCTGGTATTTCGCCGCGAGCGCGCCGGGCGCGGAAATCTTCGCCGGTCTGCGCCGCGGGGTGGAGCAGGACGAATTCGCGCGCGCAATCGAGCACGGCTCGGTCGCGGATCAGCTCCATCGCATCGCGGTCAGAACCGGCGACAGTTTCTTTGTCCCAAGCGGCCGCGTTCATGGGATCGGCCCCGGCAACTTGATCGTTGAAATCCAGCAAAACAGCGACACGACCTATCGGGTTTTCGATTGGGACCGGCGCGATGCGGCAGGCAACCGGCGCGCGCTCCACATCGCGGAATCAATCCGCTCGATTCGGTTCGACGACTGCGAACCGGAATGTCTGCATCCGGCGGGCGAGCAACTGGTGGTGTGCCCTCATTTTGTGGTCGAGAAATGGGATCTCACGGCCGAGCGGCCGGCGTTCGATCGCGCCGCCTTCGCGATTTTCGTATGTCTGAGCGGCGAACTAGAAGCGGCGGGTGAGAGATTTCGCGCGGGGGCTTGCTTTCTCGTGCCGGCCTCGGCCGCAGAACGCACGACGCTGCGGTCACGAGGCGCAGCGGCGACGGTCCTGCGGGTGACGTTGCCGGGTCGTTAGGCAAGCGTGTGCACCATCCTTCTCACCCGCTATAACTTTCACCTCTTCCAGCGCAATTACCCCGAGTTGATCAGCGTTTGTGCCGGCTTGCGCGGCGTAGCACAGGCATCCCTGCCTGTGCGGCCACCGGGCGTCTCGCCCGGTGTTTGTCTGACGGCGGTTTTGATTCACCGGGCGAGACGCCCGGTGGCCCCACAGCCGGGAACGGCTGTGCTACGTCATCAGATGTGCAATCCCGGCAGGTGGCGCGCCGGCTGCGGGCCGGAAGGTTCCACCCCGTCGATTTTCCAGCCGGTGGCCTCGGCGGTAAAACTGTAGAGAAATTCCCGCACGCTCCCATCGTGGGCGCGCAAAAAGACCTGGACGAGCGCATTCCCGCCCGCTACCTGCATGGCGCCGAACTCCACATGCTCCGCCTCTCGCATCGAGGCGAAATCACGCCGAATCATGCGCTCAAACTGCGCCCGGGAAAATTTCTGCTGCACCCCTGCGGCCGCCTGCCGGTAGGCGCTGTCGAAATCATCCGCCTGAAAAGCGGAGAGTTGTTGCCTGACGATCGAGTAGAGTTGTTTCGCCGGCGGCGCGGGGGTGCGTTCCCGCGCGAGATGGGTCGTGAGTACGGCCGTGCCGCAGGTCGCGAAGAAAAGAAGGAGGAGCAAGGCCTTGAGCAGACGGTTCATGGCTCAGGCAGGGCGGGCCGGATCGATTCGGCGCAGATAATCGAAGGGATAAAGCCCGGTGTTGTGACCGTCGGCCCAGGTGAGTTGAAGGGCGTAACCGCCGACCAAATTCCAGCCGCGCAAGACGAAGCTCTGGTCGCTGTAGCTCACATCCGGTCTGACAACGTCGCCGAGCACATCGGGTTCCCCCCCGCAGGCGGCGCACGGACAGGCGGTGCGCAGAAAACGCAACGGAAGGAAAGTCTCGGTCCCGTCCTTCCATTGGATCGCCAGTTCGGTTCCGATCTGCTCGATATTGACCGGCTCCAATCGCATCGCAAAAGGAGCCTAGCAATTCATGCGCGAGAGGCAAAGCTTCTCTCGCGCCATCCTCCTCCTGCTCGTGCTCCTGATCGTGCTCGTGCTCGTGCTCGAAGCAGGAGCAGGAGAAAGAGCAGATCGAACCACTGTCTTAGGCGGCCGAAATCGCTAGCCGTCCTTGCCGCGCGAACGTTCCCCGAAAATCGCCGTACCGACTCGAACGAGGGTTGCCCCTTCCTCAATCGCCACCAGATAATCGCCGCTCATCCCGATTGAGAGCTGCGGCAGGCGCACGTTCAAACCACTCTCCAGCTCGTCGCGCAGCTCGCGCAGCATCACGAAGTAGCGGCGCGAGGCTTCCGCCTCCGGGGCGAGCGGAGGAATTGCCATCAGCCCTTCAGTCGTTAGGCGGCCTAACGAGAGAATCGCTTCCAGGTCGCGCCGCAGCGCCTCGGGTGTGAAGCCATGTTTGCTCGCTTCCCCAGCGACGTTCACTTCGAGCAGGATGCGCGGCTGTATTCCTTCTTCCTCGGCGATCCGCTGCATGTCCTGGGCGACGGCGAGTGAGTCGATGCCATGAAATAGTTCGATGAGCGGCAGGGCGTGCCGAATCTTGTTCTTTTGCAGGTGGCCGATGAAATGCCAGCGCAAACGTGAGGGCAGGAGAGGAATCTTGGCTCGCGCTTCCTGCACCCGGCTTTCGCCGAAGAGCAACTGCCCGGCCTCCACCGCCGCCTGCACTTGCTCCGCCGGATGCGCTTTCGAGACCGCGACCAGCTCAATCTCCTCCGGTGAGCGCCCGCTTTTTTTTGCCGCCACGGCGATTCGCTCCCGCACCCGTTCGAGGTTGGCCGCGATTTCCTCCATCGCCGAATTATTCATCGCGGCGCGGAAGGGGCAACCCCGGCCTGCGGCACGGCGGCAAGAAACGCGATTGGCGTTGTCAGCCCGGCAACAAAAACGGCATGATGCCGCCATGCGAAGAGTTCTCTGGCTGACTGCGGTGCCGCTCGTGATCGGGTTCCTCGCGTTCCTGGATTTTGAAGCGATGGCGAAGAACTCGCGCTCAACCTCGCGCGCTCAGGTGCCGGGCTGGTCGCAGGACGATCTCAATTTTTTCCTCCACGGCTCGATGGGCACGGAAATTTTTCCCGAGCCGGTCCTGCGCGCCTTCATCAAGACTTATCCCGAGCTGTTTCCGACGAGCGATCTCAGTCACCTCGGGTTAATCCCGGATCGCGATTTCGGCTGGCCGATCGGTTTTAGCCGCAAGCCGGCGGTGAAGCATCTCGGCAATCTGCCCGCCGTCGGGATCAACTGCGCCTCCTGCCATGTTTCCCAAATCACCTCCACGACCAGCGACACGCCGATCCGGATTCTGGGCACGGCGAGCGATTTCAATGTCGAAGCTTTCTTCGGCTCAGTCCTCGGCGCGACCTTCAAAACTTCGGACCCGGCGAACATGAAAAAATTTCTCGCGACATATCTCGGGGCACCGCCGGCGGCTTTTGAGAAGGCGTGGCGTGAACAGGAGAACAAGATCGTCGCCACGATGCAGGATGATCCTTTCGGCGCGAAGGAGATCGAACCGGGCGAACTGCACCTTATCCCGACCGCGGATCTCCAGCCGCCCTTCGACTCCGAGGTCGATCTCGCCGCGCGCGCTCATGCGATGCTGCGCCTTTTCCACAACATTCGTGCGGTCCTGCACGTTCCCGATCAACCGCCCACGCAACTGCCGCCCGCCTCCGGTCCGGGCCGCAACGATGCCTTCGGTTTGCTTTCCGCTTCGCTGCTCAATTCGCCCCAGCCGTATGCGCCGATCAAGTTTGGGATTGTCTGGAATGTGGCGAAACGGCCGTGGGTGCACTGGGACGGCAACACCCGTTCGCCAATCGCGCGCAATTTGCTCGCATCGTTAGGCCTGGGCGCCCCGCTCCACGGACACCGCGCCGATTTGAATTTCGCCGACGTCGAGCGGCAAACCGAGCTGACGGAAAACATCCGGCCGCCGCGTTATCCCTTCACGATCGACAACGGGCTGGCAGGAAGCGGGGCGAAACTCTTCGCCGCAAACTGTGCGCGTTGTCACACCGGACCGGAGAACGATCAGCGGCTGTATGCGGTTGCGGAGGTCGGCACTGATCCGCTGCGGGCGAATGCTTTCAATCAAAAGCAGGCGGATGGATTCAATCGTTTTCTCGCCGAGCTGGAACTAAAAGGCTACAGGCCGCCGAAGGAACCGGGCGTGCGCACGACCGGGAAATATTTTGCCGAAAGCCTGAATGGAGTCTGGGCCCGCTCGCCCTATCTGCATAACGGCTCCGTCCGCACGATGGCGGAGTTGCTGACCGCGCCTAACGAACGGGCGAAGACCTTTCATCGCGGCTCGCAACGCTTTGACCCCGCAGTGATGGGCTTCACCGATGAAGGCGCCTACGTTTTCGATACGACAACACCCGGTAATTCCAATTCCGGCCATGACTACGGGACGAATCTTGCGCCTAACGAGAAGCGCGAGCTGGTTGAATACCTGAAGATGCTCTGACCCGGTCTCGCTGCGCGGACGCGCGGAAGCGTATCCCCCGGAGGGAAAGAGTAGGGTGAGGCGAACACCACCGCCTTTGCTTTACCGTCCCTGCTTCCTCTTGTTCGAAGGAAAAAGGTAAGATCTCGTTGAGGGCGGGGAGACGTTTCTGGAGGGAGACGGGTTCAACGGCAGTGTTGCCCTTGGTTTGGGGTCAACCGATCTGGAGGAAGGGTCCGACAATTTTACTAATGGGCTATTGTATGGCGAAGGCCTTATGCTACCCTCCGCGGACTATTATTCATATCCTGCCGACAATGTGATCGCGCCGTTCACAGATACGTCTGACGGTGGAGTAATTTCTGTAATAGCGTCTTTCGGTGGCCCACCTGGGGAGGTACAGCCAGTTATCCCCAAAATAATACAGCCGTAGATTTGGGGTATAAGCCCTACACCTAAGTTTGGCAATGTGAATCTTATGAACTCAGGGCAACGGGAAAGTCTGAGTAGGTGTGAATAAAACTATCTACCGCAGGAATCACGTTACGTATAAGAGAGTGATCTCATTTACGACGGTAGAGCTGCGACTCCTGATGAGGTGTTTGGCTATGCTCGGGATTGCGTTTTCATGCATTTCTGCGGCAACACCCGCTCCGTCGGCTGCTCCACGAGCCGCGCTTGAGAAGCTTGAACCGTTGCTCGGAACCTGGGCGGGCGAGGGAACGTACAGGTTTACTCCTGATGCTCAAGCATTCCATGGTAAAGTATTTGAACGGGTATATTGGTCCAAGGACCGCCAGTTCTTGATCTCCGATCAATGGGTCTACTTGCCGGCCGGATGGGTACCGAAAATAGTAATTACAACATGGGACCCGATCGAGCAAAAATTTAGAGTTACTAACATCTTTCCAACAGGGACTTATTGCACGCTTATGACACTCGACGGCGGTCAAAGATTCGAGGAGCGTAAGGACGGTGACCATACGACTAAGCTGTGGGTTCACTCAAAACAAGTGTCTCCAGATAAAAAGACGTTCCGCATCGAATGCTCGATCGATGACGGACCGAAGTGGACTTTTGGTGAAGGTACGTCGACAAAACGATCAGAGAGATGAAAGGATGACAAAGGTCATCGCGCCAAACCATGTGAGGGCAAACACTCCGACATAAACAGGATCGAGTGAAAAAAATGTATTCGGGCCCCAATGTTTATTTGCCCAGTTTGTGGCGGCCCTCGCGGCAAGCATGGCTATTGGAACGCAGCAGAGGCCCAAAACAATGAACCCGAAAGCATCCCTGTTTGTCATATCTGTAATCAGCCCAGAATAGCTCGTTGCAGTCTAGGGCGCAACGAAGCCTGCCAAGCGGGTCGGGGAATTGAAGGCCTGGCGAAGGGGTCAGGTAACATGAAAGGAGTTCCTCGGAGCGTAAGCTCTGGGCAAAAAGAAAGGGAACTGTTTTTATGAACTACCTTGGGATCGATATCCAGAAGAAGTATAGCGTGCTCTGTGCGCAGGATGAGCGCGGGCGGAAGCTAAAAGAGGCAAGGGTTGACGGGGAACAGTGGGAGCGAGTATGCGCGCTTTTTCGGCGCGTTGGAGGGCCGAGTAAAGCGGTCTTGGAAGCATCCTGGAACTGGGGCTGCACCCATGACTTACTCGAAGAGATCGAGGTCGTGGAAGAGGTGGTCCTGGCTCACCGCTCAAGACGCGGCTGATTGCCGATGCCCAGATCAAAACCGATCGGCTGGATGTCGATAGCTGGTGATCCTTCTGCGTCGCGATTCGCCAAGCCTTTGCACTAAAACTTGCGAATCGCCGGCACGTCGAGGATGCGGATTTGCTCGGGTGGATTTTCCACCGCCCAGAGGAGCGCGGCCACCATTTGCGCAATTGTCACCAGCCCGAGCCGGCGCGCCGATTCCCGGCTGGATGGAACCAGCCCCATCACCCAGTAAATCGGAAGAATTGCATAAGGCCACCAATGACCCGGCCCGAGCACATACCATGGCCTGAGGAACGTGCTCCGCATACCGGTCGCGCGCAGCATCGCTTCTCCCTCCTCGCGCACTGCGATGAAGGCCTGCATCGTCGGCGCCGGATGTGCCACGCTCAGGTAAACGAAATGCCGCACACCGGCCGCGCGCGCTGCTTTGCTCGCGACCTGGATCGAGACAAGATCGATGTCCTTAAATTGCTTCGCTTTCTTCGGGCTGGGATGCGGGGTGCCGATCAGGTGCACGAAGGTATCGGCTGGCGGGATTTGCGCGGCGTAGGAATCGAGCTCGAGCGGGTCGGCGATCACGCGCTCGACGTTCGATGGAAGATTTGCCTCGGATCCCGGCCTAACGAGGGCCTGGACAGTATGCCCACGACTCGTCAGGGCGGGAATCAAACGCGAGCCGATGTAGCCGGTTCCGCCGGTGAGAAAGACTAATTTCGTCGCGGGCATGACAGATTACAGCGAGCGTCGGCCCTGGTTTCAAGAGAAGAGAAGTGTTTGCGCGCTGGGTTGATGGGCCGCGTATTCGCTTGCGCGAAGATGCGGCGTATAGCCAAATCGCGGCGCCTGGTATGCGCGATACGGTTCGGTAATCGCGAGGTCCCTCGCCGCGCTTCGCCGGATCGGGATGACAACTCGGAGGTGCCCGGTTCGCGATCCTAAATCAGATAGCCCGCTCCGGAATGATGGGTCGTTTGCGCAGGCAGCGCGTCACGACTGTCCTAGCAATTCCATCATTTCCTGCGCCAGCTTCGGGCCAAGGCCGGCTTCTTCGTGCTTGAAATAGACAAAGGTCTCCTTCCACTGCGTGGCGCTTTGCCTGACGAACTCGCTCCAGCGCTTCACATCGGCACTCGTGTAATCTTCGCGCCGCAAGCGCAGGTAACCGTAATCGGCAGTTACGATCTGAGGCGTGCTCAATTTCTCCGTGTCGGCGATGCAAAGAGCGATGTTGCCGTTGCGCAGTAGTGAAAAAATCTCCTCATCGAGCCACGACTCATGCCGAAACTCGAAGGCCGCGCGCATCGTCGGCAACTCGCGCAGAAACGAGCTCAGAACCGCGGCGTCCTTTTTGAAATTTGGCGGGAGTTGAAAGAGCACGGGCCCAAGGCGCTGGCCCAGACCGGAGATCACCTGACAGAAATAGCTCAGGTTATCCTTGCAATCGCGCAGCTTCGCCCAGTGAGTGATCTTTTGCGGCGCCTTGAGCGCGAAACGAAAATTCTCCGGGGTTTGCGTCTTCCAGTTCTCGATCGTCTTTGGGGCGGGGATGCGGTGGAAAGTGTAGTTGATTTCCGTCGTCGGCAGGCGCGCGGCGAAGTAGGCCAGCATCTTCGCGGCCGCTAAATCTTCCGGATAAAATTTCCCTTTCCACTCCGCGTATTGGAAACCGGAGGTGCCGATCCAGGTCTTCATGCGTATTTCAAGAACAGTGCCGCGGGCGAGGAGGAGTGACAACCGGCGTTAGTCGTTAGGGCGATGTTAGTGCAGGGAAAGATGCAGACGAATTTCAGCCGGAGACGCGATCTAGATGAGATGGAAAGCGAAGGCGAGTCCGGGGGGATCTGGCAGTTGCTGAAGAACACCGGGATGGAGTGGTGGAACGATAACACTTTTCGGCTCGCCGCTTCGCTCGCTTTTTACACGATTTTTTCCCTCGCCCCGGTACTGCTCATCGCGGTTGGGATTGCCAGCTTCTTTCTTGCGCGCCAGAACGCGGTCAACAAGATCGCGGCCCAGGTGCAGCAGCTAGCCGGTGCCGAAGGCGCAAAGGCCGTGCACCAGATCTTGCAATCGGCCAGCGGGATTGGTCAAGGAACCTGGGCGATCACGCTGGGTCTGATCACTCTTTTTCTCGGCGCCTCGGTTGTGTTTGCCGAATTGCAATCAGCTCTCAACCAGATCTGGGATGTCAAACCCGCTCCCCGCCGCGGTGTGATTCTCGATTACTTGATCGACCGGCTGCGTTCCTTTTCGATCGCGCTCGCGGTCGGTTTTCTCCTCCTCGTCTCGCTCGCGATTAGCGCGGCCTTGAGCGGAGTGCAGGATTACATGACCGCCTGGCTGCCGGCGCTGCCCTGGCTCTGGCAGGTGCTCAACAACGTCATTTCCTTCGTCCTCATCGCCGCGCTTTTCGCCGCGATTTACAAGTATTTGCCCGATGCCGTGATCCAATGGCGCGATGTCTGGATTGGCGCCGCCGTCACCTCCTTCCTTTTCACCGGCGGAAAATATCTCATCGGCCTCTATCTCGGACAGACCGCGGCCGGAAGTGCGTTCGGCGCCGCTGGTTCTTTGGTCGTGCTCCTGATCTGGATCTATTATTCGGCCCTGATCAGTTTCTTTGGCGCGGAGTTTACCCAAGTCTACGCGCGCCGCCGCGGACGGAAAATTAAAGCCAAGGAACACGCCCGCCGTGCCGGCAACAAGCCCGATGCCTGAGGAAACAGCGGAGGAAAAACGAGAGCACGCCGCCACGAGCCGGCGCGTCTTGCGGACCGTCTTGATCACGCTCGGATTCGTCGCCATCGCTTTCCTCGCGCTCTATCTCCTGCATAACTTTGCCGATACACTCCTGGCGCTTTTCGGCGCGATTCTGTTCGGGGTTTTCCTCGATGGCGCGGCGGAATTGGTCCAACGTTGGCTACGGTTGCCGCATTCGGCGGCGCTCACGCTCGTCGTCGTGGTGCTGGTCGGTTCGGTAGCGCTTTTCGGCTGGCTTAACGGCCCGCGGATTGCAGGCCAGGCGGAGCAGCTTGGTCGTCAGTTGCCGCAGTCGGCCGAGGTCATCCGCTCCTGGCTCAAGCAGACTGAGTGGGGCCGGGCCGTGCTCTCGAGCATGCCTTCGGCGGAGAAGACGCATCTTTCCCTGGAAGCAATTGTCGGCCCGGTTTCGCAGGTCTTCACGATTGTAACCGAGATCGCGGCTGGCCTCCTGATCATCTTTTTTATCGGGCTTTATCTTGCGGCCGAGCCGGACCTCTACGAACGCGGCTTCCTCGCTCTCTTCTCCCCGGAACACCGGATGCGCGGGCGCGAAGTGCTGGCGGCGGTGCGAAAGGCCCTGCGCTGGTGGCTGCTTGGGCAGGCCATTACCATGACCCTGCTCGGCACACTTACGACGATCGCGCTCTGGTTGATCAACATGCCGCTGGCGCTCGTCCTCGGGATCATCGCCGGGCTCTTTGTCTTTGTGCCTTATCTCGGCGCGGTCGCGGCCGCGATCCCGGCCTGTCTTCTCGCCTTGATGGAAAGCCCGATGAAAGCAGTCTGGGTGGCGGTGATCTACACCGGGATCCACGTCCTGGAAGGTTACACCATCACTCCCTATGTGCAGAAACATGCGGTCGAACTTCCGCCCGCCCTGCTTCTTTCGGTTCAGGTTTTGTCAGGAACATTCTTTGGGCTGCTCGGGGTAATTTTTTCCACGCCACTCGTGGTTGTGGTTATTGTGCTTGTGCAAACTCTCTATCTCCAGGACGTGCTCGGGGAACGGATCGCGCTCCTCGGCGAACATGGCGATCACCAGTCGTGAGCAACGCGCCTCACCAACTCCTTTGCTCGTTAGGCACACCCGAACCTGCGCTGAGGCAACCTGTAGCTCTTGCCTGACAGGCGGCTAAGAAAATGCCGGTTGACGAGCGCCGGGCGAAGCGATTAACTCTCGCCTCCATGCGAAAGTTGCTCCTTCCCGTGCTCCTGCTTGGCGCGAGCTTCCTCGGTGCTCCCAGTCACGCCGCCGTTTCCCTTACGCCGCTCGACGCTTTTGTCGTGTCGCACGGCTATGGCGGAGCGCAGTTCGTGAGTGTCGAAAATACCTATCGGCTGCCGGTTAAACTCAATGGGACAGTGGGCGATCTCACCATCGACACGGGGGCAGCCGGTACCGTTATTTTCAAAGCCAGAGTCAAGAAGTTCGGTCTTTTGGCGACGGAAACGAAGGAGCCGGTCAACGGCGTTTTTGGCAAGAGCGCGGAGAAGCTCAGCATTGTTACGATTCCGCAATTGGCGATGGGCAATCTCACTCTCATGAATGTCAAGGCCGCCGTTGTCTCGGACTGGAACAGCCGTGCGCTTTACCGCCCGTATGGGCTTTCCGATGGCTTGCTCGGCCTCCCCGAGATGTTCAAATACGGGATGGTCCTGGATTTGAAGAATCACCTCCTCCTCGCCCATCCCGGTGGGCGGGTGAGCGCGGTTTCGGACGGCATTCGTTCTATCCTAACGAGTCAAGGATATAGCGCGGTCCCTCTGTCAGTTGTTGCCGGTCACCTTCAGGTGCCGGCGGTGGTCAATGGCACCTCGTGCAAGCTGGTGGTGGATACGGGAGCATACTTTACTGTCCTTGACCGCACATTCGCCCGTCAGGCGCGGATTGGTGGCTATGACACCGGGTTGAATGCCCAGGGCCTGGGCACGAATGGACGCGGCATGGGTTACGCCCATTTCGACGAGCTCCGCATCGGCGATCTCACAATCCGGAGCGCCAGCGTCACAATCACCGCCCTCAACCCGGAAATCACCGCCGGGAAAAGCAAGGCTGCCGGTTTGCTCGGGGCGGAGTATCTCGGATTGCTCGGCGGCGTCTTCGATTTCAACAGCAACACCCTTTATCTGCACCCGGCAAAAAAGAAGTAGCCCCGGTCGCAGCAGCGCGCGAAGTCCCCGAAAGGGGGGCGAAAATTTGCAAACGCGTTTCCGATACTCGATACGATTCGAGCGGTGTGAAGATTTTGCTGGTAGAAGATCATGGGGAGACGCGGGCGGTCTTGTCTGGCCTGCTCGGCCGGGCCGGGCACGAAGTCGCCGCGGCCGCCAATGTGGAGCAGGCGTTGCAGCTCATCGACTCGGCGCCCTTTGAGGTCTTGATCTGCGATATCGGGCTGCCGGACGGGAGCGGGCTCGATGTCATCGCCGCAGCGAAGCAGCATGAGGGCTGGAGAAAAATGATCGCGCTCACCGCGCACGACGAAGCGGCCGAGCGAGACGCAGGTCTGGAGGCCGGTTTCGACGAATATCTGACCAAGCCGTTCGACTTCCACGAGCTGCGCTCGGTTCTGGGCGAGCGACGCCATAGCTCAGCCAGTTCGGAGCTCTCGGCTTCGACTGGAGAGGCCGGCGTGTAAGAAGGAGAAGAGTTACTCCTTCAGCCACGAAACACCACCTATGCGGACCATCGTTCTGCTCGTCATTTCCAATGCCTTTATGAACCTGGCCTGGTACGGTCATTTGAAATTCCGGCAGCAGCCGCTCTGGCTCGTCATTCTCGCGAGCTGGGGTTTGGCCTTCTTCGAGTACGTTTTCCAAGTGCCAGCGAACCGGATTGGGGTAAACCAGTGGAGCGTGCCGCAGCTCAAGATTTTGCAGGAATGCATCACGCTCCTCGTCTTTACTGTCATTGCCTTTGCGCTCTTTCGCGCCCCGATCCGCTGGAACATCGGCGCCGCCTATCTCTGCATCGTCGGGGCGGTTTATTTCGCCTTCTTTACTCGTTAGGCGTAAACCAGCAGGTCGATCTCTTCCGGGAGCAGATCGGAGACGTCGCGGACCAGGTTTCCGCGCAGAAGTTTGCTCATGAGATGACGCCGCGGTGCGCCCAGAATGAGCCGGGAGGTGCCTAAGGTCGCCGCGATGTCGACGATTGTGCGCGAAGGTGCATCACTCACCGCATAGCAAAAGAGCGGCGGATTGTCCGGAGCCCGGCGTCGCGCTTGCTCGAAGATGGCGCGCGCTTCGGGATCATCCTGCCACTTTCGGCGTGAGTCTTCCTCGGTAAGAAAACGTTGTTCGCGTACGAAAAGGAGGTAAAGACGCCGCCCTGTCTCGCTCGCCTCCCGCAAGGCAAAATCGAGGGTCCGTCCCGCGCCCCGAACGGCACAGAGCATGACTCCGCCATTGCGACCGGCGACCGCGATCGCAGCGCCATTCGAGGACGCCGCGGCCAGTCCTGTCACTTTCAGTCGTCGTTCCTGCACCAGACCGCGCAGGACCAGACCAACCGCCAGGATCGTGACCGCGAAATAGCGCGCGTTCGGTTTGTCCCAAAGGAGCGAGACTTCAATCGCGGCCATGACAAGGAATGTGCCGAACATCAGGCTGCGTTCTCCCGGCTTGATCGAAAGCTGCCGATCGGTCGCAGTCGCGCCGAGGTTAGTTGCGATCGCGCCGACGACGCCGACCGCATAAAGATCAGCCAGGCCGGCCATGTCTTTCACCGCGACCACCAGGATGGCGGGAACGACAGCCGCGAGAATCAGTCCGCACGCCGGCACTCCCCAGCGATTGAGGTTTTGGAAAATCGCCGGCAGCTCGCGATCCCGAGCCATCAGGAATTGGATCGCGATCAGATCTACCACCGCTGTGTTGGTGGCCGAGAGCAGAAGCAGGCCGAAAACCACGCTTACGACGAACGCGAATAATTTGCCCATCGCCGGCCCGAGGGCGCCGCCGACAAAGACCTGGCCCATGTAGCGAAGCATGTAATCGCGAACGCCGGCCGCGCCGGGCGCGTTCACATCGCCGTTTGCCACCTGCAATCCATGCAGGGCATGCGCTGCCAGACCGAAGAGCGCGGTGAAACAGCAGACTTCGATCATAACCCAAAGGATCGCCGGCGTAGAAGTTTTGCGGACGGAAGGATGCGCTTCACTGCTGCCGGGATCGAGGCGCATTACACCGGTTGCGTTGGCGATGGCTTCCACCCCGGAGAGTGCGAGCACAATCCCGACAAACGCCTGCCAGTGGTCGAGCAGGCTCCCATGCAACGGCTGGAGTTGTTGCAGCGCGGTTGCCAAATGCGGGACGCAGAACGCACCCAGTACCAGCACCACCATCGCAGCCGGCACGGCGATAAGAAAGGCGAGCCCACCGCTGTGGCGCGGGCCGAGCAGATTGAGAAGCCCGATGGCGAGAATCGAAGCCGCCGCGAACTTCTCCGGATGCGGAACCCCGAGATACTGGAATGCGGAAAGCGCGCTGATTGCCGCCGTCACGAGATAATCGGCAATGAGAAGAAATCCGCCCACAATCGAAATGACCTCCGAGCGGTGCCGAACACTGGCGTAAACTCCGCCGCCATCGGGATAGAGGCGGCAAATGATAATATAGTTACAACCTACCAGGGCCGTGAGCAGACACATCGCCGCGATGAGCCAGAAGGAGGAATAGCCGGCGACGGCGAAAGCGAGCCCGATGACATAGGCTTTGCTGGTGCCCCAGTCGCCATAAAGAATTGCCGCGGCCCGAGGGATATCTACATTTCGTGGCCGCCTAACGAGAGTAGCAATCATAAGACTAAAGCCAGTGTCTCGGTTGCCTGTCGCACGAGCGGCTGAGACAACGCTAGCTAAGAGAGCGACTGCGCGGATTCTCGATGAACCAGGTCCAGAACGGCGCTATCCATCTTTCCGGCTTATCCGGCGGAGCGGGTGGCGCAGGCTCGGGCGGCGGCGGCGGGCTCGAACGTTGTGCCGGCAGGCCGATCCGACGCGCGGGGGATTGCTCCTTTTTAGCGCAGATCTCTCGCTCTTTCGCCCGCGAAGCGGCCATGGTCTGCATCGCTAACTCTGGCCCGCGACCTGGGGAGAGCGTTAGTTAAAATGCATGGCTGGAACGCTAAAATTTCGTTAACACAAATATCGGCCGAAGCGGCGCGAGGGCGCGCCGGCTCCAAGTGCGATGCCAGCGTCAAAGGATTGGAGCCGGCCCGCCCCCGGGCCGCAGGTTGCTACCGCTCGCGCTCGCTCGCAACCGGCACGAGCCGCCGATCGGGGATCAGCCACATCAGGGCGACGGCGATGTAAATGCAGCCGGCGATCCACGGCCGAACAAAGGAGAGCGCGATGCCACTCGCATAGAGCAGCGGCGAGAGTTTACCTTTCCAATCCGAGCCCAGCGCCTTGGCCAAGCGCGAACCCGGACCTTGCGCCGCCACGATCAGGGTTTGCAGGATCTTGTAGGCGATCGCTGCCATGAAAAGCACGGCGCCATAAAGCGCGGAGGGAACAGGCTGAAAATGGTTTTCGCCCATCCAGCCGGTCACGAACGGGAAGAGCGAGAGCCAGAAGAGAAGATGGAGATTCGCCCACATGATCCCGCCGTTGATCCGATGACAGGCGTGCAGGAGATGGTGATGGTTATTCCAATAAATGCCGAGGTAAATAAA
The DNA here is from genome assembly GCA_036825615.1 of Chthoniobacterales bacterium. Taxonomy (GTDB): domain Bacteria; phylum Verrucomicrobiota; class Verrucomicrobiia; order Chthoniobacterales; family UBA10450; genus JAICXG01. The sequence goes on from DAISXY010000008.1 coordinate 53,028, forward strand.
GCTCAGCACATAGGTGAGAAACACCGGCAGCAAGGGTCGCAATGCGGTTGGCTCAGGGCTGTGCGGCACCTTCAGCTCCAGCACCATGATGGTGATGATGATGGCCAGCACCCCATCGCTGAAGGCCTCGAGCCGATTGGTTTCCATCGGCGCTTTTTTACCGAGCTGTGAGCGCTTGCAAAGTGCAAACTGCGAGTTCCACACCGGCCATGCTTCCTGGAACTCAGGCATCTTGCCCGACCGCAACCGACAGGCTTCCCAGCCTGTCGATTAACAAACCATGATCCGGCAGGCGGCAAGCGCTGCCCGCCAGGTGATCCTCAAAGCCTGACTACCGAGTCGTGGCAGTCATCGCGGCAATTGCGAGAAAGCGAGCACATTCTCCTCTTCCCCGTTCAGCTTTCAGCTCTGCTTCCGGGGATGCGGCCGAGGACGACATTCTCCTCCGTCCAGAGGTGCACCTGGCCGCAAAAGCTACAGGCCAGCTTGTTATCTGCCTCCCTGATCCCGGCGAAGTTGCCGGCTTTAGTCGTTAGGCCGGTGGCGAACAGTCTCCCGGTGCGCGAGCACCGCACCAGGATCCGCATCATTGGCTGCTGGGTCGGAATCTTTGCTGAACGTTGCGGCATCATGTTCTTCTGCCTTTTTCCTTTTGACTTCTTACTTGAGTTTTTATCCTACTGCTTGTTCGCCGGCGCGACGCAAACATGCGAGTGCGGCCGGCCCGACGGGAACCGCCACAGGAGCTAGCGGCGCCGTCCCGCGAACTGTCGCGGCCGGCCCGATCCTTCCGGCCGCGGACGCGCTTCGTTCACGGTCAGCGCGCGCCCGTGCAATTCCTTGCCATTCAACGCCGCGATCGCATTTTGCGCGGCTTCATTCGCCTCCATCGTGACGAAGGCAAAACCGCGAGAGCGGCCCGTCATCCGGTCGGTGACAAGCGCGACGTCGCTGACGCGCCCCTGTTCTTCAAAGAGGTCCTGGAGATCGTTTTCAGTGGTCTCGAAAGCGAGATTCCCAACATAGAGTTTCATAGTGTGATTCGAATCGGAAAACTGTGAGATACAGTGCCGTTCCCGGTTTTCGGGTTTCAAAATCACCACCAGAACAATCTGGCTGACGATCTACCGTGCAGAGACAAACAGACTAACCAACAAGGCGCCACTATCGTCCGGATCGTGCCAAAGACAAAGCTTTTAATTGCGCGTGCGCCGCTGAAAGGGGGTTTTCGCCGCCCGCATGTCCTGTCGCTAGCAGCCCACGGCGCAGCAGGAGCGGTCGCCCTACAGGTGAATGTTGCTGGCCGTTGGAGCCGGCCCGCCCTCGGGCCGCCCACGCGCGCTCGGACCCCGCACGCGACCTTGGTTCGGTTCGATGGTTGCGGGCCGCGATGACGGGTGTTTGTTGCCAACACCGCCTGTCTGCCATGACTATCCACCGCTTCGATCACATTGACCTTCGGGTGTCCGATTTTGCGGAAGCCAGGAAATTTTATGATGCATTCCTGCCGGCGCTCGGTTTTCCGAACATCCGCGTCGGGGAAACAGAAGTCGCCTATTACGCTGAGGGCGATCGCAAAACGTCGGCTTTCATCGGTCTGAACGAGGAACCTGGCCATCGCGGCAACGCCAATCGCTTCGCCTTTTGGGCGGATACGGAAGAAGAAGTCAACCGGCTCGGTGCCATCATCCGGCGGGCCGGCGCGCAGAAGGTCGAAGGCCCGGAGTATTGCCACGACTACACGCCCGGTTACTACGCCGTCTTCTTCGAGGATGCCGACGGCAATAAGTGGGAAATCTGCTGTCGCAACGCTCGCGTGCGCTGACGCCGGAGCCCATCTGCGCGCACATCATTGGAGCCGGTGCGCCCTCGCGCCGCCTCCACGCGATCGGAGCCGGCGGCGGAATCTTGAACGCTGCTGTTGAACTGCCGACGCCGCGATCAGGAGCGGACCGAGAGGCGCACGTGAGAGCCGTCAGCGAGGAAGACGGAAGAGGGTTGCTGTTGCAGGGTCTCGCTGAACTCAGGGCCAAAGACACTGGGGTCGAGCTTCCAAGTCGCGGCCGGCCGGATGCGCCAGCGCGGATGTTCGAGGCGGCACTCAATCACACGCGAGCCGAGGGCGGTGAAGCGCCATGGTCGCGCGAGGAAGAAATCGTCGGTTGAACCAACGGGAACGGGGCGCGCGTCGCCACTCGCCACCAGCGAGAGATTTTCCCATTTACCCGCCGGTCGCCAGCCGTACTCGGCCGTGACTTCGCCGTCTTGATCGACCAGATGATGTCGCATGCTGAGCGAGAGTAATGGATGGCCGGGAAAGGCATGGGCAAAGACCGGCGCGATGGCGCCCGGGACGATCTCGCGCACGATCGCGACTCCGCGACGCCAGTCATCGAGATTGCGCTGGCGCACATGGAACCGCAGTTGGACACACTCGAAGAGTCGTTGTCGCAATGGCGGCTGATTGATGAGAACCGTGTCACCCGAGAGAAAGCTGACGACGCTGAGGAAGGTTACTCCATCCAGAAGATCGAGCTCCGTGCCCCGTGGCACGCGCGGCGCGAGCAGCCGCGGGTCGACCTCAAAGTTGAAGAAGGCGAGATATCGCCAGTTGGCTGTGAGAACGGGCTTGAGCATTCAAAAAGCTGAAAACTGAAATGCATCTAATAACCTCAAAGGTGGAAAGCTGTTAACCACGGGCACAGCTATTACATTGGAGGCCAAGTGGTCCATACCGTACCGGAGCGGACAGATCATCGCGTGAGCTTAGAAACCTTCGGTTGAAAGACGATAGCCGATTCCTACTTCGGTTTTGATGAGAGTCGGGGTGTTAGTATTGGCTTCCAGTTTCTTGCGCAGATGAGTGACATAGACACGGAGATATTGCGCCTGACTCTCGGCTTTCTCACCCCAGACGGTGCGCAAGAGTTGGCGATGGGTTACAACCTTACCGGCGTTCTGTACTAACACTCGCAGGAGCGCATACTCAGTCGGAGTGAGCTTGATCTCGGTCCCGTTGAGTTTTACCTGGCGCGCCGCGAAGTCGACACAGAGCGGGCCGGACTGGAAAACCGGTTCCCCGGTTTCGGTCAGGGAGCGGCGTTGCGCGACACGGACGCGCGCGAGCAGCTCGGCCGTATCGAAAGGCTTGGTGACATAGTCATCGGCGCCGGCGTCGAGGGCGGCGACTTTTTCGTCGGGTTCGTCGCGCACGGAAAGGATCAGCACCGGCACGTCGGACCATTCGCGGAGATGCCTGAGCAGTTTCATCCCATCCATGTCGGGAAGGCCGAGATCGAGCAGGACGATGTCGGGGCGACGGTAGGCGATCTCGGCCAGGCCGGCCTGACCGGTTTCCGCTTCGAAGACCTGATGCTCGGCGCTTTCAAGGGCGAGACGCAGGAGACGACGGATTTGTTTTTCGTCATCAATGATGAGGGCGATGCGTTTTGGTCTCATGCGGTTGCTTCAATCGTGCTGGCGTCCCGCACCGAGACCGGCAGGCTGATGGTGAAGCGGGCGCCGCCGCCGTCGCGATTCTCGGCCGTGAGCGTGCCGCCGTGCGCTTCGACAAAGCCGCGCGCGATCGAGAGCCCAAGGCCGAGCCCTCCGGGTTTGCGATTGTCGGCGCGAAAGAATTTTTCGAAAACCCGCTCGATCGATTCCGGCGCGAGGCCGGGTCCGCGATCGCTGACCGAGATGCGGAGCTGTTCATCGCGGTATTCGGCGTCGATCTCGATTGGCGATCGAACCGGGGCATGCGTGGCGGCATTGGCGAGCAACTTCGCGATCGCCTGCTCGAGCAGGGTGTGATCGACGAGTACGAGCGGCAGATTCTCGGGCAAATCGAGCCGAACCTCGCGGCCATTGAGGGATTCGCGCTCGACTTCGACCGCGGACTCGAGCAGCTCGCGCAGGTCGCACCATTCCTGTTTCGGCCTAACGATTCCGCTTTCGAGCCGGTTCATGTCCAAAAGATTGTTCACGACCCGGTTGAGCCGGCGCGAGCCGTCGCGGATCTCGGTTGCGAGTTGCCGGAGCAGCTCGGGGTTTTCCATCATGGGCGCAGCCCGAACCAATTCCTGGCTGGCGGCGCCGATCGCGGCGAGCGGTGTTTTCAGTTCATGCGAAACACAATCGAGCAGCGTTTTGCGCAAACGTTCCGATTCCTGCGCGAGCTGCACCTGCGCGGCGAGATGCTCGCGCTCCTTCAACTGCGCCGTCAGGCTGCCGACGGTAAGCGCGACAATAAAGTAGGTCGCGAAGGTGAGCGCGTCTTGGAACCTTGCGATGTGCAGGGTGAAAAGCGGCGGGATGAAAAGAAAATTCCACGAGAGCGCACTCAGGGCCGCGACGAGCAAGACCGGCCCGCGGCTCAGCACCATCCCGGCAAGGAGAACGCCGAGAAGAAAAATGAGCGAGATCGCACCATAACCCACAATCGGTGTGATGAGCCAGCTGAGGATGGTAAGCGCGGCGACCCCGGCGACCGCGCCGAGGTACTGCTTGAGCGGGGCGAATACTGGCGCCTCGGGAGGCGGCAAATCGGTCAGGCGCGGACTGGACGCTTCCAGCACGAGCAGATTGTAAGTGCATCGGACGCGCAGGGAAATGGCGGGCTCCGAAATTTTAGTACCGTTTTAATTACTTTCAGATTGCCCGGCAGCCTAAGCTCTAAGGTCGGACGAACTCCATGCCTGAGACATTAATTTCAGCGACTCCGATGACCGCAGTGGCCGGTCCGCAGCGGGAAAAAGCTGCGACACGCAAGAGGCGGCTGGCTTTTCTTTGCCTGGCGAGTCTCGGGATCGTTTACGGCGATATCGGGACGAGCCCGCTCTATGCGATGCGCGAGTGCTTCTACGGCGAACATGGTGTGCCACCGACGCCGGCTAACATCTTCGGCGTGCTCTCGCTCATCCTTTGGTCACTCATTCTCATCATCTCGGTCAAATATTTGATCCTTATCCTGCGAGCAGATAACCGGGGCGAGGGAGGGATTCTCGCCCTTGCCACCCTCGTGAGCGAGGTCGTCAGGCGCGGAAAATTCCTATTTCTCCTCGGGCTTTTTGGCGCGGCGTTGCTTTACGCCGATGGGATGATCACTCCGGCGATCTCGGTCCTGAGCGCGGTCGAGGGGTTGCACGTCGCGACGCCATTATTTCAACCTTTCGTGGTGCCGATCGCGGTCGCGATTCTCGTCGCGCTTTTCTGGTTTCAATCGCACGGCACAACCGGCGTCGGGAAAGTCTTCGGTCCGATCACGATTCTTTGGTTTCTCGCGCTCAGCGTTCTTGGCTGTGCCGAAATCCTGCGTCAACCGGGAGTGCTGGGCGCGATCAATCCGCTGCATGGCTTTCAGTTTTTCCTCAACAACGGCTGGAGCGGCTTCGTCGTGCTCGGGGCGGTCTTTCTCGTCGTCACGGGCGGGGAGGCGCTTTATGCCGACATCGGACATTTCGGAACGCTGCCGATTCGCCTCACCTGGTTTGCGGTTGTTCTCCCCGCGCTGGTCTTGAATTACTTCGGGCAAGGCGCGCTCCTCCTCATGGAACCGGGGGCGGCAGTGAACCCATTTTTTCGGCTCGCGCCTTCGTGGGCGCTCTATCCGATGGTCGTGCTCGCGACGATGGCGGCGGTGATCGCATCGCAGGCGATCATCAGTGGCGCGTTCTCGCTCACGATGCAGGCGATCCAGCTTGGCTACAGTCCGCGCCTGAAGGTCAATTACACTTCCGCCCGCATCATTGGCCAGATCTATGTGCCGGTCGTGAACTGGACGCTCATGATCTGTTGCACCGGGCTGGTCCTCGGGTTCCAAACCTCGAGCAATCTTGCCGCCGCCTACGGCGTCGCGATCACGACCACGATGCTGATCACGACGGTGCTGTTCTATTTCGTAGCGCGAAAACGCTGGCAGTGGCCGAGGGCGGCAGCGCTCCCGCTCGCGACTTTCTTTATCCTTATCGATCTCTCCTTCTTCGGCGCCAATATGCTGAAGGTGGCGCACGGCGGTTGGTTCCCGCTCCTCGCCTCCGGCATCATTCTCTTCCTCATGCTGACCTGGAGAAAAGGCCGGCGCATTCTTCGCGAGCATATCGGCGAGATCTGCATGCCACTGGATCATTTGCTCCCGGACTTGAAGAGCCAGCACATTCGGCGCGTGCCGGGCACGGCGATTTACATGTCGGGCAACCGGCAGGGCACGCCGCTCGCCCTCCTGCACAATCTCAAGCACAACAAAGTCCTGCACGAACAGGTTGTGCTCCTGACCGTGCGGACGGCGGAGGTTCCTTATCTCACGGATGCGCGCGATCGGGTCTCGATCGAGAAAGCCGGCGACGGTGTTTGGCGGGCCCAGATTCATTTCGGGTTCATGGAAAAGCCGGATGTGCCCGCGGCACTTAAGCTCGTTAGGCAAAAGGAGCTGCGCTTCGACCCGATGCGAACGACCTTTTTTATCGGGCGCGAAACCATCCTCGCGACGCGGAAGCAAGGACTTTCTCCCTGGCGCGGCTCGCTTTTCGCCTGGATGACGCGCAACGCCGGGGACGTGACCTCGTATTTCTGCCTTCCGCCTAACGGCGTGGTGGAGTTAGGCGCGCGAGTCGAAGTGTAGGCTCTTTCCGGGGAGCACAGGCCCCGGCCTGTAGTTGGAGGCGGCTCGCCTCCAACCGAGCGAAGGATATGGGTGAAGCGTCAGTGAAGCTCCGCTCGTACGAACCACCTCGCCGGGCAATCCCGCGCTCGCTCTTGCGCCCGGGCGTTTGGCGAGCCGCTAAACGCGACAGGCCAGCGGCCTGTGCTCCCCGGATTTGTCGCGCTGGAACACCACCGCGATGAGGCGCGGCGCAAGTGGGCTACCCGGCAGGCGCGATCGCGCGCGCCTTCAGATGCGCAAGCGCTTCGATCTCGGCGGTCTGCGGAAACATGTCGAAAGGCGTGACGCTTTCGAGATAAAAGCTGGGGCCGAGATCGGCGAGGTCGCGCGCGAGCGTGGGTGGATTGCAGGAGACATAAAGCAGGGTCGCTGCCGGATGCGCCCGCAGCACCTCGCGCACTTCCGTGCTCAAGCCGGTGGCAGGCGGATCGACAACTATACTCGTTAGGCGCAGGTCAGATCGCTCCAGTTGCGCCCCGAGATGCATTGCGACATCGCCGGCGATGTAGGTCTCGCGCTCGGTTGCATCCGCCTGCGCAGCTGCGATTGCGTGCACATCCCAGTCAATCCCAATCACCCGTTGAAGCCGGGATCGGCGATCCCGGTCCAGAGTTACCTGCGAGTTTGGCTCTCCGGCATCGCCAATGGCTGCGACAATGCGCTTGGTGAAAAAGCCCGCGCCGCAATAGGCGTCGAGCACGAGCGAAGCATCAGGCGGGAGCAGCTTCACGATCTCATCCGCGAGATGACTCGCAACTGCGTCGTTCGTTTGCGAAAAGACCCGGGGTTCGTCGCGCGCCCGCAGTGTGTAATGACCATCGCGCGGATGGCGCGCTCGCAATTGCCTGAGCGCTTCATTTACTTGCGGGAGTGAGATTGGGCATTGCTCGATGTCAATGAGCCGATGTGCGTCGTGGCGAAAAAACCCGACGATCCCGCCTTCAACATGCACCGTGATGCGATTGCGATAGTGGTATTCAAGCTCTGAGGGAACGATCGGCCGGAGCGGCGGCTCAGGGAATTTGCCGATTCGTTGCAGCGCCTGCTGCAGTTGGCGCGATTTCCAATGGAGCTGATGCTCGTAAGTCATATGCTGATAACTGCACCCGCCGCAGCGGCCAAAGTAGGGACAGCGCGGCTCGGTGCGCTCGGATGAAGATTCGAGGAGGCGGACAAGCTCGGCTTCGGCAAAGGACTTTTTCTCCCTGACGATCCGCGCCGTGACCCGCTCGCCCGCGATCGTGAAAGGAACGAAGATCGCCTTGCCCTCGAGGCGGCCGACTCCTTTGCCGCCGAAGGCAATATCTTCGATCAGCAGTTCGACCTCCGGTGCCATCGTCACTCTTCCTCTACCTCTACCTCTACCTCTTCCTCTTCCTCTTCCTCTTCCTCTTCTTCTTCTTCTTTAAGATAAACCAAGAGAGCAGAGGAAGAGGTAGAGGTAGAGGAAGAGTGTTAGCTGATAAATTCCGCCAGCGGCTCCATCTGCTCGATATGGCTGCAGAAAATCTTGAAGGCCGCCAGGATCGGAACGGCGAGAATCACCCCGACCACGCCCCACATCCAGCCCCAGAAAATGAGCGAGAGCACCACCAGCACCGGGTTGAGCGTGAGTGAGCGCCCCATCACCATCGGGGTAATGAAATTCCCCTCCAGTGTGCCAAGAATGAAATACGAAGCCGGAAAGAGCAGGGCATAGCCGACGCTGTCAAAGCTCAGGAGCGCGCCCAGGGTCATGCAGACAATCCCGGTGAGCGCGCCGAGATAGGGAATGAAATTGAGCAGCGCGACCATCGCGCCCCACATCGCCGGGTTGGGCAGGCCTAACAATCCTACGGTCGTGCCGACGGCCGCGCCGAGACAACAGTTGATCACTGTGACGGTAAAAAGATAACGCGAGATTTGCGCCTCAATCTCGTGCGCGATCGAGACCGCGCGCTTCTTATCCGACAAGGTCGGCATCAGGCGGATGACTTTGCTAAGAAAAATCCCGTCATAGGCAAGAAGGAAATAGAGCAGGATAACAGTCGTTAGGGCGCTGACCAGTAACTCGGGGGTCTGGGCGAGGACCTTGTCAGTGAGCGGATGCTGCTTTACTTCCACGGTCGGGGTTTTCGGTGCGCCTTCCGGGGTGGTCAGGTTCTCCAGGGCGCCGCTCGCCTTTGCGACTTTCTCCATCGGTTTTTTCAGCGGGAGCAACTTGTTCTGGATTTGCCGAAGACTGTAGGGCGCCTTTTCCAACCAGGCCGAGGCCGGCTCGGCGAGGAAAGAGATAGCGTAGGCAAGCAGGGCGACGGTCGCGAGCAGAACCAGCGCTGCGGCAATGAGCGGCGGAAGCACGCGCGCGACCCCGCGCACAACCGGCCGCAGAAGATAACTCAAGAGCACCGCGAGCACGATCGGCAGGAGAAGGGAACGGGTGAAATAAACCGTGTAGAAAATCGCGAGTAAAAATAACCCGGTAAGCGCGACCGAGCGGACATCGAATGGTCGCACCAGCATCTCGCGCAGCCGAATCCGCGGTCGGACCACCGTCTCCGCGGATTCGGTCTCCGAGCCGGTGCTGTTATCCTGCCGCGCTTCTTCCAGTTCTACTTCCACGTCGTTGGAATCGTTTCCAGCGAACATTTCACGCGCCCGCAGCTGCCGCGGCGCGTGTGCCCGCTTCATCCTGCGAAGTGGGAGTGAAGGGCGATCGATTGAAATGCATGCCCACCTCGCCCGCAGGAAGACGGGTCCACCGCGAGGCAGCCGGTTGACGAACCGGCGCAGTCCGCTGTTCAGTGCTGGCGATGATGCCCGCCGCTTTGCGCGCCCTGCTCACCGGGTCGATTGATTACGCCGGCCTTTTTCCGCCGGCCAAGCTCGCCCTTGAACCAGCCTTGCAAAATCACGCCGCCTACGTCCGGTCGGCGGATGAATGGATGCTCGGCGCTTTCATTTTGCCAATCGCCAAATTCGAGCCCGCTCGCGCGCTCCTCGCCCAGTTCGATCGCCAGCATCCCCTGCGCATTTCCGCGCTTGGACCGAAAACCGCCAAGGCCGCCGAGTTTCGGAGCGCGCTCGAAACCGCCGCCGAAGCGATCAAGCAACTCACCGTCGAGCACCGGGAGGCGGTGGCGGTTGAGCAATTCGAGATGCCGCTCCCGGCGACGAACCTCAAGCGCGCGCTCGGCACCGCGCGCGCGGTGATGGGCGATCTGCCGCTGCGGATTTTCTGGGAAGCGCCAGCCGACGCCGCTCCGGCAACGATCGAGGCGCTGGCCGGCGGGAGCGCCGGATTCAAGCTCCGCACCGGCGGCGTGACCGCGGATGCATTCCCGAGCGCCGAGCAGGTCGCACGGGTGCTGGTTGCGACGGTGCGTCACCAGGTGCCGATCAAGTTCACGGCTGGACTGCATCATCCGGTGCGCCTCTTCCACCCCAGCGTCGGGACCCGAATGCACGGCTTCCTCAACGTGCTCGGGGCGGGCGTGTTCGCAGCCGAAGAGCGTTGGAGCGCGGCGCAGACCGCGGAGATGTTGCTCGACGAAGATCCGCAATCGTTCCGTTTCGATGATGAGCGCTTTTGCTGGCGCGACTGGAAAATCAGCACCGCGCAAATCACCGCCCGCCGCCGGCTCGTGACCTCGCTCGGCAGTTGCAGCTTCGATGAACCGCGCGAAGACCTGCGTGCGCTCGGGCTCTTCGACGGGATCGTCGATCTCCAGACGACAGGCTAAGACAGCTATCGGCTGCCGGGGTTAATATCACCCGCTGCGATAGCTGGCACATGCGATGCTCGCTGATTCAGAGAATCTCATGATGCTGCAAACCTGCGAACAGGTAAGGAGGATTAACAGGCGGTCCAGACGCACAGTCACACTCATAGCTGTGGTGACTTCGCTCGCCGGCTTGAGCCATCTTGTGCTGGGCGATGATCAACCCACGCCAAGCCCAACCCCACTCTACCTCCGGCCCCTGGCGCGACCGGGATCAGTGCGCCGGATGGAGCAGTTGGCTCGACAGCGCACTCTCGAGGCCGAATCACAATCTCGCGCCAGCGCCCGAGCCCAGGCGCGAGAAAACCGCCGCGCAACCGCCACGGCGCACGCGCAGGCGCGGGAAGCGGCCCGGGAGCGAGAGCGAGCACGGCGCGAAGTCGATGCCGAGGGGCGCCGCGAATCAGCCAGAGCAACTCCGCGACCCACCTCCGACCTGATGAAGCGGATGGGATTTAGCGAGCAGGAGATCGCAGCGCAAAAGGCGCTCGAGGGTTCAACCAAGGCCGAAGCAAGCCCGACAGCTTCGCCGGCAAAGAAATAGCGCACGACAACTTGGTACGGCTCGCGTCCTGCCAAACCCTGCTCACAGCTTGTAAGGTCGTTTCGCGGAAGGCGCAGCAAAGCCTTCACCACGGACAGATGGTGTAACTGGACGAGCAGTGCTGGACGTGAATCTTTGCCAGGCTACAAAGCATGGTGAAGAGCAGATTCGTGGTCCTTTCATTAGTCGGTCCGGGCCGCGACCCGTCCAAGGGCGTGCGCGAGCAGCCGTTCTGGGACGAGCACGCCGCCTTTATCGACCGACTGGTTGAGGAAGGTTTCATTCTGCTCGGCGGTCCTTTGCTCGATCAATCTGTACAGGCGACCGGTGCGCTCTTGATCGTGACTGCGGCGGATGAAGCGGAAGTGAAAGGTAAGCTGAAGGGTGACCCGTGGTTCGAGAAAGGCATTCTGAAACTGGAAAGCATCAGCCGCTGGGAAGCGTTTATTGACCAGTGGTGATCATCGCCGCTGACTGTTGCGGCGGTCTATGACTATCGGATTGCGCGTGTGCTCCGACCGGCTGGAAGCGTCGCCGGCCGAGTCCGGCTGGAACTTCGACTCTAAATCGCGGCGTGACATCTGCTTTAACAAATCGCCCACCGTCCTTACCATGAAAACGCGAATCGAAGTAAGTTGTCACAACCGCATCCGGATTTTGTTATGTGTCTGGGTCTTGTCGGCCGGGTTGACTTCCGGAGAGGCTCAGAACCCGAGCTATTCGGTCGTCGCATTGCCGCTCATTCCCCTCGCCGTCAATGCTTCAGGCCAGGTGGTTGGTTACGCGAGCTTCAACGATGGACCGGTCCATGCCGCCCTTTATTCCGGCGGAGAGCTAACCGACCTCGGAACATTGCCGGGCGGAGACTTTAGCGAAGCGGTGGCAATAAATGTCAGCGCCGATATCGTGGGTTACAGCACGCTTCCCGGCGGGCTAACTCACGCCACCCTCTGGTCGAATGGACAGATTTTCGATCTGGGAACCTTGCCGGGCGGCGCGACCAGTTCCGCGAGCGGGATCAACGACGCCGGCCAGATTACCGGCACGAGCGACACGCTCCAGCCCGGGACGACCTACCCCCAGCCGGATCACGCTTTTCTTTATGCCAATGGCTTCATGAGTGACCTTGGTAACCTCAGCGCTTCGGGCGAGTTTGTGAATTTTAGTCATGCGCTCGCGATCAACGCTTCCGGCGAAGTGACTGGCTGGAGCGTGACCGATACATTCGAGACGCACGCGTTTCTCTATGCCAATGGCCAGATGACTGACCTCGGTACCCTCGGCGGTTCGGAATCGCGCGGCACCGGGATCAACAGCGCGGGGCAGGTGGTAGGGTGGAGTTACTTGCCGAGTGACTTCGTCGCGCACGCATTTCTGGTCAGCGATGGTGCGATGACCGATCTCGGGACACTTAGCGGGATGAACAGCAGCTTTGCCGTGGGGATCAGTGCGTCCGGGACCGTCGTCGGTAACTCTGACTCTGGCGGCCACGGGCCCTTTATTTATAACCCGAGTACCGGGATGATGGATCTCAACACCCTGGTCGACCCGGACCTTTACTTCCTCTCCTCAGCGCTCGCAATCAATGATGCCGGTCTCATCTTAGCCGAAGGGAGCAATAGCGACTTCAGCGAATACGAATTCCTGCTTACTCCCAGTAACACGATGGATCATCATCTCGCGAACATCTCGACCCGGCTGCAAATCGGGACCTCGGATAATGTCCTGATCGCGGGATTCATCATCCAAGGGCCTCCGGGTTCGACAAAGAAAGTGGTGTTGCGCGGGATCGGGCCGTCGCTTTCCGGGGCCGGGATTAGCAACCCGCTGGCTAACCCAACACTTGAGCTCCATGGACCGGGGGGCGCATTGCTGGCATCGAATAACAACTGGAAAGACACCCAGGAAGGCGAGATCACCGCGACCCAATTGGCGCCGGCCAGTGACCTGGAATCCGCCATGGTCGAGACACTTTCTCCCGGAGCCTACACCGCGATTCTAAGCGGAGTTGACGGCGCTACCGGGGTCGGACTCGTCGAGGTTTACGATGCCGATGAAGCCTCTGCCGCGAGCGCGGTCAATATCTCGACGCGGGGAATGGTCGGGATCGCCGACAATGTCATGATCGGCGGCCTTATTGTCACTGGCTCGGAGCCGGTCAATATCGTGGCCCGCGCGCTCGGTCCGTCGTTAGCCAGCTTTGGCGTGACCGGCGCGTTGCTCGATCCGATCCTCGAGCTGCACGATGCGAACGGCAACGTCACGATTGACGATAACTGGCGCGACACGCAAGAAGGCGAAATCACCGCCGATCAACTGGCTCCGACCGATGATGTCGAGTCAGCGATCGCGGCCACTCTCGCGCCGGGTGCCTACACTGCCATTGTTCGTGGCAAGAACAATACGAGCGGCGTCGCGCTGATCGAGTTCTACCAAGTGCAGTAACAACGCGGTGAAAGGGGCATAAGTACCGGCTGTTTGAAACGGCCGCACGCCGCGACCTGCGTTTTCGGCGACAGCGGCTTATCTTGTTGTGATTAGCGGCATGAAAGTTCTCGTCTTCGGCAACTCTGGCTCCGGAAAGAGCACCTACGCCCGAGCGCTTTCCGCTCGCGAAGGCGTGGCACACCTGGACCTGGACTTAATCGTTTGGGAACCCGGTAGAATTGCCGTGCAACGCGCTCCTGAGTCAGTCGCGGCTTCTCTTCAAACCTTCATTGACTCGCATCGTGCCTGGGTCATCGAAGGCTGCTATGGCGAACTGATCCGCGCGGCGTCGGCCCATTGCACGCTGCTGGTCTTTCTCAACCCAGGGCTCGATGTCTGCCTTGCAAACAATCTCAGGCGTCCTTGGGAGCCACAAAAGTACGCCTCGCTTGAACTTCAAAACGCGATGCGTAGTCCGCTTCAAGAGTGGGTGATTGGGTATTATCAACGAGAGGATGACTGGTCTTACCGGGTTCATCGTGAAATCTTCGATGCTTTTACCGGACCAAAGCTTGAGCATCGTGAGCTCTCGGCGTATGCGGCGTAACCAGACAGCGCTCGAGATTACGCGGTGAGTCCGCGGACGACGACGCGCATGCCGTCGGTGGAGACGATTGCGACCGGAGTCTCGGGGGCGATGAATTCACCTTCAGTGACGACATCGACGATGTGATTCTCGAACTCGGCTTTGCCGCTGGGTCTTAGGATCGTTAGGGCGCGACCCCGCATCCCGGGAGTCAAAGGCAACTCGCGGGCAAAGGTGCGGGGCGGGGAAGCGAGTGATGGTCCGGGCGGGTTAGAGGTAGAAAGGATGAAGCGGCGATAAATACTCGTCTGGGGAAGAAAGCGGGCAAGGAGCGTGATGAGGAGGGCGGCGGCAACCAACGTGACCGTGAGGTTGAAGAGCGGGACGCGCAGCATCTGGCCGGTAGGAAGGAAGTTCTGACCGGGATAACGATCGATCATCGCCCAAAGGAGTGAGGCGAGCATAAGAAGGACCCCGATAACTCCGAAGATGATGGTGGAATGAGCGAAGAAGAGTATCTCAATGAGAACAAAGATAAGTCCGAGGATGAAAAGTCCAACCGTTTCCCACCCGGCCAGGCCGGCAAAGTAATGCCCGAGAAAAAAGAGGGCGAAGCAGACGATAGATAGGACGCCAAAGATACCGAACCCGGGGACTTTCATCTCGATATAGGCGCCAAGGATTCCGCCTAACAACAAAAGGGGTGAAAGTTGAGTAAGCCAAAAGGCCAGTTGCTCGAAGCCGCTCGGCTGGAAGCGGACGATCTCGCCCTTGAGCCCGGCCTTTTTCATCAGGTCGGGAATGGAATCGGCGATGCCTTCGGCGAGGATCGACTTGCCATTGATCTTTTCGCTCGCTTCCTGGGCATTGAGAGTGAGGAGGGAGCCTTTCGGGTGAACGACGCGGTTGCCGATTTTCACCTCCTTGTCCTTGTTCATGAAGGCCTCGCCGATGTCGGGATTGTGGCCGTTGCGCAGGGCGCTGCTGCGGATCAGGGCTGACCAGTAGGAGATGGTTTTTTCCTTCGCGGTCGGCGGCAGATCCTGGCCGGTGGAAAGGATAGGCGCAGCGGCGCCGATCGCGCTCACGGGGGCCATGTAAATATGTTTGGTCGCGAGGGCGATGATCGAGCCGGCCGATCCGGCGTTGGTGTTGACGTAGGTGTAAGTGGGGATGGTGGCGTGGTTGAGGATGCCGGTAATTTTTTCCGCGGCATCGAGCCGGCCGCCATAGGTGTCCATGTCGAAGATAATCGCTTTCGCGCCATGGCTGTCGGCGGACTTGACCGCCCGCCGGACAAAGAAGGTGAGCGAGGGCGAAATTTCTTCCTGAAGCGGCACGACCACGATCTCGCCGGGCTGCACGTCCTCGAGGGCCGCGGCTGTGCCTAACGAGCCGGCGAAAATCAGCAACGCCGTCATCCCGAGCGCAGCGCGGCGGAGTCGAGGGATTCCGTGGCGCGCCGTTGAGTCCGCCGTGGCACCCGTCTCAGCGGGACACGGGATCTCTCGACTGCGCTCGAGATGACGGAGTGCCTGGCGCGGGATCTCTCGACTTCGCTCGACATGACTTGTCATAAGCGCTGCGCTAATCTGGCAGCGTTCCGCCTCCGTCACGAGGAAAAACATGGCCATTCCCGACGATGTCATCGAGCAAATCGCTGCGGCGAATGACATTGTCGAGGTGGTCAGCTCCTATTTTCCGCTCAAGCGCGCGGGGGCGAGCTATCGCGCGCTCTGCCCGTTTCACCAGGAGAAGACGCCGTCGTTTCATGTCAATCCGGCGCGGCAATCGTTCAAGTGTTTTGGCTGTGGAGTGGGGGGCAGTGTTTTCCGCTTTGTCATGGAATACGAGCACGTCGATTTCCCGACCGCGGTGCGGCGGCTGGCGGCGCGGGCGGGCATTCCGGTGATCGAGGAAAGAAGCTTCAGCGCGGAGGAGGATCGCCAGCACGAAGCGCGACGGACGCTGCTGAAGTTGCATGCAGAAGCGGCGGAATGGTTTCACGACAACCTGCTGAAGCGCGATTTCGCCCAGCCGGCGCGCGATTATCTAAAGCAACGCGGACTGACGAACGAGGTGGCGAAATCGTGGCAGCTCGGGTTCGCGCCGGAGAGCTGGGACGCGTTCCTGAAGTGGGCGCTCGATCGCGGCTATAAGCGCGGGACGCTCCTGCAGAGCGGCCTGGTGAAGTTGCGCGACGAAGAGCGGCCGGAGAGCGAGGTCTACGATCGGTTTCGTGGGCGGCTTATCTTCCCGATCTGCAACGACCTCGGGGAGGTGATCGCTTTCAGCGGGCGGATTCTGAAAAACGAGGCCGAGAGCGCGAAGTATCTTAACTCGCCCGAGACGCCGCTTTTTCGCAAAGGCAGCATTCTTTTCGGTCTGCACAAGACGAAGCGGGCATTGATCGAGGCGAATTGCGCGATCGTCTGCGAAGGGCAACTCGACCTGATCGCGCTCTTCGAGGCTGGCCTGACGAACGTGGTCGCGCCCCAGGGCACCGCCTTTACTGAAGGGCAGGCGCGGATTCTGAAGCGCTATGTGAACGAGGCGGTGCTCTGCTTCGACGCCGATTCAGCCGGGCTGAAAGCGGCCGAGCGCTCGATCGAACCATTGCTCGAACACGATCTTGTGGTCCGTGTTGCCGAGATGCCGCCGGGGGAGGATCCCGATTCGTTAGTCCGGAAAGAGGGAGCGGAGAAATTTCGCGAGCGGATCGAGGGGGCGCGGGATTTTTTTGATTTCTGGATCGAGCGGCAGGTGGCCGGCGCCGACCTTGGGAACCTGAACGCGAAGATCCAAGTGGCGCGCGAGCTGGCGGAGACGGTCGGGCGGGTGCACGACCCGCTGATGCGGAACGAGGTTGTGAACAAAATCGCGGCGCGGCTCGCGGTGTCGGCGGCAGATTTCGCCAATCTCCTGCCGAAATCCTCGCGCGCGCGCGCCCCGCAGGCTGCGCCGCGCAGGGTCGCGCCGGCCCCGCGACACGAAATCGCGATGCTTTGCCTGCTGGCTTTGCGCAGCCCGGAAGCGCGCGCGTTTCTCGGGGCCCAGGAATGGGAGGAAGTGCTAAACGAAACCCCGGGAAGCGAGCTGCTGGCGCGGATTCTGGGGAGCGAGCTGCGGGCTGACGATCCGGCTTCGCTCAACCGTTTCATGGCGAGCCTCGCCCCGGAGGAGGAATCGTTAGTCTCGGGCTGGCTTTTGCAAAAAGTTCCCGCAGATGCGCCGGCCGTGGCGCGGGAATGGTGGTATGGGCTACGCCAGCCGGTCTTGCGCCGCCGGCTGCAAGCCGCGCAAAGCCGGATGAAGCTCCCGGGCCTGAGCGCGGGGGAAATCGTTGCCCTGCAGAAACAAGTGGTTGACCTGCGAGGAGAGCTCGACGACTTTTCACGGTTTTCGCCGTCTCGCACTCTGGGACCCTGAGCTGTGCGCGGCGGAGCTAGCGCGCTTTCTGCTATTTCGTCTCCGGTTAACTGAATCGCTTGAGCAAGAAATCGAAAACCTCCGGCCCGCGAAAAGCGCACAAATCGCCGGCGCATCCGCCGAAGCGTCGGGGTCGGCCGCCGAAGGCATCGGCAAAAAGACCAGGCAAGATCAAGCGCCCGCGGGGGCGTCCGCAGAAGCAAGCACTGGAAGCTGCCGGAGTCGTTAGGCGTGGCCGCGGCCGTCCGCGCAAGATCCCGCTGGTCGGGGTCGCGATGAACGGGGCGAGTCACAACCAGCGGGAGGAGCCGGGAGCGCCTAACGGCGAACTGCCGCTTCCCGTCTCCAGCGCGGCCCAGGCGCGGATTCGCGACTTGATGAAGCTGGCGAAGGAGCAGGGTTACCTCACCTTTGACGATTTGAATGAGGCGCTCCCGCCCGAGCTGACCGACCCCGAGGAGCTCGACGTCATCCTGATGCGGCTGCGCAAGATGGAGATCGACATTATCGAAGCCTCCGAGGTCGATCGCTACAAGGACGGGAAAAAGGACGCGGACGATGACGAGGAGAAGATCGAGCCGCGGGTCGACATCCTTGATGATCCAGTGCGGATGTACCTCAAGCAAATGGGCCAGGTACCGCTCCTTACCCGCGAGCAGGAAGTCGAAATTTCCAAACGGATCGAGGAAGCCGAGGGCCGGGTCGCGCACCACATCCAGCGCTTTGGCTTTGTTGCGCGCGCCCATCTCGAGCTCGCGGCGAAACTGGTTGAAGGTGGGGAACGCTTCGACCGGGTCATCCTCGATAAAAAAATCGAGAGCCGCGAGCGTTATATGAAAATGCTCCCGCGACTCTGCAAGAAAGTGCAGCGGATGAGTGTCTCGCTTGGCCGCGAGTACGAACAGATCACGCGCCACGTGCATCGGGATCAGGCGAAGCTGAAGAAATTTGAACGCGCGGTCGCGAAATTGCAGGCGCTTTATCCGCATTTCTATTTCAAACAGCGGGTGACGGAGGAGTTTGTGCACCTCGCCGATGAGCATTACGCGCTCCTCCGGAGTATTGACGAGGAGACACGGAAACCCGCGAGGCATTCCGGCGCCCACCCGCACGCCAAACGGCTGCGCGAAATCGAGCTCGCCCTTTGGTTGTCGCCGCAGGAATTTGCCGAGCGCTACCAGGATCTGCGCGGTTGGCTGCGCAAGGCGCTGCGTGCCAAAACCGAAATGATCGAGGCCAACCTGCGGCTCGTCATTTCCATCGCGAAGAAATATACCAACCGCGGACTCTCGTTCCTCGACCTCATCCAGGAGGGCAACATGGGGCTGATGAAGGCGGTGGAGAAATTCGAGTACCGCCGCGGCTACAAATTTTCCACCTACGCGACCTGGTGGATTCGGCAGGCGATCACGCGCTCAATCGCCGATCAGGCGCGCACGATTCGCATCCCGGTGCACATGATCGAGACAATCAACAAGCTGATGCGGGTGCAAAAACAGTTGCTCCAGGAATACGGGCGCGAACCGACTCCGGAGGAAGTAGCGGAGGAAATTTTGTTGCCGGTGGATCGGGTGCGCGCGGTCTTGAAGATGGCGCAGCAACCGATCTCGTTGCAGGCCCCGGTGGGCGAAAGCGAGGAGACGAATTTCGGCGATTTCATCGAGGACAAGGGGGCGGAGAACCCGAGCGACATGACGGCGATCGCGCTTCTAAAGGAAAAAATTAAGGACGTGCTGGAAACCTTAACCGAGCGCGAACGCCAGGTCCTCGAACAGCGCTTTGGGCTGATCGATGGCTATAGCCGGACGCTCGAAGAAGTGGGCCGGCAATTTCGCGTCACGCGGGAACGGATCCGGCAGATTGAGGCAAAGGCGTTGCGCAAGATGCGCCACCCGACAAGAATTCGGCAGCTTGAGGGCTTCCTCGAAGCTGCCGATCTGCAGGCAGTCCCGCAAAAATCCGTCGCCTAGCCTAACGATGCGGACGGTGCGGGCGGTGGTGCACGAAAACGCGCCGCCCATGGAATACAACCGGACGATTGAAAACCACGGCCCCACTGAATCCCGGGTACGCGTACGGGTAATAATAGGGGTACGGATAACCGTAGGCGTAAGGATAATACGGGTAGGCGTAAGCCGGGTAGGCAATCGGAAGACCGATCCCGATGCCGACGCGCACGCCGGCTTCAGATTTCGGAGCAGCGGCAAAGGCAAAGGCGCCAACTACCGCGGCGATCAAGAGAAGCTTTTTCCAATTCATCGTCTCACCTCCTTTCCGAGAAAGAGCGTAAAATCAGACGCCCTGGCGCCCCACTTATTCAACTTTTTTGCTTCCCCATTTCGGATAACCGGAGACGAGCAAGTCCGGCCCGATTCGTTCGAATAGAATTTCTTCGAGGTGGGCGCCGGCGGCAGTGGAAGCGGCCCCGTTGCCGGCAACCGCCTGCGCCGGGCCCCCAACGAAGAGCGGCGCGAGGTAAAATTGCACCTTGTCGACCACCTGCCCGTCGAAGGCCTGGCCGAGAACATCTCCGCCGCCTTCGATCAGAACGCTGGTGATTTCCCGCTGCCCGAGATCAGCCAGAACCGCAGGCAAGCTTTTGCGGCGATAAACGAGCGTGCGGTTCGCGAATTGATCGGTGAAGACGTGCGCGGTTTGCGATAATCGACCGGAACGCGTCAGCACCACCCGCCATGGCTGACGTTTGCCTCGGCCGAGCCCACGAATCGTCAGGCGCGGGTTATCCCGGCGCAGCGTCTCGGCGCCGATCAGGATTGCATCCACCTGCGCGCGCAACTGCATCGCGTGCCGGCGTGCCGTCGCGCTCGTGAGCCAGGTGCCCTCTGTTGGCGGCCTCGTCAGCCGCCCATCCAGACTCATGCCGCACTTCGCAATGACAAAGGGGCGGCCGGTGACGATCCATTTGTTGAAGCTTTCGTTAAGGCGCGCGCATTCGTCAGGCAAAACATCGCTGGTCACCTCGATTCCAGCTCCTGCCAGCTCCCGAATACCGCGGCCGCGGTGCCGCGGATTGGGATCGGTCGCACCGACGACGACGCGCCCGACACCTGCCCGGATAATCGCTTCGGTGCAGGGCGGGGTGCGGCCGGTTGTCGAGCAAGGCTCGAGTGTCACGTAAAGGGTGGCCTTGCCTAACGACCGAGTGCGCGCCGCCGCCAGGCACTCGATCTCCGCATGAGGAAATCCCCGCGCCCGATGGAATCCCTTTGCGAGGATTCGGCCGCCGCGAACCAGCACGGCACCGACAGCCGGATTTGGGCTGACATGGCCAAGGCCTTTGCGTGCCTCGGAGAGCGCCGCCCACATGAAGCGTTCATCGGCAGGATCAGCCATGCAGCGCATCCTAAGCACGAGGCACGGGCGGGTGCAATTTAGGGAGTCGCTCAGCAACTCTCACCGACGTGTTGAGCGCGGTAACATTTTGGCACACGCTCTGGCGCCCAGAGGTTCCGGCGAACGCGTCGAATTGACGCGGACTGCACCAGCCGTCGAAAGCCGAACCAGCGTCTAACAAATTAATTTCGAGCGGCTTATTCCAGCTGTGCTTGACCCTGAACCTTCTGGCATGTCAGTCGCTATAGCTCGACTGGCCAACAGCAACCATTAGCAGAAAGGAAACAAAAATTATGAGTTTAATTCGCTATCAAGCTCCCGAGATGTCGGTCTGGCCGTCGTTCGATCGCTGGACGACGCTGCGCGACGAGATGAACCGCCTTTTTGATCTGCCAGCGATGGGCAACCTGGCCCGTCAGGGGCAGCTCTTCAGCGGTTGGACGCCCGCGCTCGATCTTTACCAGACGAACGATAATGTCGTTGCCGTAGTCGAGATCCCGGGGATGAAAAAGGAAGACATCGATATTTCGTTGCATGACGGAATGCTCACCATCGCCGGCGAGCGGACCAGCTCGAGCGGCCAGGGCGAGGGCGAGAACGCGGAGCGCACCGAGCGTTTTACCGGCAAGTTTCGCCGGAGCATTTCTCTGCCCACGCGGGTGGATGCGGGCAAGGTCAGCGCGATCTACAAGGATGGCATCCTCACCGTAACCCTGCCCAAGGCGGAGGAAGCCAAGCCGAAAAAGGTAGAGGTCAACGTCCAATAACCAGCAGCAAGCGAACAGAGGAGGATTTAAAACAAATGGAAACTTTAACCCGTGAAAACAATGGCCAGGCGGCGAGCCAGGCCGAGCGATTCATTACTCCGCCGGGGAGCGTTGCCGAGAATGCCGATGGCTACGTTCTCGAGCTCGAGATGCCCGGCGTGAACAAGGATGGGCTCGATATTTCGATCGAGAACAATGAGCTGGCGATCATCGGCCGGCGCTCTAATCCAAAGATCGAAGGCACGGTCGTGCATCGCGAATCACGCTCGCACAATTACCGGCGCACCTTCGAGATCGACCCCTCGATTGACACCGGCAAGATCAGCGCCCGGATCAACCAGGGCGTGGTCACATTGACCTTGCCGAAAGCCGAGGAAGTGAAACCGCGCAAGATCACGGTCTCGTAATTTCCCAACTCCAACCGTGGTTTTTGAAAGCCGCAGGCCCGCAAAGCCTGCGGCTTTTCTGTTCGGCGCCGACCAAAATTCAGTGGCGAGAGGAGACTTTTTATATGCGGCTGCGCTTTTCTGCTTGGCGCAGATACCTCGCCGACGTACCTAAGAGCACCCAGCTATGGCCACCAAGACTGAAGAAAAACCCGCCACAGACAAGCTCGCCGCCGCTCGCAACAAGAACCTCGATCTCGCCATCCAGCAGATCGCGAAAGACTACGGCGAGGGCGCGATCATGCGCCTGGGCGACGAAAAAATCGCCGACATCGAAGTTATCCCCACGGGCAACATCCTGATCGATCGCGCCCTTGGCGTCGGCGGAATGCCGCGTGGGCGCATCGTCGAAGTCTTTGGCCCTGAGTCGTCGGGAAAGACCACCCTCACCCTCACCGTCATTGCGCAGGCGCAAAAGCGCGGCGGCCTCGCAGCGTTCATCGATGTCGAACACGCACTCGATCCGCAGTATGCGAGAAAGCTCGGGGTCGACCTCGACGACCTGCTCGTTTCGCAACCCAGTTCCGGCGAAGAAGCGCTCCGCATCTGTGAGACCCTGATCAGATCAAATGCCCTCGACGTGATCGTGGTCGATTCCGTCGCCGCGCTCGTGACCCGAGCCGAACTCGAAGGCGAGATCGGCGACACCACCGTCGGCGCCCAGGCTCGCCTGATGAGCGCCGCCTTGCGTAAGCTCACCGCGCTAATTTCGAAAGCGCGCACTTGTTGCATTTTCACCAATCAGATTCGGGAAAAAATCGGCGTCATGTTCGGCAATCCCGAAACCACTCCCGGCGGCAAGGCGCTGAAGTTTTATTCCAGCGTCCGGGTCGACATTCGCCGGATTGGCGCGATCAAACAGACCGACGGCGTCGTCACTGGCAACCGCACCCGGATCAAGGTGGTGAAGAACAAAGTCGCGCCGCCTTTCACCGAGGCCGAGTTCGACATCATGTACAACGAGGGCATTTCTTCGACTGGCGCGCTGCTCGATCTCGCGCTCGAAAAACAGATCCTCGAGAAACGCGGTTCGTGGTTGAGTTACAAAGGCACCCAGCTCGCCCAAGGGCGCGACGCGGCCAAGGAGGCGCTCAAGAACGACCCGGCGCTTTATGAAGAGATCGAGGCGGCAGTGAAAGCCAAGCTCGACCAGGAGAAGAAGTAGTTAGCGCCGTCATCCCGAACGAAGTCGAGGGATCCCGTCGAGCTTGCCGAAACCGCTGTCTCGCAAGACTTCCGTTGATCCCGCGACCTCTTCTGCAACGAACGCTTCCCGGCCCGGTCACGGGATCCCTCGACTGCGCTCGGGACGACTTGGCGCTGCGATGAAAAGCGACGCGATCCGCGCTACACTTCCCCCGATGACCTCGGCCGAAATCCGCCAAAGCTTTCTCGATTTCTTTCGCGAGAAAAGGCACACGATCGTGCCTTCGTCATCCCTTCTCCCCGACGCGCCCAATCTCCTTTTCACCAACGCGGGGATGAACCAGTTCGTGCCCATTTTCCTCGGCCAACAAAAGGCGCCGTGGCAGCCAGCGCGCGTCGCCGATACCCAGAAATGCATTCGTGCCGGGGGCAAACACAACGATCTCGAAGATGTCGGGCTCGACACTTATCACCACACCTTTTTCGAGATGCTCGGCAACTGGAGCTTCGGAGATTATTTCAAAAAGGAAGCGATCGAATGGGCCTGGGAGCTGGTCGTCGACCGCTGGAAATTTCCGCCCGAGCGCCTCTATGCCACCGTCTATTCTCCCGGACCTGGCGAGCCGGCCGAGTTCGATCAGGAAGCGCACGACCACTGGGCGCGGCTCTTTCACGCCGCCGGGCTCGATCCCGCAGTCCACGTCGTCAACGGGAACAAGGCGGACAATTTCTGGATGATGGGCGACACCGGCCCCTGCGGACCGTGTAGCGAGTTGCACGTCGACCTCACGCCCGCGGGCGACACTCGTGGTTCGTTAGTCAACGCCGCCGATCCCCGCTGCATCGAGATTTGGAACCTCGTTTTCATCCAGTTCAACGCCGATGCCGATGGAAGCTTCTCGCCGCTCCCGCAGCGTCACGTCGACACCGGGATGGGTTTTGAGCGCGTCACGGCAATTATTCAGGGCACGAAAAATCTGACCGATTTCACCGGCACCATCTCGAACTACGAGACCGACATCTTTCGGCCCATCTTTGACGAAATCGAACACCTGAGCGGCAGGCGCTACACTTCAACGGTGCCCAAGCCCGGCAGCGCGGGAGAAACAGCGCAGGAGAAAACCGACATCGCCTTTCGCGTCATCGCCGATCACATCCGCACCCTGAGCTTTGCGGTTGCCGACGGGATTCAACCGGGCAACGAAGGCCGCGGCTACGTCCTGCGCCGGATCTTGCGCCGCGCCGTCCGCTACGGCCGTTCGTTAGGCTTTCATCGCCCGTTTTTTTATGAACTCGTCGGTGTTGTCGCAGCAACCATGGGCGATGTCTTTCCCGAACTGCGCGAACACCGCGAGCGCATTGCCGAGGTGCTAAAACGCGAGGAAGAATCTTTCAACAAGACGCTCGATCGCGGGCTCGAGCTCTTCGAGCGAGAAATCGCGGGCGCGAAGGAAATCTCGGGCGCGTTCGCTTTTCGCCTTTACGACGAGCAGGGTTTCCCGCTCGATCTGACCGAGCTAATGGCCCGGGAGCGCGGACTCACCGTTGACACCGCAGGGTTCGAGCGCCTGATGGCACAGCAGCGCGAGCGCGCGCGCAAGGCGCAGAAGAAAAGCGTGATCGAGCTGGCCGAGACCGCCGCGCAACCGCCAACCAATTTCCTCGGCTACGACCACGATCACACCGCCGCCGATGTCCAGGCGATCGTGGAGGTGGGCGATCGCAGGGGCGTGATCCTCGACAACTCCGTGCTTTACGCCGAGATGGGCGGCCAGGTCGGGGACCAGGGCGAGATCATCGGCGAGACCGGTTCCTGGAAAATCATCGACACTCGCAAATCAGGCGCGAGCTGGATTCATCTCCTCGCGGGCGACGACGCGCCGTCGTTAGGCGAACAGGTCACCGTCCGGATCGATCGCACTCGTCGCTCCGCGATCGAGCGCCATCACACCGTCACGCACCTCCTGCACTGGGCCTTGCGTGAAGTCGTGAGCCGCGATGCGGTGCAGAAGGGCAGCTACGTCGGACCGGAGAAGCTCACCTTCGACTTTTCCAGCGCCGCCCTGAGCAAACCGCAGGTGCGCGCGGTTGAGCAACTGGTGAATGAGAAGATTGCGGAGAACGCGCCCGTTTCCTGGACGGAGATTGCCTACGTCGAGGCGAAAGAACGTCCCGATATCATGCAATTCTTCGGCGACAAGTACGGCGAGCGCGTCCGGGTGGTGCAGATTGGCGGCCGGCCTAACGAGCTGGACGGATATTCGATGGAGCTCTGCGGCGGCACCCATGTGCGCGCCACCGGCGACATCGGTTACTTTCGCATTCTTGGCGAGGCGGCAATCGCCGCCGGGATTCGGCGGGTTGAAGCGATTGCGGGGAACGCCGTGAGCGAGTGGGCGCGGAGGACGGCGCAGGAACAGGACGAACGGTTTGCCGCACTTCGAAAAAAAAGGCCCGACCTTTCCCCGCTCCCTGCGTTCGTCTCGGAGACAAGTTCAGAGATGGTCGGCTCGATCGACGAGCGCGCGACTCACCTCGGAAAGTTGGAGGAGGAAGTGCGCGCCACCGAGAAAGAGCAGGCGAAAGCCGCAGGGGTGGAGTTGCAAAAGCGCGCCGCGGCGATCGCGCGCAAGTTGCTCGAGATGCATCGTGATCGCCCGGCCGTTGTGAGCCAGGTCGAGGATGCCGATGGCAATCTCCTCCAAGGCGTGGCCGACGCGTTGAAAACCGAATTTGACGGCCCGATTTTCCTCGCCGGTGCGAGCGACGGCCGGGTGGACCTGGTCGCCGCGGTGCCGAAGCGCCTAACGAACAAGTTCCAGGCCGGCGCCCTCATTCAACAGATCGCGCCGATTGTCGGCGGCAAAGGCGGCGGCCGTCCGGAAAATGCGCGCGGGGTGGGAAGAGATCCGGCGAAGATTGGAGAGGCGCTGGAAAAGGCGAAAGAGCTTCTGAGCTGACGCGCGGCTTTCGCAGCCGGGGGGCATCCTGAGCCGGCGCAGCGCGGCGAAGGACCTCGCGAATGGAATGCGGGGATTCGTGATGATCCGTGGCGCGTGTTGGGCGGCTGAGCCCGCAAATTGCAATTGCGAGGTCCCTCGCCGTCCTTCGGCAGCTCGGGATGACAAATTTGAAGTGGCGGCTCGGTGATGCGGCGGGTTTCAGCTGCCTTGCGTGCAGGTGCGAGTGGCGGGAAATTTTTGCCTAACGAAGAGCGGCCCAGACCCGATGGACATCATCGTGATCTTCCAGGGCCTGGAGAAATTCGCCAGCCTCCTCCCGTTCCGGCTCACTCAATTCGGGAAAACTTTTCGCGAGGTAACCCAGTTCGCTCGTCACAATCGTCCAGCCGTTTTCGCCTAACCACCGCGAAACGGCGTGCAGATCACCCGGCACGGTGATGAAGCGGGCGCCGCTCGCGCCTTGAGGAATTTCCGAATCGTGCGCGCTCGTGAGGACAACAAAATCCTGCGCGCCGGCTTCGATCCCGGCAGCTTCCGGATCGGCGCTGGGATCGGGATGATGCGCCTCGACCAGACCGACATGGTCGAAGAGAAATTTGTTGCTCCCGGGCGCACCGAGCTGGCCGCGCTTGAAGAGCACCCGAATCTCGGGCGCGGTGCGGTTCTTGTTGTCGGTTTGCACTTCGACGATCACCGGCACCTTGTGCGGCGCGTAACCCTCGAAGAAAACCTGCTCGAGCTCGAGTTTTTCGCCCCCAACACCGGCGCCTTTCCTGATCGCGCGCTCGATCACGTCGCGGGAGACGCTGTGCTTTTTCGCCTTTTCAATTACCGCGGCGAGCCGGGCGTTCCCGGCCGGGTCGGCACCGCCGAGCTTGGCCGCGACCATGATCTCCTTCACCAGTTTGCCGACGAGCTGGCCTTTCTTGAGACCGGCGACCTCGCGCTTCGCTTGCAGCCACTGACGACCCATCGCGCTGATTTACGCAGCACGCGCCCGCAGGCAAGCAGGGCTGTTTCACACCGGAACCCAGCCGAGCTTGTCGCCGGGCGCAGCCTAACGAACCTAGGGGAGGACAAGAGTGATCGCAGCCGTAAGGAAAAAGGCGAAGCTGAGGAGGATGACGTAGATAAAGGTCCCGAGCCCAAAGGTAAAAAGAACGCCAAACCAGTTCCGGCGATAAACCTTTCGGATCGCGATCAGTAACTGCATCAGCACCGCCCCGCTCAGAAACGTGCAGACGATCGGGACGAACGGCGTGGGCGCTTTCCAGGCGAGCAAAAATCCCACCCCGATGATCAGGACCGTGCTGAGAAAAACAAAGGCGTGGGTGTGGAGCGCGAAAACGAGATGATCGATGTAATAGCGCCGCTTGAAGATAAAAAGAATCTTGAGCACGAGAGCAAAAAGCGGAATGCAGCACAAGACCATCGGGGCGAGATTTTGAATCAGCGCCTTGAGGAAGAGATCGCCCTTGTCGCCGCTCGGCCCGATCTTTTCCTTCGCCCGGTTTTTGAGCCAGCGCTGGAAGGGCGAAAGGTTCTTGTCGTCAAACTCGAGGAAGGCGTCCTTTTCTCCGGGCGTGTTTTTTGCCGCCGGCGATGCGCCCGGAGAGGAGATCGGCGCAGCGGAAGCGGTCGGTGAAGCCTGGGGCGCATTCGCGGCCCGGATTTCTTTGCGCAGCTCGCGGGCAAATTGCTCGGCATCGGTTTTGGGACTCGGAGATGCGCCCGCAATGACGACGGCCGATTCTCCCGGGGCGACTTCCTCCTTCTGGAAATGGGCGCCGCGCGAAAGGTAGTTGATGACGAGAAAAAAGATTACGCTCGCGATCAGATAGACCCGCAGCGGATGGACATGGCGCACGCGTCGGCCTTCGATAAAATCATTCGTCAGGCGCCAGGGCTTGACCAGGAGCCACCAAAACGTCTGGAGAAAACGCTCGTCCAAATTAAAAAAGGCGTCGGCCGCATCGAGCAGAAGCGAGCCGAAGGAGCGGCGGTAATCGATCGCGGGCTGGCCGCATTGCGCGCAATAGGGCCCGGTGAGAGGCGCGCCGCAATTCTCGCAATGGGTGAGCGGGGTGCGGGACTTTTTCCGAAACCATTTCGGGCCGCGATAGCGGCTCAATTCAGCCGCGGCCGCGTCTCCGAAAATGAGCGGGGTAGTTTCGTCGGACACCGCCCGAGATTATGCACCCGGCGCGGGCAAGTCCAACCCGGAAGCCGGGCGACGCGCTCACTCGCCTAACAACAGCAACGCCGCCGTCCCGGCGACCCCGAACCCGAAGAGCGCGATCGTGTTTTCGACAAAGTAGGGATAAGCCATGAGCCCGAGACCGAGGAGCATCGGTTTCCAACGGCTCATTTTTTTACCGTAGGCAAAGCCGACAAAACCGATGCTGCCAAAGAGCAGCCCGGCCAAAAGATTCGTGGCGGAGAAAACGGGCACGCCTTCGGCAAAGCTAATTCCGGGCCAACCCTGGCAGTCCTTGTGTCGTTAGGCAAACCGAAAACAGGTTGACCCGCAAAGGCCGCGGGTGCGAGGATGCGCCGCGTTATCAGCCGGCAACGCACAACCGAGGGAAAAACGTGGCGTCGAAACTTTTCCGAACCAAAAGCCCTGACCGTTTGATCCGCGAAGCGGAAGCGCCCGAGCGCAAGATGAAGCGCTCGCTCACCGCCTTCGATCTCACCTGTCTTGGGATCGGCGCCATTATCGGGGCGGGCATTTTCGCGCTCGCCGGCACGGCCGCCGCGGGCGAGGCAGCGCGAGTGGGCGAATCGATCGTGAAGACGCCGGTGCTCAACTTCATTGAATCATGGATTCGCCACAGCGATCTCGTCTTTGGCCGGCCCGCGGCCGGACCGGCCGTAGCGCTCTCCTTTGTCGTGGCCGCGATCGCCTGCGGCTTCGCGGCGCTTTGTTACAGCGAGCTGGCCGCGATGATCCCGGTTTCCGGTTCCGCTTATACCTATTCCTACGCGACCTTAGGCGAGATCATCGCCTGGATCATCGGCTGGGATTTGATTCTCGAATATGCGGTCGGAAACATGGCCGTCGCGGTCGGCTGGGCCGGATATTTCGTCCAGTTATGCGCGAATTTTGGACTCAAGTTTCCGCTCTGGCTGGTGAGCGACTACACCACCGCGAGCACGATGATTGCGAAGGGAGGTGACGCCCTCGCGAGCTATTCGTCGGCGACCCTGCCGGTCATCGGCGGCCATTCGATCGCCTTCAATCTGCCGGCCTTTCTCATCGTCGCAGCCGTGACCGCGCTCCTGATTTATGGGATCCGGGAAAGCGCGAGCACCAACACCACGATCGTCCTGCTCAAGGTCGCGGTGGTTGTATTCGTGATCGCGTTTGGCGCTTTCATGGTGCATCCCGTTAACTGGGTCCCGTTCGCGCCGAACGGTTTCGGCGGGGTCATGAGCGGCGCGGCGATCGTCTTTTTCGCCTTCATCGGCTTCGATGCCGTCTCGACCACGGCCGAGGAAACCAAAAACCCGCAGCGCGATCTGCCGATCGGGATGATTGCGAGTCTCATCATCTGCACGCTGCTCTATGTCCTGATGTCGGGCGTCATTACCGGGATCAAGAAATACACGGTTTATCTCGGCGACTCCGCCGCGGTCGCGACCGCCTTCGCGAGCAAGCCGTGGGCGCAAGCCTTGATCAGCGCCGGTGCGCTCGCGGGATTGACCTCGGTGCTGCTGGTTTTTCAACTCGGGCAGCCGCGCATTTTCATGGCGATGGCGCGCGACGGTTTGCTCCCGCGATATTTCGCCCGGATTCATCCGCGCTTTCGCACCCCGCACATCACTACGATCTGGACGGGCGTCGTTGTAGGCGGGGTGGCGATGTTTACCGACATCGGCTCGTTGGCCGACCTAACGAACATAGGAACCCTGTTTGCTTTCATCCTCGTCTGCTGCGGGGTGATCGTGTTGCGCCGGAAAGATCCGGGCCGGGCGCGACCATTTCGGGTGCCGCTCGTGCCCTTCTTTCCGCTTCTCGGGGTGCTGTTTTGCTTCGCGCTCATGCTGAGTCTGCCGATCGAAACCTGGATTCGGTTTTTCGTCTGGCTCGCAATCGGACTGGCGATTTATTTCTTCTATGGTCTGCGCCACAGCCGGTTGGACGCAGGAATCGATACCGGCGACACCGAAGCCGCCCTTCCCCCGATCGAGCCCTGAGCGATGACGCAGCCGGCTCCCAGCCTAACGAGCGAGAATCTTGCCTAACGAAATTTCCAGCCCGGGCAGCAATGCGCTGGTGAAAGTCTCGTCTTCCATTACCAGTCGCGCCGGGCGCTCCGCATCTTCGCGCAGGAGATAAACCGCCAGCTCTCGTTTGTCCGGGTCGACCAGCCAGAGCTCGCGCGTCCCGCAGCGGGCATAAACTTCGCGTTTCGGACCCGTATCGAGCGGGCGCGAACTGGGCGAGAGGATCTCGACCACCAGCCAGGGCGCGCTGATTGCGCCGCGTTCATCGAGATAATTGTGCTGCTGCTTCGAGAACAAACAGATGTCCGGTTGAAAGACATCGATGTCGCTGAAGTAGCAGTCGAACGGCGAAATGAAGATTTCCCCCACGGGATGCTCTTCCAGATACCTCATTAACAGGTAGCTGAGGTTTCTGACAATGACCTGGTGGTAGGTGTTGGGAGCGGGAGCCAAATGGAATTCTCCATCGATCAGTTGGAAACGCGGTCCAGCGTCGGGCAAGAGCAGGTAGTCATGCACCGTCATGGGGCGTTTTTTCACCTGGAGCATGGAGGCAGCATAACGGCTTCGCGCGCTCCCGGCAATCGTTAGGCGTCCTCCCGCTCGCGCGCACCGGCTTTGGCGGAAAGCACTTTTCCCCTATCATTCACCTCACGCCTGCGCCTGCGACTTCTCATGACTAACCAAATCCGAAACCAGCTTTGGCTTCTTCTTCCCGCTCTCGCGCTTTTTCCCCTCGGGCTGGGCGCCGCGCTGCCGACGGGTTTTATCAAAGGCATGACCGTGTCCTGCCAGACCTCGGGCTGGGAATGGGCTACGCCGGAAATGGCCCGCGCGCTTGACGAATTGAAGTCGTTAGGCGTGAACAGCGTCGCGATTCATCCCTACGCCCAAATCCAGAACGACGGGCACGTCCGCTTCCGGAGCGACGACGGTTTCCGCCACATCACGCTCCCGCTCGATTGGGCGCACCAGCGCGGTCTCTCCGTCATGCTCATCCCGCACATTGCCTACTGGGGCACGAAGTTTCTCTGGCGAGGCGAAATTAATTTCCAGACGCAGGAGCAGTGGGATCGTTTCTTCAATGATTACCAGACCTGGATCGTGCAGATGGCGCGGCTGGCCGAGGCGCACCACGCCGGCATCTTCTGTATCGGGCTGGAGTTCACCTACGCGCAGAAGTTTGACCAGCGCTGGCGCCAGATCATCGCCGCGATCCGCGAAGTCTATCATGGCAAACTGACCTACGGCGGCAACTGGGACAGCTTCCAGGAGGTGAGTTTCTGGGATGCGCTCGATTATATCGGCGTTCTCGCCTATTTCCCCTTAACGAAAACTCCCAACCCGAGCGAGACGCAAATCGCCGCGGCCTGGGAAAAGAAATGCGCCGCGCTGACGGCGTTCTCGCGCGCGCATGGCGGGAAGCGATTTCTCTTCGTCGAGATCGGTTACAACGAGAGCGCCCGGGCGGCGGCCGAGCCCTGGGCCTTCAAGGTGGGCGGTCCGAACGCGGCAGAAGTGCAGCAACGCTGCATCGAGGTGGCGCTGGACCTGCCGGAGAAGTGCCCGACGATCGCCGGCATGTACTGGTGGAAATGGTTCCCCGACCTCCCGAGCCACGAGGAGGAAAATTACCGGCTCCAAACCCCGGCGATCAAAGCCCTGATCGCGAAACATTGGAAGGAAACGCCAGCTTCCGTATCCCGGGGCCGTGCTTCTGCACCTCCATGAAGGTTCACGGGCCCGCTTTCTCAATCCGCCCTGCCACAATCCCACAGATGTTTTCAGTTTTGTGTCGGCGACAGATCGCCAAGCATTTCCGGTATGACTGGCGAACAAATGAGGAGGCTCTACCAGGCAACGCCATTCCAACCATTTCGCGTCCATATGGCCAATGGAAGATCGGTTGACATCCCTCATCCTGATTTCATGCATGTCACGCCGAGCGGTCGCCGTTTAATCGTGGATCGCGAGGACGATTCCACTGAGATCATCGACCTCTTTCCTGTCACAAGTGTCGAAACCTTGCCAAAAAACGGGAAATCGGCCCGGGGTCGAGGGCGCCGCTAGACTTTTCTCCCGAACTTCTTCTCCAGTTCGCCTAACGAAATCTGGATCATGGTCGGGCGGCCATGTGGGCAGCAGTAGGGCAGCTCGCAATCGAGCAGGTCGCGAATCAGCTTTTCCACCTCGGGATCGCGCAGCAGGTCGTTCGCTTTGACGGCGTGACGGCAAACCGTCTTCGCGATCATTTCCTCGCCCAGCCGCAGGGGCGAGCTGCTGTTGCTCGCCGATTTCAAACTATCGATCACATCCTGCAAAAGCCGCGCCGGGTCGGCCCCGCTCAGGAATGGCGGCAGACTCTCGAGCTTGAAGGTGTGACGCCCGAATTCCTCCACCCCCAATCCCATCTTCTGCAAAGTCGCAAGATTGCGCTCGACCCACTCCGCGTCGCGCGGCGCCAGCTCGATGACCTGCGGAAGCAGCAGGCGTTGTGAGGGCACCCCTTTGCTTTCCATCCGCCGGCGCAACTCCTCGAAGAGGATGCGCTCATGGGCCGCGTGTTGATCCACCAGCACCAGGCCCTCGGCGTTTTCCATCAGGACATAAAGCTTGTTCAATATTCCCAGGATGCGGAATTGATCTTCGCGCGGCCGGCGACGCTCTTCGTTAGGCGGAAACCGGGCGTCCGTGATCGCGGGAGCGGCGGCCGCGACCGGAAGATGGGTTTGCCCGGCATCGTGCAGAGGGGCGATCGGCGGCGTTGGCCTGACGAAAGACGGTTCCGTCGCCGGCACCGGGGCGCGAAATTGCTCCTGCCACATTTCGCGATCGCTCTCCAGGGTTCGGCGGATCGCCTTGACCACGGCTTCACGAACCCCGGCCGGATCGCGAAATCGCACCTCGCGTTTCGCCGGATGGACATTCACATCCACCTCCGCCGGCTCGAGCTCGAGAAAAAGGAACGTAACCGGAAACTGCCCTTTCATGAGCGCGGTGTGGTAGCCCTCCTTGAGCGCTGCGCCCACGACCGGGCTCTCGATGGCGCGCCCATTGACGAAGACGAACTGCTGCTCGCGCGTCGCGCGACTCACCCCGGCCTGCCCGATCAACCCGCTCACCCGCACTTTCGCGCGCGGCGCCGGCTCCACCTCGAGGAGGCGCGCGAGCAATTCGCTTCCGAGCAAGTCGCGAATCCGGTCGCGCAAGGTTCGCGTCGCCGGAACCTGGAGCACGAGCTTGTCGTCACGCACGAAGGTAAAGGCGACTTCCGGATGCGCGATCGCCTGAAGGTAAAGCTGGTGCTCGATGTTGCGCGTCTCGGTGTTTTCCGAGCGCAAAAATTTCCGGCGCGCCGGGAGATTATAGAAAAGCGAGCGGACCTCGACCTGGGTCCCGGGCGCTTCCCCGCCGTCGCGCACGGTCTCGACTTTGCCGCCAGCAACCACAACCTCAGTGCCGGCGAGGGCCTCCTTTTCCCGTGTCGTTAGGCGGAAACGCGAGACGCTTGCGATGCTCGGGAGCGCTTCCCCGCGGAAACCAAGCGTCCCGACATTAGCTAGATCGTTCGCTGTCCGGATCTTGCTGGTCGCGTGCCGCTCGAGGCAGAGGAGCGCATCGTCGCGGTCCATCCCGATCCCGTCGTCGCTCACCCGGATGAGCGAAATCCCGCCTCGGCGAATCAAGACTTCGATTGCGCGCGCCCCGGCGTCGAGACTGTTCTCGACCAGTTCCTTCACGACCGAGGCCGGTCGCTCGATCACTTCCCCCGCCGCGACCTGGCTGGCAAGCGTATCGGAAAGAAGACGGACGCGGCTCATCGAAGTTGAATTGTAAAAGCCAATCCGCCAATTACCACAGTCATCCCAAGCGCAGCCGCGCGTGCGGCATCCGACTTGAGACGCTCAGACCAGGGGCACGAGTGGGCGGACGAGACTTTCCTTGAAGCGCTGCCAGCGTGGCCGGTTCGCGAATTCTTCCGGGATAATCGCCTGCGAATCATCGAAATCAGCTTGCAGAACCCGCTCCAGTTCGAGCGCCGTCGCGGCGTCGCGAACGAGGGCATTCAACTCGAAGTTCAGTCGCATCGAGCGGGTGTCGAGGTTGGCCGAGCCGACCATCGCCCACTCCCGGTCGAAGAGTGCGACCTTGGCGTGATTGATCCCCTTGTCGTACTCAAAAATTTTCACCCCGTAGCGCAGCAGTTCCTCGTAATAGGAGCGGCCGACATTGACCAGAAACGGGTGATCAGATTTTCCCGCCACCAGCATGCGCACGTCGATTCCGCGCGCCGCCGCCAGCTGGAGCGCGCTCAACAATGGTTCGTTAGGCCCAAAATAACCGGCCGTGAGCCAGGCCCGTTCGCGGGCGAAATTCAGCATCACAACGAGCGAGCTTTCGATCGGATCATCGGGTCCATCCGGACCGTCGGTCATCGGTTGCACGATCACCCGTTGCTCGCATTCCGGCGCCGGATAGTAGGCCGCATTGAGCAGCTTCTCTTCCGTCGCAAAGAACCAGTCGTCGGCGAAGATCATCTGGAACTTTCGCGCCACTGCGCCAGTGATCTCGATCTGGATATCACGCCAGGGACCGACCTTCGGGTCTTCGCTCGCATATTCGCGGCCCAGGTTCATCCCGCCGACAAAGCAACAACGGCCGTCGATGATCTGGAGTTTGCGGTGGTTGCGCAGGGTGAAAGTCCAGCGGTTTTTCAGCGGATGGGCGGTGCGGAACCAGGCGAACTTTCCGCCCGCCGTAACGAGCGGATCGAAGCGCGAACGCCGGAGCCCGAAACAGCCGATCGGGTCGAGCAGGAGACGGACCTCGATCCCGCGACGCGCGGCCGCGACCAGTCGCTCGAGGATCGCATTCCCGCGCGCGTCGTCGCGCCAAATGTAAAACTCGACGTGGACATGGTGCCGCGCCTG
Source organism: Chthoniobacterales bacterium (assembly GCA_036825615.1). GTDB lineage: Bacteria > Verrucomicrobiota > Verrucomicrobiia > Chthoniobacterales > UBA10450 > JAICXG01. The sequence continues at coordinate 88,273 of DAISXY010000008.1, forward strand.
ATCGATCCGCTCGGCGAGCGCGGCGTAGAAATTCGCCCCGTCAACCAATAGACAGCTCTCACCCGCGCAGGAGACGACGTATTCATTCAGGCGCGAGAGCAGTTCGACGATTGGGCGGTCGATGTCCGGCAATTCGTCGAGGAGCGTGCGGGTGTCAGCGTTCACCCGTCGCTCGCCGCGTGCGCCTGACGCGTCCAGTTCCCGTGTCGCGCGGAGACGTTGCCTGACGAGCCGGTCGGTCCCAAACGCGAAAAAGAAAATTGGGCCCAGGTAGGGGAAAAGAATCACCGCCCAGACCCACGCCAGGGTCGAAGCCGGCGGTTTATTGCGCAGGAGAATAACCGGGATCGTCGCCCAGGTCAGGACATAGCCGAGAACAATCAGCCACCAGAGCATCGCCCGGCAGCATGGCTGACCGTTTCTTCCACATCCAGCTAGAAACAAGGCGGCAAAAATGAGTCGAGCGTTGACGGTTTTGCGTCGCCAGCGGAAGTAAGTGCATGCTGGAAGAGCGGATGCGGGAAATCGAGACGCGAATTCGCGGCGCGCGCAACCTCCCGGAGAGCGAGCGCGAGAAGTTGCTAGGTCTGCTTGCCACGCTGCGCCGCGAAGTCAGCGCCCTTCCCGCCAGTCAGGCGGAAGACGCCCACAGTATCACCCACTTCCTCGCCGCCTCGACCCATGAAGCCAGCCGCACAACCAAACATCCCAAGCTGCTCGAAGCCGCCCGCGACGGACTCCTTGCCTCCGCGGAAAAATTCGAGACGACTCATCCCAGGCTCTTCGATGCCGCAGGCCAGCTCGCGCTCGTCCTCGGCAATATGGGGCTTTGATCGCCAACTCACGGCGGCCGCCCCGCGGAGGGTTGACGAATTAGCTCGCAAAGCGGGCCACTACTACGAAATCCTCAGGACGTGAGCGTGCAATGCGGAAGCAGGGTGCTATCTCTTATCCTTTCACTGCTCCTGGCCGGTTGCGCCGGCAATCGCGCTTATCACCTCGGCGAAGGAGCTACGGAAACGACGGTTAGCCCGGGAACCGCCCATGCCGGGAAGGATATCTACCGACTCGCTTTCATCGAGTTTGACGAACAAGGTGACTTCTGGGATCGCGATGAGCTCCATCGCACAGTGCAGGCGATCCGCGACACTGGCCGGCCCGTGCTCCTCGTTACCTACATTCACGGCTGGCAAAATAACTCTAATGCGCGCGATGCCGACGACGTGGAACAATTTCGCAGCTTGCTCGCGCTTCTAACTGGCGATCCGACCGTGCAGCAGTCCGGTCTCCAGGTCTTCGGTGTCTATCTCGGCTGGCGCGGCCGGGTCGTGCACAAGGTTAATCCAGTAATCGATGCCATGAGCTGGCTTGGGAAAGAGGCCAGCTTTTACTCACGCAAAAATGCGGCGACCCGGATCTCATCGAGCACCCCGATTACTGAGGCGATTTTCACTCTCATCCGCACGGCGCGCCGCGATACGCCTGGCATCTCGCGCTGCGTCGTGATTGGCCATTCTTTTGGCGCGCTCGTCCTGGAGAAAGCGCTCGCCCAGGCCTTGGTCGGGACTCTGCTTTACGAAGAACCGTTCGTCCCTGGCGTTCCGAAATCGACATCGAATCGGGTGTTCAAACCGGCCGACCTCATCCTGCTCGTGAACTCAGCCGCGGAATCAATCTATTCCAAGGAAATGATCGACATGTATCGCGACACGACGCCGCCGCAGGGGCCGCCGCATGTCATCATGATCAGTTCGGATGCCGACAAAGCCACCGGATGGGCTTTCCCGATCGGAACGAAGCTTTCCAATACGCCCAAACTCTGGAGCGGAGCTTTCCGCGAGTATCATGAAAGTAAACGTGACACCTCCCAGTTCCGATACTTCACCAGCACTTCGGGCCATAACAACTCACTCCAGAGTCATCGCCTCGTGCTTCTTCGTGAGGGTAAGACCGACCTCGGGGCCGACCCTTTTGACATTAACCTGCGGAATAAAGCCGGCGCCTATGAAAATGTCACCTTCTATACCGGCTCGCGTTCTAACTGGAAACAATGGCTAATCCAGCGCCACGGTCTTAATCAGACTGATTACTGGGTGTTACATGTGCCGAAGGATATCATCCCCGGCCATAGTCCAATCTTCAAAGGCGCGTCGCGCGACCTGATGGCTGCCCTTTTCCGTGTCGCCGCGTCCGCCGAGACGGCCAAAGTGTCGGTGCGAGTGCAGGTCCAGGCCGCGCCACAGGGTCCGATCCAAAAGAGTGAGCAACAGATTCAAAGATCGCAGTCCAGGACAGAAACGACTGTCACTGCGCCTGCCCCGGCAGCTTCACCCTCCCCGCATTGACGCCCCGGGAGAGCGACAAGCCTCGCCCGATTTTGCCCACTTCACCATCGCGCGAGTTGCAACCGGCGCGCCGCAAAAATTCCAGTGGGAAAAGCGTTCACCGATGGAATGGTCTCGGGCATGCAAACGGAGCGCGATTATGTTCTCGGCACGCACGAGGAGGAATTGGCGCGGCTTGGTCTCCAGCATCGGATCTGGCGGCCGATCGCGCAGTGTTGCTGGCACAAAGCCGGCATTACTGTTGGCAGCAACGTCCTCGACGTCGGGGCCGGGCCCGGTTACGCCGCGACCGATCTCGCCGAGATTGTCGGGCCGATCGGCAAGGTCACGGCGCTGGAGCGCTCGAGCAAATTTAGCCACGCCTTGAAGGAACGCTGTGCTGCGCGCAGGCTGACGAATGTCGCGATCCATGAGCTCGACCTTATGACGGATGACCTTCCGGGCGGACCTTATGACTACTCATGGTGCCGCTGGGTTGCCTCCTTTGTCACCGATCCAGGGCTCCTCATTCGCAAGCTCGCTCTAGTCATACGTCCGGGCGGCAAAGCTATTTTCCACGAATACGGTCATTATCTCACCTGGCGTTTTATTCCCCGGCTGCCGAGCCAGGAACGCTTTGCAGAGGAAGTGAAGGCGAGCTGGAGCGCGGCCGGGGGCAAAGCCGACATCGCGCTCGATCTGCCCGGCTATCTTGATGAAAATGGATTCACTATCACAAGTATCTCACCACTGATCTATTGCGTTACTCCCGATAACTACATGTGGCAATGGCCCGCCTCCTTTATTGGCATCGGACTCGCCCGGCTCCAGGAACTGGGACGGGTCGACGCTGTCTTTGCCCGCGAGGTCCAGGATGACTTCGCCAGGATCGCAGCAAACCCTGAAGCGCGGCTGATTACCCCGCTTGTGCTCGAAATTATCGCGCAGAAGAGTTAGCTCTCATGCCGGGCACATTCTCACATCCGGCCGCCGTTCTTCCCTTGCGGCGCCTCACTCCGAGACGACTTAACTTTGCCGCGCTCGTGATCGGGAGCATGACGCCTGATTTCGGTTATTTCATCAACCGCTTCGATCTCTCTTCCTTTGCGCACACCTTTGCGGGAACGTTCCTCGCCTGTGTGCCAACCGGAGTCTTACTCCTGCTCCTTCTCTACCTTTTCGCACGGCCGGTGTGTTACACGCTGCCCTCGCCCCATCGCCAGGCCTTGTTGCCAATCTGCCCCGCTTTCCCGAGGCGAGTTTCGGCGTGGCTGATCATTTTGCTCTCGCTCCTGCTCGGCGCCTGGACCCATACCTTGTGGGATGCATTTACTCACGAGAACGGCCTCTTTGTCGAGCAGTTCGCGGTCTTGCGCGAACCGGCTTTTCGAACCGGCTCCAGCACCACCCATGTCTATCTCGCCCTTCAGGAGGTATCGACAATCTTAGGTTTTGTTATTCTCGTAATCGCATACGGGATTTGGCTCCGGCGGCACGGAAAACCGCTCATCGCCTGGCTTGCCTCTGACCTTTGGCGCTATCTCTTTTGGCTAACTATCGCCGTGATCTCCTTTGCTTTTGCGCTGCCAGCGGCCTGGCGTTTTGCGAATTCGACTTCGCTCCATGACTTTTTATATGGGCGATCAGTCATTTTCCACTTCGTGCTCAATGCTGCCGACATTGGTGTTCCCCTCGCCCTGATCGTTAGCGCGATCATCTACGCGCGGCGTCCCCGGCCTGCCCCTCAGATGCACGAGGAAACTGCCGAATCCGTCCAGCTATGAAATCAAAATACGACGTGGTCATTCTGGGTGCCGGTCACAATGGCCTTGTCGCCGCGTCTTATCTCGCGCGCGCCGGGCTAACTGTGCTGTTGCTGGAGAAAAATGACTACATCGGCGGCGCCACTACCTCGCAGAAGGTATTCCCGGGGTACGACGCGTGGCTTTCTCGTTACTCTTACCTGGTCAGCCTTTTTCCCGCCAAGATAATTGCAGATCTAGGCCTGAAAGTGGAACTGCGGCGGCGTGAAATTGCTTCCTATACACCCTACCTGCGCAACGGCCATCATGGCGGTTTGCTCTTGAGTAACATTTCTGAGGAGGTTGGACGCGAGTCAATGCGACGACTAACCGGCAGCGATCACGAATTCGAACAGATGCGACGGTTCTACCGGCTGATTCGATTCTTTGCCGAGAAAACCTGGGATACCATGCTTCGACCGCTGGAGTCAAAGCGTGCGCTGGAGCAAGAGTTCGATGGCGAGCTTGGGCGTGAAGCGTGGAGCGCCATCGTCGAAGAACCACTCGGTCGTGCAATTGAACGTTACCTCAGCGACGACCTTGTTCGCGGGCTCGTCCTTACCGACGGTAAAATCGGCGTTCTCAGCCACGCGCACGATCCGAGCCTGCTTCAAAATCGATGCTTCATTTATCACCTCATCGGGAATAAGACGGGTGAATGGAAGGTGCCCGTCGGCGGAATGGGCAATCTCGCGCGGCAACTGGAGCAAGCGGCCAGCGAGGCCGGCGCAGAGCTATTGACTAATGTGCAGCTGAATTCGCTCCATCTTTCACCCAAGATCAAAACGATCGAGTTTGAGAGAGACGGAGAGAAAAGTGCGATCAAGGCGCGCTTTGTTCTGGTTAATTTCGGGAGCAACGTGCTGGCAAAACTGCTGGGAGAGACTTATGAGCCTGACCCCGGGAATGAAGGTTCCGTGTTCAAGATCAACCTGCTTCTTCATCGCCTGCCGAAACTGAAGGACGAAATTAACCCCTCCGTTGCCGCGTTTGGCGGCACTTTCCATATCGACGAAGGATATCGCGATATGGAAACCAGTTATCGCCAGGCCGTAAAGGGGGAATTACCCGACAAGCTACCGAGCGAAATTTATTGTCATACGCTTACTGACGATAGCATTCTGTCGCCGGAATTGCGTGCCAAAGGTTACCAGACACTTACGCTCTTCGGTCTCGATAGTCCATGGCCGCTCTTCGCGCGAGATAATGAAACGATGCGAGCCCGGGCTGAAGAAAGATTCCTGGCGGGAGTGAACGCGTGGCTCGCCGAGCCCTTGCAGGATTGTCTTGCTCGAGACCATGACGGTTGCCCTTGCGTAGAATCAAAGTCCCCGGTCGACATTGAAGAAGCGCTTGGGATGTTTCATGGCAATATCTTTCAGAACCAACTCACCTTTCCCTTTGCTGAGAATGAGGAGCAGATCGGGCAATGGGGTGTTGAAACTGACTACGACCATGTCTATCTCTGCGGCTCGAGCGCTCTTCGCGGTGGCGCGGTCAGCGGTATCCCTGGCCACAACGCCGCGATGAAAGTACTGGAGCAGATTTCGCTGTAGCCGGAGGCGTTGACTCCGGTGAAGGGAATTGGTGTCGCCGCCCCCGACTCCAGGTTGAGCTCAAGAAAATAGAGCTTAACCGGCTTCGTCTTGCGATTATCTCAGTGAAATGACACCGCGAGAATTAAGCACTGAGCTGCGCACGGGCGAGGGCGGCTACCTGCCTCACCGTCGCGGCATTGTCGCCTGCGGCATGGCCGCGGCCGGCGCGATGGGATTAATCACCCTTTATCAGATCGGCCTGATCAAACATCTCCCCGAGCCGCCGTTGCCTGGATTCAATGCCGACAAGGTGGACGCCTCGGAAGAGGCTTACTCCTACTTCGAAACGCCCGATGCCGTTATCGGCCTCGGCAGTTACGCCGCCACGATGGGACTGGCGGCGATGGGCGGAAAAGATCGTGCCAAGAGCCAACCCTGGATCCCGCTCGCGCTCCTCGCCAAAGTCACGGCTGATGCCGCCCAGGCCGCCAAACTAACTCTCGATCAATGGACAAAGCACAAGGCGTTTTGCTTCTGGTGTCTGCTCGCCGCGACAGCTACCTTCGTTAGTCTGCCACTTGCCATTCCGGAAGGGATCGCGGCTTTACCAAGACTAAGGGGGAGAGCGTGAAACTCTCGGTCATCGTCCCCGTCTTGAACGAAGCCGCGCTCATCGCCGAATTCGTTAGTCACCTTCGCACCCGCCTGCCCGACGCCGAGATCGTGATCGTTGACGGCGGGAGCGAAGATGGCACCCGCGAAACCCTGCAGGAATTGCGCGAGGAATTTTGCCTCCATCTCCTCCGCACCCCGCGCGGCCGAGCGACGCAAATGAACGCCGGCGCGCGTCTCGCCACCGGCGACACATTACTCTTCCTTCACGCCGATTCCCGATTGCCCGCGGGCGCGGCGAGACTGATCGCGGAGACCTTGCGCGATCCGCAGATCTGCGGTGGCTGTTTTCGCCTCCGCTTTCCGCGCCCGGAATGGATCTATCGAATCAGCGATTCGTTAGGCAATACCGCCGTCGATCTCTTCCGGATCGCGCTCGGCGATCACGGGATATTTTGCCGCAGGAAAATCTTTTTCTTTGCCGGGGGCTATCCACCGGTGCCACTGATGGAAGACGCCGAGCTTTACCGGCGGCTCCAGCGCTTTGGCCGGGTCCGGCAATTGCACTCCGCGATTGAGACGAGCGCGCGACGCTACGAAGAGCTGGGCCGTTATCGCACGACCGCATTCTATCTCCTGGTTCTTGCGCTTTATGTTTGTGGCGTGAGCCCGCGCTTTCTCGCCCGCTGTTACGACCAATTCGCGGCGGCCGCGCGCGGTTTTGGCGGTGCACGTGAGGACCTCACTTCAATGCTTTCCGGCTGGGAGAAAAGGACGCGCCATCCCCGCGTGAGGGTCTAACAGACTGTTGGAAAACTCCCCAGGGTGGAGAAGAGAAGGTCAGCTGCGGCATACTTTGCAAAGTATGCTAGAGGAAGAAATTGGTCGCGGTTTCTAAGATGACCTGACGCTCGAAGCAGGAACGGGGGTTTTTCAACAGTCTCCTAAGGCACTGTCGCCAGGAAAGTGAGATCACCTTTTTTAAATCGATTGCTCCTTTGACTGCACATCTCAGAGAGAAACTCGACCGCTTTAAGCGGTCGAGTTAACAAGCGCCCCGAAGAGACCGGACCCGGATTAACGTGTTACAGTGCGCTACGTGCCTGGAGGAGGTCCGCTTCATCGCTGCCGGGCGCCCGCTTCCTCGCTGCCGGCGGCCACTTCTTCGCTGCCGGCGGCCACTTCGTCGCTGCCGGCGATCCGCTTCGTCGCTGCCGGCGGTCCGCTTCGTCGCTGCAAGGGATCTCATGACTTTCCTGCGAACGAAACCAAGATTCGGCTTTGCCATTCGGGGTTTGATCGCGTAGAACCGCAGCGAGCCGATTCACAAGCCTATGAAAACCGACCTCGACAGCATTGATGCGCAGATTGCCGCCCGTCATCTTCTCACCCATCCATTCTACCTGGCGTGGACCCGGGGCGAGCTGAGCCGCGAGACTTTGGCTGACTACGCCAGCCAATATTACCAGCACGTCGCCGCCTTCCCGACTTATCTCTCCGCCTTGCATGCTCGCTGCGATGACCAGCCGACCCGGCGCCATATCCTGCAAAACCTCATCGATGAGGAAGCGGGCGAGCCGAATCACCCGCAACTCTGGCGCAATTTCGCCGCGTCGTTAGGCGTAACGGCGGAGCAACTTGACCAAGCCGAGACCTGGCCCGAAACCGCCGACCTGATCGCGAGCTTCCGCCAGCTTTGCGGTCAGGGCGCTCTCGTCGAAGGTCTGGCCGCGCTTTACGCCTACGAAAGCCAGATCCCGGCTGTTTCTGAATCGAAAATCGAGGGACTAGTGAGGCACTACGGCTTCACGGACCCGGAGAGTTACCGTTACTTCAGCATCCACATTGAAGCCGACAAAGAACATTCTGCGGTCGAGCGGAAGTTGCTGGCCGACAGTATCCGCCCGTCAGACCGCGAAGCCGTGAGCGCGGGGGTTGAACGGACGCTGAATGCGCTCTGGGAGTTGTTGTCCGGTGTCTGCCGGCGGCATGCGATTGCTTGCTAGCTCCGACAACGCTCCCAGGTTAGGCCGCCTGCATCTGGCGATTCAACTCGAACCAGAGTAAGTTCGCCACGTGTCGGGAACAGGAACGCCCAACGGCGAGATCAAATTCAAAATCGGCAACGAGCGACTCGTTCGCGTGACGGAGAACGCGGCCCGCAAGCTCATTTCATTGCTCGAGAAACAGGGGCGCGCGCACGGCGCCTTGCGGGTCGCCGTGATCGGCGGCGGTTGCTCCGGTTTGCAATACAAGATGGACCTGGTCGATGGCCCGGCGAACCGCGACATCCTCGTCGAGTCGCAGAAGGTGCGCGTCGTGGTTGATCCGAAGAGCGCGCTCTTCGTCAGCGGCTCAGTGCTCGATTTTAGCGACGACCTGCAAAAGGGCGGGTTCAAGGTCACGAACCCAAATGCGGTCGCGCACTGTTCCTGCGGCGAAAGTTTTTCAGCATGACCGATTACTTCGCGCTCCTTGGGGAAGCGCGCCGCCCCTGGCTCGACCCTGATCAGCTGAAGGAAAAATATTTCGCCCGCGCCCGGGAGCGCGCGGCCGACGCGCAGTTGAATGAGGGCTATCGCGTCCTGAGCGATCCAAAATTGCGATTGCGCCATCTGCTCATGCTCGAGGGAGTGGAGCTGAAGCTGGGCCGGGAGATTCCCGCCGCCCTCGCGAATTTGTTTTGGGAAACGGGGAATCTCCTGCGCGAAATCGACCGCTGGCTGCTCAAGCATGGCGCCGCCACCGGCGCGCTGTCGCGCGCGCTCCTCATCGGTGAACGTGCGAGTCTGGAGGCGAGACTAACGAAATTAGAAGAGCAGTTGAATGCTGCCTGCGAGGCGGAGCTGGAGCAATTGCAGAGGATCGACCGGCCGATTCTGCCTAACGACATGAGTGAGCTGATCCGGCTTCACGATTCGCTCGCTTATCTCGGCCGGCTTGGCGAACAAGTGAAGGAGAAGAGGCTGGAGATGACTAATGCCAATCGCGAATACGAATGAACATTCGGCATTCGGAATTCGGCATTGCTTCTTGTCGCCTAACGTTTTGCTTGCATTAAGCGCACGCCGCGGCGAAACATGTTCATATGCTCACTCCCGGTCAGCGTGATGTCCTGCAATTCATCCAGTCCGAGCAACGAAGCAAAGGCTTGACCCCGAGCACGCGCGAGATCCAGGAACATTTCGGGTTCGCGAGTCAAACTTCGGTCATGCAATACATCGCCGCCCTGGAACGAAAAGGTTTTCTCCAGCGCCACGCCCGCAAGGCGCGCGCGCTCGTCACCTCCGCGCCGCACAGCCGGGTGGTGGACGTGCCGATTTACGGCGAGATCCCGGCCGGGATGGCGACGCTCGCGGAGCAGAATGTCGAGGGACACGTGGCGCTCGATCTCGCCTCGCTCAATGCCTCGCATAGCGGGCGGACCTTTGCCCTGCGGGTGCGAGGTGATTCAATGATTGGGGCGCATATTCTCGATGGCGACATCGTGATTCTCGAAGACCGGCAGACGGCGAAGAATGGCGATATTGTGGCGGCGCTGATTGATGGCGAGACGACTCTGAAACGCTACGTGGTCGAACGTGGCCGCCCCTATCTGAAGGCGGAGAACCCGCGCTTTCCCGATCTGATTCCCGCGCGCGAGCTGCGCATTCAGGGCGTGATGCGCTCGCTCGTGCGCAAACAGGCGCGGACGTAGAAGAATCGCTGCTGATACCGGGCGAGACGTCCGGTGGCCGCGCCGGCAGAATACTCGAGATCGCGGTGCTACGAGCCAGGTTCGCATCGAACATGATCCTTTGAACATATATCGCACTTATGCGATCCTTGAGTGTATGCCCGCAGGCAAGATCATCGATTTGCGCCGTCTCCTGGCGGAAAAATTTCCGCAGGAATGCTTGCCGCCGAACGATCGCCTCGTCACCGGTCTGCCGATTTTCGACCAGACGGTCGCCGGCGGCCTGACGAAAGGGGCGATCACCGAACTCGCCAGTCCCGCTCCGCAAGCCGGAAGCGCGTCGCTCATCGGGGCGCTGCTGGAACGCGCCCGGCACGACCGGTATTTCATGGCGCTGATTGACGGAGCTGATTCGTTCGATCCGCAATCGAGCGGCCCGGGCGCGTTGCCGCATCTGCTTTGGGTGCGCTGTCACACTACCCGCGAAGCGATGCAGGCGGCCGACCTGCTCTTGCGCGACGGCAATTTCCCGCTCCTGATTCTCGATCTCGTGCTCAATCCGCTGAGGGAGCTGCGGAAAATTCCTTCCAGCAATTGGTATCGCCTCCAGCGCCTGGTCGAGCCGGCCCCGACTGCCTTTCTCGTCCTCACGCCGCGGAGCATGATCAGCAGCGCGCAATGGAAACTGGTGCTTGAGAATCAATGGCGCCTGCCGCAGCTCGAGGCGCCGGCGGCGGAGTTGCAGGCGCAAATGAGAGCGCGAGTCGAACGCGCGCAGATGAATAAATGGAGGGGCGACGAAGCGTTGGCGAGGGTGGGATAGGTGATTGAAATGACGAATGACGAATGACGAATGAATGCCTAATTACCAATGACGAATGCGGTTCGGCTAGGGCGCGGCAATCTTTCATCCTTAGAAATTCATCATTCATTCGGCATTCGACATTCGGCATTCGGCATTGCCATTGATTCACCGCATGTTCGCCGCCATTTACCTTCCGAATTTTGAATTGCAGGCGGCGCTTCGTCACACCCCGGAGCTGCATCAGCAACCGGTCGCGTTGCTCAACGACAGCGAAGCGAAAGCCACCATCATGCAGCTCACAACGGCGGCAGCTGCGGCGGGCGTAGCTGCCGGCATGACTCCCAGCCAAGGCTTGGCGCGCTGTCTCAGTCTGATCATCAAAACGCGCGCCTTCGAGCAGGAGAAAATCGCCGGCGAGATTTTGCTTCATCAGGCCGCCAGCCTCGCGCCGGAAATCGAAGCGACGGCGCCCGGAGTTTGCACAGTGCATTTCACTTCGGGAAAAAACTGCCGGGAGCATCTCGAGCGCATCGTTGGGCAATTGGCCGCCTTGCAGCTGAGCGCCCAGGCCGGTCTGGCCTCCACTCCGGACCTGAGTTTTCTCGCCGCCTGCCTCGGCCGCCCGGTTTTAGAGCTCGAGAATGAGAAAGAATTTCTCGCGCCGTTGCCGATCGAGACTCTGGTGAAGATGGAGCGGCTTCACCCGAATTTAGATTCTCCGGTCACCCGCGATCGTTCGTATTTCTCTCAACGCATCGTGGTGTAGGTTGTCGAACCGATGGTGAAATTTTCCCTTCCGCTGCTCGCGCTCCTGGCGGCTTCCTTTTCGTTAGGCCAAACTCCGCCCGCCCAACCAATCGCATCGCCGGTCTCAGTGCCGCCGCTGAATTTCCAGCACGAGACTTTGCCCAACGGCTTGCAGGTTTACTCGGTCGAGGATCATTCCAGCCCGACCGTCGCAGTCCAGGTCTGGTATCACGTCGGCTCGAAAGATGATCCAAAAGACCGGAGCGGCTTCGCCCATCTGTTCGAGCACATGATGTTTAAGGGCAACGAGCACCTCACGGCCGAGACCTTCGATAACCTGACGGAAAATATCGGGGGCGAGAACAACGCCTACACCGCCGAGGACATGACGGTTTACTACGAGATCGTGCCCTCGAACTATCTCCAACCGATCCTTTGGGCCGAAGCCGAACGAATGTCCTCGCTCGCCCTCAACGAGAAGAATTTCAATTCCGAACGCGATGTCGTGAAAGAGGAATACCGGCAGCGGATTCTGGCCAATCCCTACGGCGAATTCTTTCTCGGCACGATCAAGAACTCCTACGCGGTCCATCCCTATCAGCGCCCCGGGATTGGCAACATCGCCGATCTCGACGCCTCGAAACTGCCGGAAGTGATCGCCTTTCATTCCACTTTCTACCGGCCGGACAATGCGACGCTGATCGTGGTCGGCGATTTTCAGCCTAACGAGTTGCACGACTGGGTCGGCAAGTATCTGGGCGCGGTCCCGAAACCGACGACAACGATCCCGCGCGTCACGGTCAAGGAACCGCCACGGCGCGAGGCCAAGGAAGTGATCCTTTACAATCCGAAGCCGCCGCTGCCGGCGGTCGCCATTACCTGGCTCGCACCCTCGATCCGCAGCCCGGATACACCCGCGCTCCAGCTCGCCTCGGAAATTCTGGCCGGCGGCGAATCGTCGCGGCTCTATCAGGCGCTCGTTTACCAGCAGCAGATCGTGCAGCAGGTCGGATTCGATGCTGATTTGAACGAAGATCTCGGCCTGATCACCGCGCGGATGATCCTGGCGAGCGGTAAATCGCCTGACGCCGCGCTCAAGGCTTTCGACCAGCAGCTCGAGAAAGTGCTGCACGAGGGCGTCACGCCGGCCGAGTTGGATAAAGCCAAGACGCGCTTTCTCACCGGCAAATTGCTCGAGCGCGAGACGAACAACGGCAAGGCCAGCGCGCTCGGCGAAGCCGCCGTGCTCTACGGCGACCCCAACCGGGTGAATACCGACTTGGCCAAATTGCAGGCGGTGACAACCGGCCAGATCAAGGAAGTCCTGAACCGTTATGTCACCGGCAAGAAGAGAGTGACAATCGAGTATTTGCCCGAAGCGATGAAAGCGGCCGCACCGAAGAAGGAGGAGAAGAAACCGTGAATTCATTTTCTTATCCGCCGTCGGGCGGCGCGAGGGCGCGCCGGCTCCAATCGTCTGCGCTCGATTGGATTTGGAGACGGCCCGCCCTCGGGCCGCTCGTTCTTGCGCTTCTAACAATCCTTTGCCTAACGAATCCGCATTCCGCCTCAGCCATCGCCGGCGTCGATCAGCCGCCGCCGCCTTCACAGAGGCAGGAGGCGAAGTTCGCGGTTCCGCAGGAAACCAAACTGGAGAACGGTTTGCGCGTCATCGTCGTTCGCCGGCCGGGTTTGCCGCTCCTCGCCGCCGAGGTTCTGGTCCGTCATGGTGCCGAGGTTGATCCGCCCAATCTTCCGGGCGCCGCAAGCATCACGGCCGACCTTTTAACGAAGGGCACCGAGAGCATGAGCGCGCCCGAAATCGCCCAGGCGATTGAATCGTTAGGCGGCTCGATTGATTCCGGTGCCGCCTGGGACTCATCGGTCGCGAGCGTTGTCGTGATGTCGGACAAAGCCGACCCGGCGCTCAAGATTCTGGCGGACGTCGTTCGGCATCCCGCCTTTAAACCGGAAGAAATTGATCGGCTCAAAAATCAGCGGCTCGATGGGCTGCGGGTGGCGATGCAACAACCGCACGCGCTCGCCCGCTTCGTCACCGCCCGGGTCGTCTTCGGCGCGGGCGCATACGGACACCCCGCCGGCGGCACGCTCGAGAGCGTCCAGAAACTGAGCCGCAATGACATCACCGCGCTCTATTCAAAATATTACGGGCCGCAAAACGCGGCCTTCATCCTGGTCGGTGATGTAACCCTCGCGCAGGGAAAAGCCTTTGCGGCAAAATTTTTCGGTGACTGGAAAAATGGCAAGCCTGTGCCTAACGAACAAAGGAAATCAGGCGCGGCCAACTGGAAGCCCGAAAGTGTCGTCATCGATATGCCGGCAGCCGGCCAGGCCGCCGTCACTGTGGCCAAGCCGGCGATCAAGCGCGACTCGCCCGATTACTATGCCGCGCTGGTCACCAACGCCGCACTCGGCAACGGCTTTGTCTCGCGCCTCAATCGCGAGATCCGGATCAAACGCGGACTGAGTTACGGTGCCGGCAGCACAATTGATCCACGGCGCGAGATTGGGCCCTTCGTCGCCTTTGCCCAGACAAAGAACGAATCGGCCGCCGAAGTCGCGGAACTCATGAAGACCGAGTTGCAAGACTTGGTGAACAATCCCGTCAAAGGTGAGGAATTGAAATCGCGTCAGGCCGTCCTGACCGGGGAATATGCGCGCAACCTGGAGACGAATCGGGGGTTTGCCGCCGAAGTCGCAAAGCTCGCGACCTACGATCTGCCGCTCGACACCTTGGATAAGTATATTCCCTCGATCGACGCGGTCACGAGTGAAGCTGTGACTGCCTTTGCGAAGAAGGATCTCGCGACCAGGACAAGCCTGATCGTCGTCGGCAAGGCGAGTGCCTTTCTTGATCAGTTGAAAAAGAACGTGCCGGACGTGCGCGTGATCGAACAGACGAATTTGGATCTGAATCAGCCCGATCTGACGAAATAGCGAAGGGCGGCTGCGGCCCGAGGGCGGGCCGGCTCCAAATCAGCGCTCGTTGCGAGAGAGCGACAATGGAGACGGCCCGCCCTCGGGCCGTAACCGCTGGGCGTACAATTCGCTCCAGCGCGAGTGATTCATCGCGCACATGGGAACGGCTTCCCATTGGCCGGTGGCGCGATTTTTCACCGCGCCTTTGAAGACGCAGGCAGCGAGCCGGGCTTGCACCACCAGGTCGTTAGGCGCATTTGCCACCTGGCTGGCGTGCATAAAGTTGTGCGTCCCGATGTTGATTGTGTGCGCTTTTTCCGAGAGCAAAGCACCCAGGAATCGCTTCGGCATCTGACCTGAGATCACCAGCGCACACGCGCGCGCCATACTCCGAGACGCGAGCCCTGGATGACGCGCAAACGCGCCCATCATGCGATAGGGCAGAAGCGAGTCCGTCGTCATGGTCGAGATCGCGCCGAGCGTTTGAAGAATTTCCGTGAAGAGAGCGCGCGTCCTTTGGTCGTTAGGTAAAACCGGCCGATAATCCCCGCTTCGCTGATCGACCAGCAAGGTCGTGCCCTGGTTGCAATCGGGATGCCCGCCGATATAGCTGCTCCCATCCAGCTCCAGCCCCATTCCCTCGCAAAGTTTCTTCCACACCATCGCCGGGGTCACCGGATGCGGCGAACAGATCGAGCGGCCAGTGTTCGCTTCCGGTTGGAAACTAAGGATGCGCCAGATCCGCGAGCGTTGCGGATCGAAGAGAAACCAGCGCACGATCTCGGCCACGGAATCCAGGTTGCGTCCGGTCACAGTGCAGTTATGCGCCAGTTCGAGTGGCAGAGCGGTGCGCTTTCGCACCTGGAACGCGAGCTGCGTGAACGCTTCACGGACCGGATGGAGATCACTTTCACTCGTTAGGCGATTGATCGGGTAACCGGGCCGGCCCGCCTGAGTCATGTCGATATGCACAGCGAGCTGACGCAAGCCGCCTTCGACGACAAGTGCTTCGAGAAATGCCGGATGTTCGAGAAAGGTTTGGCCATGGGTCATCACCATCGGGACGAGGCCGACTCGGTTCGCATGCCTGACGATCTCGACGAGTTCCTTTTGCCGGCCCGCCCGCCAATAGGCATCTGCGACATCGCCGCCCGTGATCTGCAACCCGCCGCCCGGTCCTTGGAAGCGGCGATTGGCTTCAATCACCTCCTTCATTTCCGCTAGCGACGGGATCGGAATCTCGTTCGCATTCTTCGGAAGATAACAATGCGTGCAACGGAACGAGCAGTAACTCGCCCCGGTAATGAAGCCACAATGGGTAAGATGGCGCCCGGCGAGCTGGTTCGGAGTCCTTAGTTCGTTAGGCAAGGATTCCCAGCGCGCGCGGAGGAGCGCCTGTTTCTCCGGATCGATCGGATGGCAAAAGGCTTTCCAGCGTGCACGCCAGTGCGAGGGCTCTCGGCCCGCGGAAGCAGGCGCATCCGGAGAGACGCGCTCCCGCGCGTCCAGAGCGTCTACCGACTGCGCCATTTGATGCATCAATCCTGTCTCACGGCTTCGGCAAATGCGACTTCACCCGAACGGAGATCCAATTCCGCTTCCGCCGGCGTTCCGAAAATCCGGGCCCGTTTATCATCAAACTCTCCTTCCCAGCGCGCCACTACCACGGTCGCGAGGCAGTTCCCGATTAGATTCACGCAGGTCCGGCCCATATCCATTAACTCATCCACGCCGAAGATAATTGCCACGCCGATCGGCCCGAGGCCCGCGGGCAGAAAGCTATTAAGCGTCGCAAGCAAGATGACAAGCGAAGCTCGCGGCACCGCCGCCACTCCTTTGGATGTGACCATGAGCGCGAGCATGATCGTGACCTGTTGCTCCAGCCCGACATGGTGTCCGGTGGTGGTCTCGGCCGCCTGCGCGACGAAGACCGATGCCAGCGCGAGATACAAGGTTGAACCGTCGAGGTTAAAGGAGTAACCGGTCGGCATAACCAGCCCGACGATGTGCGGCGGCACACCGAAGCGTTCCATCGATTGCATAGCTTTGGGCAAAGCCGATTCACTGCTCGTGGTGGCAAAGGCGAGCGCGGCCGGCTCACGCACCGCCCTGACGAATTGGCGCAGTGGGATCCGGAGCAGCAGCATGACTGTGCCGAAGACCAGGAGAACGAAAACAATCAGCGCGAGGTAGAGCGAAAGGATGAGATTCGCGAGATTCAGGAGCACGCCGAGTCCCTGTGTTCCGATGGTGTGCGCCATCGCCGCGCCCACCCCGATGGGTGCAAACATCATGACGTAATTGGTGAACTTAAACATCACCTGCATGAGGCTGTCGGCGAGCGCGATGATCGGTTTGCCTCTTTCCCCGACCGCCGCAACCGCGAGCGCGAACAGGACCGAAAAGGCGACGATCTGGAGGACGTCGCCGCGCGCCATGGCGTCGATCACGCTCGCGGGAAAAATGTGCGTGATGGTCTCGAGCAGGCTTCGGGGATGGGTATGGGCGACGGTATTCACGACTTCGTTCGGCCCGGCGACGAGCGCGACACCCACCCCGGGTTTGGTCAGGTTGACGACCGCGAGCCCGATAATGAGTGCGGCGGTGGTCGCAATCTCGAAATAGATGACCGCCTTCAAACCCATCCGACCGATCTTCTTCAGACTGCCGGCGCCCGCGATCCCGACGACAATGGTGGAGAAAACCAGGGGCGCGATGATGGCTTTGATCAGGTTGAGAAAAATGTCGCGCAGGAAATAAACCTTGTTTCCCCAGTCCGGGTGCAACCAGCCGATGAAGCCACCGATGATGAGGCCAAGAAAGATTTGAGTCGTTAGGGAAGGCCGATACCAGGGGCGGCGCGGCGGAGTGGCATTTGCGGTCGCGGAGTCCATGCAGAAGAAGTCGCTCGCAGATTACGCAGATTCGCGCCAGTGGGGGGAGGGAAAATGCTGTTTTGTGATCGGCGAAAATCGGCGAAATCTGTGGATGATGTTTTTCGTTGAATGTTTCTGACCCATCTTCATTGCACCGCCTGCGGAAAGATTCACGACAAGTCGCGGCTGCAAAACCTCTGCACAACGTGCCAGAAGCCACTTTTCGCTGACTACGATCTGGCGGCAGTTGGCCGCGTTCTCACGCACGATGCGCTCGCGACACGGGAGAAATCGCTCTGGCGTTACCGCGAAGTTTTGCCTCTGCCGGCAGAGATTGAGCCGGTCTCGCTAGGCGAAGGCGGCACCCCACTCCTGCGGGCGCGACGTTTCGGAGAGCAGCTTGGCCTGACGAACCTCTGGATCAAAGACGAAGGCCAGAATCCGACCCAGAGTTTCAAGGCGCGGGGGATGACGGTGGCAGTTTCGATGGCGAAATATCTGGGCGCGAAGAAGCTCGCGGTGCCGAGCGCCGGGAATGCGGGCGGCGCGCTCGCCGCCTACGCCGCGCGGGCCGGACTCGAGGCCCACATTTTTATGCCTAACGACACCCCGAAGGCGAACGTGATCGAGTGTGAACAAACCGGTGCGCAGGTCACCCTGATTGATGGCTTGATCACTGATTGCGGCGCGGAGATTGCGCGGCGCAAGGAGAAGGACGGCTGGTTCGACATCTCGACGCTAAAAGAGCCATATCGAGTCGAAGGAAAGAAAACCCTCGGTTACGAAATCGCGGAGCAACTCGGGTGGGAACTGCCTGATGTGATTTTGTACCCGACCGGCGGCGGCACCGGATTGATCGGGATGTGGAAAGGGTTTGCCGAGATGGAATCGTTAGGCTGGATCGGACCGGAACGGCCGCGGATGTTTTCCGTCCAGGCGAGCGGCTGCGCGCCAATCGTGCGGGCATTCGAGGCGGGAGCGACAAACGCGGAGGAGTTCTCGAACGCAACCACTTACGCGTCCGGGTTACGGGTGCCGAAGGCAATTGGAGATTTCCTGATGCTGAAGATCCTGCGCGAATCAAACGGCAGTGCGCTTGCCGTGAGCGACGAGGAGATGATGCGTGCAACCGGCGAGGTGGGCGCGACCGAGGGGCTGTTCGTCGCGCCCGAAGGGGCGGCCTGTTTTGTCGCGCTAGAAAAGCTCGTTGCCGCCGGCGCGATCAAACCGGATGAGCAGGTGGTGATCTTTAATACCGGCGCAGGAGTCAAGTATATCGAGAGCTAGAAAAGTGCGGATGACTCTTCCTGCCCTCACCGGCGGCTGGCGCCGTCCGCCTCTCCCACCGGGAGAGGGAGTTGCCTTCGCGTGGTGCGACCCGGCCCACAACTAACCGGCTCCTTCAGGACTAACTCTGACCTAATCGACCCGTTCAGGACTAACTCTGCCCTGACGGACCCGTTCAGGACTAACTCTGCCCTGACGGACCTGCTCAGGGCTAGCTCTGACCTGATTTGATCTGCTCGGGACTAACTCTGATCTGATTGACCTTGCTCGGGACTAACTCTGATCTGATTGACCTTGCTCAGGACTAACTCTGACCTGATTGACCTTCAGGGTGACTCCAACTCTCTCCCTGTGGGAGAGACGCACGCGCGAAGCGCGGCAGTGAGGGCCGCTATCATCTCCGGGTCGACATCGTTTTGTCGCGGCTGGATTTGAACTCCGATCCCGGTAACCAGGCCGGGATCTCGTTCCCGGTTGCAACTTCGTAACCAACTTCGAAGAGCAACCGGGTATCCTGGACCGCGCCGGATAAGTCCCAATTCGGGTTCACTTCGTCTGAGACGCGGTGATAATGATTCAGGGTATAGTCGTCACTCACCTTCTGCCCGTAGCCGGCGGGTTTGCCGATGAATTCCTTCGGCTTGCTGCCCGGATAAAGCGAGGGCACGCCGGCCTTGGATAACTCAAATTGGTCGGCGCGAAAGAAGCTGCCCTTTTCCGGTTCGCTATTTGGTTTCGCCAGCCGGCCCTGGCGCCTCGCGGCCTGGGCAAAGATTTCGTCGAGCGTGGAGTTAGCGTAACTGATGTCTTCGATGTCGCGGGTTTTGCCCCATGGGTTAACGATGTCGATGTTGATGTCGGCGAGGGTATGATCGAGCGGATAAGACGGATGCTCGGCGTAATATTTTGCGCCCAGCAAGTTCGCTTCCTCGGCGGTCGTGGCGAGAAAAAGGATACTGCGTGGCGGCCGCTTTGGGAGCTTCGTGAAAGCCTGCGCGATCTCGAGAATGCTGGCGACGCCGGAGGCGTTATCGAGCGCGCCATTGTAGATCTGGTCGCCCTTCAGCTTCGGGTCGCGACCGAGGTGATCCCAGTGCGCGCTATAGATGATGTATTGCTTCTTCTGCTCCGGATCGCTGCCTTCCAGCCGGCCGATGACATTGTGTGACTTAATGTGGCGGATCTGGTTCTGGAGCGAAAACTCAGCCGTTGCCCCTAACGAGACTGGGTGAAAGTCTTTCCGCAGCGCCGCCTGTTTCATGTCATCGTAACTTTTCCCGGCGGCGGCGAAAACCTGCTTCGCTTGCTCCAGTGTGATCCAGGCGCGAACCGCGACGCTCTCCATGTTTTTGTCGGGCGTATCGAGCGTGAAGTTCTCTTTCGCGTTGCTGTTCTCAACCACCGACCAAGGATAAGCGGCCGGGATGGTCTCATGGACGATAACTGCGGCGGCCGCGCCTTGCCGGGCCGCTTCCTCGTACTTGTAGGTCCAGCGGCCGTAGTAAGTCATCGCTTTGCCTTTGAACATCTTCTCATCCAACTGTCCCGGATTCTCAGGTGACGAAATCGGCGGATCGTTAATGAGAAAGATGAGCGTTTTGCCCTTGAGGTCGGCGCCCTTGAAATCATCCCAGCCATATTCCGGGGCCACGATTCCGTAGCCGACAAAGACGAGGTCGGAATCCTTTACTTCAACCTGGGGAGTTATGCGCTGGGTGAAGGCAACGAAGTCGGCGGGGGAGTGCAGTTCGATCTTCTTGTCACCGATCGTGAAACTGCCCTGTGGAGTAGTTCTGATGCCGGCGAGTGGAACTTCCTGAGTGTAGGTGCCGTTGGGGTTTCCCGGCTGTAAGCCGAGCTTTTTGAATTGTTCGGTGATGTAGGCGATCGAGAGATCTTCCCCATGACTTCCCGGGGCGCGGCCTTCAAATTTGTCCGAGCCAAGGACCTTGATGTGCCCGAGGAGACCGGCGGCGTCGATCGCGTCCTCGGCTGACTGGGGCGGCGGGGTCGGAGCGCCAAGGGCAACGACGGAACCGAAAAGGAAGATAATGGAGATGCAATGCAGGCGTTTCATATTTCAGTTGTTATCCCAAAGGAGGAAGGCCGCGAGACGTCGGCGGCCAATCCACGCTGCCCTTGGGTAGCAATCGCGGACTGCGACGCGAGGTCCCTCGCCGCGCTTCGCCGGCTCGGGATGACAATATAGCTACGGTTTGGTTGGCGGCTTGGCGGCGCCGGGCTCGGATTCTTTTGTGGGGTTAGCCCCGTTGGCTTTTGCCGGGGTCTCGATGCCTAACGTTTTTAGGAACGGTTGGATCGAGCGCTCCCGGCCGAGGAACTTGCGGATCGACTCATCGATCTCGCGCGAACCTCCCGGCGCATAGATTTCCTTGCGCAAGCGCATTCCGACGGTCTTGTCGAGAAATCCGTTAGGCGCGTTTTCGAACGCGGTTGCCATGTCGGCGGCGATCGCATCCGCCCATGCGTAACCGTAGTAACCCGCATCATAACCGACGAGATGTCCGAAGTAGGCGACGAAAGCGGTGTCGGGATTGATCGGGAGAAAGTCTTTCGGGAAAAGCGGGTTTGACATTGCGACGCAGTCATAGGCCTGAGTCTCAGGATGGACGTCGTGCAAAGTCAGATCGATGTCGGCGAAGGTGAACTGTCGCCGGTAAAAGACACCGACGGTGGCGAGTTTTGCCTCCTTCAATTTCTTGATCGTCTCCGCCGGGATCTTCTTTGATGGGTCGCGATAATCGGCCGCGAAGGTATCGAGCACTTTCTTGTTCCAGACCCAGTTTTGCAGCATCTGTGACGGCGCCTCGACAAAGTCAGCCGGGACATTCGTGCCGGAGAAGCGAACGTATTTTGCCTTGGTGACGATCGCGTGCAGCGCGTGCCCAAATTCATGAAAGAGTGTTTCAACATCGGTGTGACTCAGAAGCGAGGGTTTGTCTTTCTGCGGCGGCGGGAAGTTACAAAGCAAGGCAACCGTCGGGCGCTGATACTTGCCGTCCGGCAACTTCTTTCCCGGAATGATCCCAAACTCGGCGAAGTGATTGAACTTCCCTTCGCGTGGGAACATATCGAGATAGAACATGCCTAACGGCTGACCGCTGGCTGCGTCGGTTACCATGAAGAGCTGGAGATCATCGACCCACTTGTAGGGCGGAATGATCTTGGTGAATTTGAGACCGAAGATGCTCTGATAGATGTCGAACATCCCTTCGAGGACGCGCTGGAAAGGGAAATAATCCCGGAGCGCTTCGGGATCGATCGTGTATTTCTGTTTCTTGAGCTGGTTCTGGTAATAGCGCCAGTCCCAGATACTGATCTGCGCGTTCGGGTCCTTTGTTTCTTCCGCCTTGAGCTTGCGCAGCTCCGCCACTTCCGCGGCGAACTTCGGCTGAATCCCTGCAATCAAGTCATGAATGAAGGTCTTGGCCGCGGCTCCGCTCTTCGCCATCTTGATCTCGGTTTGGAAATCATCCCATGACTTATAACCAAGCTTAAGGGCGATTTCGTTGCGATGGGCGAGAATGTTATTAAGGATGGCAACGTTCTTGTCGCGCGCGAGGTTATAACGCACTTGGTGCAGATGCTTGCGCGTCTCTTCGCGTTTCGCGCTCTCCATCACCGCCTGGTACTGGAAGGTCACGTTCGCGAGCACGGTGTAGGAGTTGTCACCGGTCTTCACCCCCGGTGATTCGAGCAGGCTGTCCGGCACGCCTTCGAGCTCTTCCTTGGTGAAGACGACCGGAGCCTTGGCCGCGACAATGTTGGCCTGGAAATCGGTCTCGAGCTGCGCCAGCTCCTTGCGTAACTTTTCCACTTCCGCGCGTTTCTCCGGCGGCAGGGTCAGTCCAGCGCGGCGATAATCACGCATCGTATGCTCGAGGAGAAGCGCGTCTTCGCCCTCGAGTTTCGGCTTGCTGTCGGCGTAGGCTTTGACTGCCTTGTAAACGTCCTCGCGATAATCGACTCCGACCGCCCAATCCTGGAAGACCTTGATCGCTTTCTCGGCCGCATCCCGCATCGCTGCGTCCTTGTTCGTCTGCTGCACGACCACGGTTTTGGAGATCGCGATTTGCGCTTCGTTCTGGATGTTGTCGAGCGCTTCGACTGTGCTCTGGAAACTGACCTTGCTCAGGTCCTGTTTGCCGATCGTATCGAGGGCAGCGTTGGCCTTTTTGATCCCATTATCGACCTCGGCCTGCACCGCATCCGGGGTTTGCGGCCATTCGGGAATGACCAGCACCTCGTTCGCCTTGGCCGCGGCGGCCTGGAAATCGGCGAGGCTTTTAACGGCTTCGGCACGGAGACTGAATGGCAACGCTAGAAACAAGGCAGCAAGCAGGATTTTCTTCGTCATACGTTGGAATAAAGGATTTACAGGATTAGCAGGATTCGAAGAAAAGAAAACTTCCGCATCTTTCAAATCCCGTTAATCCTGTCTTTTCCAAACCCGCTATCGAAACGCAATGCGCGACTTTGCGACCAGGTTTGTCATTGCCTTCATCCCGATCTTTGTCGCGATTGACGCCATCGGGATGGTGGCGATTTTCATCGGGCTCGGCGCGCAGGTTGACCCGCGCCGGCGGCAGCAGGAAGCGCTCCTCGGCATTGGGACCGCGCTCGCGATTTCGGTCGGCTTTATGTTTCTTGGCAAGCTCATCTTCTCGGCGCTCGGGATCACGGTGGCCGATTTCCAAGTCGGCGGCGGATTGATCCTGCTCGCCTTTGCCGTGCGCGACCTGCTCGATCTCGGGGGCGAGAGACGCCCGACGAACGAAGCCTTCGGGATCGTGCCGCTGGGGATGCCGTTGATCGCCGGGCCGGCGCTCCTGACCGCGCTGCTCGTGCTGATGGATTCGGTCGGGGTCTGGTTCACGCTGCTCTCGCTTTTTCTTAATCTGCTGATTGTGGCGGTGGTTTTTTGTTACGCCGATCGGCTGACGAAATGGATGGGCAAACAGGGCATCCGCGGCGTCTCCAAGCTCGTTTCGCTCCTGCTCGCCGCGATCGCGGTGAGCCTGATCCGGCGCGGCTGGTTGGGTCGTTAAAGGGGCGGAATCTTTGACATGGCTAAGGTAACTTAGCTAAGTTGCGCCTCCATGATCGCGACGATCCACCAGGCAAAGACGCACCTATCGAAACTGATCCGGAAGGCGCTCGACGGTGAAGAGGTGATCATCGCGAATCGCGACAAGCCGTTGGTGCGGCTCGAGAGCGTCGCCAAAACAGGCCAAAAGCGATCGTTAGGCTGGGCGAAGGGAATCGCCACCTACATGGCTGATGATTTTAATGACGATCTCCCCGAGTTTGAGCCGTATGTGCCCCCGCGGAAAAAGCTTTTAGCCCGGCGAAAGTCCCGAAAAAAGAGGTGAAGGTACTCATTGACACCCAGATCATCATTTGGTTGGCGACTGGGGCGGAGTCACAACTGACTCCCGCGGCGCGACGCTGTTTCTTCGAAGCCGACGAGCTGTTTTGCAGCATCATTTCCTATTGGGAGATCGCGCTCAAACGCGGGGCGGGGAAACTCGGCTGGGACGACAGGCGACGGGCCGCTTTCGAGCGCGGTTTTCGTGAGAACGGGATTCAGGAACTCGCGCTGGAATCGTGATCCGTTCGACCGAATGCTGGTTGCGCAGGCGCAAATCGGGCGGCTTGCTTTGTTATCTGCCGATCGGCGACTCCGCGCTTACGATGTTGAAGTCGTGTGGTGAGGTGTCGGTGTGCTTAAAACAGCCCGGTCCGCAGCATCACGAGCGTGCAACCTTCGACCACCTCAATCCCGGCGCTGCTCGCGGCTGCGGCCAGCGCATCGTTTTCGGCGCCCGGGTTAAGGATGATCCGCCGCGGGTTGGCGGCCACGATTTCGTCGATCAGTGGAGTAGAGAGAGCCGGCCGGAGATAAATCGTGATCGTGTGCACCGGTTCGCCAATCGCGGCCAGGTTTGGGAAACAGCTGAGGCCTTCGATCTCCGCAAAAGCGGGGTTGACCGGGATCGGCCGGTAATCGTAGCGGGCGAGTAACCGGATCGCCTGGTTGGAGTAGCGCTCCGGCTTGGGCGAAGCGCCGAGCACCGCCACCTTCCGTTTCTCCTCAGGAATCAGGGCCATCTGTCTCTCACTCCGGATGCGATATATGGTTAGGGCCGGAAGAGTTCGGACGGTTGCCCTGATTGACAGGGTAGGCGTGCTCGTTAGTATCCGGCCAATATGAGATTTCCTCTCGCGTTAACCTCGAAGATCGCCGCATACATCATCGGCCACAAGCTTCGGGGAACGGAGAAATTTGCCACCGTGCTCCAGCTCGAACCGCTCCACACCTGCAATCTTACCTGCACCGGGTGCGGGCGGATTCGCGAATATTCGACCAATTTGAAAGACCTGCTCCCGCTCGAGGATTGCCTCGCGGCGGCGGAGGAATGCGATGCGCCGATGGTCTCGATCTGTGGCGGTGAACCGCTCATTTACCCGCAGATCGAGGCGCTCGTGCAGGGGTTACTCGGGCAGAACCGGATCGTTTACATCTGCACCAACGCCATGTTCATGCGCAAAAAAATGCGCGAATGGCTGGCCGCCGAATATCCGAAGCGAGCGACGTGGGTGGAAACAAAGATTACCGCGTTGATTGAGGCCGGCTTGCTGACCGAGAAGGACGCCACCGCCATTCAGCAAGGACCGAAAGATCCGGCCAAGCCGGCGATCGGCCCGAGCAAGTGGATGTATTGGAATGTCCATCTCGACGGGCTGGAGCGAACGCATGACCTGATCGTCGAGCGGGAGGGCGTTTTCCGCGAGTGCATTCTCGCGATCAAAATGGCAAAAATTCTCGGCTATCAGGTCGCCACCAACACCACCGTCTACAAGGAAACCGACATGGATGAGGTCGAGCAGATGCTCGATTTCCTGAGCGATCTCGGGGTCGACGGCCACACCATCACCCCCGGCTACGAGTACGATGCGGCCAAGAAGGACATGATCGAGCGCCTCAATCTGCGTCCGGAAAATTTCTTCCTCACCCGCGATTCGACGACCAAGAAATTTGCCCGGATGGAGGAGTGGATGCAGCGCTACACCTTTTTCGGGACGCCAGTTTACTTCGAATTTCTCGCCGGCAAACGCGATCTCACCTGCTCGGCCTGGGCGATCCCGACCCGTAACATTCGCGGCTGGAAAGCGCCGTGCTATTTCATGACCGACGCCGCCGGCACGAACGGCACCGGCCATTACGACAGCTACGCCGAGCTGCTCGCGCAGGTTGACTGGGACAAATACGGCGTCGTGAACGGCGTGGCGCGCGATCCGCGCTGCGAAAATTGCATGACCCATTGCGGCTATGAGCCGACCGCCAGCCTCGGCTTGCAGGCGCAGCCGGGCGACACCTGGAAGACGCTCAAGTTCAACTTCGGTCCGCGGCCAAAGCCGACCGGCAAGGGGAACGAAGTCGCCGTCTATAACGGCGTCACCTCCGGCAACGGTCACCTCACCGGCAAAAAAGCCGAGCCAGCCGCGCAAGCCTCGTGACCGCGAGAAATGGGTAACGCCGTTTCGAAAATCATCTCACTCCCCCGGGTCGCGAAACAAAGCGCGCCCCCGCTGCCGGCCGTTGAAGAGTTGAGCGAGGCGATCGCGCTGGCGCAGCAAAATCTCCTTCGCCAGCAACGTCCCGATGGGCACTGGGTGGGGGAGCTGGTGGTCGATAGCACGCTTTGCTCCGATTACGTCCTCTTCATGCATTGGGTCGGTGAAGTCGACGAGTCGCTGCAGCGGCGCTGCGTGGAGCACATTCGCAAGCTCCAGCTTCACGACGGGGGCTGGAATATCTATTACGGAGGGCCGAGCGAAATCAACGCCAGCGTGAAGGCCTATTTTGCGCTCAAGCTCGCCGGCCATAAACCGGACGAACTCCTGATGCAGGAAGCGCGCGCCAACATTCTCCGGCTCGGCGGCATTCCGCGGATGAACACCTACAGCAAGCTCTACCTGGCATTGTTAGGGCAGTTCCCCTGGAAGTATCTCCCGGCGATTCCGGTCGAGATGGTGCTGCTGCCGAATTGGTGTTTTTTCAACATCTATCGCATGTCCTCCTGGAGCCGGGCGATGCTCGTTCCGCTCGCGATCATCAACCATTTCAAGCCGACCCGTGAGCTGCCCTCGGACAAACAACTGCACGAGCTTTATCCCCTCGGCACCGAGGACAACGATTTCACCCTCCCGCACGATCAACGCCTTTTGACCTGGCGTAACTTCTTCCTCCGCGCCGATCGCATCCTGAAATTACTCGAGCCGATCCAGAGCAAATCGCTCCGCCAGCGCGCGCTCGAGGAAGCGGAACGCTGGATGGTCGAACGCATCGGCGAGGGAAGCGACGGCCTCGCCGCGGTTTTCCCTGCAATGCTCAACTCGATCATCGCCTTGCGGACGCTCAATTATCCCAAGGACCATCCGCTTTATCGTAAGGCGCTGGCTGATTTCGCCGGGCTCTTCATTGACGACCCGCAAGATTTCCGGATCCAGCCCTGTCTCTCCCCGGTTTGGGACACGGCCATCAATGTGATCGCGCTCGGCGAGTCCGGTTTCCCCGCGCACCATCCTGCGTTGCAGCGGGCCGCGCAGTGGCTCGTCAACAAAGAAGTGCGGGTGCGCCGCGATTGGACGGTGAATAATCCGCACCCGGAAGCGAGCGGCTGGGCCTTCGAGTACAACAACGTTTACTATCCCGATACGGACGACACCGCGATGGTCTTGATGGCGCTGCGACTGGTTCGACCTAACGAACAGGCGGAGCTCGGCCGGATTTTCGAGCGCGCGCTTGCCTGGCAGATGAGTTTCCAGTGCAAGGATGGCGGCTGGGCCGCGTTCGACAAGGATGTAACCCGGGAATGGCTCGAAGACATGCCCTTCGCCGATCACAACGCCATCCTTGATCCGACCTGTAGCGACCTGACCGCGCGCACCCTTGAATTGTTAGGCTACATCGGCTACAACCCCGGCCGCCCGGCGGTGCGCCGCGCGGTTCGTTACCTTCGCCAAACCCAGGAGCACGACGGCTCCTGGTACGGACGCTGGGGCGTTAACTACATCTACGGCACCTGGCAGGTCTTGCGCGGCCTGCGTTCCATCGGCGAGGACATGACCCAAAACTGGATCCTGCGCGGACGCGACTGGCTCGAGAGTTGTCAGAACGACGATGGCGGCTGGGGCGAAACCTGCGCTTCCTACGACAACCCCGATCTGAAAGGCAAAGGTCCAAGCACGGCTTCGCAAACTGCCTGGGCGCTGATGGGGCTATGCGCCTGCGGCGATCTGGAGCGGCCGAGCGTGCGGCGCGGCTTGCGTTATCTCCTCGACACGCAACAACCCGACGGCTCCTGGGACGAGTTGGAAACGACCGGGACCGGTTTCCCGCGCACCTTCTATCTCAAGTACGACATGTACCGGCAGAACTTCCCGCTCCTCGCGCTCGCCACCTACGTCAATTACCGCAGCGGCGTCGGTCATTACCAGAGCTTCTATCGCTGGGTGGGACGATAAGTCTGTGTACCCCTTGCCAGCTTGGCAACAGCGAGAGGCCGGAAAGCCCGTGTTACGGCGCGATTTTCCCGCCCCAGGATAAAATCTTGGCCTTTGTGCCGGCGGCTTCGGCTTCCTTGATGTCGCCGTTGCGGTTGTAAAAAAGAGAAAGGCTGGTCCAGCCGATCTGGTCGTTAGGCCGAAGCGCGACGGTTTTCTTTCCCGCCTCGATCGCCTCCGGGAAGCGCCCCAGTTTCATCAGCGCCATTCCGAGCGCGTGCCAGCCGTCGAAGAAATCCGGATCGAGCTCGACGCAACGGCGATACTTCTCGACCGCGCTTTCCAATTCGCCGATCGCGAGATCGCCGTTGGCATCGTCGAATATCTCCTCCACGTTTTCCATGGCGGCACGAAGCGCGAATCGCTCGCGTTAGCTCGGAGCGATTTCGCCCTTCTTCGTTTCCGGGATGCCGGCGGCGTGGCGTCGCTCGCGTAACCACTCGTAAAAAACAACCTGACCTTCGACCGACTTCGCATTTTCCTCCAGCGCGGCGCGCGCCTTGTCGAATTCCGCCGGCGTCGGCTGCTGGCGTTTCTCGAGCACAAGTACGAAGCCGCCCTCGGGCGTCGGCACGAAGTTGCTCACGTTGCCCGGCTCGAGCGTAGTGACGGTCTGCTTGATATAGGGCATGTCGGGCGCCTCGTTTTTCTTCTGCGGCTCGGGCGGCGGCGTCTCGCCGGGAGCAGCCTCGGCGAGCGTAAACTCGGGCAGTTTCTCCAGCTTCACCCCAGCGTCGGTCGCGACCTGTTCGACATTCTGTCCATTGCTGGCCGCGGTGCGCAGTTTCTCCACGAGATCGTTCGCCTTCGCCGCGATCTTCTGATCCTTCTGCTGCTTCTCCAAGGTCTCGACGATCTGCGGCCGCGCCTCCTCCTGCGTCATCGGATGCGGCGGATTCACTTTCACGAGATGGAGAATGTCAAACCCGTCAGCG
This sequence comes from Chthoniobacterales bacterium, assembly GCA_036825615.1. GTDB lineage: Bacteria > Verrucomicrobiota > Verrucomicrobiia > Chthoniobacterales > UBA10450 > JAICXG01. Next base: position 117,406 of record DAISXY010000008.1, read on the forward strand.
CTTTGAATCGCGTCGCTGTTTGGTGATTCCTTCGTTAGGGCAAATGCCGTCTGCACAAGCTGCGGTTTGCTCGCCAGCGACGGCGCCGGTTTCGCCTGCGTAAACTCGCCCGTCTCCTGCGGGGTCAAATGCATCTTCGCTGCCACCTGGTCGAAGTCAGCTCCCTTCGCCTGGAGCGCTTCGGTGAAATCATTCGCCGCGTCGGCCAGTTTTTGCAGGGCGTCGATCCGCTCTTTGCCTGTTAATTTTTTCTGCGCGTCGCTGAGGCCAAAACTGACCAGTTTGACCTGCCGCTTTTCCTCGCTCTTCAATTCCGCTTTATGCGCGTCGTAATACTTCGCGACTTCGTCATCGCTGATTGAAATCTCTTTGCCGAAGTCCTGCGGACGGAAGCGCACGAGCGCGACCTGCATTTTCGCATACGCCTTATCGAAGTTCTCTCGCAGCTCGCTTTCCGGCACGTTCACGCCCGCGCCCAGGATTTTTTGCAAACGCCCGAGCGCGATCTGGTCGGCGGCCAGTTCCTCGATCTGCGACTGGGTGAAACCCATCGAGCCGAGGACGTGATCGACGAAATTGCCATAGGCGGCGAGATCGAACCCGTTCTCGCCTTTAAACGCTGGGAGCGACTTGACCTCGTTCGCGATCTCTTCCGTCGTCGGCTCGATCCCAAGGCGATCGACTTCGTGGCGCAGGACCATCAGGTTCCAGGCAAAATTGTCGAAGGCTTCGGTCTCGGTTTGCGCGCCGAGCGTGAGGTTTTGCACCAGGTCGCGCATCCCGAGCTGGCTCGCGAGCCGGAGCAGCCGCGCGTAATGCTGGAATTCGACCTGGCTGACGGTGTGATCGTAAAAGGTGCCGGCCGTCTCTTTGGAGATGCTGCTGAAATCGGTCCGGTTGTAGAACCAGGAGAAGGAGATGCAGACAAGAGCCGTGATGATGATCATCAGGGTCTTGTGGTGTTTGCGCATGATTGTGATCATGGGAATGCCTCGGGTTTGAGTGGCGGAATTTAGGATTCTGCACCGCGTGGGCAACTGATTTCTCGGAAATGGAGGGGTGAAGCGTGAATAGTGAATCGTGAATCGATCTAACCTGGCTTCAGGCACGATCGCGATTCACGATTCACTCTCCTCGGTTGAGAAGTAACTCCGCCCAGACCGGCGCATGATCCGACGGGTCTTTGCCCTTGCGCATTTCGCGCTCGACACCTGCGTCGACGCATTTCGCGGCGAGCGCTGGTCCGGCGAGAATGGCATCGATCCGCAGCCCGCGATTTTTCGGGAAAGCGAGCATTCGATAGTCCCACCAGCTGAAAATGCCGCTCTCGGCATGATGCAGGCGCAGGGTGTCGCTCAGTCCCAAATTCTCAAGCGCGCGAAAGGCTGCCCGCTCGCCGTCCGAGCACATAATCGCGCCGCGCCAGAGCTGCGGGTCATGAACATCGGCGTCGTTAGGCGCAACGTTAAAGTCGCCGCAGAGGAGGAGCTGGTCGAGGGTCGGTTCCTTCTCGCGCAAACAACTCGTGAGGCGGCGGAACCACTCCATCTTATAGCGGTAGGCTTCCGAACCGACCGCCTGTCCATTGGGCGCATAAAGCGAAATCACGCGCACCTGGCCGATGGTCGCGGCGATGATCCGCGCCTGGTCGTCTTCGATTTCATCGCATAATCCGAGGCGCACCTCGCGCGGCTCTTCCCTGGCGAGAATGGCGACGCCGTTGTAGGACTTCTGCCCGTGAAAAACCGCGGCGTAACCGGCGTCGCGCAGGGTCGAGGCCGGAAACTGCTCATCGGTGCACTTCGTTTCCTGGAGGCAAACGATATCCGGGCTCGTCGCGCGCAACCATTCGAGCAGGCGAGGCTCCCGCTTGCGCAGCGAGTTGATATTCCAGGATACGATTTTCAAACCGCTGAACCGTGAACCGTGAACCGTGAACAGTGATGGTCATTTTGATGGCTGATCACCGATCACACCTCCAGCTCTACTCCCGGGCGCGGCACAATCACCTCGCTCTGTGGCAGCGCCGCCGCCGCCCCGCGCAGCCATTCTACCGCCGCGAGGTCGCCGTGAACGAGCACCACCTTTCGCGGCGCGAGTATGCGGATGTAATCGAGCAGCGATTCGCGCGAGGCGTGCGCGCTGAATTGGAATTGATCCAACTGACAGCGGCGGAGCTGGGCCGGTTCGTCCTTATCGAGCGAGATCAATTCGTCAGGCGCGGACCTCCGCAAAACGCCCGCGGGTGATTCCGGGTCGGCGTATCCGACGAAAAAGATGGAATGCTCCGGCCGATCGATGATCCGGCGGGCGAAAATGTTCGAGAGGGTTTTCGGGGTCATCATGCCGCTGGAGAGCGCGTAGATGCGGCCGGGCCGGGCCGGAGCGTCAGCGATCGTTTTGCCATTGAGGACGAACGGACCGACCTCGGGAAACAGTTGCAGCCGCGGCAGCACCCGGGGCGATTGGTTGGCGCGCCGATCGTAAATCTCCGTCATCTTCGAGCTCAACCCGCCGATGTAGACGGGCGCGTCCGGGATCCACTTTTGGCGTTTGAATTTGTAGAGCATGGCGAGGATCTCCTGTGTCTTGCCGAGGGCAAAGACCGGCACGAGCACGCACCCGCCGCGCGCGAAGGCCCGCTCGATCGCCTCCGCGAACCGCCGCTCCTCCGCCGCGCGCGAAAAATTTTCCGGCAACGGCGAATCGCCGCGGGTCGCTTCGATGATCAGCACGTCAATCGCCGTTTCGGGAAAAGCGGCGCCGCGCACCAGCGTCTGATCGTCAAAATTCACGTCGCCGGTGTAAAAGACGGTGCGTCCCTCGGCCCGGAGGAGAATGCCGGCGGCGCCAAGCACGTGGCCGGCCTGGCAGTATTCAAAGGTCAGCTCGTCGTTAGGCGCGGCCGGGCTGCGCTCGCCTTCGAGCGTGAACGGTTGTCCGATCGGACAATGCTGCCAGCGGCCGGTCGCCCGATCGGTTTCGCGATGGGTGAAGAGCGGATAAATCACGCCGACTTCCTCGCGCTCCCGGGTCATGACGTTGACCGAATTGTGCAGAAGCGCGTCCCCAATTGCCGCGGTCGCTTCGGTCATGAAGACGCGCGCCTGTGGTTGTTGCCGCATCAGGACAGGGAGCGAGCCGATGTGATCGAGATGCGCGTGGGAGAGCAGAATCGCGTTCACCGGCAGGCCGGCGAGGTTGCCAAGGAGCGGCAGGGCCGTTTCGCCTTCCTCTTTCGGGTGCATCCCGCAATCGAGCACCACGCCCTGCCCACCGGAGCCGAGATAATAAGAATTGGCGCCGATTTCGGTGCGGCGAGTCAGGTTGATGAACTTCAAAACGCACGAGCATCTTGCCTTTGTCGCGCCCGCGAGCAACGAGCAATTTTTGCTCTTTTGCGCGGCGGTTACGAACCCGCAGACTGCTCTTGGCCTGGGATCGTAACACTGGATGGGAGCGACGAATCAATCGCGACCCATGGCAGCTTGTCTTCCAGCCAGATCAGTCGGGCCGGCGGAAACGGCCGGGGATCGTCCAGGGTTGCAATCGCCACATCCACTCGCGGTGACTCGGGTTCGTCCTCGAAGAGAATTTGTGTGCCGCAGCAGGAAGCGAAATCTCTCACCCGGCCGGCAAATGGGACACGCCGGAGCGTGCCGGAAAGCAACTTGAAGTTGTCGCGCTCCAGAATTCCCCAGGTGACATAAGGCGCGCCGGAGCTGCGCCGGCAATCGAGGCAATGACAATCCACCATGCCAAAGGGAGCTTCTTCCAACTCATACCGCAGTTCGCCGCAAAGACAGCCTCCCTGTAGGTTCGTCATAACTCTGACAGCATTACTCGAGACCAGCGATCATCAGCCAGCCAAATGGTTACCGCAGCTGCGAAGATCGGTAGCGGTATTGGTTGATGGATTTGCCTCTGAGGCTCACTTCATTCCTCTCCTGAGGGAGAGGCGGACGCGAAGCGCCAGGTGAGGGCTCCCACGTGCTGCCGGCGATGCAAAACGCAACGGCACCCGACAATTGTGAACGACTGCACCGCCGTCGTTGTCCCTCTCCTGGTGCAGTTGCAAGGAGAAACCGCGGGCCTATGCTAACGCCCAATTGAGCATGAAACAGCTTCTTTCACTGCTCGTTGTTTTCGCGAGTGCCGCCTCTGTCCTCGCGCAAGCTCCGGGGCAAGAACCGGTCCTCCCGCGCAACAAAAACCTGCTCGACGCCATGATCGCCGCCGGCCCGGTCATGGGCCTGTTGTTCCTCCTCTCGATCTTCTCCGTCATGCTCATCGTGGTCTTCTTTTTCACGATGCGCCGCGGCGCGATCGTGAGCAGTGGTTTCATGGCCACGGCCGACGCGCTCCTGCGCAAACGCGATTATCTCGGCCTGCTCGCGGTTTCGAATCGGCACGGCGAAGCAATCGCGCGGGTCGTGCAAAAGACGCTCGATTTTATGACGAAAAATCCGCAGGCCGATTTCGCTCAGGCGCGCGAGATCGCGGAGACCGAAGGCACCCGGGTTGCGACCAGCATGCATAACCGCGTCACCTACCTTGCAGATATTGCGACGATCGGCCCGCTGGTCGGTTTGTTTGGAACGGTCATCGGTATTATCCGCTCGTTCGGCGCGCTCGGCTCGGAGGTGGGACCAACCCGCTACGTGCTGCTCTCGAAAGGAATCAGCGAGGCGCTCATCAACACCTGTGGCGGTCTTGGCATCGGCATCACCGCGATGATCTTCTACGCCATTTTCCGCGGCCGGGCGCAGCGCCTCGTCTCGGAGCTGGAAGCCGCCACCACCCATGTCCTCGCGCTGCTTTCCCTGCAAAATATCCGGCGCGCGGAGCGGGCCCCAGCGCTGCTCGAGGATGAATTTTGAACGCCGTGCGGCGTCCAAACTGGGCTGATCCGAAATGCATTTCCGAGATGATTTTGAGCCGTCGTCATAGTCAGCAAGCTCAAGGCGCGCCAGCGGATACAGTGGAGCCTCGATGAATTTTAGAAGCCGCATCGCTTCCCAACATCCCGGCATCCAGCTCGCGCCGCTCGTCGATGTCCTGCTTTTGCTCCTGATTTTCTTCCTCCTCACCTGGAACGCGGCGCGGAACGAGAACGAGCTCGACATCAAAATTCCGAAAGCCACAGCCGCGACTCCGAAGAGCGCTCCGATCGGCGACGTGATCGTGAACGTCAAAGCCGACGGCAGCGTGGTCGTGAACCGGCGCGTGCTCTCCGGCCCGGATCTGCTCAGCCTGCTGAAGAATCTCGTGCAATTGAACGCCGACCAGGCGGTCGTGATCCGCGGCGATGAAGCCGGCGAATACAAGAACATCGTGAACGTGCTCGACCTCTGCAGTCAGGCCGGAGTCACGAACGTCGCCTTCGCGACCGCGAAATGAAGTCGCGCCCAGCGTTCGCCGCGATTGCATTCGCGGCCGCCGCCGTTTTTCTCGCGAGCGAAGCGCGCGGCCAGGTGACGCCGCCGCCCACCCCGCGGGTGCGGCGCGCGATCCCCGTGCCGGAACCGCCGGTGGCGCGGGCGATTCCGGTCGAAACCCCCGCCGCCACCGCCGAGCCGACCTGGATGCGCGCCCTCCCGGTGCGGCCGCAGCCGCAAACCGCCACTCCGCCGCCGGTCGCGACCGAGCCGGAGGCGAGCGCGCCTAACGACACCGTCGAGTCGCCCGAGCAGCGCCAGTTCAATTACGCGAATGGCCTGTTCGCGCGAAAACTCTACGACCTCGCCGTGCCCGAGTACGAGAAGTTTCTCGGTCTTTATCCCGACTCATCGAACCGCCCGGCCGTTCTCTTTTATCTTGCCGAATCCTATCGCGCGCTCGGCCGCAGCACGCCCGCGCGGACCACTTTCCAAAATTTGCTCAAGGATTTTCCTGACGACGACATGGCTGGCCCGGCCTCCTACGGCCTGGCGGAGATTTTTTTCAACGAGAAGGACTGGTCGTCGGCGCTGCCGCTTTTCCATCGCGCGGCGGCGAAAGTAAAAGCGTCCGATCTCGCGCTCTCAGCCCGCTATTTCGAAGCGCGCTGCCTCGAGAATCTCGAGCGCAAGGATGAAGCGCGCGATATCTATCAACAGGTCATCGCGGTGGAAAATCCCAACCCCTTCCGCGATGATTCGCGGCTCGCAGTCGGCACGATCTTTCTCGATGCCGGACGAAAGCAGGACGCGCTAAAACAATTCGAAGCGCTCGCTTCCGAAACGAAGAACGCGAGTTTGAAAGCGGAAGCGACGGTCCGCGCCGGGTTAGTTGCGCTCGATCTCGCACAAGGCGAAAAGCCGGACAAGGAGCTGATGGCAAAGGCGAGCGCACTTTTGCAAAAAGGACGCAACCTCCCGCAGGCCGGGCGTTGGAGCCCGATCGCCGCGGTGGGCTTGCTCCGGCTCGAGTATCAGGCCGGGCAATACAGCAAAGCCGTCACCGACTACAACCAGAGCAAAGGTAATCTTCCGGAGGCGGTGCGCCCCGAGATGATGTTGCTCGCCGCCAATAGCCAGCGCCAGCTCGGTCATTACAAGGAGGCGCAGGAGTTATATCGCCAGATCACTCAGAAGTATCCCGCCCGTCCGGAGGCGAAGGAGGCGCAATACCAGCGACTGATCGCGCTTTACAATGCGAACGACCCAAAGCTTGCCGCCGAGATCGACCGCTTCATTAACGACAACCCCGAAGGTGAACACAGCGACGAGGCGAAACTGCTCAAGGCCGAGTCACTCTACAAGGCAAAGGATTTCGCCGCCGCGGCCACGCTCTACTCGGGCTTGCGCGATTCGAAGCTTTCGCCGCGTCTGCGCGCGGACGTGGCGCTGAAGCTTGGCTGGTGCTGCATGGAAACCAACCAGCCGGACAAGGCGATCGATGCCTTTAGTTACTTTCTCCAGGCTTTTCCCGATAGCCCGCAGGCGGCGTCTGCCCTCGCGCAGCGCGCGCTTGCTTATCAACAAACGAAGCAATACGAACGGGCGCGCAGCGATCTCACGCAGTTACTGACCAGTTATCCGAAAGCGCCGGAGCGCGAAGCGGCTTTGCAGCAAAAGGCGCTCATCCTTGGCCAGCTGAATGACTCGAAAGGATTGGCCGCGACCTTCCAGGAACTGTTGAAGGAATACCCAAAAACCGCGGCTGCGGCCCAGGCCCATTACTACATCGGCAAGGTAGCATTTGAGAACAAGGACTACGAGACCGCGATCGCAGAGATGAAAAAGGCTCGGCAACTCAACGCGGCGCAATATGGCACCCCGGCCGCCCTGCGCATCATGTCGTCGTATTTCTATCTCAAGCAACGCGACGCGCTCGCGAAGGAGATAGACCAGTTTTTCAAAGCCGCGCCTAACGGACAGGTGCCGGCGGAAATCCTGGAATGGCTTGGGCTGGAGTTTTACAACTCCAAGAATTACACCGCCGCGATCAAGTATCTCGGTGCCTTGAGCAAGGCGGTGAATGTCACAAGTGTGAAGCCCGATTTCTGGTTCTATCTCGGCGACGCTCAGATGAAACTAAACCAGCCGGCCGACGCCGAAGTTTCGCTCCAGAAATTTCTCGAATCGAGCCGCGATCCGGCGGCCAAAGCCAAGGCGCTGATCGCCCTTGGCGAAGCCAAGATCGGCGCGCATAAACCCGATGACGCGCAGAAGATCGCGGAAGAGATCATGAAATTGCAGCCGGAAGGCCGGGTCAACGCACAGGCGCGTCTGCTTGCCGGCGAGGTCGAGATGGAACGGCAGAAATTCGAAGACGCGGGCAAAGCATTCATGAGTGTGGCTTTACTCTACGACGATCCCGAGATCACGCCCCAGGCGTTGGCGAAAGCGGCCAAGGCTTACGAGAAAGCCGGTAAGTCAGAGGAAGCCGAGCGCGCGAAAACGCAGCTGCGGCAGAAGTATCCTGATTACGCCGGCAGTTAGCAGAGAGGGGAGAGACAGGATTAACAGGATTCAAAAGGATTCCGGAAAGGTTGTTTGGTCTGGCGGGTGTGAGTTCGTAACTATCGGAATCGAGGTGACCTAGCTCTGCATTGCACTGCGCACACCAACGGAATGTCCAGAAGAGGCAATGTCACAGCGCAGATGGTTTCGCAAAAAACAAATTCGAATTGCTCGAGGAAGATGAAGGAGAGGGCCTGATGGACTCGCATAGCGCGCAGGCTTTGCGCATGACCATGCTTTATGTCGCGCTGCTGCTCGTCGCGCTTTGCGCTTTGGCGGGGGCTGATGTTTGGGCCGTCACGGCCGAGCGACAGGTTAGTGCGACACACGGCTTATTCCTGCGCTGGCTGGGTGAATCAGCGCTGGTTGCTGTCACCGTCGCGCTCGCCGGAGTGGCGCTTGCGTCGGCCGGCGGGTATCTCATCTCCCGGAGGCCGCTCCTGCGACGGCGGCCGGGTCCTGGCGGTGCGCTCCTCGTGCAAGTTGGGCCGGCCGCAATCGTGATCGGCGGTTTGTGTTTTCTCCTCGCCTCACTCGGGCTGATCAAAGCGTGGCTCGTGGTCCTGGCGATTTACATCGTAACCGGATTGCCCTTTTGTCTCTGGCAGATGAAGCGCAGTTACGACGCGATTCCGCTCGCATTTGATGAAGCGGCCGAGCTCGATGGCGCCAGCGTCGGGCAATCATTCACTCGCATTCTTTTCCCGCTCGTGAGTCGCCCGCTCTTTGTGACCGGTCTTTTCTCCTTTGTCCTGGCCTGGATCGAATATGTGATCGCCGCGATCCTGATTCGAGCTCCGGGAATCCTGCCGTTGCCGGTCGCGCCTGCTGCGATCGTGTCTGCGCCGCAGACTCTCGGCCTGATCGTGGCAATTGCGGCTGTGACCCTGTTTCTGCTGTTAAGCGGCCTGTTCCCGCCTCGCCCGAGGCGGAGCGAGAACCGCAGCTAAGGCGCGCCGTTACTTCTTCCTTCCGCCTTCTTCCTTCTACCTTTTCTTCCTGCGCCCGGCGCGGCTCGAACGCGCAACCTACGGCTTCGGAGGCCGTCACTCTATCCAGTTGAGCTACGGGCGCAGCGAAGCGCAGTATAACGGCAGAGGCTCAAAGCACAAACTTTCGAGTGGCCACTGGTCGCTGCTCTTGAATCGGCCCGGCCCCGCGCGAACCGGTCCACAGATTTCGCAGGTGACGCAGATTCAAAAATACCTGGCGTCACCTCTCTCTGATCTGTGAAATCTGCGTAATCTGTGGTTTTTATTCCCGGGGTCAACGCCCGCGGCTACAGCTACGGTATCACGGTCAGGGTTAGATCATTGCCATCGCCGCCTTCGTAGCTCGCCTGGAAGTTATTGCCGTTGATTGTCACGGTGCCGCCACCGGGCAGGTTTGTGAAGGTGCCGCTGATCGGGGTCGCGCTGGTGTTGCTGATCAGAGTCAGGGTCAAGCCGGGTTTCAGGTTGCCCTGGGTTTGTCCGACGAGGCTTATGGTAGCGCCCTTGATTGTGACTCCATTGGCCACGACCAGGTCGGTCCTGGCCCTGTTCTTCTTTGCTTGGAAGGTGCAGGTGTAGGTCGCATCGGAGTTAAAGCTGAGGGCGCTCTGGATCGTGAGGGTGGCCTGCTTGCTTGTGCCGACGGCCGGCGCAAGGAAAGCGCCCGTGCCGCTCCCGGTCCCGATCGTGGTCACACCGGCGATGATGCCTTTGCCGCCGAGCGTGCCGGCCGTGACATTGACCGCTCCTGTGCCCGTGGCTGAGCCGGTCTTATTCGCCACCTTCAGGACGCCCGCGCTCACGCCGGTTGCTCCCGTATAGGTGTTGGCGCCACTCAAGGTCAGTGTGCCGGTGCCAGTCTTAGTCACTCCGCCGCTGCCCTGGATGACTCCCGAGAAGGTGGTGCTCTGGTTGTTACTCCCGATTATGAGGGCGAACCCCGCAAGTGAGACGATCCCTTGGCCGGACAAAGACCCGATTGCAGCAGAGTTCTGCATTAACCCACTCAGGTCCATCATGCCGTTGCCAAGGAGCTGAAATTGCACTTGGTCGAGTGAGCTTGGCGTGCCTTGCAGAGCAATCAAGCCGCCCAGGCCGCCATTGCTTCCCGGCTCGGCCGTGACGACACTTTCGCTTGAGTTCGGCATATTGTGGATCGCGATGATGCCACCCTGCGAGCCGTTCGCCTGACCGCCATTGGCCGTAAAACTGGCGTAACCAGTCCCGCCATAGGTGTAGACCTGGCCGGCCTGCGCACCAGCGAGCGTTGCGCCATTCGCAATAAAGCTTGCGCCTTCGCAAACTCCGATATCGATCTCTGTCCAGCCACCTTCTGCACCAGCTACAGCTGCTGGATTGTTGATGAAAATCGAGCTGCCGATATTTCCACCGGTGTAAAGAAAGGTGTGACCGGCTGCCGCCCCGGCAACAACTCCGGGTTGATTGATGAATGTCGCGGCTTCGGCCGTCGCATAGGAATAAAGATCGGTCGTTCCGCCGTAGATTGTTCCGCTTACCTTGCCGCCTTCGTTAATGAAGGTGGCCTTGCCTGCGCTTGCGGTTTCCGTAAACCCGAGAGCAAAAGCGGTCCATCCGCCATAAGGCCCATTTTCGCCCATGTTGGAAGCGCTGCCCTGGTTCGTGATGACAACGTTTTCGCCAGCTGAAGACGAATCGCCAAAGAAGAGCGCACCGGCCTGCTCCTCCTCCGGTCCTGACGCTGCTTCGACAATGATGTTCTGAGTATTCTTAGAGTTATTGATGATTCCGGCTCCGAAAAACTCAAAAAAATCAGAGTAATAGATGGGACTCTGTGAAGCTGCCACTCGCAAGGTGTAGGCACTCGCATCGGGTTTAAAGACAAGCGCCGCCAGCATGTTCTCGGCGCCGTTCAAATCCGTTGAGTGACCCGCGGTGATGTCCGTGATATTGGAAACACCAAAGGTCGCGACATCGGTTTCACTATTGGGCACCGTCACTGGGTTCCAATTCGCCGAGGTACTCCAAAGGTTGTCTGTCGGATTCAGCTTCCAGGTTGCACTCCCGGCGAGGGAAGGCCGCTGCGCGGCCAGTAATAGCAGTGCAGCGGCAACGAGAAACCTAAGTCTTCTGAAGGAGGTGTTCATTAATGACTCTCTAAGATATTGATCACTTCTTCGCTGACACACAGGTCGTCACTGAGGCGGCCAGAGCAAGCGGTCAGCTTTTGATTCTGGCTCTCCTCGATGCACAAGCGCGGAGCGTCGGCCTGTTGGGTGCGGACTAGGACCAGAGAAAGAGCTGATTTCATGGGCGGAGTAACGCAGGAATGTTGGCAATCCCACCAAGAATGCCGCGGCTTGTAAAGCTTTTTCTCTCCTTCCTCGCCTTCGATTTCCTGGCTTCCTGCTTTCCTGATTCATCTCTTTAGGGCACGACTGTAAGGGTAAGATCATTGCCATCGCCGCCTTCGTAGCTGGCCTGGAAGTTATTGCCGTTGATTGTCACGGTGCCGCCATCGGGCAGGTTACTGAAGGTGCCGCTGATCGGGGTCGCGCTTGTGTTGCTGATCAGAGTCAGGGTCAAGCCGGGTTTCAGGTTGCCCTGGGTTTGGCCGCTCAGGTTTAAGCTCGCGCCGGTGATAGTGACTCCATTGGCCACGACCAGGTCGGTCCTGGCCCTGTTCTTCTTCGCCTGGAAGGTGCAGGTGTAGGTCGCATCGGAGTTAAAGGTAAGGGCGCTCTGGATAGTAAGGGTGGCCTGCTTGCTGGTGCCGACGGCCGGAGCAAGGAAAGCGCCCGTGCCGCTCCCGGTCCCGATCGTGGTTACGCCCGCGATGATGCCTTTGCCGCCGAGCGTGCCTGTCTTAACCGTCACCACTCCGGTGCCAGTGGCCGAACCGCTCTTGTTTGCCGCCACCAAGACGCCGCCGTTGACGGTTGTGCCTCCGCTGTAGGTGTTGGCTCCGCTTAGGGTCAAGGTCCCGGTGCCGGTCTTGGTGAAGGTCGCGCTGGTGAAGCCGTCGTCCTCGATCAGGCCAGAGAAGGTGCTGGAAAGGTTGTTAGTGCCTGCCTTCAACCCGGACAGACCTACAATGATCACACCGTCCCCTTCAATCGAACCAACAGAAAAGGAATTGCTATTATGCAGACTCAAATCCATCGTCCCGTTGCCGAATAGCTCGACCCGCGCGGTTTCACCACGGGAACTTCCTTCGAATTGAATCAGGCCGCCGTCCCCGCCATTACTCCCGCCATTGGCGATAAGTGTGGAGGTGCCGGCAAGCGTGTTGTTGAGGAAGGTCGTCACTCCACCTTGCGCTCCGCTGACGGTTGCGCCTTCATTGATGAAGGTGCCGGCGTTAGCCTGGGCGTCGGAAAAGAAGGTGGTCGATCCGCCGAGACAACCATCTGCCAGTCCAGGTTTGTTGATATAGGTGCACGTTCCTGCGCCTGAATTTTCCAGAAATTCTATGTTGCTACCGAGGTTGGTTGGCACAGAGTTGCCCGCAATCGTGAATGTGCACAGATCGCCGGCGTTGGCGTGTTTGACGAACCCAAGACCCGAACCATTGCCATCACTGTCCACATCAAGAAAGAAATTCTGGAGCTTTGCCGAATTGTTCGTGATGCCTGAGTTGATGTTAAAGACTACCGCAGGCAGACCAACTGTGACGGATATGGTGAATGCGTCTGCGCCTTCGGCAAAAGTTATCTTGTCAACGTCAGTGGTGGTTGAGATTGTGACTTGATCTTCACTGGACGTGGCAAAAGTCGCCGTATCACCGTCACCAGGAACGGTGTTCGGATCCCAATTCGCCGCGGTGTTCCAATCGGAACTGATTGGACTAGCAGCCCACGTCGCGCTGCCAGCCTGCACTGACATTACCGAGATCGCGGCAGACAAGCTGGAGAGCAGTAGGATTGTGGCGGTTCGATAGAGATTGCTAGAATAACGTTTAGCTTGTTTCATTTGTTCTCCTTGTTGTTATCTAAGATGAGCATCCAGGAATGCGATGACATCGTCGCTCACGTTCTTCGGCGGATCCGATACTCCGTCCCAGCTGTCCCAGTAGGCAAACTCATGTTCTACGCTACTTGGGATAGTCAGCGTTTGGTAAGCCGTATCCGGCACTCCTGCGGTCTGGAGGGCGCAAATCATATCGACAATCTGGTGGTAGGGCATGGTGTCGTATCGGCTGTTAATAAGATAAAGCGGCTTAAAGGTGTCCGAGTCATATGCAGTCACCCTCGCCACAGGCGAATCAGCCTTTTGTGTCGAGAGATTGCCCGTGTTGGTATAGTTCTCGACATCAAAGGTGAAGGACGGTAAGGGGTCTGGAAAAATGTTCGGGTAGTGCTCTGCTGTCCGATCCGAAAAATCGTAAGCGCCAGACAGACTGACCGCACAATCCGCTCGGTCAGCGGCGGTCCAATTTGGCCAGCCGCTCGAGCTAACTGTGTTGTGCCTCAACGGCAGTGCGCTGGCCCAGTAAGAAGGAAATTGCGGAGACAATGGCTACGCAGAGGAGACCGCCTCGAGGCTTATTCTGCCGTCTTGTGTCCTTTGGACGAGGAGCGCAGGTGTAGGACTCTGCGCCAGACACCAGCTGCTCAGAAGCAGGACGGCCGATAAAACGCACACCGAAGCAGGTGTGTGTGTGTGTGCTATTCGATTTCATTGTAGGTTGGTTAGAATTGCCGCGGCTCCGGCAAGCGGGGTGGCCTTGGACCGGCCGGTTGGGGCCGGAGAAAGGAGACAACTTCGTGGCGGAGTAACGCGGCAACGCCCGGGCATGGCAGCAAAAAGAACCGCGTTGGTAAAGCTTTTTCCGGCCCGGACGGGTTATATTTTCGTCAGCTTTTGATGACGCCGCACGAGGCAGAGAGGCGAGAAGCAATCAGGAAAGCAGGCCGCAACGGATTGCGAAGCAAACGGCCGGAGCCTTCAAAGGAGGAAGAAGAAACGAATGTGGCGCCAGCCTCCCTGCTTCCACGTGCGAGCGGCGGGCGGGTGGAGGCTTGCGTTTCCCTGCCAGGATCACGAAGCGATTGCTCGCTTGCCGGGGCGCCGCGCGGCGGCAGGGGCAGGGTGGTTTGGCTCACTTGCCAGGTGCGGGTCTCAGGGAGGCGGTTATCTTCGGCCGTGGCGGCGTGGCTGGCTGGGGCGTCGCTTTGGGCAAAGCGCGAACGTCTTAACCGGGTAAGGGCGTTGCTTTAGCTGATGTAAGCGTTGCTCGAGTCGACAGAGGCGTTTCTCTCGCTCGCAGGGGCGTTACAAATGGGACTGGAGAATTACAATCGGCGACTGGAGGAATTTCAAATGGCACCCAGAGAATTGCTCTGGCCGCGGCGAGCGTGGCAATTGCCGCCTGGAGATCTCCAGCCGGGCACTGTAATCCTCCAATGAAGCTCGGTAATGCTCCAGTTGGCTTGTGTAACAGTCCAAGTAGCCAGTGGAACGCTTTAGTCGCGACAGGTAGGGCTTGAGGGCGCGAATGTTTCCAAGGAACGCGGCCGCGCTCGGTCTGCTCGCCGGATTCCAACGCGCCTTTGTGCCTCCGCCTTCGCTTCATTCATCGGCGTCACGCTGCCGTCATTCGGACACTCAACCGCCAAAGAAAACGCCCGGCTAAGAGTGCGGCAGAAGGCACTCGCCGCCTGTAAAGCAGAATCTCTCATTTTGACGGGAAACCCGGTTCCCGCTCGAAGCGGCCGGTTCAATTCTCCCGCTCTTGCTCCGGCTGCCTCTCGTGCTTGCGCGCGTCCTTGTAATTGGAGATTCGGGGAAGGGGAGGCTTACGATTACGAGCACGATTACGAGCAGGAGCAGGAGGAAGAGGAGGACGGGATGCAGTGCGGCGGCGCTTTACAATTGGGCGGGGCCGCGCTAGGTATCCGGCCCCGTTTTCCACTGGAGGAACCCGTTTATGAACATTCTCGATACCATTTCCAAAGACCAGGAGAAGAAGGACCTCGGCAAATTTAAGGTCGGCGACGGGGTGCGCGTCCATACCCGCGTGGTCGAGGGCGACAAGGAACGGATCCAGATTTTTGCCGGGATCGTGATCGGGCGCAAAGGGCGGGGGATCAACGAGACCTTCACCGTGCGTCGCATTTCCTACGGCGAAGGGGTGGAACGCGTGTTCCCAGTCCATTCCCCGCGAGTCGCGAAAATCGAGGTGGAAAAGCAGGGGAAAGCGCGCCGGGCCAAGCTCAATTACCTGCGCGGTCGCAAAGGCAAGGAAGCGACCGCGGTGCGCGAATAGTTGTCATCCAAAGATTTTCGAGGATCCCGGGCCGGAGGCGGATAGGAATGCCGGGCTGCGTAATTTCCCAAAAAATAATCTGTGAAAATCTGCGTTATCTGCGGATAGAATCTTCCGCAGGATGCGCTGCGGATTCCGGCATGAGAAAAAAATCCGCGCGTCGTTAGGCGCGATCCGGATCGCCGGGATCGATGAGGTTGGGCGTGGCGCGCTCGCCGGCCCGGTCGTCGCGGCGGCGGCGATTCTGCCGGAGCGATTCCGGCATCGGAAGCTAAAGGATTCGAAACAGCTCGCGCCGGAATTGCGGGAAAAAATTTACCGCTATCTCACGAGTCACTCCGAGATCGTCTGGGCGGTAGGAGTCGTCGATTCGCTCGAGATCGATCGGATCAATATCCTGCGCGCCTCGCACGAGGCGATGCGAATCGCGGTCGCTGGGTTGACGATTTCGCCCGATCACGTCCTCATCGATGGACTGCCGGTCTTCCCGTTTCCCTTCCCGCAAACCGCGATTATCGACGGCGACTGCCTGAGCCTGAGCATCGCGGCCGCGAGCGTGATCGCGAAGGTGACCCGCGATACGCTGATGCGGGAGTTTTGCGCGCAGTTTCCGCAATACTGTTTCAGTCAGCACAAAGGCTACGGCACGGAGCTACATTTGCAGCGGCTGCATCAACATGGGCCCTGCCCGATCCATCGCCGCTCGTTCGAGCCGGTGGCCCAACCGCTCTTTGCCTTCGCGCACGTAAGGGAAAGTTTGGTCGAGGGCGCGTTCGACTAACCGGCTTCAGGCCTGGTCACTCGCGCCGCGCTGAAACAGAGTCACGAAGAGCGCGAGAAACCCGACAAAGATCACAGCGCCTGGAACTGCGCAACCGATCGCGCGGACAAAGTTCGCCGCCGTAGGAACGACGAAGTGCCACGGCGCGATGTTGCCGAGATAAAAAAGCAGCGCGCCATACAAGATCGTGATGAGGCCGACAATCCACGAGGCCGCGTCCGCGGCGGGGCGATAGCTCTGCTCCCGCGGCGCGCTGATCCCGTCGGGCAGGCGATTGCGTTTCCGTCGAGCGCGCTCCATTTCCTGATAAGTCAGCCGGGTAAAAACAAGAAAGAGGAGCACTGCGACAATCCAAACCACGCCCGAGAGTGCGATAAAAGAAATCGGCGGCCGCCCCGGCGCGGGCCAGCGAAAACTCAGGATCCCGAGACTCACACCGACGAGAAAAGTCGTTGTCGTCATTCGCACCGTGCTGTAATGCCGCGCCCATTCGCTGTTTTCCGCGAAACGGCTTTGCCGGTTTGCCTGCACATCAGGCGGCCCGGCATCCTCGAGGTGCTGGAGGCGGCCGGCGAGTTGGTTCACGGTCGTGCAGAGCTTCGATAGCTGCTCCGCAAGCTCGTTGTTTTTTTCTTCCTCAGTCACGGCGCCACGCTCTAAATAGCGGAAATGATCCTCCACCCCAATCGAATTCCGCGAGCTTCAAAACGCCGCCAGCCGGCATGAAAATCGCGCTCCGCTTTCCCTGGTCGGGACGCCGCGCCCAGCATCTCACGCTCGGCGCGCGCGGGGAAAAGCTGGCTGCGCGCCATCTCCGCCGGCGCGGCTACAAAGTCCTTTATCGTAACTTTCGCGGCCGGCATGGGGGTGAGATTGATCTCGTCTGCCGTGATCGCGATACACTTGTCTTTGTCGAGGTGAAAACACGCACCCGGGAAGATTTTGGCCGCCCATTCGAGGCGGTGCATCGCCATCAGCAGCGCCGGATTTCACTTGGCGCGCTCGCCTGGCTGCGATTGTTAGGCAATCCCGACATCCTTTTCCGGTTCGATATTGTCGAGGTCATAATCGCGAACGACTCCGTGCCGCGGATCGAAGTAATCCGGAACGCCTTTCAACTTCCCGAGCCCTATATTTATTAAGGGAAGCACGCAGCCTCGAGGTCAGCTATCGCGGTCGAGTCGGTCGAAACATTCGTAACCAAATTGTTACGATTTATTTTTCCCGGGGCGCGATTCTTTGGTTAAATCTGGACATGATTACGTTGCATTTCGGGATTTTGCCCACGCGGCGCCCAAGTCGGCGCCTTTTTTTTGCTGTTGCAGGCGCGGCTGTCGCCATTCTGACGCTCTGGCTGTTGCCGGGTTCGGCCAAGGCGAGTACGACGGAAGTGATCTACAGTTTTGGTGGAGGCGCCGATGGTGAATATCTCGACACCGATGTAGAGATCGATGCTTCGGGTAATCTCTACGGCACCTCGGTCCTGGGCGGTCAGTTTGGCGGCGGGACCGTCTGGCAGCTATCTCCGGTGGGCGATAGCTGGGTCCATACCGTGCTTTACAGTTTCACCGGGAGCGCGGATGGAGGTGAGCCCTATAAAGGTGTGACTGTCGACTCAGCCGGCAATCTTTATGGCACGGCGGTGACCGGCGGCTCGGGAAGCTGTGAGGGTGGTTGCGGCGTAGTTTACAAGCTCACTAACTCTGGTGGCACCTGGACACAAACTGTGATCCACGCCTTCACCGGCGCTGACGGTTCCGGTCCTGGGTCGAGAGTAGCTCTGGATGATAGCGGCAACCTCTATGGCATGACTCCCACCGGCGGTAAGTACGGCCTGGGAACGGTTTATCGCTTGCATCCGCAGACGGACGGCAGCTGGCGGTTCCAGGTTCTCCACAATTTCAGCGGCGGAATTGACGGCTCATCGGGCTCGGCCGGCAGGATGGTGTTCCGGGACGGGATCCTTTATGGCGCGGCAACGACCGGCGGCCTAGGCAATGGGACTGTCTTCCAGCTAACTCAGAATGAAAACGGCCAATGGCGTCTCCGCACGATCTATGCGTTCCGTGGGCAGCCCGACGGCAGCTTTCCCTACGGCGCGTTGCTTTTCGATGGTCTGGGAAATATCTACGGCACGACTTACTACGGCGGCACGAATGGTCTCGGCTGTGTCTATGAGCTGACGCCGCGTAGCAGTGGCGGTTACAGGGAGCGCGTGCTTTACAGTTTCGCTGCGGGTCAGGATGGGAATAGCTCGATTAGTAACGTGGTTTCTGATTCTGCTGGAAATCTCTACGGCACCACGAGCGAGGGAGGCTTGGGTAGCGGCACGATCTTCGCCTTGAACCGTGCCGGCGGATGGAGCGAAACCATCGCTCATTTGTTCGGCGGTTCGCCGGATGGCGCGTTTCCCTATGCCGGGATGGTCGCCGGCGGGAGTAATGTTTTCTATGGTGCGACCGTGCACGGCGGGATGAATGGCGAGGGCGCCATCTAC
The DNA here is from genome assembly GCA_036825615.1 of Chthoniobacterales bacterium. GTDB lineage: Bacteria > Verrucomicrobiota > Verrucomicrobiia > Chthoniobacterales > UBA10450 > JAICXG01. The sequence goes on from DAISXY010000008.1 coordinate 135,869, forward strand.
CGCTTCCTGCCATAGGTGTCCGCGAGCTCTGCGACCGCACATTCCTCGGGCCAGTCATTGAGCAGGATCAGCGGCGGTGCAGTGTAACTCACGACTGATCAGCGCGAGCAGAATCATCGCGCGTTACCGAATTCTGCTTGAGCAAGGCGGCGTCTCGCGCTCCTATCGGCTATGGCGCGCGTCCGGCTGACGAACTGGTGCTTCAGCCCGCTCGATATCCTTTTGGTTGCGGTCCCGTTCGCGATCGCTCTCCGGTATGTCCCGGGCTGGGAAAACGGCACCTTGCTCTTTGTCGCCGCCGGCCTCGCGATCGTGCCCCTCGCCGGCTGGATGGGCCGTGCCACCGAACAACTGGCGGCGCGCGCCGGCGCCGGTGTCGGTGGCTTTCTGAACGCGACCTTTGGAAACGCCGCGGAATTGATCATCGCGCTCCTCGCCTTGAGCAAAGGGCTCACCCATGTAGTCAAGGCCTCCGTAACCGGATCGATTATCGGCAACCTTCTGCTCGTACTCGGCGCCTCCATCTTTGCCGGCGGCTTGCGCTATCCACGCCAGACTTTTAATCAGACCGGTGCCCGGGTCTCGGCGACTTCGTTAGGCTTGGCCGCGATCGCCCTTCTTATCCCAACCGTCTTTCATCGCGCCGCTGCGAGCCGGCCGGGCGGCTGGTCGATCGAAGCCGAGCAGCGGCTTTCCCTCGCGATCGTGATCGTTCTCTTTCTCACTTATTTCGTGTCTCTTTTCTTTCATCTCGTGACGCATCGCGATCTCTTCTCGGGAACACCGGATTCCAACGCGACCGAGGAAGCGCATTGGCCGCTCTGGCAATCCGTCACCGCGCTCCTCGTCGCGACGGCACTGGTTGCATTACTGAGCGAGTTTCTCGTCAGCTCGATCGAAGCCGCCCGCCACACGCTTGGCCTTACCCAAACCTTTGTCGGCGTAATCGTGATCGCGCTCGTCGGCAATGCGGCCGAGCATTCGACCGCGGTTTGGGCGGCGTGGAAAAATAAGATGGACCTGAGCCTTGGGATCGCGAGTGGCTCGAGCCTGCAGATGGCGCTTTTCGTGGCCCCGGTCCTTGTCTTCAGCTCCTACGCCTTTGGCGCACCGATGACGCTCGAGTTTTCGTTGCCGGAAATTGTTGCGATCGTGCTTGCCGTCTGGATTGTCGGGCAGATCAGCGGCGATGGCGAGAGTAACTGGCTCGAGGGCGTCCAGTTACTCTCTGTCTATGTTATCATTGGAATTCTTTTTTATTTCCTCCCGGCGCTGCCGCCGGGCTAAGTCACGACCAGTCGGAGGTCACGGTGCGTTCTAGTCAAGATGGAGGACTCAAAGAAAAAGAAAGAGCCGGCTCATCCCACGAAGAGCACGACGAGCGAACCGCAGGAAGAATTCATCGAACAGAAGGCGCGGCCATCGCACCCCGAGCAACGCGAGGCCGCTCGCGCCCGGTCGAAAGTCACGGCTAAACCAGAGTGAAATCCCGAACTCCGGCCATCCCGAGGAGAGCCAAAGATCGAGTGGGATATAGCTGAAGACAGAGCGGGGCAGAACAGGCTATAAGCGATCTCATAAATGACGGCCCGAGGGCGGGCCGTCTCCAACTTGCGGTCTGGAGCCGGCGCGCCCTCGCGCCGCACCCGAAGGGTGGGGTTCGAGAAATCCCGCCGCAGGCATTTATGAGATAGCTTCTAGCTGTTCAGAAGGCGCGCATAATCCGCAGCATGGCCATGAGGTAGCTCCACGGGATCCTTCGACTGCGCTTCGCTCCGCTCAGGATGACTACTTTTAGTAGCGGTAATGGTCGGACTTGTACGGCCCTTCAAGCGGCACGCCGAGATACTCAGCTTGCTTCTCGGTCAATCTTGTTAGCTTGACGCCGATCTTATCGAGGTGGAGGCGGGCGACTTCTTCATCCAGCTTCTTCGGCAGAACATAAACACCTACCTTGTAGCTGTCCTTATTTCGCCAGAGGTCGAGCTGAGCGAGCACCTGGTTCGAGAAGGAGTTAGACATGACAAAGCTCGGGTGACCCGTGGCGCAGCCGAGGTTCACCAAGCGGCCCTCGGCGAGGAGGAAAATCTCATGGCCATCCGGGAAGGTGTATTTGTCGACCTGCGGCTTGATGTTGGTGCGCTTGACATCGGAACGGGCATTGAGTGGGTCGACCTGAATCTCGTTATCAAAGTGACCTATGTTTGCGACGACTGCCTGGTCTTTCATCCTTTCCATGTGAGCGAGGGTAATGGCATCAACGTTACCGGTCGCGGTAATGTAGATATCAGCGCGGCCTAAAGTCTCTTCGATCGTCGTCACTTCATAGCCTTCCATGGCTGCCTGGAGCGCATTGATCGGATCGATCTCGGTAATCACAACCCGCGCCCCCTGACCGCGGAGCGATTGGGCGCAGCCTTTGCCGACATCGCCATAACCGCACACGACCGCGATCTTACCTCCAAGCATGACATCAAGGGCGCGATTAAGGCCGTCGACTAACGAATGCCGGCAGCCGTAGAGGTTGTCGAACTTGGATTTCGTGACGGAGTCATTAACATTAATTGCGGGGACGAGCAGCTGATTGTTTTGCTGCATCTTGTAAAGGCGGTGAACGCCGGTGGTTGTTTCTTCCGAAACGCCGCGCCATTCCTTCACCAGCTCGTGCCAGCGGAAAGGATTCTCGCGCTGCACTTCCAGGAGCAGGTCTTTGATCACCTGTTCCTCCTTGTTCGCGCTCGCCGACCTCGCCCAGTCACTGCCTTCTTCCAGCTGATATCCTTTGTGAATCAGCAGAGTCACATCTCCGCCATCATCCACCACCAGCTGTGGACCTTTGGCATCCGGGAACGAGAGCGCCTGGTTTGTGCACCACCAGTACTCCTCCAAGGTCTCGCCTTTCCAGGCAAAGACTGGGACGCCAGCCTTGGCGATCGCGGCCGCGGCGTGGTCCTGGGTGGAAAAGATGTTGCAGCTCGCCCAGCGCACGCTCGCCCCGAGATCGACCAGGGTTTCGATCAAGACCGCCGTCTGAATGGTCATATGAAGTGACCCGGTAATCCGAACGCCCTGGAGCGGCTTGCCGGGCGCGTACTTTTCGCGGATTGCCATCAGGCCGGGCATTTCCTTCTCCGCGATCGAGATTTCGCGCCGGCCCCAGTCGGCCAGAGTGATGTCGCGGATCTTATAGTCGTGCTCTTTGATTCTTTCGGGCTGTGTAGTGGTTGTCGACATAGCTTTAAGTTTTAAGAGTTAAGCTTTAAGGTGGAATTCCGGGGCGAGCGCTTTAGGATTGAACGTCTCAGCCCCTCGAGCATCGAGCCGATCTCCTTCGACTCGCGTCTTAATTGATTGAAGGTACTACTTGAGAGGAGCTCAAGCTTCCGCGCGATGTAGAGCTGGGTGCGCACCTCGCCGCACGAACCTTTGGCGATGTTGAGGAAGTGCGCAAAATCCTTGATGCTTCCGCGTTCGGAACCTTCCGCAATGTTGGAGGGAATCGAAAGCGCGGCGCGGCAGATCTGCTCCTTTAGCGTGAATTCCTTGCAGGTGCGGAATTGTTCAAACAGGGCAACTACGAGCCGACATGCCCGCTGCCACACTTCAAGATCTTCGAATGATTGATAGGCCATACTTAAAGCTTAAAACTTAAAGCTTAAATCTAATGAGCCGCCTTCTTCAGTTCCTCCGCCTTGTTCGTCTGTTCCCAAGTAATATCGGGATCGTCCTTGCCAAAGTGTCCATAGTTAGTGGTCTTGGAATAGATGGGCCGGAGTAAATCCAACTGCTGGATGATATCGGCGGGTTTGAAGGAGAAAACCCGGTTGACCGCCCGCTCGATCGTTTCTTCCGGGACGGTATTGGTCTCAAAGGTGTTAATGTTCATGCTGACCGGATCGGGATAACCAATGGCATAGGCAAACTGCACTTCGCAACGCTTCGCCAAACCCGACGCGACCACGTTTTTCGCCACCCACCGGCCCATGTAAGCGGCGCTCCGATCCACCTTGCTTGGGTCTTTGCCGGAAAAGGCTCCGCCGCCGTGTCGTCCCCAGCCTCCATAACTATCAACAATGATTTTGCGACCGGTCAGCCCGGTGTCCCCTTCCGGCCCGCCGATGACAAAGCTGCCAGTGGGATTAATGAGATATTTGGTCTGCTCGTTCAGCATCTCGTTAGGCAAAACCTTCTTGATTACCTCCTCGATGATGAAGCTGCGAATCTCCGAATGTTTCACCTCCTTGGCGTGCTGAGTGGAGACGACGACATTGGAAATCCCGATTGGCACGCCCCCGTCGTAGATGACAGAGACTTGCGATTTTGCATCGGGGCGCAACCAGCGGACTTTGCCGGCTTTGCGGATCCGGGTTAGCTCGCGTCCGAGGCGATGGGCGAACATGATTGGCGCCGGCATGAGTTCCGGAGTTTCATCGCAGGCAAAGCCAAACATCAGGCCCTGATCACCCGCGCCCTGTTCTCCGTGGCCTTTGCCTTCGGCCTCGTGCGCGTCGACGCCCTGGGCGATATCGGGACTCTGCCGCGTGATGATGTTCTGGATGTCGATCTTATCGGCATGAAAGACATCGTCGTCATTGACATAGCCGATCTCGCGCACGCTGTTGCGCACGATTTCGTCAATCGGCACAACCGACTCGAGTGGCTTGCCCTCAGCGAGATTTGGAATCGTGATCTCGCCGCCCACAATCACCATGTGGCTCTTGGCAAAGGTCTCGCAGGCGACGCGACTGGTGCGGTCCTGGCGGATGCAGGCGTCGAGGACGGCGTCGGAAATGGTGTCGCAGACCTTGTCGGGATGACCTTCACCGACGGACTCGGAAGCAAAGATGAAACGACGAAGCATATTAGTTCGTTGAAGCGTTGAAGCGGGTTTGGTCCTCGGTCCGGTTCAACCCTTCAACGCTTAAGCGCTGCAAGGGCCAAACCGACATATTGACCAATCATGATACGTCGATATATCGTTTTTTCACGCCATGGCGTCAACGATTAATTTCCTCCGGCTCCTCGCTGATCCGACGCGGCTGCGTTTGCTCCTCCTCCTCGAGCAGGAAGAACTCTCGGTCGCCGAGTTGCAGGACGTGCTCGGGATGGGCCAGTCGAGGATCTCGAGTCACCTCGCGCAACTGAAGCGCGCCGGCGTGGTCGAGGACCGGCGCGCGGGCAAGAATGTTTATTACGGCCTGGCCAACGAGGGCAAACTGGGGCCGCGCCGCTCGAAGGTGAGCGACCTCACCCGCGCCCTTGCGCGCGAAATGCCGGAGACGCAGCGCGACCGGACGGCGCTCAAGCTCGTCTTGCGAAAACGCCAGGACAAAGCGCGCGAGTATTTCGATCAGCTTGCCGGCCGTTTTGGCCGCAGCTACGTGCCGGGCCGATCGTGGCAGGCGCTGGCGCACACCATGATCGCGATGTTGCCGCCGCTCGTCGTCGCCGATCTTGGGGCAGGGGAGGGAACGCTCTCGCAATTGCTCGCGAAAAAAGCGAGGAAAGTGATCGCGATCGATAACGCGCCGAAGATGGTCGAGTTCGGCTCGGCCCTGGCGAAAAAGCATGGCTTCAAAAACCTCGAGTATCGCCTCGGTGACATTGAGAACCCCCCGATCGAGAAGAACTCAATCGACCTCGCGATTTTCAGTCAGGCACTGCATCACGCCATCCACCCGGAGCGCGCAATCGCCGCGGCGCATCGGATTTTAAAGAAGGGTGGACGGATCGTCGTGCTCGACCTGCTCAGCCATCGCTTTGAAAAAGCGAGAGAACTGTATGCCGATCATTGGCTTGGGTTCAGTGAAATCGAGCTGCACCAATGGCTCGAGGCGGCGGGCTTCAGCGAGATCGAAGTGACCGTCGTCTCGCGGGAAAAAGAGAGCCCGCACTTTCAAACCGTCTTCGCTTCTGGTATCAAGTGAGCCGCGAAAAAAGCTGCGGTTCCTTTTGGCAAAGTCTTTCCACTCCTCACGGCTCTACGGTTTTTTGTGCGAGTTGCGGCGGCGCAAGGTCTATCGCCTGGCGGCGGCGTATGCGGTCGCGGGCTGGCTCATTATCCAGGTCGCGGTCACGATTTTTCCCGTCCTGAGTTTTCCCGCCTGGACGATGCGGGTGGTCGTGCTCGCGATTCTCGCCGGGTTTCCGCTCGCGCTTATTCTCGGGTGGGCGTTCGATCTTGGCCCGGGAGGAATTCACGTTGTGCCGGAGCCGGTGCCGACCGCGGACTGCCCGCCCGCCTACTCGAGCCGACGCAAGAACCTCCTCGTGCTCGGGCTCGCGGGCCTGACGATCTCGATCGCGATCGGCGTGATCGTTTTTTGGCAAATCAATCGCGCCGCGCTCGACAAGTCGATCGCCGTTCTCCCCTTCAGCAACTTCAGCGCCGATCCGGAGAACGCCTATTTCGCGGATGGCATCCAGGACGATGTGCTGACCAATTTGGCGAAGGTCAGTGATCTCAAGGTGATCTCGCGCACCTCCGTGCTGCCGTATCGCGGGCAGACACACAACCTGCGCGAGATTGGGAAAGCGCTCAAGGTTGCGACCATTCTCGAAGGCAGTGTCCGGCGGGAAGGCAATCGCGTGCGCGTGAATGTGCAGTTGATCGACACCGCGCACGATAAGCATCTCTGGGCGCAGATTTACGATCGCGAGCTGACCGATGTTTTCGCGATCCAGACCGATCTCGCGCAGGAAATCGCCTCTGCCCTGCGCGCCAAGCTTTCGCCTGGCGAGCAGGCCCGGATCGAACGCAAGCCGACGCAAAATCCCGAGGCCTACCTGCTTTATCTCCAGGCGCACGAAATCTTCGGCCGCCCCGATCGACGCCATGACGATGTCGCGCGGGCGGAGGGGCTCTACGAGAAGGCAATCGCGCTTGACCCGCAGTTTGCCCTCGCGCATGCCAGTCTTTCGCAACTGGAAAGCTGGACCTATTACGCGATTGAGCCGGTCGCGGCCCGGATGGAGAAAGCGCGGGCGGCGGCGAGGGAAGCGCTCCGCCTCCAGCCCGATCTGGCCGAAGCCCATCTCGCCCAGGGGTTGATCTTCTATTATCTCGACCGCGACTACGATCGCGCCCTCGGCGAATTGAAGATCGCGCGGGAACATTTGCCTAACGACGCGGTCGTCTTCCGCCTCATCGCCGCAATCAAACGTCGCGCCGGGGAATGGAACGAATCGACCGCGAGCTACGAGAAAGCCATCTCGCTCGATCCGAAAGATTCGATCCTGCTCGAAAACATGGGCTGGAATTATCTCGTGACCCGCGATTACGCGCGGGCGAGAAAGGTGTTTGATCGCGCGGTCGAGGTGGCGCCGGACACCTTCACGATTCGCGAACTGCGAGCGCGGGTCGAGTTTTACGACCGCAACGATCTGCGCCCGACCGAGCAGTTGCTCGCGAACTGGCCGGACAAGGAAGACCCGAACGGCACCATCCTTCTCACGCGCTATAACTTTCACCTCTTCCAGCGCAATTACCCCGAGCTGATCAGCGTCTTGGAGCGCAGCCCGGTGATAAAATCGCGCGGCGAAACGAGTGCGCCGATTTCCAAATCGTATCTGCTCGGAACGGTTTACGCGCTGACGAACGATCGCGAAAAGGCGCGGGCGAGCTTTGAGGATGCGCGTCTTCAGGCCGAGAGGGCGGTGCGCGAAAGCCCTAACGATGGTCCGCGCCGCGCCCTCCTCGGTTTGACTTACGCCGGCCTCGGGCGGTGTGCTGAAGCGGTCCGCGAAGGCGACCGTGCGCTCGAGTTGCTGCCGGAAACCGAGGACGCCTTTGATGGGCCGATCCTCGCCGTGACGCGTGCGCGCATTGCCGTCGCGTGTGGCGATCACGGAAAGGCGCTCGCGCTCCTCGAACACTCACTTCAGATTCCAGCTGGCCTCACCATCAGTGAGTTGCTGCGCGATCCGAGCTGGGATCCGCTGCGGGAGAACCCGCGTTTTAAGCAGTTGCTTGCGAAGAAAAAAGATCGTGGCTGAACATTATCGGCCGGAGTTGCATCCAACCCGGGAGACACCGAACAATTCCGCGGGCCATGACTTCCTTTTTCGATGAGCTGAAACGGCGCAAGGTTTACCGCGTTGCGGTCGCCTATGTCGTCGCGGCCGCCGGCATCATTCAACTCGCCTCGGCGGTGTTCCCGGCCTGGGAGCTGCCGGATTGGTCGCTCCGCCTCACGATCGTTTTGCTCCTCATCGGTTTCCCGCTCGCGCTCGTGTTTGCCTGGGCATTCGATGTCACGCCGCAGGGCATCCAGACCACACCCGCGCGGGCTCCGACTCCGGTGAACGGGTCAGGTCATCGCAAACGCAACATCGCCCTGCTCGTCGGTTCCGGTGTGCTCGTCTCGGCGGTGGCCGGCTTTTTTCTTCTCCCGCGTGCCGAAGCCACGATGGGAAAATCGATCGCGGTTTTGCCCTTCGAGAATTTTTCCGACAAACCCGAGAACGCCTATTTCGCCGACGGCATCCAGGACGATATCCTGACGAATCTTTCCAAGATCGGCGACTTGAAGGTGATCTCGCGCACCTCGGTCATGGCTTACCGGGGCAAACCGAAAAGCGTCCGCGAGATCGGAAAAGAGCTCGGTGTGTCCGCGATTCTCGAGGGCAGCGTTCGCCGCGAAGGCGACCGGGTGCGGGTGAACGTGCAGCTCATCAACACCGCCAACGACCAGCATATCTGGGCGGAGGATTACGACCGCAACCTGACCGACGTTTTCGAGATCCAGAGCGATCTCGCGAAAAAGATCGCGCATGAATTACAAGCCCAGCTTTCTCCGGTCGAGAAGCAGCAAATCACCTCCAAACCGACCGAGAACCCCGATGCTTACCTCGCCTTTGTCAAAGCGCGCGACCTCCACCACGCGGTCGAGGACCCGGGGAAGTTGAAACGGGCGCGGGAACTTTACGAGCAGGCGATCCAGCTCGACCCGAAATATGTCCTTGCGATCGCGAATCTATCGATTCTGCACAGCTGGCTTTATCACACCTTTGAGCCGAGCGAGATCGAGCGCGATCTCGCGAAACAATACGCCGACCGCGCCCTCGCGCTCGCTCCCAACTCGCCCGAGGCGCATCTCGCCCGCGGATTTTCCCTTTATTACGGCGCGCGCGATTTCGATGCCGCCCTGAAGGAATTCGAGATCGCGAAAGAGGGCTTGCCTAACGACTCAGAAGCTTATCTGGTGATGGGCGCGATTCAGCGCCGCCAGGACAAATGGGCCGAGTCGACCGCCAACCTGGAGAAAGCGGTTGCGCTCAATCCCCACGACAGCTGGCCGCTGCAAAATCTTTTTTTCAATTACCAGATGGAGCGCAAGTTCGACGCGGCCGAGCGCACGATCGATCGCGCCCTCGCGATCGATCCGAAGTCATTTTCGCTCTGGGGGCTGAAATGCTGGCTGGCGATCGCCGCGCGCGGCGATACGAGCGTGGCCGACGAGGCGTTCGCGAAATTCCAGCAGGCGGTAAACAAACCGGACCAGGAGTGGATCAAGAACCTTCCCCCGGCGCTCGTGAGTGAGGCCTTGTTTGGCGAGGCAAACGTTCGCATCCTCCAGCGTCGCTATTCCGATGCGCTCGAGGCAATCAAACGCCTGCCCGCGGAAGGCATTCCCGGCAAACCGCATATCGCAATCGCGGCGCATTTGGCGGAGGGAATGGCCTATCAGGGACTCGGCCAAAACGAGCAGGCGCACGCGGCTTTTCTCAAGGCAAAAGAACTGGCGGAGTCGGCAGTGCGCGAACAACCCCGGGATGAATCCCGCCATGCTGTTCTCGCCCAGGTGCTGGCCCGGCTGGGAGAGAAGGATGCGGCCATCGCCGAAGCCCGCAAAGCGGTCGAGTTACTGCCAATTAGCAATGATGCTTTTGAAGGGCCGCAGGTGAAAGCGAAGCTGGCCGAGGTTTATGCCGTGAGCGGCGAAAATGAAAAGGCGATTGCCGTTCTCGACGAATTGCTCTCGCGGCCGAGCGATCTCACGGTGCACCTGCTCAAGCTTGATCCGACCTATGACGGGCTGAGAAAGGATCCCGCCTTCCAGAATCTGCTCAAGAAGTACGAGTCGCGTGCCTGAGCGCGCCGGGCCCCCGGATGTGCGCATCTGTCTGGGTAGCGCACTCGTCCACGAGTGCTGGCGACGGTGTCTCACCGTCGCGAACTTTTCCTAAACCGCGAATCCTTCGAAACGCAGAAGCTCCGGGCAAAGTTCGTCGCGGTGAAACACCGCGACCAGCACTCGGGACGAGTGCGCTACCCAGGCCGGAAGAAACTCCGTGCGATCTGGCGAACTTCTTACCCGATCTTGCCCGGAAACGGACCTGCCGGATCGCAGACGGTGAACTCGGGAATGTATCGGGGGAGCAGACCGATCCATCCCTCGGCTGCCCAGCGCGAGTGGGTCGCCGGTGGAGGAAGGAGTCGCAAATAGGCCATCTGCGTCCACCAAAAATTCCCGCCAAAGAGCCACTGCCGGCCTTCCAGCTGCATCCAATGACAACCATAGGCATGATGCGTCTGGAGACTTAGGAACGCCTCTCGCCAGCATGTCACATTGTAGTAAGTCATCCGTCGGCGCCATTCCATGTTAAACCGGCTCGGAGCCGACGCGCCCTTGGTGTGAGCGTAGAAAACAAGCCCTTCCAATCGATGACTCTCGCGTGAAAGCGCGCTAAGTGTGACCTGTTCCCAGCCTTCCCGGCTCGCGGCAACTTCTCTCCAGCGGATCGAATAACTCTGCAAGAACTCACGGACGGCCAGAACGTTTTCGTCCTTCCCGACGAGGCCGACACTTAGGCTAAAGCCATCCTGTCGCGCCAGGTCCGATGTTTGCAAAGCTTCGAGATGCTCTGCGACTGGTTCGCGCCACGCTCCATCGGCATAAATATGATAGAAATGATGAAGCTGCGCGCTAGCTGGCGGTTCCGGCGCGACTGTTTCCTCTTCTGGTCTCACTGGGCGGAAACGCAATTCCATCCGGCGTGATTAAGCCACGGCCGCGAGGTCAGCCGCCGGGCCCATCACCGTATCCAATGTTGCGAGATGCTCGGCCGCGATCTCCGCCACATCCGCAAGCCTGCTGACATGCTGGAATTTTTCGCGAAGTAACTTACCTGCCGGCATTCCTTTCGAGTAAGCCATGAGCCGTCCGCGCATCGAGCGCATCGCGAGGTCCTCGGCCGCGTCCGGGCAGGGACCATTCCGCCGGCATTCATCCACCGCCAGCTCGCAATGCCGCTGGATGAGCGCCCATTTCTCCGCCGAATCGGGCGCCGGAAGTAATTCGCCGGTCGCGAGGAAATGTTTCGTCTGCGAAAAGATCCAGGGCGAACTCATGGCGGCGCGACCGATCATGGCGCCGGCGATCCCTGTCTCGGCCTTACGCCGGGCGACATCCGCAGCGGAAAACAAATCGCCATTGCCAATCACCGGGATCGAAACCGCCTCGGCGACTTGCCCGATGATCTCCCAGTCCGCCGATCCGGAATAACCCTGGGCACGCGTTCGTCCATGAATGGCGAGGGCGACAATACCTAACGAGTCTAACTGTCGCGCCACGCTTACGGCGTTGATCGATGTATCATCCCAGCCGGTGCGGATTTTGGCCGTTACCGGCAGCGGCGCGACCGCTTTTACGACCGTTTCGACCACTTTGCCTAACAATGGACAATCCTTGAGCAGGGCTGAGCCGCCGTTCTTCGCCACCACCTTGTTCACCGGACAACCGAAGTTGAGGTCGATGAAGTCAGGTTGAACCCAGTCCATCACCTGCCGCGCCGCCTCCGCCATGTGCTCCGGGTTTGCGCCAAAAAGCTGGACCCCGAGCGGGCGCTCGACTTCGTCGAAGTCAAGATAGCGCCGGGTGCGTTCGTTCCGCCGGAAGACGCCTTCGGCCGAGACAAACTCGGTCACGAGCACATCCGCGCCGCGTTCCTTGCAGAGCTGGCGAAAAATCTTGTCCGACACCCCGGCCATCGGGGCCAGATAGAGCGGGAAGCGATTGTTGGCGAACCAGGGAAGCATCGGGGAAGATAATGATGAATGACGAATGACCAATGACGAATCAATGACGAATGACAATGGAAACTCGGGTATGCCGCCCGGCTCGGCCGATGGGGTTCCAGCCGGTCGACTCACGCGTTCCAGCGCCAGCCTGGAAGTTGAACAACGTGGGCAATCAATGCCATGCGACGAAGCGCGGTCATCCCGAGCGAAGCCGAGGGATCCCGCCGGGCTATCTCGCAGCGTGGTTGCCTGATGCCATCGCTACCCTCCGAGCCGCAGCCGCCTGGCTGCGCGTTTCGGCCCGCCGCTCTGGGGAAGTTCCACGGGATTTGGCAAGTCGCCGCGCTTCGCGCGCCGCCAAGCCCATGTCGCGAAAAGCTCCATTCTCGACTTCGCTCGGGATGACCGCGGCAGGTGTTGTTTGGTCATTTGGGCATTCGAATTTCTTCGTCCTTCGTCATTCGGAATTGGTCATTTGCAATAGCATCGTCACCTCCCGCTGCACGCTTTCGATCTCGTCCAGCCGCAACTGTGGGTCGGGGACGACGAACACATCGCCGGTTTTGGCCTGCTCGTAGATCAGCACACGGCCGCTGTCGCGTTGTTCGGTTTCGATTTGTTTCAGGATGCGTTTCCGCTCGAGCATGGCGGCGAGGATGTAGCAGGCGTTGGCATTCGCGTTGTCGCCCGCGCTCACAAGACGGCGGAAAAGTTCCTCGGCGTTTTCTTTTGGCAGCGGCTCGGGCGCGGCCGCAGGCGGCGGTTCGAAACGGGAGCGCCAGAAGGAGAAGGGCTGGAGGTTATCGTTGCGCGCTTGCCAGGCTTGCTCACTCAGGTCCTGGCGGCGAAAACCTTGCCGGTCGCGAAAGAGCAGAGTGTAGAAATTTTCCCCCGCGACGAAGGGCCGGCCGGTGACGGCGCAGGTATCGGAGCGATGCTGGATTGACCATTCTTCGCCTAACGGATTCATGCCGGACGCAACCTACGCCAGAGCCGGGCGGGATTAAAGCTCGGCGCCTCGCGGTTGGTGGCGCGCAGACGCAGAAGATACAAGCCAACGAGAAGGAAGATCGCGTTCGGCGTCCAGCCGGCGACGATCGGCGAGACCCGGTCGCCTTCACCGAGGGCGAGAAAGAGGTGGACGAGAAAGTTCATCGTAAATACCAGCGCGACCGCGGCGGCGACGCTGGCGAGAATCCCGCGCCGGGAGTAACCGATCCCGAGCGGCGCGGCCATGATCGTGACGACAAAGCAGGTCCAGGGCAGCGCCCAGCGATATTGCAACTGGGTGCGAAAGGGCGCGAGCAGGGTATCGGGGAAATCGCCGTTGGCGCGCAGATAATGCTGCAACTCCGAGACGCCGAGGAACTCGGGGCGCACGTTCGCGCTGCTGAGGCGAAAAGGCGTTTCGCTCCAGCCTTTAATCCTCAGGCCATCAACCATTCGATCGTTCTTGATGTTGCCGGCACGATCGTAATCCACAATTTTTACTCCGGATTGTAGCAGCCAGTCATCGGTTAGTGGGTCGTAGGAGCCCTCGGTCGCCATGTAATTGCGGGTGATATTGCCCTCCGGGTCCTGCTGCACGATCTGCACGCCGCTAAAATGATTCGATCCCGGTTTGAAGCGGGCGATGTACCAGGTGCGATGGTCGGTCCGGTTGCGAAACACCTGCCCGGTAATGACGGTCTCGGGTGCGCCGGCGCCGCGGTTCACCTCGTCGATGAAATCTTTCCGGGCCAGCTCGGCGTGAGGCGCGAGCGAGTAATTGAGCGCAAGCGCCGCCGCGGTCGTGAGAAGACCAAGGAGAAGCAGGGGAAGAACTACCCGCGGGACGCTCACCCCGGCAGTCAACATCGAGACGATTTCATTCGCGCGCGACATTCGCCCTAACGAAAAAAGAAGGGCGAGGAGGAGCGCGACCGGGAGCAAAATCACGAGGACCTGCGGGATCTGGCTCCAGTAAAATTTCACCACCAGCCGGAGAGGCGCGTTTTGGTCGAAAATGATGGAGCTGTTGTCGCTGATATCGAAGATCAGCCAGATGGAGAGGAACCCGACGATGCAATAGACGTAGGGCTGGAGGAAATTGCGAATGACGTAGCGATCGAGCAGGCGCATGGGCGTTTGCGATTCTCGAATTGCGATTTGCAATTTGCAATTCGCTCACGTTCAAGGGCCATTTGGAAACTGCGCATGACCACTAATCGCAAATTGCAACTCACAACTCGCAAATCCGCTTCATGATCGCGCTCAGGGATTCGTTAGGAAGCCATTTTGTCGAGCGGGTGCGGGCGATCTTCGCGTCGGACGGGCTCCTCGCGAAGGCGCGCAATTTCGAATACCGGCCGCAACAGCAGGCGATGGCCGCGGCGGTCGCCGAGGCGCTGGAGGAAGAAAAACATCTCGTGGTCGAAGCCGGCACCGGGGTCGGAAAATCCCTCGCTTATCTGATCCCGGCGGCGCTCTTCGCCGTCGAGCGGAAGAAGAAGGCGATCATCTCGACTCACACGATCAACCTCCAGGAGCAGCTGCTTCACAAAGACATCCCGATCGTGAAGAAAATTCTGCCGATCGAGTTTGAGGCCGCGCTGATGAAAGGGCGGCAGAATTATCTCTGCGGCCGCCGGCTCGACCGGGCAGTGGCGCAGGCGAACGAGCTTTTCACCACCAGCGAGCAGAGCGAGCTGGCCCGGCTCGCGGAGTGGGCGCGCACGACGCGCGACGGCACCCTGAGCGATCTGCCGATCGAGCCCGATCCAAAAGTCTGGACCCAGGTTTGCAGCGAGCCGCACATCTGCACGACGAAGTCTTGCGGACAAAATCCGCGCTGTTTTTTCCAACAAGCCCGCAAACGAGTGATGGCCGCCGACCTCGTGGTGCTCAATCACACGCTGCTTTTCATTCTCCTCGGCAGTTTGGAAGAGCAGGAGGAGCGCGAAGAAGGTTATCTTTTCCCTAACGATTTTTTGATTTTCGACGAAGCCCACACCCTCGAGCAAACGGCC
Source organism: Chthoniobacterales bacterium (assembly GCA_036825615.1). GTDB lineage: Bacteria > Verrucomicrobiota > Verrucomicrobiia > Chthoniobacterales > UBA10450 > JAICXG01. The sequence continues at coordinate 150,899 of DAISXY010000008.1, forward strand.
TCGCGCCAAGTCGGGATCGGCGTTTCGCAGTACGGATTGCGCGCCACGATCCAGCGGCTTTACAACGCCCGCTCGAAGAAGGGGCTCTTCACCGTCACGCGCGATGCCGCCGGCGTGACCCTCGCGGCGTCGTTAGTCGAGGAGGCGGACCGGTTCTTCGACGCGATCGAAGGCCGCGCCGATTTCAAAAAGGGTCGCGAGTACCGCGTGCGCGAAGCCGATTTTGTCCCGGATCAAATCACGGGCCGTCTCGGCGCGTTGCAGGCGCGGATCATCGAAGTGGTGCGCAGGACCGAGGATGAATTTCTCAAGGCGGAATTGCAGGAACTTGGCCGCCGGATCGCGGATGCGCGCGAAGGCATTTCGGTTTTTCTCCAGCAAAGCGCGCACGAGTACGTTTACTGGATCGAGCGCACCGGGAGGGCGGCGCAGAATATCACGCTCAACGCCGCGCCAATCGATGTCGCGCCGGTCCTGCGCCGGATGATTTTTCGCGAGGGGGGCACTTCCATTCTGACGAGCGCGACCCTCGCGGTGGGGCGACCGGACCTGGCCTATTTTCGTCGCCGGATCGGCGCGAGCGAAGCGGAACCGTTGCAGCTCGGCAGCCCGTTCGATTTTCAAAAGCAGATGCAGCTTTTCATCGTCCGGAAAATGCCGGACCCGCGCGACGAAAATTACCATGACGCGCTTGCGGAATGGATCGGGCGTTTCGTCGCCGAGACTGCGGGCTGCGCCTTTGTTCTCTTCACCAGCTATCGCACGATGCAGCAAATGGCGACGGAGCTGGAGGAATTTTTCGTTAGGCAAAAAATGAACCTGTTCGTCCAGGGCAAAGGGATGCCGCGGACGCAGCTGCTGGAGCAGTTCAAAACCACACCGCGCAGTGTGCTCTTCGGAACCGACAGTTTTTGGATGGGTGTCGACGTGCCGGGCGAAGCGCTCTCGAATGTCATCATCACTCGCCTGCCCTTCGCGGTCCCGGATCATCCGTTGATCGAGGCCAAGCTCGAGCTGATCCAGGCGCGCGGCGGCGATTCCTTCACGGAATATTCCTTGCCCGAAGCAATCCTGAAACTGCGCCAGGGCGTCGGCCGGCTCATTCGCACCAAAAGCGATCGCGGGATCGTCGTCATCCTCGATAACCGGGTGGTGACGAAGACCTATGGCCGTGCTTTTCTTAAAGCTCTGCCGCAATGTCCGGTGAAGATTCTGTGAAACGATTGCGTGCTGTTGCAATTTTGCTCTTTGCCGCGCTCGCCTTTGTCGGCGGTTGGCTCGCGGGCCGGTCGACCGCGCCGCGGCCGGTTGCACATCCGCGCGCGAGCGCTTCGAGCCGGATCGCGGCCGAATGGCTCGACGGCGTGGGCGCGAACGATCAGCTCGGGCTCGAGGCGCGCAATGGTTCGAGCGAGCGAGAGAGCAAGCCGCTCTCGAACGAAGCGGTCATCGCCGCTTTGCGTAACGCGCTGAGCCGTCCGGCCGAGCGCCGGAGTTATGTTGACGCGAGCAAAATCATCGATGGGATTGATCCGAAGAACATTCGCTCGATCGTCGATGCCTTCCGCTCGTTCCCGAAGCAGCGAGAAAAACCGATCTACCTCGCCATGCTCATCGGTCGCTGGGCTGAGGCCGAGCCGCAGGCTGCGCTCGCCTACGCCCAAACCGGCGATACGCCTTCGGACCGCGCGCTCTTAACCGCGGCCGCGATTCGTTCCTGGGCGAACAAAGATGCGACCGCGGCCAATGCCTGGGTGCAACAGCTCGCGCCGGGCCAGGAACGCGACCGTGCCCAACAGGCGGTGATTTCCTCTCTTGCCGAAGCCGACCCGCAGGCGGCGCTCACGATGTTGCAAGCTCTGCCCGGGTTGGCGGCCGCGCGGCAAAGCTTCTACTGGCCGATTTTTTCTCGTTGGGCGAGCACCGACCCGGTGACTGCGGCGCAACGTGCGGCCGCGCTCCCGCCCGGCTCTGGTCACGACACCGCGCTCCAGGTGGTCGCCGCGACCTGGGCGAACGATGACCCGGCGGCGGCTTTCGCCTGGGCGACTGGTTTACCGGAAGGGCAGGCACACGACACCGCCCTCCAGAGTGTGCTCTCGAATTGGGCGAACAAGGATCCGCAGCGGGCCGCGAGCATGATCTCGAGCCTGCGCCCGGGAGAAATGCGCGACCGCGCCGCGAGCAATATTGCGCGGCAATGGGCCCAGAGCGATCCGCAGGCTGCGCTCGCCTGGATGCAGCAACTCCCCGGCACGGAATCCCAATCGCGCGCCTTGCAAAGCATCCTCTCGGTCTGGGTCCAGGCCGATCCAAGTGGCGCGGCCAATTACGTCGCGACCTTGCCGGCAGGCAAAACACAGGACAACGCCGTGAACACGATCGCGCGACAATTGGCCAGCGGCGATGTTTCCGCCGCCCTGGCCTGGATGGACAAACTGCCGGTGGGCGCGAGCCGCGACAATGCTCTCAAGCCGATCGTGAACCAATGGAGCGAAACCGATCCGGCGGCAGCGGCGCAGTATACCCTCACGAATACGAGCGGCCAGACCCGTGAAACCTTGCTCGCCTATGTCGCGCGCCGTTGGGGCCAGACTGATGCCTCGGCCGCGCTCAATTGGGCGCAAGATCTCGCCGACCCGGCGACGCGGAGCGCGGTTCTCCCGAATGTAATTTCAGCTGTGGCGGAAGACGATCCGCAGCGGGCAGCGGAACTGACTAGTCGGATTTCGGGCGCTGCGCAAACGACCGCGGTGGCCAGCGTGGTTGCGCAATGGGCGGGGAGCGACCCGGAGGCAGCCGGCGCATGGGCCGCGAGTTTTCCGGAAGGACCAACGCGCGAAGCCGCCTTCCAGAGTCTGGTCAATACCTGGGGGAAGAGTGATCCCGCGGCTGCGGGCAGTTGGCTCGGGAGTCTCGCCGCCGGGCCGTCGCGGGATCAGGCGGTGAGCGCCTTTACCAATCGGATTGCTTCCTCCGATCCACAGGTCGCGGTGCAATGGGCGGCAACGATCAGCAATGAGAGCCTCCGCAACAGTGAGTTGGAATCGAGCGCGCGCGCCTGGCTGCAAAGCGACCCACGCAATGCCTCGGCCTGGATCGCGAATTCGTCGCTGCCCGATGACGCCAAAGCGCGGCTGCTCCGGCCCGGAGGATGAGGGCAATGACGAATGACGAATTCCGAATGACGAAGGAATGACGAATTCCCGATGACGAAAGCAGCACAGCGTCGTCGTTGAGGTCATCCTGAGCGGAGCCCCGCAATCGCGGGGCGGAGTCGAAGGATCCCGTGGCGCTGCCGAAAAGCGCTCAGTTCACTGCTTTTCCCGCTGCCGGATCCATGATCGCTCCGCGGGATCCCTCGACTGCGCTCGGGATGACGTGAATCGTGGCCGCAGGATTCGTCATTGGCTATTCGCTCGGAATGGGGCATTCAAAATTCGTCATTTTCGAATGTTCCGTTGAACATGCTAATAGGTTCGCCTAATCTCTTCGCATGGCGGCAACCGAAGATCGGGCGGCGGAAATTTCCCGCATCATCGCCCTCCTCCACAAATGGGGGATTCACACCCTCGGTCAGCTCGCAGCCCTTCCTCAGGATGAGCTTGCCGCCCGCCTCGGGCCTCTCGCGGCCGGGCTTTGGGAACAGGCCAACGGCACTTCCAGCCGGCTCTTGCGACTCGTGCGGCCACCGGAAATTTTCGCCGAAGAAATTGAATTCGAACACGAGATCGAAACCGCCGAGCCACTCTTCTTCCTGCTACGACGTCTTCTTGAACATCTCACGCGCCGATTGGGATCGCTTTATCTGGTCACGCAGGAACTGACCCTTCATTTGAAGTTTAGCGACAAGACCGCCTACCAACATCGGTTTCAAATTCCCGAGCCGACTAACTCGGTCGAGCTGCTCTTCCGGCTCCTTCAAACTCATCTTGAAAATTTTCGGGCCGAATACCCGATCATTGCTCTCGCCCTCGAGGCGCAACCGGCACGCGGGAAACAACAGCAGTTTGAATTTTTCGAGACGCCCTTGCGCGATCCGGCACGGCTGCACGAGACGCTCAATCGGCTCACGGCATTGTTAGGCAAGGAGCGAGTTGGCACGCCGGTGCTGGAGGATTCGCATCGGCCGGATGCGTTTCATCTCGAGCCGTTCGCCTGGAAAATGCCGGAGTTGCCTAACGAATCCGGTCAGGAACCGATGATCGGCCCGGCCTTGCGCCGGCTCCGCCGCAACCAGTTCCCGGCTGTAGCGGCGGTCGCTGACCGCCGCGGCCCTTATCGCAGCTCGGGCGATTGGTGGGACACGAAAGGCTGGCGCCGGACCGAGTGGGACCTTGAGCTGGAGAATGGGGTTGTTTGCCGTTGCCGGGAAGAGCCGGGGGAATCGATTTTGGAAGGGGTTTACGACTGAGGATGAGATCGATGAGGAGCACGAGCAGGAGCAGGAGCAGGAGCAGGAGAATGAGGTCGAGTTCATGCTCGTGCTCATGCTCGTGCTCATGCTCGTGCTCATGCTCGTGCTCATGCTCGTAATCGTGCTCGTGCTCGATCACCGTTATGTCCTACATCGAGCTTCACGCCAGCAGCGCCTTCAGCTTTCTGCGCGGCGCGTCTTTTCCCGAGCAACTCGCCGCGCGCGCCGCTGAGCTCGGTTTGCCTGCGGTGGCGCTGCTCGATCGCAACGGCGTTTACGGCGCGCAACGTTTTTCCGTCGCTTGTCGCGAGCACGGGGTGCGGCCCATTATCGGCGCCAGCCTAACGATGGAAGATGGCGCCGAAATTCCCCTGCTGGTCGAGAATCGCACCGGCTACGCCAATCTCTGCTCGCTCCTCACCCAGGCGCATCTGCGGAGCGAGAAAGGCACATGCGCCGTCCAATACGATGAGCTGCCGCAATTCGCCGGTGGACTGGTCGCGTTTGTCTCGGCGCGTGGCGATGCTCCGGGGAGCACAGGCCGCTGGCCTGTCGCGTCCGGTGGCTCGCCGGACGCGCGAGCGCAGAGCAATCGTTTGCATATCAAAGGAAAGCGGTTCGTACGAATGGCCACCCAAAAAAATTCTTCGCCTCAATTGCGCTCCGGTTCGGCGCGAGCCGCACCGAACGACAGGCCAGCGGCCTGTGCTCCCCAGAACCTCGCGAATCGCGCTCAGCGGTTGCTCGATGCTTTCGGGCGCGATCGTGTTTATGTCGAGCTGCAACGGCATTTTGTCAGGGGCGAGGAGCGCATCAATCGCCAACTGATCGATCTGGCGCAACAGCATCGCCTGCCGCTTCTCGCCACCAACGGTGTTCTCCACGCCACTGCGCAGGGTCGCGAGGTGCTCGATGTTTTTACCTGCATCCGCGAACACACCCACCTCGATGCCGCCGGGACGCGTCTGACCCAAAACGCCGAGCGCCATCTCAAGAGCGCGGCTGAAATGCAGGCGCTCTTCCGCGACCAGCCCGCTGCCCTAACGAACACACTGCGTCTGGCCGAGCGCCTCCAGTTTTCGCTCGAGAACATCGGCTACCATTTTCCCGATTACCCGGTGCCGGATGGTCACTCGATGGATTCGTTCCTTCGCACCATCGTCCTCTTCGGCGCGCAGCAACGCTACGAATCAATTAGCAGCAAGGTGAAACGCCAGCTCGAATTTGAGCTCGCGCTCATCACGAAACTCGGCTTCTCCGGTTATTTTTTGATCGTCTGGGACATCGTCAATTTCTGCCGCGAGAACAACATTATGGTCCAGGGCCGCGGGAGCGCGGCAAACAGCGCGGTTTGTTTTTGTCTCGGGATCACGCCGGTCGATCCGGTTTCGAATCATCTCGTCTTCGAGCGCTTCCTGAACGAGAGCCGCAAAGGCTGGCCCGACATCGATCTCGATCTTCCGAGCGGCGACCGGCGCGAAGCGGTGATCCAGGAAATTTACCGCCGTTACGGCAAACACGGCGCCGCCATGACCGCGAACGTCATCACTTATCGCGGGCGCAGCGCGGCGCGCGAGATCGGCAAAGCGCTCAATTTTTCGCCGAGCATTCTCGACCGGTTCTCGCATCTCTTCGCGAGCGGCGATTTCCCGCACACCCTCGATCTGGAGGCGCAAATCGAGCAGGCCGGTTTGCCGAAAGCACATCCGCGGATGCCGGCCTTCGTCAGGCTGTATCAGGCGATCTACGGTTTGCCGCGCCATCTCGGGCAGCACTCGGGCGGGATGATCATTTGCCAGAATCACTTGAGCAAAATCGTGCCGCTCGAGAACGCGTCGATGCCGGGCCGGGTGGTGGCGCAATGGGACAAGGACGATTGCGAAGATCTCGGGATCGTGAAGGTCGATTTGCTCGGCCTGGGCATGATGTCGGTGATGCAGGACGCGCTCGAGCTTTGTCGGGAGCGCGGCCGGCCGCTCGATCTCGCTCACATTCCGAAGGACGACGCCGCCACCTACGAGATCATGCAAAGCGCCGACACGATCGGCGTTTTCCAGATCGAGAGCCGGGCGCAGATGGCGACGCTGCCGCGGATGAAACCGAAATGTTTTTACGACGTCGTGATCGAGGTCGCGATCATTCGCCCGGGGCCGATCCAGGGCGACATGGTCCATCCGTATCTCGCCCGCCGCGCCGGGAAAGAGCCGGTCACCTATTTCGACGAGCGGCTGAAGCCGGTGCTCGAACGCACGTTAGGCGTGCCGCTTTTCCAGGAGCAGATGCTCAAGATCGCGATGGTGATGGCCGATTTCTCCGGCGAGGAAGCGGAGGAATTGCGGCGCGCGCTCAGCTTTCATCGGTCGCAGGAGCGGATGGAAAAAGTGAGCGTGAAACTGCGCGCAGCGATGGCGCGCAAAGGGGTCGGGCCGGAGGTGATCGAGAAGATCCTCCATTCCATCACTTCATTTGCGCTCTATGGATTTCCCGAGTCGCACGCGATCAGTTTCGCGATTCTCGCCTATGGCAGCGCCTATCTGAAGGTGCATCGCGCGCCCGAGTTTTACGCCAGTCTGCTCAACAATCAGCCGATGGGATTCTACTCGCCCGCGACGATCGTGAAGGACGCGCATCGGCACGGAGTGAAGATGCGGCCCGTGTCCGTGATGGAATCGGACTGGCGTTGCACAGTCGTTCCGTTGCCCTCACTGCCGCGCTCCGCGCGTGCGTCTTTGAAAGCCCGGCCTCACTCGTTGCGCGAGCTGCGTTGCGGCCCACCGGGAGAGAGGCGCGAGGACGCCGCAGCGGGCGAGCGCGGCGAAATCGCACCAGGTCGAGGAGGCACGGCGCGGTGCCATTCGATGAGCAGTGTCACCGGGCGCGGATCAAAGCGAAGACGCTCCGAGGAAGAAGCAAGCAAACGCCACGAATCGGTCAGTCACCCGGATGATCCATCCTCTTCCGCGCTCGGGAGAGGCGGACGCGAAGCGCCGGTGAGGGCCGAAGATGCGGTCCGGCTCGGGTTTTGTGTCGTCAAAGGGCTGCGGCAGGAGCATGCGGAGGAGATCGTCAGGCAGGGAAAAGCGCGCCCCTTCCAGTCGCTCGACGATTTCAAACGCCGGGTTTCCTGCCTGACGAAAGAAGAATTGCGTACCCTGGCGGAAGCGGGGGCGCTGAATTGTTTTGCGAAACATCGCCGGGCGGCGCTGTGGGAAGTCGAAGAGGTGTTGCACGACGATCTTCTGGGGAGCACAGGCCGCTGGCCTGTAGCGTCCGGTGGCTCGCCGGACGCCGGAGCGCAGAGCCAGCGTTCGAGCGACAGGGGAAATCAATTCGTACGAACAACCCCGGAGAACTCTTGTGCGCCTCAACTGCGCCCCGGTTTGCGGCGAGCCACCGCAAACGACAGGCCAGCGGCCTGTGCTCCCCAGAACCGGCAATCACCGCTTTGTCCAATGACTCTGCCAGAGCGCGTACAGGCCGATTACGAAACCATGAGCCTGACGACCGGTCCGCACCCGATGAAATTATTGCGTGACCAATTGCCTGACGTGTATAGGGCGAGCGATCTCCCTCAGGCGCGGCATGGCTCGATCATCCAGATTGCCGGGAATGTGATTTGCCGTCAGCGGCCGGGCACGGCGAAAGGCTTTGTCTTTATCAGCCTGGAAGACGAAACCGGAGTTTCGAACGCCATCGTCGCGCCCGATCTGTTCGAGCGTTTTCGCCTGACGATCACGGAAGAAGCTTTCCTCCTTATCGAAGGCGAAGTGCAAAATACCGACAACGTGGTTCTGATTAAAACGCGCGCCATCAAGCCACTTCCGCACGCGCAACTCACCGGGAGTGAGTCACACGATTTTCGCTAACACCGCTGTTATCCCGCTGCGCAATTCACTTTTCGCGCTCTCCATGCCATTGCATCGCGAGCCGCTTTCTCCCTTCTGTCATCGCGCCGTCTTCTCTCTCCTGTCATCCCGAGCCGCCGCAGGACGGCGAGGGACCTCGCAATGAAAATTAGAGCTTCGCCAACCACGACGCCTGCAATCCCTGCACGCGTTGTCATTCGCGGAAGCGCTTTAAGCAGTTGGGAGGTCCCTCGCCGCGCTTCGCCGGCTCGGGATGACAAAAGCTTAGTGATGACAACCGCAGCCCGGCCCGCAGCCGCCGCGCTTCACCGGAGGCGCGCTCGCCTTGCCCGGCAGGTGCAGATCGAGGCCGCCGGAAATAACGCGCCGGACCGGCTTGCCGGTTTCTGGATCGGCGCGCAACGGCTCGTCTTTGATGCTTTGCTTCACCTCAAAGCGGCGCGCCGGCTTTGCCGGATCAGTGGTTTCGTAGATGTAGGTGGGCATGGCTGGTATTGAGGAGAGTTACAACGTTACATCGAGAATCGTGAATCGTGGGATCGCTTACTCGGCGGCATGGCGCTTGGGCGGTTCCTTCGGTTCGGCAGCTTTTTCCTTTGGATGCTCGTCAGACTGCAGCCATTCGGTGTGAAAGACTCCGGGCCGATCGACCCGCTCGTAGGTGTGGGCGCCGAAGAAATCGCGCTGCGCCTGGAGCAGGTTGGCCGGCAGCCGCGCCTGGCGATAACTGTCGAAATAGCCTAACGACGCGCTGAAGGCCGGCACCGCCACCCCCTGCTGGACCGCGACGGCGATGGCGCGCCGCCAGTTGTGCTGGGTGCGCGCGATGATGTCGGTGAAATAGGAATCAAGCAGCAGGTTGTGCAAGGCGCGGTCGCGTTCGTAGGCCTCGACGATGCGATTGAGAAATTTCGCCCGAATAATGCAGCCGCCCCGCCAGATGGTCGCGATATCGCCGAAGTTCAAGTTCCAATTAAATTGCTTGCTCGCCGCGCCTAACAATTCCATTCCCTGGGCGTAGGAGACAATCTTGGAAGCGTAAAGCGCGTCGCGCACCGCGGTGACAAGTTCGTCTCGATCGCCGCGGAATTTTTCTACCTTCGGCTGGGGCAGAATTTTGGAGGCATGGACCCGCTCTTCCTTGCCCGAGGAAACCACTCGCGCCTCAACCGCGGCGTTGATGGTTGAAATAACGACCGATTGCTGAATCGCCGATTGCAACGTCCAGATCCCGGTGCCCTTCTGTCCGGCCTTGTCGAGGATCACGTCGACCATTGGCTTGCCGGTTTCGGGATCTTTTTTGCGAAAGATCTGCGCGGTGATGTCGATGAGATAACTGTCCAGATCTCCCCGGTTCCACTCCGCGAAGACATCGGCCAGCTCATCGGTGGTTAGGCCGAGAACGCTGCTCATGATGGCGTAGGCTTCGCAGATCAACTGCATGTCGCCGTACTCGATCCCGTTGTGCACCATCTTGACGTAATGCCCGGCGCCGTCGGGTCCCATGTAGCGGCAGCACGGTTCGCCATCGACCTGCGCGGCGATTTTGGTGAAAATCGGCGCGATCATCTCATACGCCTCGCGCGAGCCGCCGGGCATGAGGGATGGACCTTTGAGCGCGCCTTCTTCGCCGCCGGAAACCCCGCAGCCGACGTAATGAATTCCGCGGCCTTCGAGTTCCTTGCAGCGGCGCTGGGTGTCGGTGAAAAGCGAATTGCCGCCGTCGATCACAACGTCGCCTTTTTCCAAAAACGGCAGCAGTTCGGCGATGACCTGATCGACGGGATTGCCGGCCTTGATCATCATCATGACCTTGCGCGGCTTCTTCAGTGCTCCGAGCAGCTCTTGAATTGTGAGCGTCGGCTGGATGTTTTTCCCGCTGCCACGCGTGGCCGCAAATTTCTCGGTCACTTCAGTAGTGCGATTGAAAACCGCTACCGTGAAACCTTTCGACTCCATGTTGAGGGCGAGATTTTCGCCCATGACCGCGAGGCCGATGAGGCCAATATCACATTGATTCACATTCATTTTCGGTATCTCCTGAACCTCACCGCGCCTGAGCAGCAGAGAGCGGCGCGAGCAGATGGCAACTTGGCACTCGCAAATCCTGATCACAACCGCGCCGCTCCAGGCGCCGGCGCAAAACTGGAGCGGCCGCGCCGGCGCGACGGTGGAATTCTGGGGCGTTGTGCGGAGCCTGGAGGATGGGCGCGAGATTTCCGGGATCGAGTACGAAGCCCATGAGACGATGGCGCAACATCAGATGGAGCTGATCGCAGAGGCGGCGCGGGAAAAATTTGGGCTCGAGGAAATCCAGCTCCATCATCGCGTCGGGTTCGTCGCAGCAGGCGAGCCGTCGCTCTTTCTCCGGGTCTCGAGCGGACATCGCGGAGTCGCCTTTGAGGGCAGTGCCTGGATCGTGAGCGAGTTGAAAAAGAAGGTGCCGATCTGGAAACAGCCGCTTTTCGTTAGGCAAAATCAGCCGAGCGCGATTGGGGAATGAATTGGGCGAATCGGCTCACCCTCATGCGCCTGGCGCTGACGGTTCTCTTTGTCATCGCGCTCAGCTCGGCCTGGCGCTACGGGCGCACCACGGCCCTCGTCCTCTTCGCCGTCGCCGGCGTGACCGATTACTTCGATGGCGAAATCGCGCGCCGCTACGGCGTGATCACCAAGTTCGGCAAGCTGATGGACCCGCTGGTCGACAAGGTGATGGTGGCCGCAGGGTTCATCTGCCTGGTGCCGCTGGGCGCCGTCCCGGCCTGGGTCGCGACGATCGTGGTGGCGCGTGATTTTTTGATCACTGGTCTGCGGCTCATCGCCTCGTCTGATGGGATCGTGCTGCCGGCGGAACGGCTGGGCAAGCACAAGACTTCGTGGCAGATCGCGACCGTGGTCTTTTTTCTTTTTCTCCTCGCGGCGCGCGAGATTCGGCCGCAGGTCTGGCTCACGAACTGGTGGCAGATCGCCTGGCTTTATGTCGGCGACGCGCTCCTCTGGATCACGATTGGGCTCACAATTTATTCCGGGCTTGGTTATCTCTGGCGCCACCGCGCTCTGCTCCAGAATCCGGTGCAGTAACGGCTGCGGCTTCCCGGTTGTAGCCGGGGGTGTTGACCCCGGCCGCCACGCAGAGCCAGGCGTCAGCGCCGCGGCTACAGCACCGTCACTTTGGGCCAGGGGTTGGCGACGGCGATGGCGGGCATGGCCCGAGTGTCGCGCCGGGATGGGCCTTGAGGAATTCGTCGAGCTCGCTTGCCCGCAGGGCGCGTGGCGTGCCCTGGTCGCAAACGAGGTGGAGCGGCTCGAGCGGATCGTACTCCTCACCCGGCGTCGGGCTGGTGCCGGACTGTCCGTTTGGGATCGGTGCGCCGTCCGCCGGAGTCGCAGGTTCGATTGCCCGTTGGATGATTTCCGCGCAGTTGGGCGCGCGCGCACTCGCGGCCTGGCCAATGTTTGCGGCCGAATCAGGCGCAGCTGTTACCGCCGCAGCGACCATGGCGCCGGCAAAGTCGCAATCCTTTTTGACCCCGCAGCGCAGCGCCGTCACCACAATCTGGGGCGCAAGTTCCTTCCGGTCCGCCACCGCAGTCGAGACGATGCTCGCCGCCGCGGTTGGATATTTTCCCACGGCACGACAGACGGCGAAAAGCAGATCGGCGGTTTGGGCGGTCTGAATGGTTTGTCGAAAGGGCAGACCGGCCTGAATCATTTCCACCGGTGTGAGATCGCGTCCGTGTGCCAGCGGCAGGAGCGCAAACCAGAAGCCCGCAGCGGTGAGGAAGAGCGCCAAAAAAACAAGGGCGCTCGCAACCGTTCGCTCTCGTCCACCGCGCATTGTTCCGATCTCCCTGGGCAAGAGAGCGGGTAAAGGGAATCGAACCCTCATAGCCAGCTTGGAAGGCTGGAGCTTTACCATTAAGCTATACCCGCGCGCGCTTAAGCTGGCGTGAACGCCGTGGCTTGCCAAGTCGTTTTCGAAACTCGTGCGGCGATCGCGGAAGTCATTCCGGCTTCGACGGTACTTGCCGTTCGGGCGAAGCGTTGTTAGCAACTGAAGCATGAAATTCCTGTGTCTCTTGCCGCTTCTCTTGTTCGTTCTCGCTCCCGCCCGGGCCGATCTCACGATCGTGCAAAAAGTCGAAGGCGTCGGCGGCACGCACGAGGTGACAATGAAAGTCAAAGGCGACAAGGCGCGGGTCGAAGTCAGACCGGAAATGAGCACGATCCTGGACGCGAAAAGCGGCGAGGTGATCAATCTTTTCCACGAGAAAAAAGCGGTCATGCGCATCCCCGGCGAGCAGGCGAAAGCGATGGCGGAGATGGCCAAGGCGTTCGTGAAAACGGAAGCGCCCAACCAGTCGGTGCCCAAACCGACTGGCAAAACCCAGACGATCAACGGCTCCGAAACCCAGGAGTACGTGAGCGACTCGCCCAAGTATCACGCGACCTACTGGGTCGCGACGAACTATCCCGATTACCAAAAAATTTTGCCGCAAATGGAATTGCTGCGGAAGGGCGCGTTCGAGTCAATCATGAAAGGCATGCCCGATTACCACGCGTTGCCCGGCCTGCCTTTGCGCACGATCGTGAAAGTGGACGACGAGCCGGAGATCACGAGCACGATCGAGTCGGTCAGCCTCGCGCCCTTGCCGGCCTCCGAGTTCACAGTCCCAGCGGACTATCGGGAAATGAAAATGCCCGACATTAACCTGCACATGCCGGGTCAATCCCCCGAGCCGGGTAATCCATGACCGCCGCCCGCCGCCCGCGGCTCATTCTCGCTTCGGCCTCACCGCGCCGGCGCGAATTGCTGGCGTCGGCCGGGTTCGAGTTTGAAGTAGTGGCGCCGGGGGTGCGGGAGATCGGCACGAACGATTTTACCTTGCGTGAGGCGACCAGTTGCAACGCGCTCCGAAAAGGTCTGGCAGTCGCCCGTGCGCATCCCGACGCGATCGTGCTCGCGGCCGACACCCTGGTAGCGCTCGGTCATGAGGTCATCGGCAAACCGCGGGATCACCGGGAGGCGGCGCACATTCTTCGGCGCCTCGCCGGGCGAAGTCACACCGTAGTGTCGGGGGTTTTTGTTGCTCATCTCGGCGAGGGTCGCTCGGAGACATTTTCCGTCAGCTCGACGGTTGTTTTCAAAAGATTGAGCGACGAGACGATCGAAAACTATCTCGCCCGGATCGGGCCGCTCGACAAAGCCGGCGGCTACGCCGCGCAGGCCGAGGGCCGCGCCATCATTGCCCGGATCAGCGGTTCGCGCACCAATGTCATCGGCCTGCCGCTGGAGAAAACGCGCGCGGCGCTCGCCCGCTTCGGCCTTCGCCCGGGGCGAGCCTAACGACCTAACGAACTTCGAGGACGGCGTCCTCTTTTTCCGCCGGCGGCGGGCGCTGCCCTTCGTCGCGTTCCCGCCGGAGCACCCGGTAAACGAACCAGACGATGAAGCAATTGGCCGCCAGGATGAGGACCACGACGACGCCGGGGTGAAACCAGGCGTGCCGCATTTCGAACGGGATAAAGCTGGTGGTCGCGACAAGGATGAGCAGCTCGGCCCAGCGTTTCTGGAAATAGACCCCGACCCCCATGGTGCAAAGCAACCCGGCGAAGAACAGCGCCACCCAGGCGGTCACCTGAAGTAAACCACCCGAGACCACATCCTGAAGCCGGTTGAGCAGGTAAAGCACGGAGCGACTGTGGGCGACCATCAGCTCGCCATCCACCCAGTCGGAGATCGCATCAAGCCAGCGGGTGCGGCTATGGAGCAGAAGGAGCGAAACCCCGATCGTACAGAGCAGGAGCCCTTGGCTGATTTTGAATATTGCAATCAGCTTGAGATAACGGACGCTCCGCTGCGGTCGCAGGACCTTCGGGAGCGATGGGGCCGCATCGTTCATCACGATACGTGTCGCAGAAGCGCAACCGATCTCAACCGGAGCGCGTCTCGCGGGAACAGATTTCCAGCTTGTTCCCGCTCGGGTCTTCGAAAAAGAGGGCGTAATAACCAGGCGAATATTCGCGCCAGAGCCCCGGCCCTTCGAGATTTTGTCCGCCCGCGTTCTTCACGATCTCACCGAGCCGATCCACTTCCGCCCGATCCTCCGCCCAGAAGGCGATCCGGTTGTCGTTAGGCTGATGCCCCCGCGATTCGGTGAAACCGAAAAACTCTACCGGGCCACTCCCCGGCGCCTGCCAGATAAACCACTCCTCCCCGCTCGAATGGAGCGTGAATCCCAGCTCCGGCAGGAGCCGGGCATAGAAGTGCCGCGCCGGCTCGATCTTGTTCACGCGCAGATCAATGTGGTCGAACCGTCTGGCTTTCATCTCCTGGCAAACTCGGTAATCTTGCCGCGCTTGCAATCCACCTTTCCTTTCCTGCATGGCGTCGTTTGCCTCCTGCTGGGCCTGTCGTTAGGCAGCTGTGGTCCGCGCGTCCAGCCGGTCTCGGGCACAATCGAGGTGGATGAAGTGCATGTCGCCCCGCGCTCCGGCGGCAGGGTGGTGCAGCTCTTCGCCCAGGAAGGCGACACGTTGAAGAAAGGGCAGCCGATCGCGCGGCTGGTCGCGCCGGAGTTGCAGGCCCGGCGCGAGCTCGCCCAGGCGCAGATCGACACCACGCTCCATGATGCCGCCGCACTCGAGGCGCAGCTCGAATTCATGCGGGCTGATGCCCGCCGCCAGCAGGAATTGCTGCGCACCAAGACGGTCTCGCCTAACGAAGCGGAACGGGCTCAAAGCGCGGCCGAGGCGGAGGAAAAAAGCGTCGAAGCGGCCCGGATGCGGGTCAAACAGATGAAGGCGCAACTCGGCGAGATCGACGCCGAACTCGACGAGCTGAACGTGGTCGCGCCTAACGACTGCGTGCTCGAAGTTCTCAACGTCAAGGTCGGCGACGTCCTCGCGCCCAACCAGGAGGTCGCGACCCTGATCCTGCCGCAGCATCTCTGGGTGCGGGTCTATGTTCCGGAGACCTGGCTCGGTTACATCCGGCTCGGCGAAGCAGTCCGGGTGCGGGTCGATTCTTTCCCTGACGAATACTTCGACGGCACGGTCGAGCAGATTAACCGCAAGGCGGAGTTCACCCCGCGCAACGTGCAGACGGTCGAGGATCGGATCAAACAGGTGTTTGGGGTCAAGATTCGACTGCAAAATCGCGAAGATAAATTGCGCGCCGGGATGTCCGCTGATGCGATTTTCCCCGGCGTGCCGCAAAAGCCGTGAAACCTGCGATCGTCATCCCGAGCGAAGTCGAGGGATCCCGTGGAAAAGCCGGACGGCTCTACTCGAAGGCGCCAGCAATCTCGTGGCTCGCCTCCCGGTTGTTCACGGGATCTTTCGACTCCGCTGCGCTTCGCTCAAGATGACGGGGCCTCCTGATGCCTGTGTAACTATGCCAGCGATGATTGAGTGCCAGGGGTTGACGAAACGGTTTGGCAATTTCACGGCCGTCGATCACGTCTCCTTTTCCGTCGAGCAAGGCTCGATTTTTGGCTTTCTCGGTCCGAACGGGTCCGGCAAATCGACCGTGATCCGGATGCTCTGCGGCATTCTCGAGCCGAGCGAAGGCACGGCGCGGATCGGCGGCCGCGACGTTGTGAGGGAGAGCGAAGCGATCAAGGAAATGATCGGCTACATGTCGCAACAATTTTCTCTCTACGACGAGCTAACGGTGAACGAGAACCTTCTTTTCTCCGGCAAACTCTACAGTCTGCGCGAGAAAGAATTGAAGAAGCGCCGCGATGAGTTGATCGCCCTGACTCATCTTGAGCCTTACTTCGATCGTCGCGCCGGCTTGCTCTCGGGCGGCTGGCGGCAACGGCTGGCGATGGCCTGCGCGCTCATGCACCAGCCGACGGTGCTTTTCCTCGACGAACCGACCGCGGGAATCGATCCGGTCGCGCGCCGCGAGCTGTGGGATTTACTTTTCGAATTCTCCGGCCGCGGGATGACGCTCTTCGTCACGACCCATTACATGGATGAAGCCGAACGCTGCTCTCATGTTGGCTACATCTATATGTCGAAATTGATCGTAACCGGGCAACCGGACGAGCTCAAACAATTGCCCGAGGTTACGCCGGCCGGGATGCGCCGGCTCGATGTGACCTGCGATCATGTCACCCGCGCCTTGCAGGCGGTGCGTGAAATCGCGGGGGTGCGCAGCGCCACCGTCTTCGGGCAGTCGATGCATCTGTTGGTCGACGATTCCCTGACCCCTGACGCGATCGAAAGCAAGCTCGCGTCGGTCGGAATCACGAGCTCCGAGATTCATGAAATCGGCCCGTCGCTCGAGGATGTCTTCGTTGCCCTGACCGCGAGATACGCAACCGGAAATCAGTCGGAGCAGCGGCGTGCCGCATGAGATGGAGCCGCGGTTTCCCAAAGTGTCATCCCGAGCCGCCGCTCTCACCTCATCCCGAGCCGCCGCTCTCACCTCATCCGGCGCCGCCGCTCTCACCTTGTCATCCCGAGCCGCCGAAGGACGGCGAGGGACCTCACACCTGCAATGAAGACCTACTATGTCTACATGATGACCAACCGCACTAGAGTCGTCCTTTACACCGGAGTGACTAACGATTTGACACGGCGGGTATGGGAACACCAGCATGGTACGATCGAAGGCTTTACGAAGAAGTATCGGCTGACAAAACTGGTCTGCCACGAGACCTACCACGAGGTTCTGCAAGCGATCCAGCGCGAGAAAGAAATCAAAGGCTGGAGGCGAAGTAAGAAAAACGCGCTGGTGGAAACCCTAAACCCGTGGTGGGCCGATCTTTCCGCAATGCTGGATCCGCAGCGGGAGGTCCCTCGCCGTCCTTCGGCGGCTCGGGATGACGGATTGAATGTGCCGAGTCCGCACGAATCCGCGCCTAACGAACAAAGGTTACGTTGATGAAACGGCCCTTTCGTGGCCTTCGGGCCATTTTGTTCAAGGAGTTCATCGTCGTCTGGCGCGATCCGATGACACTCTTTTTCATGTTCTTCCCGCCGCTCATCGAGATGATCGCCTTCGGTTACGCCCTCGACAACGACGTCAGACACATGGCGATGGTGGTCTACAACGAGGACCGCACGGTCGAGAGCCGGCAGCTGGTTGATCGGTTCGTCAACACCGAAACCTTTCGGGTCGTCAAGCAGGTCCAGAGCATTCCCGAGATGACAAGCGAGATCCGCGCCGGCAATGCTTATGTCGGCTTGCAAATCCCGCCCCACTTCACTCGCGACCTGCGCGCGGGCCGACCCGCGCGGGTGCAACTATTGATCGACGGCTCCAATTCCACCGTTGCCTTGCAGGCACTCAACACCGGGGTCGCGGTCGCGCTCACCCAATCCGTCCAGACCCTTTTGAAAGAAACCGGGCGCAATATCCCGCCGGTCGAAGTGCGGCCGCAGATGCTTTACAACCCCGAGATGCGGAGCCCGAATTTTTTTGTCCCGGGGGTGATCGGAGTGGTCCTGCAAATCGGCACGACCTTCGCGACCGCGATGGCGGTGGTGCGCGAACGCGAGCGCGGCACCCTCGAACAACTACTCGTTAGTCCCCTCAGCCGCTGGGGACTCATGCTCGGCAAACTCATTCCCTATCTCTGCATCGGAATGCTGATGGCGTTGCTTCTCTTCGGGATCATGCACTTTATCTTCTTTGTCCCGATCGCGGGCAGCATTGTCGCCATGATTTTCTCCACCTTCGTCTACGTCTTTGCGCTCCTCAGCCTCGGCCTGCTCGTCGCGACCAAGGCGCTCAACCAGATGCAGGCTTTGCAAATGTCGATGGCTTTCATTCTCCCCAGCGTCTTCTTCTCCGGCTTCATTTTTCCACGGGAAACCATGCCCGCGATCTTCTACTGGCTCGGCGCATGCCTGCCCACGACCTATTTCATCTGGCTGATGCGCGCGATTATTCTGCGCGGTGCGACCATGTTCGAATACTGGCCATCGTTAGGTATTCTTATCCTCATGGCGGCGCTGCTCTTTGTCCTCTGCGCCCTGCGTTTCCGGAAAAAAATCGGGTAAGTCATCCTCGATAACAGAATTGCATGGTCTGATTTACTTATGAAATGCCTCGGAATCGTGGGCGGTCTTGGGCCCGAATCGACGATCGAGTACTACCGTTTCATCCTCGAGGGCTACCGTGCCCGGGTCCCGGATGGCAGCGCGCCGCACCTGATCATCGACAGCCTGGACGTGAATCATGGGATCGCGATGCTCGATGCCGGCGATTTGCGCGAACTGGCGGACTACATCACCGATTCGGTACAGCGATTAGCAGGCGCCGGCGCCGCCCTCGCGCTCATAGCCGCGAATACTCCGCACATTGTTTTTCAGGAAGTGGAGCGCCGGGTACCGATCCCGATGCTCAGCATCGTCCAGGCGACCTGCGATCACGCGCGGGAGCATGGGTTCACGCGCCTCGCCCTTCTTGGCACCGGCTTTACGATGGGCGCGCAGTTTTACCCCGAGGTCTTCACCCGCGCCGGGCTCACTCTCATCACGCCGGCGCTGCCCGAACAGTCCTTCCTGCACGACAAGTACATTCACGAACTGCTAGCGAACAAGTTTGTCCCCGAAACCCGCGGCGCGATTCTCGCCATAATCGAGCGCTTGCGAAACGAGGAAGAGGTCGAGGCAGTGGTTCTCGCCGGGACTGAGTTGCCGCTCCTGCTCCGAGGCGCGGAACCGGAGGGACTAAGCTTTCTCGACACGACGATGGTTCACGTCCGGGCCGCAGTCGATGCGATCCTAGACTAACGAACAAAGGAAAGTTGCCGGCAGTTATTCGAGGTTGTAGACTTCAACCAGGCCAATTCCTGTGGTGCTATCTGTCCCAGTTGTAACTGCCGTGTACGCCCCGGGCGGGAGATGAAGAATGGTCGCGGCTTCCGCCGGATCACCTGGCGACAGCCCGTTTTGCTCGAGCGCGGAAATATTCAGATCATCGGACCAGTTATCGTTTGCTCCCAGTGCAAAACCGTTCGCGTCATAGACGGTAAAGCTCGGGTCGGGCAAAGGATCGATAATTCCAAAGGCGCCCAGCGAAGGTCCGAGCGCGCGCACGACCACGGTCGAGCTATCGGTTGCGCCGACAATAAATCCGGCGATGAGTTGATTCGCATCCGTCCCGACCTGGCCACGGGTACTGATGTTAGCGAGCTTTGCATTTCCCGTCGGCGAAAGGTCATAGACTTCCACCAGCCCGATACCGGTTGCATCGGCTTTTCCAGTGACCACCGCGGTGTAAGCACCGGGAGCGAGGCTGGTTCGCAACGCCGCTTCCGCCGGATTACCGGGGGCGAGTCCGTCGGACGCGATCTGGCCGGCATCGGGACCGAACTGCCAGTTGTCGTTCGTCGCGAGTAAGTGGCCGGCTGCGTCATATAAGCTGATGATTGGGTCCGGAAGGGTGTCCGAAAGGCCTTGCTCGCCTAACGAGGGACCAAGGGCCCGCAGGACGACTGTCTTGGCATCGGCGCCGGTAACAATGAAACCACCAATGAGTGCGCCCTGGTCTGGAGTTACGAGGCCGCGGGTCGAAATGTTCAGCGACTGGGGCCCGATCGCGGGAAAGGCGGTCTTTTCGAGGTGCAGCGGGACGGCATTGAAGATCTTTGTGCAACCGGAGCTGGGATACTGGTAATCGAAGATTTTTGTGCCGCTGGCATCAAGCCCGACAATGCGCGCGTGGATCGCATTGTCCTGGAGAACGTACGCGTAATCGACGAGGTAATTCAGCGGTTGGTCCTCGTAGACACTTCCGCAATAGGGACTGTAGACGCTCTCATCCATGAGGTAATTCCACACCTCGCTCGCGGTCCGGTTTATGGGATCGATCTTATACTTGCGCGGGCTCGCGTAACTGCGGGTTGCGCCAGGCGGCGCTTGGAAAAGACTGTTGAGACCATTGTCGAAAAGCAAAAGACCCTCGTCATAAGTGGTCGAGACGGCATGCTGGCCGATTGGCGGAAGGCTGCCCGAAGTTAGAGTCAGAGCAAACTGCCGAAGGGAAGGGAATTGATACCAGGCCTTTTCGGGATCACCGAGGATCCATTTGATCGCGCCGCTCGTGTAATCAATGCAGATAACGAAATCTTCCCGGCTCGAGACGATAAGCGAGTCGTCGGCGCGATGGTAAGCCACGGCATTGTTATGGAACCAGTCATCCGGCGCGGGAAAAACAAATTGGCTCGGATCATCGCCGCCGGCACGCATAGCGGCGGAGATGATGGCAGCCATGTCCCATGTTTTGAGGAGGGTGCCGCTCGAATCGATTTCCATGAAAATCGTCTCGGAATAATCCGCGGTATCGGCTTCAAAGAGGAGCCCCGTCTTTCCGCGATCGACGTTGTGGTGAAAATCGATCACGCCATCGCCTTTGTAGTCACCGAGATAGGTGACGGTGCCATCAAGGTCATTGCGATAAAGCTGAGTCCCAACCGCGATGTAGATCGCATTCTCAAAGAAGCCGAGATAGAAAAACTGAGCATCCGCGGTCCCGACCCAGCGCAGGGCGCTGTCCGTATCGATGATCGCGGGCGAGAATGAGCTACAGGCACCCTTGAGCAGGATGAAATCGTAACTCAGAGAATTACCCGCAGTTCTTTGTTGGAGCACGGCCGGCGCTTCGTAGCCACAAGGATCGTCAAAACTTGCGGTGGTTATTGTCAGATTGGCCTGCTTCAACGATCCATCGGTAAAGAGATAAGTCAGTGTGACCGTATTCGTGTAGCCGTGATATAGACCGTAGACAGGGAGAAAAATCTTGCCGTTGCTGATGTCTCCGCGCTCGGAGAGATAGCTGCTGGAGTAGGTCCCGGAAAGAGCGCGGGTGGAAGAACCAGGTTTTGGAGCGATGCTGAACTGAATTGTCTTAATGGCGGCGGTATTACTCACCGAAAGCGTCACCTGGGCAAGAAATGGAGTAGCTCCAGCAGTGTAACCGTCGATCGTGATAATCGTATCATTGGCCTGGTTCGCGCGGCTGACACCGGCCCAACAAATCGCCAGAATCGTGAGAATGGCTGTCTTCATTCGGTGCTGAAGCTTGCCAAACTCACGCGTGCCGTGCGGGATAGTCTAACCGGCGGTGGCCGGCTCGCGCTCGCGCCGCTTGCGGCGGGCGGGCAGATTGCGGTCGAGAAAGCCGAGCATATGGGCATGCTCGATTACCCGGACGCTCTCTTTGCGTTGCAGACCGGCAATTTGCTGATGAAATGTTTCCATCTGGGTCCAGTGGACTTTTGGCCGGAAGTGGTGTTCGGCGTGGTAGCCATTGTAGAAGAAGAGCCAATTGTAGATCTTGCCGTAACTGCTCACGCCCCAGGCGATCGGCTTATCGGGATCGGCGCCGTAGTGACGGAAGTAACCATTGAGATAGCTGAAGCAATGCCCGAGATAGAAGAATGGCAGGAAATAGAAAACGACGTAGCGCCAGTTAAACCATGCAAGGACTGCGAGTGTGATAACTACGGAGGCCAGTTCGATATTACCCCAGCGCACTTCCGCCTCGCCGCGCTTGCGCAGCTCGCGTTTGATTGCCGCCGGGTTATCGCGAAAGAAACTCAGGAAGACATAGCTCCACGGGTTCTCCGCCTCATCGTCGTGCCCGTGGCGATAAATCGACAGCCAGTCAACCGTTTCTCCCTTGGCGTCCTTGCGGTCGCTGTTTCCTTTGTGGTGCTGCATGTGGACGACGTCGTAGTAGGTCTGGGAAAAGCAGCAGGCGATCGATTGAGTGACGCCAAAGAGCCGGTTCAGGAGCTTCGAACGAAAGAATGGGTTGTGAATGAAGTTATGGCCAACGCCGTTGATGTTGGCGTTGATCATGAGCGCGTAAATGAACCCGAGGATGAGCATGAGCCAGAGCGGCGCGCGCGGGTAGAGAAAGAAAAGCGCGAAAAAGTAAGTGAGATGAAAGAGGCCGGCCGCGGCCGGAACGGCGTCCCAGCGGCTGAAAGCGAAGATCTTTGAGTCGGTGGCGACGCGGTCGACTTTGATAGCGTCAGAGGTCATGAACGAGCGCAGAAGCAGTGTGACATGATCGCAAAGCGGGAGAGATAATCAAGCCATGCCTTGCCTCCGTCATCCTGAGCTTCGCTCTGGACGACACGCCGCTAGCGCCCCGGCGGCGGCGGTGCGGGTTGGGCCGGCACGCCGGTCTTGCCAATACTCTTGAGCACCTCTCCGAAATCGCTCTCAGTCGAGAGCACGGCGGTCGAGCCTTGCCCGAAGGCGTCGCGGGCGACTTCAAGCCGCCGCTGGAAAGAATAAAGCTCGCGCGCTTGCGGCGACTCGTAAGCCGCGGCGTAAATCCGCGCCGCCTCGGCATCGGCTTCGCCTTCGATCTTGAGCGCCCGGGCCTGCGCGGCCGATTGAATCGAGGCGACATCGCTCTCCTTTTGTCCGTTGATGTTAGCCGCTTCGCCCCGGCCTTCAGAGCGGAAACGGGAGGCGATCTGATGCCGTTCGCTCGACATGCGTTCGATGATCTTTTCCGCCACGGCCGGACTGTATTTGCTGCGCTTGAATCGCTCGTCGAGCAGCTCGATTCCAAACCCTTCGATCTTTTCCCGGGCCCGGCGAGTGATTTGGGCCTCGATCTCACCGCGCCCAAGCTCGACATCGGGCAGATTGCTCGGCAGAACGGTGCCGCTTTTCTCCAACTCGGCATCGTGCAACGGCTGCCGGCCTTTCGTCAGGCGCACGATCTCGACGAGGTCGTTGGCCGCGACCGCAGTGCGGGTTTCGCTCCCGAGAATGTCGTCGAGTCGTGAGAGCGCGCTACGCTCGTCGTTGAGCCGGTTGTAGTAGAGGAGCGGATCGCTGATCTGCCAGCGCGCGAAACAATCAACGATGAGATAGAGCTTGTCCTTGGTCGGACATTCCGTTGGCGGGCCATCCCAGGAAAGAATGCGATTGTCGAAGCGGTGGACGGCGTCGATTAGCGGGACCTTGAATTTGAGCCCCGGCGTTTTTTCGACCCGAACCGCTTTGCCGAAACGCGTGACGATCGCGGTTTCGTATTGATGGACAGTGAAAAGGAAGGCGCCCCATTTCAAGCCGGTGAAAAGAAAAATAAGGCCAAGGATCGCGAGCACCGGGCTTTGGACGAAGCCGATGAACCGGGTCGAGAAATAGGGACGATAGACGGATTGGTCAGGCATTGTTAGTCGTTAGGCTAAACACAGCTCGGTCCGGCTTCATGGCTGCGCTTGTGGTGCGGGCGAGGGCGCTGGTGAAGGGCCCAGCAACGGCAGCGTTTGCAGTAATCCTTTCACGCTCTCGTCCACGATCACCTTGCGATCGAGCGCCGGCAGGATCGCCTCCATCGCTTCGAAATAAAGTCGTTGCCGCGTGATCTCGGGCGCCTTGGTGTATTCGTTCAAGAGCAGAGTGAATTTCTCCGTCTCGCCTCGGGCCTGGTTGACTCGACGGAAAGCATAGGCCTCGGCTTGTTTCTCTCGCTCTTTCGCCTGGCCGCGCGCGTTTGGGACCGCGTCGTTGTAGATCGCCCAAGCCTGGTTGATCGCGGTCTGTTTTTCCTGCTGCGCCTGGTTCACTTCGTTAAAGGCGGCCTGCACCGCTGGCGGCGGACGCACGGTCGCGAGCTGGACCTGCTGAATCTGCAAACCCAGGCCATATTCGGAGCAAAGTGTCGCCAGCCGGCTGAGCGAAGCAGTTTCAATATCGTGCCGGCCAATCGTGAGGACTTCGTCGACGGTGCGATCGCCGATCACCTCGCGCATCACGCTCTCGGACAAATCGCGCAGGGTTTTTTCCGGCTCGCGTGCGCCGAAGAGATATTGTTTCGGGTCGGTGATCCGGTATTGCACGACCCAGGGCACGAGGGCGGTGTTGAGATCGCCGGTGATCATCGTCTCCGTGTCCTCGGGCTGGGTATCGCCTTGGTATTCATTCGTGGCTCCCGGGCTGGCGAAGCCGAACTCGAGCTTGAGCAAGCGCTGCGTCGGCACGATCCGCATTTCGTCGACGTAGGGAATGACATAGGCGAGCCCCGGTCCCTCGGTGCTGTGATAAGCACCGAAGCGCATCTTCACCCCGACGGAGTTTGTCGGGATGGAAACAAAACCCGTGAGGAGCGAGATCGCCGTCACCACCAGCCCGATCAAGCCGATGAGGCCGAGGACGAAACGCAGGGGGCGAAACCGGAATCCGGGCGGAAATGGCGAAGCGCTCGGGCCCGATGTGGTTGTGATCTGCATCGCGGCGCTAACCGTGCCGAACGGCGCGCCCGCTGGCAAGCGCGCTCTTCGCGGCCGGCATCGATGAGCCCGGCCTGCAGAGCAGCCGACAAAACTCCCATCGCTCACAATCGCTCGTTCTCTGCCGCGCGAATTCTTTGAGAATGGCGAGCGGCGATGCGACAGGCGGCAGGAGCGGGGAAGGGTCCGGGCAAAAATGGATGGCCGGCGTGGTCGATCGCAACATCCGCGCCCTGCTTGAACGCAAGCGCGCGGAGCTGAGCCGGACCCCGCGCCACATTCGCGTTGCCGATCGCATCACCACCTTTACCGGCAGCATGCGCTTTGTTTACCTGCACCTTCTGCTCTTTGGCAGCTGGATTATCTGGAATCTGCCGTGGCTCCCGTTGCCGAAGTTTGACCCGAGCTTCGTCGTTCTCGCGATGGTCGCTTCGGTTGAAGCGATCTTCCTTTCCACCTTCGTCCTGATCACGCAGAACCGCATGTCTGAGCAGGCGGCCAAACGCGCTGATCTCGATCTCCAGATCAGCCTGCTGGCCGAGCACGAAGTCACCCATCTGATCAGTCTGGTCAAAGCGCTCGCCCAGCATTTCCAGATCGAGCTCGCGAATGACCCTGAGCTGAGTGAACTGGAAAAGGATGTTGCGCCCGAGCAAGTGCTCGACGTGATCGAGCAACAGGAAAACGGGTCCGGTCACACAGATGTATCGTCGGCCCGGTAGAGCGGGATCGCGCTAGCTGCCGCGCGAAAACTTCCGCAACAGCGGCACGGAAGCGAAGTGTGCCACAAAGCCGACTGCAAAGACCGCCAACCCCGCGGCCGCATTCAAGCTGATCGCAATCACCAGCTCCGCGATCGCGAAAAGCCAGGTAAACATTTCGCCGACAAACGCCTGTCCCCAGGCGGGCCGCCGGCCGCTCCCTGGGACGCGCGGCGCAAGCGCGGGCCAGAACCGTGGCACCGCCCGGCAATAGGCGAGGTAAGATTCACCCTGCGTTTGGCGCAACGCTGCTTCCTCGCGAAAGATCAGCCGGTAAACAAAGAACCAGTTCCCCGCGACCATGAAAAACCAGCCGGCCCGACTCGCGAGCAATCCGATGCCGGCGGCCATCGGCAGGTTGGCAAAGTAGAGCGGATTGCGCGTGAAGCGGAACGGCCCATCCGCGACCAGCGCTTCCGCGTGCTGGTTTGTGTCGTGCACTACCTCGGTGCGCAGATAGGCGCTGCCCCAGGTCCGCAACATCGCTGCGCCAGCCGTCAGCAATGTTCCAAGTCCGATTACGCCATGGGCGAACATCGCCGCGCCCGGATTGCCCGGCTTGATCCCCGGTGCGATGAGATGCCGCAGGGCAACGATCGCGCTGATGTCGAAGGCAGAAAGCGCAAAGCCGATTCCAAAGATCGCCGCGATGATCCAGAACCGGTGCTCAAATTCAAACTTGGTCGCCTGCACCGAGGATTCTTAGCAGTCCACTTCCGGCGAGACAAGGTGCGCCTCCAGCCTCGCGACGCTAACCAGATCTGGGTGGTAAGTTCGGGTGTTGGTTTTTGCCTGCGTTCCTGAGTTCCTGAGCGAGAATCTTCCATGAACAGAGAGCAGCGCATCGCCTTCGTCACCGGGGCGAATAAAGGCATCGGCTTTGAGGTCGCGCGCCAACTCGCGCGCGAAGGTTTTCGGATTTTTCTCGGCGCGCGCAATCCCGAGGCCGGCGCCGCGGCCGCGGCGAAGCTCAATCATGAAAACAAAGAGGAAAATTCCGCCGCGATTTCGTTCATCGAGATTGATATCGCCAAGCCGGAGAGCATCGCGCGCGCGGCCGAGGAATTTTCCCGCCAAAGCGACCGCCTCGACGTCCTCGTCAATAACGCGGGCATCCTGCTCGACAGCGACAAGGAGGTGCTCGCGATTACGCCGCTGGTTTTTGAGAACACGCTCCGAACGAACACGCTCGGCGCGCTGTTTGTCTCGCAGGCGTTCGTGCCATTTCTAAGAAAGAGCAGCGCGCCACGAATCGTGAATGTCTCGAGCGGCGGCGGTCAACTCACTGATGGCGCCGACGGCTGGGCGCCCGCTTATTGCATCTCCAAGACCGCGCTCAACGGTGTCACCGTGCAGCTGGCCGCGGCCTTACCAGACTTTGCGATCAATTCGGTTTGCCCTGGTTGGGTCCGCACCGAGATGGGCGGTAGCAACGCCACCCGGTCCGTGGCCGAAGGCGCCTCCGGAATTGTCTGGCTCGCCGCCGAAGCCCCGCAAAAAGAGAGCGGTAAGTTCTGGCGCGATCGCAAGGTCATTCCCTGGTAAGTAGGAAACCGGGCTACTACCTATCCCTAACTAACGATCTGGCGACGCGCCGCAAGTCATCAAGCAGGATCTCCATGTCGCGGTTCGTCGTGAGGTAATTGAGGACGCAGCCGCGCAGGGCAAAACGGCCGCCGATGGTGGTATTCGAGAGATAGGAACTCCCGTCGGCCTGGAGCCCGACGAGGAGACGTTCATTAAAGGCATCAATCAACGCAGGTGACTTATTCTTGAGCTGCGCCGGCAGATAGCGAAAACAGAAGATCGATAACTCGACCGGCGCCGCCATCTCGAAATCATCGCTCGCTTCGACCATCGACTCGAGATAACGCGCACAAGCGAGATTGCTTTCAATCGCCTGACTTAGTGACTCCAGGCCAACTCCTTTGAGTAACATCCAAACCTTGAGCGCGCGAAAACGTCGTGATAACTCCGGGCCGTAATCCCAGAAAGCGAAGGCCTCATCGGCTTCTGCTCCGATCACGCGAGTGTAGTCAGCTTCGTGGGCAAAGGCGGCGCGGGCGTTTTCTGGATTGCGGTAGATGACGCAGCCAACATCCACCGGCAGATAGAGCCATTTGTGAGGATCGAGCGCGACCGAGTCGGCCCGTTCCAGGCCGGCAAAGAGCTGGTGGGCGGATTTCGCGAGCAAGGCGAAGGCACCATAACTCCCATCCACATGCATCCAGAGCTGGAAGCGATCGGCAATCGCGCGAATCTCGCCTAACGAATCCACCGCGCCGGTATTCACGGTTCCGGCATTCGCCACCACACAAAACGGAACCCGGCTGGCCGCGAGGTCCGATTCTATGGCGGTAACCAGCTCGTTGGTTCTGATCCGGAACCGCTCGTCGACCCCGATCTGGCAGACATTCTCGCGCCCGATTCCCAGAAGCGCCGCGGCTTTGGCAACAGAGAAGTGCGTTTCCTTCGAAGCGTAAATGCGCAAGGGACCAGACACCTGAGCTTTCGCCTGCCGCGCCGCCGCGATCGCCGCCAGGTTGGCCATCGAGCCGCCGCTGAGAAAAAGCCCGCCCGCCTCCGAATTGAAGCCAAGAATTTGCCGGATCCAATCGATCGTCAGGCGTTCCAGCTCGACCGGCGCGGGCGCGGAACGCCAGGCGGTGAGATTCGCATTCAGGCTCGAGGCAAGCAGGTCGGCAAAAGCGGCCAGCGGTGTGCCCGGCGATTGCACATAGCCAAACATCCGCGGATGCGGGTTCTGGCGTGTCAGGGGAACAATGGTTTCTCGAAACACCTTCAGCAGATCCTCAAACTCGGATGCTTTGCGTGGCAGCGCCCGGTCGAGCTGAGCGCGAATCTGCGCTGAATCGATCCGCCCATATACCTTGCGCTCGCGCAGAGTAGAACGGTATTCGGTTATCCATTCAATGACCAGGCGGCCCCAGTCGCGAATCTCCTCAGCGGATGGATCGAGCATCTCGGCAGTATGGGCAGCTCCGCCGCGATTGTCAGCTTTGGTTCCTCGCTCGAGCGGTCGGTTCGAACCTGCGGGTAAAAAAGCGGAGCGAAACGGATGGAACTCTCGCGACTTGCGCGCTGCCGCTCGGCGCGGAAGTTATGGCATGGCTGGCCAGGGTTCGACCGGTAATGTGATCGCGGCGGTGTGCAGCTTTTTTATTCCCGGGCTGGGTCAACTGGTTCAGGGCCGGCTGCTGATGGCGATTGTGCAATTCATGCTCGCCGTCGTCCTCTGGTTTGTCCTGCTTGGGTGGGTGATCCACCTCTGGTCGATCCTCGACGCGGCCCTCTGGAAAGGCCCAGGCTAAAGCAAAAGGAGGGTCGAGGCTGCCACAAGCAGTCGGCAAGGCCAGCTATTGCTGCCCTCACTTAGCTTTCGATACTTTCCACTCGCGAATCTTCAGATCAAGGGGATCGATCGTACCCTCAAAAAGGTACCGGTCCTCTGCCGGAATCCGCGCAAATTCTTTTGTCCCGCGAAATAACACCAGCGCGCTGCTGTTGAGCCCATATCCGCGCATGATTTCCACCGAATAAGCTTTGTCAGGAGAAAAGAGCTTCGCGTCGCTCTCGGCCTGAACCAAAAGGTTTGGGCCACGAACACGGAAAGAAAGATAACGCCCAACTTAAAGTGATGGCTAACCTTGCTTGGTACTAACCTTTTCACGAGCCCTGGGATGTGAGGCTGGGAAAGATATTCAATCTGAATCGGCTTCTGCTTTGGTGCTTCTAACCAGCGTGAAGGGTTCTCCTTGACCGTCCATTTCTCGGAACACGAACTCCTTTTCGGTTAGAATGACGATCTTGTAGGGTACATTCCACCAGTAGAACTTCCCATTCCTCACATTCCAGCGCTCTGTTGTCAGGTCTTCTCCCCGGCCGACATACATTTTGCCGTCGGCAGCTATGTGGTACAGTTGGTGCGGACTTTTCCAGTAGCCGAGGAGTTTTTGCTTGAGAGCCAGGTCGGATGGTTTGTCGCCGTCGCCGGTGGAGGTAGTGTTTGCTCGTGTGTAGATCGTGACGCCCTCACCGCAGCCGTAAATAAAGTAATTGCGATCGAGCAGGATAATTGGGCCGCGCTCGAACTCATCGCTGTATTCATTTCCATCGATCCGCCACTTGTGCCGTTCATCCGTGTCTATCATGCCGCAGGTGCCGTCGGCGCGAAAGACGTAGGTATGTCTCAGAGACTGCCATTCCCCGAGAAGTAACTGTGATAGTTTTTTTGGATCGGCATTGGGCGGCATGGGATGCCTGGCCAACTCCTCCTCGATCGCAGCTGCCTGATTGGCAAGAGCGATCTTGGCATCCACATCACGATTGTGCGGGATTTTCGGAGCTAATTTAGCCCACATCTCCGCCAGCCTGGTTGCGTACCGGACCCGTGCCGCCTCATCCCGTGAACTGGTTTCGTATTCCCGCCGTGCCTGTTCGAGCTCCGGGTTCTCGCCCGCGAAACTCGCGCCAGCGCAAACGAGGAAAATGGCCGCTGAGGCAAATGGAAGACACCTCATGCTTGCTCCTACGGTCCGATGCGTTGCTGTCCCCGCCTAGCTCGAGCTTCGCTCGGTTCGCAGCAAGGCTGGTAGCAGGCGAGCGCTCCAAATTCTCCTGCGATCATTACTCTTTCGCGCGGACATGGAAGAAAAGGTCGCCATTTTCGCTGTAGATGAAGTAATTTTGATCAATCAGAATGATGGTGCGGTGCGAGCCATCCTCGAGGAGTTGATTGCCGCTGATCCTCCAGTTACCCGACATCGATCCGCCTTCGCCACCCCATTTCCCGTTGGCGCGAAAGATGTAGGTGCGCCTCGGTGATTGCCAGCTGCCGACCAGAAGCCTGGATAACTTCTTGGAGTCGGAATTTCGGGGCGCCGGATGTTTTTGCACTTCGGAATTCACCTCACGGACTGTGTTTTCCTCTTCCGGACTCCTGTTGCCGTCCTGCCAATACTGGTGGAGCTGGCGCTCTCTGATTTGCGCCAGTTTGGTCACATAGCGCAGTCGCGCGGACTCGTCATGCGTACTGGCCTGGTATTCTTTCCTTGCCGCTTCGAGGTCCTGTTTCTCCGCGTTTTGGGCCGAAGCTTGCGCGACGATTAAAGCGACGATCAATGCGCCTACGATATGTCTCTTTGTAGTCATGGTAGTGGACGATTTGAGTTAGTTCGAGAGCGGTAACAATTGCAATCCTGACCTACAGCATAATGGCACAAGCTGGATCGCTTTCATTGGAGGTCATACGCTGCGACCAGAGCAACCCCGATGGTGTTATTGACCCCGCGCACGATCGCCGTGTACTGGTCGGGCTCCAGCGTTGCCACGATCGCAGCTTCCAGGTCATTGGTGGGCTGAAGCCCAGTCGCGATGATGTCAGCCTCCTGATCGCTGCGCCAGTTATCATTCGCGAAGATCAGGTCACCCTGCGGATTATGCAGTTCCAGCATCGGGTCGGCGAGCGCGCCGGGAACACCAAACCTGGTGAGCGAGGGGCCGATCGCCTCGACGATGATTTGTACCGGGTTGTCGCTTTGGATGATGACCCCGCCGATCATGACATCGTCGCCGATCTGGACAAATCCGCGGGTGGAAATGTTCGCGAGCTTGGAGTTGACGGCCGCGTTGAGATCGTAGACCTCCACCAGCCCCACACCGGTGGTACTGTTGACGCCGCTCAGGATGGCAGTGTAACTCCCAGGGCTAAGGGTCATGAGAATGGCTGATTCCTTGCTGTTGGTCGGCGCGAGGCTGCTGTTAATGATAGCTTGTTTGTCCGGGCTATTAATCCAGTCGTCGTTGGAGGCGATGGTTCCACCGGCATCGTGCAGTTCAAGGGAAGGATTCGCCAGCGGATTGGTAATGCCGAACGCGGAGAGGGACGGTCCAATCCCACGGATCACGACCGTCTTGGCCTGCGTTCCGTTGATAATAAAGCCGCCAATGAGGACATTATCTCCCGTGCCCACACTTAGCCGGGTCGAGATGTTCCCAAAATGGCGCGGTGGCGGGGTCGGGGTAGGTGTTGGCGTTGCCGTGGGCGTCGGCGTAGGTGAGGGAGTGGTGGTGGGCGTGGGTGTGGCCGTGGGAGTAGCCGTCGGAGTAGGTGTGGGTGTAGGCGCTGATGCGACAACGACGATGGTTTTCGACACCGAGGCGCCCCGGGCGAGATCAATCGTGTCGACTGTGATGCTGGCGCCGGCAGGGGCTGGCGGTGAACCGACGACGGTGAAGAGCAGCTGGTCGCTCTCGGATCCTCCTGGCGGCACACTGAAGAAGGAAATTGATTCAGGCGTTCCGGCTACGTGTCCCCCGTAGGTGGTAAACTCCGGCACGGTGAAAGAGAGGGTCACAGTTTGCGCCGTCGCGGTCAGATTGTGCACGGTCAGGTCATACTCTGCCACATGCCCGGGTGCGACTAAGTCGGAGACTGCGGTGAGAGTGTACTCAAAGGTTGGGAACTGATAGACAACCCGGGTGTCACTGGCCCTGGCAACATGCCCGGCGCTGTCGGTTACGATTGCATCGAGCGGGCCCAGCGGCGTGCCAGCAACCGAACTCGCCTGAAAGGTGACATGAACCTGAATATTGGCATTAGCTCCTAGCGTTCCCAGGTTCCAAGTCACAACTCCTCCGCTCTGAGTGCCCCCGCCATCGGCCGAGACAAAGCTTGCTCCCTCCGGCACCGCCGCACTCAGCACCACCCCAGATAAGCTTCCGCCGCTCGTGTTCGCGGTCGCAAGCGTGTAGGTAAAGTTCCCTCCCGGTGCCACCGTCCCCTGTCCGCTCGAAAGCTGGAGATTAAGTGCTGGCACCGCCTGCACCACCACCGTGCGTGAGACCGAAGCGCCTCGTGCCAAATCAATCGTGTTAAGGGTAATGCTGGTCCCATTGGGAGTCACGGGTGATCCTACGACGCTGAAGCGCAGTTGAGCAGTCGCTGAGCCTCCCGCCGCCACACTGAAGAAGGAGATGGATTCAGCCGTTCCGGCGACATGCCCCCCGTAGGTGGTAAACTCCGGCACCGTGAAAGAGAGAGTCGCGGTTTGCACCGTCGCGCTCAGATTGTGCACCGTCAGGTCATACTCCATCACATGGCCCGGTTTCACAGGATCAGCCGTCGCCGTTAGGGTATAGTCAAAGGTCGGCAATTGATAGATGACCCGGGTGTCACTGGCCCTGGCAACATGGCCGGCGCTGTCGGTTACGGTTGCATCGAGCGGGCCCAGGGGCGTGCCAGCAACCGAACTCGCCTGAAAGGTGACATGGACCTGAATATTGGCATTGGCTCCTAGCGTTCCCAGGTTCCAAGTCACAACTCCTCCGCTCTGAGTGCCCCCGCCATCGGCCGAGACAAAGCTTGCTCCCTCCGGCACCGCCGCACTCAGCACCACCCCAGATAAGCTTCCGCCGCTCGTGTTCGCGGTCGCAAGCGTGTAGGTAAAGTTCCCTCCCGGCGCCACCGTCGCCTGCTCACTCGAAAGCTGGAGATTAAGCGCTGGCGCCGCCTGGACCACCACCGTGCGTGAGACCGAAGCGCCTCGGGCCAAATCAATCGTGTTAAGGGTAATGCTGGTCCCATTGGGAGTTACGGGTGATCCTACGACGCTGAAGCGCAGTTGAGCAGTCGCTGAACCTCCTGCGGCCACACTGAAGAAGGAAATTGACTCAGCTGTTCCGGCGACATGTCCCCCGTAGGTGGTAAACTCCGGCACCGTGAAAGAGAGAGTTGCGGTTTGCATCGTCGCGCTCAGATTGTGCACCGTCAGGTCATACTCCATCACATGGCCCGGTTTCACAGGATCAGCCGTCGCGGTTAGGGTATAGTCAAAGGTCGGGAATTGATAGATGACCCGGGTGTCACTGGCCCTGGCAACATGCCCGGCGCTGTCGGTTACGGTTGCATCGACCGGCCCCAGGGGCGTGCCAGCAACCGAACTAGCCTGAAAGGTGACATGAACCTGATGATTGGCATTAGCTCCTAGCGTTCCCAGGTTCCAAGTCACAACTCCTCCGCTCTGAGTGCCCCCGCCATCGGCCGAGACAAAGCTTGCTCCCTCCGGCACCGCGGCACTCAGTACCACCCCAGACAAGCTTCCGCCGCTCGTGTTCGCGGTCGCGAGCGTGTAGGTAAAGTTCCCTCCCGGCACCACCGTCGCCTGCTCACTCGAAAGCTGGAGATTAAGCGCTGGCGCCGCCTGCACGACGACCTCGCGGGGCCCGATGGTAGCGCCTGTCGCATTGTCTTTTAGCTCGAGCGAAATAATTGTGCCATCGGGCGGCGGCGGCGCTCCGACGACCATGAAGCGAAGTTGTGCCGACTCGGACACTCCCGGTGCCACACTGAAGAACGAAATGGATTCGGGGGTTCCGGCTACGTGCCCCCCGTAGGTCGTAAACTCCGGCACGGTGAAATCAAGGGTTATAGTTTTTACCGACGTCGAAAGGTTTCGCACCGTCACATCAAATTCGAAGATGTGGCCGGGTTTTACCGGATCGATGGGAGCTGTGAGCGCGTAGTCGATCTCCGCAGCAGCATCGGCTTGGATGGTGGTAATCGCCATCAATGTCACAGTGACCAACAGCAAAGAAAAAAGAGCGCGAAATATGGATTTCATGGGTAAATGAGGTTCTTGTCGTCTGGTTGATTGTGTCTTCACTTTTTCCTCCGGGAATGGCGGAGCGAAGTTCCCAATTATTTTTTGGACGCTTGGACGGACATCGCTCCACGCCGGCCGAATGGAACTGCTCAGGTTCCCGTGCACCGAGGGCAGTGGTGGTGCGCAGGTGATTCGCGACGAGCTAGTTTTTCGGGGCGAGGGAGGCGACGATTTTTTCGAAGCGCGGATCGCCGCGGAGCGGGTCCCAGAAGGGGTGCAGCTTCAGCATGCCGTAGGTGATGTATCCGGAGGTTCGAGCGAGGGTCGTCAGTTGCTCGATCGCAAGATCCTTTTCGCCGGCCCAGGCGCACGTGATGGCGAAGAAGACGCTGATGTGGCCGCCGTTGATGGCATCCCTGGCCGGCGGCAATAATTCCAGAGCACGCCGCCCTTCCCGAAGCGCGTCTTGCTTTCGCCCCAGTGCTGCATCGATCAAACCCAGCACGCAAACTGCGGGGCCATACTCGGGTTGTTCCTGCAGGATCTTCTCCTGCTCGACGCGCGCGCGGCTAAAGGCAGACCAGGCCTTCGCTTCGTCATTCACCATTCGTGCGACAAGGCCTTCGCCGAAGGTGTGATTTAACAGAATTGCATCCGGCGCGAAAGTGTCGTCGCCGAGAGCCTTTAAAGCACGTTCGGCGGTCGCGGCATCCCGCTCACAGAGCGCGAGCAAGAGCCAGCTATCAGCAATCTGCTTCGCCACCTCGGGCTTCTCAGCAAGGATGGACTGGATGGTCGCGAACAACGGCTGGGTATCGGCATGCCAGTTGAGCTCGACGAGTGCCCGGTCCACCCGCGTATCAATGTCATCTGGAATGATGGTGAGGGCGCGGTCGAGGATGGCAGCGATCTCCGGATAGCGACGATCTTTTTCGAAGAGAAGCGAAAGCTGTTGCAGAAGAAAAAAGTTGCGCGGATCGAGCTCGAGGGCCCGCTTCAAATTTTGTTCCGCTTCTTTCCAGCGGTCCTGCCGTCGATCAATAAAAGCGCGGAGTTGGAAGATGAGTGGATCATTCGGCAGCGCGCGTTGGGCGCGAGCGATTTCAGCTCGCGCCTCATTGTACTTGAGATAGCCGTAGTAAAGATGCCGGGCTCGGGCGAGGTGGGCTTCGCCTGAGTCTGGTTTTAGGCGCAGCGCCGTTTGCAGCGCAGCCTCGGCCAGCGCGAGCCGGGCCGGAGTATGATCATGGCCGAAGAAATAGAGATAGTCGTGCACGGACGCGAGCTGGCAGTAGGCGAGAAGGAATTCCCGGTCCCGGGCCACTGCGCGATTGAGGAGATCAGCTGCCTGTTCAAGGGTGGGCCTCAGATTGCCAGT
The DNA here is from genome assembly GCA_036825615.1 of Chthoniobacterales bacterium. GTDB lineage: Bacteria > Verrucomicrobiota > Verrucomicrobiia > Chthoniobacterales > UBA10450 > JAICXG01. The sequence goes on from DAISXY010000008.1 coordinate 186,165, forward strand.
CAAACCCAGCTTAAACACGAGTTGCTTCGCCTCGGCGTAGAGAGCGAAGGCGGCGAGATCCCGCGTCGGCGGCCGTTCGATAGCTGCTTTTTCGTCAGGTGAAAGTGGGCGATGGAGTTGGGCCGCGATCCTTTTGGTGATGTCGCTTTGAATCGCGAAGATATCTGCCAAAGGACTATCATAAGTCTTTACCCAGACTTGAAGATCGTGGTTCGCGTCAATCAACCTCGAGGTAACGCGTAGCTTGGGGCCGGTACGTTGCACGCTCCCGGTAACCAGGTAAGCAGCGCCAAGTTCGCGGCCAATGGCGCGGACATCGGGCGGCATTCCCGGCTCGTACTGCATGACTGAAGCGCGGCCAATGACCCTAAGGTCCGAAATCCTAGCCAGGTTAGTGAGAATCTCGTCCTGAATTCCCTCAGTCAGATAAAGGTTCTCCTTCTCGCTCAGATTCTCGAAAGGCAGGACGGCGATGCTTTTACCCGCGGGTGGAGGCGGCGGTAGAGTTTTTTGGGAAACAAATAAGAAAATGGCGATGGCGGCAAAAACCAGCGCCGCGATGCTGGAGGCAGCCAGTTTCGGATTGCGTTTTGACCAGCGCCAGGTCCGCGTCACCGGCAGAATGGGACGGGCCACGATCGGTCGCCCTTCGAGCCAGCGTTCCAAGTCGTCGGCCAGAGCGTCGGCCGATTGATACCGCGCATGCGGCTCGCGGTCGAGACACTTGGCGCAGATCGTCTCCAGATCGCGGTCCAGTGCCGGCGCAAGCGACCGCAGCTTCGGCGCGAGCTTTTCCGAAGCCTGCTGAATCACGGCAAAGGCATTCTCACCCAGAAATGGCGGCCGCCCGGTAAAGAGAGAGAACAAGATCGCGCCGAGGCTGTAGATATCGGCCGCGGCGGTGAGTTGTTTGCGCGAGCTTTTGGCTTGCTCCGGCGCGATGTAGCCCGGTGTGCCGAAGATAGTCAGGGTGCGTGTCAGGTCAGTCGAAGTGTCGAGCCACTTGGCCAGACCAAAGTCACTCACCAGCGGTTCGCCCCGGGCGTCGAGCAGGATGTTACCTGGTTTGAGGTCGCGATGGAGGATGCCATGACTGTGCGCGTGCGCGACCGCGCGACTTACTTTGATGAGCAAGCGCACGATTTGCCGCGGATGATTGCGCAGTGCCGGCGCAACCTCCGCGAGCGAGCCGCCGGGAGCGTACTTCATGCTGAAATAGGGAATGCCTTGCTCGGTTTCGCCTACTTCGTAGATCGGGAGAATGTTAGGATGATCCAGACTGGCAGCAGCTTCCGTTTCACGGCGGAAGCGCACCAGCGTCTCGCCTGACTCAGCGTGATAACTCAGGATCCGCTTGAGCGCGACGATCCGGCGGGAATGCTGCTGCCGCGCCCGATAGATAACTCCCATCCCGCCGCGGCCGATCTCTTCGAGTAACTCATAGTGACCCAATCGCCGGACCATGTCCGCGCCCGGGGTCGCGGCGAGCAAGCCTGCAAGGTCGTCCAGTGATTCGTCATCTTCGTCCAAGGCTGAGCCGAGGAGACAGCCGAGACATAGGCCGCGTGAAAGCCGTGCCGTTGTTTGGCAACGGGGACATTGTGCCAGGGTGGTGGTCAGGGTGAAAGAATCCGATAAAGCAGACCAGTTCATGGGAGGCAAAACAGCGTTAGGGCGACTGACTGGCTGCTTCCATCCCGGCCGAAAGTGCCCCGACCAGATAGCGCACTTCCTCGTCTATCTCGGCGGGATCGGCTACCGTTTCCGCCACTTCCGCCCGCAGCAGCTCGCGGTAACGCTGACGCAACCGATGGAGGAGCCGCTTGATGTCAGTTGTTTGCACTCCCAGTTCGCGGGCCAGCGTTTCGTAAGTGATCTCCTGGCGATCAGCCGTGAGCGCTCCGCAGAGCACATCGAAAACCCGGGGACGTTTGTGCGTCTCGCATTCTTCCTGAAGGCGGCGCAGCGCCTGCTCCGCAACGGTCGCGGCCCAGCGCACATCGAAGAGCTTCTCCGCCGGCCAACTCTGCTCCGCCGCGATCGGCAACATAAGACGCGAGGGAGCTTCCGCTGTCCAATCGTCCCAGGAAACGAATTTCACTTCGCCACCACGCCGGCGAGTGTGGGCCCGGTCACGGGCGTCGTTGAGAAAATTTTTCACCGCCTTGAGCAGGAGGGAGCGAAAGCGGCCCCGCTCCGGATTAGCGCGATGGAGCAGCTTGCCGGTGATGACCGTGAGAAAAAAATCCTGCGTTAGATCCTCGGCATCCTGCTGCGAATGGATTCGGCGGCTGATAAAGGCGAAGATCGGCCGCCAGTAGATTCGGCAGAGCTGCGCCAGCGCTTCGGCGGTCCGTTCCTCGGTTCCGGCGTCGACCGAGGCGAGGATGACACTCCAGCGTGTCGTCCTAAAACAACCGGCTTGTTCTGGCGGATCGCTCGTCTGGCCCGGGTACATCGGGAGCGATGGTTGTGAATCAGCGCACGATTTTCAAGGAAAAACTGCGGCGGCTTTTCGCGCAAACTTGCATCAGGTAAATTCTGGTGTCGTGGCTCCAGCGGCAGGGTTTGAGGCTACGAGCCGCCATCTTGCGCAGGTCAATGCTGGCCACATATGCCGTCATTGCTTGCTCCCATTGGTTTCGCGAAATCATCTGTCTAACGCAAATATCGACTTGCCTAATGCGCGGTCACTTTAGCATCACCGGCAATTTGAAATTCTCCCCGTTCCTGTTTGCGATCACGCTTCTGAACCTCAAGAGCTGCGGCGATGACTACTGGTTCCCAATTGCCGGGATCCACCGGCTTGGCGGTTTCCTCGACAAGGGCAGTCGGAAAGTGGCGAATTTATTCGCGAGGCTACAGCCCATTCGCGCTCTTCTACGTTGCTTCGTTCACAGGTGAGCGAGCGGCACAATTGGCGCCGGCCGAAGAAATTTAGATTGACTAGAGCGCAGTTTTTCTGGTTAACGTGGTCCCTTCTCCGTGATCGAATCATCGCCCAGGCAACATGAGAACCTCTTTTCTTCACTCTATTTTCCTGACAGCGCACAGCCGCCGGACGCTCTTCCTCGCGTTTCTCGGTTGGCTATTGTCTCTTGATGCTGGATTGGCACAGGATCATCCAAACATCGTTGTCATTGTCGCGGATGATCTTGGGTATGGGGATGTCGGTTTTAACGGCTGCCCTGATATCCCAACTCCGAACATTAATGCAATCGCCGCGAATGGTGTCCTTTGCACAAATGGATATGTCACTGAACCTTTTTGTGCGCCTTCTCGTGCAGCCCTCCTCACCGGCCGTTATCAGGCGCGCTTTGGATTCGATTCGGGACCGAATGAAGATAACCCTAACCCATTACTCGGGCTGGCTTTAACTGAGTCCATCCTGCCGCAGTATTTAAAACAGGCCGGCTACGTTTCGGGAATCATCGGCAAATGGCATCTGGGGTTCTCCTCATTGATGTGGCCGACGGCACGTGGCTTTGATGAGTTTGTCGGATTCCCTTTTGGGATCTCAAATTACTACAACGTAAATCTATATCGCGGGACGGTTAAGTTCTTTAACAGAACTTACCTGACGGACGAGTTTACCCAGGAAGCAGTCTCGTTCATCAACAATCACGCAACCCAACCGTTTTTTCTCTATCTCGCATATAATACGCCCCATAACCCATACGATACACCGCCTAGTGTCTATATGCAGAGAGTGAGTTACATTACCGATCCCGACCGCCAGCTCTACGCCGCGATGATTTGCGCGCTGGATGACGGCGTCGGTCAGGTCATACAGACGCTGAGCGCGAACAATATTCTCGATAACACCCTGGTCTTCTTTCTGAGTGATAATGGCGCGCCGGACTGGAACTCCTTCGACGGCACCCGCCAGAGTAATCTCCCGCTGCGCGGGTATAAGTTGGACATGCTGGAAGGTGGAATCCGAGTACCGTTCGCGGTGCAATGGCCGGCACGTCTGGCTGGCAACTCGGTCTATTCTGGAATGGTCTCTTCTTTGGATATTGTTCCAACCGTAGCAGCAGCGACCGGCATCACTCTGCCAAGCGATCGCAGCTTCGACGGCGTCGATGTCATGCCTTATCTCACCGGTGAACAGACGAGTCCGGAAAGAACTTTTTATTGGCGCTTTTTCGGTCTCGGAAGCACCGGACCGCTCGACGCATTCAACACGATTTGGGCGGTTCGGAGTGGGTCCTTGAAGCTGGTTGTCGAACGCGCGAAAGACACTCTCCCGCCGGCGCTCTACGATCTGAGTACAGACATCGGCGAAACGACAAACCTCGCGAGCACGGAACCGGACGAGGTCGCCACCCTCCAAAGTCTTTATAACCAATGGCAGTTGATCGCCGTTCCCGCGTTATGGCAGAAGGATTCCGATAACCATCTTCTGCCTCTTGTTTTGGCCGGCGATTGGAATGGCTACAATATTAACGATACCTCCAGCCCGTGGTCGTTCAGCGAAATCTATTGCCCCGATCCGGTCGGGACGCCCGATGCTTATAACTGGCTCACCAGCACAATTCATGTCTCGAGCGCTGGCGGTGACACTACCCCAGGAGTGCATTCCTTCAACATCGTCGCAGCTCATAATCTGATGACGCAATGGGGCGGAACGACCATTAATATCGACAATATTACCCAAGTCTCCGCGGTCAATTCTTCAAAGCTCGGCCCGCCGAATACGGTAACCTTTGACGACGGATCTTATTATTCTGTCCGCCTCATCGACACCGATGACCAGTCGCGACCTGGGGTCCCCATGTCGCTGGCCTTCATGAAAACCTCCGCTCCGCCGGTAAGCATCAGCCGCACCGGGCAAAGCCCGCTTTACCCTACATCCGGTCAGCCGATCGTCGTCAGCATCGCGACCAGCCAGCCAAAGTCGCCCGAGGAACGGGTTTATCTGCGCTGGTCAAATGATTGGTTCATCACCTCAAACATCATTGAAGCGACGCCGAGCGGAGATGGAGTGACCTATTCAGCGACCATCCCACCGCAGCCGCCGGCGACGACGTGTTTCTACAGCGTCCTGACTTCGACCGCTGACCTCAACGGATATACGGCTTCGGGTTCGATCGATACCTTGACTCTGGCGATGAACGGGACCTTTAATGCCCTGGCCACACCCACACCTACTCCTACTCCTAGCCCGACGCCAACACCGACGTCGACACCAACACCGACGCCGACATCGACACCAACATCGACACCAACACCAACACCAACACCTACACTTACACCTACACCGACCCCCACAGCGACGCCCAACCCGACGCCGACAATCACAAAACAGCCAGCGGATGCCACCGTCTCGGAGGGTCTGACGGCGAAGTTTAAAGTCACCGCCAGCGGCAATCCTCCGCTGACCTTTCAATGGCGAAAAAATGGGACCGACATTGCCGGCGCGACCAAAGCGTCCTACACGACTCCACCGACCATCCTTGACGATAACGGTTCGTTATATAGCGTGAACGTGAACAACAACGGTGGCTCCATCCTCAGTCGAGATGCGCTCCTGACGGTTGTGCCTAACAATGTCCCGCCGACGATTACCACTCAACCGGCAAACAAAACGGTCAAGGCCGGTCGAACCGCCAAGTTCAGCGTGACGGCGAGCGGCTCGATCCCGTTGAGTTACCAATGGCATAAGAATGGGAGCGATATCCCCGGAGCGACGAAAGCAAGTTACACTACGCCGCCAACCACGAGTGAAGATAGCGGCTCCCTCTTTTCAGTTACGGTGAGCAACAGTTTTGGAAGCGTCCTTAGCGACGACGCCGTGCTGACCGTCCATTAACTAACTTTTACCTGGGAGTTGAAAAACAGAACTCGACGGGGATTAGCGGATCGCCGCAATCGCTGGTAGCCCAAGGGCGTCGACTCGGCAGGTCTAAGTCTTCAGCACACGCAGCTCCGGATAGATTGGGATTTCGAACCCGGTGGGGGTCTTGTGACGAACATGATTAGCTGGCCCTTGATGCGATCGCGAACAGCGAAATCGAACAGCGCCCGAAAAAGTTGAATCCAGGCGTTGTGATGCGAGCGTCCAACCCGCTCCACTTGTTTCGGCAATCATCTATCGCAATCCGATGGCTTGATTGCAGCAAGCGCATGCTCTCTCCCTTTCGGTCATCCCTTCTTTGGTCGGAGAGAATGCGGTCTTTCGCTTTGAGCGAGCTGCGCGAGAGTTGCGGGAGCGTCGCGGCGGATTTGTCGGAGAATGCGCCTAACGTGATCTTGCCGGCGCGATGGTCTATCTTCGCGTTCGAATTGCGGAAATCGCGCAACTTGCGATCCGCGGTCTTGCGGTCCGTCGTTTCGAGCGACTCCCGAAAACAGCTTGCCGTTAATGCGAACATGGGCAAAGTAGGTGCCCAATACGGACGATCTGTAGAGGCCCGTGGCAACCTTTTTTAGGGATCGCTTGCGAGCCTATCTGGTTCTAATGTGGTCTCATAAATCAGAGTGCCAGTATCAGATGTCAGTATGAACAAGACAGATTTGGTGGCTGCGCCTTGTGTGTAAGTACCTAGTTTTGAGCGAATATTCCAGCGTAGCTCAGTGGTAGAGCGGTCGGCTGTTAACCGATTGGTCGTAGGTTCGAATCC
>DAISXY010000009.1:0-175259 GCA_036825615.1 Chthoniobacterales bacterium
AACATGTCGTAGGCTTCGGTCTTGTACTCGATGAGCGGATCCTTTTGCGCGTAGCCGCGGAGGTAAACGCCTTCGCGGAGCGCGTCCATCGCGTAGAGGTGTTCCTGCCACAGGCGATCGATCGCGTTCAGCATGATGTAGCGCTCGAGGCTCTTGACCGCGTCGGGATCTTCGTGGCTCGATTTGCGTTCGTAGGCTTCCTTGATCCTTCCCACGAGGAACTCCGCGTTCTCATCGGTTGAGCGGGTATCAAACTGGGCGCGCTCTCTCGTTAGGCCGAGCGGGAAGGTCGTGTTCACCCAGTTCAGCAGGCCGGCGTAATTTGGTTCTTCGTCCGCGCTTCCGCTGCCGAGGTATTCCTTCACTTTTGCGGGAACCGCTTCGTCGATCACTTCGTAGACGAGCTTGTGCGGATCATCGGTGTCGATGACGTCGTTGCGCCAGTTGTAAACAACCTCGCGCTGATTGTTCATCACGTCGTCGAAGTCGAGGGTCCGTTTGCGCGCGAGGTAATTGCGCTGTTCGACCCGCTTCTGCGCGGTTTCGACCGATTTGTTGAGCCAGCGATGCTCCAGCTCCTGCCCCTCTTCGAGGCCGAAGCGCTCCATGATTTTCGTCATGCGATCAGCCGCGCCGAAGTTGCGCATGAGGTCATCCTCGAAGCTGACGTAAAACCGGGTCGCGCCCGGGTCGCCCTGGCGCGCGCAACGTCCACGAAGTTGCCGATCGATTCGGCGCGATTCGTGGCGCTCCGTGCCGATGACGCAAAGACCGCCTTTTTCGGGAACGCCGGGTCCGAGTTTAATATCGGTTCCGCGGCCGGCCATGTTGGTTGAAATCGTGACCGTGCCGGCCTGGCCCGCGCGACTAACGATCTCGGCTTCCTGGCGGTGGAATTTCGCATTCAACACGTTGTGCGGAATTTTTTCCCGTTTCAGCATTCGGCTGAGCAACTCCGAAGCTTCCACGCTCACCGTGCCGACGAGGACCGGCTGCTGCGCGCCGTGTTTCTCTTTAATTTCATTGATCACGGCGTTGTATTTCTCCCGGCGCGTCTTGTAGATGCGGTCGTTCTGGTCCTTGCGCGCGACCGGGCGATTGGTCGGGATGACGACGACGTCGAGCTTGTAGATGTCGTGAAACTCGTTTGCCTCCGTCTCGGCGGTGCCGGTCATGCCGGCGAGTTTGTGATAGAGGCGGAAATAATTCTGGATCGTGATCGTGGCGAGCGTCTGGGTTTCGCGATCGATCTGCACGCCTTCCTTGGCTTCGACCGCCTGGTGCAAGCCGTCGCTCCAACGGCGGCCGGGCATTTTCCGGCCGGTGAATTCGTCAACGATGACGACCTTGTTCTCCTCGACGACGTAAGCCACGTCCTTCTCGAAGAGGCAATAGGCGCGGAGCAATTGCGAGATGTTGTGAATCTGCTCGGCCTGTTTATCGCAATACTGCTGGCGCTCGGCTTTAAGTTTGTCCTTCTCCTCGCCGCTCAGGGTGCGGTTGAGATCGATCTCGGTGAATTCGTTGATCAAATCCGGGAGGACGAAGGAATTGGGATCATCGGGATTGAGGAATTCGCGCCCTTTTTCCGAGAGATCGGCTTCGTGGGATTTCTCGTCGATGGTGAAGAACAGCTCTTCCTTGAGCGCGAAGAGTTCTTCCTTGCGCGTGTCCTGATAAAACGAGAGCTCAGCCTTGTCGATCGCCTTCCGTTTCTCCGGGTCCTCCATCATGCGGAGAAGCTGTTTGTTCCGCGGCTGACCAAGCTTGACCTTGAACAGGAGCCGGCCGCCCGCTTCGACGTCGCCACTGTCGAACGCTTCCTTCGCCTCGCTCGCGAGCCGGTTGCAAAGCATGTTCTGCTTTTTTACCAACTGATCGATCAGGGGCTTAAGCCGATCGTATTGGTGCGTCGAGACGGTCGCCGGACCGCTGATGATGAGCGGCGTCCGCGCTTCGTCGATCAGGATTGAGTCAACCTCGTCGACGATCGCATAATGATAACCGCGTTGGACCTGTTGGTCGCGGGTCGTGGCCATCCCGTTGTCCCGCAGGTAATCGAACCCGAACTCCGAGTTCGTCCCGTAGGTAATGTCCATGTGGTACTGCTCGCGACGGACGTCGGGCGTTTGATCGTGCTGGATGCAGCCGACGGTGAGACCGAGGAAGTTGTAAAGCTGCCCCATCCACTCCGCGTCGCGGCGGGCGAGGTAATCGTTCACGGTCACGAGATGCGCACCGCGGTTGGCGAGCGCGTTCAAATAAAGCGGCAGGGTCGCGACCAGCGTTTTGCCTTCACCGGTCGCCATCTCCGCGATCCGGCCGCGGTGAAGAACAATTCCGCCGATGAGCTGCACATCGAAGTGCACCATGTTCCAGGTCATCGGCTGGTCGCAGACCTCGAACTGATATTGCCGTTCGGTTAAACGCCGGGCGGCATTTTTCACCAGCGCAAAGGCTTCGGGCAAAATCTCCTCCTGGCGACGCGCCAGTTCGGCCGCGTCGGTGATCGCCGAGAGTTCCGCCTTCCAGGCGTTCGTCTTTGCCCGCAACTCATCATCCGAGAGCGCCTTGAACTGCTCATCGAGCGCGTTGATCTGGCGCACGAGCGGCTGCATGCGCTTGATCTCGCGCTGATTTTTCGAGCCGAGTATCTTCTTTAAAATCCAGTTAACCATGGGGAAATTCGTTTTTTCTTCGAATGCGAAACATCCCTTTGAGCGGGCCGATTAGCAACCTAAAGTTCGAGCCCGGCGCCTGACCACCGGGCCCGCGGAATGACGGTTGAGCCGCGCACACGTTGGCATAACATGCGGCGATGAAAACGATTGTCTCCACCAATGAAGCGCCGGCCGCGATCGGTCCCTATTCGCAGGCGGTGCGTAGCGGCGGCATGCTCTTTACCGCCGGCCAGATCGCGCTCGATCCTCAGAGCGGACAACTGGTCAGCGACGACGTGGCCGCGCAAACCCGGCGCGTGCTGGAAAACCTCAGTGCAATTCTCCGCGCCGAGCATCTCAGCTTCGGTCATGTCGTCAAAACGACCATTTTCCTCACCGACATGAACGATTTCCAGACCGTGAACGAAATCTACGGCAGCTACTTTCGAGAAAATCCGCCCGCCCGCTCGACCGTCGGCGTCGCCTCGCTCCCGAGGGGAGCGAAAGTCGAGATCGATCTTATCGCGATCGCCGGCCACGACGGCGCGAAGGAAAGCGTGGGCGATACTTCCGGCTAGGCTCGATGACACTCACAAGCAACGATTTGCTGGCTTTGTTTCGCCGCACGGCGCGCTGCTTGAGCGGCATTTCATCCTCCGCTCTGGGCTGCACAGCCGGAAATATTTCCAACGCGCGCTCCTCCTGCAATATCCCGACATCGCTGCCCAGGTCTGCGGTGCCCTGGCCGAGAAGCTGCGCGCGATCGAATGCGACGCCGTCATTTCTCCGGCTCTCGCGGGAATCATTGTCGGCCACGAGGTCGCGCGATCGTTAGGCAAGCGTCACATTTTTACCGAAAAAGAAGCCGACGGGCTGGTCTTGCGGCGCGGCTTTACGATCCCTCCGGCGAACGCTTCATCGTCGCCGAGGATGTCGTGACCCGCGGCGGCCGGGTGCAGGAAACAATCGACATCGTGCGAGTGAAAGAAGGTCAGGTTGTGGGTGTCGGCGTAATCGTTGATCGGAGCGGGGCCGGCGGCGAGATTTTTGGGAAACGATTTGTGAGCTTAATGGCGCTCAATATCCAAGCTTTTGAATCGAACGATATCCCGGTGGATTTGACGATGATTACACTAGCAAAACCAGGCGGCAGCTGATGCATGCTCCGTTGAATAGACCCAAGCTTTGCTGACAATCGGCGCCGATACGTAGGATGGCACACATCATCAGCCCTCGTTCAGCTCCAAGGTATGAAAACCACTTGCAATAGACGGTCGAGGCGCAAGAATTGCGCTTCCCAGATGAAGAAAATTTCCGCAGCCGATAATCTCCCGTGGACCGGCGAGCGTCTTGTTCCAGGGTGTCAAGGGCAGGTCCTTTACGAACATTTGCATCGCTATGGTGTGGCGGTCGAACTGGTAAAAAACAAATCCGTTCTCGACATCGCCTGTGGTGAAGGGTATGGCCCACACCTGCTTTCCCGCGTCGCATCACGAGTCACCGGAGTTGATATTGATCCCGTGACCATCCGGCATGCCCGGAAAACGTATGCGAAGGATAACTTGCTATTCCGAGAGGGATCCTGCCTCGATATCCCCGCCGAAAATCACAGCTTCGACGTCGTTGTTAGCTTCGAAACCATCGAGCATCTCGCTGACCACGCGCGTTTTCTGCTGGAGATCAAGCGTGTCCTGACAGCGGATGGGTTACTGGTAATCTCAAGTCCGGACAAGCGCTGGTATTCGGATCGAACCGGCCAAAGGAATCCGTTCCATGAGCTTGAACTATATCATGAGGAATTCGAGCGACTCATGAGGAGCCACTTCCGAAATTGCCGCTTTGGTAAACAACAAATGGTTGCTGGATCCTGGATCGCATGCGATCGCTTGGCGGATCGAGACTCTCTCGGCAGTTTCAGTGGAGACATTCGCTCGGTTCGATTCGACACCGGAGTTGCAGATGGCGTCTACTCGATTGCGTTTTGCTCGGATGCTCAGTTGCCGCCTCTCCACCTCGGTGTATTTGAAAATCGGCGAGATAGCCAAAACATCTGGAACTTACTTGATCGTTATCCTTCGCCTGAGGAAATTCAGGCGCGAATTGCCGTCTTCGAACAAACTCTGGGTCGCGAAAGTGAGCTGAAGAAGAGAGTACGTGACCAGGAAGCAACAATCAGACAGAGCCAGGTCGACATGGCGCGCCAGGACGGTCGCATTTTCGAACTGCAGCAGGCTTGTGCCAATCTTGAACGACTGCTCCAGGCCGAGCAATTGCACCGAAATGAGCTTCACCGGCAATTGGAACGGGTACGAGTAGAACTTGATCAACGATTGCAGCGTGCGCAGAAACAGCTTGATCTTTACGAGGAACAAGAAAAAAAACGTGATCAGCAGCACGTCCAGATTACAGAACAGTTAAAGGAGTCATGTGCCGAAGCCGAAAAGCTAAGGAGTCGCTTCCTCCAGACGAACGACTTACTACAAAGACTTAGCGGCAGGGCGTCCGAGCTCGAGTCCCGCAACCACTCTCTTACCGAGCGGCTGCGCAAGCAGCTTTTGGAAATGAAGCGATTGGTTCGGCTCCTCGATCAGATCGGCGAGGCCGCCGCCCTTTTGCGGCGCTCGCGACGCTGGAAAATGGCGAATCCTTTTAGCGCCATCCGCGCAGCATTGGTTCGAAAGCCCTTTCCCGGATTCGGTCATCTTGACAAGAATGTCGAAAGATACCGGCTTTGGCGAGCCAGCCATCCGGAAGTGGATAACTTGGCCGATGAAATCCAGCTTCTTCGCGCTCACAAATCCACCCTACCTTCAGCGTCGGAAAAAAAAACATCTTCGCTGACGGCGGCAAAGCAACCGCCGTCTTCCCCGACAAGCCCAATCCGCTTTCCCCAATATGAAGAGGTCGAGGTCTCACTCATTATTCCAGTCTATAACCAGCTGGATTTCACGCTCGCCTGTCTTGCCTCAGTCCAACAGAATTCGGGTGAGATACCATACGAGCTGATCGTTGTGGACGATGCCTCGACCGATCGGAGCCGGGAGGTTATAGCTCAAATTCCCGGGCTGGTATACCTTCGGGAGCAGACAAACTCTGGCTTTATTGCCGCGTGTAACAAGGGCGCGGCTGTCGCGCGCGGCCGGTTTCTTGTCTTTCTCAATAATGACACAACTGTGATGGCCGGCTGGCTAAATGCTTTGCGCGACACGTTTCAATCTGAACCCAATGCCGGCTTGGTTGGGTCAAAACTCGTTTACCCCGACGGACGCCTGCAAGAGGCTGGCGGCATTATCTGGCGCGATGGCACCGGCTGGAACCGAGGGAAATTCCAAGACCCCGGCGACCCCGAATACAACTATTTGCGCGAAGTCGACTATTGCTCGGCGGCAAGCCTAATGATTCCCACGCAGCTTTTTCGCGAACTTGGCGGATTCGACCAGAGATACGCCCCCGCTTACTACGAAGACACCGACCTAGCTTTCAAAGTTGCGCAGGCAGGGCGGAAAGTTCTCTACCAGCCGCTCAGCGTCGTGGTTCACTACGAAGGGGCAACCGCGGGCAGTGACACTGCCGTCGGCACAAAAAGATATCAGGAGATAAATCGAGCTACTTTCGAAGCGGCATGGCACGACCAGTTGCAGCCACGGCCGGTCAATGCAGACCTAACTGCATGGGACTCTCCGGTTGAAGGGCGGCACCGAATTCTCGTGATCGATCACCACCTACCGATGCCGGATCGTGATTCGGGCTCGCTTCGCATGTTTCACATCCTCGTCTTGCTTCGGAATTTGGGGCACCAGGTCACGTTCCTTCCCGATAACGTCTGGGACATTCCTCCCTACGGCGACCACCTACGCGCTCGCGGCATCAGGATCTTGCATCGCCCTTACGTAAGCTCGATCCGCGAATTCCTCCAGTTTCATGGATCCAAATTTGACGTTATTATTCTGAGCCGCTGCGATTTTGCGAGAAAGCATGTGCAAGATGTTCGCGAGTTTGCGCCGCAGGCTCGTCTTATCTTTGATACTGTGGACCTGCACTTTTTGCGTGATCAACGCGAAGCCGTGATCACGAAAGATCCTGCGACCGAAGCGAAAGCGCAGGAGAAGCGAGAGATCGAATTCGATCTAATTGAACGAGCCGATCAAACCTGGGTGGTGAGCCCGACAGAACGAAATTTGATCCTCTCCAGTCGGCCGCAAAGCTCGGTCGAGATCGTCTCAAACATTGTCGATGTGCCTGGATCGACAACTCCTTTCAAGGAACGAAGAGATATCCTATTCATCGGAAGTTTTCAGCATCCTCCGAACACGGATGCCGTTCTGTTCTTTACCAGAGATATTTTCCCGCTCATTCAGGAGCGACTACCGGACCTTCGATTCTATATCATCGGCGACAAACCACCGTCGCCAATCGTCGCCCTAAGCACCGAGCGCGTGATCGTTACTGGCTATCAACCCGATGTTTCCGTTTATTTCAACACTATCAAGCTATCAATCGCTCCTTTGCGCTATGGTGCTGGCGTTAAGGGCAAGATCAACCAAAGCATGGGCTTCGGCGTGCCGGTGGTGGCGACTAATATTGCTGTTGAGGGGATGGAGCTAAACGATCGCGAAGACATTTTGATCGCGGATAGTCCGCAGTGGTTTTCGGCCGCAGTGGTTGAGCTATATCAATCCGAGGAGCTTTGGACCAAACTATCTGCAAACGCGATTCGGAGAACCCATGCCAGCTATTCCACTGAAGCCGCCAAGAAGCAGTTGCAGCGACTTTTCAGCCGGCAGGATGCTCGCTCTGGTATCCGGCGAGGCGAATTCACGAATCAGCCACACGCCCAAGGCTGCGCTACACTCTCAAATGGCGCGCAAGGGTGATTCCACGTGCGAGTGGACCACTCACCCGCGTTTGTTTGTCCCCGCCTATTGGTGGCTTTTCTGCCTCGTAATTCTCAGCCTGAAACTGCTGCTCCTCGGAGTGGACCCTCTGCCGAAATTGTTCATGGGTGACTCGGGAGCCTACCTTCACACCGCGATTACCGGCTGGATCCCGGATGATCGGTCGTATTGGTACGGGTATCTCATCCGGATCATTTCGCTGCCGACTCACACACTTTTTCCGCTCCTCCTCCTCCAATGTTATCTGAGTGGTGTCACAGCCATAGTCGTGGCACTGTGTTGCCGATTTCTCTTTGCCTGTTCCCTTACCCTGTCTTTTTTTACTGGATTTCTTTGCGCCCTCGACCCGCTGCAGCTGCTCTGGGAGCGCTACATCATGACGGAAACGGTAAGCCTATTTCTTTATGTTCTATTTCTTTACTGCGCGTTCCGCTACCTGCGCTTTCAGCGGAGATATGACCTGGCTCTCCTTCAGGTAATCGGGGTATCTGTTATCGGGTTCCGAATGAGTTACCTTCTGATCGTCCAGGTGACTGCTGTTCTTTTGCCCCTCCTCGCTGTCTTGCCGCTAATTGCAAGAATGCTTCCGCGGCGGCGCGCCCATCGGCGATCCCTTTACATTGTTCTCAGACGAACCGGCGTGGATACAATCCTGAGTGTCGCGCTGATGCTGCTGCTCCACCGCGGTTACATGCAGCTCAATGGTTGGCTGACCGATCGCCACCCCGCCTATCTCTACGCAACCGGTCTGCATTTGCTGGCGTTTTGGGCCCCCCTTTTGAAGCCCTCGGACGCCACAGATCCTCGACTCGCGGCAATCATCAAGGAGGGAGATGAATATGGGCTGAGAGATATGGCCGCGCGAAATTGGCAGCGCTTCGGCCCAACCGGTCTGGTCCACAGGTTGACAGATGCGGAAGAGAACCCGCTGAAGGCAAATCAAATTGCGCAGCAGACGGCAATTCACGCGCTTTTGCGCGACCCGCTTGCAGTGGCTCTTCTTGCGGCGAAAACGTATGCGGAATTCTGGGATCTGCACTGGCTCAAACAGGCTGCCCGGAGCGATTTCGGGCACGATATCGCACCTGCTGATATGCAACCACTTAGAAAGTATTTTGGCTGGACGGGGCAGTCGAAGGTTACGGCTGCACCTCTGACGTTTCTGCAGAGGTACTATCTGCATCTTTGGCCCTACTATCTGATTGTGGTAGTCTCGCCGGCTTTTGCATTCCTTGCGATGTGGCTGTCGTCAAACTGGCGATTTCCAGCCCTTCTCTTTAGCCACGGAAGCATCATGCTCGCCACTAGCTGCGCGCTGGCTCCACAGGCCATTGTTCGCTACTTGCAACCAGTATCACTCTTAACACTTCTTGGTCTTGCTATTGTGCTGAAAACCCTTATTGAAAAAGTGAGCAAAGCATCTTTGGCTTCAACAGTTTGCCCGGCGACACCGCAACCAGGAAACAGGGCATGATGGAGGACAGATGCAGTTCGAGGTCAGTTCCGGATGCAATTTATTATCAGCAGAGCCGCGGCATTCGACTGCTCGGTGGAATTTCCTTACGCGCACGCACGGCCATTTATCGGCTCTTCATGAAGGTGATGTGTCCCAGTCCCGAGGCCTCAGTTTTAGATGTGGGTGTCTCCCTCGATACCGCCCCTCTCGAGGCTAATGTTTTGGAACAACTGTATCCGTTTCGTGACCGATTGACCTGTGCCGGGATCGGGGATGGGGCGGCATTTAAGCAGGCTTATCCCGGAGTAAGCTTCATCAGAATCGCGCCGCACGAGCGGCTCCCGTTCGCCGACAAACAGTTCGATATCGGCTACAGTAATGCCGTGCTAGAGCATACAGGATCCCGAATCGAGCAGCGAGCATTTGTGTCCGAGCTTTGCCGCGTCGCTCACCGAGTGTTCTTAGTGGTTCCTAACCGCCTATTCCCGATTGAGCATCACACCGGAGTTCCCTTCTTGCATTACCTGCCGATGTGGCTCTTTCGCTTCTGCCTCCGGAAGACACCCTACTGCTACTGGGCGGAAGAACGCCACCTCAATCCGTTTTTTGCTCGTGATGTGCGCGCATTGTTCAACGGCGTTGCTGATCCGCATATTTGCTATGCGGGATTGGGAGTGAGCATATTCAAATCCAACCTCGTGGTGATCCTGTGATTCTATGGCAAAAGTAATTCATATGAGCCTCGCTGCAGCGAAAGAGGTCGAAAACGCATCGCGCGACGTTCGCATCGCGGAGATATCGGATTTTCAATTCCTCACGACATGCCTGGTTTGCGGGAGCGGGCGTCTGCACTATCTGTTTTCGGTTGACCAAAATCGCTTCGTTCGTTGCGACGATTGTGGGCTAGTCTTAGCAAACCCGCGCCCCTCGGAAGAGCAATTGGCCAGTCGACGCGAGAAGTACTTATTGCAGAACGCAGATACGGATGCATGCACGGAGCGTATCCTTGACTTGCTCCATCATTACTCCGGCTCGAGTTCCGGGCGCCTTCTTCAGGTTGGCTGCGGACGCGGCGATGTCATGGCCCGAGCCAGCGCCCGGGGCTTTGAGGTTACCGGCATCGAAGCCTCGCCGGCCGCTTGTGCCGCAGCGCGTCTCAGATTGCGACACCTGCCGGTGAGCAATTTGCATTTTGGACAGATCGATGAGCTCGATAGAAAGGAGCGATTTGATGTCGTTCTGCTCTCTTGTGTCTTGGGACAGACACTTGATCCCGTATTGTTGCTGCGAAAAGTCCGGGACCGTTTGCAAGTCAACGGCGTCGTGGTTGTCGTCTCTCCACCCCTTCGATGGACCTCTGGCGGGGCCCTGAAGTTAAAGCCCAATGGGCTTAGGCCGGACCAGGTCTTTCACTTTCGCAGCTGTGATGTGGAAACACTCCTGCTGAAAGCAGGATTCAACGAGGTTCTCGCTCCCAAGTACGAAGCCTCGCCCACAATGATGATGGTGCATTTCGCACGGCGCGCGCAACTCCGACCCAGACCTCTGCTTTCGGTCATTGTTCCAGCGTTCAATGAGGTAAAAACATTCGCACGCGTCATCTCGCAGCTGCAAAAGAAACAGGTGGCCGGCGTAGACCTAGAGATCGTGGTGGTTGAAAGCAACTCGGACGACGGGACTCGTGATGAGGTGCTGGCACTCCAGGGCCAACCGCGCATCAAAATCGTACTTCAGGATGCGCCCGAAGGAAAAGGACACGCGGTGCGCGAAGGGCTTGAGCATGCAACCGGCGACCTCGTGTTGATTCAGGATGCCGATCTTGAATATGACATCGAGGACTATGATGCCCTGATTGAGCCACTCCTCTCCGGTCGAGCGGCCTGTGTCCTGGGCGCGCGCCATGGCGGGAGCGCGTGGAAAATGCGTCAATTCACCGGTCAGCCACTCTTAGCCGCGGTCCTCAATATCGCCCACTGGTTCTTTACGGCTGCCATCAACCTTTGCTTCGGGGCCCGCCTCAAAGATCCCTTCACGATGTATAAGGTATTCCGTCGCGACTGTCTCCATGGGCTACGTTTCCAGTGTAACCGTTTCGACTTCGATTGGGAGCTCGTCATCCGACTGCTGCAAAAAGGATATACGCCTCTTGAGATCCCGGTGAACTATCGCTCCCGACCCTTTGCCGAAGGCAAAAAGGTTTCGATCCTGCGCGACCCACTAACCTGGTTGCGAACGCTGATAAGGCTCCGAATTAGCACGTTCGATCCGTTTCAGGAGCTTGGTCGGAAGCAGCGCTCGCCGAGCAACCATACCCCGCCGCCGCGCGGCGATCGTCAGGTCCGCTGTTGATGAGAAGTTTCGTCACCGGAGGCGCCGGGTTCATCGGAAGTCATCTGGTCGATCGCCTTCTCCAGCGCGGAGATGACGTCGTCGCTTGGGATAATTTCTCTACGGGGAACATTGGGTTTTTGGCACATGCTGAATCCAACTCTCGCTTCACGCTTATCCGCGGGGATAATCTCAATCTGCCGGAACTGACTAAGGCGATGACTAACTGTGACCAAGTGTTTCATCTGGCTGCAAATGCCGATGTCCGCTTCGGGTTGAAGCATCCGTCAAAGGATCTTGAGCAGAACACAATTGCCACCTTTAACGTCTTGGAGGCCATGCGCGCAAATGGCGTTCGCACCCTTGCGTTCGCTTCCACTGGATCAATCTATGGTGACGCCAAAGTTATTCCGACCCCAGAGGACGCTCCCTTCCCGAGACAAACCTCGCTTTATGGAGCGTCCAAACTGGCGGGCGAAGGTCTTATTCAAGCCTACTGCGAAGGTTTCGGTTTCCAGGCTTACATATTTCGATTTGTTTCCGTTCTAGGCGAGCGATACAGCCATGGCCACGTGTTTGACTTCTACAAGCAGCTTCTAGAGCATCCGGATCGACTCTGCGTTCTAGGTAATGGCGCGCAGCGGAAGAGTTACATCTGCGTCGAAGATTGTCTCTCCGCAATACTCCATGTCATGGCGTCGGAGAGCGTCACGGCAACCTCTCAGGTATTTAACCTGGGCACAACAGAATACTGTCAGGTGACCGACTCAGTTGCCTGGATCTGCGATTATCTGGGTCTACGGCCCGAGCTTGAATTCTCCGGCGGAGACAGAGGCTGGATTGGAGACAATCCATTTATCTTCCTCGACACGGTGAAGATTCAGGCAACAGGCTGGCGTGCTGGCTTTTCGATTCGCGAAGGAATCATTAAAACAATCCGCTGGCTGACTGAGAATCCATGGATCCTGCAACGAGCCTAATGCAACCGTCGCGGTGCTCGACGAGGGTAAGATGTCGTGGTTGCCAATCCGATGATGTCAGACTCATTGGAGTAAAGAACGGGGCTTTCGCACATCGACCCTTTGAGTTCTACGCCTGTGCGACTTGTTCCTTTCAGTTCGTTGAACCCGTTCTGGACTTTTCGATTTATGACGACGCTTACTACGCCGGCAAGGGGCCTGATCCTGCGGTTAACTATGAACAGGAGTACGAGGACTACACTGCGGGCGGCCGCATTCTCGAATACCAGGACCTCTTGCAAATTGCCCGAACGTCGTTGCAGTTACCTGATCATGGCTCAGACGTCGAATGGCTAGACTTTGGCTGCGGCGCGGGTGGGTTGCTGCGATTTTTGCGCGACCACGCGAACTGGGGCGTAGGAACTGGAAAACGCCTGAATCTTACTGGCCACGACGTCGGCAGCTACGCCAGACGCCTGGCGGAAGAAGATGGCTTTGCGATTCTGCCCTTGGAGCGCCTGCAGGCGATGGACGAAGCATTCCACATTATTTCGTGCATCGAAGTCCTCGAACACCTGCCCAGTCCGATGGATGTGATCGCCCTGCTTGGAAGGCTTTTGCGTCCAGGTGGAGTCCTTTTGCTAACCACTGGAAACATGCACAGCCTTGCTGCAAGATGCCGCGGAATTCACTTCAGTTACTGCATCCCCGAGATACATATCAGCCTGCTTAACCCCTCATTGCTCGAGCGCCTATATTGGGGGGCAGGGTTGGTTCGACTCAAAGTACAGTATCGCGGCACGGTGGAATTCCGGATTTTGAAACGGCTAAGAACCTTTGCTCTTAACCCCTTTTTGGTTCGCCTGGCTCGGTCTCGCCCAATCGTTGCCTTGGCTGACTTCGTCTACGGTACGTCGGCCATGCCCTGTGCGAGAAAACCGCTGATACAGGAATAAGTCGACATGCGGATTGTGATCACCGGCTCAAGTTCAGGAATCGGCCAGGTCTTGGCAGAGCATTTACTCAGGCAAGGCCATAGCGTTTGGGGATTGGCGCGGCGGATGCACACGATTCAGATTTCTGGATTGTCCAAGATGGATCGAGAACCCGAGTTCCGCTCAACGCAAATAGACGTTACGCGTTCGGCGACGTTGAGAAAAGCTGCCGCGGATATCGCCCGCCAATGGGAACGCATCGATGCGCTGCTCCACTGTGCAGCGGCCCAGGGGCAGATTGGACCCGCCGCAACTCTCAATACGTCGCAGTGGAGTGATACTGTCCGGGTAATTCTCGAAGGCACGTTCAATACGATCAGTGCCTTTCTTCCTTTGCTACAACGCTGCCATCGTCGCGGAAAGGTTGTTTGCTTCTCAGGAGGTGGCGCAGCGGGGCCTCGACCCAACTTCTCCGCTTACGCCGCTGCGAAAGCTGGTGTGGTACGTCTGGTAGAGACTCTGGCGGCAGAATGGGCCGACTTACCGATAGATATCAACGCGGTCGCTCCTGGAGCACTTCCTACAGCTATGACAGCGGAAGTCTTGGCTGCTGGTCCGAGTCGCTGCGGTCGGGAGGAATATGACGCGGCCCGGCGGACAAGCACAATCGGTTCGGAAGCGTTTGGACGCATTTGCGGACTGATTGATTATTTACTGAGTGAAGATTCCGACGGCATCGTCGGACGGCTGATTAGCGCTCAATGGGATGATTGGTCGAAACTGGCACGCTACAAACAGGAAATCATGGCTTCGGACGTCTTCACCTTGCGCCGAATCACCACGGCTGATCGTGGATTAGACTTGTCCTAGCTAACATCGCACGCGCAAGTGGACCTTTCTTTCGCCATTATAGGTTGCGGGTTGATCGGCCGAAAGCGGGCCCTCTGCCTCTCTCCCGGCCAAGTCGCGGTTGCGTGCGACACCAACATTGATCGAGCAAATGCGCTCGCAAACTCGTTGCCGGGCGAAGTCACAGTCACAACTAGTGCCGATGAGGCGATTGCTAATCAGAAGGTGAATGCGGTCGTGTTGGCCACGGTCAATCGTTCGCTCGCCGAGCTCGCAAAAATAGCCATTGAAGCGGGCCGGCCAGTACTCATTGAAAAACCGGCTGCGACTTCCACTGCACAACTCGATGAACTAATTAGACTGGCTGAACGGAAGCGACTTCCCGTTCGAGTCGGATACAATCACCGTTTTCATCCTGCATTTCGTATGGCCCGCGAGCTAGTTGCCGGCACAAACGTTGGACCGCTGATGTTTATCAGGGGCCGCTATGGGCATGGCGGCCGCCTCGGCTATGAGAAAGAGTGGCGCGCTGATCCCGAACTCGCTGGGGGCGGCGAACTGATCGACCAGGGCGTACACTTAATCGACCTCGCAAGGTGGTTTCTGGGAAATTTCACAAAAGCGCAAGGACATGTCGCTACTTACTACTGGCAGATGGCTGTCGAGGATAATGCGTTTGTCGATCTGCGCACAACTGACGGAAAGACAGCATGGTTACACGCGAGTTGTACAGAATGGAAGAACCTGTTTTCGTTTGAAATCTTTTGCCGGCACGCCAAGCTGCACATTGAGGGTCTCGGCGGGAGCTATGGCACCGAACGTTTGACCTACTATCAAATGCGTCCCGAGCTTGGGCCTCCTGACACGACGATCTGGGAATTCCCAAGACCGGATGAGTCATGGCGCCTGGAAATGGAGGCGTTTACTGACGATATTCGGCTAGGTCGCACGCCCGTGCCTGGGCTGGTTGACGCTCGAGCGGCGCTCAGAGTAGTCGAACAGATATACGAACAGAGTCGGGATTCAAATTCATGATCATCACGCGTTCACCGTTGCGAATCTCACTCGGCGGAGGAGGTACCGACCTGCCATCGTATTACCGCGATCACACCGGGTTCCTCATAGCTGCTGCCATTGATCGGTACGTTTATATCACTCTGCATCGCACTTTCGTGCCGGAGCTAATCATCAAATACTCGAAGTTGGAACGCGTATCCTCCATTGAGGAAGTTGAGCACCCGATATTTCGCGAGGCTCTGAGACTTGTCGGCATCACATCCCCCTCGCTGGAGATCACAAGCATGGCCGACATCCCGTCCGGCACGGGTTTAGGATCGTCCGGCAGCTTTACAACGGCTCTATTGAAAGCCCTGCACGCGCACCAGAAGAATCTGGTGCATCCCGGCGAACTTGCTGAGCAAGCTTGTACGATCGAGTTGGAGAAACTGAGGGAACCGATCGGGAAGCAAGACCAGTATATTGCCGCGTTTGGCGGTATCACCTGTTTTGAGTTTGGACGAGATGACTCTGTCCAGGCATGGCCGCTTAAAATCTCGGAGGAGACTTTGTTTAACCTTGAAGACAATCTTCTGTTGTTCTTCACTGGATACTCCCGCTCAGCATCCGCCATTCTCAAAGAGCAGAACGATCGCAGTAAAAGATTTGACGGCAACATGCTAGATAACCTCCATCGCGTGAAAGAGCTTGGCCATGCCAGTCGCGCCGCGCTCGAGAAGGGCGACCTGGAGGAGTTTGCGCGCTTAATGGACGTACATTGGCAGCGAAAGAAGGAACGGTGTGCGAGTATGACCAATAACCGAATCGATGGATGGTACAATCTCGCCAGGGCAAACGGGGCGCTTGGCGGGAAGCTTATTGGCGCAGGCGGGGGAGGGTTTCTCATGTTTTACGCCGCAGACAAAGGCCAACTGCGACGCGCTATGCGCGAAGAGGGACTCACAGAGGTGCGCTTTCGGTTCGACTTCGAGGGGACGCAGATCATTAGCCAATGACCAAGGAGGGCGCAGATGATTTTTCGCTCCGGCAATGGCCGGTGGCGATTTTAGCCGGCGGTTTGGCTACACGCCTCGGTTCGGCGGTCCAAAACACTCCCAAGGCACTGCTTCCGGTCGCTGGTAAGCCCTTTCTTGTCCATCAACTTCAACTTCTGGCAGGGGCCGGCTTTCGGCGAATTGTGCTTTGTGTCGGTCATCTGGGTGAGCAGATCCAGGCCGCGGTTCGCGATGGAACCGAGTTCGACTTGGACATCAGCTATTCCTTCGACGGTCCAGTCCTACGCGGCACCGGCGGAGCACTAAAGAACGCGTCCGCACAATTGGGTAGTGCCTTCGCTATTCTCTACGGCGACTCGTACTTATCGCTCGACTATAAGAAGGTCATTCAGCTGTATCTTCGGAGTCGTCAGTCAGGGTTGATGACCGTTTACCGTAATGGGGGACAGTTGGATAAGAGCAATGTCTGGCTGGAAGGCGGCGCGATTCGAGTGTACGACAAAGCGAACCAGTTGCCCCAAATGGAGCATATAGATTATGGCTTCGCAGTCCTGCGCGCCGATGTTCTGGCTTCCTACCCGGAGAGCGAGCCGTTTGACCTCGCGGAGGTTTACCAAAACCTCATCGCGAGCAGAAATATGGCGGTATACGAGGTGACGGAGCGGTTTTACGAGATCGGCTCAAAGAAAGGTTGGGCAGAACTTGACGCCGTGCTGCAACAGGGATCAGGTAGCACGAGGCCATGACGTACGCGGAACGCCACCTGCGCGAAACTAGCGAGATCGCCTCTCAAGTTGATACGGCGGCATGCGAACGGGCTGCCGAACTCCTCGCCCGGGTTCGCGATCGCGGCGGGCGACTCTTCATCCTAGGCGTGGGAGGAAGCGCGGCAAACGCATCGCATGCGGTGAACGACTTTAGAAAAATCGCCCACTTGGAATGCTATGCACCAACTGACAACGTTTCGGAACTGACCGCGCGAACGAATGACGAAGGCTGGGCGTCAGTGTTCGCAGAGTGGCTCAAAGGCAGCAGGCTGTGCAACCGTGATGCGGTCCTGGTTTTTTCGGTCGGCGGAGGAAGCGCGGAGAAAAACATTAGTGCGAATCTCGTCGCCGCTCTTGAGCTGGCGAGGGCGCGGGGTGCCGGAGTGCTCGGAATTGTTGGTCGGGATGGTGGCTATACCGGGCGGGTTGCCGATGTGGCTGTTTGTATCCCCGTTGTGAATGCCGAGAACGTTACACCACACACCGAAGCGTTCCAAGCCGTCATCTGGCATCTGCTGGTTTCGCACCCCAGGTTAAAAAAAAGCGCTACCAAATGGGAAAGCACGACCTGAGCCAACGCGCCGTTTTTCTTGACCGTGACGGAGTGCTTAATGTGCCGGTGATCCGTGATGGTCGGCCTTACCCACCATCATCGCTGACTCAATTCCGTTTGTACGATGATGCATTGGAGGCCTGCAGTCGTTTGAAAGCGGCGGGTTTACTTCTCGTTGTAGCCACGAATCAACCGGATGTGGGCCGTGGCACTCAAACCGTAGCCGCTGTAGAAGAATTTCACCGGAAGCTGCGCCGGGTACTGCCCGTGATCGACCGAATCGAAACCTGCTATCATGCGGGAAAGCGATTCGGCGATTCCTGCGACTGCCGCAAGCCTCGGCCCGGCATGCTCCTGCGAGCGGCCGCCGCGATGAATATTGATTTGCCACGCAGCTACTTTATCGGTGACCGCTGGCGCGACGTTGAGTGCGCTCGGGCTGTCCAGGCGCGAGCCGTTTTTATCGATCGCGGTTATACAGAGAGACTCCGCCGATCCGCCGACTTCTTCGCCCGCAGTTTCAGTCAGGCCGTCGATGCGGTGTTGCGTGACCTCGAAACATCGGCTTTGCCCACCCGAAGTCTCACCACTCAGCCATTGTCATGACGTACGATTTATCGCAGTTACCTATCAAGATCTTCGCCGACGGAGCCGACGTCGCGGGTATTATTGAGCTTTATCACCAGCCATTCATCAAGGGACTCACCACGAATCCAACCCTAATGCGCAAGGCCGGGATCACAGATTACGAATCCTTTGCGCGAAGAATCTTGAACGAGGTCCGCGAAAAACCAATCTCATTTGAAGTTTTTTCCGACGAATTTCCCGAAATGCGGCGTCAAGCTTTGAAGATGCGGGACTGGCAGGATAATGTTTATGTCAAGATTCCGATCACCAACAGTCAGGGCATCTCAGCGGTTGAATTAATTCGCGATTTGGGAAAGGATGGTGTGAAGGTGAATATCACCGCCATCCTCACCCTTGAGCAAGTTAAAATCGTCGCTGCCGCCCTGAATGACAAAATTCCCGCAGTTGTTTCGGTCTTTGCAGGTCGGATTGCTGACACTGGCAGAGACCCTGTCTCAACCATGAAACAGTCTTTGGCCGTCTTGCGAGACCACCCTTTCGCCGAGTTGCTTTGGGCAAGTGTCCGTGAGGTGCTCAATCTGTTTCAGGCCGCCGAATGCGGTTGCGATATTGTGACTGTGCCCCATAGCATTCTCAAGAAAACTCTCCAACTTGCGCACAAAGATCTCGAGGAACTGTCGCTCGACACGGTACAAATGTTTCGTCGAGATGCCTTGGACGCCGGATACCGAATCTAAACAGGGACCACAATGCGCTCCGCGCCACGGATGATCCTTCTATTTTCACATTTCTGGAGAAATCTACGCCGCTATCCGTTCTTATTGGGTTGCCTATCTTTCATGCCAGCGGGTTTCGCACCGTTATATGCGGAGCCCACACCGGTCGACCCGCCAGGACTGCACGTTCAAAACGGCGTCTTGACGCGCAATGGAAAGCCCTATTGCGGGATCGGCGCTAACTACCTGCTCCTCTTTGCTCGCCTGGTCACAAACAAAGATGATGTTTCCACGCTGGATAATCTCGCCCATCTCGCGAAGGCTGGCATTCCCTTCGTCAGATTCAGGGCGAACGGGCATCGGGCCATAGGTTATGAGCTTTACCTGAAAGATCCTCCGGAATTCTTTCGACGCATGGATCAGGTTGTTCGTTGTGCGGAGCGGAACGGCATTGGATTGATTCCTTCGCTTTTTTGGCATTTGGGTGCAGTCCCGCAGATTGTCGGGGAACCGGCTGATCAACTCGGAAACCCGAATAGCAAAACAAACGCGTTCCTGCGGAACTTCACGCAGGAAATGGTGTCACGTTACAAAGATTCGCCGGCCATTTGGGGATGGGAATTTGGAAATGAGGCTAATCTGGCGACAGACTTGCCAGGGAAGGTTACCGATGAAGCCACGGGCATTACCAGGCAAAGAGCATTTGGTAGCGCACAACCGGCTGCAGACAGTTTAAGCTCACAAGACCTGCGCGTCGCATATCTCACCTTCGCTAAAACAGTGCGGACACTCGATCCGTGGCGGATCATCGACACCGGCAACTCTGCCCCGCGCCGATCAGCGTGGCATAATGCGCGTGGTCAATTCTGGCGAGCGGATACCGCACCGCAACTGACAAATGTATTGGTCCAGCAGAACCCGAATCCCTTCGACGTGCTATCCGTCCACATATACCAGAAGGCGCAAAGTCTTGCTCCTTTCGGCCTCGAGACAGTATCCCATTTTATCGGTCGCTACGCCGCCATGGCAACGCTAATCAGGAAGCCGCTGTTTATCGGAGAGTTTCCGACCTCAGATCGCGCTCAAACCGAGGAGTTCCTAAACGCTATCGTGACGAATCGGGTTCCGCTGTCTGCCTTCTGGGTGTTCGATTACCCACAGCAAGACCAAATGGAAAATGTTGATTTTCAAAACCAGCGTTCTTTTGTTCCGGAACTGGTGGCGCGGGCCAATCGTGCCTTACAGCTGCAAAACAATCCGACGACCCGATAACCTTCAAATGATCTCGAGCGGCTATTCCGGGTATTTGGCGTTGAAAAAGTTGCAAGTCTCCCGGAAACCCTTCCGACTAAACGATCAAACTAGGCATCCGAAAAATCAATCCTTTGCGTTGACCCAAATATGAAAACGACCTGCTTCTCGATCGCGATGCTCGCACTCTTCATCGGCCTGACGGACCTCGCCCGCGCCACTCAGGCCGATGACACGATAATCACGATCACCGGTCAGACCGCGGGTGCAACTCCGTTCTTGAGCCAGATCAGCTTGATGGCCAGCGATACCAGCGTCTTGAAGAGTATTCAATTTGTGATTGCACCCAAAGCGGGGGCATTAGCGCCACCCCTTTCGGCGACCTATGGGCGCGACTACTTGGTGGAACGAGGGTACCTTCTGGAAGACGCTGGCGAAATATTTTTGCCTGTTTATGGACTCTACGCAGGAGTCACCAATACGGTCACGCTCACTTACCGCTTTCTCGATGGCTCGTTCAAGCAGGACAGCACCGCTGTGCCGGGCGCCGCCTTTGACGATCAAGGTTGCGGCTATAACAATCCCTCGGTCCTCGCAGCGCGGACAGCTGGCACTCAAATAAGCTACGGCTATATCTTTATCAGATCTGGCTGTGGTGACTTCTCGCCAGTAATCATAGATACCGATGGCGCGTTGCGCTGGGTTAGCCCAGTCGCTACCGATAACGCCTTGACGGCTTCCTCGACGTTTTTCAACAATGCCGTCTATCGTACAGACGGCACGCAGTTGCTCCGGGTCGATCTCGACGGAACCGTTACCGTGCTCGGGGACTACGCTAGTCTGGGTGTCCTAAATTTTAGTCACAACATCGACCCGGGCAAGAGCGGCCTGATTCTCGAATTCGACACCGCCACTTACTACGAATCTGAATACATGGAAGTCGATCTTTCCGGTGCCGTTCAGAGGGTGTGGAGTATGGGTGATATTATCAGCGACGTCATGATCGCTGGGGGAGATGACCCAACGGGATTTGTTCAGCAGCGAACTCAAGATGACATCCACGACTGGTTCCATACGAACGCCGCTGTTTACGATCGGGCTAACGATTCAATCATCTTCTCAAGTCGCGAAAATTTCGTTATAGCTCTAGACTACGCGACGAATGCAGTAAGGTGGATCCTGGGCGATCAAACCAAGAAGTGGTATTTATACCCATCTCTGGCAGAGTTTGCGCTGACGCTAGCTCCGGATAGCCTGCCACCGATCGGCCAACATTCGATTTCACTAGGCTTCGATCAGCAGCTTTTGCTCTTCGATAATGGCCTAAACAGTTTGATCCAAGATCCACACGGGATCCTTCGAAACTATGCCAGCCCGCGACGATACCAATTGAACCTTTTGACAGCTCCAGGGTCCGCGACCGAGGTTTGGAACTATGAAAGAGACCAGTCCATTTACAGCCCATTTTGCGGAAGCGTCTATGAGGATGCGCCCTACAACTATTTGGTTGATTATGCCTTCATCGGCGGCCCTGGCGCACCCAGCAATACAGCGCAACTACTTGGACTGAACCAAGCCGGAGAGCTCGCCTTCAATTACGAGTATCCCACCGTCGGATGTGACACAGCTTATAACTCGCTTCCACTCCATCTTGAAACGACGAAATTTCCGGTCGTTGGCCCCCAAGCTCTCAACATTTCGGCGCGCGCAATGATCGCGGGAGGAGACAATGTCCTTATCGCCGGCTTTATCGTGAGCGGAGATGAGGACAAGACGATTGTGTTGCGTGCCCTCGGGCCTTCATTAAGCACCGCCGGTGTGAGCGATGCATTGCCGGACCCGATAATCACGCTTTTTGATGCATCGGGCGCCATGATCGCAACCAATGACGATTGGGAATCGGATGCGCGTGCGAATGAGATCGCAAGCGCCGGTCTGGCTCCGGCCTCGAATTTGGAATCTGCCACCGTTCAAACGCTCACACCGGGCGCCTACACTGCGGTGGTGAGGGGAAAAGCCGACGCAGGCGGGATAGGTCTGGTTGACGCGTATGACTTGTCGCCGGACACCACTTCCCGGCTTGCTAACATCAGCGCCCGCGGCTTGGTCGGGACCGGTGATAATGTCCTCATCAGCGGATTCATCGTAGGCGATGTGGGGAGTGCAACAGTTATCGTTCGCGCGCTTGGACCGTCGCTCTCTGCAGTCACTCCGCAAGCCCTCGCTGATCCCGTGCTGACAGTTTACGATAGTAATGGCGCAATTATCGCAGGCAATGACAACTGGCAGGATAATATTGATGCAGCGGAAGTAGCCGGCAACAACCTCGGGCCCAGTGACTCCGTCGAGGCGGCGGTGGTACTTCGGCCACCGGCCGGCGCCTATTCGGCTATCGTGACGGGTGCGGCCGGAGGTACTGGTGTGGCCTTGGTCGAAGTCTACGACTTGGATTAACCTTCGTCCGACTGCAACGATGGGAGTCAAAGCTTGCTACCGAACAGCGGCTGCGACAACACCTTACTAATGTCGAGCGGCCCCCGGGCCGGCGGACCTGCGCGGACGCAAAACTCCGGAGTCCAATGCCGATGGCAACGCGGGGCCAGGTTCGTTAGTCCTGACCTGGTCATGACTGCGTAAATCATCGTTGGTTTCAGGTAACTGAGATCGATTAGCAGACTGTTGAGCTGCTCGAGAAAATCGATGAACGCGGTGTCTTGTGGATTATCGGGGCTGAGATTATGTCCAAAGCCACGCTCGATAAAGATATCCGGCAGGTTCCCGAAGCCGAGAAAGTTGCGAAAGCCAAACTTTTCCACCAGCAGCCGAAGGATATCCTGCGCGCGAATACCTTCGAATCCAGTCTTGGCGCAATCCCAGTTATCGTACTCCTTCTCGAAGCGCTTGAGTTGGTGGTTCATCTTATAGCGATCAGGGATAAACCGCCACAGCCCCTGAATGATCTCGAGCGCTTCCGGCCAGCGCATATGACCGTTTCGGCCAATCATATCGGTCGTCATGAAAACGCCGTTCTCTTCGAGCGCATCATGGATCGCATCAAACAACTGCTCCAGGCCAAGAATATGGTGCAAGGTATCTTTAGCAATGACCGCCGAGTATTTCTCGGTTGGTCGCCATTCATTCAGATCGGCCTCTTTCAAGACCAGATACTTTTCTACCCCGGCCGCGGCAGCGGCGGCCCGGGCAATGTTGAACCTTATCGGCGAGAGTTCGATCGCTTCGAAGGCGAACGCGGTCTCGCCCATTTCAACAAGTCTCTTGATCATGTTAATCTCGTGCACGCAGTCACCTGCGCCGAGACTAACGATTCGGCGGCCCGCTCCCGGCTCGTGCATCGCCTTAGCCGCGTAATGGCAGTACA
This sequence comes from Chthoniobacterales bacterium, assembly GCA_036825615.1. GTDB lineage: Bacteria > Verrucomicrobiota > Verrucomicrobiia > Chthoniobacterales > UBA10450 > JAICXG01. The sequence continues at coordinate 23,349 of DAISXY010000009.1, forward strand.
GCATGAGCACGTCCGGGACGTCGAAGACCGCCTTTAAGCGAGGACGAATATGAGTATCGATCCAATAATGGTAGATCGGTCCAAGCTCAATCTGCTCCTCGGGCTTCGCGTACTGGGCAATCTGCTCGCGAATTCGCTTGTCGTAATCTTGGTCAGCCGAGCTCACGGCTCATCAAAAAAGCGCAGGAAAGGCCCGTCGGCAAAAAACTCCTTCAACTCATCGAAGTTTTCAATTGCATCCCTGAGCCTGGAATTCCCCAGCTTCTTTGTCGTCGTTGTCAGGATCGTTTGTCGAACCCCAAGAAAATCCTGAAGCGCGGCCATTTGTCCTGGGTCCCGCGCGACCATTTCCTCATAGGAAATGTGAAATCCAGTATGTCTGGCTAAAAGTTTTTTAAGCTGCGCCTCCCGCTCCATCACCGTATGAAAATCCTGTTCGCATTCGACTGGGTCCAACCTTACCGCACCGACTTGCGGGATCGGTTGATCCAAAACCGCCAGCGTAACGCGCGTCACACGAACCGCAATGTAGTGCGAGAGATAGCGTCGAAGCAAATTCTCTCGGCGCAAATGAATGATCCTGATCTCACGATCGCTTACGATCGCCTCACGCACCTTCTGAAATTCAGGTAGCACCAATTCATCATGCTTAAGCTTGAATCCGACGGCCCGTTTCCCCTGTGAATCGAGCGCCACTTGGTAAAGAAATCTTATCGGGTCACGATCTCTTTCATTCGAGAGCCGGTCCACGAACTCAGGATCCCTCTGACTCTGCTCGAGGTAAATGCCGATCAGGCCCGTGATCTTGTTCGGCGAAAAAATCTCGTCGTGTGAACAGATTTGGGGGTTGGACCGCAGGAGGTGCACTAACATTGTGCTCCCAGAACGTGCCGGACAGGTGATCATGAAGTAACTCGGTTCACCTTTGCGCCGTCGCCTGGAGCGCGGTCCGGCCGGTTTCCTACTTCTTGCCCGGTGCAGAGGGCGCGGAGATCTAACGAGGCGGCCGCGCAATCGCCGGTCGAGCGCTTCTGCGGCGGCCTGGCAAAACACGACCGCGCTCCGGCCAAACGACGTCCCATAATGTATTAGCTGAGATATATGATGGTGCAGCAGCATCTTGCCCGGAAGACCTCCGTCAGTAACTAACGGCGCACTCTTGTTTCCGCGAAAAATCGCGCGCCGTCAATCAGGATCGGCCGCGGCGATCGGCGAAAGGCAGGCGCAGGTCCTTCGATCGCCGGCGGGACCCGGGGTTTCTAGATATCAAGATCGCCCGAAAGCACTCTGCCCGTTAGCTTGAGCCCAGAATTAACCGACTACGTGTCTTGACACGAAGAGCGTGAACTCTAGGGTAGAACGCGACCGCTTGCCGCGGCGTGCTCTCGTGACCAACATCGCCGCCTTCCATCGCTCTTCCGTCGGACGAAAGATGATCGTGGCGGCAACCGGGATCGTGCTCATCCTCTTCGTGATCGGACATCTCCTGGGAAACCTGCAGATCTTCCTCGGGCCGGATTGGATCAACGGTTACGCCCAGCATCTGCGTGATCTGGGGCCGCTGCTCTGGGCGATTCGCGCCTTTCTTATTCTCGTGGTCGTGGCGCACATCTACTACACCATCCGGCTCGCGATTGAGAATCGCCGCGCCCGGCCCGAGCGCTATCGCCGCAGGGACATTGTCAAGGCCACGCTCGCCTCCCGCACGATGGTGATGAGCGGGCTTATCGTGCTCGTCTTTATCATCTATCATCTCCTCCACTTCACTTTTCGCACGACCGATCCGCGCTTCGCGACTTTGCCAAAAGATCCGCTCGGCCACTACGACGTCTATTCGATGATGATCCTGGGCTTTCAGAATCCGCTCGTCTCGGCATTCTACATCCTCGGGATGTTTCTGCTCGCGATGCATTTGAGCCACGGGGCCTCCAGTTTCTTTCAGTCGTTAGGCTGGAACGATCAAAAGCTGAACCCCCGGCTGGCGCGGGCGGGTCGTATCTTCGCCTGGGCGCTCTTTGTTGGTTACAGTGCCATCCCGGTCGCCGTCTTGCTTGGCTGGGTCAGATTGCATCCCGCGTCATGATCGGCTCGCTCGAATCCAGGATCCCAGCAGGCCCGCTCCCGGAGAAATGGCGCAACCATAAGAATAACTCCCGCCTCGTTTCCCCTAACAATCGCCGGAAATTCGAGATCATCGTGGTCGGGACCGGTCTCGCCGGGGGATCGGCCGCCGCGACGCTCGGCGAATTGGGCTATAACGTGAGGTCGTTCTGTTATCAGGACAGTCCGCGCCGCGCCCATAGCATCGCGGCCCAGGGCGGAATCAATGCCGCTAAGAATTACCCGAACGACGGTGACAGTGTTTACCGGCTTTTCTACGACACGATTAAGGGCGGGGATTTCCGTTCGCGCGAAGCGAATGTTTATCGGCTCGCTGAAGTTTCGAACAACATCATCGACCAATGTGTCGAGCAAGGCGTGCCTTTCGCGCGCGAGTACGGCGGATTGCTCGCCAACCGTTCCTTTGGCGGCGCGCAGGTCTCACGCACCTTTTACGCCCGCGGACAAACCGGGCAGCAATTGTTGTTAGGCGCCTATCAGGCGCTCTGCCGCCAGATTGCTGCCGGGACGGTGAAGATGTTTCCGCAAACCGAAATGCTCGATCTCGTGATCGTTGACGGCCAGGCCAAGGGAATCATCACCCGCAATCTCATCACGGGCGAGATATCCCGTCACGCAGGCGACGCGGTCGTGCTCGCGAGCGGCGGTTACGGCAATGTCTTTTATCTCTCGACCAACGCGCGCGGCTGCAACGTGACTGCAACTTACCGCGCCTATAAACGGGGCGCGCTTTTCGCCAATCCCTGCTACACCCAGATCCATCCCACGTGTATCCCAGTGAGCGGCGAACACCAATCCAAACTGACTCTGATGTCGGAGTCACTCCGCAACGACGGCCGCGTCTGGGTACCCAAGCGAGTCGAGGATTGCGCCAAGCCGCCTAACGACATTCCGGAGCAGGACCGCGATTACTATCTCGAGCGCAAGTATCCAAGCTTCGGCAATCTTTCGCCGCGTGACATCGCTTCCCGTGCCGCGAAGGAAGTCTGCGATGAAGGCCGCGGCGTCGGCCCGGGCGGACGCGGAGTTTACCTCGACTTTAAAGATGCGATCGCTCGTCTCGGTGAACAGGTAATCCGGGAGCGCTACGGAAATCTTTTCGATATCTACGAGAAAATCACCGGTGACGACGCCTATCATCAGCCAATGCGAATTTATCCCGCAGTCCATTACACCATGGGTGGTCTCTGGGTCGACTACAATTTGATGACCAATGTTCCCGGCCTGCACGTTCTCGGGGAAGCGAACTTCTCCGATCACGGCGCCAATCGCCTCGGCGCGAGCGCACTGATGCAAGGCTTGGCCGATGGATACTTCGTCGTTCCTTACACCCTGCCTAACTATCTCGCGCCCCAGATCGGGAAGCGGCCCGCAATCGATCATCCGGCTTTTGAACAAGCGGAAGCGGATGTTCGTTCCCGGGTGAAACGATTGCTCGCGATCAACGGCTCGCGCTCGGTTGATTCTTTCCACCGCGAGCTCGGCCTGCTGCTCTGGAATAAATGTGGCATGGCTCGGAACGCCGCCGGCCTGAAGGAAGCGCTCGCCGAGATCCCGCAGATTCGCGAGGAATTTTGGCGCAACGCGCGCGTCCCGGGCGAGGGCGAGACTTACAATCAATCACTGGAACGCGCCGGTCGCGTAGCCGATTTCCTGGAATTCGGAGAACTCATGTGCCGCGATGCCCTCGCGCGCGATGAATCGTGCGGCGGCCATTTCCGCGAAGAACACCAGACCCCCGATGGCGAAGCGCTGCGCGACGACGAACATTTCGCCGATGTCTTTGCCTGGGAATACCAGGGCGACGGCGCGGAGCCAAAGTTACATCGCGAACCGCTGCATTTTGAATCCGTGCATCTCGCGACCAGGAGTTATAAATAGCTTTAAGTGTTAAGTTTTAAGTTTTAAGTGAAGAAAATTCCAATCCAACACTTCGCGCCTGATCTCTCACACTTAAAGCTTAAAGCTTAAAGCTCTCACTCAGATGAATTTCAAACTCAGGATCTGGCGTCAAGCTTCACCCACGAGCAAAGGCGAGATGAAGCCGTATGAGGTGCGCGATATCTCGCCGGCTACTTCGTTTCTCGAGATGCTGGACATTCTGAACGAGCAACTCGTGACCAGCCGGCAGGAACCAATTGCCTTCGATTCTGATTGCCGCGAGGGGATTTGCGGGACCTGTAGCCTGACGATCAACGGCGAAGCGCATGGGCCGGTCCATCCCGCGGCTGCCTGCCAGCTTTACATGCGCGAATTCAAGGATGGCGAGACAATCACGATCGAGCCTTTTCGTGCGCGGCCCTTTAAGATTGTTAAAGACCTGGTGGTCGACCGCAGCGCGCTTGATCGCATCGTCCAGGCGGGCGGATTCATCAGCGCCCGCACCGGTTCCGCGCCGGAGGCGAACTCGATTCCGGTGCCGAAACATAACTCCGATCTCGCGATGGAAGCGGCCGCCTGTATTGGTTGTGGGGCCTGCGCGGCCGCCTGTCCGAATGCCTCAGCGATGCTTTTTGCCTCGGCCAAAGTCTCACATCTAGCCCTCCTGCCTCAGGGCCAAGCCGAGCGTACCCGGCGTGTTCTGGGCATGGTTAGGCAGATGGATGCGGAAGGCTTCGGTAACTGCACCAACACCTATGAGTGCGAAGCGGTTTGCCCGGCGGAGATCAGCGCCAGTTTCATCGCGAAATTAAATCGCGAGTACGGCCGCGCGAGTTTGCGCGAACGCCTCGGCGAATAGAAGCTGATTCGATCGACCGGCCTAACTGCTCCCTTCCGGCATAACTTTCGCCGCCTGCGATAAATCGGCTTTCAGCTTCTGCTGAGCTTGCTCCGTTTGCGCATCCAGTTGTTTGAACACCTGCTCCTGGGCGGCGGTCGGCCTGCCATAGGAGAGGTCGATGTCGGCGGCGAGATAGGCCAGGTGATCGCGCAGGTGAGTACCGTAAAGCAGGTCGCCTTCGCTGCCTCTCGCTTTCAACTGCACGACCGCATCAATATCCTGAGTGAGTGTTGTGATGGCCTGGCCCGCCTGTGCATCGGTAAGACTATGTGAGGAGAGGGCTTGCTGTAACTTGTCGCGCGCCGCCTGGGCCTGGTTGATGGCTTTGTTGAGCGCGTCGAGATCGGTGTGGATCTTTAATTGCAATGTGAGGCGAGCTTGCAAGTCCTCCTGGCTCGCATGAATCCGCGGATCGAGCGTGACAGTTAGGGTCTGCTGCGTTTTTTGCCCGCCGTAATCAAGTGTGACTGTGTAGGTGCCCGGTGTAATGACCGGTCCCTGGACAGAATCCTCAAGGCCACCGGCGGCGATCGGGGTGTGATAGCCGTTAACTTCGGTCGCGTGAGGATAGCGCAAATCCCACTGTAGTTTGTTCATCCCGGGATCCACCGCGGCGAGCTTTGCCTCCTTTTCCTGGATCTCTTCGGCGGCGCTTTTCTCCGGGTGCTCAGGTTCGGCGGCGACATTCTCGAGGTGAATACCGTACTGACCCGCCGTGGCGCGTTCTTTCTCTTCTTTTTCTTTTGCTGTCGCGAGATGGAAAGGAATACTGCGAATGACTTTGCCATCTTTGCCGGCAAACTGCAGGGTGGCGGGGGTTTTGCCATCATAGTTATCGGGCAGGTGAAAGAAAACGGTAGCGCCAAAGGGCGGATTGTAACCCGCATCGGGCGGGCGTCGTTCATCCGGATCGGGGAGCCCATAATCATGAGTGAGCCACGCTTGCTGCGGCGCGAAAAGGTAAGCGGCGCTGGATTGCACGGCCGGATTTTTGGCTAGCTGTTCGAGCAGGGTCAGATTATCCAGCACCCAGAATGCGCGCCCATGAGTAGCGGCGACGACCTGTCCCTGACGAGTATTTATAGCTAAGTCGTGCACCTGCGCGACGGGCAAGTTCAACGTGAGCGGTTGCCAGTGCGCACCGGCATCAAGGCTGCAAAACACCGTGCTGCGAGCGCCGACGAAGAGCAGGTTTGTATCGTTAGGATCTTCCCGCATGGCGAAGACAAATTGATCCGGCGGCAGACCATTAGTGATCGCGGCCCAGTGTTTGCCGAGGTCGGTTGTTTTGTAGATATAGGGCTTGAAATCATCCTGCATGTAATGGGTTGCGCTGAGATAGGCGGTTTGCTTGTCGGTGTGAGAAGGCTCAATGCAATTGACGCGCGCGTCCGGCAGGTCTAGCGGTGTGACTTTCTGCCAGGTCTTACCCCCGTCAGTCGTGACATGGACAAGACCATCATCGGAGCCCGCCCAGATCAGGTTGGGATCGAGTGGGGAAACAGCCAGCGCCGAGACGATGGGATAAACTTCCGCTCCGGATTGATCAAGATCGATCGGTCCACCGCTCGGCACCTGCCGGCTCTTGTCGTTCCGGGTGAGATCGGGCGAGATCTGGGTCCAGTGCGCGCCGTAGTCGTCGCTTTTGAAGACCACCTCGGCGGCGGTAAAAAGCTGTTTCGGGTTAGCCGGGGAGAAAAGAATCGGACGCGTCCAGCCCCAGCGATACTTTAACTCTCCCGAAGATAGACCTTCCTGATACCAGGGCCAGGGACTTACACTGCGATATTCATCAGTCTGCCGGTCGTGCTTGACAAAAATGCTGTAGTAACCGCTACCGTAGGTGGTCTTGGGGTCTCCTGGCTGCGGCACGCTGTAGGTGCTTTCACCGTAGGCAACTTCTTTCCAGGCCGAGAGCGGGATTGTTCCTCCGGCATGCGCGCTTGGTCCTTCAAAGGAACCTTCATCCTGCTGTGCGCCGTAGATGTGATAGGGAAACTGATCGTCGAGGTTGACATGATAGAACTGACCTGTCGGCTGGTTATCTTCGGTGCTCCAGGTCTTGCCGGCGTCGCTCGAGATCGTTGCTCCGCCATCATTCCCTTCAAGCAGGATGTTTGTGTCGTCAGGATTAATCCAGAGGACGTGATTATCACCGTGTGGTGTCTTGAGTTTAGTAAAAGTCTTGGCGCCGTCGTGTGAGACAAAGAGCGCATCCACCTCCGGCGCATAGACCGTCTCTGGATCTTTTGGATCAGCATAGATGGTCATGTAATAAAAGGCGCGCTGCCGCAGCTTCATTTCGTCGTTTGTCCGCTTCCAGGTCGCGCCCGCGTCATCAGAACGGAAGACGCCGCCCTCCTTTGCCTGAATAATGGCGTAAAGCGTATCGGGCTTACTCGCCGCGATCGACAATCCCATCCGCCCGAGCACGCCCTGCGGTAACCCGGGATTGCGCGAGATATTAGTCCAATGCGCACCCGCGTCGGTGGTCTTGTAGATGCCGCTGCCGGGCCCGCCGCTGCTAAGTCCCCATGGCATGCGCTGGGCCTGCCACATTGCGGTGTACATGACTTGCGGCTGGTTTGAATCCATCACGAGGCAGATCGCGCCGGTGTTGTTATCGACGAACAAAATGTTCTGCCAGGTCTTGCCACCGTCGCTTGACTTAAAGATGCCGCGGTTCGGATCGGGAGCGAAAACATGACCCATGGAAGCGACATAGAGAACGTTGGGATCTTTGGGATCAACCACGATGGCGGCAATCGAATGCGCGTCTCGCAGGCCGATGAACTGCCAGCTCTTCCCGGCGTCGGTTGATTTGAAAAGGCCATCGCCTGGAATCACGTCACCGCGAATATCGGGTTCACCGGTTCCGATGTAGATTGTATTCGGATCAGAGGGCGCGACGGCGATCGCACCGATGCTCGAGCTCGGCCCCGAGAGTTTGCCGTCGGTGATATTTTCCCATTCGATTCCGGCGTCGGTGCTCCGCCAAACTCCGCCGCCGACCGCTCCCGCGTAAAAGAGATTCCTGTTTCCGGGCACACCGGTGACCGTCACCACCCGCCCGCCGATATAAGGGCCAACACAGCGCCACTTGAGCTGACTGATGAGGTTTTGAAACGGAAGCGCCTCCGAGGTTTGCGACTCGGCGAGTGAGGGGATGATGGCGAAGCTCGCGAACAGATAGACGAGCTTTATGAAAGAAAAGAGGCGGCACATAATAGCAAGCTCACTCTGGCCGATCAGCGCGGGTGTCAAATGACTGTCTTGCCGCGGGCGGGAGAGTTGGGTGCGTTTGAATCGTTCGTTAGGCGGAGATCGGGAGCTGCCGGTAAATGTCAAATTTGTAAGGCAGTTAGGCTTGACCTTGGCATCTCCGCTTTTTCAACCTGAGCAAAACCTTCACCCGAACTATGAAAAAAAACCATCCCTTCGTTAGTCACCTCATCTCGTTTCTACGAGTCGTCACAGCCTTGTTCCTCATCTCCGCGGCGAGCGCGCTCACAATCGTCGCCATCAGACCCGCTGGTCCATTCCTGACTCAGCGGGGGACGCAAAAACAACTCGACAAGTTCCGGCGCGATCCGGACGCACTCAGTAATCGTCGTGCACTCCCCGGCCCCGAACGGGACCAAGTGCCAACTTCCGCGGCGGAAGAAGAATACGCGCAGCGCGCATATCCCGCCGCCTATGTGCCGTTCAAGTTCACAGCTCAGGCACAGAAGGCCTGGAGTGCGATCGCAACCGCGACCGGCAATAAGCCAAACGCAAGTATTTGGCGCCTGATTGGCCCAGCCACGGCGCCCTTTCCCGACGTCCTGACCTTTAGCGGCGCGCGTTATGTCACTTCGGGTCGAATCACTGCCCTGGCTATCGACCCGAATTGCACTCGCCCTTCCCAGTGCCGGGTCTGGGCGGCGGCGGCAGGCGGGGGAATCTGGCGCACCGATAACCCGGTGGAGCAAGGCGGACCGGTCTGGACCTTTATCTCCGGCAGCTTCGGAACCAACGCCATTGGCACTCTCACTTATGATGCCGCAACGCAGACTCTCTATGCTGGCACTGGTGAAGCCAATGCTTCGGCCGATTCCGAAGCGGGCTTCGGAATTTACAAATCCACTGATGGTGGCGACACCTGGACGCATCTGGCTGCAACCACCAGCGTCGGCTCGGCGACCGTCGATTGCGACGCAGCCAACAGCGTGCCGCCGGGTACCTATGGCATCCGCACCGCCCCGGAATACGATGGGCCGGCATTTGATGGGCGCGCGATTTCTTCGATTATCATCGACGGCAGCACGATGTATGTCGGCTCGACCCGTGGGGTTCGCGGGGTAACCGCGGTTTCCAGCGGCGGCGCCGTTAGCCTCGGGCCCGGTCTGCCGCCAGTCGGCCTGTGGAAGTCAACTGACGGCGGCGCGACCTTCACGCTGCTCAACTACGAGGCGGTCTGTTTAAACCCGCTCCTCGAAAACGACGCGGGTATTATCCAATCGAGCTTTGGTTCCACTCGCGGCGTCAATCGGCTCGCGTTCGACCCGAGCGACTCGAGTATCCTTTATGCGGCTGCGTTCCCCCGCACCTTCGGCGTTCCGCGCTTCACCGGCGGCGGAGTGTGGCGTTCGAATGATGCCGGATCGAGCTGGACCCAAATCAAAGCGGCGCTGAATACCTCAAGCTCGAACGATCGGCCGGAGTTTGCGGTCGTTCCGCTTACCGGAGGCGCGACCAGAATGTATCTCGGCGAAGGGACCGACACCGATTCCGGGATTGGGCAGGCGCGGATTTTCCGGAGCGATGATGTTGCCACCGGCTCGCCCGTGTTCAGCGATCTCACCACTGACGCGAGCCTCGGTTATTGCACGGCCCAGTGCTGGTACGACAATGTGGTTTACTCACCACCCGGCAAACCGGACGTGGTTTATCTTGGCGGCTCTTACTCCTACGCCACCTATGGTTTTGCTACCAACGGCCGCGCTTTCCTGCGCTCCGCCGACGCCGGCGTCGCCTTCACCGATATGACCTGGGATGCCACGACCAAGCCGACACCACCGGGCAATTGCTGCCAGCCCAATGCAATCGCGCCTAACGGCATGCATCCCGACAGCCATGCGATCGTGGAGCTTCCCGGCACCGATATGGCCATCTTCGGTTCGGACGGCGGCCTAATGCGCTCGAGCGGTCAGTTTGCCGACATCTCCTCGCAATGCACAACCTATCGCGGACTGGCTGGGACCGATCTGACGACCTGCCAGCAACTGCTCTCATCTGTGCCGACGAGACTAGGGAATATGAACAGAGGCCTCTCGACTCTCCAGTTCCAGAGCCTCTCGGTCGCGGCCGATAGCGCCCGGCACCTCCAGGGTGGCACACAGGATAATGGCACTTTCCAAAGCAAGGCTAATCTCCCCTTTTTCGGTGAGTGGCCGCAGATGATCTACGGCGACGGCGGCCAATCCGGCTTCAATACCGGCAACTCGGCGCTGCGCTTCAACTCCTTCACCTCGAAATTCCACGACGTGAATTTCCACAATGGCGATCCGCTCAAGTGGGTGATCGCAAGCGGTCCGATCGCCGCGAGCACTGAAACAGCGCAGTTTTATGCGCCGATCATCGCTGACCCGAGCGCCGCCGCAGCCGGGACCATCTTCGAAGGCGCGCAAAGCGTCTGGCGCACCCAGGATTGGGCTGGCGACCAGGCCTTCCTGGAAGCGAACTGCCCCGAGTTCACGACCGCCGGCAACACGCCCACGTGCGGTGATTTTGTCCAAATCGGACCGGCCGGGGCAACTAACCTGACAAGCAGCGCAAGCGATTATCGCGGCACGACCCGGGCCGGTGGTAACGTCGGGGCGATTGCCCGGACAGCCTCGGACACCAACACCCTCTGGGTCGCCACCACCCTGGGACGTGTCTTCGTTTCGAAGAACGGCGACGCGGCCGCGAATGCCGTCACCTACACCCGCATTGATACGCTCGACGCCGCCAGCCCCGGCCGTTTCGTGAGCGGGATCTTTGTTGATCCGGCCGATTCGAATCACGCCTGGATCGTTTACTCCAGTTACAATGGCCTGACCTCGGCGACACCGGGCCACGTCTTCTCCGTCACCTTCGATCCAACCGGCGGAACGGCGACCTGGACCAATCTCGATGGTTCGGGAACCACCGCTTTCCCTGATTTCCCGGCGACCGGAGTAGCAGCCGACACCAATGGCGACCTCTATGTTTCCAACGACTGGGGTGTGCTGCTTTTGCCTAACGGCTCGGCTGATTGGCAGGTCGCCGGCAGTGGCCTGCCGAATGTGGAAGTAACCGCTCTGGTAATTAAGCCCAGCGCGCGCCTGCTTTTCGCCTCGACGCATGGCCGGAGCGCCTGGCAGTTGAAGCTTCCGTAGAAGCTGAACTCGGAAAGGGCGGGACGGCGAAAGTCGTCCCGCCTTTTCCTTTCGGCATGAAGCTTACCCTCCTCATCGCGGTCGCCGGGCTCGTAGCTTTTTCAAATAACGGGATCGCCGGGGAGGCGACGGGCGTCTTGAAAGGGCGACTCTTCATTGCCTCGCCTAACGAAGTGGATCTCGAGGGCGATCACACCGGCAAAGAGAGCGCGCCAGGTTACGAAGCATTTCCGCTGCTGGTGCGTGATCGCGCCGGAAACATCGTGGCCCATCTGCAGGCGAATCGAGAGGGTAAATTCGAGATCTACTTGCCACCGGGAGATTACCTTCTCGCTGCCGATAACCGGCATCATCGTCACCTGAAAAGCAGACCGACGCGCTTCACGATCCGCGCGAAAGAGAACACTCGCGTCGACTTTTATATCGACACCGGCGTGCGCTAAGGTGTCGCCCGCCCTCGCGATTTTTCGCGACTGGTCAAAGATGGAGGCGCTTCGGACTTTCTCGGTTCAAACCATCCAGCAACCCGACCACCTCTCTCCATCGCGCGTCTCTCTGGCCTGCTCCCGCCGCGGAGTCGAGTCGCGCTTCAAGGCTTTTTGATCCTGATCATGGTGCCGTTGCTGTCGCCGTCCGGATCGGTGTTGCCGGATGAGTCGTAGCTGAGGCTGGAGTGAGTCATGCCGCTAACGGTGAATTGCTTGCACTTCGCTTTCGTTGTGATTGCGACGGAGCATGTGCCGCTCTCGCTTGTGGTGCAGGCCGCGGTTTTTCCCCGGCTCCAAGTTCCGCTTACGGTTGCACGGGTGACCAGCGCTCCAGCATTATCCCGTGCCGTAATCGTAACCGTCGCGGTCCAATGGCGACCCATCGAGACAGCAGAGGCATCGCGATCGAATTTGAAGATGCGCTCCCGGCCGAAGCTGCGCTGCCTTTGCGGGAAAAATTTTTTGCTGCTTCCATTCTTGCTCGCTAAGCTGGACGGATGCTCCAAGCGGCCAGCCCCGAAACGCATCGTGCACCGAAAACGACCGAGGCCGTCCCCCACCCGCGCTATCTCGAAGCCTTTCGCTGGATGCTGCAGACGCGGATTTTCGAGGAGAAGCTAACCAGCCTCTATCGCGGCGGCATGATCACCGGCGGGGTTTACGTCGGGCGCGGTCAGGAAGCGGTCAGCGCCGCCTGCGGGATGTTTTTGGAAAAGGGCGATGTCTTTGCTCCGCTCATCCGCGACCAGGCGGGGCGCGCGGCCGCGGGCGAGCCGCTCCTCAATGTCGCCCGCACCTATCTCGGCTCGCGCCAGGGCTCGATGCGGGGCCGCGACGGCAACATCCACCGCGGTTGGCCCGAGACTGGGCAGCTTGCCATGATCAGTCATCTCGGTGCCATGATCGCCGTCGTGGTGGGCAAACTTTTGGCCAAACGAATGAAGGGCGAGCAGGGTTTCGTTGGCCTAACGACGATCGGCGAAGGCGGGATGCAGACCGGCGCGACCCACGAAGGGATGAACATCGCCGCGGTTGAGAAGGTGCCGCTGGTGCTCGTCGCCTCGAATAATCACTGGGCTTACTCCACGCCTAACGATCGCGAATTTGCCTGCCGCAACCTCGTCACTCGCGCGAAAGGTTACGGCTACGAAGGTCACAAGCTCGACGGCACCGATCTCGCCGCCGCTCTCGAGGTGATCGGGAACGCGGTCGCGCGCGCTCGTGCCGGTGGCCCACCGCAACTCGTCGTCGCTTCCCTGTTGCGCCTTTCCGGTCACGGCGAGCACGACGACGCCAGCTATGTGCCGGCGGCGATGAAAAAGAAGCCGTGGGCCGCGGACCCCGTGCTCAAGACGGAAAAGCTGATTCTGGAAAACGGCTGGCTTGACCCCGAGACGCTGAAGCAATGGCGCGCCGAAATTTCTGCCGAGGTCGAAGAAGCCGTCGCGGCCGCGCAACAGGAAGCCGCGCCCGTCGGAGCCGAGGAAGATTGGTGCGCGATCTCGACTCGCGGGTTAGTGGAACAGACGACCGGCGAGGGGAGGAACTCCGCCGTCTAATGACGAATTCCTAATGACGAATGACGAATTAATTCCCAATGACGAATGCCTAAGGCCGGAGCATTCGCGCGCCGGCTTGGTCATTGGTCATTGGTCATTCCTTCGTCATTCGGATTTCGTCCTTCGTCATTTCCCATCATGAGCCTCACCTACCTCGAAGCCATCCGCGAAGCCCAGGCGCGTCTTTTACGCGAAGACGATCGAGTCTTCATCTACGGTCAGGACGTCGCGGGCAAATTCGGCGGCGCGTTCAAGGCGACAAAGGGACTGGCGAAACAATTCCCCGGCCGGGTCCTGAACACACCGATCAGCGAAGACGCGATGGTCGGCACCGCGATTGGTGCGGCGATGGAAGGGATGCGGCCGATCGTGGAAATGCAGTTCGCCGATTTCTCGAGCATCGCGCTCAATCAAATCCTCAACAACGCCGGCACCCAGTATTGGCGCACCAACATCCCCTGCCCGATCACGATCCGGCTGCCCTCTGGCGGGACCAAAGGCAGCGGCCCGTTTCACAGCCAGAGCATGGAAAGCATTTACGCCCATTATCCCGGACTCGTCGTCATGACGCCGGCGACGGTGGAAGACGCTTACACGATGTTGATCGACGCGGTCGCAATCAACGACCCTGTGATCTACTGCGAGCACAAGTATCTCTACTATCATCTCAAGGCGGATGCGCTGCCTAACGAATCGCTCCCGGTCGGGCAGGCGCGCATCGTCCGGCCAGGCCGCGACCTGACGATCGTGAGCAACAGCGCGATGGTGCACGAAGCGCTCGCGGTCGCGCGCCAGCTCAGCCGCGAAGGGATCGAGATCGAGGTCGTCGATCTGCGCACGGTAAAACCTCTCGACACCGCGACCGTGCTCGCCTCCGTCGCGCGCACCGGGCGATTGCTTTGCGTGGGCGAAACTTTCCCCTGGGGTGGCGTGACCGCGGAAGTGATCGCGCGCGTCGCCAGTGAAGGTTTTCATCTCCTCGACGCCGCGCCCGCACGCCTGAACGCGAAGGACACGCCGATTCCGTATCATCCGAACCTTTGGGAAACGCATCGGCCGAACGCCAAAACCATTGCCGCGAAAGTGCGCCAGGTTCTCGCCGAATGACGACGATCGATCAGAAGAATCGTAGCACAGCCATTTTGGCTGTGGGGCCATCGGGCGTCTCGCCCGGTGAGTCTTGGGTTTTTGCTGCAACACCGGGCGAGACGCCCGGTCGCCCCACAAGCAGGATGCTTGTGCTACGACACTCGCAACGCCCGTAACTTACCATGCCGAAAGTTCCAATCACCATGCCGCAGCTGGGCGAATCGATGGCCGAAGCCACGATCGTCGCGATCAAAGTCAAACCCGGCGAGAAAGTCGCGACCGACCAGGAAGTCATCGAAGTCGAAACCGACAAAGCGGTGATGGGCGTGACCACGCCCTGCGCCGGCGAGGTGGCGACGATCGAAGCCGAGGTCAAGAAGGTTTACCCAGTGGGCGCGGTGCTCGGTTATATCGAGGCGACTGAAGCCGACGCCGCCCGTTTCAAGAAAACGGAAACCCCCGGTGAAATCGGCAAGGAAATTCCGGGTCGGGAAGAACCAGGCAAAGCGGGCGCGGCAGGCAACGGCTCGCATTTCCAAATCGACGAAAAAGAACTCGCGGCAGTCCCGACCGGCTCACATTTCCAGACCGAACAGGCCGGCGTCTTGCCGGTCCCGGCGAGCGCGAAAGGCGCCGGTTACCTTTCGCCGCGGGTGCGGGCGCGAATGGCCGAGCTTGGCCTGACGAATGCCGATCTCGCCGGCATCGCCGGCACCGGCAACAACGGCCGCGTCACGACCAAAGACCTGGAGTCATTCCTTGGCGGTCTCGAAAAACAAAACGTGCAGGAAGCGAGCGCGATCCGAACCGGTGTCGCGACGGCAATGCGCCGCAGTTGGAGCCGCCCGCTTTCCACGATCGGCTCCTCGGTCTGTCTCGATCCGGTGCTCGAAGATCGCAAGAAGCGCGATCCCAAACCGGGCCCAGCGCTTTATGCCGCCCGCGCCCTCGCGCTCGCGCTGGCCGAAAATCCAGCGGCGGCGGCGAAGCTCATCGGCAACCGCGTCGTGCAATCGAAATCGATCGACATCGGCGTCGCAGTCGAAGCCGAGGACGGCATCATGGTGCCGGTGATTCGCGAAATGGACAAAACATCGTTAGGCGACCTGACCAAAAGCTACGGCGAATTGGTCGCGCTCGCCCGCCAGCGCCGCATTTCACCCGACATGCAGGCCGGCGGCATCGCGACGGTGTCCAATTTCGGCAGCTTCGGGATCGAATGGGGCACGCCGATTCCCTTGCCCGATCAGACGGTATTACTCGGTCTCGGCGCAGGGAAGAAGGCGCCCGTCTGGGATGAAGCGAAGAACGACTTCGTTCCCCGCACCGAAGCGCAAATCACCCTCAGCTTCGATCATCGCAGTCTCGACGGAGGCGGCGGCGGCCGTCTTCTCCAGCGCATCATCGAGCTGCTGGAGAAACCTGAAAGCTTGTAACGCGCGCGGCGAATTTCTAGGGAAGCCGCTGCCTAACGAACTCCTCTACGGTCGTCAGCCGCACGCCGAATTTCTCCGCGGTTTCGTCCATCGGGATGACCACGTCGCCCAGTTCCATTCCACGGAGCAGGCCAACGATCACCTCCGGCAACGCCATTGGTGGAGCCTGTGGGCCAGGCGTCTGCACAGGAATGGCGCGGCCGAGCACGCGCTCGGCAATCGCAATGATGTCGCGCCAGGAAACAGCTTCAGGTCCGCCAAGCACCAGCTTCTGATTGAAGGCGGCGGGGTTACCAATCGCACTGACTGCGAAGGCCGCGACATCAGCTGCCGCAATGAAGGAATGTTTGCACTCGCCGGGTCCCAATAACACCACCGGCCGGTTTTCGTGGACCGCCGAGCCGACCACGAGCGGGATCCAGAAATCCATGAAGATGTGCGGGGCGAGAATGGTGGAGACGAGGCCGCTTGCGCGCAGATGATCTTCCGTGCGCGCCTTCGCCTGGAGGAAGGGAACGGGAATGGAAACATCCGCGCCGTAGGCGGAGACGAAGAGGTATTGCTGCACCGCCTTCTCTCGCGTGGCATCGATCAGGTTGCGATTTCCGACCAGATCGACACTCTCCGGGTTATCTGCGCCGCCACGTTGCGCAGAGTTCGCGGTCGTTATCACGACGTCAATTCCTTCACACGCGGATTGAAGCGAGGGGCGATCTTTCAAGTCGCCGTGAACGGGAACCGCGCCAGCGGCGACGAGCTGCGCGCAATCGGAGTTTGGCCGCACGAGAATCCGCACCTCGCGGCCTTGTTCCAACAGTCGGCGCGTGATCATTCCGCCGAGGTAACCAGTCGCGCCGGCAACGAGGATCATCACAGATAGGAAAGTTTCGTCGCCTGACCGACAAGGGCTCGCAGCTGCATCGCGGCCTTGTCCGTTTCACCAGCCTCGAAAGAGCCCACAGCTACCCCGACTGCGTCCCTGAGCGAAGCGGGCAGTCGTTGCTGACTCGGCTCCAGAAGTTGACGTGCAAAGCGGATCGCTTCAGGCGTGTTCCCCTTCGCGACGGCGGCGGCAATCAGCGGCCAGAGCGCAAGCCAATGAAACGGATACCGGAAGCCTTCCCAGCTTCTCAGCGCCTCGAGCGCATCCAGCTCGAGACGGGCGAAATCCCGTCGCCGCCAGGCCAGCCAGGCCGTGGTTGCTTTCACCACACCGATGTATTCGCGCATTCCATAACGCGAGGCGAGCCCGAGCAGCCGCTGCGCGGCGGGTTGCGCGACTGCGAGGTCGCCTCGCCGGCGAGCAACCAAAAGCAGGTAAGTCAACGCGCGCGAAAGCAACGTCAGATCGCCGGTGCGGTGCGCGATCGCCTCCGCCGCCCTTAGCTGCTCTTCTGCCGGGGTGAGTTCGCCCCGGCTGACGTAACCAAGCCCTAACAAGAAGTGCGCGTGCCCGAGCGGCAGGAGTTCGCCGCTTTCTTCGCGCAAACGCAGGGCGCCTTGAGCGAGCGCGATCGTTTCCGCCGAGACGTCGTAACGCTCCTCTCGATAAGCGAGAAGGACGCGATGTTCAGAGAAGATCGCCCGTTGCCGCGGCGTCCCGTATGTTTCCACGAAATTGCGGATCGCGCCGAGTTCCTCCGTCATCTCAGCGATGCGTCCGCGGAAGTAGTAGGACCAGAAACGTTCGAGGCGGGTCTCGATCCATTCTTCCCAATCGGCTCGAGCGAAGCGATGCGGATCACCGAGTGCCGCTTCTGCGGACTGCAATTGACGCAGCGCTTCGTCGAACTCGCGCTCGGCCTCAAAGGTCTTTGCGATTTTTCGCAGCAGACGCGCCTCCGAGGCCTTCTCACCGCCCGTCACAGTTCGACGAATCTCAGCGGCTCGCCCATAGTACTTCCGCGCCTCGGCGTGCTCGGCCGTCAGCTTGAGAAGATCTGCGATTCGCTCGTGGAGTTCTGCACTTTGGAGAAGGCGCTGCAAATTATCCGCATCCGCCGGAAAGGCTGCGATTTGGTCCAACGCCTGACGATAAAAGCCAATCGCTTCCGCATTCGCGTAACTCGCGGCCGCGCGCTCGCCCGCCCTGCTCAGGTAAGGCAGGGCCTTCTCCGGTAATTCTCCTTTGGCGTAATGCTGACCCAAAACGGCGGCCTGCTCGATGAGGCGGTCAGGCCAAAGCTTTTCGATTGCCAGGGCCGCTCGCCGATGCAGTTCCCGGCGCTGAGCAATGAGCAGACTTTCGTAGGAAACCTGTTGGGTCAGCGCATGCTCAAAGACGTAATTATCGGCACGTGCACTGGGGCTCGCACCGGCAGAATCAGCTCCTGGTCGCCGGAGGAATTCGCGGTGGACGAGCGCCTCAAGCGAGGAGTCGAGCGCTTCGCCTTTGTCGTGCGGAGGAATGACCTCTTCGAGGAGCGATTTCCCGAAGACACGCCCGAGAACCGCTGCCGTTTGCAAGGTCGTCTTCTCTTCCGGCGCGAGCCGGTCGATGCGAGAGGCGAGCACACCCTGGACCGTGTCCGGCACGTGCAGATCGGCCGATACTTCTCGAAATGTCGCGCGTCCGTTCTCGAGAACGATGACGCCGCTCGCGATGAGGGAGCGCAGAATTTCTTCGAGGAAGAAGGCGTTCCCCTCCGCCCTTTCCAAAAGCGCCTTTTGCAGCTCTTCTGGCATATTGTCGACTGCGAGAAGGTTCCGGAGCAAACGCTCGCTCGACGCGCCGGAGAGCGGTTTCAGCTCGATCCTGGTGAGCAGGGTGCCTGATTGTTTCGCTGTCGCCGCGAAAAAATCGGTGGCGGTTGGTGCCTCCGGTCGCAGAACGAGCAAAAAGCCCATCGGTGTGTGCGCGGCCAGTGGCAAAAGATCGCCCAGCATCCGCAGGGAAGAGGGATCGGCCCAATGCAAATCTTCCAGAACCAGGACGAGCGGACGCGCCACCGACAGGCCGGCGAGAAATGCCGCGATGATTTCGGTGGTCTGGCGTTGCAGTCCTTCGCTCGTTAGGTCACGAATCCAGGCTGTGCTCTGTTCTAGCCCCGGCAGTTCGAGAAAATGCGCGAGAAGCGCAGATGCCCGCTCCTCTTCCCCAGGCAGAACCGCGCACAGGCATTGTCGCAGATTTTCCATCGCCGCAGCGGCCGACCGCGCCGCACCATGTCCGAGAACATCGCGCAACAGGTCGCGGAGCAGCCAATAACTCATCCCCGCGCTGTGCGAGAGGGTGCGGCCTTCGTGCCACCGCGCGTCTGGCGCGGAACGGCGCGCCTCGGCCATGAGGCGGCTCTTGCCGATCCCCGCTTCACCCACCACGGCGACGACAAAACCCCGACCGTTCTGCAGTCCATCGATTGCGGCGCGAAGCTGCGCCCACTCCGCGTCGCGTCCGACCAGGGGCGAATGGAGTCCGGCGATTCCACGCGTCGGAACGATCTTCTCGCGCGGGCCAAGAAGCCGAAATGCGGTGAGCGGAGCGGACGCGCCTTTCACCTTCAGCGTCATCTCTTCAAACTCGAAAAACGCGGCCGCCGCTCGTTGCGTCTGCTCGCCGACGAAGATTTCACCGCGCTCGGAAGCATCTTCCAGCCGCGCCGCCAGGTTCACGGCGTGACCCATCACGGAATAATCCTGGCGTTCGCGCGTGCCTACCCCGCCCGCCACCACCCGGCCGGTGTTAATGCCAAAATGCAGACCCAGGTCGGCATCATGTTCGCGATTGAATTCGCCGATCGCTTGCATCATTTCGAGCGCCGCCCGACAGGCGCGCTCTGCGTCGTTCTCATGCGCGATGGGCGCGCCGAAAAGCGCGACGATTTCGTCGCCGACAAACTTGTCGATCGTCCCGCCATATTTCTGCACGATCGGCACCAGGGTTTCGAAGCAGGCGTTGAGAAGATCGCGCGCCCGTTCCGGGTCGAGGTTTTCCGCCAGCGCCGTGTAACCTGAGACATCAGCAAACATGACCGTGACCAACTTGCGTTCTCCGGCCAAGGACTGCGGCGTGGCCGGGGTCGCGTCGAGCTTCTCCAGTTGGCGGCGGAGGGCCTCCAACCCGGCGTCGACCACCAGATCGCCGAGCGTTGCGCGCTGCGCCTCCAGTCCGGCAATCGCCGCCTGAAGCTGCTCCCGCATCTGCGCGGTGGCGCGCATGGCTCGTTGTGACGCGAAAGCCGAGGCTGAGTCAAGGCCCCTCTGCACGGCACCGCCTGAGCCGTCGTCGCCTTGCGAAGGAGGCCCATGCCGTTAGGTTGCGTCGGGCATGAATTGAACCGCGGCGATTGACCCAAACTTGAAGATGCGCGAACTGCTCGAGCAATTTCCCGGCGCGCAGCGGGCGCTTTTTCGCCGTTATCACATCTGGGGCTGCGCGAGCTGCGGGTTCAGCCCCGAGGAGACGCTCGCCGGCGTGTGCGCCCGGAATGATAATCTCGAGGTCGAGGAAGTGATCGAGCATATCCTGACGAGCGACGCGGCCGAGCGCGCGCTTCAGATCGAGCCGCACGTACTGCCGCGCATCAGTTCTCCGGACTTACTCCCGGCGAAACCTACATCGCGCAAGTGAACGCGCTCGGAGCCGCTGGCGCCAGCGACTGGAGCGCGGCCGCTTCACTGATGGTCATCTAAAACTGTCCCCCGAAGTTCCCCAAGAAGGAATTTCGCGAGACCAACACCACGGCGGAGTCACTCTCCGCCGTGGTCTTTTTTTGTGGTAAGCGGGGCGGTGGCTGCGATCTGGCGTGCTGCGATGGGCGCGCCAGTCGAGTTTTTCGGGCTGTTAGCTGGCGAAGGAGATGTGCGTTCGTGTCGTGCCGAGCCCGATCCGCATCGAGCCACAGGAGCACAATCGCTTTCGCTTCTGGGGCGCGCTCAGCCATAAGGTCTACGCGAGAGCGAAACGATCGTTCAATGTCCAGGTCCTCAGAATTCCAACATTTAGATCTTCCGGCGCTGAGACGGAAGGAAAATATCTGGCACGGAACGCGCCGGAATCATGTTGGATTTGCCCGTGAATCTTGATAGCAACACGAGAATAAAGAAAATTCTAAATCCCTTTTTGATTCTCACTGGAGTTTGCGTTCTGCGTGCGCCGCTCCTTTTCGCGCAGTCCCCACCGAGTGTCACCATTCTCACCACCTTCGATGTGCCCAACGGCCGTGAAACGTTTGGCAGCGGCATCAACGATGCGGGAGACATCGTCGGCAGTTACTTCGCGTTTGGAAATGAATTAGGGTTCGAACGTTTCGCCAATGGTAACTTCAAAAGAATCGGTGAACCGCCGCGGCGATCCACCACGCTCGCGCGCGGAATCAACAACTTGAACATTATTTGTGGCACAACGGGCTCGGAAGGATTCTTCTATGACGGGACTGCATTCACGTTCTATGACGCGCCGGATAGCACCCAGACGATCATCAACAGGGAAAATGACTTCGGCGATTTCGTCGGCTCCGCCACGATCAATGGAGTAGTCGTCGGCTTCGCCAACATTGCCGGCCAATTTATCTCTCTCGTTATTCCTGGGGCGACCCTGACGACTGCGGATGGCATCAATAACCGGGACGAAATCGTTGGCCGCTACTACGACGCGACGGGGACCTACGGCTTTTACCGCGATCCGGCGGACAACCTCACCTACCCGATCACAGTGCACAACTCCTCCTTTGTGAACCTAAACAGCATCAACGACCGCGGAGAAATCGCCGGTGACTGGGCAGACCCAGCGATCGGCGGGTATTGCCACGGATTCATCATGCGCCTTCCCCACCACGTCGTCTCTTTCGACGTGCCCGTTTCATATAATACCTCCGCGTGCGACATCAACAACCGGGGCGAGATTACGGGCTACTTCTACGACTTCACGGGGGGCGGCATGCATGCGTTCACCGGACAGTTAAACAAAGGGCTATCGAGATAGTCGTAGCGCATGCCATCCACGGCGTTAGGCGCAATTCTGGATGGGTGAGCTCCGCGAAGCTGAAGCGCAGCCCCTCCGGCCCCGCTCCCTGCCCTAACTCACAAGGCCTGATTCTGTGCCGGCTCGTCCTGTTTCTGCTCGATGATCTCTTTGAAACGAGACAGATCTTGCGCCAGTTGCTGCTCGGGTGATTCGCCCAGCAGTTGGGCCGTTGCCGCGCCGACCTGCCCTGCGGGCGGATAATATCGCAGAATGACCTTGAGCGACGTGCCACCTCGACCGTCCGGCTCGAACCAGACTGAGCCTGCATGATTCACTTCCGCGCCCGGGAGTGACTCCCAGGCAATCATTTCGCCTTCGCTCTCGTTCACGATTCGCGCGTCCCAATGCAGCGGTTGGCCGAGCGGTCCACGGACGACCCAGTGAGAATGGTGCGAATCGATCTCCTCGACTGACTCCACGTGCTCCATGAAGCGGGCAAGGTTTTCCAGTTTTCGCCAATAGCGAAATACCTCCGCCGGTTCGCGTTCGACATTGATGGTCTGGGTGACTCGGATTCCTTTTTGACCGCGCTCGTGACGCTCGGCCTGGAGGTCGTTCGCATGGCTGCCGAGGGCTCGATAGACGAGACACCGGCCACTCGCGCCGCGCGCAACCAGGGCCGCGCCGGCTAACCCGGCCAGCCCACCCCAGAGCGAGCGCCGTGAGATTCCGTAGATAATGAACCCGGCCCCGAGCGCGATCGAGCCAACCCGTTCCCACGCGGGAACGTTCCTGGTGAGATTTTCGCGCAGATCGTCGAGCTCTGGGAAGCTGGCGAACGGTTTTGCCGTGTGTGGTTGTGGAATGAGAGCCATAAAGAAATCCTTTTCTTCCAAGATCGCGCCGAGCCAAACGGACGGCCGTGTCGCTCGCTGCCGCGACTGGGCGAAGGGTGCGCCCTCCGCGGCTCCCGGGGGACGAGCGGAGAAAAGGCTTGCCTGACAATGCTGGTGCAATACAAACGGCCGTAAAACCATGAAATCCGCATTAATCATTCGCTTATCTCTGCTCGCACCTTTGTTATTCGGTGGGTTTGCCTCATTCACCTTTGCGCAGGAGTCTCGCTGGGGATCGCCCGAGGAGGAGACGGTGAAGTTCATCATTGCCTCCGAAGCAAAGTGGGCCAACTCGGCCTGTAGTCCGCAGCCGGATCTGAAAGAGATCATCGCGGATGATTTCCAAGGGACATCGCCAAGCGGACGGCGCTACGGCAAGAAGGACGCGATCAGCACAGACACCGAACCGCTCGGGCGCGACTGCAAACTGGGCGAGGTAAAGGTGAGATTTTTCGGCGACTCGATCGCGCTCGCCTATGGAGAGGAAAGCGCGGTTTCCAAGGATAAAGATGGCAAGGAGTCAAAGCGCTGTCTGATCTGGACCGACACCTGGCTCAAACGCGGCGGCAAATGGCAGATCGTGGCGGCGCAGGATACCAAGATACCTTGTAAGTCTTAGGCGCTCGCCAGGTCGTGTAACACCACGCTCTTGCGCTCTTCCCCTCCGAGCCGACCGCCTAGCGATAGGATAGCTCGGCGCGGTAAGCGACGCGGGCTTTGCAATGAAACGACGCCAGGAGCAAGATTGGAAACCCAGCGGCGGCATCTCGGCGACGGTCGGCCCGAGGGCGGGCCGGCTCCAAACCGCTTCAGCTGACAAGCGGAAGTGACCCCAGACCTCAGCAGCCCGCGAGGTCCAGATGAGGGAGAGGGCCGGGCTGAAGCTCGAGCGGTGGCAGGTTACGGCGGAAGAGTCTGGCACCGGCGTTGCCCTTGAGAAGGATCGAACTCTGCTCGATCCGCAACATCGCTCCTTCGCGCAGGCCAATGACTGGCGTCTCGTTTTCCTCCAGAAATTGCCGAATCCGTTCTTCGCGCGTCTCGCCCATGTGGGTCGAGTCCGGTTCGGGATCGAGGTAATGGGGATTGATCTGGAAGGAGACCAGGCCTAACGAGTCAAAGGATGGCGGCTGGACGATCGGCATGTCATTGGTCGTCTTAATGGTCGGCCCGGCGACATTCGAGCCGGCGCTCGACCCGAGATAAGGCACGCCCGCCCTGACACGGTCGCGGATGGGGTCGAGCAGGTTTAACTCATAAAGGCGGTTGAGGAGACGAAAGGTGTTCCCGCCGCCGATGAAGATCGCCTTCGCTTCATTGACGGCCGTGATGACATCGGTCGCTTCGTGGAGGGGATCAACCGCGTAACCCATCTGCGCGAAACGTTCCCTGACCCTTTCGGCATAGGCGTTCTGGTCGTGCAAGGCGAAGGGGAGAAAGAGGAGACGGGGCGTGTCACCCAAGAAGTCGCGGATCTCGGTTTCCGCGTAATCAAGATAGTTGCCGCCAAAGGTCGTCGAGGTGCTTAGGAGTAGAAGGCGCATCCGCTGAAAGTGAAAAGTGACAGGTGACGAGTCAAAAGAAAGAGAAAAGCAGCTGTGGCTGGGAGACTGTTGGAAACTTGCGGTTGCCCTCACCGGCGGCTGGCGCCGTGCGCCTCTCTCACAGGGAGAGGGAGTTGCGCGTACTCATTTGGAGTTGATCGCGCTCCACTCTCGCCCCGAGGGCCGTAACGCAGCTTGCGGAGCAAGCGAGGCCGGGCTTTGCTTCTCTCCCGCGGCGAAAACGCAGCTCGCACAGCAAGCGAGGCCGGGCTTTCAAAGACCCACGCGGGTAACGCGGCAGTGAGGCACCGCGCATGGCGTATCAGCTTGCGATAAATGCCGCCGATTTTTTCAACAGTCTGCCAGATGGTTATCCTGGGCATCAGTGATGGCTTGGCCGCGCTGGGGCACACTTTTCGAATCGCTGATTGAAAAGAGGCGCTGCCCGGGGAACTTGGGACCTGACACCCGCATGGGCATTTCCGAATATATCCTTGCTCTCATGTCGATCGTTGTCGGCCTCGCCATGACCCAACTACTGGGCGGCGCGGCTGAGATCGTGCAACCTGGCCGCTCGGTTCGGACTTACTGGATCCATAGCGCCTGGATGATCTATCTCTTTGTCACACTCATCCATTTTTGGTGGTGGGAGTTCGGGCTGATGCGGATCCAAAGCTGGACCTTTCTTCCCTATGCCTTTGTCATCTGCTTCGCCGTCCTGCTCTATTTCCTCGTCGCTCTGCTCGTTCCGCAGCATCTCGGCAGCCAAACCGATCTAAAGGAATACTTTTATGGCCGCCGCAGCTGGTTTTTTGGCACGATGGCGGCAATCCAGTTAGTCGATTTCGGTGATACCCTCGTCAAAGGCTGGACTTATTTCCGCGGGCTCGGGATAGAGTATCCGATAAGAAATCTTGCGATCCTCGTGCTCTCGATTCTAGCGATGAGGACGCGCAAGGAGTGGTTCCATGCCGCGATGGTTCTCCTTCTGATCGCTTACCAGGTGCTCTGGATCATGCGCCACTTCAACCGCGCAGGATAAAAGCCGGGAGCTGGGAGCTAAGAGCCAGGAGCTACAAAGAAAGCGGGAGCGCCAATTCTAAAGCTTGTATAGCTCCGCCAGCGCGACGCCATGAGATATTCCGTCAACCGGCTGAAGCACAGCGGTGTAGGAGCCACGCGGCAGAGTCATGAGAATGGCTGGTTCGGTTGCCTGGGTGGGAGCAAGCCCGGTCGCCGCGATCTCCGAGGCTTGCGTATCCTGCCAGTTATCGTTGCTCGCGAGGAGATTGCCGTCGGCATCGAAAAGATCCAGGCGTGGGTCAGTCAGGCCGGCGAGACCGAAGAGCTTAAGCGACGGCCCAAGGGCGCGCACGAGAACGGTCTGATCATCACCATTGGCAATAACCAGCCCGGTGATCATCGGATCGGTGCTGCCCTGGACGGCGCCGCGGGTACTGATGTTATCCAAGCCAAAGCCTATGGTGACGCTGATATCATAGACTTCGATCAGGGTGGTCCCGCTGAGACTGAGTGCATCAGTGCCATTTCCACGGACAATCGCGGTGTAGCTGCCGGGCGGGAGCACGATGAGAATGGCTGATTCGAGCGGGTTATTCGGGGCAAGGTTGGTCGCTTCGATGTCCGCTTCCTGGTCGTCAGCCCAATTATCGTTGGTCGCAATGATCGCGCCGGTAACATCGTGCAGTTCCAGCGTGGGATCGGGCAGCCCAGTGAGTCCGAAATTAGCCAGCGACGGGCCGAGGGCGCGGACGAGGATTTTTCTCCCGACGCTGCCGCCGACGATGAATCCGCCGATCACCGCGGTAACATCGTCGCCGAGAAAAGGCGGCGGAATTTCCACCCGGGTCGACAGATTAAGGAAGGAGGCCGGGGCGAGCGCGGGGTTGAGGGAGGCGATCAGGCCAAGCAGGAAGACGAGCGATTTCTTCATTGGCTTCGTCGTGTCGCATAAGGCTACAACCCTCGGCGACGCGGTCAAGGGCGGCGTGATGCGAGAATCGTGAATTGTGAATTGTGAACGTCACCGATCGGCATTCGATCGCCGATTCCATGATTCGCGAATCGCGATTCACGATTCGATCGACTCGGTGACACGGAGCCGGTCGACGATCAAATCGCCGATCTCGAGCCGTTTGATTTTTGCTCGCCCAATAACCAAGCGCCCGATGGCGAGCGCCCCGATCGCGAAGGCTCCAGCGGCGAGCGCTCCGAGGGCGACCGCGCCGATAGTTTGCGACCCGAACGCGACCGAGCGCGCCCGCAGCCGGCCCGGTTCCATTGCAGCTTTATAGAGATCACTCATATCACGTCCAGCTCCTCACTCTGTTCTTTCGACCCCGCAGACGGTGGAAGCAAGACTCGGTTGCTTGGATAAGTGGAAACCAAGGGCGAGCGCCAAGATGAAGAGGCAGTTGAGTAACCCGGCTTGCGGCCGAGCGACCAACAGCCAGAAGCGGGAGCGCTGGAGTTGTGGCCTGGCATCGTCCGAGCGCGGTAAAGTGGCAGCGGAATCTCGGTTCTTCTAGCCGAGGTAATCGCGTCTTCACACAATTGTAACTTGCACCTGTCGAGCCTGCTTCTATAGAGCCTCGGGGCGGTTGAATTTGGCCATGCTATGAATCCCGCTGTGCCGGTTCCTCAGAAACTGCGCGCCCGGCCTGCGCCTGGTGATTTCCTTTTCCGCACCGGCGCGAAATGCGACAAACACGGCCACGTTCTGTGAAGGCTAAATCGACATTTCCCGGCGGTATAACACAGAAAATAGCCAGCTGAAACAATCAGTTACTTCGTAAGGAGGCACTCTTATGGCCCTGGGAGATGGAATCCGAAGAAATTTCGCGAAACTCCCGCAGTCCGAGCGGGACAAATTTGTCGCCGCAGTCAAGAAGATGCACGACAACCTGCAATTTTCCGATGGCAGCAGCTTCTTCGCCAAGCTGGAGCAAGCTCACGAGTTTGCCCATGCCTCAAACACCAGTCCGCACGACCCGGCGGTCTTTCTGCTGTGGCATCGCGAGTTGCTTCATCAGTTCGAGACACTGCTGCGCGCCGCCGACCCTGATCTTTCCCTGCACTATTGGGATTGGACCGAAGATCCACGCAACGCCGCTGACGGGATGGGTGGCCACATTAACTTGATGACCGGATCGCAAATGGGTGATGATGGCAGTAGCGGGATTAATCAGGCCAATCACCCTCACACCGGTGGAGGCGATGTCGGTAATCCTTTCCCCAACTTTGAAACCGAGCCAATCTCCACCGATCCCAATGCGGATCCTAACGACGACCCCGACCCGAAATTTCGAGTTACAGACTTCCCCGGCCACAGCGTAATCTGGCGCAATGTATCAGCGGGCGCGCCAAACGTCCCTTCGGATGCGACGGTGATCGCGCCGGCTGATTATCCCACCTTCGTTACCAACACCAATCAGCCCCATGCAAACGTGCACAATTGGTTTGGGGGCACGCTCCAAATCGAACACCTCGCTGCCTTCGATCCATTCTTCTTTCTCTTTCACGCGAATTACGATCGGCTCTTCGCCTTGTGGCAATTGCAGGCTGGTCATCCGGAGCGACTCTCCGGAAACACCATCTTCGGGCCGTGGCTGACCAGCCATCAAACCGCGCTCACCTCGGGGATGGTGCCCTGGGACGGCAGCGTTAATCTGATTCCATGGGTCGCCGGTAACACGGAGCCGAGCGGAGGCGCCGATCCCAGTTTCACGGCCCAGAGTCCACGCGTTGTAACTCCGCCCTGTTACGACACCAACCCGCCACAGATCACTGTCGTGAACCCCGGCAACCTGATCAATTTCAATGATGTTCCCGCCGGGGAGACGGCGATGCGGGCGGCGGTATTCGACTGTGTGGTTTGCAAAGAGACGGTCAACTTTTCCATTTCCGCCGGCCCGAGCGGCCCGTATGGCGTCCTTATCGGGAATGCCCCGGTTAGTCCTAAGGCTGGCCATCAAACCGCGCGCATCTGGCTGAGCTTTACCGGCACAACCGCCGGCACGACTGCGCCTAACGGTTCGGTTACGATTCATTGCGCGGAGACAAACCAGGACTTCGTGTTTACCCTCCACGGTAACACCATCAACCGGCCAAGCGTGGCGGTGGAGCTGGTCCTGGATCAATCTGGTAGCATGAACCTGCCCGCAGGGACAACGCCCGGTGTGAGGCGAATGGATGTGTTGAAATCGGCGGCGGGAGTGTTCAAGGACATTATCCAGGGAGGTAACGCCGCAGGTTTGGTCCGCTTTGATACCCAAGCCTACGGACCCAGTGATTCAACTTTTCCTGGTCTGGCAATCACAAACATCGCTTCCGACAACGCGAGCGATTCGGGACGGCAGGCGCTCAAGAACGCGATCGACGGCCTCGACACAAATATCAGTGGCAGTACGTCGATTGGCGCCGGGGTGCAATTAGGTCGCAACCAACTCAACCCAGTGAGCGGTTTTGATAAGAAAGCAATGATTGTCTTTACCGATGGCCTGGAGAACACGCCGCCAATGATTGCCGATGTGATGGGTTCGATCGGCAGTGACACATTTGCCATTGGCCTGGGCAGCGCGACCGATGTTTCCGTGGCGGCGCTAACTGCTCTCTGCAACAATCACAATGGTTTTGTCCTGCTCACAGATACGCTGACGCCTAATACCAGCGACTTCTTTTTGGTTAAGAAGTATTTCCTACAAGTTCTGGCTGGGGTACAAAACAACCAGGTCGTCGTCGATCCTGTAGGAAAACTCCTGCCCGGGCAAGTCATCTCGGTCCCGTTTCACTTGAGTGACGCTGACATTCAGGCAACCACCATTCTCTTGACCGATATTCCGGCACTGCGGATGCGTTTACGCACACCCGCGGGAGATATGATGGATCCAGTCGTTGCATCAAGTGTGGGAGCGGAATACACCGTCGGCCAGAACCTGGTCTTCTACCGTTATCTTCTGCCGGTCGCACTCGGTGCGGGCGCTCAATCTGGCACCTGGTGGGCGGTGCTCGAGATGGATCCGGCGATTGTCAAGCGTTGCAAAGAAGACCAGCGCTATGGCATCGCTGCGACTGCTGCGGTCGTAGAACAGCCCACCGTCTGCCAGGGCGTTCGTTACAGCGTCCATGTGCACGCGTGGTCGAACCTGCGCATGAAAGCGCGCGTGCTGCAGACGAGCTTTGTCCCTGGCGCCAGCCTCACAGTTCGTGCACTGCTTACGGAATACAATATGCCGGTTGACCATCGCGCCACGGTCGTGGCGACGGTCACCCGGCCCGATGAGACCGAGTTCCATCTTCCGCTGAAAGAGGTTGAGCCCGGAGTTTTCGAGGCTCACACTGTCGCGGCGATACCCGGCGTCTACAAATTCCTGGTCCACGCCAGCGGGAAGACCTTGCGCGGCATTTCGTTCACGCGCGAACAATACTTAACGGCGGTGGCCTTCTACGGAGGCGACAATCCCCTGCCCACCAGCGATGGCGATGGGAGCGGCAAACTGCTTTGTTGCCTACTGAACAGCCTCCTGCACGATCCAGGTTTTATTCGCTATCTGGAGGAGAGGAAAATCGACTTAAAGTCACTGCTGCATTGCCTCGAGGAATGTTGTACTGCGCGCGAAGTTTATGAACCCGGAAAAGGCGTGACTATTGGCAGTAGTAATCCCACAGCGAGCATCGCCAACTTGAGTCGCATGATCGCGAGCGACGAAAAGCTTCGCTCCGCCTTGGCGGATTTGGTCGGTAGCAGCGTAAACCCGCGGTGAGTCCGGGCCTGGCGACCTGCGGAGCCTTACGCCATACGAGCCAGAAGAGCGAGAATTACAGACCAACACTTTCAGAAGTCACACCTTTCGCGGCTTCGCGATTGCGCGCCTCGCTGAGATAATCGCTGCTGCAAAGGATTTTGCTTGCTTTCGTCTCCGCTTTGGCGGCAAAAGAGTGGGTTGCTACAGCGGCGAAGAAGGGAGTCCTGGCTCATGAATAATAGATGTCACTCCAGCATTGCAATGAAGTTAATCGCGAACCTGGCTGTCTTGCTTTGCCTCTATTATTTCCCATTGGGATCGATGGAGGCTCAAAACTCGCGCTTCTTTAGTCCTCCGTTTTTTCCCACGAGCACCTACGTCGACGCGCTCGTGGTGGCGGACTTTAACGCCGACGGCATTGCCGATGTTGCGACCTGCAACCTCCACTGGCGATAACCCTTGGCCGATCAAAAGCCGCGATCTCAATGGTGATGGTAAACCCGATTTGGTGGTCACTTATGCCCAATGGTGCGGCTGTGACACCGTCTCGCCATGGGTGAGCGTTTTCCTGGGCAACGGAGATGGCACTTTCCAAGCGCGGGTCGATTATCCGGTCGGCGTTTTGTACGAGTCTTATTCCGTCACAACAGGAGATATCAATCGGGATGGCACACCCGACTTGATCGTCTCTAATACCTACGGATCCGTGGCCGTTCTTTTGGGAAACGGTGACGGCACCTTCGAAGCGGCGGTCGATTACCCTGTCAATGGAGCGTGGTCGTGCCTTGTCGGGGATTTCAATCGCGACGGTATTCCAGACGTCGTAACCGGTGGCGATTTTTACACTAACTTTGGGTCACTTAGCCTGTTGCTGGGGAATGGAGACGGCACGCTCCAGCCCTACGTTGAGTATGCCGCGGCCTCACCTTTTACAATGTCGGGCGCCGACCTAAATGGCGACGGTGCGCTGGATATCGCAGCCAGCAATCTCTTTGGTACTTCCGTTTCAATTCTCTTTAATCTCGGCGGCAGCCGGGTGTCTCTTACTTCTTCTGAAAATCCATCCCATGCCGGTGACCCGATCACCTTTACCACTACGGTGTCGCCGAGCTTTGCCGGGCCGGTCCCTAGTGGGGTGGTGAAATTCTTCGACGGCGACAGGCTTTTGGGCACCGGAGTTCTGAACAGGAACGAGGCAAGTATTACCCGCTCAACTCAGAAGCTCGGAATACACTCTATCACGGCGAGCTATCTCGGTGACAGCACATTCGTCCAGACTGATTCCAAGAAGCTGATCCAAAAAGTGCGCCGGTAAGTTTAAATCCACCGCGGCCTGCTTGCGAACTGCTGGACAGCGCACCGTAACTGATAAATCGCAAGCAAGGATCGCAATCGCAAAGTTGGTGGCGTCCCCCGCCCTGCGCTGTCCCCAAAGCAGAGTGAGTCTCTTCTGCTCGCGGGAGAAGGCCAGGATGAGGGCAGCACTCCAATGTGGATTCAGCGTGACCGGGCACTAGCTAGCCGCGTCGCTGCCAGCTCCAGCTCATCTCGTCCTCCGGACGAGATCATCGTGCAGGATTCGATTTGTGAGAAACGCCGCCGGGCGAGCGGGCGTGAACCTGCGCTGATGCTTCTCCACCTTTCGTAGGACTGGCGCGCCTCAGCGGGGCGGGCCTTCCGTGCTGGCTTGGAAGGCTTTGGCTTCTTCGCGGGTTACATAGCCGTCGTGGTTGCTATCGGCTTTATGAAATTCCTCCGCATAAACGCGGCGCTTGCGACCGTAGGCGCGCGCTTCGGCGAGGGTAACGCTGCCGTCCTTGTTCTTATCGGCGGCGTCAAAGCCAGCTTTGCTTCGGCCCGAGCCAGGCACATTCCATTCCTGCCAGGTCAACTGGCCATCGTGATTGAGGTCGCGCGCATCGAAGATAGTCGTGACGAAGTAATCGCTCGTCTCGTCCGGGGTAAGTTTGCCGTCGTGATTCGCATCTGCTTCCGCAAAACGGTTGGGTGCCGTCGGCGTGGTCGTGGTGCTGGTAGTCTGACACGAAGTGAGGGCGATGACGAGCTGGATCGCACTCGCCAGGACAAAAAGTCTTTTTTTCATGTTACGTGAGTCTGGAGGCTGGAGGGTTGCGATTCAATGCAATTCTTTCGCCTGAGAAGCGATCGCCCCGGGGAACGGCCGCGATCAACGACCCCGGCTGACGAGATTGCAACTGCGTCGGGTAAGACTCCTCGAAAGAGCGATCTGGTAAGTGACTCGATCGTGAGATAGTGTTAGGGTCTCGACCCAATATAGAGTGCGGAAGCATTACGCGGGCAGCGACCAAGGTAGACGAAACGGCCACAATCAGTGTTCCCTCACGGCTGTGTGACAGTTAGGTATTTCATCTGGCTTGGAATACCATTGGCAAACACCGTCAGCACCGCCGGTCCCGCCGGGAAACTGGTAATCGTACCGGAAGTGAAGCTCGTATTCGACCAGCCCCGGCTCGAGTCCACCGGCAGAAAAGTGACCTGAGCGCTGTCAATGCTGCGTAACTGTGCCAGCGGGTAGTTAGTTGCTGAGTCCTGAGTGTTGCCACCCGAAGCCTGAGATATGCCTTGGAAACGTTTGCCGGTAATTTGCAATTGGTTTCCGTGGCTCTTGATCGCCTTGATCTTAGGTTGCGATGCGGTCGCAAATCCAAGGCCAACATTGTAGAGTTCCGCGCTCGCCAGAATGTGAAGGGAGGTGTCCTCTCCACCCGCGACGAGCACCTTGCCGTTAGGCAGCAACGTCGCGGTGTGAAGCAAGCGTCCGGTGGCGAGGCTTGCGGTGCTCGCCCAAGTCCCGCTCGCTGGGTCGTAGAGCTCTGCACTCATCGTATGGCCGCCCGCAGCGAGCACCTTCCCATTGGGCAGCAACCTCGCCGTTTGATCAGCACGTGCGGTAGCGAGGCTGCCGGTCGCCGTCCAGGTTCCGCTCGCCGGATCATAAAGTTCCGCGCTCGAAAGAAGACCGTAGCCGCCTGCGACGAGCACCTTGCCATTGGGGAGCAACGTTGCCGTGTGATCAGCACGTGCGGCAGTGAGGCTGCCGGTTGCGGTCCAGGTTCCGGTCGCCGGATCATAAAGTTCCGCGCTCATCGTAGGAAAACCACTGTCGAATCCACCCGCAACGAGCACCTTGCCGTTGGGCAGCAGCGTCGCCGTGTGCTCGCTGCGCCGGTGGCCAAGGCTACCAGTGGCCATCCAAGTCGCGCTCACTGGATCGTAGAGTTCCGCGCTTTGCATAGGATCACCATTCCTGTCAGCTCCGCCGGCGACGAGCACCTTGCCGTTAGGCAGTAACGTCGCCGTGTGACGATAGCGGCCCGTAGCGAGACTGCCGGTAAGCATCCAGGTTCCGCTCCCTGGATCGTAAAGTTCCGCGCTCGCGCGAACGCAAAAGCAGGCGCCGTAGCCGCCTGCGGCGAGCACTTTCCCGTTGGGCAGCAACGTCGCCGTGTGCTGGTTCCGTGAGTCATTGAGGCTGCCGGTGGTACTCCAGGTCCCCGCCGTTGGGTTAAAAAGTTCCGCGCTCGCAAGAGTTTCAGCCGAGGCGCCGCCGAATCCCGCCGCGACGAGCACTCTCCCATCTGGCAGCAGCGTTGCGGTGTGATTATCGCGTGCGGTGATGAGGCTGCCGGTGCTCGTCCAGATGCCGTCGGCCGAATCGAAAAGTGCCGCGTCGTTCAAACTCGACGGATTACCCGAACCGCCTGCAATCAGCACCTTGCCGTTGGGCAGCAAGGTCGCGGTGTGATCCTGGCGCGGCGGATCGAGGGCACCGGTGGTCGTCCAGATGCCGGTCGCGGGATCGTAGAGTTCCGCAATGTCGAGCTCATTGCCACCTAAGCCTGCAGCGAGAAGGACCTTCCCATCGGGCAGCAAAGTTGCCGACGCACTCGCTCGGGCAAACGTGAGGCTGCCGGTGGATCTCCATGTCCCGGTTCCCGGATCGTACAATTCCGCACTGGTGAGATAGCCGCGCATGGAATTAAAACCCGCCACGACGAGCACGTTGCCGTTAGGTAGCAAGGTCGACGTGTGCTCAAAACGTTTGTTAATTAGGTTGCCTGTGGTCGCCCATGTCCCGCTTACCGGATCGTACAGTTCGGCGCTTGCAAGATACTGGGCGAAGCGGTCGATCCCGCCGGCAACCAGGACCCTGCCATCGGACAGCAGGGTCGCGGTGTGGAATGATCGAGTCGTGCTCATGCTGCCAGTTGCTGTCCAGGTGCCACTCGCCGGGTCATAGAGTTCCGCACTGGCAAGACGGCCGGTTGTTTGGTTGCCACCGCCAGCAACCAGCACCTTGCCGCTGGAGAGCAAGATCGCGGTATGATCTTCGCGCGCTTCAAGAAGGCTGCCCGTGCTGCTCCAAAATCCGGTCGCAGGATCGTACAGTTCTGCACTCGCCAGGGCGGTACCGCCATTTCCCGTTCCTCCGACGACCAGGACCTTGCCATTGGGCAGCAACGTGGCCGTGAAATGTGAGCGCGCGTTGTGGAGGACGCCGGTCCTGCTCCAAACTCCGGTCGCGGGATCGTAGAGTTCTGCGCTCGCGAGAATGATGACTCCGTCTAACATTCCACCCGCAACAAGGACCTTGCCATTTTGCAGCAAGGTCGCCGTATGGAGATCGCGGCCGTCGTTGAGGGTGCCAGTGTGCTCGAATTCGAACGGAGCCGCCGTGCCCGGCTGCGCGAGCAGGAATCCGAGGCCAAGAACGAGACATAGAAACGCCTTCATAGGTTTGCGCCTGCGTAAAGATTCACAGGTGCAACGGAGAGCGCCTAACGAACTCGCGCAGGCATGCTCAGGCTTTCAAGTGCACCACCAACTGTCAAGCTTAAACAGCCTTGCTTTCGGCTGGGCCGGGAAAAGCTTGTAACTCTGTAGAACGGCCTCGGCTCATCCATCCAACACGTCGGAAACGCTTCGGGTCAGCGATCCCGCTACAACGGTGGCAGCCAGGCGGCAGCTACTGCATTGTAGGATACGAAACTGGACGCACGACAGCGCGTCCTTCCGGAAGGACATGCTTCTGCATCTCCAAAAGCAACGCTGGCGCTGGGGTAGCAAGAGTTGCTGCTACCCGGCACTAGTGCATGTAGGAGGCGAGGCCGTTGGCGTTGTTTCGGTTGAGCGGGGATCTGGCCTCTTCTGTCGTAGTCGTGGTCGTGGTGGTGGTTGCCGTGTCGGGCAGAGCCGCGCAACCGACAAAGGCAAACACAACCACAAGGAGTGCGAAATAAGACATTGGCTTGATTGCTTTCATTACCCGCAGCAACCAATAGCTGCGCCTTTTGCGCAAGGCCGGAGCAGATATCGGTCATTCTCCTAGTTTGCACTCGGTAGAAATTGGCCGCCGATCCAAGAAAAAGATCAAAAGAGACTTACCCGAACTCTGCACGCATCTCTGTTTTGCGCGGCCAGCCTCAACGCCTCCCAGTCTGCAATCAGCTCAAAGGTAGCGGGCCTACAACATCTTGACAGCAGCGGCCCCTTCTGCGCCTAATCCGCAGATGCGTTTCCAAATCATTCGAGTTTTAGGCTGGGCGGCGGGAGCGGTTGTAGCCATGACAATTCTGCCACCAGGCGCAAGCTTGGATTCCGATGCTAACCTCGCCCGGCAAGTGGCCCAGCCGCATGGACACGAGCACGCCGACAGTCCGCCCGAGGATTGGTTTGTGAGTCAGCGTGTGACGCACGGCGGCATCCCGGCAGGTGCGCCGGAACGCGCCGCGGCGCAGGCTGCCGCCCTCGTGGCGGCGGCGGAGCAAGCGAGCGC
Organism: Chthoniobacterales bacterium; assembly: GCA_036825615.1. GTDB lineage: Bacteria > Verrucomicrobiota > Verrucomicrobiia > Chthoniobacterales > UBA10450 > JAICXG01. The sequence goes on from DAISXY010000009.1 coordinate 59,153, forward strand.
GCCAAGCGCCCGCGCGCGCTGGCAGTTTGTCGGGCCAACTAATATCGGCGGGCGCGTGGTCGATATCGCCGTGGATCCGGTCGCCGCCGATACGATTTATGTCGCCGCGGCTACGGGCGGCATCTGGAAAAGCACCGACAAGGGCGCGCATTTCAGCGCGAGCTGGCCGGCAATCAATCCGCAGTCAATGGGTGCACTTATTATAACTCCGGCCGGCGTGCTTTTCGCCGGAACCGGTGAAGCCAATCCCGGCGGCGGCAGTATCACTTATGGCGGTGCCGGGATTTATCGCTCCACCGATAGCGGCCGGACCTGGAGCAACGTTGGCCTAACGAACTCAGGTGCGATCGGCCGGCTCGCAGTCGACCCGACTAACTCGCAGCGCATCTTCGCGGCCGCTGCCGGCCCACTCTATAACCACGGCGGCGATCGCGGCGTCTATGAATCGACCGACGCCGGGACGACCTGGAATCTGAAGCTGGCGGGCGATAACGACACGACCGGCGCGGTCGATCTCGCGATTGATCCGACGAACCCGAATCTTGTTTATGCCGCAATGTGGGACCACCTGCGCGAGCCTGACCTGCGCACTTATGGCGGAGTTGGGTCGGGTGTCTTCCGCTCGACTGATGGCGGCGGAACCTGGCAACGCCTGACGAATGGCCTGCCGGCGGCTTCTTCAACCATCGGCCGGATCGGAATTGCGCTCGCCCCCTCCAATCCGCAGCGGCTTTTTGCGATTGTTAACCAGACAAGCGGCTTCTTCCAGGGATTCTATAAGTCGGAAGATGGCGGTAGCTCCTGGACGAAGTTTGCGACTGACTCGACGCTCTCGGGCGCGCAATCGAGTTACGGCTGGTGGTTCGGGCGAGTCTGGGTCGATCCGGTCGACCAGAATCATGTCTTCGCCGGCGGGGTTAGTCTTTGTGAGTCGAAGAACGGCGGCAGCTCGTTTATCGGCCAATTTACTCCCCATCCCGATCATCACGCCATGGCCTGGGACTTGAAAGTGCCAGGCCGCGTCTATCTCGGGAACGATGGCGGGACTTATCGCTCGGATAACAATGGTTCCAACGACCAGTGGACGGCAGGAGTCAGTCAGCCCTTTACGCAGTTCTATAGCGTCGACGTGAGTGAGCAGGATAGCTCGCGCGTGGTAGGCGGAGCGCAGGACAACGGAGTAAACCGCTCTTACGGTAGCGGGACGGGCTGGAATGAGTATGTCGGCGGCGATGGTCTCGAGGCGCTGATCAACCCGGCAGATCAGAACAAGGTTTATGGGTGTAGTCAGTATGGTGACTGCATTCGTTCGACCGATGGGGGTAACACCGGCTTCGATTTCACCGGCTCGACGATCTCAGCGCGGCGCAATTGGTTTACGCCCGTGCAGTTTGATCCCGCGAATCCGGCGATCTTGTATTATGCGGGTAATCAGGTCAATCGTTCGGCCGATAACGGCGTGCACTGGTCAGTTATCAGCCCTGATCTCACTGGTGGTCCCGGGCGCGACCCGTTCTATCCTTTTGGCACGGTCACGACCGTAGCCGGAGCGGCGAGCGACCCGAATCGCGTCCTCGCCGGCACGGATGACGGTCGGCTTTGGTTTACAACCAACCTTGGTAGCAACTGGACCCAGGTGACTGACCCGGACGTGCCCGGCACCTGGGTTACTCGGGTAACTGTTGATCCGACAAACGCGCAGGTGGCCTACGCCACCTTCTCCGGGTTTCGCGCCGGTTCTCCCCTGCCCTATGTCCTGAAGACAACCGACGGCGGAATATCCTGGAGTAGCATCGCCGGTAACCTGCCGCAGGCACCCGTGAACGATATTGCTGTAGTTGGTTCAGTCCTGTATGTGGGAACCGACGTCGGAGTGTTCGCCTCAGCGAATGGCGGCCGTAAATGGACTGCGGCCGGGAAGCAATTGCCGAATGTGCCGGTCACCGATCTCGAATATCGCTCCGCCTCCAACGCGCTTTATGCCGCGACTTTTGGTCGTGGGATATACATGTTGCAGTTACAATGAGACTGCAACTGACCAGGTCAAGAAGGCGGTCCCCTCACCGGCGGCTTGCGCCGTCCGCCTCTCCCAAGGGGGGAGGGGAACCGGCCTTGCAGGCCAGATGCGGCAATTCACCTCTCTCCCCGTGGGCCGTAACGCAGCGCGCGGAGCGAGCGAGGCCGGGCTTTCAAAGACCCGCGCGCAAAGCGCGGCAGTGAGGGCAGCTTGCATCAGCCACGCCATCGCAAGAATCTCTTGCCAATATCCTGGGCAAGCGCCGGGATCGCCGATCCCGGCTACAACCCAGCCGCGTGAATCATCGCGACTGCTCTTCATCAGCGTCCGGCGATTCATCTCTCTCCCCCGTGGGCCGTAACGCAGCGCGCGGAGCGAGCGAGGCCGGGCTTTCAAAGACGCGCGCGCGAAGCGCCGGTAGTGAGGGCAGCTTCCATCAGCCACGGCATCGCAAGAATCTCTCGCTAATATCCTGGGCAAGCGCCGGGATCGCCGATCCCGCCTACAACCCAGCCGCGTGAATTATCGCGACTGCTCTTCATCAGCGTCCAGCAATTCACCTCTCTCCCCGTGGGAGAGACGCGCGCGCGAAGCGCGGCAGTGAGGGCAGCTTGCATCATCGGCGGCATCGCAACGGGGTCTCACCTCCATTTGTTTCCCGGCAACCTCCGGGATCACCCACCCTGGTTAGAGCGCGGCGTGAATTTCCTCGAGAATCTCACGCAGGCCGTAGCGGAAACTCCAGCCCGGGTAATGATCGCGAAACTTCCGCACGTCGCTGATCCACCAGATATGATCGCCGATCCGGTTTTGCTCGACATATTCCCAGTGGAGGTTGCGGCCGCTGATTTCTTCGCAGAGCGCAATGGCTTCGAGCATGGAACAGTTACAATGGCGGCTGCCCCCGATATTGTAGACTTCGCCTATCCGGGGCGCGGCGATGAACGCGGCAAAGGCTTCGACGAGATCGAAGCTATGAATGTTGTCGCGGACCTGCTTCCCTTTGTAACCAAAGACGCGATAGGTGCGGCCGCTCACGCAGCACTTCATGAGATAGGAAAGGAAGCCGTGTAACTCCGTGCCGGCGTGCGCCGGGCCGGTAAGACAACCGCCGCGAAAGCAGGCGGTGGGCATCCCGAAGTAGCGCCCGTATTCCTGCACAAGCACATCAGCCGCGACCTTCGAAGCGCCAAAAAGCGAGTGCTTCGTCTGGTCGATGCTCATGTTTTCGGAAATGCCGGGCTCATACTCATGACCGGGTTCAATCTCCCAGCGCAGCTCCAGTTCCTGCAAAGGCAACCGGTTTGGCGTGTCGCCATAGACCTTGTTTGTAGAAGTAAAAACGAACGGTGTTTCCGGGCAAAAATTTCGGGCCGCTTCGAGCAGGTTAAGCGTCCCGTTAGCGTTGACCGTAAAATCGGTCTGCGGCTCGCGCGCCGCCCAGTCGTGGGAAGGTTGCGCGGCGGTATGCACGATCGCGCTCAGCTGCCGGCCGTGCTGCTTGAAGAGCTCGTTCACCGCCGCCGCATCGCGAATGTCAATCTCATGATGCTCATAAGTCGGGATTCCGGCGAGGAGGGCATCACGCGTCCCGCGGGTGGAAGCTTCTTCGCCGAAAAAGCGCGCCCGCATGTCGTTGTCGATCCCGACGACGCGGCTGCCATCACGCGCGAACCGCCGGACCGTTTCCGATCCGATCAACCCAGCCGAGCCTGTAACCAGAATCACCCTCGCCTTCATTCGTTAGGCCGGTTCACCGATCATCCAGAGAAGCCGGCCGTTCTCGGGTGAGACGCGAGCGGCGGGAAACTGTGAGTCACCAGCCAGCGCACGCTCCATGACTTCGCGGTTCTTATCTCCCCGGACAAGGAAGAGGACGACACGTGACTGATTAAGAAGGGGCAGAGTCATGGTGAGACGCCAAGTTGAAAGCTTCGGCACATAGTTAGCCATGACCCGACGCACCTTTTCCTCAAGCGCGGCGGTGCCGGGGAAAAGCGAAGCGGTGTGACCATCATCTCCCATCCCCAGCAGCATGAGATCGTGCCGGTAAATCATCTCACCGCGCTGGGTGGCAAGAAGCGCGAGCGTATCCTCATATTCCTGGGCTGCGCGCGGTGGATCGGTCTCTCCGCGCATCCGCAGGATCGAATTGTCGGGAACTGCATACGGTTCGAAAAGCGACTCGCGTGCCATTCGATAGTTACTCTGCGGGTGATCCGGCGGGACACAGCGCTCATCGCCAAAGGTGAAACGCACGGCTTCCCAGCGCAAATCGGCGGCGAGCCGGCCGAACTCGGAGTAGATCGGTCGAGGGGTGTTGCCGCCGGAAAGCGCGATCCGGAATTCTCCGCGCTCGGCCAAAGCCGTGCGCGCCTGTTCCAGGATGAAGGCAGCGGCATCAGAAACAAAGTGAGCAGTGCGGATGACTTCCGGCTTCACAAAAGCAGATAAGTTTTACGTGGGAAGCTTCGATACTTGTCGCCCTCACCTGGCGCTACGCGTCCTCCTCTCCCTGAGGGCGAGGAATTGAGGTGAGGCGCTGGATGTTTGAGCTACCCTTGGTCTGTTCAAGGACTCAGCTGGACTTAGATCGCGCAATGGGTGCGGCCATGTTTGCGCAGGTATTGTTGATGATATTCTTCCGCGCGATAGAAAGTGGGCGCCGGTTCGATCTGAGTTACAATCGGGCGGCGAAATCTTCCGCCCTTGTCCAGCTCAACCTTCTTTGCCTCCGCGGCCGCTTTCTGCTCGGGCGAGTGATAGAAGACAACCGAGCGATATTGGTCGCCGATATCCGGGCCCTGGCGATTCAAGGTGGTTGGATTGTGGTTACTCCAGAAGATATCCAGCAACTCTTCGTAACTGACCTCGGCGGGATCGAATTCGACTTCGACCACCTCCGCATGCCCGGTGGTATGGCTGCAAACCTGTTCATAGGTCGGGTTGGCGGTGGTGCCTCCGGCGTAACCGCTGGTCGCGGATTTCACTCCTTTGACGTTACGGAACAGCTCCTCCACACCCCAGAAACAACCTGCACCAAATGTCGCCTTTTCTGTGCTCATGATTGAGCATGAGCCGAGACAGCCCGGTGCGCAACCGCGACGGAAAAGATTCACGTCATCCCGAGCGGAGCGCAGCGGAGTCGAGGGATCCCGTGGCTGAGCTTATCGCTTCAGCGCGGCATTGGCGGGTTTGCCTACCGAAGTTTAACGCGACTCCGCGGGATCCCTCGACTTCGCTCGGGATGACTCAGCGATGGAATTTCTCCAGTTCTTCCACTCAGCGATTGAGTTTCTCCAGTTCCTCCACCCAGACCAGCTCGCAGGCCCCGTTCCCATTGTCGGTGCGACTAAGTGAGCTGCGCCAGGTGCCGATTCCCGGACCATGCGCTTCGACCAACAACCCGCGCAGGTAAATGAGTTCGCCGGCGCGCAGTGACTTACAGCGACTGGCCAGCTCCCGACTGGATGGGATGAGATGAAGATTGGTCGCGTGGGAAACGATCTGCTCACGCGGGATCGGCGGCTGGCCCTGCCATTCATACCAAAAGAAACGCGCGCTCTGGCTGATCTTGAGCCGATCGAGCACTGCCTGGTCAGACATCGGTCCCCAGCCAACTGCAAGATCGACTGGGGCGAGCGCGGCCTGACGATCGTAGCGATAGATTTTGCGATGCAGCACGCGCGCTTGCAGGGCAAAATGGGCCAGCGGCTGGAGATGGAATGCACCGTTCGCAAACGGCTCGTCTTCAGACGTGACAGAGGTCTGCTCCGGATCGTTTGGGATAAGAACTCCTGGCCGATAGGTGTGAGGTGCGTTTAGCCGGTCATATGCATACCACGCCAGCACGATTGCAGCGGTAAAGGCCAACGGTCTCACGCGGTTAATTTTTAGAGCAAGTTTGGTGCTCCGGTCCTGTCAGGCACCCGGAAAGGGCGGTAACTTCAAATCCAACTAAAGGCGGAACAGAATGATCTCGCACTTGCGGCCGCACCTTGAGGAGATTTCGCGGGGTAGGAATCGGACCCTCCTGGGAATAATTCCTTTACATTGTGTTCGCGGGCTGATTGGATGGAACCATAATGATCTCTCCTTTCTACCGACGACTGCTCGTTGCCTGCTCAATTGGTTTCGTGTCTCTCGCCCTCGCGGGAATGGCCCGGGCCGGTAGCGCGACGTGGAATGCCAACCCCGACAGCAGCGACTGGAATACGGCGCAGAACTGGACCCCGGAAACGATACCGAATTCTCTGACCGATGTCGCAACTTTCGCCACTTCGGCCATAACGGACATTTCGCTCACGACCGGTTCGCCATACAACAACCTCGCGACTCTTCAGTTCAATCCCGGCGCAGACAGCTATTCCATCAGCTCCGCCGGCGCCGGAGTGGGCTTGGAATTCTTTGGCGATGGAATCGTGAACAATTCGGGTAAGACTCAGCAGCTTATCGCAACCAACAATGCGTCTCTGGGCTTTTTCAATTCGTCGAGCTGTGGCGACCAGACAGAATTTTCGGTTCTCGGCGGCTCCGTGACTTTCGATGAAAATGGCACAGCTAACACGGCCCACTTCACCGTAAGCGACGACAGCGGGGTGGGCGGGAGTGTGTCTTTCTTTCGCGACGCAACTGCCGCAAGTGCGACCTTCGATGTCGGGCTCAACGGATCAGTGTTTATGGATGATGCCGACGCGCCGAACGCGACGATTAACATTGTAGGGGGAACTTTGACGTTCTTAGCCGGCGTTTATGGCGGAACGAGCGTTATCGATTGCAGTGCCGGCGGAAAAATCATTTTGCAAACCTTCTTTAATAATGAAGGAGATGCCGGTAGCCCGCAGATCACCGTTCACGGTGCTACTTCGACCCGGCGGCCCCGGAGCCGGGTTGACCTGCCAGGTGCGGAACTGGGCCATACAAGCCTGGTCCTTGAGGGTGGGACAAGCGCCGGAGCCTTGGGCGCGATCGCCTTCATGGCTGAAGGAGCCACCCTGCAGCACGCAACGGTTACGCTTATGGCAGGAACTTCCGGCGGCGAGGGAGCGGTGATGCAGTTCGCGGATCGCAGTGACGGTGGCTTGGGCAGTGTAACGGTTCTCGGAAACGCGGTTCTAGATCTGAGCCGTCATCGTCGCAGTATTCCAATGAAACTTGGCTCGCTCGCCGGTGACGGCTCGGTCTATCTCGGCGCGACCAACCTGTCGATCGGGACCAATAACCAGAGCACGATCTTTTCCGGCGTCATCCAGGACGTGCCGGGACGAGCGCGCGGTCCTTTGAACAAGGTCGGCAACGGCACGCTCGCTCTCAACGGATTTAACACCTATTCCGGCTCAACCCTCGTGAGCGCGGGTACCTTGGGCGGGAGCGGCAGTATCAAAGGACCCCTCACTGTCGGAACACCAGGCGCTCAAGCGACGGTCGCCCCCGCCGCCGGAACGACGACCACGGCTACATTTACGATTCAGCGCTCCGTCACCTTCACCAGCACTGGCACTTACAATTGCCTCCTGGCTGGAAATGGAAGCGACGCGACGAGCGATCAAATCTCCGCCGGAGCTGTCACGGTTACGAACGGAGCGCAATTCGTTCTCACGAGCCAGGTGCAAGGTCAGTTGAATCCGGGAATGGCGTTCACGGTCATCAATAACAACGGAAACGAAGCAATCAGTGGCACCTTCGCCAACCTGGCCGACGGTGCTACCATCAACGTCGGCGGCTTCAACTTCCAAGCCAGCTACGAAGGCGGCGACGGAAATGATCTGACGCTCACGGTCGTGCCGTAACCAAGCTGTGAAGGTTAGAGGTTATACAGCTACATCACCATCCCGCCATCAACTGTCAGGACCTGACCGGTGATATATCTCGCTTCGGGCGAGGCAAGGAAAGCTACGGCTGCGGCAATGTCCGCGCTTTCGCCAAATGTCTTGAGCGGAATTTTCGTCAGCATCATTTCCTTTAGCTCATCCGGAAGGACACCAGTCATATCAGTCACAATAAAGCCGGGCGCGATCGCGTTGACCGTGATATTGCGGCTGGCCAGCTCGCGCGCGAGAGTTTTAGTCAGGCCAATGAGTCCGGCTTTGCTCGCGGCGTAATTGGCCTGGCCAGGGTTACCGGTGAGTCCGGTGATCGAGCTGATGTTGATGATGCGGCCGCTGCGTTGCTTCGTCATCGTGCGCATGACTGCCTGCGCGAAGCTGAAAGCGCCGCGCAGATTGGTGTCAATGACTGTGTCCCAATCTTCGAGTGACATGCGCATGCTCAGGTTATCGCGGGTAACTCCGGCATTGTTCACGAGCACATCAACCCGGCCGAAATCTTGCAGGATACGCGCGCCGATCTGCTGGACGGCGGCGTGATCGGCGACATCAACCGCGTAAGCGGCGGCGGCATTGGCGCGGAGCGCATTGATCTGGTCGGCGGTGCGTTGCGCGTTCTCCTGGCTGCGGCTGACCGAAGCGACGCGGGCGCCTTCCTCCGCGAAGCGCAAGGCAATGGCATGCCCGATCCCCCGCCCTGCTCCGGTGACGATCGCAACCTGATCCTGGAATCTCATCATCACTTCATCTTGTGGGGCGGCCTGGCAGCGTGTCAATGCGCGCGGCGCGGTTTGCGCGGCCTGGGTCGTTGACATCTGCCGCTCGTCATTCGATTGCATTTTTATGGGTTTAATTTCTTGCTTCAGCCGATCTATTCACTCGAATTCTACCGCCGCGCGCCTGCGTCTCTGGCAATTGCTGCCACTCCTCACGCTCTTCGCGATTGCGCCGGCCTGGGCAGGGTTTACCGAGACATTCGACGATGGCACCGACGAGGGGGATTGGCATTTGACCGTTAATCCGCCGCTGGTTGAGCCGGAGGGCGGCAATCCCGGCGTTTATCTGCGCGCTTCGGCCGATGCCGCGGTGCCGACCTGGTACGTGCCACTGGATACGACGACGAAATATTTCCTGGGGGATTTCGCGAGTCATCATGTCGCCGCCTTGAGCGTCGACATCAATATCTTTAGCGGGGTAGAGGTGCCGGATCGCGCGGTGACTCTCGATTTGAATACGACACTTGGGACAGGGGACTTTACCAAGGGAGTGGACGCTTATTACATCGGCCGCGACATCTCGAAGCTCCCGGTTGGCTGGCACAGGTACGAATTCCCGATCCACGCCATGTCGAGCACGATCCCGGCCGGCTGGGTTGTGACCCGCGGCGACGGCACGCCCGGGACGGATGCCGACTGGCAGGCCCTGATGCACGATGTCGAAACACTGGGAGTTGAACTCGGCGAACCGGGTTTCTTTTATCCCTTCGGCATTTGGGATCTGGGACTGGATAACTGCCACGTCTCGCGAGAGCGATAAGCTTGGTCTGACGGGCGGATCCCCGGGCTGGGGGAATTGTAACTAAATTGTTACAAAAAGGCTCTCGCCGAAGTGCGGACGGGCTGCGCAGATTGGGTGGATTATGAAATGCTACCTTCGATTTGCAGCCATTTTCTGCGCAACCGCAGTGCTATCGGCCATCAGCGCCAGCGCCAACACCGTCACTGTCCAGGTGGGCGCCGGCGGGCTTAAATTTTCACCCCAGGATGTGACGATCAATGTCGGTGACACCGTGCAATGGACGTGGGTGGGCAATGATCATAGCACGACCTCGGGCACGCCAGGGAATCCGAATGGGATTTGGGATTCGGGTGTGCAGAACACTGGAGCCACCTTCAGCTTCACTTTTAGCACGCCGGGCACGTTTCCTTATTTTTGCACGGTGCACGGTGGCTGTTGCGGCATGATCGGCTCAGTCACGGTCAACCAGCAGATCGACACCGTGACGATAACCAAGGCGACTTACACAACTTCGCGGATGCAGCTTGCCGTCCAGGCAACCGATACCAACGATACCGCAACGTTAACCGTCACTGACCGCAGTGGAGCGACCATCGGCACGCTGAGGAATCTGGGCGGGGGGAGTTACAGTGGAAAATTTAATGGGATCGCAAACCCGGTGAAGATTACTGTTACGAGTAACTTTGGCGGCTCGGCAACGAAGAAGGTCCAGACAAGATAGAATCGCGCTGGGAATGGCGCCAGCGACTCTCGACGCGGTTGGCGATTAAAAGGCACACAACCGCTGCTCGCTGGCGTTGCGCTGCCGAGCCAGGCGGTTACGGCTCGAAGCGCGGCCGGAGCGCGCGGGGAGTAGCCGGGCCGCCACTGACCGGTGCGACCGAGCCCGGGTCGTAGAACCCCTTGCGGGTTGAATTGCTTGCGGTGTTGGGTTGGTTGGCACAACCAATAAGCGTGAAGCTTGCGCCAATCACCAGGCAGAGTAGTAGGCCTAGTTTCATATCAGGATTGGTCCTCCGGAAGTGAGCAGTGCTCAGTGTTTACCTGGTTTCTACAGGCTTACGGAAGAAAAAGCAATCTGGAGTTGCCCGCCAGGTCCGGTAAGCTACCCGATAAGTCTTAAACAGTAGGCATGAAAGTCATTTCCGGCGGCCAGACCGGGGTTGATCAATCCGCCTTGCGCGCGGCGTTGGATTGCGGGTTGCCCTGCGGCGGGTGGTGCCCGCCAGGGCGGAGTTGTGAGTCGGGAGTGATCCCTTCGCGCTTTCCACTGCAGGAAACACCGCAGGAGCGAAGCCCGGAGGCGCTCGATATCCCTCGCTCGCAACGGACGGAATGGAACGTCCGCGACTCGGACGCGACGCTGATCCTGCTTCCATCGCGGCAGTCCGAAGATGATCGGGGTACGGATTGGGCTCGGCGTTGCGCACAACGCGACGCTCGGCCGGTGCTGGTTTGCGATCCAGATGATGCACAAGGAGTCGCCAAAATCGAGCGATGGCTCGGCGCCGTCAGGCCCAGGGTGCTCAACGTGGCCGGCCCTGCGGAGAGCAAGGCGCCTGGGATTGGTGAAAAGGTCTATCTGTTACTGAGAAAAATTTTCTCCAGCAGACTTAGCTGATCTCAGTAGCGGCCCAGAACTTCTGAAAGGCAGCCGGCCAACTGCGGTCCTGCACGGCGCGCCGCGCCGCCTTACTCATTTCGCTGCGCAGCGACTCATCCGTGGCAAGGCGGCGCACGGCGGCTGTGAAATCCGCAGGATCCCGGCCTTTGGTGACGAGACCTGTAACTCCATGAGTGACTAATTCCTGGGGCCCACCGATATCGGAAACGACAACGGGGAGGCCCGCGGCCAGGGCTTCGAGAATTACATTGCCAAAGGTGTCAGTGGTGCTGGGAAAGACAAAGATATCCGAGGAAGCATAGGCGGTCGCGAGGTCCGTGCCATCGAGATAGCCGGTGTAACACGCCTCGGGCATGATCTCGGCCAGCGTGCTGGAGTAAGGTCCATGGCCGACGATGGAGAGTTGGACCGGCAGGTTCTCCTCGCGCAAATTTCGGAAAGCCTGGACAAGAATATCGAGGTCCTTTTCCTTCGAGACCCGCCCAACGAACAAAAGACGCACTCCCGCGCCATCGCTGCCAAATCGCTTCCAGAACTCAGGTTGCGATCTTGCCGGGGTGAACAAAGTGGTGTCGAGTCCGCGTGGCAGGAGGCGCAGCCTGGCGGGTTCGATTCCGCGTTCGATCCAGCTCTGACGGTATCGTTCTGAGTTAACGAAAATCGTGTCGAGCTGGCCATAGAACCACTGCATGTATTTCCAGGCCAGGCTCTCGAGAAAGCTGTCTTCGGTGAGAATCCGAATGTATTCTGGAAAGTCAGTGTGATAGATCCCGCTGGTCTCGAGATTGAGCATCTTGCCGGCGAGCAACCCGGTAAGCCCGATCGGTCCGGGCGTGCTGACGATGACTTCGGAAAAGTTTTCCCGCTGAATGTAATCGAGCATCTGGAGGATAGGCGGGAAACTTAGCTTTTGCAGCTCATACTCAGGTAACTCAAACTCGCCGATGGGCCGGAAATTCTTGATCGGCAACCCGTCGAGAGTTAGTTCGCTGCGCGAAGTCACAACCATTAGGTCCTTACCTGCATCACGCGCTTCGGCCGCCATTTTGCGAATCGTGGTCGAGACGCCATTGACATCCTCGAGCGTGTCCGTGAACCAAGCGCGTTTGGTGTTCTGCAGGACTGGCGGAATCGCACCGGTAAAATGGCGGCAGACTTCCCGCAGCCATCGGCGCGAGGGCGCCTGGCTGTGAAAAGCATAGATGTAAGGCGCGAGCACGACCAGAATCGGCGCGATGCTGGCGAGCGCCTGCACGCTTTCGATCACATTCCCGGCGCTCAGTTGCTGGACGAATTTTTCGAAAAACCGAAACGCGAGCTGCTCGCAGGCGGCGTTGGCCATGATGAAAGTGCGCCGCTCCGGTTCCGCCAATTCCGCGACGCGCTGCGCGAGCTTCGCCTTAACCTCCGGCTGCGCAAAGTAACCGGAGAGTTCGCGCCAGAGTGAGATGTTGCCCGGCTTTGCCAGATCGAACAGTTTGCCGGAAAGAATCCCCTGCGTAACGAACCCGGCCTTCTCCTTGAGCGTGAACTCGGTCGGATTGCGCCCTTCCATAAAGCGCGAAAACATTTTCTCGACCAGACCAGCGCTCGGGCCGAGCCGGCTCGTGAAGCGATCTTGAATGAAGCACGAGAGCGTGTTGTAAAATCCGTGCGAAAGGGCCAGCGGCGTCCCACCCTGCCCCTGCGGTGTGCACCGGCCTTCGCGAATGTGCTCGAGGAATTCCGCCGGCGTGCTCGCTGGAGGCGTTTCGGTGTAAGCAGAGGTCACGAAGACGCCGCCGTGATCATCAGAACCGCCGATGAGGATTTTCCTCCACGGCTCCGGATGCGTCGGTGCGAGATCATGGCGCTGGGCGAACTCGTCGATTTTCTCAGGCGTGAGCTGCGCGAGGATGTGCCGGGTGAGATCGCTCAGGAGCGCATCGCGAAGGCCGTTGATTCCTTCAAAGTGCCGGAAGAGCAGGATGAGGCGTTCGAGATGCGAGACGGTGAGCTTGCCGTTGATGCTGTAGAGCGGGTGGGCGACGGCGTGGGCGATTGCCTCGCCTTGGAGGAAATTTTGGAGGTCGAAGATATTGTCGCGGAGGCGCAAAATCTCTTCGTGCTGCGCTGGGGAGATCCCCCAGATGAGCAAGCTGATTTTGCAGGGATCCTGTGGAAAAAAAGTCGTAACCTGCTCGCTAATGAACGTATCCGGAAATTGCGAGATCGCCAGACAGCCATCGATCCGGTCGTGATCAGTGATCGTGACAAAGTCCATCCCGCCCGCTTTCGCTCGCCGGTAAAGCTCGAGCGGATCCGAATAGCTGTCGGGAAAATCGAACCGTCGAAAGATCCAATCCTCGGACCGATCGCTGTAGCGCGAATGAAGATGAAGATCACAGCGGCTCATACGAGAGCAGAGTGCGAATCGCGAACTGCGGCATACTGAGCGAGCCAATTTTCGTACGTAACAGGCTGGCGGTTGCCTAATGCTTTCACGACAAGGGAAGTAATCTGGCGCCAGACCGCTTCACAGCGCAGGTCGGGCGGATGAAGCCCGATGCGAAGCAGCCGGTCGTTTCTGAGACGGCGAAAAAGGATCCGGTTCCAGCGCAGGCTAAGAGCGCGGCGCCAGCCGCTGCGCGTGCTATAAACCAGCGATTGGGAAAGGAATTCTCTTCCCGAAGCGAAGTCGCGCACGCCGCGAAGCGTGGTGGTGTAACGGAACCCGGCGTCGATTGCAGCACGTTCTGCCTCGGCCCCGAGGAGCCACGCAGGTGCGATGAAACCGCCCGGGCGAAAGCCGTGCGCGGCAAAATCTTCCTTCGCCTCTTGCATGAGCCACAACGCGGTCTCGTATTCCAGATCATAAAATTCGCCTTCATCCGCGGTGTAGATACGGGTGATGAACTTTCGGTGCGCGCTCTCCCCTTCCCTGCGGGGGCGCTGATGATTGAACCCGTGGATAACGATCTCGTGTCCCAGCCGCTCGAGGGCGCGCAGCCATTCCACGAAGCTGGGATCACCCAACGAACTGCCGAGATGATGATAATTCGGCACGACGAGAAGCGAACAGCGCGCAATCCCGAGTGCCGACAATTCCGTAAGCATTTGCGCCACCGCTGCACGGGTGAGCGGAGCCACATCATGAATGGAAACAACGACGGCGCGCTGCACCCCGTTAGCGTCGCCGGAACCGGCAGGCCGACAAGCCCAAACTGCACCGTGGCCTGCGAGCCGAACTACATCCGGCAGATCAGCTCAAACTCCGCCTTACCTAACGGCTGCACCGAGAGCCGCGAGCTACGGACCAGCGCGATGTCGCGCAGCTTCGGCTCGGCCCGGATCTGCGCGAGCGTGGCCGGTTTCTTCAATGGCTTCACCGGCTTCAACTCGACCGCGCTCCAATCGCCTTCCTTTGCCGTCGGATCCGGAAAAGCCTCGCGCGTGACTTCGGCGATCCCGACCACCGCCTTGTCGCTCACGCTGTGATAGAAAAGGACAGCGTCGCCTTTGCGCATCGCGCGCAGATTTTTCCGGGCGAGAAAATTTCGAACACCAGTCCAGTCGGTCTTGCCGTCGCGGACGAAATCGTCCCAGGAGTAGGCCGTCGGTTCCTGTTTCACGAGCCAATATTGTTTCATCGCGCCTTTGCATAACATGCGCGCGCGTCGCAAAAAAGTCGCGCTATCCTTTGGCCATGAAATGTTTCCTTCCGCTTCTGCTCGCGCTCGTGCCCGCGCTCGCCGGGGCCGCCGATTATCCCAAGCCTAACGAGGCCGATTTCGTCCTGCACAATTTCAAATTCACCTCCGGGGAAACACTTCCCGAACTGCGGATGCATTACCGCACCCTCGGCCGGCCCGAAAAGAACTCCAATGGCCTGACGACAAACGCGGTTCTCGTCATGCACGGCACGACTGGGAGCGGCGCGCAATTTATCCGTCCGGAGTTTGCGGGCGAGCTTTTCGGCTCGGGTCAGCCGCTCGATGCCGCGAAATATTTCCTCATTCTTCCCGACGACATCGGCCACGGAAAATCGAGCAAGCCGAGCGACGGGCTGCACGCGAAGTTCCCGCACTACGGCTACCTCGACATGGTCGAGGCCGAGTATCGTCTCCTCACCGAAGGTCTCGGGGTGAAACACGCCCGGCTCGTCATGGGCACTTCGATGGGCGGCATGCACACCTGGCTATGGGGCGAACTCCATCCCGATTTCATGGACGCGCTCATGCCGCTGGCGAGCTTGCCGACACAAATTTCGGGCCGCAATCGCGCCTGGCGCCGCATCATCATTGACGCGATCCGAAACGATCCAGCCTGGAACGGCGGCGACTACAAGAGCCAGCCGCCGAGTCTGCGCACGGCCGCGGAGATTCTCTGGTTCATGAGCAGCAATCCGGTCCTGCGACAAAAGGAAGCGCCCAGCCTAACGAAAACCGACGAAGTCCTCGACAAGTTCGTCAACGACTACATGACAACGGCGGACGCCAACGATGTCCTCTACGCGCTCGCCGCCTCGCGCGATTACGATCCCGGGCCGGACCTGGAGAAAATCAAAGCGCCCTTGCTCGCGATCAATTCCGCTGACGACCTGATTAATCCGCCCGAACTCGGCATTCTCGAGCGCGAGATTAAGCGCGTGCCGAAAGGTCGCGCGCTCATGATTCCTTTGAGCGAGAAAACGCGCGGCCACGGCAGTCACACCGTAGCCGCGCTTTGGAAAGATGAGCTGGTGAAGTTGCTGAAACGGTCGGAGTCACAGTCTGTCGGCACCGACAAACGTTGAGCGACGCCTTCCCAAAGCCTGACATTTACCAGGCGAGAAGCCCGGTGGCCCCACAGGCAAAATGCCTGTGCTACGGCGTCACACGATTCCCTGGCGCAGATCGGCGTGGCGGCCGGCGAGCAATTCCTGCGTCAGGTCGTAGCCCGCGCGGTCGGCGTTCTCCGAGACTCCGGCGAACTGATGCTCGATCCGCATCTTTGCCGAGCGGCAGAAATATTTTGCGACGGAGAGGATTTCATCAGCCGGCTCGCCCTTGTCGATCTTGTATTGGGCAAAGGAACAGGTCGCGCTGATCGCGAAGAGCTCGGTTGCGATCGCGACAAAACGCGAGAGCAGCAATTGCTCGCGATCGAGCTTCGGACCGAACCGCGCCATGGCATGAAAGAGCCCGCGCGCCAGCCGTTTGCTCGTGCCTGCCGCGTAACGCACGTGCGATCGCAAATCGGCATGCAAATTACCGAGGTCGCCCGGCGTCCCGAGCCCCCACTGTTTCGGATACCAGCTGGCGTAAAACTTCCCTGATTGGAAAACCGCCTTCGCCCGCTCCGAAGAGGGCAGCTGGCTGTTGAAGATCGCGCCGCCGACCTTGAGATGCGGATCGAGCGCTTCGCGGGCGATGAAGAGGCGCATGATCTCGCTCGAGCCCTCAAAGATCAGGTTGATCCGGCAGTCGCGCAGATAACGTTCGACCGGGATTCCTTCCTCGCCGCGGCCTTTGAGCGATTGCGCCGTTTCGTAACCGCGGCCGCCGCGCACTTGCATCGCGTCATCGGCGATGCGCCAGGTCGCCTCGGTCGCCCACATTTTGCACATCGCGGTCTCGATCCGCAGATCGCCCGCCTTGCGATCGACCAGCGCGCTGGTGAGAAAGGTCATCGCTTCCATCGCAAACACATTCCCCGCCATCTCTGCGATCTTGCCCGCGATCGCGTAATGCTTGCCGATCGGGACGCCCCATTGCACACGTTCGCTCGCCCATTTGCGGCAGATCTCGAGGAGCCGCTTCGACAGGCCGACGCAGGCCGCCGGAATCGTCAGGCGACCGGTGTTCAGCGTCGTTAGGGCAACTTTCAAGCCCTGGCCTTCCTTCGCGATCAGGTTTTCCTTCGGCACCCGTACGTTGGTGAACTTGACGATCCCGTTGTAGAGCGCGCGCAGACCCATGAAATGGCAGCGATAAGTGATCTCGAGACCGGCGGAATCGACATCGACGATGAAGGCGCTGATCTGTTTGCGTTCCTTGCCTTTGACAATCTTGGGCGGTGTCTTCGCCATCACGACCAAGACGCCGGCCTTGATCAGGTTTGTGCACCAAAGTTTCTCGCCATTGAGGATATAAGCGCTCCCATCTTCCGTCGGGTCGGCGCGCAGGCTCATGTTTGCCGGGTCGGAACCGGCGTTCCATTCCGTAAGAGCAAAAGCGGAGATTTCCTTGCGCGCGACGCGCGGGAGATATTTCGCCTTTTGTTCCTCGGTGCCGAAAAGCAACAGCGGCTGCGGGACGCCGATCGATTGATGGGCGGAGACGAGCGCGGTCACGTTTGCATCCCAGCTGCCTAACAACATCGCGGCGCGTCCGTAGTTAACCTGTGAAAGACCGAGGCCGCCGTACTGGGTCGGGATTTTGACCCCGAAAGCACCCATCGCAAAGAGGTCGTCGATGTTCTTTTGCGGGATCTCGCCGGTGCGATCGATCTCGTCGGCGTCGACATTTTTCTCGAGATAATCGCGCAGCTCTTTCAGGAACGGCTCGCCTTTCGCCCGGTCCTCGTCGCTCTGCGCCGGATAGGGAAAGATGCGATCGAAATCGTAGCGGCCGATGAAAAGGTTGCTCGCGAAGCTGCCGCGTTCATCGAGCGGATCGCGTGAAGCTTCGGCCAGCTCGAGCGCTTCGCGCTGCCCTTTGGACATCTTCGAGGTGTCGATGACGGAAGCAGGCGCGGGCTTCGCGCTGGTTTCTTCGCTGACCTGTTTTTCAGGCGCTTCGAGCGGTGGCTTCATAAAATTTCGTCCCTTTCTCTGCGTGTTGTCGGAGCAAGTCGCAGGGCTTGAACTTACCTCCATGGCGCTCTCCCGCCCGGACCATTTCGGCGATTCCGAAATGGTCCGCAAATCGCAGCGGCCCGCCGCGCAACGGCGCGAAGCCGGTGCCGAGAATCATGCCGTAATCCGCATCCTCGGGCGACGCAACCACCTTTTCTTCCAGGCAGCGCGCGGCTTCGTTCACCATCAGGTAAACGAGCCGCAAGGCGACGTCATCCCGACCGGAGCGCAGCGCAGTGGAGGGATCCCGTTGCGTTTCCGGGAAGCTTGAAATCGACGCCGGCTCGGTCGTACCACGGGATCCCTCGACTTCGCTGGCGCTCCGCTCGGGATGACGGAAGGCTTCGATTGCTTCGTTAGGCAACTGCTGTTTGCCTTCGTACTTGTAGAAGCCGGCGCCGGTTTTGCGGCCGAGTAAATTGGCCGCCCGCATCTTGTGCAGGACCGGCGGCGTTGCGTCGCGCTCGCCAAAGGCCTTCTCGAGTGTGACCGCGATGTCGATCGTGATATCGACTCCGATCTCATCGATCAAACGCAGCGGTCCCATCGGCATTCCCCATTCCACCAGCGCGTCATCGATCTTCTTTGCCTCCACCCCTTGCTCGAAGAGTTCGGCCGCATCGAGCAGATAGGGAAAGAGCACGCGGTTGACGAGGAAGCCGGGGCTGTCCTGGACAACCACCGGCAGCTTTCCGATCTGCCGGGCAAACGCCAGCGCCCGCTGCTTCGTCTCCTCGGAGGTTTGTTTCCCGATCACGACCTCGATCAGCTTCATCCGGCTTACCGGGTTGAAGAAATGCAGGCCGATGACGCGCTGCGGATGTTTCGTCTCGGCCGCGAGCGCAGTGATGGAGAGCGCGGATGTGTTCGTGGCGAGGATGTCGGTGCCGTCAATCTTCGTGTCGAGGTCGTGAAAGATGGCCTTCTTGACCTCCAGCTTTTCCGAGGCGGCTTCGATCACGATTTGGACATCCCGCATCGGTCCGGGATTGGCCGAGGCCATGATGCGGGCGCGGCCTTCTTTCGCTTTTTCTTCGCTCATCAGGCCGCGCTTCACTGCGTCGCCGTAAACCTTCTCGATGCTGGCGAGGCCGCGCTCCAGGATCTCGGTGTTGACGTCGCGCAGGATGACGGTAATGCCACGCGAGCTGAGCCACTGCGCGATCCCGGAACCCATCACACCCGCGCCGATGACGGCGGCGTGAACGATTTTTTCCTCGGAGCGTTTGCCGCTGCCTTTCTTGTATTTTTCGGCCAGGAAAAAATTGCGGATCAGATTGCGGGTCGATTCGGTTTCGCCCAGTTCGACAATCGCGTCTAATTCGCGCTCTAGCGATTCGGCGGTCGAACTCGTCAGGCTGCGGTTGATGATTTCGGCCGCGCGGGCCGGCGCGGGATTTTGCGAAGGCGGAGCTGAGACTGGAGCCGCGCCCGGAGCTGCGGAAGCAGATCGCTCCGGAGGTCCTTGCTTCTGCAATGCCTGTTTCGCCGCGTTGAGCAGTTGATCCTGCGGAACAACCTCGTCGACCAGTCCGAGTTTCAATGCTTCCTGAGCGCCGTAGAGTTTCCCTTTCAAAATCACTTCGCCGGCTTTCTCCGGACCGATCAATCGCGGCAAACGCGTCGCGCCACCCCAGGCCGGGACGAGCCCGAGCGTCGTCTCCGGCAGACCGATCCGCGTCGCGGGCGCATCCGAGGCGACCCGCCGTCCGCACACCAGCGTCATCTCGTATCCGCCGCCCGCGCAGGCGCCATGAATCGCCGCCACCGTCGGCACCTTGAGCGCGGCGAAGCGATTGAAGATGCGCTGACCCTCAGCAATGAATTCGCGCATCTCGCCGCGTTCGGCCTGGCGCAGGAGGGAGTGCAAGTCGGCCCCGGCAATGAAGATGGATTTCTTGGCCGAGGTGAGGATCACACCCTTGAGCGAAGCTTGCTGCTCGAGGAAATCGAGCTGCTCCTTCAGGTCTCGCAGGGTCGTCGCATCGAAGATGTTGGCGCCGCTCTCTGGCCGGTCGAAAATCAGGAGGCAAACGCCATCGCTACCGAGCTCACGCCGGATCGTCGGCGCTGTGGAAGAAGAACTCATCCGGGTTAGTTTGAACACTTTCCTGAAAAATCAAAGCCGGATGCGCGTCCTATCACCGTCATCCCGAGCGCAGTCGAGGGATCCCGTGGAGCCACTGAGAAGCACTGCAGCAGAAGACGCGCTCGCGGTCTCCCTGCAATGCACAGCGTCGAAGCCCGCTTATCGTTCCACGGGATCCCTCGACTCCGCTGCGCTCCGCTCGGGATGACAGCGGCGCGAAGGTTGAACCGGTGAAGCGGTAAAGCGTTGAAGCGAAGCCACCCTTAGGGTAAACAGCGCAGGCTCGTCGGTCCAACCTAACTCGCTTCAACGCCCACCATGGTCGGCAAGATTCTCATTCCGGAAATCCAGGGGATGATCGAGGCGCGCAATTTCGCCGCCCTGCGCGAGCTCTTTTCCGAGATGCCGCCGGCCGATGTCGCGGAGATCATTCTCGATCTCCCCGAAGACGAGCGGGTGATCATTTTTCGCATTCTGCCGCACGCGCTCGCCGCTGACGTTTTTGAATATCTCGACATCGATTTCGAGGCGCAGCAGGCGCTGCTCCGCGGAATGGCACACGAACAGGTCGTCTCGATCTTGAACGAGATGTCGCCGGATGATCGGACGGCCTTCCTCGAGGAGCTACCGAGTGCGGCCGCGCGCCAGCTCATCCGTCTGCTCACCCCGGAGGAACGCCAGATCGCCCAGGCGCTTCTCGGTTATCCGGAAGGCAGCGTCGGCCGCCTCATGACGCCCGATCTCATTTCGGTCGGGGCCGACTGGAGGGTGCGCGAGGTGCTCGATTACGTGCGCGAGCACGGGCAGGATTCGGAAACGATCAACGTCATTTACGTCGTCGACGATCGGGGCAAGCTGCTCGATGACGTGCGGATTCGCGAGTTTCTTCTCCGCCCCCTCAACACGCGCGTGAGCGAGCTGATGGATGAAAATTTCGTCGCGCTCAACGTCAACGACTCGCAGCAGGACGCGCTCAATATTTTTCGCAAATACGACCGGAGCGCACTTCCGGTGGTCGATTCCAACGGCGTGCTCGTGGGGCTGGTCACGACCGACGACATGCTCGACGTCGCCGAAGAAGAAGCGACCGAAGACATCCAGAAATTCGGCGGCTTGGAAGCGCTCGATGAACCCTACATGCGCATCCCGCTCTGGCGCATGGTGCGGAAGCGTGCCGGCTGGCTCGTCATTCTTTTCCTGGGCGAAATGCTGACCGCGACCGCGATGACGAGCTACCAGGACGAGATCGCGAAAGCGGTCGTGCTCGCGCTCTTTCTGCCGCTCATTATTTCGAGCGGCGGCAACAGCGGCTCGCAAGCCTCCACCCTGATCATTCGCGCGATGGCGCTGGGCGAAGTGACACTGCGCGATTGGTGGCGGGTGGCGAGCCGGGAATTGCAGGCCGGCTTGTCGTTAGGCCTGATCCTCGGCACGATCGGGGCCGTGCGGGTCGCGATCTGGTCGGTCGTGGGTGAGAAATATTTCCACCGCGAAATTTACGGGCCGCACTGGCCGCGGGTCGCGCTCACCGTCGGGATCGCGCTTGTCGGGGTCGTCCTCTGGGGTTCGCTTTCCGGCTCGATGCTGCCATTCCTGCTCCGCCGGCTCGGCGCTGATCCGGCCACTTCCTCCGCCCCTTTCGTTGCCACGCTCGTCGATGTGACCGGGCTGATTATCTATTTCACGATCGCGCTCGTCGTTTTGCGCGGTGCGATGCTGTAGCCGGCGAGCGCTCGCTCCGTCGCCATGCTCACGGGATTTCGTAAACCTCGACCAGAGCTATCCCGCTGGTGTCCCCGACCCCACGCACAATCGCAGTGTACCCACCCGCGTTACCTGTTATGAGAACCGCGGCCTCGGCATCATTCGCCGGCGCGAGCCCCGTAGCCATGATCTCGGTTTCCTGCGTGTCACGCCAGTTGTCGTTCGTAATCACCTCGCCATTCTCATCATGCACTTCAAGCGTCGGGTCAGCCAGCGTCCCGCTGAGCGGAAGCGATGGCCCGCGGGCCCGGATCAGCACAGTTTCCGCGGTCGGTCCGACGACGATAAAGCCGCCGATCATGACATTGTCGCCAGTCTGGACGAGACCGCGGGTGCTGATGTTTACGAGCCGCGAATCGCTGCTTGTGTCGAGATCGTAGACCTCGACCAGGCCGATGCCCGTGCTGTTATTCGCTCCGCGGACGATCGCGGTGTAGGCGGCATTTGCCGGAAGGGTGCGGATAATGGCCGACTCGGCGTCGTTCGTTGGCGGGATGGTCGTATCAATAATGGCCTGTTTATTAGGGGAATCGATCCAGTTGTCGTTCGTCTCCAGAAGAGTATTTGCGTCGTGCAATTCCAGCACCGGATCCGCCAGCGCACCGCTCAACGGAAGGGAAGGCCCCATCGCGCGAATAAGCACGTTCTTGGGCGTCGTGCCATTGACGATGATCCCGCCGATCAGGACGTTGTCGCCGGTTTCCACATCCAGCCGGGTGGAAATATTTGCCAGCCGCGAAGTCTCCTCGGCGGATGCGACCTCGGTTGCGCCGATATCGAAGGCCGCGCCTTGCGGCCGCGCAACACCACGCTGGTCGGTGGATGGCGCCCCGGTAGCGGTGCCCGCATCGATTGCGTCGCTCCCGAGGCCGGTGAGTCGCGTTTGGGTTGCTCCACCGTTATCGCTGAGTGGACCAAGCTTTGCGTCGAATTCCGGGCCGCTCATGTCGCCGGCGGCAATGAGAAAAGCGTCACCCGAGTCATCGTCGGAGAGGTTGTGTCCAGTCGATTTGATCGTGCCGCCGCTGGCAACGCCGCGGACCAGATTTCCAGCGCCGTTCTGTGCCAGGATCGTATTGAGCAAAGTGATGTTGCCCGTGCTCGAACCTCCGGAATGATAGATGCCACCCGCTGCCGGCGCGCTGTTTTCCGCAAGGGTAACGTTGACCAGGTTAGCGGAGGGGAGACTGCTGTTGGCGCTGAGGAAAATGCCACCGCCGTTTACTCCGGCGGTGTTGCTGCTGATGGTTGAATTCGTCAGGTTCAGCCCGTTGCCGTTCGCAATTCCGCCGCCGTGTCCTCCGGCGCTATTGCCGCTCACGGTCGAGCCGATCATCGTCAATCCGCCGCTCGCCGCGCTGTTGTTGATTCCGCCACCATTGCCGGTTGTCGCCGTATTATTGGTCACGCTGCAGTTAATCATCGAAACACTCGAGCCAGCGCTCACCTGGATGCCACCGCCATTGGTCCCGGTGTTTCCATCGAACACCGTCGTATCCGTACTGAGCAGGCCGCCACCGAGTGCAATCGCGCCGCCGTTGTAAACCCCGGCGCCGTTTGTGCTCATGGTGGAGTTAGTGATGGCAAGGGTTCCAGCGCTGTAGATCCCGCCCCCTCCGCTGCCGCTCATCGTCCCGAGATTTCCGGAGATCGAATTCGCCAGCACCTGGGTGTTATCCAGACTCGCCGCGCCGTCGGCTACTACGTAAAGGCTGCCACCTCCGATGACGGCGCTGTTTCCTGTGACCGTGCTGTCGCCCAAGTCGAGCGCGGCACCTGCGCGCACATAAAACGCTCCGCCGAAGCGCGCGGAATTGGAAGTGAAAGTTGAATCGAGGACCGTGACCGGTGCAGTGTCCCAGAGAAGGATCGCTCCTCCCCAGCCATTGACCGTGCTGAGGGTTTTGTTGTCGTGAAAGTTGCAGCCGGTGATCTGGGTCACGGCGGTCTGGAAAGTGGGATAGACCGCTCCGCCGTCGTCGGCGCTGTTGCCGCCGAATTCGCTATCTGTGATCGTGAGGGCGCCGGCCGACCAGATCGCGCCGCCTTTGAAGCCGGAACCGGCCTTGTTGTTTGTAAAGGTGCAGCTCTCGACCACGAGCGAGCCGGAGTTGCGGACCGCGCCCCCGTCACCCGCGCTGTTGAGTGCATTTGTCAGGGTAAGATTCTTCAGGGTGAGGGAAGCGCCGGCAGCAACCGATAAAATGCTGGACGCACCGCCCGCGTCGATCGTGATTTTTCCACCACCGTCGATCGTTGCCGTAACCGTGATCGCCGGCAACGGGCCCTGTGCCAGGAGAATCGTTGCCGTGCCGATATTGAAAGTCAGCGTGCCGCCGCCGCTACTCTGCAGCGCGGCAAGCTTTGCCCGCAGCTGATTGGCGCCGCCGTTATCCCCGTTCGCGGTGACAACCTGGTCAGCGGCAAAACTGGTGCCGTTCAGGAGGAGCAGAACCGCCAGCCATAGTACCCTGTTGCCCATGTCTCTCTCCCATCGAAAGAAAACGCCTGATTGGAGGCAGCAGAATGAGGAAAGACAATAAAATTTATACCCAGAGGAGAGCGCCAAAGTTCTAATCGTGGTCTAGGTCGAATTCTGAGAACGTGAAATCGCAGTTCGCCCCGCTCGTTAGGCAGGACCGATTTTCCTGCTCCTGCTCTAGTCCGAAAGAGAGAAAAAGAGCAAGCAACTCAGACCAGCGCCGGCAGCGTTTCGACCCACTCCCCCTGGGCGCGGGAGTCGGCCACGGCCTGGACTACCCGCATGTAACGCAACCCATCCTCAAAATCCGGATGCGGCCGGATGCGCCCGCGCGATTTCACCGCCGCGATGAAATCATCTTCGACATGCCAGTTGGTCTCCAGGTCGGGGGTAAGCTCCACGACGTGCAGGGCGCGATCGCCAATCCGGCCCGTGTGCACCACATCCGAGCCGAAGTCGTAAGTCAGCGTCCCCAAGTCACCGTAAAGTTCCAGCTTGTCGGCCGGCGCGTGCGCATCGATCCCGCTGAACTCGATCACGCCATGCATTCCGTTCGCAAATTCGCAGAGCACGCTGAGCAGATCCGGGATGATGACTTCGTAGCCCTGCCGCATCGGCTGAATGATCTTGCCCCGCGCGAAGACCGCGGTGATATCCCCAAACCAGTGTTGCAGCACCTCGACGTAAATCCCGAGGGTGAGCACATTCAACCCGCTGATCTCGATCCGCTGCCGCCAATGGGCCGGCGCATCCGGATCAAGAAAGGCGCTGTTCAAACTTTGCAGGCGCAGGTGATGGGGCCGGCCAACCACCTCCTCCGCCAGCAGTTTTTGCACGAGCAGATCGGCGCGCATCCCGTGTGGGGGCGGGGACAACATCGTCACCAGTTCCGGATAACGCCGCGACACCGCGAGCATCTCTTCGGCTTCCGCCAGGTCCATTGCCATCCGGCCCTGACAAAAAACATGCTTGCCCGCTTCGAGCGCCGAGACCGTCACCGCCGAGTGCATGTAGGGAGGCGTCCCGATCCAGACGACGTCAATCTCGGGTACCGCGAGCAATTCCGCCCAATTCGTCATCGGGGTGGCGTGGGGCGCGTGCTCGAGGCAAAATTTTTCCGAGCTCTCGTAGGTCGAATTGCTCACCGCGACGATCTCGACCTCAGGATGTCGTTGCAGCGCCGGGAGGTGGCGGCGCTTCACAATTTCACCCGCGCCGACGATTCCAAGCCGCAGCTTGTGATTGGTTTTGTGCATGAGAGAAATCGAGCGACGGAATTTGCGGAACTGGATTTGACCACTCTTCTGGCGCGCTGTTCAACTCCGAAAAAAACGGAACAAAGCCGTAATGATTTCGTCACCATGCCGGCGCGGTGAAAACGAGCATGCGTGCGTTGCCGTTCCTGCGCATCCGCTAAGGCGGGGACGCATTGCACGACCGATCGCCGCTCCCGCCTGTGGTCGAAGAATCGCTTGACCACTCGGCTGAGTGACGGCAGTTTACGCCCCTTTTTCCAACCCGGCTTATGGCAAAAGTTTGCACCATCACAGGATCGAAACCCACCCGCGGCAACCACATCCACCGCCGCGGCCTGGCGAAGAAGAAGGGCGGCGTTGGCCGTCACGTGACGAAGAACGTGCCGCGCACCTTTTCGCCGAACCTGCGCGAGCAGCGCATCTGGGTGCCCGAGCTCAAGAAATTCGTGCGGATTAGAGCGAGCGCTCGGGGATTGAAGACGATCAACAAAAACGGCGCCTTCAAAACGTTGCGCAAAGCCGGCCTCGTCTAAGCCGCCATCTTATTGGCTAATGCTTCGCGCCCGGGCCACGCGCTGGCGGGCGAAAATTAGGCTTGCAATTGCGCGGCCAGAGGCGCAAACCCGCAGGCATGAAAATCCGTTGGATCTTTGCCCTGGGCTTGTTGGTCGCGGTCCTGATATCCTGCCAGTGCTTGCGCAAACGATCGAGTCAGGGTGGCGTCCAGATCAAGGAAGATTCGATCCTGATCCCGCCTACCGCCATTTCAAAGGCGGATCAGGAGGCGCTCAATAATATCTTCCGCCAATACGATCGCTCGCTCTACCGGATCGCGGTTTATGAGAACGGCAAGTTGACAAAACAGCTCGGCACCATGCCCGAAATGCAGCTCGCCGACGTGACAAAGGATTACGCCCGCAGCGCCACCGCCACTGGCCTTACGAGCTGGACTTTCCAATTCATCGCTCGCACGCATGTGACCCATTACGGGCCGACGAGAACAAGGGTGAGTCACCTCGGCCAGCCTAGCCATGTCACAAGAGCGGAAGCAACTCCCAGCGGTCAACCTACCCACGTGACAACCGGCGAGCCGACTCATGTTACTCATCACAAATTTGCCAGCATGGACGAGGAAGCAGACGCGCTGGTTAAAGAAGTCACGCCAATCCTGGAGAAGTACAGCAAATAACTAAGGACAAGGGAGACGCTAACTCTCAAGGGCCAAGACGGCTGGCCCTGACCTGGCTTGGCTTGCATCTTTTCCTGATTGTGACCGTCTGCCTGCGCGACACCTTCTCGGTCTTCGCCAGCACCCCGACGATTCTGCCGGCTGCGACCAGCGACTTTTGGGCCGGCGGCGAACAGGCCGCCGCGACCGCGCTGGGCGAAGGGCTTGATCATTCCAACGGGTTGCGAAATGCCATCGCGGTTTACCTGCATAGCGCAGGGATTGAGGCCGGCTATGGCTTCTTCGCGCCGAATGTGCCGCCCAATTACAAACTGGTCTTTGAATTGTATTACCCGGATGGACACACCGGCTATGAGATTCCAACCGTAAGCAGCGCTGCTACCGGGATGCGGTTCGCCGGGTTACTCGACCAACTGGCGGAGGTGAGTTACACGCCTCTGCGCGAGACCATGATGAAGATTCTCGCCTACTCTGTCTGGCAAAGGCACCCCGAGGCGAGCGCCATTCGCGCCTATCTCGGGTGTGCGCACATGCCTGCTCCCGCCGACTTCAAAAGCGGCGAGAAAGAATCCTATGAGCTTCTCTTTGCCTACAATTTTGCTTTCACGGGCAAACGACCATGATTGCTCGCGTGCGGCAGCGCGTGGAGGAGTTTCTCTTTTCTCCTCAGTCAGATACCTGGCTCGGTTTTCTCCGCATCAGTGTCGCGCTCCAGGTGATCTTCTATTGTCTCTCACTCAGGAAAGACTGGGTTGATCTCTTTGCGATCGCTCGCGCCGGAGTCATCAAGCGCGACCTGGCCGAAGCCATTCTCTCCGCGCAGAGTCACTACATTCCACGAGTTGGCTGGATGGTGGATTTCTTTACAGCTCTCGGTTGCTCGGAACAGGCGGCGCTCGCGATTGGATGGTGGAGTCTCCTCGGGGTCGCCGTTCTCCTGCTCTGTGGCTTATTCAGCCGCGAAGCGGCGATCGTGACTCTCTTTCTCCACTTGTGCGCGGTCAAAAGCAGCAGCGGCTTGACCTACGGAGTTGATAACTTCACCAGCATCGCTCTCTTCTATCTCGTCATTGCTCCCTTGCCTGACCGATGGTCGGCGGACCGATGGCTCCGGCGCGTGCCGGCCCGGGACGCTCACTGGTTCGGATTCAGCCGGCGCGTTCTGCAATTGCACCTTTGCCTGATTTATTTTTCCAGCGGCATCACGAAATGCGCCGGCGCCGGCTGGTGGGATGGCACCAGTATCTGGTACGCCCTCGTTCGGCCGCCGTTCAATCTGCTTCCAGCCGAAAGCTTGATCGCGTGGCAGAGTCTCTTCCCTATCCTGGGCATCTCGGTCTGCCTGCTCGAGACCGGCTACCCGGTCTTTATCTGGTTGGGCCGGACACGTGGTTTTTGGCTGCTTGCCATGATAGCAATGCACCTCGTCATTGGTCTGGCGATGGGCCTTTATCTCTTTGCTTTTGTCATGATTACTCTCAATCTTGCCGCCTTTGGCTTCCGATTCCCTCCGCGCACAAGCGCCGCCAGGTCAGCCGCTGAAGTCGCAGCGGCAGTTGCGGCTTCGAGCTGATTGACCCGAAAGCACGCACGCGACGCACGACGATTCCGCAGTTGTTAATCGAACAGAAACAGGGAATGTAGCGGCGAAAGGCTGTCCCCGTGACTCCGGGCAAATTCTTTTCCGAGCTGAAGCGGCGCGATGTCTATAAGGCCGCCGTTGCCTATGCCGTCTTTGCCTGGCTGCTTATCCAGGTCGCGACCCAGGTCTTCCCCTTTTTCGAGATTCCGAACTGGGCGGTGC
Source organism: Chthoniobacterales bacterium (assembly GCA_036825615.1). GTDB lineage: Bacteria > Verrucomicrobiota > Verrucomicrobiia > Chthoniobacterales > UBA10450 > JAICXG01. The sequence goes on from DAISXY010000009.1 coordinate 87,538, forward strand.
AACTTGTCGTCTTGTTTCTCATCCTCGGGTTTCCCGTCGCCATGGCTCTGGCCTGGGCTTTCGAGCTCACGCCGGAAGGACTCAAGCGCGAAGATAGCGCCAATCGCAGAGTTAGTCGCAAGGTAGGCCGCAAACTGACCGCTCTGCTTGTCCTCTTCGCCGCCCTCGCCGCCAGCCTCATGGTCTTCCGCTTCGTCCGCGCTCATCGCAGCATTGAAGCAGAGAAGCAAGCCGCAGTCGCCGAAGTCGACAGCAAATCGATTGCCGTCCTTCCTTTTGAAAACCTGAGTGACGACAAACAAAACGCCTATCTCGCCACCGGCCTGGTGGATGAGATTCTAACTGACCTGACCAAGGTAGCTGATCTTAAGGTCATCTCGCGTACCTCGATCATGCAATATGCTTCCGGCGGCTCGGCCGATTTCCCTAAGATCAAAGCCGAACTTGCCGTAGCTCACGTCCTTGTCGGGAGCGTGCGCCGTGTCGGGCCGACCCTCCGCGTCAACGCCCAGCTTGTCGACACTACCACCGGAGCGCAAATCTGGGCTGACAGTTTCGATCGCGGAGTCTCAGATATCTTCGCGGTTGAGACTCAATTGGCCGAAGCGATCGTGCTGCAGCTGCACGCAAAACTTTCCCCGGGCGAAAAAGCGGCGATGGCAATCCCGCCCACCTCCGACCTGGAGGCGTTCGAACTCTACACCCGGGCACGCGACCTTCACGCCACCTCCGGGATTGCCCTTGGGGAGGAGAAAAGGTTGCAGGCGATCGAGCTCCTGGACGAAGCGACCACGCGCGACCCGCGCTTTCTCCGCGCCTACTGCGCTCTCGTTCGAATACACGCTGAGCTCTATCTGCTCGGTATGGACCATACCCCGACACGATTGAGCCTTGCGGAAGCGGCCTTACAAAACGCCGTCCGGCTTCAGCCCGAGGCCGGTGAGACTCACCTTGCCGCCGCCTTTCTTCGTTACTGCCAGCTCGACTACGAAACCGCCCGGCGCGAGCTTGTCCTCGCACAACGCGCCCTTCCAAATGAGTCATTCGTCTTTGAGTTACTTGGCTACATGGATCGGCGCCAGGGCCACTGGCAAGAGTCGGAGCGAAACCTGCGTCACGCGCTCGACCTCGACCCGCGCAACTTCTATTTTCTGCAACAGTTATCCTTTAGTTATGAAAGGCTGCGCCGCTTTGATGACATGCGCGCGCTGCTGGACCGGGCCGTGACCGTCGCCCCGGACGATGCCGGGGCCCGGATTAATCGTGCCCAGACCAATCTTTTCGCCCACGCGCACACCAAGCCGGAGCGCGAGGCTTTCGACGCGCTGCTGCGCGACAACCCACAAGCCAGCCGGGAACTCGCGGTCGAGCTGATTCAACTCGCCTTGTTTGAGCGCGATTTCGACGCCGCCGATCGCGCGCTCGCGGGAATGGACGAGAAAGGCGGTCTGGAAGGCGCTTTCTCCTTCCCACGCCAGTGGTATGCCGGACTCATCGCGCAGGCGAAAGGGGACGCAGTCGGCGCCCGCGCCGCCTTCAGTATCGCACGCTCCGAAGTCCTCCAGGAGTTACAGGAGCAGGGCGAGTTTCCGCAGCCCCTCTCCGTTCTGGCCATGATCGACGCCGCCCTCGGTAACAAGGAAGCTGCCATCACCGCCGGTCGCCGAGCCTGTGACTTACTCCCGGTAACTCAGGATGCGATCACCGGCGCCGATATTCAGCAACACCTGGCCGTCACCTATACCTGGTGCGGTGAAAAGGACAAAGCCTTGGAGCAGATATCTCTCCTCCTTAAAATCCCCAGCGACCTGAACTACGGCCTCTTGCGTCTTGACCCGGCCTGGGATTCACTCCGGGCCGACCCGCGCTTCGCCGCAATCGTAGCCTCCGTGGCGCCAAAAGATTCCAGGCACTAACCTGGCCTGGCCGTCACTGGTAGAGCGACCATTGGCCTGTAGCCACGGCTCTGCGAGCCGTGCTCCCCAGAGCGCACGCCACGCCCCCCGCGCGTCTCACAGAGACGCGGCTACAACTGCGCCACCCGCAATGGCCGTGTAGCCACGGCTCTGCGAGCCGTGCTCCCCAGAGCGCACGCCACGCCGCCCGCGCGTCTCACAGAGACGCGGCTACAACTGCGCCACCCACAATGGCCGTGTAGCCACGGCTCTGCGAGCCGTGCCCCCCAGAGCGCACGTCGCGCCCCGGGCGCGTCTCACAGAGACGCGGCTACAACTGCGCATCTGGCAGATGCGCCACGAAAACAATTGCGCATCGCGCTCCCATACCGATAATTCGCGCCGTGGCACGCCTAGATTTCCCCGATCGACCACCCCGGCTCGCGTTGATTTTTCAGAAATACCGTTCGCCAGTTTTCTTTGTCACCTTTTGCACCTATCGCCGCCGCCCCATTCTGGCGTCGGCGAAGATCCATTCAAACTTCGAGACGTTTTGCCAACGCGGTCTCGCGCACAACGTGGTTGTCGGCCGCTACGTCATCATGCCAGATCATGTCCACCTCTTCGTTTGCGGCGGACCCGACTTCCGGCTCGGAGGTTGGATTAAGCTGCTCAAACAGTCGTTAGGGAAAGCGTTGAAAGGTGACGGAAGTCCTGCCTGCTTAGGCTCAAGAATCTGGCAGGAGGGCTTCTTCGATCATTTGTTGCGAAATGACGAAAGCATGGGGCAGAAGTGGGATTACGTTTTTCAAAACCCGGTGCGAGCAGGGCTGGTGAGCGCCGCAGAGGCGTGGCCCTATCAAGGAGAGATCGCCCGCATCGATCGCGCTTAACCAGCGCGTGTAGCCACGGCTCTGCGAGCCGTGCACCCCAAAATCACACGTCAATTGCACTTCACCCGCGCGTCTCACAGAGACGCGGCTACAACTACGCCACCCACGATGGCGTGTAGCCACGGCTCTGCGAGCCGTGCCCCCCAGATCGCGCGTCAATCGCGTTTCACCCGCGCGTCTCACAGAGACGCGGCTACAACAAAAAGGACGAGCAAAAGCTCGTCCCTCCAATGTCCATGCAAGCGCGCAGCGCGGTATCTAACTTCTTCCTTCTTCCTTCATCCTTCTACCTTTTCTTCCACTTCTTCCTTTCCTCACCTTCCCCTGCTAAATAGCATCACATGCACCGTCTTGAGCGCGATCATGGCATCGAGCTTGAGTGAGTACCGCCGGATATAATAGAGATCAAACTTCAGCTTCTCGATCGCATCCTTGTCACTCTCGCCATAAGGATAATTCACCTGCGCCCACCCTGTGATCCCCGGCTTCACCAGATGGCGGAAATGATAAAACGGGATCTGTTTCTCATAACGCTCGGCGCACTTGATCCATTCCGCCCGCGGCCCGATCAGACTCATCTCACCAACAAAGACATTCCAGAGCTGGGGTAACTCGTCGAGCCGCAGCTTGCGCAAAAATTTCCCGACCGGTGTTATGCGCGGATCGTTCTTGCGGGTGTAAATGTCTTCTTCCTCCTGCTCCTGCTCTTGCTCCTGTTCCTGCTCTTGCTCCTGCTCCTGCTCTTTGCCGTCTTCTGATTTCCGCCGTCCCCCTACCCGCTTCCTGTCTTTCATCGTTCGCAGCTTGTAAAGCGTGAACGGCCGGCCGCCTCGCCCTACCCGGGTTTGTGAGTAAAAGATCGGTCGCCCGCTCGTCACCCAGACGAGCAGCGCAAAGAGCAGCAGTAAGGGCGAGCTGATAACCAGTAACGTAGCCGCAAAGCCCAGGTCATAGAGCCGTTTCAAGTGATGGTAAGGCGAAATCCGGGCCAACTGGAACCCGGTTTGTAACGGCCAGACCGGGTCGACCGCATCCAGCGGCACATAGCGCCACTGCGATTCGTAGAAGGATTCGATGGTATAAACCCGGGTGCGCTGGAATTGCGTCCGGATCAACCGGTCGAGCAAAGCCGGCTCGAGCGCGCCCGGGTTTTCCGCCAGGATGATCCCGCTATAAACCCGCTCCAATCCAACCAACCGGCCCGCCAGGTCGCCCTGCAAGATCGGCGTGCCCGGGCCGGCAAGCGGCTGCCCCACCTCCGCTGCATCCAAGGTTACAAAATGTAACTGCTGCCGGTCGGGCGCATGTTTGTAGGCCTCAAAAAATCGCTGCGCCATCGGACCGCTCCCGATCACGAGATAGGCGCGATCGGCCGTCGTAGTTGCGACCCGGCCACGGAGCCAGCGCCGATACTCGAGCGAGACCGGGAGAAAAATGATAAAACTCACGAGCACGACCGAGCGGCTCGGTTTCATCGTCTGGTCGAAGGTCGCCGCCGAGTAGATCAAAGCTACACTCACTACCCCGGCGACGAGGAGCGCGAGCAGATGTTCGGTCGCATAGACGAGGCTGCGCGTCTCCGTGTTGCGATCGTAACCGCCGATGGTGAACAATGCGGCCACGATTACCGACACCTGGAGTGAGTCGATAACAAAAAAGACAAATGCCGAGGAGTAATAGGCGTCGCCCCGGGTTAGACTAACGAACCCATAAATGAGGAACCAGGCCGCCACATCGAGAAAGAGGAGAACTGCCCCCGGCGCCCATTCCTGTTTCAGAAACCAGCGTGGCCGCGGCAGGGCCGAGCGCATCGTGGCGCGGCCAGCCGGCTGCGCCTCCTCGAGATTCATCGCGGCGGGCTCTCCGGCCCGAAACACCGGCTGCGTCTGGGAAGGGTGCTTATTCATTGAAAGCGAAATTAGAAGTTAGAACTTCGCAGTTAGAAATTGGAAGCTCGAAAAGAGAGGTTAGAAATCAAACCGGCTCCGTCAATGGAGCCGGCGCGCCCTCGCGCCGTCGCCGAGCCGGAAATGCCGATGGCTTCACGCACCGGCTTCGGGAGCACCAACCGTCCAACCTTGTCCACTGCCACAGTTCTTTTCATTGCCAGCGAATTACCAATTACCAGCCATTTGGCAAACAGGTGGTTGGCACGGGACGCTTCCTTCGGATGGCCTGGCGAAGCGTTGTCCGCCGATTCTCATCCGGCCCCGAGCGCGCGCCGTCTCCAACTCTGATTTCCGCGCCCAGCTTTTCCGACCTCCTTCCGCCTTCGTTTCAGCTTTCCGCTTTCAGCTTTTCGAAACCCTTCTGCCTTGGTTTCAGTTTTCAGCTTTCAGTTGTCAGCTTTTTTAGAACCCTTCTTCCTTTCGTCTGCCGCCCGCCCCCGGTTCTCATCGACGAAGCTCGCCGCCTGATAAAGCCATTCCAGTCGCTCCGCTGGTGTGAGCCGCGCGAATTCTGTGTGACCGTCGAAATCTGCCTGGCGACAGGCAGCCAGAGCCTCATCAAATTGTGCCGACGGTTCAATCTTCCTTTTTGCCATCAAGTCTCCTCCCCAAGCAATCTCTCCAAGGCTTTGATGTCAAAGGTATCCTTGTCGCGCGGCGGCTGAATGGCGCGCTTGATCTTCAAGAGCCTGGCCACACTCACGATTCGGATGGCGCGATCGCCAATCCTGACTGGCTTCGCATCCGCATTCATCTCTTCGAATGAAAGGTCCTTAGTAAGGAATATGTCGACGTGACGCAATGGTTTGTCAGCATCGACGAAAGAGAAGACCAAGGCCTGTTTCTCCTCCACCATCCGGCGGACGGCCTCGGGGCTCATGAGATCGCGCGCGGGCACCGGGACGCGTGGCGACAATGCAAGTCTTTCCATCACCCCGAGAAATTTCTTTAGGTTCGTCTCCTCCATTTTGAGGGCGAGATCGATGTCGAGAGTGACCCGTTCTACTCCATGGAGGACCGCCGCGACACCGCCTCCGAGGATAAACTCAACGCCTTCATCTGCGAGGGCGAACAGAATCTCGTTAATATGGTTACTCATCCTTTCCGCTTTTCCGAACTTCCTCCTCTGCCTTTGTTTCAGCTGTCAGTTGTCAGCTTTTTCGTGTTATTTCAGCTGTCAGCTTTCTCTCAAGCTTTCTTTTTCCGTTAGCAACCGGAGCGATAAAAGCATCTCCGCGATCGTGCGCTGCATGACATAGTACCAACCGCGCCAGCCGTCGAGAATCAGTCCGCGTCCGATCAGGAGATAGAGAAACATCGCGATCGGGGCAAAATAGATCTTTTTTCTCAGCCGATCCTGGCAGCTCAGCTGCGAGTCAGGCGTCGCAAGCAAATGCCGGCCTTCAATTTGCGAGTATCGATCCTGCGACCGAATCCAATGACTAAGCGGTTTCCTGTCATCGTGATAGATTTTACTCGCCAATGTTTTAACTGGCCCGTCTGGCCTTAGCGACTGTGTATGCCCATCATCAACATAACGCGCACGGCGAGTTCGAAACAAGAATACCCGCGGTGGATAGCTTGAGGCCCGAAGCGAATATCCGAATATCCTATATTCGAATTCGGCCGTGTAACCAACTAAGTCTGGCGCTGGGCTGAGTTCAACGATCTCCCTTTGCAGCTCAGGCGAGAGCTCGTAGTCGGCATCAAGGGTAAGCACCCATTCAGTCTGAACCTGATCCAAGCCAAAGTTCCACTGTTGGGTATGCGTATCAAAAGACCGTGCGACGATCGTTGCATCTGGTCGAGTGCGTTTGATCAGCTCCACCGTTGTGTCATTGCTGAGACTGTCCACGATGACAACTTGCTTGATGAAAGAAAGCGCCGCGAGCGTGCGCTCGATATTCCTCTCTTCATCGCAAGTGAGAATCAATGCCGTGACTTCGACCATTAGTTTTTTGCCAGCACTCGTTCATAAAGTGCCTTCAGGCTTTGCGCCATCGCCTCGGCGGAAAAGCGTTCCTTCACCAGGCGACGCGAGCGGCCTCGAAACTCTTCTCGCAATTGTGAGTCACCCAAGAGGCGATCCAGCGCGGACGACAAGGCTGTAGCATTGGGCTCGACAACAATCCCGGCGTCGGCTACGCGAATCTCTTCCGCGACCGCAACGCCAGTTGTTGTGACGGATGGAACTCCGGCACCCAAAGCTTCCACAAGCGCGATCCCGAAGTTCTCCGAGTAGGACGGCAGGACATAGAGCGTAGCGGCGGCAAATGCAGAGAGCTTCGCCACTCCTTCCAATTGCCCGGTCCAAAGCACGTCAGTGGCCAGCCCAAGATTCGCTGCCTTTTGCTTGAGTGATTCTACATAGCCGGCCTCGCCGCTACCGGCTACAGCAAGAACGGTGCGCGGATATTTCTTTTTCACGGCCGCAAACGTGGGCAGCAACAAATCCAGACCTTTCTTTGGATGAATCCGAGAGAGAAACAAGATGACGGGCCGATCTTTGGCCTGCGGGAAGCGTTCCCAAAACCTATCCGGCCCAGGAGAGTCATAAAAGGATTGTCCCTCCAATCCAAGCGGGATAACCATCCCACCATGGGGAGCCCCGAATTCTTCGGCTTCTTTCTGCTCGGCGTGACTGGTATAGTGGATGGCCGCAGCGTTGTGCAGGATCGACCGCTCGACCAGTTGAAAAGACAACGATTTGAGAAGTGGCCTTCGATTGCTGGTCCCCCAGCGATTCAAGACGCCTAACGGCCTGACAACATAAGGAATCCTGAGTCGGCGCGCTGTCCGCGCCGCGCTGGTGCTCGTGAAAGAGAAGAGGGCATGAATATGCGCAAGGTCGTAGTCGGCAAGGTTCGCGGTCAGCCAGCGGCTGAACGGACGCGAGACCTTGTAAAACTCTGTCTGCTTGCGAAAGAAAAACAGGTCATAACCCTCGCGCTCGATTCGTTTTCCTAGAGCGAGCTCAACCCGCCGGCCCGGTCCGTCATCATCCGTGGTGGCGACATCCACGCTCACTCCGGCTCGGACCAGACTTCGCGCGATGATGGGAAGCGCGACGCTCGGGCCGCCATGAACTGACGAGAGCGAAGGGATTACGTGCAGAACCTTCAATCCGACGCGGCGGCACCTAAGGCAATGTGGAATGTCTTAAGCCAGAGAGCGATCGCAAGAACGGCAATAACTCGGCGAGGACCTGATCCACGGTTATGCTTGTCATACACCGATGTTGCTCGGCGAGACAGTCTTGGAGGAAACAATTTTCGCATTCGGTCCGGTGCCGGAACACAAGGCGGGGTTCGACGTCAGGATCCCACATTCCCGGCGCGTTGCGCCCACTGATTACCGCGGCTACAGGACACCCTACGGCAGCAGCTACGTGCATGGGACCGGTGTCGTTCCCAATGTAAGCTACCGCCAGGCGAAGAAGTTCGACGAGTTCGTTAACATTCATCGACTTAGGAAGGAGGCGGAGTGCTGCAGATCGTGGCACGAGTTGTTCGCGGTAACTAGTTAGTTCAGCATCCGTGCCGATGGTGACAACTGGCCACGGCAAAGTTGAAAGAACATCAGCGTAGCGTTCGAGAGGCCAACATTGGGTCTGTGCCTTGCCGCCTCCACAGAAGACAAGAAATGGCAACTCGGCGTTCACGCCTGCCGCGGTAAGTTGCCTCATGATGCTTGCTCGAGCTTGTGCGTCGATGGGAATATCGTAATCCGGCTTTTCTCCCGGAATTCCGTTTTGATGAAGTAGCTCGATTAGGCGCGCCGGCTCATTCTTTTGCCAGCCCGAGTGCATTGGTGGCGTGGCAGCTCGTATATCCTTTACTCCACATCGTCGGAAAAATCGTACTTTCCGCCATATTCCTCGCTGCGTCTCTCGGACACCTGGTAGTATGATGGCGGTCTCAGGCCGTATCCTTCGGATGGCCCTCCAAAGCGCCAATGCCGTCCGCAACCCGCGCCTGCTCTGGTAATCGACGACGCGATCGAAGACGCCCAGGCTATCGGCAACCTCAGCTGCAAAGACTTTGGCACCACTCGGCCTATCGCAGAGGAGTGTGATTTGGGCGGTTGGGAACACCTTCCGAACCAACCGGAAGGCCGGGATTGCGCAAACCGTATCGCCCAAATGACCCGTACGGTATACGAGAATGCGATCTAAAGGTTTCGAATGCCGCTCAATGGTATGCAATGATCGATCAGATAAATCGAGCGCCGGGGGTTCCGGAATGTCCGGCCAGCCGCTTTCACCAACTCAAGCCTAACGCACGACAAGGCCTGTCGGCTTTGACTGTTCTGGCAGAGGAGTAACGGGCATTTGTGGCGAAACTCTCAGTCCAATGAGATCCTGAGCGAGCTTCGGGAATGTCATTTCAATCATGCGGCCGATCCCATAAAGCATGCCGCCAAGGATAGCGAAGCTGGTTAAGACGACCGAGACTTGCGAGATACCGTTACCAGAGACCAACAAGAGCGACAAGAACAAGAACAGCATCGGGAGGCGCAGCGGCATTGTAACGATCTGGCGCTCGGTCCACGCCATCAACCAACCCACCAGAGTAAGACCCACGATGACGAAGGTGGGCCCGCCATTCGCGTAGAGTTCGAATTGGATTGGCACGCCAATTGCCGTGTCGTCGTCGCCGTGCTCCAGGCCCGTGTATTGTGCGACGAACTCAAATCCTCCTGCCACCCTCGGCTTATCCGGCCAAAGAAACCGCGGCACGAGTGCGAATAGTCCGTCGACGATTGTGCGTCCGTATTGGTACGGCTCGGTATCCGGTTGATAATCCGCCTGCATCGCCAGGAACTGTCCGTGGTCCAGGCGTTCAACTATGAGCACCTGCATGACTTCCGGTTTCGGTTTGAAATCCAGCAGCTTGTCGGTGAGAACCTGAAAAAAGATCTGCCGGCGTTCCGCCGTCGAAACGTTGCCTATGTCCTCTGGATTTCGAATGACCCACCGGGCATTCATCCATGCAAACATAAGCTGCGATAAGATTAGACCTCCAGCTACCAATGCGAGAACCGAGCGCACGTTAAAGCGTGAAAAGCTTGCGATTACAAAGAGCGCCGGTAAAGCGAGATCCATCGAGAGTGGCGTAAATCCCGTGCTCATTGCATAAACGATCGAGAGCGGAATGAACGCCCCGAGAGTTAGGAGAAGAAAACCTGCATTGCCGGAGCGCCGCCAATAAATGATCGCGACCAGCACAGCCAGCTTCAACATTCCCGGCAACTGTGCGATGGCCGTGCCAAAAGTGGGAATGGAACGAACCAAGGGGCTTACGAGTGAGCCGAAAACCCCAACGCCGAGCAGGAATACGATCATGCTTGGATTTGCCCATCCGAGGTAGGTGAAGCGAGTTCGAGAGCTACCTGTACGCAACACGCGTCCGAGCCCACGCAAGGGGTGCCAGGCGACCGCTATTCCAACGACGAAACCCAAGACTCCAAGCGAGGAATACCCGAAGACATAGTAACGCGCCGGGGAGATCCAATACTCGGACAGTCCCCACAACCGGCCCCACAAAAAGCCCGCCAAGCTCGCCGCACTGATTGAAAAGAGAACCAATAGCGTTAACCCCGTCAGCGCGCTTTGCACTCGAATGAGAGTCCGAATAAGTACCGCGAGGGCGACACAGGAGATCGCGATCGATAATTCGGGCGAGGCAAGCATTATGGCTGCGTCGGCGAAGCAGGTTGACGACCGAGGTCTGACGGCGCTGCATCAAAAAACGTAGCGGGCCAATTCCCTTCACGGATATTTCGTGGCAGCTTCCCGGTCGGGATCACATCATAGGGCAAATGCTCGATACTAGCGATGTATTCAGGGCAGTTCGCCTCAAGATGTGAATGTTTGGCGAACTTGGCGGCGATCCTCTCTTGTCCGCCAAGATAACACCCGTGATGGAACACCCCGATCTCGATCGGGCAGTTAATGAAGCCGTAAATGGCAGCGGAAAAATCTGGGAGACGCAGGAGTCGCAGGACCTTTTGCAGGCGGGATTCGTTGAAGGAAAAGGTCCGGCGCATTTCGAAGAGTGTTCCCGCACGCACGAACCCGAAATGGTGATGATGAATCGCACTGGTGGGAATACGCTGGTTCCACGTCCACAAATATTGGTGTCCGGTAACTCGCATCCCGCGTGGGCGCTTCTTTGCAAGATAATCGATGATGTGTGGCATTGTATCCACGTCGTAAATCTCATCGGCATCGACGATAAGAAAGTAATCCGGGCGCTCATGGAATTTTGCAATTTCGGTTATTGACACACCGTGACTACGAATCCCGCGGTGGGGGTGCGCGCAGATCGCTTGCATCTCGTGATTCCGTGCCGTGGTTTCATCCCGATAGCGGCGACAAACTGTATGGATCTTTCCCTCGGGGTCGGGAAAATCCAAGACTATTGGAACAGTCTGATCCGGCGTTACGGGCTTCCGATAATAGTCCCGATCATACTGCGAAATGACACTGATTCCTGAACAGAATGGGTAGAGAGACTTCAAAAGCTCCCGGATGAACGCCTCCTCGTTAAGTGCCAGGCAAATGGCATGGATGCGCAATTTCATGGTGAGGGCTGCATTGGCCCGTTCGAGATCCTCACGGCGCTGAGATGCGGCTCAGCGCACTTGATCAATTGCTGACACGCTTGTTCAAACGCCGTAGCCATTTGAGCTCTCGTAAACAAGCTCCAGACACGAGCGCAGGCGTGTTCGCCCATTCGTCGGCATAGCGCAGCGTCAGTAAGTAATTGCCCAAGTCGGTGTGCCAAAGCCTTCGGGGATCTTGGCGGAACTAAGAAACCACTCTTTCCGTCCACCACGATCTCCGGCAATCCGCCGCATTGCGTCGCAACGACCGGGAGTCCTGCTGCCCCTGCTTCTACTGCAACCAAACCGAAAGGTTCTTCCGAGCGACTAGGTACGACGCAGATATCAATCGCTCGGTAAAGTGACTTCACATCGCGCACGAAGCCCATCCATTCGAACCGCTCGTTTAAACCACGACGCCGGATCTCGCTCTTCAGCTGTTCCGTGTATCCCGAGTCGCCGCTACCGAAGATCCTCACGCGAAAGTCGCCACCCTCTCGCATAAGCAACTCCGCCGCCTGAACCAAATCTTCGTGGCCTTTCCAGGCGCCGATCTGACCCACAATCCCGATTGCCTGCGGCTTTCGCGGTTCGTCCGCTGGTGGTTTTGTCGCCCTTTGACCGGTTTCATCAAGCGGCCCATTCTTCACGACCGCGGTCTTTTTCGGTGGCAAACCTACAGAAATAGCATTGCCCGCAATGTAGTCCGAAACCGCGATGTAACCAGTCATCCGCCGATCAAGCCATCGACATAGCCGGCGTGTCCACGCCGTTCGCTGGAACGCGCTATGCAGGTAGAGCAGGGTGTGGCGGCGATCAACCAGTGGCCAGAGCAGGATGGCCTGTCGCAGCGAAGTTAACACGACGACGTCTGGCGAGAAGTGTCGCTCCAGGAGCGTGTAGCGCCACCAGGTGATCGGCTGTCGTATAAGGCAGTTTAATGTCCAGATTACATACTTTAACCGCAGCGATTTCGAAACCACCCCGAGCGGCAGTTCAACAGACCGTATGCCCATTCTCTCGAGGCGCTGGTGGAAGTCGGCGTTACTCCACTTCCTGAGACTGACGACGGCCATCAGGTCATGCCCTCGATTTTGTAGTTCGTGCATGAGGGAGAGCGTGACAATCTCCGCTCCGAAAACCGAATAGGAACTACAAACGAAGAGAAATTTCATGCGGCGTGTTCTCGTCGCATTACGTTAAGGCTGTAACAGGTCTCGACGTGCACGAACTGCGGATCATGCAAAATCACTTCTTGAAAATATGCTACCGAACCGTGCCTTCGATCGCGGTCCTCCGGCGGTACAGTCGTGTCATGGAAACAAGCGACTCCGCCTGGGATTAGATGATCCTTTACGATTTTCCAGTCGGTGGCAAGCCCTTCGCCCGAGTGGTCACCGTCCACAAAAAAGAAGTCGCACCTGCTTGGAAGCTGGAACGCAGCCTCCGCGCTTAAGAAACGAACGAATCGAACCTTGTCCGAAAGACCGTGACGTCGTAGAACACGCCGGCAAATTCTCCACATTGGATCCTGGTAAGCCGGATAAGGGTCGACGCAGTACAGTATTCCATCGGGCGCCATCGCCCGCGCGATGCGCGCCGCCGACACGCCCATCGCCGTCCCAATTTCGACAGCTGCCTTTGAGCCACTTGCGTGGCGTTCGATGCAGGCCAACTCTTGTGTCGTTGTGCTGGAGAATGCCTCGACCAGTCCAGCCGCATGTAGAGCGTCGATAACGCGTGGATGCCGTTTCAGGATATTAGGGACCGACAAGGTCATCGGCATACCGGGATACGCGGCAGGACGCGATGGAGTGCGCTTAGGAGGGCTCCCTCCGTGGCAGTGATGTCGAACGTTGTCGATAGCCGCCGGGCAGCTATCCCCATCTGCTCGAGCCGCAGGCGATCCCGGGTCAACCGGATCAAGGTTTTGCAAAACGCATCCCAGTCATTCCTCGGAAAGATCGCGCCAGTTTCATTCGCACGAACCAGGTCATCTCCGCAACCAACTCCATCACTGACAAGAGCCGGTCGGCCGCAGGCCATCGCTTCATTGACAGACAAACCCCAGCTCTCGCGAATTGATGGCAGGACGAATAAGTGACCCACGCGATAGACCAAGGGCATTCGCGTCTGATTCTGGAACGGAAGAACGCGGAAGGTTTCCGGAACCTGAACTGCGGTACGCCTTACCTCATGCCCAAGTTCTCCGTCCCCGACCATCACGAGAAGCAGTCGGGGGTCTTCCGCTGCGCATCCTTGGAAAGCTCGCATCAGGGCAAGCGGTTGTTTCACTCGTTCAAATTTTCCAGCGAACAGCACCACCACGCGATCGTTTCCGATCTGAAGTTCGCGCCGCCACCCGTCGGCTTCCTTCTCCAAGGTGTCATTCGGCTCAGCGAAACGCTCAACTTCGATCGAATGCGGGCAGTAGAAGAGCCGCGACTCCGGCACGCCAAATTTTCTGAAGTAATCGGCGTTGTGCTGACCGACGTAGAGACAGCCATCCGTCCAGCCGTAGACACGGCGCAGCAGGGCCAGTTTGATCCGCCAGCGAATGCCATATGACGTTCGCAAGAGGTGGGAGTCTCCCCGAAAGAGCACCGGAATCCCGGCCCGATGAAAATGTCTCATCGCCCGAACGTGAGAGAAGTGGGCATACCCCGTAAGATGTACGACATCAGGCTTCCAGGAGGTAACCGACGAAATTAGGGAGGGGTTGCGCAATCCCCAGAAGCAATGGGTTCCAGTTTTCCTGGCCACGTTAGGGACCAACTCAAATTCATATCCTTCGGTCAGCGGGATATCCCAGGCCACCGCTCTCTTGAAACCGTGATCTCGCGCATTCGGGCCACCTGAGTGCCAGGTAAAAAAGACTTTAATCAGAAGGTCTTCCCGCCGCGCCAGGCTCCTGTAAAGCGGCACATAATATTGGATTGGATGGGAAACAATAAATGCAAGCCGGATGGGCGTGGTAGCGCAGCCAGTGGCATCAGATTCTGTGGGTCGCAAGGGTGTGGCTCTCGTGCCCATTTCACGAGAACTGGGCCGTGGAACCCTGAACAGAGGCCCGGTAGTTTTCCCAAGTGCATCTCTCCGCCGCAGCACGCGCAGCCTTGCTCATTTGAGGCAGTTGGTCCCGGTGTTCGGAAAACCAGCGCAGAGCCGCCACGAGCGCGTCTATGCAACCCGACTCGACGACCAGTCCCGAGGTTTCATCGAGCACGTCCGGACCCGCTGTGGATTCCGTGGTGATCACTGGGAGACCACAAGCCATCGCTTCAAGAATCACCAGACCAAAACCTTCAAAGAAGGACGGAAAGACAAAGACATCGGCGGATTGGTAGTGTTCTCTCAGTGTTTCGCGGGAGACGGGTCCGTGAAAGGTAACCGTCGTCGGAAGTGCCGCGATGCGGCTGCGTTTAAGTTGCCACGAGCCGACCAGATCCAGGCGGGCATCCCCCAACCCGGCAGCCTCCCACGCCTCAATCAACAACGGGGTGCCCTTCCGCAGCGAACTCGGACCTGTGTAGATGAACCGTAATGGGCCATCGGCGACCCGCCTTTCGCCCGGATTCCAAAAGTTCAGGCCCACGCCATACGGAGCAATTGCCACATTCTTGTCGTCAAAATCGGTAACTGTCCGCCGCGCAAAGCTGCTGGGTGTGAGTACGAGATCCGCGAGTTCAAGTTCCCGCTTCTTCTGTTCTGGGCGTACGTAGCGACTGGCTCCGAGCCCATTCCGCGGCAGCCAATCAGCGTACTGTTTGGTGAGTTCGGCCTGTTTTTGCTCCCAATGAAAATAATAACCGATCGGCAGGTCGTAGACGCATGCCTTGCCAAGCCGCTTCGCTTCCTCGAACTGCCACTGGGAACAATCCTCGTATGCATGCACCGATCGGACTGCGGGGCGACGGCATTCGCGCTTCATAGTGCTCATCAGCCACTCGTTGGCTTGGTAAGAAAGACGTTCATCAGCGAGTGAGGGCGTCAGGACGCGGCGAATCATCCGCCAAAGCTCACCGCTTTTTCCTTCGATCCGCGGCGCGAACAGCAGCGGAGGAAAGCAGCGTCGTTCGAGTCGAGCGGCCCATGAGTGTAAGCCGGGAATCCTGCCAAGTAATTCGACTTCGCCGCGCGTCGGCATCCACGGCACGCAGAATGCCTCCAGCCTTCCGCTTTCGTAATAGGCGAGTGCTGCCTGGTGTGAATTCGGATTTCCACCGGGATGTCCAAAGAGAATACTCACATGGGCTCGACTGCGGGAACAATGGCCCGGTCCAGCGCCGCAGCGAGAAGGCGGCTGGACTCGCGAGCACTGACTTTCGAGAAGGCTTCCCAGTTAACTTCCCGCTTCCACGTTGGAATTTCACAAAGGAAGTGCTCTAGGGCGTCCGCGACTGGCTCGGGGGGCGGCGGTTGCTCGGCCGTGAAAGTGACCATTTCTCCGGCCCCACTCTCCCTGAGCGTCGAGACCGCGGTTGAATCTTGATGCAGCAGAGCAAAGACGGGACGCCGTGCCATGACGGCCTGGTAAACCTTGGAGGGAGAATAATGGCTTTCCGTTGATCCGAGCACGAGAATCGCCTGGCTGACTCGAAGATGATTCAGCACGTCGAGATAGCTGATTCTGCTCGGCCGCTCCTCGACCATGTCGGCGAGCTGGTGGCGCTGGATGAATGGCTGAACAACGTGACCTCTCGTGGCATCGTTCTCGTAGAGTCCAGTCCCGACGAAGTGAATCTTGAGCTGGCTGGCAAGGTCTGGGTTGCGATTTCGAATGATTACCAAAGCCGAAAGGAGACGGTCCAGGACTTGAAATCCCTTTGGCAGGAGCGCGCCCGCATAGATTAGATGCATGTTCCCGTCGCCAGGATTGAAAAGGAATGGTTCCCGAGGCTTGCGCTCCAATGCATCCATATCCCGCTCAGATCCGCCATAAGGCATGCCGGCGGTGATGACGCGTCCCCTGAGTTGTGGGTTTCGAATAAAGACAGAACGAAAATATGCCTCGTTAATCCCGGTAATAAGCCGCACCGATCGCAAGGCTATCGGCTCCAGGACGCGATTCATTTGTTGCGCCAACCATCCCTTGCTGAGAAATCGATCATCGCGCGGAGTCTCCGGCACCCACGGATCGATATAATCCACTCCGTACGGGATGCCGAGCTCACGAGTCACCCGCGGCCCTAGCAGTGCCGCAGGGAAAGCCGGCACAGTGATGTGCATGAAGTCGATCTTCCGGCGCCGGTTAAGATCCCGCACTGCTCGAAAATACCAGGGGAGCGACCGAATGGCGATGTCGCCGACCAGCCGAAGCGGCCGGGTGGGGAAAGCCCGGGTGCGAATAACTTCGAGACACTCGGGCAGCAGGGAAAGCAAGTCATTGTCGATCTGGCATTCGTATTGATCGGGCGTGGTGGTAAGAATTATAGGTTCCCACCCAAATTCAGGAAGATGACAGGCCCATAGCCGTGCCCGATGAACAGACGGAAGGAATGCCGGCAGAAAGTGCGGCGCCACCAGGAGAACCGTCTTTATTGCCGTCGTTCTTTCATAAGGCTCGAATAGAGAGAGATATACTGCTGGGTCACAACCGTGCGGGAAAATTTCTTCTCTGCTTGCGCCCGGCACTCGGCGCGGTCAATTTCTCCGAGCCGTTTCACGCTGGCGACGCCCTCCGCCACATCGTTGACGAGAAAACCATGTCGCCCATGCTCGATGATCTCTGGCAGAGCCCCGCGCGGACAGGAGATAACAGGCGTCCCGCAAGCCAGCGCCTCGGCGAAAACAATCCCAAACGGCTCGTCCCACTCGACAGGCACAACCATCGCCGCAGCGCTGCCGAGGAGCGCGCTCTTTTGCCCGTCGCCAACCGGGCCGGCATATTCAATCCCATCCCGCCCAAGATTCGGCGCAATCTCGCGCTCCCAATAGGCCGCCCCTTCACCCTCGGTCACTCGATTACCGGCGATGATGAGGCGTCTACCAGCTCGACGCGCAATGGCAATTGCGGTGTGCGCCCCCTTGATTCGCTCAACACGGCTGAGGAAAACCAGTGGAGAGTCCGCAGCTACGGTTGGAACGAAAGGGTATTGTCTTGTATCAGCGAAATTCGGAACGACGAACCATTGGCCGCCCCATTGCCTGCCTTGGCGGGCGATGTACTCACTGCATGCTGTAAAGGCAAACGTCCTGCCGCCGAGTTTCGCCGCAAGACGATTGCGCGGCCCTCCTGTGTGTCGTTGATATGACATCACCTTCGGCAACCCCTTGATGAGCAGTGGCAACATGTAACCGAGCCGGGAAAAACTGTGCAGAACATCCGGCCGAAATACCCCCACTGCTCCTGTAAGAGTCGCGCTGTTTCGCAAACAATCGGTGGGTTTATTGGAACGGCCACCTGGCCACGGTCGGAAGAAATCAGTGGCGGTTCCGGAATCTGGATGAGCGAGTAACCCTACCTCATATTGCCTTGACCGTAACTCGCATATGAGACCATCTACAATTCTCTCGATCCCGCCATACTGTTTCGGTGGCACGGGAATCTCGGGGTCGACGCTAAATAAAACCCTCACGTACTGAGGATGACTACCTCGAGGCCGGCCGGGGCTGCCCAGGCGTCAGCGCCGCAACACTCGGGCCAGCGGCCACGCGGTCTGTAGCCTAACGGCTGGAGCAGAGACCGGCTGCCTTCCCACTCCGGTTGGCTATGAACGCTCAACACAATAACCGGTAGCGCCCGCTCGATAGTGCTCGCGGCACCGGCCAGGGCCTTCGCGCCGTGTCCTTCAACATCGACTTTAACAAACGCCGGAGACTTCACCTCACCAGCTTCGACGAGCGTGTCCAACCGCACGCATTGAACAGATAACAGCTCGGATTCAGGCGAAACAACTTCGTCTTCATATTTCGCGTGAGTGACAGTCGATCCGAGCCCGGCGGCAACAATCATTTTCAATCGGCCATCCGTATTCGATGCGGCCAGGTTAAACAGCCTTACGTTGTCGAGCTTGTTCATGCGGGCGTGGCGCTGGAGACGCATGAAGGCAACCGGGTCCGGTTCGAACGCGCAAACCTGGCCATGGGGACCGACTTCAAGAGCGAGACCTATCGTGTGGATCCCAAAGTGCGCGCCAAGATCCCAGCAAACCGCACCCTTTGTCTGTCGCAACAATCGAAGGGCCCTTTCAATCTCCGGCTCACCCCCACACCTCCAGTTCGATGAAAACGGAAACGCAGTCCACCACGCCCCTTTGGCCAAGCCCGCACGGACGCGCACCGGACAGAACTGCAAGCCAGTTTCGGTCATCACGCCATTGAGAAGCCGCTGAGTTAACTGGCCCATCCCTTTTCTTGTCGATTGTTGCTCATGTCAGCATCTCCCGCCTGCAACAAGAGCGTGGTCAGGCGAAGCATTCGCAAATGCCTCATTCACGAGTTCCAGCAGTCTCCCTTCTTCCTCAGGATGATTCCAGTGCCATCTCCGTTGCGCGGCCTGCCAGGCCAAGCGTTTTGCCTGCATGAGACCCTCCGGGTTTGCCGCCCAATGGCGGAGGCCTTGAGCGAACATCTTAATGTCCCCCACTTTAAACACCAAGGCGGCAGAGCCGAGATCGCGGGCAAGGTCTCGCTGGCCGGCCGTATCAGTGAAAGCCACCGCCAATCCAGCCAACAGATAGGTGAACGGCTTATTGCATAGGCATACAGAGCGATTCAAAACATGCGCTTGTTCCAAGCAAAGGCCAATGTCGTAACCCCGACACAGGTCTACAACCGAGCGGCTCATATCCGGCTCCTCATGGCGAATGCGCAGATGCGGTGCCTGCGCACGCGCCAGCGTGAAAAGGTTATCCAGGTAACTCCCTTTCACCTTGCCACGCAACGTTAGTTCGGCGGCCACGTTGGCCAATCCCAAGGCCTTCACTGCGTCTTCGATCCCGCGGCCGCTCCCGATCGTCTGGCCCAACCAGACCAGACGTAGCTTCCCCCGTAGAACCCCGAAGTCGGGCTCAGTCCGCGGCAACGAAAAGACATTGTGTATTGGCGCAACCTTTATACCGTATGTAGCGCCGTAGAGTTCGGCCATTGCGGCGCTACCACACGTTAGAAACCGGGCGCCGGTTAAGACCCGCCTCTCGATCTCTGCGATGATCGTGTGTGAAAGTTCAGCCTCAGCTGATGGATCCTGTTCCGCGCTGTGAAAGTCCTCAAGATCAATCGCGTAGGGAGAACGCCTTTTCTTCGCGATCTCGGCTACGACAGCGATACCGCCCGATGTTCCTCCATAATACAGGTCAGCCTTAGCCGCCACGCCGAGTCGCACCAGTTCGACGAAAGGACGCGTAAAGGCCATCCCCAGTGTCGGGAGAGACGATCGGTCGAGGCCGCATAAGAACACTTGGCGACGTCTTAACCGATATCGAATCCCCGTCGCGTAATAGCTGAAAGGATGTTCTTCGCGATCAAAATGTGCAACAGACGAGCTGCGCTCAAAGGACTTCAGGAATGATGTGTCGCCCGCAACCAGCCATCGAGCATGACTTGAACAGACGATGCTAACTCTGTAGCCGGCATTCCGAAATGCCTCGGCTGCCTTCATCATCCGCGGGCAACTGGTAATGTGGCCCGCCGACACGACGCAAATGTGCGGGGCTCTCCTCACTGACGTCTTTACGTCCTATGCATGCGGCAAATCCGACTGTCGTTGTCGCGCTGAGAATGCCGCAAAGGCCAGCCTGAACCGGATCGCTAAATCAGTTCAGGCGTCGCAGCCAAACTGCGCTTGCCCGCTGTCTCTCCAGCTGAACAAAGTGCCGCCCAAAGCTGTTTGTTGTTCGCTGCAAATAGTGACCTGGCCAAAGCACCTCGAAGTCTTTCGAGCCTTGGAGAACGGCTTGCAGGAGATATTGTTCATTCCAACTCCAGCGATTCTCAACCATCCATTCCGAAGGGTATTCGTAGGGCAGAAAGATATCGTGCAGGTGAACCAAGACACCCGGACAGAGACGAGGCAGCAGATCTAGAAGAAGGCATAAGACATCGTTTCCAATTTCCACACTGTGGCTGGAGTCAATAAACAAGATGTCGTTGGTCACCAAAGTCTCGATGCATGTGAAATCGGTTAAATCTTCGACGCAACTCTGAATTATTTCGTCGGCCCATTCCGTCACGTTACGGCGCGGGTTCGGATCGATCGATACCAACGTTGTGGCGAGCCCGGCATCGCGGATGGCGAGTTTGAAGAGTTGCGTGCTATGACCCGAACCCACTTCGACGACCCGCTGCGGGCGATACAGCCTGACCACTGCATACAGAACCTCGGCGTCGGGCGTGGTGTAATAAGCGTTGTCGAGCTTGAAAGCGTTTGCGTCTGAACCGCCTGTGAGCGCTGCAAATCGCGCCTCGTCGCGCTTCACTTGCTCCAAGATGGGCCAGGGGTCGCATTCGCTGAATTGGCGGAGAAGCGGAAAAATCGGCTTTTCGAAATGCCCTCGATTAACCAGCTTGTTCAGCCGGTCTCCTTCTGCCCGCTCTGCCGTAAGCGTTTCAAGGCGCAAGTTGCCCAAACCGAGCAGCCGGTTTGCAAAAACTCTTACACCAGTAGAAAAGGCCATGGCAAGATAACCCACTAGGAATGGGCGGCATGCATTAACGGGCTTGAAGAAGAAGCAGTCTTAGCAGTATCGCGCCAGCGGGTAACCGCAAAAGGATTTCACGAAGAAACCCCGGGAAGAACAATCGATGGATAAAGAGAAGAACAACAGAGAACACCACAGCCCGAATGGAGAGAGCCGGGAGGATGCCCAGAGGCGGAAGAAGCGAGTTTGACCAGGTGAGCGACACGGCCGCGGCGGTTGAAGCGATTATTGACGGCAAAACGCCTTTCACGATCCACCGGTTCTCCAGTAATCCCGACGTAAGCCGGGCCACGATGCACGCGGCGGCAAGCTGACCTAAAGCAAGTGTCCAGGCATAGGATTGGGAGCTTCGATCCTTTATCGCAAGCACCATCGCCGGCAAGACCGCCAGAGCAGCGATAAGGTTGGATGAGAAGGCGAGTCGGAGGCGGTTCTTAGCCTGTAATACGGCCGCGAGCAGGACTGTGGTCGACGCCGCCCAAGCGAACAGCGTACTGGGAAATATCAGCGGATCCGCGGCGACCCATTTGTTGCCATAGAGCAATCGTGAAAGCATCGGTCCATTCATTGCGACAAATGCGGCGGCGGGAATGGAGACAAAAAGCGGACCGGTTACGAACAGTGTAGCGTGACGTGAAAACTGTTGAGGTTTTCCCGAGCTTCGCGGCAAGAGTGGGTAAACCGTATCGACAATGATTGACGAGATCCGGCCGCCGGTGGTGGAGAACAAAACCTGTGCCCGGCCCAGAAGTCCAAGAGCCGAGAATCCGATGGTTGCCGGCAAGACAGCTGCCTCTAATATCCCGCGCGCCGCCGTCAGGCCGGCTGAGCCCGACACCTGGCTGCCGAACCTGAGTTGCGTGCCATAGCTCTTCCAATCCGGCCAATGCCACCAGCCTTGCGGGAGACGCCACTTACAAACCAGAAAAAGATACAGAGCCAGCGGAAGGCCGTGCAGGACATTGTAGCCAATGATGAGGGCGAACGCTCCGGCACCCAACAGTGCCAGGGAGATGCTGCTAACGACCGTTACACCAGCGCAGGCCGCTTGGACCAGGCGAAGATCGCGGTAGTTTAAGTCGCGCCGAAGCCGCGTCAGCCCCATCAGGTTGGCGAGATCGATCGGGAATCCTAGCGAAGCGACGTGGAGCAGCGGAGCCATCAGACGATAAGGAGCCATGAACCAACACGCTGCCGCGACCACATTACATGCAATGAAGAGAGCGACTTGAATGTAAAGGCCCGCGTTCCAATGGGCAGCCCAGTCGGGCTCCTCGCCCTCGCGAAGCTGGACGGCTTGTGCAATGAAGTTTCCGCAGCTGAAACAGTTGACGAGCCCTGTAACTCCATTGACTGCCGCAACGAGGCCGTAAGCGGCCGGGGTTAGCAACCGGACCAAGATGATCATTGAAACGAAATTGGCGATTAACAGAAATCCCTGGAGCAGGCTGGTCCACGCAAGACCTTGAATGACTATCTTGTGTCGAGTAGGACTCGGTAGAGCGCTTGAGGGAAGCGGGGGGGGTTCGGTGGAGATCGGAAGTTGACGCGTGTCCATCAGGGCGACTGCTATGGTCAAGCCCACGCGACACCGATCGCCGTTTGCTTATAACGGACGAGGATGTCGCGCCAGGCGAGGAAATAGAATAGCTCCCGATAACGCCAGAGGTCGCGCCAGTACTGCTGCTCAATCCGGCCGGTTTCGATGACGATCTCTTGCTGGATTGCGGCGGACATCGAAGTGCTAAAGGATCCCACTTACCGCTGAACTGATTTGAGCGCTGCGGTTTGTTTGTATGAATTCTGATGGTTCCTGCGCTCTTTCCATGTAGAAATTTCCCATTACCAACACATCCATTTGCGTCCGAAGGAAGCAGGCGAGTGCTTCCTCGGGTCGGCAGACAACCGGCTCGTTTTCGTTGAAGGAAGTATTCAAAAGAATAGGGACAGAAGTAAGAACGCAGAAGGATGAAATGAGTTGGTGGTAGAGTGGATTGATCTCGCGGTGGACGGTCTGGAGCCGGCCGGAGCCGTCGACGTGGCAGACAGCCGGGAGCTGAGAGCGTTTCTCTTCGCGGATCTGGAAGACTTCCATCATGTAGGGGACGTCGTCGTCCTGCTCGAACCAGTCGGCGACGCATTCGCGCAGAATGGAAGGCGCGAACGGGCGGAAGCTTTCGCGTCGTTTGATCTTGGCGTTCAGGATATCTTTCATGTCGGCCCGGCGCGGGTCGCACAGGATGGAGCGATTACCGAGGGCGCGCGGGCCCCATTCCATCCGGCCCTGGAACCAGCCTACGACCTTTCCGTCGGCAATGGCTTGCGCGGTCCGCCGGCAAAGCGTGCTGTCATCCAGTAGCTCGGAAACCTGGCATTCTCCTTTCCTGATTTCCTCCTTTCCTGATTCCAAGATCTTCCATATTTCCTGACCGGAGAACTGTGGACCGAGATAGGGAGGGAAAGGACAAGGATGAAGGGTGAAGGATGAAGGATGAAGTGAACCGCCGAGCGCGGAAAACGAGGAGCTTGGAGGAGGGGCGGAATGGGGATTGCGAAATGCGGACCGGTGATCTTCTACCTTCGAACTGCCATCTTCGGGCGTGCAACGGCTCGTCCTGATGGAATCTCTTGGAGGTTGGATCGTGCCGCCGAGTTTCGCCGCGACGATGGCGGCGGCGCCGATCGCACCGCCGGCGTCACCGGCCGCGGCCGGGAGATACATTCTCTTGAAAGGCGTTTGAAGATAGACCTTGCCGTTGGCGACCGAGTTCATCGCGCAGCCGCCGGAGAGCGCGAGGCTGTCGCAGGGATAGCGACTGTGCAGAGCGCGAAGCAGGGCGAAGAATGCTTCTTCGTAAACGAGCTGGGCGGAACGAGCGATGTCCTTGTGCTTCTGCTCAAGCGCTTCGCCTTTTGAGCGGGCTACACCGAGCAGGGACGTGAAAGCTTGCGTGTAAAGAACGCCTACCTCCGGTGCACAATCTTTCCAACTGTAGGAGACATTTTCGGTATGGTGCCGAAAGTAAGCAAGGTTAAGGCGAAAAGTGCCGTCGCCTTTTACACGAACCAGTTCGCGCATTTCGTCGAGATAGTTCGGCTCGCCGTAGGGGGCCAGGCCCATGACTTTGTATTCGTCGCCGTAATGCGGGAACCCGATGAATTGGGTGACGGCGGAATAAAAGATGCCTAACGAGTGTGGGAAGTAGACGCGCTGGTCGATCCGGATTTGGCCTGCTCCACCCCAGCCCATGGCAGTGCTGGCGAAGTCACCGAAACCGTCGACGGAGAGACAGGCCGCCTCTTCGAAGCCGGAGAGCAGAACAGCCGAGGCCAGGTGCGCGAGGTGGTGCTCGACGTGGTGGACTTGCGCCTTGAGTTGCACGCCATAGGTCTGCTCCAGGACCTCGGCAATCGAAGAGGCGCTGCGCATGTTTTGGATCTTCTGCCACATCAGGCGTGGATCCGGCAGATGAGTGAGGACAAAGCCGAGCCGGCGCCAGTTGTTCGCGCCGGGTTTACGATTGATCGCAATGTGATCGACATCGCCTAACGACGCGCCGGCTTCACGCAGGCAGTAATCAATCGCCTGTGTGGGAAGCCCGGCCCAGTGTTTAATCCGGCGGAAACGTTCTTCTTCCGCCGCGGCGACGAGGCAGCCATCCTTTATCACACACGCGGCGGAGTCGGCGTGGTAGGCGTTAAGGCCCAGGATCAGCATCTCAGACAAAGTCGAATTAGAAAGGGCTAGGCTAAGGGAGAAAGAGGTCAGCCCCGGCGGCTGCCAGTTTCAAGTTGGAAGTTGAAGTCCAAAGTTGAAGGGGGAAGGAGAACAAAATTAGAAATTAGAAGGGCTAGAGGAGAAGGGGAGGAAAGCAGCGACACTGGCTATTGTGCTGCGTCGGTAAGGGCCGCGGTCATCGTTAGGAGAGGTACAATCGCGAAGCGTTCCCTGCCCTCTTCCTCGTAGTTAATCAGGAGCGAGCTTTTGCGGCGCGAAAAGCTGACAAAATCACGATGCGGGACATCAAAGATTCGACCCGAAGCCGTTTCGATGCGGAAAGGCTTGTTGGTTACGATCAGATCTTCAAGCAGGGAAGCATCCATCGCCTAAAAGGCTATTTATGACCCCGGCTTGGAGTCAAGGAGGGAAGGCGGAAGACCCAGCCCCGCCGGTTTAAGTCCCAGGTTTAATTTGAAGTTGAAGGAACAACGGGAATTAGAAATTCAAAAGGCCAAAAAAGAAAACGGGTAGCCTTTTAGGTTGGGGCCGATTGTGGTGGAGTTCGCGGGATTCCGCGCGCAGTTTGGCCAATGCTTCTCGCCTGCCGATCGACGAATCCAGCAGCAACTCGATCTAGTGCTGCGTTTCTGCTGCTTCTTTTTGGACGGTGCCGATCTTGTTCGCGAAAATCGGCGCCCGAGACGGCGCGATTCGTCTCCCGGTAGTTTGCGCCGATAGACGTGCCGGAGCGGAGCAATTGCCGTCCTAAGACACCCGCGGTCATTCGCCGCGGCGGCGCGTCGATTGTTTTGATCACGGCCAAGGCGGACGCTTTGGTCTGGGCTTCCAATTCATTGGCAAGAGCGGATTTCACCTGGGTGTGTTTTCGACTTCAGCATTTCGCCTTTGGAGTTTGGCTTTCCTTGCGCCGGGTGAAGAAAAGCCTCCGCCCCTGGTGCGGCGCCCGGTTTTTGTGTCCGGGGCAGCATCGAATCCGGGAAATGTCGTTAGGTCGCGCCAATCCACGAAGCGCGCGCAAGGAGTCGCGGGAGCAGGCTACATGCGAGAAGGGGGCCGAGAATTATGGAAATGGCCGGCGGCGTCAATCACATTTTCAGGCAAGCGCTGGAAAAGCTCCGCTGCGCTTGCGGGAACAAGCCGACGACACCACGGGACTACAGGACTACGGCAACTATGTTCGGTGGTCTGCGGTCGCGTGATCTTGTGGTCGCCATTGGGAAAGATTGGAGCCATGACGCCCTCGTCGCGTCAGCATCCCGAGGCCATTGCGACCTTCGGCGGCGCGAGGGCGCGCCGGCTCCATCAGGTTGGCTTGGCGGCCCCAAAAAATTGAAGCTTATGTTTTCTGCTGGCGAATAGCCAGCGCGGGAGTGTAGACCTCGCCGCATGACCGATTCCCAGATTATCGGTGAAATCGCGGCGCAACATGCGCTGCTTCTCGAATTGGTGAACCAGCAACGCCGGACGCGAGCCGCGGTAAGCGCGCTTGCCGAGTTGGTGATCTCGCAAACCGTTGGGGCGGCCAAGGTCGATCTGCAACAGGCTTTCGAGGATCGCTGCGCGGAGATTCACAAACAGCTGGCGAAGGAGTCGACCGAAAACCTGAGTCGGCTTTCCCGCGAAGTGGCGGCGCAATTGCGCCGAGGCACATAGGACCAAGTCGGTGACACGGGCGGGCCATGAAATGCAGAAGTCGGAAGTTTGAGAAGATGGTCAACCGAATTCCTGCCCCAAGCGAAGGGCGGCGCGAGGGCGCGCCGGCTCCAATTTCAGTTTTTGTCTTCCTGGATTCCTAGGCTTCCACTTCAGCCTTCTTCCTTCTTCCTTTTTACTTCTCTTCCATCGGCGGCAGCCGCTCCCGGTATTTCCAGATCAGCCAGGGGAGCCGGCGCGCGCTCCAGAAACGCGGGATAAAGATCCGCGGATGGGCAAGCGAACGAAAGAGCCAACCTAGGTAGAACTTGTCGGCCCAATCCGGGATGCGCACCTGGTCGCCCGTGAGAAAACCGATCGCCGCCCCGATGCAATGGACCGCTGGCCGATAATCGAGCCGTTCGAGCAGGTATTGGCCGAGCTGATCCTGAATGCCGCCGCCGACCGCAATGACGATGTGCCGCGGCCGGGCACGCCGGACTCCTTCGAGCAGGCGTTCGTCCTCAACCGGGCGGCCATATTTCGGCGCGACGTAGACCGCCGAATCGGTCGCCGGCAGATCGCTCCCACGCAAAAACCGGCTGAGCTTTTCGCGCGAGCGCTCGGTCGCGACGACCCAGAGGACGCTCCCCGGCTGGCGGGTCGAGTCGTGCTCGAGCAGCCGTTTCATGTGTTCGAGGCCGGAGATGCGCGAAATGGTTTCTCCGGTAAAGAATTTCCAGAGCAAAACCATGAAACCGCTGTCGGCGATCGCGATCTCGGCCTGGAGCAGCGCGCGCCGGTAATTTTCGTCCCGGCAAAACGCGACCATCGACGGTGCGGCGGGGGCGACAAGCAAGCCACCGCGGCGGGTGATTTGCTCGACCGCCTCGCGCGAGGTGCCGCCGAAAAAGTCGAGGCCGAGGATGCGAGGCATGAAGGAAAGGATGAAGGATGAAGGATGAAGGCAGAAGGAATTTTTCGGAAAGCGGCCGTAACGGATTCGCAGAAACGGCCGGGCTTTCAAAACTGAAAACTGAAACGCTGAAATTGCCCGGCTCACACAGAGACCGGCATGCGGAAGCATGACCCCTCCGGAGGGAACTGCTTCCGCAGCTCCAGATCGGTGCCGAGGGCGCGTTTCACAGAGACGCGGCTACAACGCACAGGCGTCCTGTTATAGCCACGGCTCTGTGAGCCGTGATAAGCGTGCACCACGGTCAGCCCGGCGTGAGCGCAAAGTCTTCTTCGGTCATCTGCTGTTCGACGCCCCGCGTCTTCCGCGACTTTCAGCGACGCCGCGCCGCGAGCCAGCCGCGCAGCCTCGGAGGTGCAAGGAGAGTGTTTCCGCTTCTTCCAACCACTCCAGCTTCTCCCGAAACGTCAGCCGCCGATCGAGAATCCGGTCGAGTTCGCGGCTTCCTTCCGGCGTCCCCATCTCCAATCAGGTTGGATTGGTTCGTTCATCGTCCTCTCTTTGGCTCTCTTCAATGTCGATGAGGTCATGCGGCCGTCCGGCCTCTTTCTTCATCTCCGCAATGTGGGGAGAGAGACCACCGGCGCGCTCAGACCCAGGCAAACCTCGAGCGCGGGTGCACGAGCCTTTTCTGCAGCGAAATCAAACGGCTCGTAAACGAAAATGTCCACGGGAGTGCGTCGGTGTTCGTCGGTCCAGAGCTTGAGCGCGATCATCTTTTTGCTCTGCCGCCAATCTTCTCGCGTCGCGCTATCGGCGAATTCTTCCGGTGTGGCTGGGATTCCGAGGCGATAACCGATTTTGAGCAGCGTGTGAAGTCCAAGGGCTGCATTCTCGGGAGTGAGCGCCAGAACGATATCAACGCCCCGAGTGAGCCGGACGTAACCATGCGCATTAACGGCTAACTCGCCGACGAGAAGGTATTGCACGTGCGCATCGTTGAGGGCACGCACGATCGCTTCCACGCTGCGGACTTCCATTGGCGGACAATGTAAAAGGCAGAAGGATGAAGTAATTATTGGAGGAGCGGCGTTCTAGCGTGTGCTCTCCTGCGCAAACCGCCGAGCTTGCATTGGCGGCGATTGCGCTGGGGACGCCGCACGCTACACCTCGCGGCGGCGACGGGGCAGTTCTCAATTTCAGTTTTCAGTTTTCAGGTTTCCCGATTTTCTCCTTCTTCCTTTTACCTTCTGCCTATTTCTTCTATGATCGCGACCCTTGAACTCGGCCCCGGAAGAGAAGTCAGAAGGAAGAAGGCAGAAGGATGAAGTGATTTTTGGAGCGGCGGCGATCAGCTCCGCGCCTGGACGTCGCACGCTACAAACCAAAGAGCGTGCGCGACGACTCCGCGCTTCTCGCTCCCTGATTTCCGTTGTTTTCCTCTGCGCCACGCTTGGGTTGCTCTGGTTTATTCTTTGCCGCGACCTCAGTCTCGAGTGGTCGTCGAACGAACAGTATTCCTACGGCTGGTTCGTTCCCTTTTTCGGCGCGCTTCTCTTCTGGCTGAGAGTTGAAGAAAGGCAGAGAAATGAAGGCAGAAGGCAGAAGTGGGCTGCCGCACAACACTTCTTCCTTCTTACTTCTTCCTTCTTACTTTTGCTTCTGTTTCCCGTTCGTCTTTTCGAAGTTGCGAACCCTGACTGGCGCCCACTCAGTTGGATCCACGCGCTGATTGTTGTCGGCTTTACGCTCCTGGTGATAGGTTATGTCTGCCGACCAGCAGGCTATAATCCAGGCGAAGCCGCGGCCGGGTTTTCAACCTCGTCGGCCGAGTCAGGCGGGAAGGCTGACTTCCAGTGGGCGGCGGTGCGGCACTTTGCCTTTCCGGTTTGCTTCATTCTCGTCGCCGTGCCGTGGCTTACGCCGATCGAAGCGCCCATCGTCCAAGGCCTGATGCGAATCGTGGCGGCGGTCGCGACCGAAACCCTCACCCTTTTCGGCATCCCAGCGCAGCTCGAAGGCAGTTTGATCCGAGTGAACAACGGCATCGTCGGCGTGAGCGAAGCGTGCAGCGGGGTGCGTTCGCTCCAGACTTCGCTCATGATCGGCCTGCTCTTCGGTGAATTGAAACGCCTGACGATTGCGCGCCGGTTTGCACTCGTCGGCGTGGCGCTCGCGATCGCGCTCCTCGCGAATTTCGGGCGCGCGATTTTCCTCGTCTGGATCGCTGCGACGCAAAGCCTGGCTGCGGTCGAGCGCTGGCACGATTTTGCCGGCTACGCCATCGTCGGCGCGGTCGTGCTGGGAACCGTGGCGAGCGCGTCAGGGTTGGTCAAAGTAAGAAGGAAGAAGGAAGAAGGAAGAAGTGATAGCAGAAAGGCGGAAGGCAGAAGGAAGAAGGAAGAAGTAGCTGGGGAAACGGCAAAATCAGAAAGCGAGCAGTCATCCCCATATCAACCTTCATCCTTCATCCTTCATCCTTCTCTCCCCTTCTTCCTTCTTACTTTTGCCTTCTTACTTCTGACTGAGGTCACCGTCTCCGCCTGGTATCGCTGGCATGAGCGCAAGCTGGTCCCGACCGTCGCCTGGCGGGTCGATTGGCCCGCATCAGCGCCGCGGTTCCAGGAAGTGCCGGTGGATGAGCACACCCGCGAGATGCTGCGCTACGACGAAGGCCGCGAAGCTTCCTGGGCGGTGGCCGATGTCGTCAGGCCAGCAGACTTCGGCGCCGAAGTTATTTCGCCGGAGCGAACCGGACGCGCCATTCTTTTTTTCTTTCGTTGGGAACCGGGCACGGCCACGGTTTTGCGCGCGAGAGCGCATCGGCCGGATATCTGTTTGCCGGCGGTGGGCTGGCGGCAGTCAGGCTCCCCCACCCTGCGCTCCTATCGGGTGAACGACACGCTCGCGCTCCCATTTCAGCAGTTCAGTTTTGTGCACAACCATCCCGGCGGCCGCGCACTCTATGCGCAGACCTTTTTCTGTTTGCACGAAGACCGGGTTGCGCCCGGCGCAGCCGGTCGCAGCGATCTCATCCCATTCAGTCATTGGAGCATCCCCGAGCGCTGGGCAGCGGTTCGCCAGGGATTACGCAACCCGGGCCAGCAGGTGCTGGAATTTGTCCTGCTCTCGCATGTTCCGCTCACCGCCGAGGAGGCGGAGAGCGGCTTCACAAGCCTCGTGCCGAGGCTTGTGAAGGGGAAGTAAGAAGTAAGAAGGATGAAGGATGAAGTGAAAACAGAATATCTTCGCGAACGGACGACCGAGTTCGCTCTGCGCGTGATCCGAACTCTGCGAAGGCGAAGTAAGAATTAAGAAGGAGGAAGGAAGAAGTGACACTAGAAGGCAGAAGGATGAATGAAGAAGTGAATGACCTTCGGGTGCGCACAACCAAGTTCGCTCTGCGTGTGATCCGCGCGTTTGTCGCTTTGCCGAAGAGAACTGAGGCGCAAGTGCTCGGAAAGCAGATGCTGCGTGCGGGCACGTCGATTGGGGCGAACTACCGCGAAGCGCACCGGGCCCGCAGTAAGAGCGAATTCATAGCCAAGTGCGGCGACAGCTTGAAGGAAGCCGAAGAAACCGCCTATTGGTTCGAACTGTTGGTCCGCGCAAACATTATCCCGCCCGCGCGACTGAAGCCGCTACAGCAGGAACTGCATGAGCTGACCGCGATCTTTGTCTCCATCGTGAAACGGTCGAAAGGCGGCTAATTCCACTTCTTACTTCTTCCTTCTTCCTTCTTCCTTTTCTTCGTGCTTGACCCCGACCTCATCGCTCGCCGCCGCCGGCGTCGCTTTTATCTGAAGCTCGCCGGCGCGATCGCGCTCCTGCTCCTCATCGGCTTCTTCGCTGCGCGGCCGGTCCGCCACGCGATCAAGGGCTGGCAGGCGCGGCGCCACGCCGAGAGAGCTTTCGCCTTCATCAACGCCGAGAAGTGGGAGGAAGCCACTCGCGAAGCCCGCGCCGCCTACCAATTGCGCCCGGGCGAACCGGACGCGATTCGCGCCGTCGCGCGCCTCCTCACCCGCACCCGGTCGCCGGAAGCGCCTGGCTTTTGGAAAGCATTGCGCGAGAAAACGTCGCTCACTCGCGACGACCTGCGCGAGGAAGCGGGCGCCGCCCTCGCCGCCGGCGACCTCAGTCTCGCTCAGACCGCGGTTGCGCAGTTGTTAGGCAAAAAAGCGGGCGGACCCGGCCCGGCCGATTACCTGCTCGCGGCCCAAGTCGCGGCCCAGAACGGGCGGCGCGAACAAGCCCTTGATTTGTTAGGCAAAACGGTTGCGGCGAAAAACGTGCGCGCCCACGAACAGCTCGGCGCCTCCGTCCTCCAGCTGACCCTCGCCAGTCCCGATCTCCCGCAGGCGCGCGAGATTCAAACCGCAGCCTGGACCCGCCTGAGCAACCTCGCGCGCGGACACGACCAGGTAGCGCTCGACGCCCTCGCCATTCTTACCCAGCAAACCCTTTCCTCGCCTAACGAGATCGTGCGCGACCCCGCCATCATGCCGGAGGAGGAATTGGTTCGCGCCCTCCGTACTCACCCGCTCAGCGGTGTCGCGCAGAAACTGCTCGCGCTCGACCTGGAGATGCACGCCGACGCGGCGCGACGCGACGCGCTCATCGCACAGGCTATCGCGACGTGGGGCAATGCCGACAACGACACGCTCGTTATTCTTGGCCGCTGGCTCAACGGCAAAGGCGAATTCCAGCGCGAGCTCGACACGATCCCGCTCCGCAGAGCGCTTCAGTCGCGTGACCTTTTCCTGCAACGGCTCGACGCCCTCGGCGCGCTGGGAGAATGGAGCGAGATCAAGCGTCTGCTGATTGCCGATGCCTTCCCGCTCGACCCGGTGATCGAGCGGATGTATCTCGCCCGTTGCAACCAGCAGTTGGGCGAAATCACCGCCGCGGAAAACAACTGGGATCGCGCCTTCGAAGCCGCCGCGGGTGACCCGCAAAAGCTTCTCACCTTTGCCGAGTATGCAGAGAAAAATGACGCGACCGAAGCCGCCGCGCGCGCCTACGACACGATCGTGCGCGAAGCGCCCTCGGTCCGCGCGGCGCAGCAGGGGCGGCTCCGGCTTGCGCAGCGCAGCCGCGACACCCACCGCATCCACGCCATCCTGGTCGAGATGTTGAAACAATGGCCTAACGACACCGCGGTGCAGAATGATGAAGCCTATGTGCGCTTGCTTTTGGCAAGCGCAAAGGAAGAAGGCAGAAGGATGAAGAATGAAGTGGACAGCGGACAGCTCCCGCGCATCGCGCAGGTTGCCGGGCAGCTTGTGCAACGCGACCCCGCCAGTCTCCCGCATCGCACCTTACTCGCACTCGCCCGGCTCAGATTGGGCGAACCGGAAAAGGCGCTCGAGGTCTACAACAACATCCGGATGGCGCCGGGAGCAGCTTCGGCCTCCGCGATTGTCGTCCATGCCGCCGTCCTTGCCGCCAACGGCGAGCGCGAAGCCGCCCGCACCGAAGTCAGTTCCCTCAAGCCGGACCAACTTTT
This sequence comes from Chthoniobacterales bacterium, assembly GCA_036825615.1. Lineage (GTDB taxonomy): Bacteria > Verrucomicrobiota > Verrucomicrobiia > Chthoniobacterales > UBA10450 > JAICXG01. The sequence continues at coordinate 120,321 of DAISXY010000009.1, forward strand.
GCCCGAAGAAGCAGCGATGGTGGAAGAAGTTGGAGGCGGCTCGCCCCCAAGCCGCAACTGACAACGAGAAGTGACCAGTGACAGGCGATTGCGTTGCCGTCGGCTGTCTCGGGGGAGCGGCTGAACGCTCAGTGGCGCATGAGCCTGCTCGTGGTGCGCCGCGATAGCGCACGCGACACCCCGCTTTCCCGGCCTTTCGCTTGTGCTTCTACAACCATGTTGTGCGCAACATGACAAAATTATTGTGAAAATAGAGATTGCCCTCCCGCTTGCGCCCCTTCTAAAACCGGACCCGGTCCGCGACCTGTCTCTCCATAAAATGCAACCTCAAAGCCGCCCCTTCGTTCTCCTCGGTCCTTCTTCCCTGCCCATTCGTCACTGGTCACTCTTCACTTCGCTCTTCTTCCTGCTCGCGCTCTTGTTACTTGTCGGTCGACACTGATCACTCTTCTTCCTATGACTACCCTCACGGATCCCTACGCGGCCAAATACCGCCGCCGCTTTGCGGCTCTGCTCTTTGCCGTTGTGCTACTCCTCCTTGGCTTGGTCCTGCGGAGTTCGGCAGATGGCGCGCCGCTCGTCAGTGTCACGTCTCAGCCGTTCTGGAGCACCCTCCCTGTTTTCCAGACGAAGCCTAACGTTTCTTTGTCCTGCTCGCCTCAGCCGGCGTTGCGGTTCGCGGTCCTGCTCCCGGCGACAGCGGACGCTACACTCTCAGGCTGTCCGCCCATTTTCCTTTCCCGCATTCCGCCTTCCGAGAATTTCCTGATAAATTGGCTTGACCCATCCGATAGCTCTTGATCTGATCGGCCCACAAATTAACCACCCGCAAGCCCCATGACCCCGAAAATCGACCCTTATGCCACCCCCCGTGGTCGCGCCGTCGACCTGTTTCTCGTTCTCTTCGCGCTCGCGACAATCGTGCTGGCGATTGCGACCGCGCCCGGGCAGGGGCCGAAGCCCGACCCGATTGTAAAAGTTCCGCCACAAACCGGCGCGGCAGGGCAGGTGAGCTATTCGCCGCTTGCCGGCCGCGATCGCATTGACTCCACGACCAACAACCCGTGGTCACAGCGATAAGACCGACCGACGAACGATATTTTATCAATGAGGCTGAATTAAGCCGGCAGCTCCTTTTTTCGTTACCTTAAGAAAATCAAGAATTAGCGGATATTTGGATTGACATCGGCGCGCCCTTTTGATTCCATCGGCGCCCACTGGAACCCGGAATCGACCCATGCCACCAAAAGTTGACCCCTATGCGACCGCGCGCGCGCGTGTCGCCGACGTGGCCCTGATTCTTCTCGTTATCCTGATCGTCGCGCTAACGATTTTCACCGCACCGCGCCATCACTCCTCTGCTCCCGGTGTAACTCCACCGGCGGCCAACAATGCTGCGGTCATGCTCACTGCGCCCTCCGATCATTAGCCGTTCGCTGCTGCCACCATGAAAACTAAACCATTCGCAACCCTCCCCGTAGTTTTCGCTCTTGCCCTACTGCTTTGCACCACCGCCCAGGGTGGCGTGACTTTCCCCGACACCATCTCGGTTGTCCCGCAGCCTTTCTGGTCCACCCTCCGCATCTTTCGCAGCGAACCGAAAGTCTCACTCATCCTCCTTGTCCCAACTGTCACTCAGTCACGGCCCGACTATGCCGCGGTCAATACCCCTGACCTCGATATCTTCGCCGGATTCAACGATAACTCCGACAAAACCCCCGCTCCCATCTTTGTGATCCCGCTCAAGCCAGAACGCGAACAGGCGTCAGTCCCCTTGGAGCCGGCCCAGTCCCATCGTTCAACCGCCTCGTTGGGTCCGAGCCTGGCCGATACCTGGTCGCGCACCCCGGGAGTCGGCAGCACCATTCCAACGTATGACACCGGCTTCGGAAGCGCCGAGAAGAATACCAAACCCGACGCGACTCGGGAATCCGCACAAAGCCAGTTCGCCGGCAACGACCTGCGCCCGACTGATCAGTTCAGTCATGCCAAAGCGACCGTTACCGGTCCGGATGCGCAGTCAATTCCTTTGGCTGGCGCGGACAAAGCAAGTCAATCGTTCCCCGCTCGCAGTTCGGTTTCAATTGCCGGCATCACCATCACAAGCGACGCCTCCAAGCTTGGCGGCGCTCGGCAATTAACCCCTAAAGCACTAAGTGGCGGTAACGCTCCAGATGCGGTGACAGCGATCAAGACATGGGACGGCCAAGCCGGAACTGCTCAGTGGGAAGGAGCGAACAACTGGAATCCCAATGGTGTGCCAGGATCCACGGATTCAATCCTCCTCGACAATTCTTCGGTCGGAGCGTTGCCCTCCATAATGAACACGTCGGGGCTCACGATGAGCGTCATGGGCATCACCTTTGATACCGCAAACACAGTAACGTTAGGGAACAGTGGGACTGGCTCCGGCGCAACAAGTTCGATTACACTTACGGGTCTTGGGGACGCAGGGAATACCCTAATCTCGCTAACGAACAACGCAACAGGGACATTCACAATCGACAATCAAAACAGTGGGAATAGAGATCTTACGCTTACCTTAGGCGCAAGTGGAACCCTAAATGTAACTAATGCACTGGGAACGCTCGCCATTACAACCGTCATAGGTGAGACGGGGGGAACTAGATCGATCACAAAGACCGGAGCTGGCACTTTAATTCTAGGCAGCGCAAACACCTATACCGGGACGACGACCGTTAGTGCTGGTGTGCTTAATATTCAGAATGCCACCGCCCTTGGAACGACAACGAATGGCACGACGGTTGGCAGCAGCGCGACTCTGCAAATGCAAGGTGGTATCACGACCGGAGCGGAGCAGCTCACAATTAGCGGCACAGGAGCTTCTGGTCAGAATGGGGCATTAGTTAACGTTAGTGGAACAAACAGTTACGGCGGTCAGCTGATCCTGGGAGCTGCGAGCACAATATCATCGGATAGTGGCATCCTGAATCTTACTAATTCCGCAACGATCACGGGTGCGGGGTTCAACCTGACGTTGACGGGCGCGGGCGACGGCAGCATTTTGTTCGCTATTGGAACGGGCAGCGGCGGAGTCATAAAGTCCGGCGCCGGCACTTGGACCCTTTCGGGCTCCAGCACTTACACTGGCGCCACAACAATCAACGCGGGAATATTGAAACTGGGCGCTGCCGGTGGCACCACTAACACACCGCTCGGCACAACTGCGTCAGGCACGACTGTTTCGGGAACCGGTGCAGCACTGGATCTAAATGGGTTCACTTTGGGAACCGCAGAAGCGCTCACTCTCAATGGCACAGGTGTTTCCGGCGGCGGTGCCTTGACTAATACTTCTGCCACATCAGTGAACTACAGCGGGTTAGTAACTCTTGGCAGTGACAGCAGCATCATCGCCAGCAACGGCGCCATTAATCTGACCAATGTCGGTACGATAACCGGAGCGACATTTGGATTGACACTAGGCGGAGCTGGTAACGGAAGCGTCAGCAGCATAATCGGAACAACCTCAGGAGGACTGACCAAATCCGGCGCTGGCACCTGGACCCTTTCTGGTGCGAACACCTACAGCGGATTGACAAACATCAGTGCCGGGACGCTGATCCTAAACGGGTCGAATTCAAGCGCCGGTGCGACTACGGTCACTAGCTCCGGCACGCTGCAGCTCGGAGCGGGAGCAAACGGCGGATTGGCCAGCGGCCTACTTTCCATCAGCGGAACCATCCGTTCTACCGATGCAACTGCCCGCACCGTTGGCAATAGCGTCTCGCTGACGTCCAACTCGGCCACCTTTGGATCTGGTGGGACAGGCGCACTGACATTCAATGGAACAATCGATTTGGGTGTTGCGGCTGCCTCGGACCGCACAATTTCCACTGTAAGTAATGTGACTTTCACAAACGTAATCTCAGGCAATTCCGGGAGCGGTCTTGTAAAGAACGGGAGCGGCACGCTGACTTTCAGCGGCACGTCCGCGAACACTTACGATGGCTTAACGACCATCAATCTGGGGGAACTGGATCTGAACAAGACGGCTGGTGTAAACGCTATTGCGGGCAATATCACAATTGGCGATGGAATCGGGGGTGCCGGGGCGGACATCCTCAAGCTTCTCGCGGCTAATCAGATCGCGAACACATCAGATGTCACAATCAACTCCTCGGGTCTTTTCAATCTCAATAACAACTCCGAGACGATCGACGGCCTCAACGGCGTGGTGGGCGCTTCGGTAACGCTGGGCTCTGGCACCCTGACCATCGGCGCCAACAACGAAGCCAGCGCCAGCTTCGCGGGTGTCATTTCGGGTTCGGGCGCCTTGGTCAAGACAGGCACAGGAGCGCAAACCCTTAGCGGTGCAAACAGCTACTCAGGGACCACAAATATCAACTCCGGTGCGTTAAATATCCAAAACGTGACAGGGCTAGGTACGACGGCCGCTGGAACGAGCGTGGCGAGCGGTGCAGCTTTAGAGCTTCAAGGCGGCGTCGCCGTTGGCGCCGAAGCTCTAACCTTGAACGGAACTGGAGTTGCCGGCAATGGCGCATTGCGCAACGTGAGCGGGACAAATTCATACGCTGGCGCGATCACCCTCGGCTCGGCCAGCACAATCACTTCCGCTTTAGGGACCTTGACTCTGACTGGCGGGGTTAACAACTCTGGCACTCTCCTGTCATTTGACGGCTCCGGAAATACGACCGTCTCCACCGCGAAGATCACCGGTAGCGGTGGTTTGACCAAAACCGGCTCGGGAACACTGACCTTGTCTTTCGCCAACGACTACACCGGCCTGACAACCATCTCGGCTGGCACTTTACTGGAAGGCGTTAGTGACGCGCTCGGAACAGGTGCACTTACGATCAATGGCAGCACGGCAATTTTCGATCTCGGCGCCAGCCATAACGATACGGTCGGCACGGTGACGCTGGATGGCGGCGGTGCGATTAATGGCAGTGGCACGTCTGCGCTGACCAGCACCGGCAGCTTCGAGATGAAGAATGGCAGTGTAAGCGCGATTCTTGGCGGCTCTGGCATCGCATTAAACAAAACTACGAGCGGAACTGTGACGTTGAGCGGCATCAATACCTACACAGGCACGACCACCATCAGCGCCGGCACCCTTTCGCTCAGCAATGCAGGGAGCACGAACAATATCGCCGGCAGCTCGACAATCATCGACAACGCTATCCTGAATGTCACCGGATTAAGCGGCGGCGCGATCACGCTCGCTTCCGGTCAGACCTTGAAAGGCGGCGGAACGGTGACCGGCGGGTTAAACGTAAACACCGGTTCGTTCCTTGCGCCCGGTAACAGCGTCGGCACCCTCAGCAGCGGCAACACCGCTTATAACTCCGGTGGCACTTACACCTGGGAAATCAATGATGCCACCGGCACGGCCGGGAGCAGCCCCGGCTGGGATTGGAATAATATCACCGGCACCCTCACGATCGGATCGGCCACTTTCACGATCGATGTCAACGGCTTGAATGGCGCCACCCCGGGCTTGATCGCCAATTTCAATAAGTACGCCTCCTACGATTGGGATATCGCCACCGCAAGTAGCGGCATCAGCGGATTCTCCGCCGGTAAGTTCGCCTTCGATCTGACGGATTTCACCAACAGCATCAGCGGCACGCTCACGAGCGGCGCGTTCTCCATCACCACCAGCGGCAATAACCTCATCGTCCATTACACCGGCGCGACCGATGCCACGCCGACGACCGCTTACTGGACCGGTGACATCAGTTCTTCCTGGAACACCAACACTGCCGGTAACACGAACTGGGCGACGAGCGCCGCCGGCACGACCGATACCCACGCCATCCCTGGCGCCGGCAGCGATGTCTATTTCGCCGCGACCGGCGCGGCCAACTTCACGAACACGCTCGGCCAGGACTTCAGCATCAATAGCCTCAACTTCATCAGTGGATCAGCTTCCTACACGATCAATGGCAATACGCTCACCCTGGCCGCCGGGATCAACGATGCGAGTGCCAACGCGCAAACCATCAATAGTGCAATCGTGCTAGGCGCTGACCAGACCTGGGCCAATACCTCGGGCAATCCCTTCATCGTCAATGGCGCCATTAGCGGCGCGTTCGGACTGACTAAGACTGGCTCGGGCTTCACCTACTTTGGCGGGGCCAATAGCTATTCGGGAGGAACGACCATTAACGGTGGCACTCTCGTCGTTCAGGGGTCCGGCACGCTCGGATCGAGCAGCAATGCGCTCACCGTCAACACCGGTGGCACCCTTGACCTGAATGCCACGAATCAGTCAGTCGGCGCGCTGAATGGCAGCGGCGGCCTGATCAAAAACAGCGGTTCCGCCTCCATCCTGACCGTGGGCAACGGCGGCGGCAGCGGTTCTTATGCCGGCAGTATTAGTAACCTCGGCAGCATTGCCCTGGTGAAGACTGGCAGTGGCACCCAGACCTTGACCGCCAATAACAGCTACACCGGGACAACCACGATCAATGGCGGCACCCTCGAGCTAGCCAATGGCAGCGGAGTCGCCTTAAGTGGCACCGCCAGCGTGACAGTTAACAACACCGGTACGCTGCTCTTTAGCCAGAACAATCAGATCAACCAGGCAAGTTTCCCGGCAATTGCTCTCAACGGCGGCACGATCGACGCCGGCGGCAAGAATCAAGGGACCGGCGGCACGAGCGTGGTACTCCCGGGTACTGTCGGCTTGGGTGCTCTGACACTCACCTCCAGCTCAACCATCGACCTGAGCTCGATCTCAGTCCTACACTTTGGTGACAGCAGCGGCGCCACCTGGAACGGCAGCGCGATCCTTTCCATCCTGAACTGGAACGGCACGGCGACGACTGGCGGCGGCTCGGAGCAAATTCTGTTCGGGCTCAGTCCAACCGGGCTGACCGCAACTCAGCTGACTCAGATCCAGTTTATTGATCCGGCTGGGTTTAATCCGGGAACCTACGGCGCAATCTGGGCCTTGGATGGTACCGGAGAAATTGTGCCCCTCCTTACCCCGGTGCCCGAGCCATCCACCTGGCTCGCGGCGGCGCTAGCTCTGGGCATAATCCTTTGGACCCAGCGCCGCCGTGTCCTGCTCTTTCGCGTTAGCGAACAATAGTAGGAGAGTCGCTCGCCCAAAAGGCTAATAGCCTGGACCTGCGGAAGCAGGTCCCTCCGGAGAGGCCGGCTTCCGCGGGCCCCGACCTCCAGGGCGTTCCCAGTTTCCAGAATGCTGTAGTGTTTTTCGCCACAGCTTTTGTCCTATTTCCGCTTGTTGTTTGGAATTGATCCCGCCCTCCGCTTATTGGTAAACCCTCAACCTTCCAATGCCGCCCAAATCCGACCCCTATGCCACGCCGCGCGGACGCGCGGCTGATTTCTTCCTCATCTTCGTCGCCCTGATTGCGATTTGCGCAGCCATCTGGACCGCTCCGCACCGAGACGCCACCGGCGAGTTCCGCAGCTCGGCGCCGAACCACCTAACAAGGAGCACTGCGCCCTAAGAACCCTGCGATACCGTCATGCCGACAGCGTCGTCTGTAGCACTGCTGTTCCCGATCCAATGAAACTCAAATCAGCCATTCTAATCGGATTAGGCTTTGCCGCATTCGCCAGCAATATCGCCAGTGGAACCGTTCTCATCTCGCCGACCGGCGATGGCGGTTTCGAAACGGGAACTGACTTCCCCACCAATGGGTGGACGGTTGTTAATGGCTTGAATAACCGCTGGTTTGTTGGATCGGCTCCGGGAACCTCGGCTGGCGCTCGCTGCGCGTTTACCGGACTTAACGGCACCACTTGGAGCGGCGAGGCTGTCGCAAATGTCAATCATTTTTACCGAAATGTGACGTTTCCGTCCGGGGAAACAAATATCACCCTGACGTTCAAGTATAAGCTAAGCGTCATAGACGCGACATTCGATTACCTGAAGGTGTTTCTTGTTCCCACTTCTACGACTCCTGTGGCGGGCACCCAGTTGGGCAGCGGACAAATCGGTACCACCTACGATTCAGCAACCTCTTACACAACTGTCTCAATCACTGTCGCAGCTAGCAACGCAGGGACTACGCAGCGTCTTGTATTTTCTTGGCGCACTGACGGCGCCAGCCCTAACGCGGCCGTGGCCGTTGATGAAATCTCGCTGACCTCGGTTGCCCCGATACCCCTCCACGGAACCAAGACCATCGGACCGACCGGTGATTACGGTACCCTTACAGCGGCGTTTGCAGATCTCGGCAGTCGTGGCGTCGACGGCGCCACCATATTACAACTGCAAAGCACGTATACGAGCAGCGGCGAAACATTCCCTGTAACGCTGAATACGGTGTCGGGTGCGGGCGCAACCAACACCATCACGATTACGCCGACGACGACCGCAACGATCAGCGGCCCTTCCAGCAGTAGCATTATCAAACTGAACGGGGCTGACTTTGTCACGATTGATGGTTCAAACAGCGCCGGCAGCGATCGAAGCCTGACGATCAACAACACGAGCACATCTTCCAACACCGCCGCTATCTGGTTAGCTTCGCTTGGAACCGCAGCGGGAGCCACTAACGACGCGATCAAGAACTGCAACCTTACCACAGGAAGCGTCAGTGCGACTACCTTTGGCGTTTTTCTGGGCGGGGCAACCATTAGCAACACCGGAACCGGTGCCGACAATGACAACGTTACTGTCCAAAACAATTCGATTACGACAGTAAACTACGGTATCTATGCCAGCGGAACCGCAGGGGTTTCGGCGGGCGGTTTGGACGGGCTCTCGATCACCAGCAATCTGATCGGGCCGGCCAGCTCGGGCGCGACGAACACTGGCTTTGCCGGAATCTATTTGGCTAATGCTGTGAGTCCGAGCATTACTGGTAACACCATCAGAAACCTCACGACCTCCACAACGAGCGGGACAGGTGGCATCTATGTGAGTGCTGCTGTGAATGGAGGTTCTATCTCGCAAAACATACTCACAAACCTGAGTTCAAGCGGAACAGTTTCTACAATAACAGCGTTCAGCGGCATTTACCTCGGGACCAGTGTCACCGCCACGACTGTATCGCGTAATAAGCTAAGCGGTATTTTTAACAGCAACACGAGTGGGTACGGCGTCGTCGGCATTCTCATAAACACATCCAGCGCTACGAGTAGCGACACAATCGTCAACAATTTGGTCTGGGATATCTCCAGCTACTCTGATCCGAGTACGGATTACTGGCCGTCCGGCATTGCGGTCCTTGGAACCTCCGCTGGCATTAACATTTACTTCAACTCGGTCAATCTTTTCGGCTCGCATCCCGGCCTGACGAGCGGAACCGGCGCCGCATCCTTTTTCATGAATACGAGCGCAATCACTCCCAACTTGGACCTGCGAGACAACGTCTTGAGTAACAGCTATAACAACTCCTCCTCGAGTACCGACAAGGCATACGCAATCTATTCGGCAAATTCCGCGTCCGCTTTCACGCAGATCAATTACAACGACTACTTCGCCTCGGGCACAGGCTCACCGGTTCTGGGTTTTCTCGGCAGCGATAAGACGACTCTGAACGCATGGCAGTCAGCTACGGGTAAGGACGGTAATTCCAAGAGTGTCGACCCGGTATTCACATCAACGACCGATCTGCATTTGCAGGCCACGAGTACTCTCCTGGGCATGGGACAAACTCTTACCGGTGTCACAATCGACATCGATGGAGACACGCGTGACAATCCGCCGGACATCGGCGCTGACGAAATCCCAACGCCTGTAGGTCCAGGCGTGCTTCAATTCAGCTCGACGACCTATTCAGGAAACGAAGGCACGACGGCGACGATAACTGTGACGCGGAACGCTGGAACCACCGGTGCCGTTTCGGTTAACTACGCTACAAACAACGGGAGCGGCGCAATCGGCGGAGCCAGCTGCAACGGAAGCACCGATTATGTTTCCAGCTCCGGCACCCTAAACTTTGCCGACGGAGTGAGCAGCCAGACATTTACTGTCAGCCTTTGTTCCGATGCCGTTACCGACCCGGGCGAAACGATTATTCTCACTTTGTCCAACCCCACAGGGGGTGCTTCGATTGGTGCCAATAATCCCGCTACTCTGACGATCATCGATGTTCCGCCTCCCTTGAGTGGCAACATCAACGTAGGCTCGAGCCAGACCTTTACTACGCTGACGGCGGCGATCAACGCATTGAACAGCCGCGGAGTGTCAGGCCCGACCACGTTCCTTTTGACCGACGCCACCTACAGCACGAGCGAAACCTTCCCGATTGTGATTAATGCCATCCCCGGGGCAAGCGCGACGAACACGATCACGATCAAACCGGCCAGCGCGCAAAACCCAACAATATCCGGCAGCGCGACCCTGCTGAAGCTCAATGGCGCCGATTACATCACGATCGACGGCTCCAACAACGGCAGTTCAACTCGCAATCTATCTCTGGTTAACAACGATACCGGAACGACAAGCGCGGCGATTTGGATCGCGAGCGCTTCTGCGAGTGATGGGGCTACGAACGATACAGTGAAGAACTGCATTATGGCAGGGAACGCCGGCACAACCACAGTTGCTGCCGTTCTTTCCGGTAGTGGCACGACCTTTGGGAATCCAGCCGACGCTCCGAATAGCAACAATACAATCCAGAATAATCAGGTCACGAAATTCCAGAACGCCTTTTTCCTAAGCGGTGAGGCGACGACGCTCGACCAAAACTGGATTGTTAGCGGCAATATCATTGGTTCCACGTTGGCATCCGACAAAATGGGCTTCCGCGGTCTCTTGATCCAGAATGCGCAAAACTTTAGTGTTGACCACAACGCGATTGCGGGGGTCACAACTGCAAGTACTTCTACGGCCACCGGAATTGGTGTCTCCGGAACGATCACTGGCGGCTCGGTCGCTGCCAACAGCATCAGTGATATCAAAAACACAAATACGAGTGAATGGGGTGCCATCGGTCTCTGGCTCTTTGCAAGCTCGACTGCTTCGAACGTCACGGTGACGAACAACGTCATTTACGATGTCGCCGGCCAGGGTTACAACAACGGAACGGCGACGACGGATAATGGCTACGGGATCTATCTGTCGGGCGGCGGTGGTTACAAGCTTTATTTTAACAGCGTCCGATTGACGACAAACCAGGCGGACGGTGGTATTCCCGCCGCGATCAATATCAGCGGAGTGACGACGAGCGCCTCGATTGATCTTCGGGACAATGTTTTCGCGACGACGCAAACGAGCGGCACGCGATACGCGATTTACAGCGGCTCCGCCGCGAGCGTTTACTCCGACATCAACTACAATGATTACTACCCGGGAACTGGTATCCTCGGCTTCCTTGGTAGTGATGAGACAACCATCACCTCCTGGAGGTCCGCCACCGGCAAGGATGCGCAGTCACTTAGCGTCGATCCCGTTTTCATTTCTACCAGCAATCTGCACATCGTGAATGCCGCGGCGCCAGTCGCGAACAAGGGAACACCGATTAGTGGAATTACCACCGACTTTGACGGGGACGCCCGCAACACCACGGCTCCCTACATTGGTGCGGATGAACTCGTTCCTTCGATTGCCACGGCGGGGACGCTTTCGCCAGTTGATACTACCTATGGAACAGCGTCCGCCAGTCCAACTAGCTTCAGCGTCAGCGGCGCGAATCTATCCACTGCGCTGCTCGTTACACCGCCATCGCAGTTCGAGGTCGCGACGGCTTTGGCGGGCCCGTACTCAGCGAGCCTGTCGTTTACTCCCACGAACGGCACTGTCTCAAGCACGACAGTGTATCTCCGGTTGAAGTCAACCACGGACGCGGGGAGTTATTCCGGGAATGTCGGCTGTTCCAATACCTATGCGCCGACGGTGAATGTCCCGATTCCGTCGAGCACGGTAAGCCAGAAGGAGCTGACGATTTCCGGTCTCACCGGAAACAGCAAGGTTTACGACCGGACGACCAGCGCCACTTTCACCGGAACAGCGAGCTTAAATGGAGTGGTCAATGGTGACAGCATCAGCCTCGGTGGTACGCCGGCCGCGTCCTTCGCTGATTTCAACGTGGGCACAAATAAGCCGATCACAGTCGCCGGCTACACGATCAGCGGAACTAAGTCGACCAATTACTTCCTGACTCAGCCGACGCTGAGTGGCAATATCACGCCGAAAGACCTATTTGTCACCGCGAATAGCGGCCAGTTCAAAATCAAAGGCGATTCGGATCCCGTGTTCGGTTACATGCAGACCGGGCTAATCTCGCCGGACACCATTTCCGGAGCTCTCAGCCGGGTGCCGGGTGAGGCGGCCGGTTCCTACGGAATTACCCAGGGTTCTCTGAGCGGCGGCGGCAACTACATGATCAATTTCACCAGCGCGAATTTTGTGATCGCCGGGCCGTTAGCCGCGAGCGATGAGGCAACGCGGCCAAGCGGTGCATACTCGTTTAAGATCCCGGTGGCCAATTTGACCGGTAACGACACACGCATCGCAACCGACGGGACGAGTGATACAGATAACCTCTCGATCACTGGCGTCGCATCCGGCAGCGGTAATACTGTCTCGCTCTGCGGCGCGTTTGTTTGTTACACGCCGGATAATCCGTCCGACGCAACGGACAAGACTTTCACGTATACGCTGCTCGATTCGTCCACGAGCACTAATGACACCGGCACTGTCACGGTGCACACCGCCGGCGCGCAATCGTTCAGCCTCGATATCATAGATATCCCCGCTCCGCCGAGCTATGATGGCACAAACACAAGCGCGACGGTCGACTTTGTCAGTGTGCCGAACCAGAACCTCCTGATCGAGTACTCGACGAATCTGACCACCTGGACGAGCGCCGGCACTTACCCAAGTAGCACCGGTTCGTTTGCCGTCACCATCACGGCGATCGGCGATCACGTAAGTGAGTGGAACGCCGGGCTCTTCTTCCGCGCCACGCAGCAATGAGCATGCGTAAGAAGAACCGAAACCGAAAGACCAAGCCGGCAGCGCTGATTGGGCTCTTGATCGGGCTTATTGCCTTTGCCGCCGCGGCACCAGCCGAACTGATTGTGAATTATAACTTCACAACCAATGCGAGTGTGCCGGACGGCAGCGGACAATACACAAACAGTCATGTTCTGGGTGGGCTTTCCAGTTTTTCGAATGTAACAATGAGTCTGAACCTAACCACCCAGACACCGAGCAATCCGATGTGGTTGGGCGATCTTTATTCCACTCTTACGTATGGCACCGCCTCGGAAGCAAATCGTGTGGCTGTCTTGCTCAATCGTCCGGGCCGCGATGTAGGCAATCCGTTCGGCAGTAGTCTCAGCTCGCTTAATGTTACGCTGAGCGAGGCCGCGATGGATAACATCTGGGGCACAACCAGCTCGACCGGCACTTACAAATCGGATGGCCGACTGGGAGTCAATCCTTATGGGCCGCCCGTCAATTTCAACGACGCCGACCGCAATGCCACTCTCTCAGCCTTGAATGGCGCCGCCCTGGCCAGTCGCAGATTCACGCTTTTGATGGCAGATACATCCGGTGGCGGGCTCGCCACTCTCTCCAGCTGGGGCTTGAGTCTGCGTGGCACCGCCGCCGCCAGCGGCACAATGAGCGCCGATGCGGCCAATGGCGGCACGATGGCGATCAGCGATGATGGCGGCACAAACACGCTCGGCGCGAGTGTCGTCACAAGCCAAAACGGCGGCGGCGCACTCTCGGTAACGGCGACTGGCAATCTGACTTTCTCCGGACAGGTGGGTGGCACCGGTGGACTGAATAAGCTCGGGTCAGGCAGCCTGACTCTGACCAACAACAGCAATAACTATACTGGCGCCACGATCGTGAATGCTGGCACACTGTTCGCGAATAATACGAGCGGCTCAGCCACTGGCACCGGCGCGGTGACTGTTAATAACAGCGGCTCAATCTTGGGAGGCACCGGGCGAATCAGCGGTAACGTCACTATCAATTCGGGCGCGATCCTGCTCGGCGGCACGGGCACATCTACCAGCGGCACACTCACTCTCGCGGGCAGCCTCACCTTGAATTCAAACTCAGTCATCGAGCTGGCGCTCGGGTCCTCGGGCGCGCATTCGACTCTGGCTCGGAGCGGTAGCGGCACCTGGAGTTTCCAAAGTAATCAACAGTTTAGCTTCGCCGACCTCGGCGTGCAGCCCGGCACTTACGATAACATCATCACTGGTTTGGCCGGTTCGGTAAACACAACCGGGTGGCAGATTGAGAACATGGATTGGGTCGGATTCTTTCTCTACGACGGCTTCGGAAACATTGACCTGACACTTACGGCCGTGCCCGAACCGGGGACATGGCTCGCCGGAGCGCTCGCGATGGTTGTAGTTCTGTTCCGCCAACGAAAGAAGCGATCCTTCGGAAGACAGGGCCAAGGCAAAGCGGACAAGCTATGAAAATACAAAGCACACTTTTAACCCTTGCTTTTGTCGTGGGTCTGGCCATGTCATCCACGGCGCCGGCCCAGGGAAATACTTCCAGCCCGGTCGGGTTTTCCATTACCTCGTTGCTCGCAAACTCTGACACCCTGATCTCCATCCCGCTGCTCCGCCCGGCGGAGTTTAGCGGCACGGTCGCATCCGTCGCGGGGAGCACGATCACGGTAAGTGGCACACCCGGTTGGGTGGATAACCAGTTCGTCTATCTCGCCGGCTCCCAGCCCAAGACCTATTTCGTCTCGATCGGCGGCGGCGGGACTTCGAACCCGAAAGAGGGCCACATTTATACCATCACCGGGAATGGCGCTAACACTCTGACGGTGAATACGGCCACTGACTCGCTCTCTGGCATTACCGCCAATACCCAGCTGACAGTGATCCCCTATTGGACCTTGGGAACAATCTTCCCGGCCGCGAACATGAATATCTCCTTCACCCCGACGGTGAAGACGCCGCAGTACAAGACCCAGGTCCTGGTTCCAAACAACGCCGCCAACGGCATCAATCTGCCGTCTACGACCTACTTCTTCAGCAACAACGTTAACCGGACCACCGGCAACGTCGGCTGGCGGGTGGTCGGCGACATTGCCACCAGTCACGATGACGATCCGCTCACGCCCAATAGTTACATCATCATTCGTAACCAGAATGGCGCCCCGACTCTCCCGGTCCAGGTAGCCGGGCACGTGCTCACGGGCAAGGTGGCCACGGGCCTGCGAACCCTAACTAACAGAGCACAGGATACCGCTACGTCGATGGTTCGTCCGGTTAGTGTAACCTTGAACCAAACTGGGCTTAGCCCGGCTGATGGCTCCTTTGTCGCGACGACCAAAACCCAGTCAATCAAGGACCAGCTGTTGCTCTTTGATAACACACAGGTCGGGATCAACAAGCAGCCGAGCGCGACCTATTATTACTATGCCGGCACCGGCGGCTCGGTCGGCTGGAAACTGCTGACTGATGGGCTCAACGACCACGGCAGCGACCCGATCGCAGGCGGCGGCGCGGTGCTGATTCGCAAGGCCAAGACCACTACCGGCGCCACGGTTTACTGGACCAACACGCCGACCTACTGAGGACGGTTATAAGGCTGGCGCCCCGCCTTCCATCAGCTCAGTTCCAAAACCATCAGCCGATTGTTGCTTGCATCCTTACGGGCGAGGTGGCTGAACTCCGGGCCGGCGTCCGCGCCCCGAGCGGGAACGACGATGATTGCGGTTCGACCTTGACGAACTTGCCCGGGCTGCTGACGATAGGCGGCGGAGGAATATGCTGGAATACACCGACGCACCCGCAAGCCAATCAACCGAAGACGTTTTGCCAGAGCCCACCCCGGAGACGGGATTACTCGAAACCGCGGAAGGCCAGGCAAGCGATCTCGTCGCGGTGGCGCTGAGTGTGATTCCTGGGCTTGGCCACGTCTACAAGGGCCATCGGCTCATGGGTGTGATCCTGATGTTTTTCGGCACGCCGATGTCGGTCGGGCTCGCGCTTCTCATCGCAACCGGGACGGCTGGGTTCGGGTTCTTCCTTCTGCCGGTTTATTGGATCGCGGTGATGGTGCACGTGTGGGCAATCCCTGACCGCATCGCCCCGAACATCAGCGACGAAGGCGAAGAGTACTGAGTCGTTAGGCTCACGCTCCGCGCGGCGATCGTGCCGGAAGCGCTGCCTCGCGTTCAAAAGACATCCACAGATTAACGCCGAGAGACGCAGATTCAGAAAAAGATGATCTGCGGCGGTAAGGGATGCGCAGCAACGGCCCGGCTTTCTAATCGGCGCACATCTTGGACGCCGCAAACGAATGCGAATTCCTTGTTCCAAGGCGCTAATACCCTTGGGTCACCGGGATTTTGCGCTGGCCCTCGGCCGGGATTAGATCGCGGGTGACTTCGGTCCGTTGCGCCCCGGTCCTGGTGGTTGTTGTGGTGGTAGTGCTTGCGGGTTCATGCGTGGCGCAGGACCCGAGACCGAGCCCAACAAGCAAGGAAAGGCAAAGGAATGCCAACTTCATTGCGCTCATACCAAGGAATCGCCTACCGGCGGTGTTTTGGTTCGGCAAAGGTTGGTCCATTCGCAGCCGATTCGCGGCCCGGGGGCGGGCCGGCTCCAAATGTTCGCAGCTACGAGTCGCGCTCGCCACGGATGTATTCTTCCAGCCGCTGGAAGGCTTCGTCGTCGCTCATCTGCACTAGCGGATGCTTCGAGAAAAAGGCGGAGGCGGATTGCAGGGCGCCTTTCTGCCCGCGATCGAGCGCGAGTTTCACGCAACGGATGGCGTCAATCGCCACGCCGGCGGAGTTAGGCGAATCTTCGACCGAGAGTTTGAGATCGATCTCCATCGGCACGTCGCCAAAGAGGCGGCCTTCCATCCGGATGAAACAAATCTTGTTGTCCTGTTGCCACGGCACGTAATCGCTCGGCCCGATGTGGATGTTCTCCTCGCTCAGCCGTTTTCCGATGACTGACTGCACCGCCTCGGTCTTGGAAGTTTTCTTCGATTGGAGGCGACGCCGGTCGAGCATGTTGAGAAAATCAGTGTTCCCGCCGGTGTTGAGCTGGTAGGTGCGCTCGACCTTGACTCCGCGTTTGCGGAACAGATCGACGATGGTGCGATGCAGGACCGTGGCGCCGAGCTGCGCTTTGATGTCGTCACCGAGGAGCGGGAGATTCTTGTCTTCGAAGCGCTTCACCCAGGCCGGGTCGCTCGCGATGAAAACCGGGATGTTGTTGACGAAACCGAGCCCGGCTTCGAGTGCGCAGGCGGCGTAAAATCGGGTCGCTTCCTCGGAGCCGACGGGCAGGTAATTGACCATGATCTCGGCCCCCGATTCGCGGAGTTCATCAATGATTTCTTCGCGAGTTGATTCTTTCTTCAAAGGCTGGAAGGCGCGGAGCGGGTCGTGCTCGCGCATGTGCGCGGGATAACCATCGAAGACGCAACCCATCTTCACGATTGCACCGGTGGTGGCGACGTTGGCGCAAAAAACCTTGGTGCAATTGGGCGGGGCGAAGATCGCCTGGTTCACATCGAGTCCGACCTTGCGGCGGTCGATGTCGAAAGCAGCGACGACCTGGATGTCACTCGGCCGATAGGGACCGATGAGATTGTGCATGAGCCCGACGGCGGCGCCATTGCTGGCAGTGTCGCGATAGAAGCTGATTCCCTGGACGAGCGAGCTGGCGCAATTGCCCACTCCAACGATGGCGATGCGGATTTTACTCATGTGGCTCTTGAAAATCGGGAGATTGCCGTGTCCTGCCGGGCGCGGCAAGCCACAATTATTTAGAACCTTGCAACCTTGTGAGCGGCGGCACCGCCGGCCTGCGGGTTTTTTGTTGCGAAAAGAGCGGAGAGTGGGCGAAAGGAAAGAGATGCGTTCGGCAGTTGCGATCGTCTCTGTGCTTCTTGGCCTGACGATCGCAGTCGCGGCCGAAACTCCGCGCTACACCCTGAGCCAGGCCATTGGCGTCGCACGCGCCCATAATCCTGATGTCGCGGTGGCCGAGAAAAAAGTCGATGCGGCCCGCGCGGGCGTGACGGAAGCGCGCTCCGGCTATTTGCCGGCGGTGGTGTCGCGCGGCCGCTGGGCGCGGCGCGAGCGGCAGGGCGACACCAATCTTCGACCGGAGGATTACAATGCCAACATTCGCATCATCGAAAACCTTTACAGCGGGGGCGCGACTTCGAGCCACGTGGCAATCGCGCAACTGCGGCTGGAGAAAGCGGAGGCCGAGCTGGCAACTGTGGTGGCGCGGGTGACGATGGAAGTGCGGCTCGCCTTTAACGAGCTGCTCCTCAATCGTGAGCGCATTCATGTGCGCGAACAGTCGGTCGAGGTTTTGCAGCAGCAGTTGAAGTCCGAGCGCGAACGTTTCAGCGCCGGGACCGTTGGCGAGTTGAATGTGCGGCGGGCGGAAGTTTCGGTCGCGAACGAAGAGCCCGAACTGATCCAGGCGCGAACCGATTTGCAAAACTCATTTTTGCAACTTGGCGCATTGTTAGGCATCCCCCCTGCCCCATCCGGCGAGCCGGCCTTTGACCTCAGCGGTCAGCTCGTCTACGAGCCGCGGCATCCCAACCTGAGCGACTGTCTCGCCCATGCCAAAGCAATGCGCCCGGAGTTGCGCGCGGCCGACGCCGATATCGCGATCGAACAGCAACAGCTACGCGCGGATCAGAGCGCGACCAAACCCAGGTTCGAGCTTTTCGGCGGCTATGAAGTCTACAACGAGCGCGACCCGACACTCGGGCGTGAGTTCAATCATGGCTACGTCTTCGGGGTCAATGGTTCCTGGGCGCTCTTCGACGGCTTTGCTACCCGGGGCCGGGTGCGCGCGACCCAGGCCCGGCGCGAAGCCGCACTCCGCGCCCGCGACGGTCTCCGCCTCACGATCGAAGCAGAAGTGCGGAGCGCTTTTCTCGATCTCGAACAAGCCGACCGCGTCCTCGAGTCGGAAGCCAAGAACGTCCAGACCGCGCAGGAATCGCTCCAGATCGCGGAGGGAAATCTGGCGACCGGATTGGGCACCCAGCTCGATGTCCTCCAGGCGACCTCCGATCTCACACGCACCCGCACGACCCGGCTCAGTGCCACTTACCTGCACAACGCCGCGCTCGCCCGGCTCGACCGCGCCTGCGGCGGAGAAGCGCCTTCGTTAGGCGAAAAATCGGTCGCGAGCGATGGGGTCGAACAGGTGCTATCGCTCACCCGCCCGCCATCGTCGTTAGGCAAAACCAAATGAGGATCGGCGGATCGGTTTTGCTTTTGCTTTTCGGCCTTATGAGCGCGCTGGGTCAGCGGGTGCCGGGATCAGTGACCCCGGCTCCAGGGCCGCCGCTCACGCTCGAGGAGGCGCTGAGACAAACCTTGCACAACAATCCGCGCATCCTGCAGGCAAAGAGCGGACTCGAAGTCGCTGCCGGCGAGCAGATCGCGCTGCGCTCCGCCATATACCCCAAGGCGCTGCTCGGCACGGTTGCGGGGGATCAGGGTGGGCAACGTTCGCGCAGCTCGGGCAATCAGCCCTTCATCTTTGCCTATGGCGTGTTCACCCAGCCGCTTTTCCAGGCCGGGATCCCCGCGGCGGCGCGGCGCGGCGACATCGGGATCGTTCTTGCGCAACAGCAGTTGAACGTGACCGTCGCCGATGAACTGCACAAGGCGCGACTGGCCTTTTATCGTGCTCTCTACGAGCGCGACCTCGAGTCGTTAGGCCGAGCCCAGCGTGAGCGGCTCGAAGCCAACGTCACGAGCGAGCAATCGCTCTACGAAGCCGGGCGAAGCGAGCGCGGCGCTTTCATGGCCGCGACGCTGCTGGCGCGCGAGGTTAATCCGCAGATCGAGAGCGCCCGCACCGCCTATGGCAACGCCGTGCTCGACCTGGCGCAGTCGCTTGGCCTGTCGTTAGGCCGGGAGGCAAGGCTGCCGGTCCCGGAGGGAAAACTGGAGTTCGAAAACGTCAACCTGCGCTGGCAGGATGAGGTTGAGCGCGCCAGGCGCGAGCGCGCCGATCTGAAGCTCGCCCGTTTGCTCGTCAGGGCAGCGCGCGAAGACCAGCGCCTGGCCGCGGCGGATTATTACCCCATCATTCAAGCGGTCGTGGCGGGCGACGCTATTCCGGTGACCGGCATTTATCGCGACAGCGGCGGTTCCTCGCAGGTGACCGACAATACGGTCGCGAATGAGGTCGGGGCCGGGGTCGCCTACACCTGGCGAGTAATCGACAATGGCAAAGTCGGTGCCATTGTCGCCCAGCAACGGGTGGCGCGCGCGGCGAACGAACTGCAATTGCGGCGGCTCGAAGAGAATGTGCCTCGCGAGCTGGCCCGGCTCCAGAATACCCTCGGCGCGATCACAGCGCGTTATCGTTCGCTCCTGAACGCCGCCAGGGTCGCGGAGACAAACGTCACATCCGTGCAGGAAAACCGCGCCCAAGGCCTGGCCTCGGTGCTCGACTTTCGCACCGCCGAGAACGACCTGCTCACCGCCCAGCGCGGTCTCCTCACGGCGATCTACCAGCAGAAACTCGCGTTGGCCGCGTGGGATCGCGCCACCGGCCGATACTTCCAATTTTCCGAAAAGAGTGCGGGCAAACCGCAGTGACTTCTCCTGCTCTTTCTCCTGCTCCTGCTCGTGCTCGAAAACGATCGTTCTTCGATTACGATTACGATTACGGCATGAGCATGAGCATGAGTAAGAGAATCGGTTGCGCGGATTGAAGACGCGGCTGCCAAGAAGAACCCTCTGGGCGCTCGTCATCCTGGTCGCCCTCATTCTCGGTGCGATCTATTTCTGGAGCCTGCGCGTGGTCGAGGTGGAGAAGGTTATCCGGGGCACGGCGGTCGCGGCCGTCTACGGCACGGTGCGGATCGAGCCTTCGTTCGTGGTCAATGTGCGAGCGCAGAATAACGGGTTCGTTCATCTTGCCGATACGGTCGCGAACGGCCGGGGCTCGATCGGCAAGACCCTTACGAAGAATGAGCTGCTCGCGACCATCGCTGACGAAGCCACGACGCGTCAGCTCACCCAGGCGCAATCCGACCTGCGCGCGGCGGAGGAACAGGCCCGACTCGAACTTCCTTCCGCCGAGCCGCTCAAGATCGCGGAGGCCAATGTCGCGCGGTTGGAAAAATTGACTTCGCTGAGCAACGTCCCGCAGGTCGAGTACGAAAAGGCCAAGAGCGAAGCTAAACGCCTGCGCGACCAGCTTCAGACCGAGAAAATCGAGCGCGAACGCAATCTTCAGACGCTGCGCGAAGCGGTAAAGAAGGCGGAAACCCTCACCAGCCAGCTGGAAATTCGCGCGCCCATGGATGGGATTCTTTCCGACATGAAAGCGATCGACGGCGAGTTCGTGACCAACGGCGCGCAGCTCTTCACTGTCTCCTCGAAAAAAAACTACGTCCGCGGCGAAGTGAACGAGGAGGATATCGGCGAGGTAAAAGTCGGGATGCCGGCGATTATCCAGATGTACGCCTATCGCACCCAGCAATTCAAAGCCAGGGTCACCTCGATCGTGCCGACGGCCGACCCCGACACGCAGCGTTACACCGTCCTGCTTGACCTCGAGAATCCGCCCGAGAACCTGCTGGCGGGGATGACCGGCGAGATGAACATCATCACCGGCCGGCATGAAAATGCGCTCCTTGTGCCGACGCGCGCCGCCCTCGTGGATCAGGTGTGGGTCGTGAAAAATGGCCTGATTGAAAAACGTACGGTCAAGATCGGTTACCGCACTCTCGAATATTCCGAGGTGCTCGACGGACTCAAAGAGGGTGACCACGTCGTGGTGAGCGATCAGGATAAACTTCGCCCGGGCGAATTCGTCCGGCAACGGATGGTGAAGAAACTGCCGCCGCCGAAACCGCAGTGACCCCGACCCTGCACATCGCGCTGCGCTTCCTTTTTCATCGCAAGCGGGCGTTCATCCTTAGCTTGTGCGGCGTCGTCTTTGGGGTCGCGATTTTCGTCTGCACCCAGGCGCAAACGCAGGGCTTCACGAAGCAGTTCGTCGACGCCACGATCGGGAGCAACGGCGCCATCATGCTGCGCGCGCAATTTCGTCCGCGCTACGAACACCTCTTCGTCGCGCCGGAGAACGCGAAGGTGGAAGCGGCGCGGCGGCGCTATTTCGAAGGAATCACAAACGCCTCGGAGATCATGCGGATCAGCCGCCAGTTCTCCAATGTCGTGGCCTGCGCGCCGGTCCTGCGCGGCACGCTTACGGCCCGGGCCGAGTTCGAAACCGCCACGGTTGATCTCTTCGGGATTGATCCCGCGGCCCAACTGCGCACCACCGATATCGGACAGGAGATCATCGAGGGAAAGTTTGAAGATTTTCGCAACAACCCGGGCTCGGTGATTGTCGGCTCGCGCCTCGCCGAAGCGCTGGGGGTGGGCGCGGGCGATCCGATACAATTACTCGCCCCGAGCGGCGAATACTGGCGCTTCACGGTCGCGGCGGTGGCGCGCAGCGGAGTCGGGTCAGTCGATCAGACGCGCGTTTATTGTCAGTCGAAAATCGCCCAGCGTCTCCTGCGCAAGCCCTACCCGGCGACGATGATTCTGTATAAACTGCGCGACCCGAACAGCGCCCCCGAGCTGGCGGCGGAGTTCGAGCGCCTCTTCCAACATGAGGCGCGCAGCTGGCAGGAGCGCGAGGAAGCGAACCTGCAACTTCTCGCGACCCTCCGCGTGTCGACGGCGATCACCGTCTCGCTCATCATCCTGCTCGCCGGGTTCGGTATTTTTAATGTCCTTACCATGACGGTGCTCTCGAAAATGCGCGAGATCGCGATCCTGCGCTCGATGGGTTACAGCCGGCGCGATATCACTACGATTTTCCTCTGGCAGGGCGCGCTCATCGGCGCGCTGGGCTCGCTCATTGGCTGTCTTATTGGCGGGCTTTCCGTCATCGGGGTCGCCCACATCCCGCTGCGCGTGCGCGGTATTCTTTACGCCGACTATTTCCCGGTTGCCTCCGACTGGCATCATTATCTTTGGGCAACCGTGCTCGCGGTCATGGCAGTAGCCATTGCCAGCTGGGTCCCGGCTTATCGGGCGGGTCAACTGCCACCGGTCGCGACGCTGCGCGGTTCGAGCGCCTAAGCGGGAACTTTGGAGCCGGCCCGCCCTCGGGCCGCGAGACAGCCACAGCCGAAGAAGTGACAATGCGACCGGACCAAAAAAGTACCGGACGCCCCAACGAAGTTAGAGCGCCCGGCTATTCCCCCCAGAACGCACCTGTTTTACCGGAGGCCTGACGCGCTCGCAAGCCCAAATTGCTGGTGACCGCCTTTGTAATCGGGCGTTTAGTTCGCGGTAATCTGCGGCCACTGCCGCTTGAGCACCGCGGTTTCGCGAACCAAGTTTCCGCTCCAAGTCCCACCTGACTGAAACGCCTGGCTCGGCCGAACCGCAGCGACGATCAGAACCAGCGCAAATCCTGGGCAATTACATAACCCGTGCACGTCGGATCTCACAATTTCTAGCGGGCGCTGGCGCGTGCCAGCCACTGCCGGAAATATTCGATCGTTTCCACGATCCCCTCCTCAAACTCCACCTTGGGTTCCCAGCCAAGGATGGTTTTCGCGCGGGTGATATCAGGTTGGCGCACCTTCGGATCATCCACCGGCAGCGGCTTGTATTCGATTCCCGATTTTGCCGCGGTGATGCGGATGATCTCGTCGGCGAATTGTTTGATCGTCATCTCCCGCGGGTTACCGATGTTGACCGGTTCGTGAAAATCAGATTGAGAGAGCCGGTAAATGCCATCAATCAGATCTGAGACATAACAGAAGGAGCGGGTCTGGGTGCCGTCGCCGAAAATGGTCAGTGGCATACCCGAAAGCGCCTGTCCGATAAAGGCCGGCACGACGCGCCCGTCGCGCAGACGCATGCGCGGCCCATAGGTATTAAAGATGCGCACGATCTTGGTGTCGATGCCGTGATAGCGGTGGTAAGCCATGGTGATGGCTTCGGCGAAACGTTTCGCCTCGTCGTAAACACCGCGCGGTCCGATCGGGTTGACATTGCCCCAGTAATCTTCCTTTTGCGGATGAACCAGTGGGTCGCCGTAACACTCAGAAGTAGAAGCAAGGACGAAAGTAGCCTGCTTCGCTTTGGCAAGGCCGAGAGTGTTATGAGTGCCGAGCGCGCCAACTTTCAAGGTCGGGATTGGCAACTCCAAGTAATCGATCGGGCTCGCCGGGGAAGCGAAATGAAAGACGTAATCGATCTCATCGGGAAGAAAGAGGTACTGGGTTACGTCCTGCTTGATGAAGCGATAATTCTGGTTGCCGGCGAGATGTTCAATATTGGTGAGATGACCGGTGACCAGGTTGTCGATCGCAATTACCCGATGGCTTTCGGCGAGAAGCCGATCGGTCAGATGTGACCCGAGAAATCCAGCGCCGCCGGTGACGACGGAGACGGGCTGTGAACCGGAGCGGTCAGGCATCGCGCGCTCTATTTAAATGCGGGAAACCGTCTGCGCCAGTGGAAAGCACGAGCGCGCCGCGGCTGGATCCCGCGCCCGTCGTGAGCCCTGCGGCGCGGACTACGGCAGGACTCCGCCGCCGTTGGGATAGACGCGCGCTTGCAGTGCAGGATTAACCGGGTCGCGTGCCGGCTGGGTAAGCCACTGAATTAGCGGGCCGGTGAGCACCGTCGTGACGATCGCCATCAGGACAAGCATGGTGAAAATCCGCAGCGAGAGAATGCCCATCTCCAAGCCGATGTTAAGCGCGATCAGTTCCATCAGACCGCGGGTATTCATGAGCGCGCCCAAGGCGAAAGCGTCGCGCCAATTGTAGTTGAAAGCACGGCCGAGAAGGGCGGTGCCGCCCATCTTTCCGAAGGTCGCGACGAGGATGATCGCTCCGCAGACGGCCCAATCATAGCTGTTGCCGAGGAGTCCCACTTGCGTGCGCAGGCCGATGAAAGCAAAGAAGGTCGGAAGCAGAAGGACGGAGCTAAACTGCTCGACGCGGAGGGTGAGTTTGGCGCGAAATCCGCCGCCACTCGGCATGATAACACCGGCGAGAAAGCCTCCGAAGAGCGCATGCAACCCAATCCCCTCAGTGACAAGTGCGGAAGCCAGAACGATCGCCGCCACCAGCACCAAGGCCGGTTGTTCCGGGTCAGCCTCTTCGTAAAGCCAGCGGCGTAGAAGACGCGCCAGGAGCGGCCGCACAAGGAGAAGCATCACAAAAGCGTAGGCGAAGACGAGGCCGGTTCGGGTGAGAACGCCACTGAAGCTACCGGCGCCAGCCATCGCAACGACAAATGCCAGGATGCACCATGCCGTCGCGTCACTTAGGGCCGCGCACATCGTTGCCGTCCTCCCGAGCGCGGTATGAAAAAGGCGGCGATCTTTCAGAATACGGACCAGCACTGGGAAAGCGGTCACACTCATCGAGATTCCCATGAAAAGTGCAAAGGCCGAAAATGAAGCGCCCGGATTGGCATAGCGATGATAGAGCGGCAAAGCCACACTTACGCCAAAGAGAAAAGGAATCGCGATGCTACCGTGCCCGATAACTAAGACCCGCCCGGCGCGCTTTAGGATCTGCGCCAGATCCAGTTCCATCCCGACGGCGAACATAAAAAGACAGACACCAATCTGACTAAGGAGTCGCAAGGGCTCGAGCGAATCGGCCGAAAATACCGCCTGGAACGCCTGAGGCGCGATCCATCCAAAAAGCGAGGGCCCGAGCAAAACCCCCGCCATCATTTCCCCGACTACCGCCGGCTGACCAAGGCGGCTAAAAATAAAACCGACGCCGTAAGAGACGCCGATGATGACTACCAACTGAAGAAGAAGGCGGGCGAGGGCGTCACTCGAATGCTCTTTATGTTCAGCCGGACGCTGATCGGCGGATGGGGAGGGCGCGGCGGCGAAAGTAGTTAGCTCGCCCGGCGGACGGGTCGAACCGCCCGCCGGACGCTCAGTAACCGAGGCTCCGAGCCGCAGGATAAGTGTGATCCCAACAATGGCCAACCCGACAAGCAGAAAGTACCTTCGGGCTATCGGTGCCATCGCGCTTGTATCTCACTTCGTTAGGTAGTCGGAGCTTCCGCCTTCGCTCCGTTGCCCTGATGGAGCCCGGCGCCCTCCGCGATCCATTGCTCGGTTCCAGGCACCGGCGAATCGGGCGCCCAGAGTGGAGCACGCTCCGGATGATAACGCGACCCGATCGGGATCGAATAATCGTCCGCCTCATAACTGCGGGTGCGCCCCAGCATTTTGCGGAATGACTGGATCGAGGGCGAAGGCTGATGCTCGAACTCATAGATGCGTCCGGCAAAGGCGTCCGTCATCTGCTCGACGTAGCGGGAATGCACAAACGTTGCGAAGGCGAATGGTTGTTCCCAGAAAAGGTCGATCATGTCTTCGAGGTTATCAGCGCCTTTTTCGCAGGCGATCTGATGTTCTTCGAATGGGTTCTCCTTTCCATCTAACTTGCCAGCCAGATAGTCACGGACCAATGGCGCGGCAAACTCCGCTTCACGCATTGTAACAGTTACTCCGAAGGAAAAGATCGGATCGATGAAACGATGCGCGTCGCCGATACAGATGAACCCTTTCCCGCAGAACCCGCGCACCTGGAAGGAGTAATTCGGGATTACGTGCACCTTCTCCGCCATGTCGAGCTTCGGAACCCGGCGTCCGATTTCCGGGTTGATATTGAAAATTTCGCTCCGGAAATATTCTTCGGGGGTCTGCTTCTTTTCCGTAAACTTCGCCCGCGGCGTCACCATCCCGAGGCTGACAACGTCCTTGTCAATCGGGATGAACCAGCCCCAGTGGTACTTCTTATCATAAAAGATCAGGGTATTATCCTTTGCCTCCGGCCCGGAGGTGCCTTTGCCGCGAATCGCGCCGCGGACGTGACTAAAGAAAGCGACCTGTTTGTCATAACTACCGAGATACTTCGGCCCGGTGACTTTCTGGTTGGCGAGAAAAGTGGATTGGCCGGAGCAATCAAGCACCACCTTTGTCTGAATATTCTCCTCCTGCCCGTCCGGGTGCCGCATCCGGATGCCGGTAAGTGAGCCATCCTCGCCGCGGATCACGCCGATCGCGGTCCCGCGCAGCAATTTGGTTCCGCGCTTCAAGGCTTCGTCCAGCATCATCTTGTCAAACTCACTGCGGCGAACCTGCCAGGTGATGTTGTCGTAAAGGTTCCAATCTTCATCGCGCGAGGAAACCTTCACATACCAGGTGGTGGCGGCGTTGGTCCCATAGACCAGGACCCCATGCTTCACCGGGTTTTCCATTTCGTTCATTTTCTCCTCCAGCCCGAGCCGGCGCAGGACCTGGGCCGCTTCGCCGGTGAATGATTCCCCGATATGAAAACGAGGAAACTGCTCCTGCTCCAGGATGACCGGGGTAATCCCCTCCCGGAGCAAAAACATGGCCGCAGCGGAGCCGCCGGGGCCACCGCCGATAATTAGTACGTCAATCTTCATGTGTGAATTTTCCTTTCCTGTTAGTCGGTTTCGCCGCGCGGCCGACTTGGGGTGAGTCCACCCGGAGCGCAGCAATTCGCATATAGACGATACTTATAACGCTATCGTTCGCGCAAGAGAATTGTGCGGAGGGAGCACAAATTCATAAAGCCGCTGTCATCCAACGATCATCTTCGCCCCGCAGTCGCCGCAAGCAGCTCGAGCCTCCGCGCGACCGCAAAAGAGTGCGTTTCGCCTCGAATTGCTCGCTTAGATTAATTCGATTACTTCGCTGCGCGGCACATGAGAAAAATTAACGTCGACCGGCTCGAGGAATACCAATGGAGTTCGCCAAAGAAAAAATTCCGCGGCGCCGGCAAAGAGCTCTCCGAGGCCCTCGGCTGGGACCCGCAGGGCGACTCGCGGGCGCGCCATCCCTTTGCCATCGAAATCCTGCGCATCCCACCCGGCCAGACGCCATACCCGTATCACTCGCACTCCGCACAATGGGAATTTTACCACGTCATTTCCGGCCACGGCATCGTCCGCGATGAATCCGGCCCCACGCCCGTGGCCGCGGGCGATGCTTTCATCTTTGGTCCAGGCGAGGCCCACCAGTTCTTCAACCAAAGCGGGGAAGACTTCATCCTTTACGTCGTGGCCGATAATCCGATCGGCGAATCCTGCTATTATCCCGACAGCAAAAAATGGCTGGTGCGTTCACCCGAGCGCAGACTTTTGCGCGGCGAGGGGCTCGATTATTTCGACGGCGAAGAATGAAGAGAGGCAACGGCGGCTTGAAGGCCGCCCGGTTCCGGCGGAACCCAGAAATCCCTGACCAACGCCGCCGTCTGGCAGCTGCCCCTCGTTGCAAAAACCTCCGCGCAGCCAGGGCGCGAAGTGCGATGGAGTTGTAAAGAATGACCGACCTTGCCGTTGAGCACGTTCTTGCCGAGCAATTTGACGACCTCGACCAGCAGCACGAAGCGGCCAAGCTCGGGATGTGGATTTTCCTCGCCACCGAGGTGCTCTTCTTCGGTGGCCTTTTTCTCGGCTACACCGTTTATCGCTACCTCTATCCCTCCACCTGGGCGGCCGCGAGCCGGCACACCGAGATCATTCTCGGCGGGACCAACACCGCGATCCTGCTTTTCAGCAGTACGCTGATGGCGCTGGCAGTGCGCGCTTCTCAGCTCGAGAAGCGCAAGCATCTCATCTGGCTCCTCCTTGGAACGGCGCTCTTTGGGATGATCTTTCTCGGGGTCAAGGGTTACGAGTATTACAAGGACTATGTCGACCATGTCTTTCCAGGTCCAACTTTCCAGTGGCATGAGGCTGACCCGCACGCGGCGGAATTATTTTTCTGGATCTACTACGCCATGACCGGCCTGCACGCGATCCATGTCACGATCGGCGTCGGAGTCATGCTCGTGCTGGCCGTGCTCGCCTCGATGCGACGTTTCGAGAATGGCAATTACATGACGATCGAGATCGCCGGACTCTACTGGCATTTCGTCGATATCGTGTGGGTGTTTCTGTTCCCGCTCCTCTACATGGCGGGACATAGGTGAAGCAACAATGACGAACCTGGACTTGCGAGCATGACCCATTCACCCAGGCTTTATTGGTTCAATTGCCTCGCTCTCATGCTCCTGCTTGGGGCCACCTGGGGTATTGGCTATATCAATTTTGGTCCGTTCAATCTCGTCATCGCACTCGCGATCTCGATCACGAAGACGATCCTTATCGCCCTCTTCTTCATGCACATAAAGGGCAGCAGCCGCATGTTGCGCCTTGCCGCCTGCGTCGGCGTGGTCTGGTGGATGATCATGCTCGTCCTCACGATCGCCGATTATCACAGCCGCGGCTGGATCAAGAATCCAAAATACTGAGCGGCGCGCTCTTCTGCGCTGCCGGCCCGGGAAATATTTTCGAAACCAATTCCCCCTCCGCTCACGATCCTTTCATGATTGATGGCAGCGGTCGGACGGAAAACATGGGCGATTGCGGAAGGGTGGATTCCAGCCTGGAGCCATGGACCGCAACCCGAACTGCTGAGCCATGAAACCGCCTGTATCCTGAACACCAACGATCGGGACGCGCAGGTTGAGATCACCATTTACTTCAGCGATCGCGATCCGGTCGGGCCTTATAAACTCACCGTCCCCGCCCGGCGGACCCTCCATCAGCGCTTTAATGACTTGAAAGACCCCGAGCCAATCCCCAAGGCCACCAACTACGCCAGTGTGATTGTCTCCGATGTGCCCATTGTCGTGCAACACACCCGGCTCGACTCCCGGCAGTCCGACAACGCTTTGCTCAGCACGATCGCATTTCCTGCGGACTAACGAACATGTCTCTCAGCTCCTGATTATAACTCTCAATTTCTTTTATGGCTGACTTAGTAGCCGACTTTCTCATCAAACGGATCAACGAGTGGGGTATCACTCGCATTTACGGGTTCCCGGGCGACGGCATCAACGGGATTATCGGCGCAATCGATCGCGCGGGCGACAAGGTCGATTACGTCCAGGTGCGCCACGAGGAAATGGCGGCCTTCATGGCTTGCGCGCACGCCAAGTTCACTGGCGAAGTCGGCATCTGTCTCGCGACTTCCGGGCCGGGCGCGATCCATCTCTTGAACGGCCTTTATGACGCGAAGATGGATCATCAACCGGTCGTCGCGATCATCGGGCAATCGGCCCGGGCGGCGATGGGCGGTGATTTCCAGCAGGAGGTCGATCTTATCTCCCTCTTTAAAGACGTCGCGCACGAATACGTGCACATGGCGACCGTCCCCGCTCAGGTCCGGCATCTGGTCGACCGCGCGATCCGCATCGCCAAAGCCGAGCGCACCGTCACCTGCATCATTTTCCCTAACGATCTCCAGGAATTAGACGCGGTCGAAACTCCCCCGCGCAAACACAGCACTATCCATTCCGGGATCAGCTATTCGACCCCGCGAGTCATTCCCACGGATGCCGACCTGCGGCGCGCGGCCGACATTCTCAACTCCGGAAAAAAAGTCGCGATGCTCGTTGGCGCCGGCTGCCTCGGCGCGGCCGATGAGGTGATGGAAGTGGCCGAGCTGCTCGGCGCGGGCGTGGCCAAGGCATTGTTAGGCAAAGCCGTTCTGCCCGATGCGCTGCCCTACTGCACCGGCCCGATCGGATTGTTAGGCAGCAAACCGAGCTGGGACATGATGATGGAATGCGACACCCTCCTCATGGTCGGCTCCAGTTTTCCCTATTCGGAATTTCTCCCGAAAGAAGGCGCGGCCCGCGGGGTGCAGATCGACATCGATCCCAAGATCATCAACATCCGTTACCCGATGGAATTGAGTCTCGTCGGCGACAGCGCCGAAACCTTGCGCGCGCTCGCCCCCCTGCTCGAGCGCAAGACCGACCGGTCCTGGCGCGAGAAGATCGAGGGCTGGCTCAAAGATTGGTGGGAAGTGCTCGAAGCGCGCGCCATGAACAGCGCGAACCCGATCAATCCCGAGCGCGTTTTTTGGGAATTGTCCTCGCGCCTGCCCGACAACTGCATTCTCTCGTCCGACTCCGGTTCGTCCGCGAACTGGTTCGCGCGCGACCTCAAGGTCCGCCGTGGAATGATGGCCTCGCTCTCCGGGAATCTGGCGACGATGGGACCGGGCGTGCCTTATGCGATCGCGGCAAAATTCGCCTGGCCCGACCGGCCGGTCATCGCCCTCGTCGGCGATGGCGCGATGTTGATGAACGGAATCAACGGCCTCATCACGATCGCGCATTACTGGAAGGAATGGAGCGATCCGCGGCTCATCGTGATGGTGCTGGCGAATCGCGACCTCAATCAGGTCACCTGGGAGCAGCGCATCATGACCGGCGATCCGAAATATGTCTGCTCGCAGACCGTGCCCGAGTTTGCCTTTGCTGGTTACGCCGAATTACTCGGCCTGCGCGGGATTCGCGTCGAGAAGCCGGAGCAAATCGCTTCCGCCTGGGAGGAGGCGCTCGCTTCCGATCGCCCGGTAGTTTATGAGGCGTTGACCGATCCCGAGGTGCCGACCCTGCCGCCGCACATCACTTTTGAAGAGGCGGAAAATTTTGTGAAGTCGATCGTCAAAGGCGATCCCGACCCGGGCGGAATGATCCGCGGCGCTTTCAAAGACGCGATCGAAAGTTTCATCCCGCACAAGAAGTGACGCCGATGCCCCTGCTCCGGGTAGCGCACGCGTCTCGCGTGCTGGCGAGGGCGTCTCGCCGTTGCGAACTTTTCGTTAGGCTCCCGTATCTCTCTCCTGTCTGTTTGTTTCGAGAAGTTCGTCGCCGCGAGACGCGTCGACCAGCACACGGGACGTGTGCGCTACCCGGACGATGACTGCCACGCCGATCGAGAAACTCGAGGTGTCGGCTTACCGCATTCCGACTGATCAACCCGAGTCCGATGGCACCTATGAGTGGGACAGCACCACCCTCGTGATCGTCGAAGCCGAAGCCGGCGGCCTTCACTCGTTAGGCTACACCTATGCCGACGAATCGACCGCGAAACTGATCGATTCGCATCTCAAACGAATCGTCCTCGGCCACGACGCGCTGTCGCCTAACGACGCTTTCGTCGCCATGGTCCGCTCGATCCGCAACCTCGGCCGCCCGGGGATTGCTTCGATGGCGATTTCGGCGGTCGATACCACCCTCTGGGATTTGAAAGCGAGGCTCCTCGGTTTGCCACTCGTCAAGCTATTCGGCCAGGTGCGGGAAACGATGCCGCTCTACGGCAGCGGCGGATTCACTTCCTATTCCAATGAGCGGTTGCAGGAACAACTCAGCAACTGGGTGGAAGAGGGAATCCCCCGGGTGAAGATGAAAATCGGTCGTGATGCCAAAGCCGATCCGGAGCGCGTCGCCGCCGCCCGCGAAGCGATCGGCGACGAGGCCGAACTGTTCGTCGATGCCAACGGCGGCTACTCGCGCAAACAGGCGCTCGACCTCAGTTACGTTTTCTCCGAGCTGGAGGTGAGCTGGTTTGAAGAACCAGTCTCCTCCGATGACCTCGAAGGTTTGCGCCTGATGCGCGACGACGGCCCGCCGGGAATGGATATCGCCGCGGGCGAGTACGGTTACGATGTCACTTATTTCCAGCGCATGCTGACCGCGGGCGCGGTCGACGTCTTGCAAGCCGACGCCACCCGCTGCGGCGGTTACACCGGTTTCCTGCAAGCCGCGACGCTCTGCGAAGCGCATCACATTCCCCTCTCCTCTCATTGTGCCCCGGCCCTCCATCTCCCGGTGGGTTGCGCCGCGCGCCCGTTCCGGCACGCCGAGTATTTTCACGATCACCTCCGCATCGAGAGGATGTTTTTCGAAGGAATCACTCAGCCTAACGACGGCGCGCTCCAGCCCGATCTCTCGAAGCCAGGCAACGGTCTCACCTTGAAACGAGATGAGGCGAAGAAATATGAGATCTTATAATCTCTCGGCCTCTTGCTCGATCGCTTCGATCATGAGCGTATCGATCATCTCGACATGGTCGTCTTCCCGGGTGACGAAGATTCGCCGCCCCGAAGGGGTGAGGAGAGCAAAATCGCGGTGCGGGACGGCGATGCGTGTTCCACTCGGCATGCGAATCGTGAACGGGACAAAGGGCGCCCGGTTCATCGCGTCGCGGATTCCTTCAATGCTCACGCCCCATTCTATAACAGTGCGTCGGGAAGGCGCAACCGGCCGCCAAACGAATGGATGAACCTTTCGCTGTGGTGCCTGGCAAGCTGGTGGGGTCTTTTCGCCGGCGCGGCGCTGATCATCGGTGCGGCCGCCGGTTATCTCTTTCCAACATTTCTAAAGCCCTCTCGAGCGCAGCGGGAATGAAAAAGGCCGGACGCTTTCTCGGCGCGCTTGTTTCTACGAAATCAGGAACCTGACGAGGATGAATGCCCTAACGAAAAGCATTCGCAAGATTGCTTCCCCGAAGAAGACTGGCAATTGGCCGGACAAGTTGTTCGACAAATTGCTCCCCAAGAAACTGGCGGAGGAAGCCCGCGCGGCCGAAGCGCACATCCGCGAAGGTCGCTTCCAGCGCAGCCTCGCCTTCCTCGCCGGGACCTCCAGCGTCCTCGCCGGGGCGGAAGTCGCCTACGAACATTATCGTGGCAGCTACGGACAACAGATCATGTACACGCCCGTCGCGCTCGGCGCCGCGATGACAATCGCGGGAATCTGGGGCGCCTTCAGCAAACGCGCCGCGCGCACCGTCCTGCGCTGGACCTCGGCGATCACGTTGCTCGATGGACTGGTTGGTTTTTGTTTTCACGTCCGCGGCATCGCGCGCAAACCCGGCGGCTGGCGGCTTCCGGTCGCGAACATCATCATGGGGCCGCCGATTTTCGCGCCCCTCCTTTTCGGCGTAAGCGCCTATCTCGGGTTGGTCGCTTCTTTTCTCCGCCCCGAGGAGGCGCCGGAAATCCCGCTCCGCTCGCCGAAGGCGCGTTTGCTTTCGCTGACCTCGGAGGAAATCGCCGCGCAACATCCCTGGACGATCGGTTTGCGCGAAGGCCGGTTTCAAAAGCATCTCGCAGTCGCGACCATCGTCGGCACGTTTTGCAGCGGCGCGGAGGCGCTCTATTCGCATTACAAAAATAACTTCCGCTACCTCGCGCAATGGACGCCCATCATTATCACGCCGCTGCTGATGGGTGCGGCCGCCGGCTCGATCGTTAGTCCAAGGATCGCGCGCACCTGGCTGCCGGCGATGTCGGTGCTCGCGATCGCGGATGGCGCCGTCGGATTTTTTTATCATGCGCGCGGCGTTGTCAGGCGGCCGGCGGGATTAAAAAAGCCGCTCTATAACATCGTATATGGCCCGCCGATTTTCGCGCCGCTCCTCTTCGCGGCCTGCGGCACGATCGGCCTGCTCGCAAGCCTGATGCGGAGGGAACGATGACGCTGTTTTGGCTTGGCGAATGCCGGAGCGGATCGGGTAGCGCACACGTCTCGTGTGCCGGCGACGCTGTTTCAGCGTCGCGGACTTTGCGAAACGTCGGTGCTGTTCGTGACGCTCAGATCTCAGGGAAGTTCGTCGCGGTGGAACACCGCGACCAGCACGCGAGACGCGTGCGCTACCCGGAACCTGGCGCTCCTCACCCGGAGTTTAATCATGCCTAACGAGAAGCAAACCGCAGCGCGCGAGCGCCTCCCGCTGGACCCACATACAGGTCAGCCGCTGCCGCCACGCGCCCAGCCTGGTTATTACCCGGGCTTTAGCACGCTCTCGCAGCAGAAATTCTGGGACGCGGCGACCCGCGAAGTCGTGCGCAAGCGGGTCGAAGAAATCCCGCCGATTCGCTTTTTCACTCCCGAGGAAGCGCGCGTGATGGAAGCAGTTTGCGATCACCTCCTTCCGCAGGACGATCGCGATGCGGCACATCGCATCCCGATTCTTCCCTTCATCGACGAGCGCCTCCACGAGAAGCGCACGCCCGGTTATCGCTTTGAAGTGATGCCGCCCGACGGCGAGGCCTACCGCCTCGGTTTGCAGGCGATCGAGCAGATGTCGCGCACCGCTCACGGCCGAAATTTTCTCGAGCTTTCCTGGCGTGAACAGGACGTGTTGCTCAAATCGATTCACGACGCCAAGCCATTGCCGGGCGCGGAGGAAATCTGGGCGCGAATGCCGATCCACCGTTACTGCGGACTGCTCGTGCAGGATTGCGTGGAAATGTATTACGCCCATCCGTGGGCCTGGGACGAGATCGGCTTTGGCGGCCCGGCTTATCCGCGCGCTTACATCCGGCTCGAGGGCGGCCAACCCGAGCCGTGGGAAGTTCCGGAAAAACGCTACGAGTGGCTCGCGCCTAACGACGCCGTCTCCGATCCGACGACGGAGGAAATCGCGGCGCACAAGGACCACCCGCCAGCCGGCCAGGGAGGGACGCATTGAAGGCCCCGCTCGGGGGCGCGTTCCAGGCGCCTGACGACCGCGATCATCATCTTGGGCCGATGCAGCGGCTCGACGGGCGGATGCGTCGTTATTCCCCTAACGAGGAGGTCGATTATCTGATCGTCGGCGTCGGCGCGGCTGGCGGCGTTCTTTTGCAACGGCTGGCGCGCGCCGGTTTTCGAGTCGTCGGTCTGGAGGCCGGACCTTTCTGGGACACGGAACGCGATTGGGTGAGCGACGAGAAAGGGTCGCACCAGCTTTACTGGGAAGACATGCGCATCACCGGCGGCGAGAACCCGCTCGCCTTCGGCGCGAACAACAGCGGCAAAGGGGTCGGCGGCGGCACGGTCCACTGGGCCGCGTTCACCCCGCGGTTTCATCCGAGCGATTTTGAAGTTTACACCCGCGACGGGGTCGGCGCGGACTGGCCGATTTCGTACTGGGATTTGAAGCCCTACTACGAATTGCTCGAGCTCGAAATGCCGGTCGCCGGGCCGGCCTGGTATCCGTGGGGTGATCCGCATGGTTATGCCTACAGCGGGCACCCGATGGGCGGGGTCGGCGACGTCCTGATCAAGGGTTGCGCGTCGTTAGGCATCGGGGTCAGCGCGGGCGGGCCGGTGGCGATTCTTTCCGGTTCGCGCAACGACCGGCCGCACTGCATTTATCGCGGGTTTTGCATTCAAGGCTGCAAGGTCGGGGCGAAAGCGAGCACGTTGATTACGCACGTGCCGGATGCCATCCGCAGCGGCGCGGAAATTCGCGATCGCTCGATGGCGAGCCGGATCCATCTCGGGAAAAACAATCGCGTCAACGGCGTCAGCTATTTCGATCGCGAAGGAAGCGAACATTTCCAAAAGGCGAAAGCGGTGATCGTTTGCGGCTACGCGATCGAGACGCCGCGATTGCTTTTGAATTCCGCCTGCGCCGGCTACGAAAACGGTCTCGCCAATTCGAGCGACACGGTCGGCCGTTACCTGATGGCGCAGGCTGGAACAGTCGTCCTCGGCCGCTTCGACGAGCTCATCAGGATGTACAAAGCGCCGCCCGCCCACGCCCTGACCGAGGAATTTTACGAGACGGATCCGAGACGCGATTTCGCCCGCGGCTTCGCCATTCAAACCGTTGGCCCGCTGCCGATCGCGTTTGCGAAACAGATGATGGCAGCGCGCGGCGCCTGGGGCTGGGGCATGCGCCGGGTGATGATGGATTACAACCACTGGGCCGCGCTCGGATTGTTAGGCGAGATTCTGCCCTGGCCGGAGAACCGCGTCACCCTCGCCGAGGAGCGCGACCAGTGGGGAATTCGCGTTCCCCACATCAGCTTTACTCTGCACGAGAACGACAAAAAGCTGATCGCGTTCGCGCGAGACAAAACCGAGGAGGTGATGCGCGCCGCCGGCGCGACTCAGGTCGCGCACGAAGCGCGCTACGCCCATCTCGTCGGCGCGGCGCGCATGGGCGCCGACCCGGCGACGAGCGTAGTCGATAAATTTGGCCGCACCCACGACATCGCGAACCTCTTCGTCTGCGATGGGAGCGTTCTGCCAACGCAGGGCTCGGCCAATCCCGGCCTGACGATCCAGGCGCTGGCCGCGCGCACCGCGGATTATCTGATCTCGCAAGGCGCGACGGTTTTTAATTCCGACAAACGCGACCTGAGCGACCCGCCGGTGCGCCCTCAACTCTCTCCCCCCGGGACCCATTGGAAAGGAGTGCCGCGTCTTGCATGAAAGAGATTATTGAGAGCCAACCCGGCTCGCATTTCACCGGAGATGCCGCCGCTTTGGCGGCCGAATTGCGCCGCGAAATCGCGGGCGAAGTCAGGTTCGATTCAGGCAGCCGCGCGCTTTACGCGACCGACAGCTCGAATTACCGCGAGGTGCCGATCGGGGTGGTGATTCCGAAAAGCCTCGACGACGTCGTGACAACCGTCGCAATCGCGAAACGATTTGGCGCGCCCATCCTGGCGCGCGGCTGCGGCACGAGCCTGGCCGGGCAATGCTGCAACGTCGCGGTCGTTATCGATACCTCGAAATACTTCAACGAATTCCTCTCGATCGACCCGGGAAAGCGGCTCGCGACCGCGCGGCCCGGGATTGTGCTCGACGATTTTCGAGCGCGCGCGAAACCGCATCAGCTCACCTTCGGTCCTGATCCGGCGACGCATAATCGCTGCACCATCGGCGGGATGATCGGCAATAATTCCTGCGGCGTGCACTCGGTCATGGCGCAATTTGCCGGGACCGGCGCGCGCACTTCCGACAACCTCGAAAGTCTCGAGGTTCTCACCTACGACGGCGTTCGGATGCGCGTTGGAAAAACAAGCGAAGAGGAGCTGGAGTCAATCGTTAGGCACAACGATCCGCGGGCAGAGATTTATCGCAAACTGAAAGAACTGCGGGATAAATACGCGCCGCTTATTCGCGAGCGCTTTCCGAAAATCCCGCGCCGCGTCTCGGGCTACAACCTCGACGATCTGCTTCCGGAAAACGGCTTTCACGTCGCGCGCGCGCTCGCCGGAAGCGAAGGAACCTGCGTCACGATTCTGGAGGCGACATTGCAATTAATCGCGGAGCCGCAGGCGCGCTCGCTCCTCGTCCTCGGTTATCCGGACATTTTCGCGGCGGGCGATCATTGCCCGGAAATCATGACGCACAAGCCGATCGGCCTGGAAGGTTTTGACGACGAAATGGTCGGCTTCATGAAGAAGCACCACGTGCATACCGACGATCTGAAGTTGCTCCCGGAAGGCCGCGGCTGGTTGCTGGTGGAGTTCGGCGGCGAGAGCAAAGCCGAAGCCGACGAGCGCGCGCGTGAACTGATGAACGCGCTCAAGAATGGTAGCGGCGCGCCCGCGACGAAGCTTTACGACAACGCCGAAGAGGAAGCGAAACTCTGGGAGGTGCGCGAGAGCGCCCTCGGTGCGACCGCCTTTGCGCCTAACGAACCGGACCGCTGGCCGGGCTGGGAGGATTCCGCGGTGCCGCCGGCGCGGATTGGCGATTACCTGCGCGATCTGAAGGCGCTCTTCACTCGCTACGATTACGACGGCTCGGTGTACGGTCATTTCGGCCAGGGGCTGGTGCATTGCCGGCTGCCTTTCGACTTCGGGAGCGATCGCGGCCGGAAGAAGTTTCGCGCTTTCCTCGACGACGCGGCCGATCTCGTTCTGAGCTACGGCGGTTCGCTCTCCGGCGAGCACGGCGACGGCCAGGCGCGCGCGGCGCTGTTGCCGAAAATGTTTGGCGAAGAGCTGGTGCAGGCGTTTCGCGAATTCAAATCGATCTGGGATCCGCAGTGGAAAATGAACCCGGGCAAGGTCGTCCGCCCGAACTCACCGGCGACGGAATTGCGGCTCGGAGAAAATTACAATCCGGCCGCGACGAAGACCCATTTCCACTTCCCTAACGACCACGGGAGCTTCGCGCGCGCGGCCATTCGCTGCGTCGGGGTCGGCAAATGCCGGCGCGAATCGGGCGGCACGATGTGCCCGAGCTACATGGTGACGCGGGAGGAAAAAGATTCGACCCGCGGGCGGGCGCGGCTCCTCTGGGAAATGCTGGAGGGCGAGGTGATCGGGAAAAACGGCTGGCGCGACGAAGATGTGAAGGACTCGCTCGATCTCTGTCTCGCCTGCAAAGGCTGTAAGTCCGACTGCCCGGTGAACGTGGACATGGCGACTTACAAAGCGGAGTTCCTCTCTCACTATTACGAGGGGCGATTGCGACCAATCCACGCCTACGCTTTCGGCTTGATCCACGTCTGGTCGCGCCTCGCGCAGATTGCGCCCTCGCTCGTTAACTTCTTCAATCGTGCACCCTTCATCAGCGCGGTCGCAAAAGCCCTCATCGGGGTCGCACCGCAGCGGGTCATGCCCGCTTTTGCCGCGGAATCATTCCGGAGCTGGTTTGCCAGGCGGGGAGTTCACAACCGCGGCCGGGCTCGTGTTCTTCTCTGGCCCGATACCTTTAATAACTATTTCCATCCCGCGACTGCAAAGGCCGCGGTTGAGGTGCTCGAGGACGCCGGTTTTCAAGTCATCATCCCTCGCACCGACCTCTGTTGCGGGCGCCCGCTCTACGATTACGGAATGCTGGACACGGCGAAACGCTGGCTCGCGCGGATCCTTACCACTTTGCGTGATGAAATCGAAGCCGGTCTCCCGATGGTCGGTCTCGAGCCGAGCTGCACTGCCGTCTTTCGCGACGAGCTCGTAGAAATATTTCCGGAAAACGAGAACGCCCGCCGGCTTTGTCAACAGACTTACACGCTCGGCGAATTCCTGCGCAAGAAAGTGCCCGGCTACCGCGCGCCGAAACTCGCGCGTAACGCGCTTCTCCATGGCCATTGTCATCAAAAAGCAGTCATGAAAACCGTTTGTGAAGAGGAGTTACTCCGGGAAATGGGAATCGACTTTGAAAAGCCGGAGACCGGCTGCTGCGGCATGGCAGGCGCATTTGGATTCGAAGCCGATAAGTATGATGTCTCGATTGCGTGTGGCGAACGCGTCCTTTTGCCGGCGGTGCGAGAGGCGAGCAGGGATGCGCTGGTTATCGCCGACGGGTTCAGTTGCCGTACCCAGATTGCCGAGACGACGAACCGGCGCGCGCTGCATCTGGCAGAAGTCCTGAAGATGGCGATGGACGAAGGGCCGCGCGGCCCAGCAGGTAACTTCCCGGAGCGCGATTACATTCAGCCGGAGCCGCGACTCCCCGCCAAGGGAAAAACGCTCGCCCTCCTCGTAGTAGGTGCGCTTCTGGCTGGCGGCCTTGCGGGTTGGATCGGCAGGCGGCGCCGTGACTGAGTCTTTGTGCAACCACCTCGCCCGCGGCA
The DNA here is from genome assembly GCA_036825615.1 of Chthoniobacterales bacterium. Lineage (GTDB taxonomy): Bacteria > Verrucomicrobiota > Verrucomicrobiia > Chthoniobacterales > UBA10450 > JAICXG01. Next base: position 160,424 of record DAISXY010000009.1, read on the forward strand.
AAAAAATGGAAGCAAACCAAAGAGACGATCCGGCGCGAAGCTTTAAGGAAAAGAATGGAAGACCGACACCGGACTAACGAGTAAAGGACTTTATGAATAAACCACGAGTAATTGTTGTCACCGGCGCATCCGCCGGGGTGGGCCGCGCGACCGTGCGCGCGTTCGCCAAGGAAGGCGCCCAGATCGGCTTGATCGCGCGCGGGGAAGATGGATTGAGAGGCGCGCAACGCGACGTGGAAGAGCGCGGCGGCAAAGCCATCATGTTACCGACCGACGTCGCTAATGCCGGCGCGGTGGAAGCCGCCGCGCAACGAACGGAGGATGAACTCGGCCCGATCGACGTCTGGGTCAACGTCGCGATGACGAGTGTCTTCTCACCCGTGAAGGAGATGCAGCCGGACGAGTACAAGCGAGTCATTGAGGTTAACTATCTTGGCTATGTCTATGGCACGCTCGCGGCGCTCAAGCGCATGCTGCCGCGCGATCACGGCCGCATCATCCAGGTCGGGAGCGCGCTGGCTTATCGCGGCATCCCCTTGCAATCGGCCTATTGCGCGAGCAAGCACGCCATCCAGGGCTTCATGGATTCGCTTCGTTCTGAACTGATCCACGACGGAAGCAACGTCAAAGTCTGCATGCTGCAGATGCCGGGGATGAATACGCCGCAGTTTGGCTGGGTGAAAAGCCGGCTCCCTAAGAAGGCCCAACCGGTGCCGCCGATCTATCAGCCGGAAATTGCCGCGGACGCGGTGGTGTTTGCTTCCCATCACGACCGGCGAGAGATGTATGTCGGTATCTCGAGTGTGAAGGCGATCGTCGGGAACAAATTCTTTCCCGGGCTGCTGGATCATTATCTTGCCCGGGTCGGCTATGAAGGGCAGCAGACTAACGAGCCAAGGGATCCAAACCAGCCTGACAATCTTTATCAGCCGGTTCCGGGTGACCACGGGCCTCACGGCGATTTTGGTTCCCGCGCCCGCTCCTGGAGCCCGCAGCTCTGGAGCGATAAACATCGCGACACGCTTACGCTTGGATTTCTCGCACTCGTCGGCCTTGGATTGACAGCTTACTTCAAAAAATAAGAATGCTGTCAGCGCGCCAGCTAAGTCATGAGCTACGTTGTGGTCAGGGCGGTTATCTTGCCTGCCGCCGCGCGAGCGCGTTGCTTTCCCTGCTCGCGATGTCGTCGCTTGCAGCGGTCGCGCTTTATCAGAACGGGATCTTGAAAAACCTTCCCCAGCCCCGTTCCTCGAGTTTCGACACGGGCAAAATCAACGGCTCGGATGAGGCCTACGGCAAACTCGCGACTCCTGACGCTTTTCTCGGCTTCGGAAGCTATGCCGTGACTCTGGGTCTCGCCGCCATGGGCGGCAAAAACCGCGCCCAAAACCATCCCTGGATGCCGCTGGCTCTCGCCGGCAAAGCGCTGGCCGACGCGGCCGAAGCGACGAAGATGACGCACGACTCCTGGACGAGATATGGCGCATTCTCGATTTACAGCCTGATCGCGGCCGCGGCTGCGTTCATTAATCTGCCTTTAACTCTGCCTGAAGCCATCGCGGCGTTCCGCGCCTCGGCTGGTGTTGGAGATTAGACCGGTGCTGCGCTTAACTCTGGTCAACCGGCTGATGACACGCTCACTCGCCTCCTGTAATCGCCCGCGTCCCATTGGCTATATCTTAGCCAACGTCGCCGTGGTTCGTCATCGTGTGGTTTTAACGAGGGGCGCGATGCTCCCTTACCAAACTGGGGTCAAAGAGCCGGTCGCAGTAAAAGCCTGAGCTCCGCGCAATGATCTATCGACCGGGTTTTGAAGCTGCTCCAAGTTCCACCCTCTGACGACCTTCCTTGTTCCGCATGCGACCAACCCGCCCGCTCGGCACGAATAGCTTCTGATACGCGAAGGAGCAGATATGAACAAACTACTTACGACCTTGATTAGCGTTTCGCTGATCTTCACCGCAGGCGCGATGGCCCAGCAGGACGAATCGACACCTGGCCCGAAGAAGCAGCGACGCCAGGAGCAACGGCAGCAGCGCCAGCAGGCAACGCAAGGCCAGCAGCAGCAACGTCAGCAACGCCCGCAGGCAGCGCAAGGCCAGCAGCAGCAACGGCAACAACGCCAGGAAGCGCGTCAGAATCGGCCGGAACGGCGGATGGAGCGCCCGAATCAGCCCGCTGCCTCCCAAGGCCAGGGCACACAGGCGGGGGAACGCAATCGCCGCGAGATGCGACCCCGCCGCGAAGAAGCAAACCAGCAAAGGCCCAATGCGACTAGGAACGAGAATGCCAATGCCCAAACCGAACAGCGCCGTAATCGCCCGGAGCAAAGGAACCGGCCCGGCCAGGAGGCGACCGCGGGCAGCGCGACTGAGACTAACGCCGGCGCCAGCAGTCAGACTAATCGGCGCAACGCCAAGGCGCGCAAGCCCGATGTGCAGACTGTGCAGCGAATCAAGCAGCAACACCGGGATTTCCATGCTCAGGCCAAGCCGCAAAAGGTCCCGGCGGTAAAGTTCCAGCAGAACTACCGGATCACCAACGCCGAGCGTTGGTCGGGACCGCAATACGTCGCCTTCCGCAATTATCGTCCGATCTGGCGCGACCGCGCCTGGTGGCACAACCATTATCACACCATCGTGCTGATCGGCGGCGGTTATTACTATTGGGATAACGGCTACTGGTACCCAGCCTGGGGTTATGACCCGGGCGCGTCTTACTACGCTTATAATGGTCCCATTTACACCGGCACGGTTAGCCGGCCTCCTGACCAGGTGATTGCTGATGTCCAGGCTGTGCTGCAGGACATGGGTTACTACAAAGGCGAAGTCGACGGCTTACTTGGACCGCTAACCCGCGATGCCCTCACTCAGTATCAAGCCGACCAGGGCCTGTACCAGACCGCGGCGATCGACCAACCTACCCTCGATTCACTCGGCATAGCCGGTTAGCTAAAAGGATAATATTGCAAGAAGCCGCCCATGCTCAGGCTGGGCGGCTTTCTTGTTTCAGACGAGCGGGCTATTTCCTTTTCAGCTTGGCCCGCCCGGCCGTTGCTACCGACCCGTTTACGACCGCTCTGACTTTTCCGCTTTACCTGCTTCGGCCTTCGGCGTTCCTTTCTTCCGATGCTATCTCGAAGCGAGCTTCACCGGCTCCGCGCGCTGAAGAATCCCGTTGGAATCCAACGTTTCCTCGATAAGATGCCTTACCATCTTGCGAACACGGCCTGGTCGCCACGGATCGTCCTGCGCGAATCCACCGCTCACTGTCTGGAAGGCGCGATCTTTGCCGCCGCCGCGCTGCGCGCCCTCGGTTACCCGCCTCTGATCGTTGACCTCGAAGCTGACCAGGATACCGACCACGTGATTGCCGTCTTCAAACAGGGTGGCCACTGGGGAGCGGTGGCCAAATCCAATTTCACCGGCTGCCGCTACCGCGAGCCCATCTATCGCACCGTGCGCGAGTTGGTCCTAAGTTACTTTCACATCTACTTTAACCTGCGCGGCGAACGCACTCTGCGGCGTTACTCCCGACCAGTAAATCTGGCCCGATTCGACTCCGAGAATTGGATGAGCTCAGAGAAAGACATCTGGTTCATTCCTAATTATCTCTGCGACATTCCCCACCAAGCCCTTTTAACTCGCGTGCAAATCAAGAAGCTCACCCGGGTGGATCCGCGCACGATCCAGGGTGAGATCGTGAGCCACCGCCGCAAGGCAAACGCGCCCGTGCCGCGCATCTTCCGCCGCCGCTAGCGCTCTTTTCCTAAGGACTGTTGAAAAGTTAGGGCTATGTCTGCCCTCTGCCGCGCTGCGCGCGTGCGTCTCTCCCAAACCCTCTCCCTGCCCTCACTGCCGCGCTTCGCGCGTGCCTCTCTCCCAAACCCTCTCCCTGCCCTCACTGCCGCGCTGCGCGCGTGCGTCTCTCCCAAACCCTCTCCTTGCCCTCACTGCCGCGCTTCGCGCGCGCGTCTCTCCCAAAGGGAGAGAGGGAGAGAGGGAGTGGCAAGGAAGCGACGAGCAGGAACGAGCCTTCTCCTGGGTGGCCTCCGCCGGCCAAAACCAGCGCGGAAGGAAACAAAAAGTGTAACCTATGTGCCCGTCCGTTCAGGAGCAATCCCTCTCCCTGTGGGAGAGGCGGACGGCGCCAGCCGCCGGTGAGGGCAAGCCTGGTTGTTCAACAGTTCTAGCGTTTTCGTTCCAGCCGAATCTGCTCGACCAGCTTCACCTTTCCCTGGTCTACGTGGTGCGCGAATTTCACCTGGGCCGCCAGCGCCTGCGCATAGAACTGATACGGCGGACGCAGTTGTTTCGTCACTGGATCATAGAAGAAAGTGCTATCCTGGCCGAGATTCGGCACGATCAGTGAATCACTTAGTTTCTGATAACGCTCGAGGCCACTCAGACCCCATCGAATGACCGATTCCAGGTCACGGAGCGCAAGCAGGGTCTTCACGTCGAGCAACTGCACGCCGCCGGCTTGCAGAAGCGCGCTGATGTCGCCCGGACTGTAATCGGTCGTATAAACAAACGGACGCAACCGCGGCATCTCGCCGGCCTTCAGCGCGCGTTCAAACTCCGTCTGCTCCTGTTCCTGCGCCGCGCCATTGATCTTTCCGCTCTCGATTCCCTTGCGCAACTGCTCTTCCAGTGTCGCCAGAATCCGATCGCGATGCGCCGCTTCCTGGCGATGTTCCTGATAATTGCCAAGCCAAAAAGCGGCGTAGACGCCGACGAAAACAAGGAGCAACTCGCCCAGCCAACGTCCCAGTCTCGCCCGCCAAAGGTGCCAGAGTTTTGCGCTTCGCTCTTTCATGAACAATCAGGTGATCGATAAACCCAGTGCACTGTAACACTGAATTGGAATTACAGTCCCACCCTCGTCCCTCTCCTCTCATGCCACACAGTCAAGGGCTGCCGCGTCCTTGCACCATGGTTGACGCCGTGTCCCTCTGTGCGCACCCTTCCTCATGCAAAAAACGAGGCTCCGTCACCGGTTCATTTCTTCGAAACACTCACCGCTTATCAGGATACCAGCGCCCTCAAAGGCGCCCTCGAGCTCGATCTCTTTAGCGCGATTGGCGAAAAAGGGGCGAGCGCGGTCGAACTGGCTGCACGCTGCGATGCCGCGGAGCGCGGGATTCGGATTCTCTGCGACTATCTCACTGTGCTCGGGTTCGTCGAAAAGAAGGATGACTGTTATCACCTGACGAAGGACTCGGCCGCCTTTCTCGTCCGCAACTCTCCCGCCTACGCGGGCGGAGCAGCCGAGTTTCTATTAGGCGATCACCTCACCGAGGCGTTCGCGAACGTAGCCGCCGCGGTGCGCAAAGGTGGGACCGTCCTCGCACCCGGCGGCTCGATGGCGCCGGAACATCCGATGTGGCTGAGCTTCGCCCGCGGGATGAGCTGGCTGATGATGCCGGGCGCGCAAGCTCTGGCCGAGATCGTCCCGCTCGACCCGGCGCGTACGACCAAGGTGCTCGACATCGCGGCGAGTCACGGGATTTGGGGACTTAGCTTCGGCCAACGCAGTCCGCGCGCTCACGTCGTCGCGCTCGATTGGGCGCCCGTGCTCCAGATTGCTCGGGAAAATGCCACGCGCATGGGACTCACCGACCGCTTTCGGACCATTGAAGGGAGCGCCTTCGAGGTTGACTTCGGTCACGACTACGACCTCATCCTTCTGCCGAATTTCCTTCATCACTTCGATCCGCCCACCTGCGTGCAATTACTCCGCAAATGCCACGGCGCTCTCCGCCGATTCGGCCGCGTCGCGATCGTTGAATTTGTCCCAAACCCCGACCGCGTCTCACCGCCCGATGCCGCGACCTTCAGCCTCGTCATGCTTGTCTCGACTGAGCACGGCGACGCCTACACTTTCAGCGAATTGGAACAAATGCTGCGCGACGCCGGCTTCACCTCGATCGCGCAACATCCCCTGCCACCCGGCGTTTCGACCGCGGTCATCGCGGAAAAGACCTAACCAGCGATCGCTCCTTCCCGCTTTCAGCTTTTTAAACTCATTCCAACGCCCCCAAACCCGTGATCTCACGCCCAATGATAAGCGTCTGAATGTCATGAGTGCCTTCATAGGTGTCGACCGTCTCGAGATTAAGCATGTGGCGTATCACCGGGTAATCGGTCGTAATGCCATAGCCGCCGAGGATCTCCCGAGCCAGGCGCGCGCCATTGAGGGCAACCCTGACGTTATTGCGCTTCGCCATCGAGACCTGGGCAAAGCTCATCCGCTTCTCGTCCTTTAACCGGCCGAGCTGATAGGCCATGAGTAACCCGAGCGTGTGATCGGTTAGCATCCGGACGAGTTTGTCCTGCACGAGTTGACGCCCGGCGATCGGCTTGCCAAAAGTTGTCCGCGTCGCGGCGTACTCGCGCGCGCAGCTGTAGACCGCTTCCAGCGCCCCGAGCGCTCCCCACGAAATCCCGTAGCGCGCCTGCGTCAGGCAACCGAGCGGAGCGCGCAGCCCGTTCGCTTCCGGCAAGAGTGACTCCGGGCCGACGCGGCAGTCCTGCAGGACAATCTCGCCGGTGGAAGAAGCGCGCAGACTCATCTTCGACTCAATCACTGGCGCGCTGTAGCCCTCGGTGTCGCTCGGCACGATAAAGCCGCGCACCACATCCTCGTCATCCTTCGCCCAGACGATCGCGATATCTGCAATCGGGCTGTTCGTGATCCACATTTTGGAGCCGCTCAGAATCCAGCCGTTAGCGTCGCGGCGCGCGCGCGTGCGCATCGCACCGGGATCGCTGCCGCCGTCGCTTTCTGTTAACCCGAAACAGCCGATTAATCGCCCCGCCGCCAGTTCCGGCAGATACTTTCGGCGCTGTTCCTCCGAGCCATAGGCGAAGATCGGATACATCACGAGCGCGCCCTGCACCGATGCAAACGAGCGCAGGCCGCTGTCTCCGCGTTCCAGTTCGTAATTGATCAGACCATAGGCGATGTTATCAATCCCGGCACAGCCATACTCCTGCGGCAGATTGGGGCCGAAAAGCCCGAGCGCGCCAAACTGATCCTTGATCGCTACTGGAAATTCGTGGCGATCCCACCAGCTGCGCACGTTTGGGATAATCTCTCCATCCACAAACTCGCGCACGGCGTCGCGCACCGCCCGCTGCTCCGGCGTGAGCAGCTTTTCGATACCATAAAAGTCGAGCATCGCCTTTTGCCGCCGGGTCAACTGACTTTCACACCGCAATCTGGTCGTAACATCGGCATTGTTGTCCTCCTCGGCCACAATAAGCAGAATCGGCTCTCGGCGGCAAGGGCACAGGCCGTGTTATCTCGCTGCTGCGATTGCTCGATCTCCGATGTCGGGAGATTTTGGAGAATTGCGAACGTGATTCAAGTATCGCAAATCGAAGAGCTATCTTGGCCGGCGCGACAGGTACCACCAACCGCCTTCTTGATCCCTTCTCTCGGATTGGCTCATTTGTTTTGAAAGTTCTAGCTTCCCACCGCACTTCTACTTAGTCTGATTAGTGATGAAAAATACCTTTTCCTTTGCTTCTCACCATCTCGCGACTTTGATCTTACTGTCACTCGTGGGCTTGGCAGGTATCGCGCCGATGTGCCTGGCGATGAATGGCTCGCCAGTTCACTTTCAAATAAAGCTGCTCTCGCTGCCAATCGGAACCTATTTCGACTCCGAAATCAAGGACCTCAATCTGGACGGCAAAATGGACCTCGCTGTCCTCAACGACGGCGCTCTCTATGTTCTACTGGGCGACGGAAATGGTAATTTTTCCGCACCCACGGCTTACAATCAGGGGGGCTTTCAGACCGTGCTTGCATTCGGGGATTTTAACGGCGACGGCTTTCCCGACGCGGCGGTGGCGAATTTCCCCGGCATTAACGTACTGCTAAATGACGGGGCGGGTGGCTTTCCGAGCTCACTTTTCATCAACACGGGAGAGGAACCATCTGGCTTGGCAGTGGCTGATTTCAACCTTGATGGTAAGCTCGACCTGGCCGTAAGCGATTTCCAAGCAAACTCGATTTCCATCCTTCTCGGAGATGGTAACGGCGGGTTCGCCTCACCAGTCATTGTCGCCGCTGGCACCAGTCCGGCTGGTCTTGTCGTGGGCGACTTTGATTCTGACGGGGCGCCAGATCTGGCCACGGCCGAGTATGGCTCGATGGACCTCCGGATTTTCAAAGGTGTAGGTAATGGCACCTTCCGGCCGGTCGCGAGTTATCCCCTTGGCGGGAATGCCAACACTTTGGTGAGGGCAGATTTCAATCAGGACGGCAAAGTGGACCTCGCGGTAGGCGTTTTTAACAGCAATCAACAGATCGCGGTTTTTCTGGCCAATGGTAACGGCGGCTTTGCGCAATCCGATTCGGTCCCGGGGTCCGCTCTCTACGCGGGCTTGGCGGCGGCGGATATCGCCGGCAATAGCACAACAGACCTGGTCTTCCTCAATGGAACGAAACTTGATGTGGCACTCGGCAACGGCGACGGCACCTTTCGCCCAGTGCGCGAAGTAAGTCTGCCCCATTCGGGCGGCGCTGACTACACGCTCTCCACTGGTGACCTGAATGGCGACGGCCGCACAGATATTTTTACGGCGCGGGGAACAGGCTTGCTCCTCCTTACTACGCCATAGGCTCAGAGGACACGAAGCGAAAGCGGTCAGAGTAAGGTTGCCCTGATTTGACTCTGCAGACTTACTCCGTTTCGGACTCTATTGTCTTGCAATCAACCCGGCTCTCTTCTATCAGCTTGCGCGCGTTCTCCCCAACTTACCGGCGAACGCCTCCGCCAGATCAGCAAAAAAAGCGAGAGCGCGACAGATCCAAACCGCGTCGCTTGGCTTGGTCCAGGTCTGGTCTTGACAGCCGCCTCGGCTTTTGCTTCCAATTGCGCCACGTTCAGACTCACCTTGCAGTCCCCGCCAAAGGTTCAGCCCTGAGTCGCGGTGGCTCTCGAGAGGGCCTGCTTTAGGCTGGAATCTCCATATGAAAAAGTTCTCTCATCCCATCCGCGTTCGACTTCGCTCTCCTGTGAAAGTAGCGCGCTTCACGACAGCAGTCATAGCTCCGAGGCCATCTCTGTTTCTCCTGGGTTGTGCTTTACTGGCCTTGATCCTCCCAGTTTCGGCTGCGGACAATCAGCCGAACTCGAGTCCGCCGCTGTTTGTCGTGGCGACCCTGTCGGATTCGGTTTCCGTGATCGATTCCGCCACAAATGAAGTCACGGATCAGATTCCGGTTGGAGATTATCCCGTCCGGCTGACTGTCACGCCAGACGGACGAAAAGCTTATGTCTCCAATGATTTTGGGCACACGATTTCGGTGATTGATACAGTCAACCGGATTGTCACAGCGACAATCCCAACAGGCAGGGCCGGCCCGGAAGAGCTCACCGTCACGCCCGATGGTGACTGGGTCTTTGTCGTCTTTCGTCGCGGTGGATTAGCCGCCGTCATCGACACTTCCACGGATAAGGTTGTGGCGAAAGTGCCTACCGGCGGGCAAGGCAAGGATGTGCTTGCGACTCCCGATAACCGGTTTGTCTACGTCGCCAATTACACTGCAAATCAGGTAAGTGTGATCGACAGAGCTACCTTTCAGGTCAACAACATCCCGACCCCGCCGGGTCCGCGCCGCTTGGCCATTAGCCCGGGCGGAGATCGTATTTATGTAGCCGATTTCCTGGGCAAGGCGTTCTCGGTGATTGATACGGCCAGCCAGACGTTACTCAAGAATATTACTGTCGGTCACAAGCCAAGAGGGATGGCCGTGACGCCGGATGGCGGCGAGATTTATGTCGCGAATGTATCTGATAACAACATCTCAGTAATTGACAACAACGACCTGCGTATCGTCGCGACGATTCCGGTAGGAGCGCAGCCCTGGCACCTGGTCAGCACTCCCGATGGCGCGTTCGTCTATGTGTCGAACTCCCAATCAGAAACAGTGTCCGTGATTGATACTGCAACGCATGCAGTCGTTAAGACGCTCTCGGTCGGAGCGGGTCCTTTCTTCTCGGTCATCGACCCGGGCAGAACGAAGCTTTATGTTTCGAATGCGCTGGACACTACCGTTTCGGTGATTGACCTCGCGAGCCAAAGTGTGTTCGCAACAGTTTCAGGGGTAGGTGAACAACCGTTCGACCTGGCCTTTGGGACCACGGGCGAGCTCACCGGCCCGGCCGCGCCCACGCGCTGAGTGGCGCCGGAGTGAATTGCAGTTCGGCAAGCTGGCGGCGGTAATCTCCTACCGCGGTGTATTTTCAACGCTCGCTCTAGATGCAGCGTTTGTAGATACCGGCGCAGACACCGCAACTCACTTCTTCAAATTTTTTTCTTGCAAATCTCGCGCTCGGCAGAGTAACACAGGCGCCGTTGTTGCCCTGTCATATGAAATTCCGCACCCAGCAGTCGCTCCTCTTGTTAGCCGGATTTGCTCTTCTTGTCGCCGCCAGCGAAGGGGCCACACTCCTCGATCCGAGGCCGGAAGCCTCCACCACCCGGTTTGGCGAGAGTGTGGTCGTAATCGGGGACGTCAACGGGGACGGTGTTCCCGATTTCGCGGTCGGCGCACCTTTCCAGGATGGCGATTTTCTTTCCAACGAGAAGTCGTTCGGGAAACCGCAAAACGTCGGCAAAGTCTATGTCATTGATGGCGCCAACCTCGCCATGCTTGGCCGGCTGGATGATCCCGAGTTCCAGCGTGTTCAGCCGCAGCATTTCGGCGGACAACTCGGTAGCTCGATCGCGGTGGTAGCCGATCTCGATGGCGATGGCATTCCTGATGTTATCGCGGGAGTGCCGCATCACATTACCGATCCGGACAGCGAAGACTCAATCAAGAACGCCGGCGAGGCGCTCGTTTTCAGCAGTGCGACCGGCGCAGTTCTCTTTACCCTCTCGGATCCGACCGCAGAAGAACAGGGCAGAATGGGCGCCGCCGTTGCAGGACTGAGTGACGTGGACGGCGATGGCACGGCCGATCTTCTCGTGGGAGCGCCGGGGAAGGACATCGGCGGCGAGGATGGAATCGCCAATGTCGGCCTGGCATATATCTTTAGCGGAAAGACGGGCCAACTTATCCGCACGATCAATCACCCCGATGAAGGAGGCGCCGAAGCGGGCGCAGCCTTTGGCGCGGCGGTGGCGAATGCCGGCGATCTCGACAAAGATCGCGTGAGCGACCTGCTCATCGGCGCTCCCGGCGAAGGCAAAGCGTTTGTTTTCAGCGGCAAAACCGGAGCCCTGCTTCTTACCTTGGTCAATCCCTTCCCGGAAACGCTGCCCTCCTTTGGCGCGGCTGTCGCGGGCGGGAAAGACTTTAATGGCGATAGAAAACCCGACCTGGTGATCGGCTCACCTGCGCGCGAGGACCAGCGCGGCGCGGTCTATATCTTCAATGGGAGTGACGGCAGTTTGCAGCGAACACTCTTTCCGGCCGTCCGGCAACCGTTCGCCCGTTTCGGCGCCACAGTGTTAGTTGCCGATGGGGTCGCCGGCAATCGGCGGCCGGGGATTGTGGTCGGCGCGCCAGGCCAGAATGTCAACGGCCTCGTTCAAGCCGGCGCGGTTATCACTTTCGATGGGCGGCGAGGACGAATCTTTCAAAACTTAATCAGCATGAAGCCGCAAACCCGGGCGTTATTCGGCACGGCCGTAGGCGCGGCTGATTTCGACGGCGACGGGGTGGCGACAATCGTCACGGGCACGCCAAATCAGGATGCCGTGATTGACAGCGATGACGGCCCGGTGCCGCACCTCGAGATAGGGCAAATAGAGGTTCAGCCATGAATAACCTAACGAACAAAGGCCGCTGTTTCTCTTTTTGCTTGATCGTTTCTCTGCTGATTGCGACGGCCGTTCCGACGTTCGGCACTCATCGCACCGGAGATCACCCTCTACCCGAATTGATCACCTCGGGCGACTTTAACGGCGATGGAAACATCGACCTCGCCGTCGACGTCACAGGCTTCGATAATATCGCGATCTTCGATGGCGATGGACAAGGCAACTTTACCCTCAGGGAGCACGTCGAAACCGATACTTTGCCCCGAGGGCTGGCCGCTGCTGACTTGGACAAGGATGGACGGCTTGACCTGGTTTCAATCGACACCTGGGGTTACGCCATCCGCATTGTTCTCGGCGACGGCCTCGGCGGCTTTGTCACCGCCAATGAACTCAACGGGGATGGCGAGCCGATCCGCATCAAGGCCGGCGACTTGAACAACGATGGAAACCTCGATCTCGTCGCCAATGGTCCAGACGAAGGAGTCATGGTGGTTTATTTAGGGAATGGGCATGGCGGCTTTAGTAACACACCCATCGAATTCGAGGATCTACCGAATGACTACACCCTGGCGCTCGGCGACCTCAACCACGATGGCAACCTCGATGTGGTCGTGGCCGAAATCGAGACCAGCGGCTCGCATGTCGTGATCTTTCTCGGCGACGGCACCGGTAACCTCACGCGCATGCCCGCCTTGAGCGTGAACCCCGGACCCGGCGATGTGCAGCTCGCTGATGTCAACCACGATCGCAAGCTGGACATAATCCTTGGCGGTGCCGGCCCGGGTAATACGACCGGATTGTTTCTCTCCACCTACCTCGGCGATGGCAGCGGGAATTTCACGCTCGATCAGGTGCTCACCCCCGGACTCGGGACGGAAGAAGGCGAAATGGCGATCGGCGATTTCAACGAAGATGGCAACGTCGACGTGGCTTTTCCCGTTGCCTTCAATCCCTCCGAAATCAGCACGAGCGTGCTGATTTTTCTCGGTGACGGGACCGGTGGGATGACCAGCGGTCCAGTCTTAACCGTGGGAGAAGGGCCGCAGAGCGCTTTCGCGGCCGATTTCAACCACGATGGTCACATCGATCTCGCGGTCAGCAATCGCACCGACGGGACCCTCTCAATTCTGTTCGGTGACGGCACTGGCAATTTTACGACTCACGCCGTCCTGGCAGTGGCCGACGTGCCGGCGCCGTAAGCTGGTTTGCGGCCGCCACGTGCTAGTCAGGAGAATCTCACGTCAGCGCGAAGCAGCGAAAGGGTTAGGTAGAATCGCGCGGTTCCTTTCTTGTTACCAACAACCTACGGGGGGGGAATCCGGGGTCAGGCCATAAGGGCTTCGCCGTGCACCCGGCGCGATCAGCCCAGCACCGCCGGCGTTCTATGCACATATCGCTCGTCCACAAACTGCTTTACCATGAAATCTGCTACGTCGGCACGTGAGATTGACGCCAGGAGTGTTCTCTCCCTGACATCCTCGCCGCTTTGATATCTCCCGGTGTACGGCCCATTCGTCAATCGCGGAGGACGTACGATCACCCAATCCAACCTACTTTGCTTGATGAGGCTTTCCTTCCTAGCGTGATCTGTCACCACGTTGCGCAATAAGAGCGGCAGCACAACGTACCTGTCCACGAAGCCTAGTTGCTTGCCGCTGTCACCGACCCCGAGCATCGACAAATAGACGAGCCGGCGTACCCCTGCGTGATCCATGGCTCGAATAATGTTTTGGATGCCTTCAATCAAGGCCGGGTCAGAACTCAAGGAATTGCCGGAGCCCAGCGCACTCGCGACGGCATCCCGACTCGTGACCGCACGTTCCACCAACGCACCCTCCGTCACGTCGCCAACCGTCACAGTAAGGTTTGCATGCTTGATCTCAAGCTTGGCGGGGTCACGAACGAACGCGTCAACCGAGTGCCCGCGGTCAAGCGCGCGCTTGACTACCTCACGCCCGGTCGCACCCGATGCACCGAATACAAGTACATTCACAGATTTAACTCCATTATTGGTTGCACCGGCCTAACGAGAACAAGGTGAGCCACGCCTGCCGAGAGCGCGCTGCGCAAACAGAGAGAAAGCAAACGAATCATGAATGACAAGGAAACAAGCCGGGCAGGCGTTGGCTGCAGCGCCTGGTTAGGCGTGAAGCTATGCTGGACCACTGCCTTCAATGACATACCGAAATACCTCCGCGCGGACGATCGCAGACTGCATCGCATTATCTGGTCCACTGCCGCGAAAAGCCAGCAGAGCTTCCTCTGACTCCCATTCCTCGTAGATATTCACCCGGTCCCGCTCTATGGGATCAGGTGCCACGACGAAATCTCTACAGCCAGGCGAACGACGGGCCAAACTAACCGCCGCTACTGACGACGCCAGGAATCGTCGCATCGTTTTCGGCTGTAGATATAGTTTCCCAGAAACAATGAGCTTGACTGGTTTGCGAGCAGATTTCCGCGTCATACGCCTAACGAGAAAGAAGTGAGCTGCCGCCACCGGGAGCGAGCGCGGCTCGAAGTGAAGAGGTTTTAGTCATCTGAAAACATGGTCGTACGCCGGGTGGCGGTCAGCTCCACTGACTGGTTAGGTGGTGGACGTTGCTGCAGGACAAAGCTGGAGCAATGGTGCTCGGAGGAATCACGGCAATCGGAATGCACGTCAGCATCGAACCAGAACTCTGGACAAGCGCAAGCCATCTCTCTGCGGGTGGCGCGAAAAGAATCCGAGGCGGATCGTGACTGATCCGCCCGCGCCCTCGCTGCCCATCGTTCCCCCTCGAACCGCTCGAGCCAATCGGGGAGGAAACAACACTGACTCGTTGCGGCCAACTCTGGCATAGGAGAGAAACATGGCTACAAACGAACGTAGCAAAACCACCTAACGAGACAGAAGTGAGCTGCCGCCACCGAGGGCGAGCGTTGCTCGAAGTGAAGAGGTTTTAGTCATCTGAAAAAATGGTCGTACGCCGGGTGGCGGTCAGCTCCACTGATTGGTTAGGTGGTGGACGTTGCTGCAGGACAAAGGTGGAGCAAAGGCGCGCGGAGGA
>DAISXY010000010.1:0-202 GCA_036825615.1 Chthoniobacterales bacterium
CATGTAATGGCCGGTCCCTTCTTTTCCTCTCTGCGAATCTCTGCGTCCTCTGCGCGCTCTGCGTTGGGGAAATAAATCTCATGTTAGAAAGCCGAGCGATGAAAGGCCGCGCGTTGTTAAACGCAGAGGGCGCAGAGATCGCAGAGGTGCGCAGAGCATGTAATGGCCGGTCCCTTCTTTTCCTCTCTGCGAATCTCTGCGT
>DAISXY010000010.1:302-157974 GCA_036825615.1 Chthoniobacterales bacterium
CCTCTGCGCTCTCTGCGTTGAGGGCTCGGCTTACCTTCGTTAGGCCGGGGCCGTTTCCGGCGCGGCGGCTTTGGTCGCAGGCGGTTCGGCGCTTGCCCGGCGGCGCTGCAGCTTCTCCGTGAACCACATGATGACGACGTAGAACACCGGAGTCAGGAAGAGGCCAAAGAAGGTCACGCCGAGCATCCCGAAAAAGACCGCAGTGCCGAGCGCCTGCCGCATTTCCGCGCCGGAACCGCTGCTCAAGACGAGCGGCATCATGCTCAGGATGAAGGCGAATGAAGTCATAAGAATGGCGCGGATTCGTTCCCGCGCGGCTTCGACCGCAGCGTCGAAGCGATTCATCCCTTCGCGATCCTGAATCTGCTTTGCGAATTCCACAATCAGGATCGCGTTTTTGCAGGCGAGACCGACGAGCACGATCAGCCCGATTTGGGTGAAAATGTTGTTATCCATGTTGCGCAACCAGACGCCGCCGATCGCGCTGAGCAGACACATCGGCACGACAAGGATGATGGCGAGCGGCAACGCCCAACTTTCGTATTGCGCCGCGAGAACGAGAAACACGAACAGCACGCAAAGCGGGAAGATGTAGAGGATGCTGTTGCCGGCGAGCTTTTCCTGGAGCGCCATCTCGGTCCATTCTGTGCCGAAACTGGTCGGCAAGGTCGTGCGGGCGAGCGTTTCCATTCTATCGAGCGCCTGACCTGTGCTCACGCCGGGCGCGGCTTGTCCGCTCAAGTCCGCCGCGGGATAAAGGTTGTAGCGCGTCACGGTGGCGGGGCCGGTGGTTTCCTCGATCGTGGCGACCGAAGCGAGCGGCAACATTTCGCCCGCGGCGTTGCGGGTTTCGAGCTTGCGAATGTCATCGGGCCGCAAACGGAATGGAGCGTCGGCCTGCGCAGTCACGCGGTAGGTGCGGCCATAGAGATTAAAGTCGTTCACATACGCGCTCCCGAGATAGATCTGGAGCGTGCTGAAGATGTTGCTCAACGGCACGTCCATCGTCTTCGCTTTCATGCGATCGACATCGACAAAGACTTGCGGGACGTTGGCGCGAAAGGTGGTGAGGTTTCCGACCAGGCCGGGGGTTTCGTTCGCTTTGTTCATCATCTCCGTGGCCTGGGTCTGCAATGCGTCCAGCCCGGCGCCGCCGCGGTCCTGGATCATCATTTTGTAGCCGCCAGCCGTTCCCATTCCGGTAACGGCGGGCGGTGGGAAGACGTTCACCAGCGCCTCGGGAATTTCGGCCGTGAAACGCCTGCGCAAATTCGCGACGATCGCGTCGCCCGAAAGATCGGGCGAACGCCGTTCGGCGTAGGGCTTGTAAACGACAAAAAGTGAACCGGCGTTCGATTGATTGCCGCCCATGAGGCTGAAGCCGACGATCTCGATCACATCGGCGACGCCGGGAAGCTGGCGCGCGATCTTCGACATTTTCGCGGTAACGGCGGCGGTGCGATCGAGGGTGGCGGCGTCGGGCAATTGCGCGATCGCAAATGAAACCCCGCGATCGGCCGCCGGGATGAATCCGGTTGGAACGACATTAAAGCCGAGCCAGGTCAAACCGAGCAGCCCGGCGTAAACGAGCAACACGATGGCCGCCAGCCTAACGAGTCGCCCGAGCGAGCGGCCATAAGCATTCACTGACCAGGCAAACGCTTTGTTGAAACCGCGGAAGAGCCAGCCGAGAAGCCAGTCGATCCCGCGTTGCAGCCAATCCTTTTTCGCGTCGCGCGGCTTCAACAACAATGCGCCGAGAGCGGGGGAAAGGGTGAGAGAATTTACGACCGAGATGGCCGTCGATGCCGCTATCGTCAGCGCGAACTGTTTGTAGAACTGGCCCGTAATTCCGGTCACGAAAGCGGTCGGGACAAAGACTGAGATCAGGACGAGCCCGATCGCGACCAGCGCCCCGCTGACTTCATTCATCGCCTTGTAAGCGGCGTCGCGCGGGGCCATGCCTTCGTCGATGTGGCGCTCTATGTTTTCCACCACCACGATCGCGTCATCGACCACGATGCCGATCGCGAGGACGAGGCCGAAGAGCGAGAGCGTGTTGAGGGAAAAGCCGAACAGCTTCATGACCGCGAAGGTGCCGATGAGCGAGACCGGAATGGTGATCAACGGGATAAGCGAAGCGCGCCAGGTTTGCAGGAAAATGAGGATGACGAGGACGACGAGGATGACCGCTTCGACCAGCGTCGCCTGCACTCCCTTGACTGATTCGCGCACCGGGATGGTCGGGTCATAGACGATGCGGTAATCGAGCCCGGGCGGGAAACGTTGCTTCAATTCCTGCATTTTGGCGCGCAGGGCGTCGGAGGTGGCGATAGAGTTTGAGCCGGGCTGCTGATAAATGCCGAGCGCAGTCGCGGGCTCGCCGTTGAGGAAGCTGTCCGTGCTGTAATCGGCGGCGGCAAGCTCGACCCGCGCCACGTCGCCCAGGCGCACGATTTTGCCGTTCTCACCGGTCTTAATCACGATTTGGGCGAACTGCTTTGCGGTCACCAGGCGCCCCAAAGTCGTGACGGTGTACTGAAAGGCGGTCGAGCCTGGTGGAATCGGCGGCGCGCCGACCACGCCGGCCGCGACTTGCACGTTCTGCTCCCGGATGGCGGCGACTGCATCCTGTGCCGTAAGGCCGCGCGCGGTCAGCTTGTCCGGGTCGAGCCAGATGCGCATCGAGTAATCGCGCGCGCCGAAGACGCTGATGTCGCCCACGCCGGGGACGCGGAGCAATTCATCGCGCACCTGAAGCAAGGCGTAATTACTGATGAAGAGCGGATCGAGCGATTTATCGGGGGAAATCAGATGCACGATGAGGGTAATATCGGGTGACCGTTTCCGCGTCGTGACCCCATTGCGGATCACCTCTTCCGGCAACACCGGGTTGGCGATCGCGACGCGGTTTTGCACCAGGACCTGCGCGGTGTCCGGGTCGGTGCCGGTCTTGAAGGTGACGGTCAGCCGCATCGAGCCGTCGCTGCTCGATTGCGACTGCATGTAAAGCATGTCCTCGACCCCGTTGACCTGCTGCTCGATTGGCGTCGCGACCGTTTCGGAGACCGTTTGGGCGTTCGCGCCGGGATAAGTGGTGAACACGCCGACGGTCGGCGGCGCGATGGTCGGGAACTCGGAGACCGGGAGTGTCATGAGCGCAATCCCGCCCGCGAGCATGATCACGATATTGATGACAGCCGCGAAGATCGGCCGGTCGATGAAGAAGCGCGCGAAGTTCATGGAAGTGGGAAGTCGGAAGTGGGAAGCGCGAACTAGCCTCGATCGCGGCGCTTTCTTTTGGCGG
Organism: Chthoniobacterales bacterium; assembly: GCA_036825615.1. Lineage (GTDB taxonomy): Bacteria > Verrucomicrobiota > Verrucomicrobiia > Chthoniobacterales > UBA10450 > JAICXG01. The sequence continues at coordinate 3,610 of DAISXY010000010.1, forward strand.
TGTTCAGCGATGCGACGACGATCGCGACCAGCTCGTCCGCTTCCTGTTTGATCAAAAGGAGTCGCTTTGTCGGGAGCATTCCAGATTGCTCGAGCAGCTCGAGCCAGAAGAGCGTTTCGTCGGCCTCTTCTTCGACATCGCCGAGTTTGGAGATGAAATGCGCACTCGATTTGGCTCGACGCGCAGCGCGATAATTCGCAGCCACCGACGTTCCCGACCTGACAAGTTGATTCGCCAAAGCCCGGCCTCCGATTGTATTGGGGATCGCATCAACCAGTTTCAAAATGCGTAACGCAAAAGCTTGCGTCCTCTCCTTTAGATCGCGTTCGCTCACGGCTGTTCCGACTTCCCACTTCCGACTTCCGCCTTCACACTCATGCCCGGCCGTAACATCTGCAGTCGTGTCGAGACAACTTTCTCGCCCGCCTTCACTCCCGTCCGCACAATCCGCAGGCCATCTTCCACTTCGCCGATCTCGACATTGCGCCGCTCGATTGTGTTATCGGGCTTCACGACGTAAACAAACTTCACGTTCTGCTGTGAGCCGACGACCTCTTCCGGGATCAGCACCGCGGGATGTTTCGGCCCTCTCGGCACCCGCATGCGCACGAAAAAGCCGGGCGCGAGCAGCGGGTCCCATGATTTGAAAACGCCGCGTATCCGCAGCGTTCCCGTGCCCGGGTCGAGGCGATTATCGATGAAGTCAATGTGACCTTCGTGCGGAAAGCCGGTCTCGTTCGCGAGCTGAATGAACGCGGGCGGCTTTTCCTCGCCAGCGCCACGCTTCCCCCGCTCGTGCTCGCGCATGAATTGCAGAACCGTGTTCTCGTCCGCATCGGCATAAACCCAGAACGGATCGGTCGAGACGACGGTGGTCAGCACGCTGTCGGCGCCGCCGCCTGCTTGAACGAGATTGCCAGCCGAGACGCGCGTTTCGCTCACCTTCCCGTCGATGGGCGACTCGATACTGGTGAAACCGACATTCAGCGCGGCCGTATCTCGGGCCGCTTGCGCGGCGCGCAAACTCGCCTGTGCCTCGAGCAGCGCCGCCGCTTTCCGGTCGTATTCTTCCGCCGCGACGACCTGTTTTTGGCGCAAGTTTTCGACCCGGTTGAAATCGAGCTGCGCGAGTTTTTGCTGGGCCTCGGCTTGCTCAGCATTCGCCGTCGCGCGATCCAGCTCCGCCTGATACGGGCGCGGATCGATAACGAAAAGCGGGTCGCCTTTCATCACCAGCGTGCCGTCTTTGAATTTAATCTCAGTAACATAACCGGAAACGCGCGGCCGCACTTCGACGAACTCAGTCGCTGCCGTTCGCCCGGTGAATTCAGCCCACGGCGTCACTTCCTTCTCGATCGCGGTAACGACATTTACCGGGAGCGGGGGAGCTGGAGTTTCATGACTTTCCCTCCTACAGCCGCCGAACAGTGCCGCGCCCAGACCCAAAATGATGAGCGTTTGCTTAACCGAACTTCGCCGCCCCGACCTGATTGTTTTGATACCGAATTGGACGGCTCGAGGCATAGGATCGCGTGTGAGGTTGCTTATGAATCGCGCCGCGTCACGTTGGCCGCTGCCACAATCCGCAGCTTAACCAAGTGAACCGCAAAATCCTTGCGCGGAATCGCCCGAGCTGCTCCCACCGAAAGGGAAGGTTTGTCAGCTTTTGCAGCGCAGCTATTTGGTCTTCCTGAAAAGATCCAGTTCAATCTCAAAGCCCGGCTCCGGTTTTTTGAAGAGGTATTCGCCGTTGCGGATCGAGGCGAGAACATCGGCGCGCTGGCGCACGGCTTCGAATGGCGTATCGGCGTTTAAGACAAGGAAGTTTGCCGGCTTGCCTTCTTCGATGCCGTATTGGTCTTGCAAGTTCAGGGTCCTGGCGCCGTTGTAGGTGATCAGGTCGAGGCACCGATCGAGCTGCTCGAATGACATCGTGTGGGCGAGGTGAATCCCGTTGTCGAGGATGTTCATCATGTTGCCGTTGCCGACCGGATACCAGGGATCGTTGATCGAGTCCTGGCCAAAGCAGACATTGATCCCGCTTTCCCACATCTCCTTTACCCGGGTGAGGCCGCGGCGTTTCGGATAGGTGTCCTGACGTCCCTGCAGATAGGCGTTCTCGGTCGGATTAGCGACAAAGTTCATCCGCGACTTTTGGAACAGTCCCATCATCCGGAAGGCCCACGAGTTATCCGCCGAGCCGAAGGAGCAGGTGTGGCTCGCGGTCGAGCGCGGGCCGATGTCTTCGATCATCACCAACGCGTTGAGTAACTCTACATGCCGGCTCATGACGTCGTCGGTTTCGTCGCAGTGGACGTCGATCAGTTTGCCGTGCTTATCGGCCAACTCGACAGTGCGATGGACGGACTTCTCTCCGAACTCGCGCGCCCACTCGAAGTGCGGGATGCCGCCGACGCAATCCGCGCCCATCTTGAGCGCTTCCTCGATCATCTCATCGCCGCCTTTGTAGGCATACATGCCTTCCTGCGGGAAGGCGACGATCTGGATGGTGACGTTGTCCTTAAGCTGCTCGCGTAGCTCGAGCATCACCTTCAAGCCGGTGAGCTTGGGATCATCCACGTCGATATGGGTGCGGATGAATTGGACGCCTTTGGAAACTTCTTCCGCGATGCCCCTGAGCGCACGTTCCCTGGCGTCTTGGGGCGTCTGTGTCTTCTTCACTTCGTGCCAGCGCTCGATGCCTTCGAACAGGGTGCCGCTCGTGTTCGTGGCGCCTTCACTGCGGCCGGTGTAAACGTAGTCCAGGTGCAGGTGTGGATCGACGTAGGGCGGCACTATTAAATGTCCGCGCAAATCGATCTCTTCATCAGCCTTGGGCAAATTCGTGCCGATCTGTTTGATGACCCCCTTATCAACGATGATGTCTCCAGGTTCGTCGTGCTGGCGGTAGATGCGGGCGTTGGTGAACTTCTTCATGGGTTTCTCCTTTGTGGTAGAACTGCGTCAGTTGGAAAAGTGAGCGCTCTCGCGCGGTACCCGGACGGCGCATTGCGCGTCCACGGTTTTATCACGCCGGCTCATCTTAGCTGTGATGTGGTGCGTTACGGTCACGACGGCGGAATCAGGAAGAGCGCAGCGTGCGCTTGGAAAAGAAGGCGATGATCGCGGTCTCTGGGTAGCGCACGCGTCTCGCGTCCTGGTTTCTGCGTCCCGCGGAAACAGGCTTTGAAAGACATGGCCCGCGCAAGAGAAAGTCCGCGAAGGCGGGACGCCATTCGCCAGCACGCGAGACGCGCGCGCTACCCAGACGGCGCACTGCGCGTCCACTGGTTTATCACGCCGGCTCATTTTATCTGTGATGTGGTGCGTTACGATCATGACGGCGGAATTAGGAAGAACGCAGGGTGCGCTTGGAAAAGAAGGCGATGGCCGCGGTCTCTGGGTAGCGCACGCGTCTCGCGTGCTGGTTTCCGCGTCCCGCGGAAACAGGCTTTGAAAGACATGGCCCGCGCAAGAGAAAGTGCGCGAAGGCGGGACGCCATTCGCCAGCACGCGAGACGCGCGCGCTACCCAGACGGCGCACTGCGCGTCCACCGGTTTATCACGCCGGCTCATTTTATCTGCGATGCGGTGCGTTACGGTCACGACGACAAAATCAGGAAGAGCGCAGCGTGCGTTTCGAAAAGAAGGCGATGATCGTGGCGACGATGAAGCAGCCCAGCGACATATAGACGATGCTCCTGACGCCAATCCGCGCATTACCACTTAGGAACATCCCGCCTACCCAGGTGGCGATCATGATCGACAAGTTGAAGACGCTCGATTGCACCGAGGTAGCGACGTCGCGCGCTTCTTCCACCTGCTTGCTGACTGCGGTCTGATACATCGTGACGAGCGGGCCGAAAGCCAGGCCCCAGAGGAAGAACGCGAGATGCGCGACGCCAGTAGTTCCCTTGAAAAGGAGGAACATGGCCATTGAAATGCCGCCGATCGCGAGCATGACGACAATCAGGGGGCGCAGAAATGCATCGATGTATTTCGCGGAAACAATCACCGAAATAACTGAGCCGATGCCGAAGATCAGCAGCGCCGTTTCGATCCCGCCCGCGAGCCGGATTAACTCCACCAGCAAGGTAATGTAAGTGTAAATGCCGTAGTGGGCGGCGACCGAGAGAAAGGTCAGCAGCAGCACGATCAGGATCGAAGGCATCTTCAGCACCGCCAGGGGCGAATTGCTCTGGCTGAGTTTTTCACCTTCCACCGACGGCAGATAGAAAAACGACAGCACCGCGATGGCCGCGACGGTCAATCCCAGGACTACGAATTCGGTCCGCCAGCCGAACCCAATTCCGATCGCGGTGAACGCGGGCAGGCCAATGCTAATGCCCAGAGTGTTCCCCGACATGATCACGGTGATGGCTTTGCCGTGCATGTTTTGCGGAACGAGCCGCGTGCCGTAGGCGGCGATCATGGGCCACATCACGCCGGCGCAAATGCCGCCGAGCACGCGGCAGGCAACGATCAGCGCATAGGATGAAGAAAGGGCGACGACGACGTTGGAGATCGCGAACCCGATCAGCAGAGCGATCAGCAGATTCTTGCGGTTGACCGCGAGAGTGGCGCTGACCAGTGGGATGGTGCAAATGGCAGAAGCCAGGGCATAAACGCCGACGAGGAAACCGACCTGGCTTTCGGAAACGCCCAGGCCCTCGGTCATCTGCGGCAAAACGCCCGAGGGCACCAGCTCGGACAGAATCCCGACAAAGGTCACACTGGCCATCAAACCAAAGACAAACCAGGAGAAGGTCTGCGTTTTGCCGGACTGGATGGTCGCGGACACTTGGTTTCCTCTCTGGATTGGGTTTCTAATCCGGACCTGTTTTTACGGTTGATCTAAACGGTTGCTTGTCTGTTCTGGTTCTTTGAAGAAGAGGGCGCTGGTGGCGCAATGCGGAATCGCAACTCGCTTTCTGGCCAGCCTTCCTAATCGCGCATTACCGCTCAACGAGAAAACGGCCGCCGAATGGTTTCAGGAGACGGAGCGTGGCGAGAGCCCCGCCTCACCGATCAGCGCGCTTCGGCGGACGGGGAGGATTTGCGCGCCGGGTCTTCGAGGGGCGCGTAACTCTGGGCCGATTGCCACGCCGTGTTCGATCGCGCCAGAAATGTTGCCGGCCAAAACCCCCTCGATGCCGACGACCGCGAATAATGATGTTGCGTCGATAGATCCCGCCGTAACCATAATACGGCAGCCCGCCGTAGCCATAGTAGGAGTAGTAAGGCCGGTAATCCGGATATGCGGAGACGCCGACATAGCCGTCAGTAACGCATCCGCTCACTCCGAAGCAGATGCCGAGAAGGAAGGTTGCGAGACGCAGGCGATTGTTTGCTTTCATCATCTTCTCCTTATTCGATCTTGAAATCGGCCTGCTTCTCGAATTCAGCCTTCTCCTCCGGTGACAAGCGGCTGTAGAGCACTCGCATGGTGAAGCCGCCCATCAGTTTTCCATCTTGCACAAACATCCAGTCGGTCAGGTCCTCGGGCGTGACGGTGACTCGCTGGTCCAGATGCACATTCCCGACTTCGAGCGGTGCGTTATCGACGCGGCCGTGAAATGCCTTGCCATCCCAGGTGACATCACGAATCCAGATGTGCTCCACCTTGTCGCCGTCGATGAAACATTTCTTTACCTCGAACTCGCCCGTGTCCGGTTTTTTCGCCTGTAAAGCGGCAAGGAAAAACCCGAGCGACTCGCGCGCTTTCGTGACCGCCTGATCCATCGCTTTGTCGTTGTCGTTGATGTCCTGGTAATCAGGCAGCGTGGACGCATTCGCGTCGGCGCCAGGCGTTGCGGTGCTTTCATCCGCCGCGCGGGCGATCGCGACGTTTAAGAGCAAGAGAATGACTGCGGATTTGATCCCCATTCCAAGGCGGGCGCTCGCGTTACCGATCGCAGGACGAATTATTTCGGACTTCATAAGGCTGCTCCTCCTTCTCCTTCGCATCCAGCGCGCGGAAATGGCTTATTTTTGTGCAACGGCCTGTGTCCGGGCTGCGGCATTGACCGCCCGCCGTGCAGCGACTCTCGTTGCATGATGAATCAGCCCCGGCTTACGCGGCGGACCAAAATCGTGGCGACGCTCGGACCGGCGAGCAGCTCGCGCGAAGTCATTCGCCAGCTCATTCTCGCCGGGATGGATGTCGCGCGTCTCAATTTTTCCCACGGCAATTATGACGAACACGCTTCCAACATCGCCACCCTGCGCGCGATCTCCGAGGAACTGGATACACCGGTGACCATTCTTCAGGACCTGAGCGGCCCGAAGATTCGTGTCGGCCAGTTGTCCGGCGGCGAACTTTCGCTCGCCACCGGCTCGTTAGTCTCACTCCTGCCGGAAGCCGACGTCGCAGGTCAGGCAGACGCGATCCCGATCGATTACGCGACGCTCGGCGAGCAGGTGGAAGCGGGCATGCCGGTATTGCTCGATGACGGATTGATCGAGCTGGAGGTGGTTGGAGTGGCCGGTCGCGAGGTGCGCTGCCGGGTCATCGAAGGCGGCGTGCTCAGGAGCCGGAAAGGGGTCAACTTTCCGCAACTCAATCTGCCGCTGCCATCACTCACGGAGAAGGACAGGCGCGATCTCGAGTTTGGCCTCGCGCACCATGTCGATTGGATCTCGCTCAGCTTTGTTCGCACCGCCGCCGACCTGCGGACGCTGAAGGAACTCCTCGCGGGCAAGGGCGCATCGACGCCCGTGATTGCAAAAATCGAGAAGCCGCAAGCGGTCGAGAATATCGATGCGATCCTGCGGGAAGCTGATGGCGTGATGGTGGCGCGCGGCGATCTCGGCGTCGAGCTCAGTGCCGAGAAAGTGCCGATGGCGCAAAAGATGATCATTGAAAAATGTAACCGCGCCGGGCTGCCGGTCATCACCGCGACCCAGATGCTCGAGAGCATGATCCATGAGCCGCGCCCGACGCGCGCGGAAGCGAGCGATGTCGCCAACGCCATCATTGACGGCACCGATGCCGTGATGCTTTCGGGCGAATCGGCGATCGGCGCCTTCCCGGTGCGGGCGGTCGAGATGATGGCGCGGATTGCTTCCGAAGTGGAAACGAAGATTGAGTTTAAAGCCTACTCGGCGAGCGATCCGACCGATGCGCATGCGCTGAGCGAAGCCGCGACCGGGATCGGCAAAGTGGTGAAGCTGCGCGCGATCGTCGTCCTGACCACGACCGGCTACACCGCTCGATTGATCGCCGCCGAGCGCTCAAAGGTGCCGCTCATTGCCCTAACGACAGAGGCGCGGGTCTATCATTCATTGAACCTGCTCTGGGGCATCAAGCCACTCCTGATCGAAGGAGTGGGCGACACGATTGAGGCTCTGGTGACCCAGGCAGAAGCAGCGCTCCGCGCGCGTCAGGCGGTGAGCGCCGGCGACAAAATTCTCGTGATCGGCGGTGTTCCGGCGGGCCGGCCGCGCGGCTCGAATTTTCTCAAGATTCACTCGGTTCGATCCTAAACGCAGAGGACGCAGAGGTGGGCCGGCGGCTGCGGCTGTCTGCGCTGCTTGGTCCGCCGTGTCTCTGCGTTGAGTCAAGCCGACCTTGCATCCGAGCAGCTACTCGCGCCGTTCCACCCCAAGGGTCCAGCCAGGCGGATCGCTCGCGGGGAAAGTGCCTTCCAGAGTTGCGTCGATTTTTCGCTCGACCTCATCATCGCGCGACTTCTGATCCGCGCGCGCGCGGCGGGTCTCATCATTTTCCTTTTGCTTCTCCTTGTTTGCGCTCACCACCATTCGCCATTCACGCGTCGCTCAAAATCACGGCCTCCAGCAAATGATCGTGCCGGGCTGGCAAAACCGATGCCCTGGTCTGCTGAAGTAGCCGCTTCCACAATACCAGCGGCCGGCAGCAGAATTTTAACCGGAAGGAAACGTCACTCCACAAGGCGAGAAGCGATAAGAGATAAGGCGGAAGAGCAGCCCATACCCGATTCGATCTCGAGAAAGCGCCAAATGAAAAAGGTCCTCGACCGCTGGGAAAACGAGGGCGGCAGCCTGTCTGCCGGCCAGGGGAACCGGAGCACTTCAATTTCATCTGATCACAAACCTCAACCAATTCGTCATATGAAAATCGTCCCGCACAAACGTGAAGTTACAAACGCAAACGCGCTCCATCCCACGCACAATGATCTGCCGGCACAAACGCGCGCCGGCATGATTGAGATATTGAACGCGCGCCTCGCCGACACGATCGATCTGCTCCATCAGGCCAAGCAGGCGCATTGGAATGTGAAAGGCCGCAACTTCATCGCCTTGCACAAGCTGTTTGATGAAATCGCGGAAGCGGCAGAGGAGCACATGGATTTGATCGCCGAACGCGCGGTGCAATTGGGTGGGACCGCCGAAGGAACCGTTCAGTTGAGCGCGCGGCGAAGCGAACTGGAGCCGTACCCGCTGGAGATCACCGACGAGCAGGACCACGTCGCCGCGATGTCTGCTGCCCTGGCTGCCTACGGCAAACGCGTGCGGCAAGCGATCGATCAAAGCGACGAGATCGAGGACAAAGACACAGCCGACATGTTTACCGAAATCTCACGCGCGGCGGACAAGCACCTGTGGTTCGTCGAGTCGCACCTCGATCGCGAAGCGCATCCCGCGCGCCGGCGCAAAGCCGGCTAGTTCGCCGCGCGGCCGATCTTTAACGCAGAGGCGCAGAGGGCGCAGAGTTACGCAGAGATACTAAACAGGCTCTCTCTGCCTCCGCGCCTCTGCGGTCCTCTGCGCCCTCCGCGTCCTCTGCGTTTAAGAAACCGGTGCGCTGGCGGCCAAGGCTGCGCGCAGGATTAGTGATGGTGGTCGGCCTCCGCGTCCGCCGCGGTCTTATGGATCTTGCCCGCCTCGTGTTCCGGCGGCGCGTAGATCACATAGAGCTGCATCGGCTCATTTCCAATGTTGATCACATTATGCCCGATGCCAGCTGGAATCAGAATGCACCAGCCATCCGATACTTCCTTGTCGAATGTGATCCGGTCCTTTGACTCGCCCATTTTGACGCGGCCGTGGCCGCCGTCGAGCCGGATGAACTGGTCGCCATCCGGATGAACTTCCCAGCCGATCTCGCCACCGACCGGAATCGACATCAATGTCATTTGAAGATGGCGCCCGGTCCACGCCGTGGTCCGAAAGTTCGTGTTCGCGCGGGTGGCGTTCTCGAGATCGAATGACTGCGGCTTAGGGCCAATATCCTTGATCGTCGTCTTGTGGTTTTCTTTGGCAGCGTCGTGCTCGAAAGCCGAACGCGACGGCGAGGATGATTCGGCAGGACTCTGCGCCCGCGCAATCCCGGTCGCGGCGAATCCGATGAGAGCGATAAGAGCAGGAATTTTTGTCATCATAAGGTCTCTCCAAGTGCGGCATTACAGTTAGAGCCCACACAAGGCTCTTGAGAGGGAATCGCACCTGCCCTCAAAAGAAGTTTCCTCAAAACCGGTAGATGGCAGCAGCTCCGCTTTGCCCCGGCATGCGCGCTTTCGGCACGACCACGACCTGGCCGCCGTTCTTCAGCACCAGTTCGGCAATATCGTCGAGCAAATCGTCCACGCCGGCATCGGCCTCATTACCGATTTGAATTTCGCCGGTTGCCAGATTGAGCCGGCCGGGAATTCGCCGCTCAGCCTCAACCAGCAGGGTGGCGACCCGCGCGGCGACCGCGCTTTCCGCGATCTCTGCGACGTTATCGCTGCCCAGTTCGCGCGCTTTGGCCGCGCCGAACATTTCAATCAACCCCGCGAGCCGCGCGAGATAATGCGGCTCAATGACTCGCCAGGCTTGCTCCCGTAGCGCAGCGTTCGAAAGATCGTCGGGATAAAAATTAATCGGCTCGGAGACAAGAAAAGGGTTGTGACTGAGCTGGCGGAACAGACTCTGGTTTTCGGGCAAGGCGGCGAGCAGGAGCGGCAATCTCGATGGCCGGGAATACTGTTCGAGAATCGCCCGATCCAGCGCGCGGAAAAAACGCGTCGCGTCCTTTTCCACGATGTCGGATTTGTCGCCCTCGCTGTAGTGGACGCCCGGAGCGCCGGCCGCGGCAGTCCAGTGCGAGACATGAAATTCCGTCGCTTCACCTCCGGGAACCTGACGCGGCGAGCGAGGCACGGCCGGATCAAGTTCGACTTCGTCGAGCACGTCGCGATTTCCTTCAAAAAAGCTGATCTTTTCCCGGCTGACGCCAAGGACCTGGTAGCGATCGGCCGATTGCAAAATGCGGAGGAGCGGCTTGAGGTGAAAGCTATCCGCCACGATCGCCAGCTCGGGAACGGCGCGCTGGAGACGGTAGGCGCGAAAGAAACCGGGCGCGCCGAGCACGGCCAGCCCGCTGAGAGTGCAATTCCAAAACGCGCGGTCCTCCGCCAGCTTGTGAAATGGTTCCAGGAGCGGGCCGCTCTCGCGCTTCGAGTACTGTTGCGCCAGCGATTGCTCCAGTTGTTTCACGAGATTGCGAAAACGAATCGGGTCTTGCTCGTTGTCGGGATGAACGCGATGCGTCGGCTGGTAGAGGGAGAGGCAGGGCGGCTCAGGACGATTGAAAACGCCAGTTACAAAATCGCGATCAAGTGAGTCCATGTTTGCTTATCCGCGTTTCACAGGATTCAGCTCTTGGCTGTTCCTGGGTCGTCCTTTGGAACGGTGATGACAACAGCTATGGCCGCGATCACGGCCAGCGCAACATTAAAGAGCAGCCCCATCGCCGCGGCGTATCGAATCGTTACGTTGTCGGTTCGACCAAGGAAAAGCTGCGAGAGCGGAGTTGCCTGAGAATCAAGGTTGCTCAGGGCGGTGAAAATCGCCGCCGATATGGCAACGCCGAACGCTGCGCCTAACGACGAAGCCATCTTGTAGAGGCCCGAGGCTGACCCTACTTTGTCAAAAGGCACGTTCGATATCGCCGCGTCGGTTGATGGCGTCGCGTAAAACCCGAGGCCGATACCGAATAGGGTGAAGCCAACGAAGGCGGCGATGAGGTATTGCCGCGCCAGCAGGAACGTGCAGCAGGTCAGCAGAATTCCCGCGGCCGTGATCACGCACCCGTACAACATTGGCTTCCGCGCGCCCATTTTCTGGAGCATTTTCTCGCCGATGCGGATCGTGCCGAGGATCGCGACGAGGTAACCGACCGTCAACAGCCCCGACTGCAAGCTGGACAAACCGGCTGCCTGTTGCACGAGCGCTAACGCCACGATCAAAGTCCCGGCCGCGCCGTTGAGGAGGAAATTCGAGAGAGTGGCGCCGGAAAAGGTTTTGTTCTGGAAGAGTGTCAGATCGACGAAAGCGTTGGCCCTGGTTAGTTCGAGACGAAAAAAGATAACCGTCGCGAGGATAAAGATAGCGATCAATCCAAGGACCGCGGCGCTAATCCAGCCTAACGAGCTGCCCTGCCCGATGACGACATTCAGCGCAACCATCGCGATGATGAACGCAATCAAACCTAACCAGTCGAACCGCTCCTTCTTCGCCATAGCTTCCCTGCTTTCGGGCGTGCCTCTAATCAGAAAAATGCTGATCACAGCCACTGCGATCGACATCCAGAAAATCCAACGCCAGCCCAAGGACGAAGCGATCAAGCCTCCGAATAAGGAGCAGAGTCCTGAGCCACCCCAGGAACCGATCGACCAGAAGCTGACCGCACGCTGACGCGCCGCTCCGCCATAATAGGCTTTCAACAAGGCCAGAGTCGCCGGCATGATGCACGCGGCGGAAAGCCCTTGCAGGATGCGGCCGGCGATCAGAAACAGCGCAGTTCCACTCGGAGAAATCGCAATCAGCAATGATCCCAAAATGCTCAGCGCTAATCCGGCGTACGTGACCTTTACCCGGCCGACGCGATCGGCGAGTCCGCCTGCGACCACGATAAAAATGCCGGAGAATAATGCCGCAATGCTGACCGCGATGTTGTTCAGACTGTCGCTGATCCGCAGGTCGTCGCGCATGGTTGAGGCAATGTTCAGAGTTGTCTGCGCGAACAACCAAAACGTCACCACCGCGAGGACGATGCCGAGAAGGAGCTTGTCGGAGCCGCGATAAGCAGCCGCCGGTGTTGCCTTACGGTTCATGAAATTCGCCGGCATCGTCGGTGTCGGAAACGGCTGACTGGCGCTTTGCGATTGCGGCATCAGTGACTTTGTTGCCTCGGCGGAGTTGGTCGAAGGTCACTTGGTCAGAGCGACAAGCGCGCGGCAGTTGCCAGCCATGGCGAATCGCCATGAACCGCAGCCCGAAGCACAAGCTTCCACCAACCACCGCGACTGGCACCGTTGGGAGTTGCAGCAATCGACCAATCACGACGACAGAGGCGCCGGCGAGAGCGGCGACCGCGTAAAGTTCAGCGCGCAAGACTGTGGGAATTTCGGCGACAAGGATGTCGCGCGCGACGCCGCCGCCAACCCCCGTCAGCACTCCAAGCATGACCGAGGAGATCGGCGTCAGCCCGAACGAAAGCGCTTTCAACGCACCCGAAACCGCGAAGAGCGCCAGCCCTGCGCCATCGAGAATCAGCACGGGCATGCGCAGCCGCGCGGTTGCTGAGTAGGTGAAAAAAACCGTGATGCCGGCGAGAGCCGGGACCACGATGTAGCGCCAATCTACCAGCGCAGCAGGTGGCACCGCTCCGATCAGGAGATCGCGCCCGATGCCGCCAAAGGTGGCCGCCGCAAGTGAAAGCACGAGAATGCCGAAAAGGTCGAGCCGATGCTTGACCGCTGTCATCGCGCCACTAAGGGCGAAAACAAATGTGCCGGCGAGATCGAGCACCAGCACTAATGTCTTCATGATTACTTATCCGAGTCTTTGCCAGCCGAGGCGAGCATTGATTTAACGCAGAGGGCGCAGAGAGCGCAGAGGTACGCAGAGAAATCCGAAATACATTCTTCTGATTCTTCTCTGCGTAGCTCCGCGCCCTCTGCGTCCTCTGCGTTTAGCATCTGCCGCGGATTCTAGCGCGCATCCTGCGAGAGCCACGCTTTCGCACCTACAATGAGTGCCTCGACGCCGGTCTCGAGCGTCGGATGAATGACTGGTGCGAAGCGCGGGTTGTGATTGGTCGGAATATCGTGCACGCGCCCGGCCGCTTTCGCCTTTTTGTAAACGGCGGGGTCGGTCCCGCCGATGAACCAGAAGACAGACGGCGCGCCCCAGTGTGCGCCGAAGGAACCAAAGTCCTCGCTCGCGGATGTGGCCTGCACCTGGACGACTTTGCTGCCATTGAAGTGGCGACGAAAAGCTTCCGCTACTCGCTTCGTCGCTTCCGCGTCGTTGCTTACAAGAGAGTAACGATCGAGCGCGGTGATCTCGGGTGGCTTCGGCGCACCTGAAGCTTCTGCTTCTGCGTTCACAATGCGCGTGATCGCGGCAAGGACACGTTTGCGAACTCCTTCATCGAATGTGCGCACGTTTAATTTAATGATTGCTTCGTCCGGAATGACATTCTCTTTCGTGCCAGCCTGCAACGCGCCGACCGTCACGACAGCAGCCTCATTTGCTGCGACCTCCCGCGAAACAATCGTCTGCAATCGAAGGACAGTAGATGCCGCCATGACTACCGGATCGATGCTGGCCTGCGGCATCGAGCCGTGCGCGCCGCGTCCGAACATCCGGATCTGGAAGCTATCGGCCGCGGAAGTGATCACACCTTTGCGACCGCCGATGGCTCCCGCGGGACCGACCATCACATGCTGACCCAGAACAACATCGGCTTTTGGAAACTGCGCGAAACGTTTGTCATTCACCATCGCCTGCGCGCCTTCAGCTGTTTCTTCAGCGGGCTGGAAGACAGCCATGATTGTGCCGCGCCAGTTATCCCGGTCCCTGGCTAACAACGTTGTCGCTCCGACGAGACAAGCCACATGCATGTCGTGACCACAGGCGTGCATCACCGGCACAGTGTTTCCTTCGCGATCTTTCGCCGTCACGGTGCTCGCGTACGGCAGTCCGGTTTCTTCCTTCACCGGAAGCGCGTCCATGTCCGCGCGCAGCATGACGACTGGGCCCTCGCCATTGCGCAGGAGACCAACCACGCCAGTCTTACCTATACCGGGAGTGATTTTGTAGCCGGCGCTCCGTAGTCGCTCAGCCGCAATCCCAGCCGTGCGCTTTTCCTGCATCGATAGCTCCGGATGCGCATGAATGTCTTTGTAGAGTGCTTCCAGGTCGGGGAGTAGCTCCTTAAGTCCGGTAATCTCATGGGAAGGGGCGATAAACTTTTTCGAATTTCCCTTCTGCTTCGCCGGTTTGTTTTTCATCATTTGGTTACGTCTCAGATTGATCCACGCGGCCCTTTAACGCAGAGAGCGCAGAGGACGCAGAGGTTCGCAGAGTCGGAGCCAAGCTCTTGCTCTAACTCTGCGTCTCTGCGTCCTCCGCGTCCTCTGCGTTTAAGTAAAAACATGTCGCGCGCCTGCACCCAACCAGCCTTTGCGTGCTCTGCGTTCGAACACAATTCATCTCGCTACGCAATTAGCCGCGGCTCTTCTTCCCAGCTTTCGCGGCAGCAATCGGCCCCAAATGCGCTGGAGCGTCAGCGCTTTGAAGTGTGCGCGAGAACTTTTGACCTGCGGGATTGCTCCACCTTCGCCCTCCCAAGGCGCGATCGCATTTTGGAACATCCATGAATCAATTCCCTCTGCGCATGCTGTCAGGCGCAAGGGCGCGTCAAGCTTCAGATGGCGTGAAGAGGTTCCGCAGATCCTTTGGAAGCTGATGCCGGACATCCTGCATCTGGCCGGCACTCACGTTTGCGTCCAGCGTGTTCGCTGCCGCAGCAATTAATTCGCGTGGGCGGCCCGACTCCATACCGAGACGACTCGTTAATTCCGCCTCGATCTCCTCGGGCGCGATGCTTTTGTCCGGCCCCGCGGGCAACTCGACAAGTCGTTCGCCAATCTTGAGAGGAAGCTGTGCGATGAGGTCTTTCGCCTCATCCGGCGTGAGCCGACGCACCAGGGCCGAGAGGATGATCATCAGGGCCGTTTCGGCTTCTTCGAAGGATGACAGCGCCGCCTCGTTGCGGAATTCGTTCACAAAGCGACGATACTTGGCCTCGAGACGCGACGCGCGTCGACGCGCGACTTGCATTTCGAGCCGCGTCGGCGCCATTGGTCCGCCCTCGCCCACCTGCGCGCGCACCACGTCGGCAAACTCCTCCAGTGAAGCCGCCTCGTCCGCGAGCAGGTCGTCCAGCGTGACCACGCCGAGCGCCGCACCGTTCGCGACCAGGGGAACCCGGCGGATACGCCGTTCCTGCATCAGCCGCAGGGCCTCGATCCGGCTCGCCTCGGGTGGCAACGTGACCACGTTTTCGCTCATCACCTGCGCAAGGGTCGTTTCCCGCGCATCGAGAGCCTGGCCCACCACCCGCACGGCGAGGTCCCGATCCGTGACGATGCCCGCCAACCGGCTCTCATGCTGCACGAGGATGGCGCCGATCTCGTTGTTTTCGAGCGCGCGCGCCGCTTCCATCGCGCTCGCGTTCCGGTTCAGGATTACCAACCGCGGCCACTGATACGATTGCAATGACATGATGCTTCTCCTCCCCTTGTAGTTCGCGCGAAATCCAAAGCGTGTCTGTTTTTAGGAAATAAAAAATCTTGCCGGCGTCCGCTGACCGGCGTGTCGCCATCAAACTCGCGCCGGATTCGAAGGTACAAGGGCGAGGACAGAGGAAGGTGCGTCGCCGTCGATTTGTAACTGCGACCAGTGATCGCCGCGATCTTCGCTCGAGTAAATGCGTCCATCTCCCAGACCGGCAAAGAGCAGGTTCGAATTCATCAGCAGCGCGTAGGGAAAGCTGTCCACGGGTTCTGGCAGACCACCCGCCAGCGCCTCCCACGGCCCGTCGCCACGCCAGCGATAAATGTGCGCCTCGGCCCTCTCCTCGTCCTGATGCGCCAGGCGCGCGCCTGGATTTGCCGAGATGTACCAGCAGTGAGGATCGGCCGGATCAACCGCAAGCGCCCAGGTGTAATGACGGTCGCGGCCATTGTCGGCTGGCTGCCACGTTAGTCCGCCGTCGCGGCTCCAGGCTGCTCCGCCGCCACCCGCTTGATAGGCGCGGTCGCGCACAGTCGGATGCCAGGCCAATGCGTGCACATCCTTCTGCGCACCCGGCGGATGATCGCGCCAGGTTTTCCCGCCGTCTTCGCTGCGCATGATGCCGCCCAATTCAATCCCGACCAGGAGCAGTTGAGCGTCATGCGGATTCGGGGCAATCGCACGGACATGGCTGGTCCACGGACGCGGCGGGAAACTCCAGGTGGGCCGCGATGGGATCTCCTGAAGCGCGGTTAATTCCCGCCACGACTCTCCCTGGTCATGGCTAACGAACAGCTTGCTCGGTTCGGTCCCGGCGTAAACGGCGCCGTCGGCCGGGCTCACCGCCAGCGCGAACACATCGGTTTCGGGAAACTCGAGCCGCGTCCAGTCGCGACCACCGCTGGCACTCCTCCACACTCCTTCCCCGCGAGAACCTGCATAGAGCATGGCGGGATTGCGGCGATCTGCTGCAATGCATTGCATCCCGCGGCCGGCCGGTGACCTGGAGGCGTGCCACCGACCGTTCTCCGGCCGGAGGGAGATTAAATCATCCCCGGTAGCGACCATCAATCCGACATGCTTCGGCTCCGTCGCATGCATCGACATCTCCGCCCTCGTATCCTGCGCCGCGGGTAAGTTTTTTCAAACGCAGAGGGCGCAGAGAACGCAGAGGTTCGCAGAGGAAAACATCGGCAGTTTTTCCCAACCGCTCTCTGCGTTCCTCTGCGTCCTCCGCGTCCTCTGCGTTAAAACGCGAGAACGGAGACGTCTTTGCCAGTTCGAACATTTCGTAAACAGGTGCGCTAAGCTGTCGCTGAGCCGCTCGGTTCCGCCATTCTTTCAAATGCAGAGGGCGCAGAGAACGCAGAGGGGCGCAGAGGAAAAGATCGGCAGTTCCCAACCACTCTCTGCGTTCCTCTGCGTCCTCCGCGTTCTCTGCGTTAAAACACGAGAACGGAGACGTCTTTTGCCAGTTCGAACATTTCGTAAACAGGTGCGCTAAGCCGTCGCTGAGCCGCTCGGTTCCGCCATTCTTTCAAACGCAGAGGCGCAGAGGAGCGCAGAGGGCCGCAGAGGAAAACATCGGCAGTTTTTTCGAAATCAATCTCTACGTTTCTCTGCGTCCTCTGCGTTAAAAACGAGAGCGAGACGCCTTTTGTCGGTTCGAAGATCGAACACTTGATTAACAAGTGCGCGAAGAGCTGGCACTTCGCGCGTAATTTTTAAGAGGAGAATGAAGGCGCTATGTCCGGTCCAAGATTATTCGAGCCATTAACCGTCGGTCATTTGCGGTTGCGCAATCGCATCGTGATCGCTCCGATGTGCCAATACTCCGCGGTCGATGGCTGCATGACCGACTGGCACCTGATCCATCTCGGACATCTCGCGCTCTCGGGCGCCGCGCTCCTGACCATCGAAGCGACCGCCGTGCTGCCGGAGGGCCGGATCACCTATGCCGATACAGGCCTTTGGAATGATGCCACGGAGGCTTCGATCGGCCGCATCCTGGAAAGTGTGCGCCGCTGGTCCGACATGCCAATCGCGATCCAGCTTGCCCATGCCGGTCGAAAGGCATCAACCGAGGTGCCTTGGAAGGGAGGCGCGCAGCTTTCGCCCGATGATGCGCATGGCTGGCAGACGGTCGCCCCGTCGGCGCTTCCATTCGAGCCGGATGAGCTTGCTCCGAAGAGCCTGGATCGTGACGGCCTCGCCGGTGTGCGGGAAGCATTTGCCGCGGCGGCGAGGCGCGCGGCGCGGCTTGGGATTGACGCGATCCAGATCCATGGCGCGCACGGTTATCTCCTGCACCAGTTTCTCTCGCCTTTCTCGAATCGCCGCGAAGATGAGTATGGCGGCAGCCTGGAGAACCGGATGCGTTTTCCGCTCGAGGTGTTCGATGCGGTGAGGGATGCGTTTCCTTCCGATCGCCCGGTCACGATGCGCGTCTCGGGGAGCGATTGGGTGGATGGCGGCTGGGACATCGAGCAAACCATCGCACTCGCCCAAGCTCTCGAGGCGCGCGGCTGCGGGGCCATTCACGTCTCCAGCGGCGGACTCGATCCGCGCCAGCAGATTCCCGTCGGCCCGAGCTATCAGGTGCCACTCGCCCGCGCCGTGAAAGAGGCGACGAAACTACCCGTCGTCGCCGTTGGCCTGATTACCAGCTACGACCAGGCCGAAGCAATCGTCGGCACGGGCGATGCCGACCTCGTCGCACTTGCCCGTGGCATTCTCTACGATCCGCGCTGGCCCTGGCACGCCGCGGCGCATTTGGGAGGAAAGGTCCGCGCGCCTGATCAATATCTGCGATCACAGCCACGCCAGTATCGCACGCTCTTCGAGCTGAAGGAGAGCGACCACGACTGAAAACAAGAAATACGATCTTCAACGCAGAGAGCGCAGAGGACGCAGAGGTTCGCAGAGTAGGAGATAACCTTTGCTTCGACTCTGCGTTTCTCTGCGTCCTCTGCGTTAAAGAAAACCTTCGGGAGGGAGCAAACGTCCGCGCGCCTGATCAATATCTGCGATCACAGCCGCGCCAGTATCGCACGCTCTTCGAGTTGAAGGAGAGCGATGACGACTGAAAACAAGAAACACGATCTTCAACGCAGAGAGCGCAGAGAGCGCAGAGGACGCAGAGGTTCGCAGAGTAGGAGATAACCTTTGCTTCGACTCTGCGTTTCTCTGCGTCCTCTGCGTTAAAGAAAACCTTCGGGAGGGAGCAAACGTCCGCGCGCCTGATCAATATCTGCGATCACAGCCGCGCCAGTATCGCACGCTCTTCGAGTTGAAGGAGAGCGATGACGACTGAAAACAAGAAACACGATCTTCAACGCAGAGAGCGCAGAGAGCGCAGAGGACGCAGAGGTTCGCAGAGTAGGAGATAACCTTTGCTTCGACTCTGCGTTTCTCTGCGTCCTCTGCGTTAAAGAAAACCTTCGCGAGTCAGCCGCGCTGGCGCCACGTCACGCTTGCGGTTGCGCGATTCGCCGGGTCCACTCGACCAGGTTCTGGAGCAGCCGGCGGATGTAATCTCTGGTCGTGTCGTCGGTCAGGTTCCCCTGCGCATCGAACCTGTCGGCGGCATTGCCGATCATGACTTCGGGTTGGTTGAGGGGAAACATGTTCAAAAACACCATCGTCTGGCGCAGATGATATTGCGCGCGCGCAGTGCCGATATTTCCGATTGAGGCTCCCATGATCGCGGCCGGCTTGCCGTTCCATGCGCTCTCGCCGTAGGGCCGCGAGGCCCAGTCGATCGCGTTCTTCAAAACGCCGGGAACGGAGTAGTTGTATTCGGGTGTGACGAACAGGATCGCGTCCGCCTCGCGAATCTTCCGCTTGAACTCCGCCACTTTCGCGGGCGGATTTTGCTCTTCGTCTTGGTTGAAGCCCGGAATGCCATCCAACTCGAAGACTTCAATGCTCGCGCCATCCGGCACCAGCTCCGTCGCTGCGCGCAAGGCCGAACGGTTATACGAGCCTTGGCGCAGACTGCCCGCGATTCCGAGAATTCGCACCGGATCATTCATTTTTTTGCCTCCTTGTTCCAGATGATGCTACACGCGCTCTAACATAGCCAATCGCAAACGGATCGTGCCCGAGCCGTCCGAGACTCACTTGCCCGCGCGTTTAGGCACCAGCCCTTTTCAACTCAGCTACGAGCGGGAAGTGATCGGAAGCGATGGGCGCAGGCCAGCTGCGGTGAACGTGAACATCAGGTACGCTGAAGTGATCGCTCACGAGAATGTGATCAACGGCAAAGAGGGGAAAATAGGTTGGAAACGTTCGCAGGTACTGGCGCATCAGTTGGCCAATGTCGTGTAAACAACCTGTTAGCTGCTGATGCGGCGGCGAACCGGGCGAGAAATTGAAATCACCCAGCAGAACAAGCGGAGTATCTCCCGCCACGCTGCCTAGCCAGTTTTCGCTCGCGAGCCACTGAGTTTGAACCAGCCGTTCGCCGCGGCCGAGACCCAGGTGTGTGTTCATGACCTGAACCGCGCCGATGTTTGTTTCTACTTCAACCCAAAGCACCCAGCGCGGTTCGCGACAATACCACGGCGAGCCGCCGGGAAGCTCGGCAGCGCGCACCAACCGCAGCGGAAAACGGCTGATGATCGCGTCGCCGAAATCTTCGTGTGCTTTGGAGAGAGCTGGTTGGAACACAACATTCCAGCCGAGCTGCCGCGCGATCACAGCAGCTTGATCGATCGAACCATTGCCCACTCGGCGTAAACTCAGCTCCTGCAAGCCGACGATGTCCGCCGCCAGGCTCGCAATCACGTTTGCTATGCGCGTCTCGGAACATCGCCAGTCCAAACCCACACAGCGATGGACATTGTATGTGGCGACTCGCAGTCCTCTCGCGGCTGGTTCGCTTATCACAAATACACTCTAGCTTAGCCAATCCGCCCGATTTAGAAAAAGAAGCTCGGAATAGTAAGCCGAGCGTGAACAATTCAGGTTCCGTCGTTCGGCCATGCACCTGGTCTGGGAAATCGCGCTGACCGCGCTTGGAATTTACGCGCTGATCACCGGCGTCTTTCTGCTCACGGAAAATCGCCGGCCGGAATCAACGTTTGCCTGGCTGTTGGCCTTCATCTTCCTGCCAGTGCTCGGGTTGGTCCTCTATTTATTCTTCGGCAGATCACGCAAGGCCTTCAGCAAACGAGACAAGCTCTGGCGCCAGAACCTCGAGCCCGCTGCTGTTCGTCTGCTTCAGCCAATCCTCGAGCGACAAGACGCTGAGATACAACAGCTCGAAGGCAGAACCGCCAGTCACAGAAAACTCATGCTCCTGGTCAGGCGAAATTCTCATTCCCTCCTAACGACGCGTAACCAAGTCCAAATTCAGCAGAACGCGGCTGAGTTTTACCCGACCCTGATCGAAGACATGAAAGCTGCGCGTCATTCCATTCATCATCAGTACTTCATCTGGCGATCGGATGAATTCACCGAAAAGCTCAGCGACATCCTGATCGCAAAGGTGAAGCAGGGCCTGGCAGTGAGAATTCTCTATGATCCGCTCGGCTCGCAGAACATGAAACGCAAATACCGTCGGCAACTGCGAGCCGCGGGCATTAGCATCGTGCCCACATCGCCCGCGTATCAACTGCATACCCTCAGCTACCGCAATCATCGCAAGATCACGGTCATTGATGGCGCCATCAGTTACACCGGCGGCATGAACATTGGCCAGGAACACATTGACGGCGGCAAAGGTTTCAATTTCTGGCGCGACACGCAGGTGCGCTTCACTGGCGAAACTTCGGCCATTCTGCAAGCGGTGTTCATGGTCGATTGGTATAACGCCATCGGTGAAAATCTGTTCGCAGAAGAATACTTCCCAAAGCAGATAGTTGAAGCGTCTGAAGGGGAAGTGCCGGTGCAGATTCTAACTTCCGGCCCTGATTCACGGTGGGCCGCAATCCGCCAGCTCTACGCCAACATGATCATCACGGCGGAGCATCACGTTTACCTTCAATCCCCATACTTTATCCTCGACGCCAGCATCGCCGAAGCGCTGCGATCGGCTGCAATGTCGGGCCTTGATGTGAAAGTGATGATCAGCGCACGACCTTCTGGCAACAGATGGCCTGATTGGGCGGGCAACACTTACTTTGGCGATGTCATCGACGCAGGAGTCCGCATCTTTCTTTACGAAAAAGGCTATCTGCACGCGAAAACGATCAGCATCGATTCCAAGATTTGCTCGATCGGTTCGGCCAACATCGACATCCGGAGTTTCAGCATCAATTACGAGCTGAACGCAGTTCTCTACGATGAGCGCCTCGCGCGCGAACTCGAGGACGATTTCGCGCGCGATCTCGAACATTGCTCCGAGTTCAAGGAGAGCGAGTATAAGAAGGTCAACGTAGCCGCCCGATTCCGCGATTCAATCGCAAGACTTGTCTCGCCCTTGCTGTGAACTGGGCTGACCCCGCTAGCTGAATTCGATTTCAGACGTTTCAACCTTTCCCAACTGCCACGCGTCGCGTTTGAATGGAACCCATTCATGCCAATTGTGCAGACCGAGAGCGGCCCCGCGTGGGTCGCGATCCTTGCTCTTCCCGATAAAATCAACCAATGACGCCTATAAGAGAAACGCAACTGTGCTTTGGAAAAATGGAAGCTTCGTTAGTTACACATCGACTTAAGTAAAGGAGAGAAAATGATCACTAAATCTGAAGAAACCAGCGATCCGACGGTTCACGCCCGCAACATTCAACAGATGCTCGGCGAGATGGTTGACCACCTTCGCGATGACATCGACAGAGTCACCGAACCGAAGGCACAAGCGCTCTTTGAGACTTCCGCGGAAGTGCTGCTCGGGTTGCGCACCGCCTTCGAGCACTACGAAAAAGGTACCGAGAAAGGTATGCGGCGGAACTGAGAGCCCATCGTTGAATATGAGCAGCTGCAAGCAGCTATGATGGCAGCAGCGCAAAATATCTATGAAAGCGAAAAAGAATCCCCTGAACAAAGGACTGATAGCTGAAAAAGCTGTTGGCATTGGCACGGTTTCACCCGAGATGGTGGAGGCGCGGGCCCGTGAGCTTGCTGAGATCGCAGGCCGTGCTCCATCCGAAGCGTCCGAGCGCGATTTCGAGCAGGCAAAGCGGGAACTTACAGGCGAGACTGATATCGCGGTCCAGGAAGCCAGTCTGGAATCTGTGCCTGAAACTGAGCGCTGGGACCCGGTCCCGGGATCAACAGGTCAGCGCGCACCTGAATCACTTGGTGAAGACGAAGACAGAAGGCCGTAGCGAGAGCGCTCAGTTATTCGAAGAAGGCGTCAGTGAAGCAGAGCATGACCAAATGCTTCAAGCCGCGCGCGGAAGAGAACAAGGAAGTCTAATCATATGAAAAGAAACGCATCAGCAGCAGTGCTTCGGAAATTCGAAGCTCCATTGATAACACCGACCGACCTGGAACCGGAAGCGACGCGAGATATCGCCGCCGCCATGAACGCAATCCTGGCGGATGTCTTCGCGCTTTACCTCAAAACCAAGAACTTCCACTGGCACATGAGCGGGCCGCATTTCCGCGATTACCACCTGCTGCTCGATGACCACGCGGAGCAGCTCCTGGCCATGACCGACGATGTTGCGGAACGCGTCCGCAAAATCGGCGGCATCACGCTGCATTCCATCGGCCAGATCTCGAAAATGCAGCGCGTCGAGGACAATGACGCGGATTACGTCGAGCCGCTCGACATGATTGCCGAGCTGCGGGACGACAACAAAGAGTTCGCGGCCCGCTTGCGGGAAGCTCACGATGTCTGTGACGAGCATCGCGACGTCGCGACCGCGAGCATGATCGAGAACTGGATCGACGAAACGGAACGGCGGACCTGGTTCCTGTTTGAAACCGCTCGCGCCGGAACGCCGCGACACTAGCAAAAGAGCGTTAACAAAGCTTAAGTCTCGCAGCGACTAATCGGGCTTCTTTTGCAGGAGTAACTTCAGCAATCCGAAGAGCGCCATCGCCGCCCAGGCAGCTTCCATCACAAATGCCGGCAGATTAAAAGCGCCAATCATCGAGAGAAGAATCAGGCTCGCGCCAAAGAAATTCATGAGCAGCGCCGGCGCGCGCCTGGGATCGAACCAGTCGAAATGGATTCCGGCGTAAGCGAGCAGGATCATGGCAACGCCGATAACTCCACCGAGGTCGAGCAGTGACATGCGCGACTTAGACCTGAGGTTCGCGCAACAGGCTTTCCAAATCGAGCGCCCGGGTAAACATTGCCAGCTCTCCCGCCGCCGTGTGCGGCCATGATTCACGCGGCTTATCCCAATAAAGCTCGAGGCCATTCTGATCTGGGTCGCGCAAGTAGAGCGCTTCACTTACGCCATGATCACTCGCACCATCCAGGCGAATCCCAGCTTTCATCAGCCGCCTCAAGGCGTCGGCCAGGGCCGCGCGCGTCGGATAAAGAATGCCGACGTGAAACAAGCCGGTCGTTCCAGGTGGGGGAGGCGAACCGCCGCGACTGTCCCAGGTATTGAGTCCGATGTGGTGGTGATATCCCCCGGCCGAGACAAAAGCTGCTTCGGTTCCCATGCGCTGCATGAGTTCAAATCCGAGAACGCCACAATAGAAGCGGAGCGAGCGTTCCAGATCCGCGACCCTTAAGTGAACATGACCGATGTGAGCTTGTGGATCAATCGTCTGACTCATGAATCGCGGGTCCTTCTAGTGTTATGCTGTTTGCTCTTGGCCGCTGGATGAATCCGAGGTTACCACGAGTGTGTGCCCATTTCATCCGCTCTAATGAATCGCGGCCCTAAGGGCGGGCCGACTCCAAGGGTGAGTTGGAGCCGGCGCGCCCTCGCGCCGCATCGAAGCGCGTCTTTTGAAATCCCGAGCTGCCATTAATGATAAGTTCTAGGCAAACAAGTTCGTATAGGCGTGTTCGGTGATCGCCACCGCTCCGGGGTGCTTCAGCCGGCGCTCCGCCGTAATTGCGTAGAAGTCGCTCCCGCAGTCGTCAACTTTTGCAATCACCCGCAGGTTATAATGCTTGAGCGCGGCTCGATCGATTACCGTGTGCACGACGGTGAAGCCTCGACCGCCGGCGGAGCAGACTTCCATGAGCGCGGAATCCTCGAATTCTCCGATCAGGCGCGGGCGGACCTTATGTTTGTCGAACCAGGCGTCGAGCGCGGCGCGCATTCCCATGTTTGTCGTGGGCAGGAGGGCGGGAGCATCATTGAGCGAGTGGGGAAAGTTGCGGCGTAATTTCGCCGCCAGGGGCGCGACGGCGCAGAAGGTAATGCCAGAGCGGCCAAGGCGATGATTGAATGTTTTCGCCTTGAGCGTGCTCGAGGCCGGTTCGTCCGCCAGCACAATGTCGAGCCGATGGGCTTGCAGGGCGTTGACCAGGAGCGCGATCTCCGCCTCGCGGCAGACAACATGGATCGCTTCGGCCGAGCGAAAAGCGCCGTTAAATATTTCGAACGCGATCAGGTGCGGAAAGGCATCAGTCAGTCCGATATTGAGCCGGACCGGATGCTTACCGGGGCGTTGCTCAATGGCGTTCATCAGCTCGCGGCCGGCGGAGAAAATCTCATCCGCATAATTCAGCACGAGTTGCCCGACATCCGTCAGGACGAGATTGCGACCACTGCGGCGAAAGAGCTTCTGGCCGAGCGACTCCTCGAGGAGACGAAGCTGCGCGCTCACCGATGGTTGCGAGACGCGCATGGCTTCGGCGGCCCGCCGCACCCCGCCCTTGCGCGCCACCATCCAGAAATAGCGCAGGTGATGAAAATTGAGCCATTCCATAAGCCAACCGTAGTTAGGGAAAATCTATCAGTCTAATTGAATATGAGTCTTAGCCAGCCCCGACCATCCTTCCTATCGTGGGATTATGAGCGAAACAACCTCGAGCGTGATCGCCCCCGAAGCCCTTTCCCACGTTCTGCCCTCATTCCGCCGCGCCCCTCTTCCGCAGAAAAACGAGCAGACTGCGCTCAGGAAAAGGAGCACCCCGGTCGACCTTGAACGATCTTTTGACGAGGTCGTCACGGCCGTGCTTTCGCTGCCCTGGGGCGACGGCGGTTCGAAGACGCGGATAACTGAAGCCGAGCTCCGGACATTTCTTCGCGGATTATATGAAGCTGCCAACGGGCGCCAGGTTGAAACTGCGATCGGCTTGATTCCGATCGCCCCGCCGGTGGCAGAATTCCTGAAAGCGAAACCGTACCACGCAACCAGCCGGATCGGCTTTCTCATCGAGGTCGCAACCCGCATGCTTTGCGGGCAGGAAAAATCAAACCATTCCGACAACCATGGATGAGCTGCCGATTCATGTTGTAACTCATCACCTGCATCTAAGCGATGCGCTCACGCAATTCGCGCGCAAAAAACTGACACCGGTGAAGCGCTTCGCAAAGGATGCGCTCGCCGCTGATGTTGTCCTGCGCCGGCACAATGGCGCCGCTCGCCGCTTCTCCGCCAGTGCGCGGCTCGCCCTCCCGGGACGCGATGTGCACGGTCGTGTCGTCCATCGTGACTTGTATGCCGCGATCGGGGAGCTCTTCATCAAGCTCGCGCGCCGCCTGCGCAAGCGAAAAACTCGGCGCGACCGGGGGATGAGATTGCGACACTCAGTCAAAAAGCGGGGAGAGGCAGTTATCCTGTCCGCCTAACTCAAGCGGAGGCCATCCAAGATAACAAGCGGATTGTCGCCAATCGTGTTGCTGGCAAGCGCACTGCTGCCGTTGGCAGTGTTAAAACTGCCACTCGTATTGCCGAAAAGCGCATTCGCACCTGTGGCTGTGTTATCGTTGACCGTCGTGCTTGAATAGAGCGCGTTAAGCCCACTGGCCGTATTATTGCCGCCGCGGCTGTTGTTAAAGAGACCTTTGTAATCAAGGGATGTGTTGTTTTCCAGTGCTTGATAGCCAGTGGCGGTATTATTGTCGCCGGTCGTATTAGCATAACGCGTGAAATTGCCGTTGGCGACGTTGTTTGGAGCTGTCGTATTGGTGTAGAGCGCGTAGCCGCCCTGCGCGATGTTGAGTTCCCCCGTGCTGTTGTTGTAAAGCGCTTGGAAACCGATGGCATTATTCACAGCCCCCGTCGTAAGGCTAAATTTGCGACAACCTCCGTCCGGCGGCAGGCTCACTGCCTGGCCGAAGAAGCAGGCTTCGGTCTGAAGCCCGCTTCATACAATTCGATTAGCGCGCGATCGTGCCGACGACGGCAAAGGCGCCGATGCCATCCGTGTCGGTGAGAAAGAGGCCCGAGCCGGCAAAGTTGCCGCCGCCGCTGGCGCCGGCGAATTTGCCGGTGCCGCCCGTTATGGTGTAACTACCGGAAAAGATCACGCCGCCCTCGACATTGATCGTCCCGCCGGGCTGAACGACGAGCGACAGGACGAGTGTATCTCCGTTCTCTCCAGTTAAGGTATAGGTCGCACTTCCGCTGCCGTCGATAAGACTGACAAGCTGATCATCTGTAAACGCCGTGGTTCGCCCCATGTAAGCGGCCCGGCCCAAACCATTGACCGTGACATGGAGATAAGGATACTCGACCACAGTGGTGACGTTGGTGATGAACTTCGCCGTGAAGGTTTGTTCCTCTTGGGCCTGGAGCGCCTGAGGCGTAAGCGACAGGAGAGTAACGATTGAAGTAAGTAAGACCACCGCGGATGATCGCCAACTGGAAGTGGATTTGAAGTGACTCATCGCTTTCATGGATTTATTCCTCTTTTGTAGGGTTGTGATTTGGTAGCGCGGTCTGACCGCGCTGCTTCACACCTTCCTAAAGGAATAACAAGAAAGCATTGCAAAAGGTCTAAGAGCTGGCGGCAACGGATCCTACGGACGGATCGATGAGTCCACACCGGGGCTCGCGCGCACAGCCTGGCGACAAGCAACTCCTCCGATGAAGGAGAGATATATTTGTGCTCGCCCAGGAAACTGGTCAGGCTGCGTGGCGTAAAGCGGCCCGGTGATGTAATCGGGCGAGCCGCAGCTTGACTAGCTTGCAACCCTGGAGTTCGCGTTCGGCTTCAACTCTCGAAAGAGCTTGTTCATGGTAAGGCGCCGGGAACGGGCGAAGGCATTCCTCCGCGAATTGGTTGGCGCGAGCAACGCGCCGCAGATTTGCTTCAGTCGGGTTGGTTTCCGCTTCGCTGAGGAGGAAGTCCCGCGCCGCGAGGCAGGCGCGGATTTCTGCCGTCACGCACGATGAGCTACCCGACGCGCGAATGGTCGTTGATTTCACCACTCGTTCCTAAAGCGAAAAGCGCTTCGGATTGCGAAAAGTTGCCGCTCGTTCCTGGCTTCTGCCGCCTGATTGCATTATGCGGTCGGCGCTTCAGTTTTACGCCGCGCCTGCTTACGACTGAGGGCGGTGTCACCAAGTCACCTCGAGCAATAGCTTAGTCGCGGCCTTTATTTCGGGGCGAGTGACGCAACAATCTTCTCGAAGCGCGGGTCGCCGCGGAGCGGATCCCAAAAAGGATGGAGCCGGAGATAGCCATAGTTAAGCCGGCCGGGGAATCGCAGGGTCGCGGCGATTTGCTCAATGGCGCGGTCTTTCTCTCCTACCCAGGCGTAGATAAGGGCGAGAAACTCCATGCTGAGCTCTCCGTTGATGGAATCCTTCGCAACCGGGAGCAAGGCACAGGCGCGTTGACCCTCCTCGATGGCTTGCGTTTTTTGCCCCAGCCCGGCATCAATCAACCCTAGCACGCAGAGTGGCGGAGCGTAGTCCGGTTGCGCCTGCACAGCTCGCGCGACCTCGAGCCGCGCGGCGCGGAAGGCGCTTTGTGCAGCTGCCTCGTCTCTTCCGGCGTGGGCGGCCCAGGCTTGCATGAGGGTAACTGGGATAAAGAATCCATTCATATAAAAGCCTGTTTCCTTTGGGTCAGTCACAACGCGCATAGCGGTAGCTGCATCCCGTTCGCACAAGGCGAGGTTGAACGCTGTTTCGTCACGATAGCTGGCCGCGGGATCGTTTTGCATGATCTCGTGCAAGGGGTGGGTATCAGCGCGCCAAAAGAGTTCCACCTCGGCCCGGAGCAAACGGTATCCGGTATCCTGTGGATCGAGTGCGATTGCGCGATCGAGCGTCGCGGCTGCCTCCGCAAACCGGCGCATCAGGATGTAGGTGATTGCCGCTTGGTAGAGACTGAATCCGTTGCGCGGATCGAGCTCGAGTGCTTTTTCCTGCGCCCGAACCGATTCCTCCCACCGACCCTGGAAGACATCAATCGAGCTCATCAATTCGAACACGGTGGTGCTATTGGGCAAAGCGTGCTGGGCGAGAATGAGTTCGGCGCGCGCTTTCTCGTAGTCGAGCTTGCAGCGGTAGAGATAGGTCGCTTCCGCCACGTGTGTTTCGCCGGCTCCCGGTCGCAAACGGACGGCGGCCTGTAGCGCGCGTTCGGCTAACTCCCGCCGCTGCGGGCTATGATCAAATACGGAATAAAGAAGAGAGTGGGTCCGTGCGCTCAGGCAATAGGCAAGAAAAAAATCGCGGTCGCGCGCGATCGCCCGGTCAAGCAGAAGGATCGCGCGATGCAGGTTGCCTTCGTCGAACTCGGGAATACTGGCGAGCGACCGGGCCGCGATGTAGAACTCATAGGCATCAAGATCTCTGGTCGGGGGCTCCTCGATTGAAGACCTGACCGCCGCGGAGATGTTTGCCCTTAACTGTTGGGCAACAGCCTGGGCTATGTCACTCTGAATCGCAAAGACATCACCAAAGTCCCGGTCATAGGTCTGCGCCCAGATATACCTGCCGGTGCGGGTGTCGATCAGATGGACATTAACGCGCAATCGGTTGTCGCGGTGTTGGACACTGCCTTCGAGGAGGTGGACAACACCGAGTTGGCTTCCGATCTCGGTCAGATTGCGCACCCGTCCCGGCTGGTATTGCATAACCGAGCTTCGGCTGATGACCTTTAGATCGGCGATTCTGGCCAGGTTACTTAGGATTTCATCCTGCATACCCTCGGCAAAATATATATTCTCTCTGTTATCGCTTAGATTCTCGAATGGCAGCACGGCGATGCCCATGGTGCTGGCGGGTCCCGGGGCGCGCATCTGTTGCAGCAAGGAAAGGCCCAGCCCGGCTACGAGCAGAAGTAAGAAAGCCGCTCCGAGTGCGGCCAGGCGCTGCCGTCGCCGCCGGGGTTGGCCGGCGAGCCGTTGATAACACCGTTGCGCCGCGTTTAATAGATCGGCCGCGGAATCCGGCCGATCTTTTGCTGCCGGCTTCAGCATGGAACGAAGCAGCTCAATGGTGGGTTTAGAAACGCGAGCGGTAGTCAATTGCTCGATTGGAAGCGGGCCGGGATCCGCTTCCTGCGAAGCGCGCCTGGGAAAAGGGGTTTGTCCACAGAGCAGATACCAAAGAGTCATACCTAACGAGTATATGTCTGAACGGATGTCGAGAAGGCTGTCGCCCGCATGCAATTGTTCGGGGCTGGCGAACTCCGGCGTGCCGGAGAATCCGAAGTGGCCACTCGCGGAGGGAAGGGATATCTCGGCAATAGCTTTGGCAAGGCCAAAGTCGATCACTTTTACCGTAACACTTTCCGCGTCGCTGGCTGCGATCATCAGGTTACTCGGTTTGAGATCGCGATGGATGAGCTGACGCGTTTCGGCGGCGAGAAGAGCGCGAGCTACCTGGATAGTTACATCGAGCGCGAGAAGTTCTGGCATCGGCCCCTCACGAACAACCCGCGCTTCCAGGGTTTCGCCCTCGATGAGTTCCATCGTATAAAAACATTCGCCAGTGTCGGTTTCTCCAAAGTGAAAGACGCTCGCGACGTTGGGATGACGCAACTGTGCCGCGGCCTGTGCTTCATGTAAGAAACGAGTGCGCGTCGCCGCATCACTCGAATAGCCGGCACTGATGACCTTCAGGGCGACGAATGAGCCAAGATTGAGGTCCTGAGCGCGATAGGTGATGCCCATTGCTCCATGACCCAGCTCGTCGAGAGTTACGCCGTCAGGACCAATACAGATCTCATAATGCTGAAACCGCCGGCGTCTGGAGTTTGGGTAGTCAGGCCCGCCCAGAAGCAGGCAGTTCATGCAGCCCAGCTGCGTGACTCCACTTTGCAGCTCGGCGCCGCATTGCGCGCAACACTCGGTTTCTTTTTGCGACAGCGGCATGGGAGTCAACCTCCTGCCGGTCCTAGCATTTGATCAGCAGTTTACGAAAATGACGCAGTTCCTCATCAACGTCATCGGCTTTTCCGATGGTGCGAGCGACTTCTTCGCGCAGAACTTCGCCATAGCGGGCCCGGAGGCGCGATAAATGACTGCGCAAGGTATTGACAGGCATCCCGAGGCGTTCGGCGATCTCTTGCTGGTTCGGCAAATTTGCGCCGCCGCAGAGAAATGGCCGGAGCTCAGTGAAAAGGCGGATTTTCGGCTCCTCTCGAAACTCGCGTCCCAGCCGAGTCAAGGCAGTAGTAATGAGGGTGGCGGCCCAGCAATGTTCGTAATTCTGTTCTTCATCGAGGATCAGGCCGGCTTCGCGTTGATAGAGGTTTTCCGCAGCTTCCATCTCCTCTTCCAAAACAACGAACTGAAGATTGCCGCCGCGCTTGAGGGCATGTTCGTGGTCCCAGATGTTGGCCATATAATGCTTGAAGGAGGAGAGGAGGAACGTGCGGAACTTCCCCTTTCTTCGGTCGGCCTGGAGGTAGCCCTTCTTCTGCAAAAAGGAGGCAAAAAAACCCTGCACCAGGTCCTGGGCATCGGCGGGTGAGCGACCACGCCGGCGGGCGAAGCTGTAGAGGGGTGGCCAATAATCGGAGCAGAGCTGCGCAAGTGCGTCAGCGCCTTCGTCATCGGCGAGTCCGCAATCGGCAATCACGCTCCAGTGAGTGGTGCGGAAAGCTGCACCACCAGCTTGCAAAGTCCCGGGGCTCGCTTTCATGCGCAGAGGCTACCTGCGAGGCATGGCAAAGGGCAATATCTTTTTGTCCGCGTCACGCTGGAAAATGATTCCGGTCAAAATCCGCCCCGGGCACGACGAACGACCTCGACGAGGGCGTGGGAGAAATGTTCCGCGTTGTCGAGCAGGTCGCGGCCGAGGCTTGCGAACGTAATGTGGGGCGAAACGATGATTAGCATCAGACTGAGCAGGGCCAGATTGATGAGATAAATCACGACGAGCGAGAAGAAGGTGCCGTTCTCGCTCAGGTCGGTCTGATTCTTTGGGATCATCCAGCAGGTGAAGGTGAAATGAAACGCCCAGGTCACCCCGAGAAGCGCGTAGAGCAGGCGGCCGTAGGGCTGGAGATCGAGGAACAAACTGAGCGCGCCGTAAAGCGCGAGCACGAGGATGCTGTAGAGGGGAAAAAAATAGGGCGCGAGCGCGATCAGGAAGTTGTTTTTATCGGTCAGGATGTGTCCGCCCTGACGACTCACCTTGAACCGGCTCACCCGCCCGCCCAACATCCAGACCCAGAGCGCGTGGGTCAGTTCGTGGCCGAAGACGTAGAGCACGAGCGGCCGGGGCAAACCGAAAAACGCAATCAGCCAGAGGACCGCGCCTAACGAGAAGAACCAAAACTCTTCACCCGCCCAGAGACGTTCCGCGACCGTGGCCTGGGCGAAGGAGGTGAAGAAGGTCTGGCTGAGAATGCCGCAAATCGGAAGGAGGAAAATGCCGACGACGAATTTCACCCATTTCGTGGGGACAGTCAGGGCGGGCGGGGAAACCCTGCGCCGATGGGGAAGAAGCGGACGCGCGACGGCGACGCGGCGCCTCACCCGCCGCGGCCGGCGAGATTGAGGACGAGCGCGCCGCGCCGGCATGGGTCAGGCGCGACCCATGTAGGTGCCGGTGCGGGTGTCGATCTTGATGATCTCCCCTTCGCTGATGAAGAGCGGAACGTTCACCGTTTTGCCGGTCTCAAGCAGCGCCGGTTTGGTCACGTTGCTTGCCGTATCGCCACGCAGGCCTTCGGGCGACTCGACCACCTTCAATTGCACCGAGGAGGGCAGCTCGACCTGCACCGGGCGGCCGTCAGTGAAGAGGACCTCGACCGGGAGATTTTCCACGAGGTAATCCTTGGCGTCGGCGAGCAGGCTCTCGTCGAGGGTGATCGTCTCGTAGGTCTGCGGATCGATGAAATTGTAACCGGTATTATCCTTGTAACTGAACTCGAGCGTCTGCCGCGTGATATCAACCAGCTCGACCTTGTCGGTCGAGCCGAAGCGCACATCGGCACTCTTGCCGGTGTTGATGTAGCGGATGATTGCCTGGACAAAAGCGCGCAGGTTTCCAGGTGTACGATGATGGACGTCGAGGACAATGGCAGTGTTGCCGTTGTACTTTATCGCCATTCCTTTGCGGAGGTCGTTGGCAGCAGGCATGCGGTTGAAATCCCGTTAATCGTGAATCGTGAATCGGGAGGGCCGAATTCTTACAACGCCTGCGCGGGCAAAGCAAGACTGCCCATTCAAGATTGAAGTGCGAAACGCAGTTCCACCTACTGGAGTTGATTGTGGCGATGCAGAAGCATGCCCCGCCGGGGAGGACCGCGCTTCCGCCCTCCAGTTTCATCTTTTACATTGTGCAGGAAGGTAGGATTAAAGAATACCGGGAAGCACCAGCATCGCATTCGTCCAACTCTCTCCCCGTGGGAGAGACGCGCGCGCGAAGCGCGGCAGTGAGGGCAGCTCTAGAGCAACTTCAGCTTCGTCAGATCCTGCGAGTCCACGATCCCGACCGGCACGCCGCGATCGTCCACCACCACCAAATCGTCGATGCGATGGCGCTCGAGCAGGTTCAACACCTCAACCGCGAGCTTGTCCTGATGCACCACCACCGGGTTGAGGGTCATGAGATCGGCCACGAGGCGTTCGCCGACGCGCGAGTCGGTCTGAAACTGCCTGACGAAATCGCCATGGGTGAAAATCCCCAGCAACTGTTCGTCCTCGCCCGCCACGACCGCGGCCCCGGCGCGCACCGCGGTCATCGCCTCGAGCACCGCGCGCACCGTGGCCGACGGCCGCACGAGCGCGAGCGCGGAACGCGGACGCATGATTTGATGGACCCGCAGGAGCAGGCTGCGGCCAACCATTCCGCCGGGATGAAATTTGGCGAAATCCTCCTTCTGAAATCTGCGCGCCTCGAGCAGGACCATCGCGAGCGCGTCCCCCAACACCAGCATCACCGTTGTGCTCGAGGTCGGGGCGAGATTCAGCGGACAGGCTTCCTGCTCAACGTTGACGTCGAGAAAAACCTCGCAGTTCTGCGCGAGGGTGGATTTTGGATCGCCGCACATCGCGATCACGTTCACCTGGAAACGTTTGATCGCGGGCAGGATTCGAATCATCTCTTCCGTCTCGCCGCTGTAACTGAGCGCCAGGACCACATCGCCGTCGGCCACCATCCCAAGATCGCCATGGAGGGCGTTGAGCGAATTGAGCACGACCGCGGGGGAACCGGTGCTGGTGAGGGTGGCGGCAATTTTCTCCCCGATGTGTCCCGATTTCCCGACGCCGAGCACGATCACCTTGCCCCGCGCCTCGACCGTCTCTCTGATTAATTCGACGGCGCGGACGAAATTTTGCCCCAGCCGCTCGCGCAAACGGCGGAGCTCGAAAATTTCCGCATCCAAGATATGTGCGGCCTTTTCAAGATAATCCATCGAACTATAGTTATGGGGTGAGGTCAGAGCGCGGGCAAGCCCCGGGCCGCGATCCGCCGGGAGGAAGAATATGAAAACAAGATTTCTCACGCTGCTGTTGATGGGCCTGACGAGCGCGGCCTTTGCGCAATCGCCAACCACGAGCACACAGGGACAACTCACGACGACGACCGGAATCGGAACGACGACCAACGCGACCGGCCAAATCCAACGGGAACTGCCCAAGCCGCGATCGCCCCAGGCGGCGCCGCTCGTTCCAACGGAAGGTGCGGTGCAGGTCGCACTCAAGACACGCCAGCCGCTGCAAATGATCAACCCGGCGGCGCCGGCGCGTTTCGGCAGCGGGCAAGACCGCGCCACGCACGATCCGAAGAATCCCGGCAAGCCGAAAGGGATCGTGCTTTGGTCCTTCGTTTTTTGATTTGGATTCTGTAGCGGCCTCGCGTTGAATCGTTAGGCGTGTCCGCGTCCTCATTGCCGGTAGTCGCCTCCTATTGCGCGACTTTTCTCAAGCCGGAGATGCTCCACATCTACCGGCAGATCACAGCGTTGAAACGTTTTCGCCCAATCGTGATCACGCAAAAGCGCGAGCATACGAAGGAGTTTCCGTTTGCGCCGGTTTACATCGTCGGAAAACCGTGGATGCATTTTGCGCGGCGCTTTTGGTTTCGCACCGTCCGCGACGCGCCCTGGCAGATTTCGCACCATGAGGTGAATCGGCTCCGCCAGGTTCTGACGGCGAACGACGCGCAAATCCTGCACGTTTATTTCGGTCATATTGCGGTCCATCTCCTGCCTCTGATTCTGCATTGGCGGCACCCGACCGTCGTCTCTTTTCACGGCGCCGATGTGCTGGTGGAGCTGGACAAGCCGCATTACCGCGCGGCCACACGCGAGATGCTGGCCGCGGCCCGGCTCGTTCTCGTCCGCTCGGAATCGCTCGCCCGCGGGTTGCGCGAGCTCGGTTGCCCTAACGAAAAGCTGCGATTGCATCGCACCGGCATCCCACTGCATGAAATTCCGTTTCGGCGGCGCGTGTGGCCGAGCGATGGCCGCTGGAAATTTCTCCAGGCCGGCCGCTTGATCGAAAAGAAAGGTCTCGCGACAAGCCTGCGCGCCTTCGCCACGTTTCAACGCCAAAACCCTGCGGCGACGTTTACGATCGCAGGCGAGGGCCCGATGCGGGCGCAGCTCGAAGCGCTGGCGCGCGAACTCGGGATCGCCGGGCAGGTGCGCTTTGCCGGCTTCCTTTCGCAACCGGCGCTGCGGGAAGAATTCTATCGCGCGCACATTTTTCTCCACCCGAGCGAACTGGGGCCGGACGGAAATCAGGAGGGCATTCCGAACTCGATGCTGGAAGCGATGGCGAGTGGTCTGCCGGTGTTCGCCACCAACCACAGCGGCATCCCGGAGGCGATTAGGAACGGGACCAATGGCGTGCTGGTGAATGAGCGCGACGACGACGCGCTGGGAAAGGCGCTTCTTCAGTGGACCAAAAACCTCGACGCACTCGCCCGGCTGGCCGAGGAAGGCGCGCGCAGCGTCGCGGAAAAATTCGAACAACGGGCGCAGGTCCGCGCGCTTGAAGAAATCTATTTCGAGGCGCTCGCCCGTTCCGGCTGAAGCGCAACCCGAGCAAAAAACTGGGCGAGCTGCTGGGCAACGACCTCGAAAGCCAGCTTTGCGCGCGCCTGTTTCTGCGACTCCGCAACGTTCGCGGCGTAGAAGCTGTTATCATGCAGGAGGCGGCGCGCGATTTCCGACAATTCGCCTAACGAACGGCCGAACCCGCAGGTTGCCGGAAACGCGATCCGGTCGATCGCGCCGTCGCCGCCGACACATGGCATTCGGCAAAGCAAGGCGTCGCCCGCGACCTGGCCGGGAACGGCGCTGCGATCGGCCTGGACAACGATCCGGTGTCGCGAGACTTCGGCGAGATAGTCGCGATAAGGCAAGCGCTTCCTGAGCACACGCAGCGCCTCGACCGGTAGGCCGAGTGCGGAAAAAATCTTTTTCGTTCGACCCTTGTCCTGGTCAAAAATGGTGACCGGCTCGCCCAGCTGAAGCGCGAGAATCACAGCCGTGAGATGATGACGCGAAGGAACATCCCATTCCCGTGTCCCGACAAAAATGCCGCGTCGTTCGCCTAACGACCGGCCGAAATCCCAGGCCGGATCGTGCAAGGGGTAAGGCGTCGGGATGAATTCGCCGTTGGGATAAAAGGCGAGCGCCTCCGAGGTGGCGGCAAGACAACCGTCGGCCGCCTGCACGATCGCGCGGAAGCGCGCGGCGCGTTTTGGATTGCTTAATTGCTTCGCGATTTGATGGAGCCCGGTTTCCTTCAGGCTCACGACCACCGTCAGACCGCGGCGTTGCAACTCGACGAGCGCACGCTCGCTCTCCCGGAAATCGCCCCGCAACAGAAGCAAGACCGGGAGGCCTTCCGCGATCGCGCTTTTCGTGTCGCGATGGAAAACTCCCCCGGTGCAGGCGGCGTAGGCGTGGAAGTTCACGGGCGCGTGCTTCTTCGCGTCGACAGAGTTTTGCTGGCCGGACGAGAAATCCTGCGCCGGATCGCGCCCGACCGGGTTCAGGACGGTGAGGCGAAACTTGCGCGCGAGAGGGCGCTCAGTGGTCGTCACCAAAATCAAGCGGCGCCGGGGGTTGATTTTGCAGGAGCGGCTCCGGCCGGGCTTCGTCGATCGGGCGGACCGGCTCCGCCCGCCGCACTTCCACCTGGCCCTCCGGCGTGGAAATCACCGGGAGGGCGCGGCGAATCGGTTTGCCGGGATCGAACTGCGCGGTCGGATTCTGTGCGGCCGGATTCTCCTGTTTCGCGACCGTCTTGGGTTTGTAGGTCGAACCGACCGCATCGTAGGGGTCATCAGGCGCGATCAGCGTTGCACCCTGCATCGGCACGGGCGCGACCTTGTCGGTATCAATCGCGAGCGCGGCGCGGGGCCATTGGCCTTCTTCAAATTTCTTCACCAACTGCGTCCGGACGGAATTGCTGTGGAGATCGCATGGGTCGCGCGGCATCTGTTCGTCGGTCGCGAGTTCCATGTAGGTGGTCCGCCGCTTGATCACTTGCCCGTTTGAATTCCGTTGCTCGTCGTAGCATTTGTCGGTCGCAAGCAGGCCGGACTTGGCACAGATCTCCACCTTGCGTAAGCCCGGCGGCATCGCGAAGGCCTGCGGCGGGTACTTGGCGACCGACGCATTCATCAGATCAACCCACACCGGCTCCGCCAGCACGCTCCCGAAGGCGCCGCGATAAATTCTTTGCGGTTTATCCAGCCCGGCCCAGACCGCGCAGGTGATTTGCGAATCGTATCCGACGAAAAGCGCGTCGGTGAAATCGTAGGCGGTGCCGGTCTTGCCGGCGGCCGGAAATTTTTTCAGCCCATAACGTTCGTAGGCGAGATGACCGGTACCCTTCGTCAGCGCATCGCTCAGGCAGGAGGTCACCTCATAAGCGACCTCGGACGAAATCACAGCGGTGCGCCGCCGGCCGCGCTCACGTTCCCAAACGATGTTGCCCTCTTTGTCTTCGATGCGATCGAGGATGTGCGGCGGCTCGGGATGCCAACCCTCGTTAGGGAAAATTGTGTAGGCAAGCGCGAGTTCGGCGAGCGTGATCTCGCTGCTCCCGAGAAAGGTCGCCGGATACGGGCGCAGTTTGCTTTCGATCCCCGCCTGGTTCGCGACCTTGGTCACTGTGTCGAGACCAGCGGTCGTTCCAATGCGGACCGCCGATCCGTTTTTCGATTTGGCCAGAGCCTCGCGCGCCGTGATCTGACCTTCGTAACGATTGTTCGCCGTCTCCGCGCCCCATTCGCCGAGAATCCCGGTCGTGCCGCCGATCATCACCGTGCGGTTATCAAGCGCGGAATCTTCCACCAGGGACCCGGGGAAAAGCCCTTTCTCAAACGCAGCCGCGTAAACAAACGGCAGCATGGCGGTGCCGGGCGGGCGACGCGCCTGGAGGGCGCGATTGTATTCGTTATGCTCGAAATCCCGCCCACCGACGAGGGCGACGATCCCGCCGGTCTTGTTGTCGAGCGCGATGAGCGCGCCCTGCAGGTACTCAGGAGCCGGTGGTTTTTCGTTAGGCGAACTGGAGCGCTTCAGCAGCGCGACATACTGGTCGTAGGTCTGATGATTGTAGCCGGGAGTTTGTTCCGCGGCGTCGAGCTGGCCGCG
The DNA here is from genome assembly GCA_036825615.1 of Chthoniobacterales bacterium. GTDB lineage: Bacteria > Verrucomicrobiota > Verrucomicrobiia > Chthoniobacterales > UBA10450 > JAICXG01. The sequence goes on from DAISXY010000010.1 coordinate 42,002, forward strand.
GAGCGATTTTTCCGCCACCTCCTGGAGATGAGCGTCAATCGTGGTGTGAATGCGAAACCCGTCGCTCATCGCCCGGTTCCAGCCGACCGCCGCGATGACCTGCTGGCGGATGTAATCGATGGCGTAGTTCTGCCCGCGGGCATTCTGGCGGTTGCCGACCCTCAGCGCTGAGGCCTCCGCTAGGCGGAATTGCGAGTCGGTGATAAGACCGAGCTCGAGCATCCGAGTCAAAACGAAATTGCGCGCTTCACGCGAGGCCTGGGCATTTGTCCAGGGCGAGAGGTTGTTCGGGCTCTTGATCAAGCCGGCGAGCGTCGCGCACTCCGCCAGCGTCATCTCGCGCGCCGGTTTGTCGAAATAGCCGCGCGCCGCCGCCTCCGCCCCGTAAAGTCCGCCGCCGAAATAAATCCGGTTGAGATACAGCCCCATGATCTGCTGCTTCGTAAAGTGATCCTCGATCCGGCGGGCGAGGAACATCTCGAGCAGTTTGCGCCGAAAGGTTTTGCCTTTGAGCTCGAAACTGTTGCGCGCCAACTGCTGGGTGACCGTGCTCCCGCCCTGGCGGACATGACCGGCGAGCGCGTTTTTGATCGCCGCCCGCAGAATGCCTGACAAATCGTAGCCGTGGTGCTGGTAAAACTTGTTGTCCTCAGTCGCGATGATCGCGTTAACGAGGTCGGGTGGAAGCTGGTCGTAGGGGACGGTCTCGCGATTCTCGACATAAATCTGGCCAAAGATCTTGTTGTTGCGATCAAGGATCACGCTCGCCGATTCCATCTGCTTGAGCTTCGAGAGATCGTAAGTCGCGGCCTGTTCTTTCAAGCTCGCGGCGATCGGAACGAACGCGATCAGCCCGGCAACGAAGACGACGAGCACGAGGGTGAGCGGAAGATAAAACCAGGGCCGTGCATACCAGGGCCGTTCGTAGGGCGAGAACGTCGTCGGCTTGTAGTAATCAACTGGCATGCGGCGATGCGGGCGCGGCCCGGAGAATCGAAATCGCGCGCAACCTACTGGCAAACTTGGCGGAATGCCAAGAGCGTTGAAGGGTTGAAGCGCTCAACCGTTGAAGCGTGGCGCGGCGCACAGTCTTTGGACGATTCAACGGTTGAGCGCTTCAAATAATTCGCGATGTCCAACAACGCTCTCGTCTATCACATCCGCGACCTGATCCGGTGCGAGGGTCCGATCAGCTTTGCCCGTTTCATGGAAGAGGCGCTCTATCACCCCGAGCACGGTTATTACAGCACGGACCGATGCGCGATCGGACGCGGCGGCGATTACTTCACGAGCGTGAGCGTGGGACCGCTTTTCGGCAGGTTCATGGCGGCGCAGTTCGCCGAGGTCTGGGAAAAACTGCGCCGACCGGACGACTTTGTAATTGTCGAACAGGGGGCGCATCACGGCGAGTTTGCGGGGGACGTGCTCGAAACCCTGCGCGCTTGTTACCCCGATTTCTTTTCCGCTCTCGGTTACTGGATTGTGGAGCCCTTCCCTCAGCTGCGCCGGCGGCAGGAGGGCGTGCTGCGGCAGTTTGCTCCGCGCATGGAATGGGTCGACTCGCTCGATGCGCTGCCGCCGTTTTGCGGTCTCCACTTTTCCAATGAGCTGGTCGACGCGATGCCGGTGCACCTGCTCGTCTCCGTGCGCGACGGGGCCGATTTGCGCTGGTGGGAGCGACGCGTCGAGCGGACTTCCTGCGGTTTTACTTTCGTCGCACGACCGATCACCGATCGCGCTCTGCAATCGCAGCTCGAGAAAACTCCATCACCACCGGGCGAGGGATACGAGACCGAGGTGAACCTGGCCGCGCTCAACTGGATCGAGGCGCTCGCCCAAAAACTAAAGCGCGGAATGATTTTGATCGCAGATTACGGGCTGGTCCGAAGGGAATTTTATGCGCCGAACCGGCGGACCGGCACGCTCCAATCCTACGCCAGCCATCGCGTCCTCAGCTCGCCATTTGAAGAACTGGGCGAAAGCGACCTGACGACACACGTCGAATGGACCAGCCTGGGAGAACGCGGGGCGGACTGCGGCCTGACGATCGCGGGATTTACCGACCAGCATCATTTCTTCACCGGCCTGCTCGCCGCCCGGCCCGAGCTGGCGACGGTTGGGGAAAAAGCTCAGGCTTTGCAGACCCTGATTCACCCGGAATTTCTCGGGACACGATTCCAGTTTCTCGGGCTGACGAAATACTTCTCCGACGCAGCGTCGTCAGGCGGATTCAAATTCGCGCGCGAGCCGCGGGAAAAGCTCGGCCTATCAACCCACGACAGTCCGTCATCCTGAGCGGAGCGCAGCGGAGTCGAAGGATCCCGTGGAACTGTCGGGGGCGTTGCTGCGAGTGGTTCGTGCCGGGTGTGAAATTCTCCGCGCCGGTATATTGAGCCTCGCAAGCTGCAAGGAAACCCCGCGGGATCCTTCCCCGAAAGCTTTCGGGGCTGCGCTTCGCTCAGGATGACGGAGTTCGAGAACCCTAACGATTTCCGATGTGGATGGCGCGTCTCTCGACCGCGAGGGCCGCTTCCTTGACGGCTTCGCTCAAGGTCGGGTGGGCATGCACCGTGCGGCCGAGATCTTCGCTGCTCCCGCCGAATTCCATCACCGCCACGATCTCGGCGATCAGCTCGGAGGCGGCGTGATTCAAAATCGAGGCGCCGAGGATGCGATCGGTTCCAGCGTCGGCCACGACCTTGACCCAGCCTTCCACATCTTCATTCGCAAGGGCGCGGCCATTGGCCCGGAAAGGGAACTTGCCGATGCGAACTTCGCGCCCCTGCTCTTTCGCCTGGTCCTCGGTCAGACCAACACCGGCGAGCTCCGGGTTGGTGTAGATGATTCCGGGAATGACTTCGTAGTTCACGTGCCCGGCCTTGCCCGCGATTAATTCAACGCAGGCGATTCCCTCCTCTTCGGCTTTGTGCGCGAGCATCGGCCCGGCGATCACATCCCCGATCGCATAAATCCCTTTGACGTTCGTCTGGAATTTTTCGTCCACTTTGATCCGGCCGCGCTCGTCCATCGCCACACCCAGCTTGTCCGCCCCGACACCTTCGGCGAAAGCGCGCCGGCCGACCGAGACCAGCACTTTGTCAGCCTCGAAGCGCAGCTCTTCGCCACCTTTCGTGGCGAGCGCGAGGGCGCCTTTCTTGGTCACCTTGACGGAGCTTACCCTGGTCTCGAGATGAAATTTCATTCCCTGCGCGGTGAGGGCGCGCTGGAGCAGGTTCGAGATTTCAAGATCGAATCCAACCGCGATGCGTGGGAGAAACTCCAGCACCGTGACCTCCGAGCCGAGCCGATTCCAGACCGAGCCGAGCTCGAGGCCGATCGCGCCCGCGCCGATGACGAGCAATTTCTCCGGCGCCTTCTCGAAACAGAGCGCCTCGGTGCTGCTGACAACTGTCGTCCCGTCGAAGGCCATGTTCGGGAGATTGATCGGAACGCTGCCGGTTGCGATCACGATATGATCAGCCGCGATCTCGTTCGGCTCGCCGTCGTTAGGCTGGATCCGCACTTTGCCCGGCTCGGCAATGGTCCCAAGCCCGGTGAAGACCGTGACCTTGTTCCCTTTCATCAGCGCACGCACGCCGCCGGTAAGGGTTTTCACGACCTTGTCCTTGCGCGCGAGCATCGTCTTCAGGTCGAGCCCGACGTTATCGAGGATGATGCCGTGTTTGGCGGCTTCCTTTTTTGCAAAGGTGAAATGATCGCTCGAGGTCAGGAGCGCCTTGCTCGGGATGCAACCAACGTTCAAACAGGTGCCGCCGAGGTCGGGATCCTTCTCGATAATTGCAGTCTTGAGTCCAAGCTGGGCGGCGCGAATCGCGGCCACGTAGCCGCCCGGACCCGAGCCGATAATGATGACGTCGAATTTGTCCATGGTAGTGCGAAGAAACAGAGGGGCGTTACATAAACGCGCGAGCCAACGTTGTCATCCCGAGCCGCCGAAGGACGGCGAGGGACCTCTCAATGACAACTTGCGCGTTCTTTTACGCGGAGGCGCGGATTGCAATGGCGAGGTCCCTCGCCGCGCTTCGCCGGCTCGGGATGACAGCGAGGGGTCGCTGTGCCTCAGGAAGCTCCAGCGATGAAGCTTCGGGCTTCCTCCAGTTGCCTCTTCCGCTCGCCGCGCGCGCCGACTTCGAGCAGCTCTTTATAGAATCCAAGTGCCGCCGCTTTGTCCTTCGCGGCACGGGCAGCGCGAGCAGCGCCGAGCAAGCTGTTGAAGCGCCGTGGATACAAAGCCAGGGAACGTCTATAGGCGGCAAGCGCTTCGGCGGGCTGATTCAATTCGAGGAGGAGATCGCCAAGTTGCTCGGCTGCGGGCAAGGTCGGGCCGGGCGTGACGGCGTGCTTCGGGGTCGAGCCCTCGAGCTCCACGGCTTCGCGCAATTTCGCTACGCCACCCTCGTTGTCGCCGTCTGCGTGCGCGATCCAGCCGCTCAGCTCGAGCCGCAAAACGCGAATGTTGCGCATGAACAACTCTTCGCCCGCTGCGCTCATCTTCCCTTCGAGCGCCTGCAGACGCGCGACTTCAGCTTTCGCTTCCTCGGTCTTTCCGGTGTGCACCGCGCCGAGGCCGCGGGCAAAGCGCGTGATCGCTTCCGGCCAGGCGAAGCGATCCCAATCGAGGTTCGCCGGCTCGCGCGGAGTGATCGCGGTCGCCGCTTTCCAATCGCGCCGTTCCAGCGCGTAACGCGATTGAGTCGAGGCGAGATGAAACGCGGTCTTGAAGCTGGGCTCGAGATGCGGCTTTTCCCGCAGGCGTTTTAGCTGCGCGGCCGCTTCCTCGTCCGCCCCCTGCTGGAGATAGCCGTAAATCAGATACTCGATCGCGTGCGGGAATTCGTCCCAGACGAATTCGCCCTGCTCGCCCGCCGGATACTTTAACGCGGCCTCCGCGGCGCGGAGATTTCCCCTAACGACTCCGTCCCAGTCGCCCAGGCGCGTGTAGATATGGGTCGGCATGTGGAGCGCGTGCGGGTTGTCGGGCGCGACCTGTTCGTACTTGCGCGTGATCTCGAGCGACTCGCGCTCGCGGCCGGGCACGTCGTTCGCGTGCACGAGGTAATGCATCGCGCCAGGATGCTCGGGGTTCTCCTTGTAGATGCGGAGCAGAATCTCCGCCGCCCGATCGGAGTTGGCGTGCGAGATGGAATTGGAGGGCGCAACCGCGAGATGGGCGAGAGCGTAAAAGGCCATTGCTTCATGGTCGTTGGGGAAGGCGCGATACACTTTTTCCATCGCCTGTTCCCAGCGCCGGATGCGCAGCCAGTAATCCTTCCCTTGCGGCTCGAGGAAGAACGCTTCGGCCGCGGCGATGAAGAGACGCTCGCGCTCCGTCGGCGGGTTGAGCTTTTTCGCCCGCTCGACTTCGGCCCAGCCGCGCTCGAGGTCGTTCGGGCTCGGGCGGGTCGGCCACAGCGGCTGGAACAAGGTCATCGCCACGCCCCAATGCGCCATCGCGCATTGCGGATCGATTTTGGCCACCTGCTCGAAAGCTTCCCGCGCCTGCCGGTATGTCATGTGGTGGAGGAGCGCGACCGCGCGATTGAATTCCTCCTGCGCTTCCGACGAGCAGGAAACGGGAAAGCTGACTTTGCCGAGCGCGTGACCGGCGTGCTTCTGCTCCTCGCCAGCAGCCTTCCCGCCGCCGAGTGCAAATACGAGAAGCAAAATTGCTGCGATCAGTCTTGCGCTCATCGCAGTCCAGAACTGCTAAAGATCGAGCAAAAGCGCGGTCGGGTTCTCGATCGACTCCTTCACTTTCACGAGAAAGGTGACGGCTTCCTTTCCATCGACCGCGCGGTGGTCGTAACTGAGGGCGAGGTACATCATCGGCCTAACGACGACCTGGCCGTTCACCGCCACCGGCCGTTCCTTGATCGCGTGCATTCCAAGGATGCCGCTCTGGGGCGGGTTCAAAATCGGCGTGCCCATGAGTGAGCCGTAGACGCCGCCATTCGAGATCGTGAAGGTGCCGCCCTGGAGATCTTCGATCTTGATTTTGCCCTCGCGCGCCCGGGTCGCGAAGTCGGCGATGTCGCGCTCGATCTCGGCGAAACTTTTCCTGTCCGCATCGCGCACCACCGGCACGACCAGTCCGCGCTCGGTGCCGACGGCAACCCCGATCTCGTAGTAGTTGTTCGTAATGAAATCGTCGGCCTCGATCCGGCCGTTGAGCGCCGGAATAGCCTTGAGCGCTTCGACCGTCGCCTTGATGAAGAAGGACATGAACCCGAGCTTGATCCCGTGATCGGCCTGGAACTTTTCCTGCACCTTCTTGCGCAGGGTCATCACCTCGCTCATGTCGCACTCGTTGAAGGTGGTGAGGGTCGCGGTCGTTTGCTGTGACATCACCAACTGCGCCGCGATCTTGCGCCGGAGCGGCGACATCTTTTTGCGGGTGAACCGGCCATCCTCCGTGGCTGGCGCTTCGCTCGGTGCTTCACGCCGCTGACGCGGTTTCTCCTGCTCGTCGTCAGCCGGCGGTTCACCTTCCTGCTGGAGATGCGCAAGGACATCGCCCTTGGTCAGCCGGCCACCCTTTCCCGTGCCTGCAATTTTCGCCGGGTCGACTTTTTCTTCCGCGGTCAAACGCCTGACCGCGGGCGAAAGCACCTCGGCGTTAGGCGACGCTTTCTCCGCCGATCTTTTCGCTGCCGCCTGTGGTTCAGGCGCGGCGGTTTTTTTCCCTTTCGCCGGAGCCGGGGCGCTGTCGTCGATCAGCGCGACGACTTCGCCGATCTTCACTTCCTGCCCTTCATCCACTTTGGTCTCGAGCACGCCCGGCTTTTCCGCCGTGATTTCTGTCGAAACCTTGTCCGTCTCGAGGGTGAAAAGCGGCTCGCCCGCGTTGACATATTCGCCTGACTTTTTGTGCCAGACCGAAACGACGCCGCTCTCGATCGATTCGCCGACGGTCGGGATTTTCACCTCGATGCTCATGCGGATTCCAACTTAGACCGAAGAGCCGCGCCCGGTCGAAAAATTTTGTCGACCGCCACCGCCAGCTCAGAGTTCGTGGATGACGCGCGCTTCGGAGCCGGGCCGATCGGGTCGCTCCCCACCTTCGGGAGAATAGACAGGCGGAGCGCTCATCGAAGCTTTGCCCATCTCATCAAGCGGACGCCGGGTGGCGGCGGCCTGCACATATTTGCCCCAGCTGAGATTGTCGCGGCCGGGGACATGCTCGCGCGCTTTACGGATCGCCATCTCGGAAACCGCTTCCACCACCCACTGGAAATTTTCCTCGCCGACGCTCGTCACCTCGGCGTCGGGCGCCGGGTTGCAGAAATCGATCGCCACCGGCACACCATCGCGAATCGCAAACTCGACCGTGTTGAGATCGTAGCCGAGATATTGGTTTAACTGGAGCACGCCCCATTCGACCGCCTCGAGGATCTGTTTCGGCGCTTTCCAATCCGTCACGTAACGGAGGTGATAAGGATGCCGCGGCTCGTAATTCATGATCTTCACCTTGCGCTGGTCGATGCAATAACAGCGGAAGTACATTTCAAATTTCACTTCCTCCTGGAGCATCATGACCAGTTGCCCGGTTTCGCCGTAGGCGCGGAAAAATTCCTCCGGGTTGTGCAGCCGGTAGACGTTTTTCCAGCCCCCGCCGGCGAACGGTTTGAAGAAAGCCGGCCAGCCGACATAGGCGAAAATTTTCTCCCAATCGAGCGGATAAGCGAGGTTGCGGAACGACTGGTCGGAGGTGTCGGGCGGCAGGTGATGGGAGGGCAGCAGGACAGTTTTTGGAACTGCCACGCCGATCTTGGTGGCGAGCGCGTTGTTGAAGAACTTCTCGTCCGCGCTCCACCAAAACGGATTGTTCACCACCGCGCAGCCGGTGAGGGCTTCGTTTTTCAGCCAGGCGCGATAGAAGGGCACATCCTGCGAGATGCGGTCAATCACGACGTCGTAGCCGGTCGGCTCACCCTGGATCACTTTCTCGATCCGGACCGGCTCCGCCATGATGTCGCGGCCGCCCGTTTTCTCGTTTACGCGCGCGCAAAAGGCAGGGGGAAAACTGTTTTCCTGACCGAAGAGAATTCCGATTTTTTTCATAGGCTGAGAATGGAAGGGCGACAGTCTGGCATTGGGGGCGGGCAGTGGCAATCGCGGAGCTTGGCCGTTTTCGGAATCGGCACGCACTTGACTAATAACTTGACTTTCATTGGACTTTCTCGCGTTCCAGCGCTTGACTGATAACTTGACTTACGCCTGACTTATTGCGGATGAGTTTTGAACCTCGCTACCTTATCAGCCCGCGTCTGCTCAGAGAAGTAGAGCAGGTCGCCGCCCTGCGCGAACGCATCCTTTCCGCCGCGGTGCAGGTGCCTTGGATCCCGGCCTTGCAAAAAGATACGCGGATCCGCAATGCCCATTCCTCGACCGCAATCGAGGGCAATCCTCTCACGCTCGAGCAGGTGCGCGCGATTGAGGAAGGACGCGAACTGCCGGCCACCGGCTCGCGTCCGCGCCGGGAAGTCGCGAACTACTTTGCCGGCCTGCGCTTCGTGGAAAAGAATGCTCGGCTCGCCCTCATCAGCCACCGTGAAGTGCTGAAGCTGCACCGCATCATGGCTGGGCAGGTTATGGACCAGGGCGAAGCAGGAAAGTACCGCACCATCCGGGTCCGAGTAGGCGGCTACGTCGCGCCTGCGCCGGATACAGTCCAGCCGTTGATGTCAGATCTGCTGGCGTGGTGGAACAAGCAGGCGCCGGAGCTTTCACCCATCCTCAGCTCGGCGATTATCCATCATCAATTTGAAACCATTCATCCTTTCGCGGATGGGAACGGCCGGACCGGGCGCATGCTCAGCCTGTGGGAATTGTATCGGCGTGGATTCGACAGCCACCACATCTTCTCGATCGATGAGTTCTATTGGGAGGACCGGCCGCGTTACTATTCCGCACTGGAAAAGGTGCGGCAGGAGGGCGGCGATCTCACGACCTGGCTCGAGTACTGCGCCGGCGGTCTCCGGGAAACGCTGGAACGCGTCTGGACCAGGATCCAGAAACTTTCTGCGACTGCCGGGAAAGCAAAACTGGTGTTGCGTCCAAAACAGGAGCAGTTGCTCCATCTCCTGCGCGAACATAAGGCAATGACACCTCGCGAAATCTGGGATGGCGTCGGAGTTTCAAAGCAAGGCGCGCTCGATCTGCTCCGGCCACTGATGAAAGCCGGACTCGTCCGGCGAATCGGGACGAAAAAGAGCGGCCGCTATGTCTTGGCCTAACGATGCCTTGGAGCCGGCGCGCCCTCGCGCCGCCCGCTGGCAAATGCCAGATCTCTCGTCACCCGCGGCCGCGCAGGAGAATCGAGAAGAGATGATCAACCGCCAGCCGCAACGCGCAGAAATTCAAGCCGGTCGTTTTCGCCTAACGAGCGCTGCGGCCATTCGCGCCGCGGCAGCGCCAGGCCGTTGTGCTCGACCAGCGTTGTCTCGGCCGACAAGCGATAACGGCGCACCAGCTCTTCCACCGTCAGCCCCGGCTCGCACTCGGCGCGCTCGCCATTAACGAAAATCTTCATTTCGCGAGCAACGCCTGGTCCCAATCTTTCCAGACCGGGTCAAAGCCGCGGCGGCGCAGGACCTCCGCCACCTCGGCCGGGGAACGCTCGTCGCTGATTTCGAACTGACCGGTGGCGAGCGCATCAATGCCCGCGTCGGGTGGCAGAATGCGCCCTCGCACCGTCTGGTGGACAGCATGGCGGCCCTGCCCGGTGTATCCGCCGGGCTCGGTGTGACTGCCGGAGCTCATCATGGTCACGCCTAACGACGCCAGCGCATCGCGCAACGGCGCCGGTTCGCGCGTGCTCAGGACGATCCCGACCTGTGGAAAACAAATGCGAAAGGCGCAGATCAGTTGGGCCAGCGCACGGTCGCCTAACGAATGTGGCGGAATGAATTCGCCCGCCGCCGGCCGGAGCCGCGGCAGGCTGACGGTGAACTGTGATTGCCAGCAGTGTTTGAGCAGATATTCGAGATGGGCCGCGAGCGCCAGCGCTTCCCGCCGCCACGGCGCCAGCCCGAAGAGGGCGCCGATCCCGATCCGGCGAAAACCGGCGGCGTAGGCGCGCTCCGGGCATTCGAGCCGCCAGTTGAAATTGCGCTTTGGCCCCGAGGTGTGCATCTCGGCATAGATCTCGCGGTTGTAAGTCTCCTGGTAAACGACGAGGCCTTCCGCGCCCGCCGCGACGAGCGGCTCGTACTCCGCGGTTTCCATCGGCCCCAGCTCGAGCGACACGGATGAGAAAAGCGGCCGCAGGACGCGCACGCATTCGAGAAGATAATTCTCGTTCACGAATTTTGGATGCTCGCCCGCAACGAGCAGGACCTGACGAAAACCTTCGTCCGCGAGGTATTGCCCTTCCGTCAGCACCTGTTCGACCGTCAGCGTCACGCGCAGGATCGGGTTGTCGCGCGAGAAACCGCAGTAGCGGCAGTTGTTGATGCACTCGTTGCTCAGGTAGAGCGGGGCGAACATCCGCATCGTGCGTCCAAAATTCTGCCGCGTCAGTGCACGCGCCTCCTGCGCCATGCGCTCGAACTCCGCCGCGTCGTTAGGCTCAATCAGCCGGGCGAATCGGCGCAACAACGGAGATCCGCCGGTCGGGAGTTGATCGAGTACCTGGACAAAACTCATTGCCTGTAATTTCGCGGCTCGGAGCGGAATCGCAATTGTCCCGGGCGCAGCCTACGATTGCCGCCGTGAGCAAACCGAAATTCATCCCGTTGCCGCGCCACGAATCCTTAAGCGACGAAGAGTTGCTCGCGCGCACTCGGCGTTTCGCAGAAGAAATGGCGCTGCGTCGCACCGTGCGCGACTTCTCCGCTCGTCCGGTTGCGCGACAGTTGATCGAAAGCTGTCTCCGCGCGGCAGGAAGTGCACCGAGCGGTGCGAACTTGCAGCCATGGCATTTTGCGGTCGTGAGCGACCCGGCGCTCAAGCGCGAGATCCGCGTCGCGGCCGAAGCCGAGGAGCGGGAGTTCTACGAGCATCGTGCGCCTAACGAGTGGCTGGAGGCGCTCGCCGCCCTCGGCACGGACGCGAACAAGCCATTCCTCGAAATCGCGCCCTGGCTGATTGCGATTTTCGCCCAGCCCTATCGCATTCTCCCGGATGGGCGAAAGCTGAAACATTATTACGCGATCGAATCGGTTGGAATCGCGACCGGTTTGCTCGTGGCGGCGATTCACCAGGCCGGCCTCGTCTCGCTCACTCATACGCCGAGCCCGATGGGTTTTCTGAACCAGCTCCTCAAGCGTCCAAGCTACGAAAAGCCATTTCTCCTTCTCGTCGTCGGACACCCGGCGCAGAACGCCCAGGTGCCCGACATTCAACGAAAGCCGCTCAAGGGGATCAGCTCGTTCTTCGGCTGAAAGCCGGAGCCGACGAGTTGAAATCCTCAGCCTGACGACCAGTTAAAACGCGAAGCGAATTCCCGACCGAATCATTCCGAAATCATCGCGCGGTCCGCCAAGCACATTCCAGCTAAAGTCGTTGATGATTCCGAAGTTCGGCGTCAGGCGCACCTCAAGCCCGCCGCCGAACTGGCCCATGCCCTCGGTGTCGTTTCGGCGGTCGAAACGATGGAATGGACGATCGACAAAATCCGAGCCGTTGAAGATCACGCCGCCGCCGGCAAAGACGTAAGGCGCGAAGCGTGTGTTGGGAATCGGATAGCGCAGGATGAGATTAGCCGAGGCCTGCCCGACGGCATCGCGGGCGGCGAGGCCGTAGCCTTCAACTCCGATCCCGAAGTATCGTCCAAAAATGTAGTTCGCGCTGAGGCCCCCGCCCCAGGCGTGATCCACCCGCAGGTAGCGGTCGCTCTGGTACGGCCGGCTGGTAAAGGCATAAGTGCCAAAGAGATCGAAATTCCATTCTCGATCGCGGAACAGATCCTGGCTGGGCTGGTAGGTCTGCGCCGGATAGGGCGGCGCGGGCGGTCCGCCGTAGCCCGCGCTGGCAAAAGCCGTGAGAGCAAACATCGCGACGACAAGTTTCTTCATTCCATTTCTCCTTTGGTTGATTGTTTCCTTTCCGCGCCGGAGTCCCCTTGGGCGCGCCGTTAAAAACGAAACGCAGCGAAAGATCAGGTTGGCCGTGCACAAAATCCGCCGACCTCTCGCGGCGGTTTGGCTTCAGCGTTAGTTCACCGAATCCCTCGACTGCGCTCGGGATGACGATTTCGGAAATGTTATGCCAGCTCGGCGCCGGTCTGGGCGTCGGTGACGACGAACTTCTCGTGGTGAAAAGTCGGGTCGGCACGAAACATGAGCCGGCCGGCATAACGACGCTCGAGTTCGATGAGCAACTCTTCGTCTTCTTCCCGCAGCCGTTTGAGCACGTCCGGATTCAGAATCACGCGGAACTCGTGCACGCTGTCCTGGTATTTGCGCATGATCGTGTTGAGCGCGCGATGCACTTCCACGCTTGTGCTCATGGCGGTCTTCACCACCCCGCGACCTTCGCAGTAGGGACAGTTCTGATAGAGCGCATCGCTCAGGCTTTCCTGCGCCCGCTGCCGCGTCATCTCCATCAAGCCTAACGACGAGATCGGCAGGACGTGCGTCTTCGCCTTGTCGCGTTTGAGCCGTTCCCGCATCCGCTGATAAACCTGTTGCTGGTCCTTGCGGTTCTTCATGTCGATGAAATCGCCGATGATGAGCCCGCCGATGTTGCGGAGGCGGAGCTGGCGCGCGATTTCGTCCGCCGCTTCGAGGTTGGTCTGGAGAATGGTTTTCTCGACATCGCGCCCGCCCTTGTTCCGGCCGGTATTCACGTCGACTGCGACGAGCGCTTCGGTTTCATCAATCACGATGTAGCCGCCGCACTTCAACCAGACCTGGCGATGAAAAGCGTCGTCGATCTGTTTTTGCACGCCGAAGGTTTCGAAGATCGGCGCGGCGCCATCGTAAAATTTGATTCGCTTTTTCGAGCGCCGGGAAATTTGGCCGACCAGCTCGATCATGCGCTCGACTGCGGCGCGATCGTCGCACACCACCTCGTCGATTTCTTCGGTGAGGAAATCGCGCACCGTCCGCTCGATCACGTCGGGCTCGGCAAAGACCTGCGCCGGCGCGGGCAGAGTGCGGATTTTTTCCTCGATGCGCGCCCATTGCTCGAGAAGGAAATGCAGGTCGCGAACGAAATAACGCGCGCGCTGGCCTTCGCCGACGGTGCGAATGATGACGGCGAGACTGTCGGGGATATCGAGCTGGCGCAAAATCTTGCGCAAGCGGGCGCGTTCCTTCGGGTCCTCGATCTTGCGCGAGATGCCGCTGCGGTCGCTGAAGGGCATGAGGACGAGATAACGCCCGGCGAAACTGAGATTGGTCGAAACCCGCGGGCCCTTGCTCCCGATCGGCCCTTTCGTCACCTGCACGATGACCTCGGAACCGACCGGATAGATACTCGGGATGTCCTTGGCGGTAATTCGCTTCTTCGGCTGCTTCCGGCCGCCGCGCTCGATTTCCTCGACCCCGCTGTCGAGCGCGGCGGGAATCGCGTCCCAGAAATGCAGAAACGCATTTTTCTCCAGGCCGATGTCGACAAACATCGCCTTGAGCCCGGGCTCGATATTTTTGACCCGGCCTTTGTAAACGCTGCCGGCGATGTTGCGGGATTGTTCGCGCTCGACGTTATACTCTTCGAGCTGGCCATCCTCGAGCAACGCGACGCGGCGCTCGAGTTTCTCGACGCTGATGATAATCCTGTTCCCGGTCTTGCGACGCAGGCCAAGCATCCGTCTCACTTTTTCGATCATAGGGTGGTGAAATTGGTGAAGTCATCGCGGCAGAACCGGTCTTGAGCTTCATGGGTTAGTTAAGGCATCGGTCGGGCACGGCGGACTGGAGCCGGCGTGGGAGCGGCGGGTTTCGGATGCACGTTAAACATCCGCTCAAAAAAGTTTCGACGCCGAGGTGGCGCGGTTGGCTGGGGTGCGGCTACGGGCACGGCCCGGCGAATGCGGGGCGCATTTTGGACCCGGCCGCGCGCGTCGGCTTCGGGCTCGACATCAGGCGCCCCGCCGGGACTGGCCATGACCGCGGCTTCGGTACCTTGACCGTTATTGCCGGGCGCGCCTTCTTCGTCGGAACCGGGAGTGGCAAGCGCGTCATCCTTATATTTGACGGCGGCGATCATGTCGAAAGGCCGGTCCTTGTGCGCGGGCGGCAGCCAGGCGAGCTGCGGTTCAAATTTCCCCTGATCCATTGCGAGCACGCGCTGCAAAATGCGGGTGGCGATCGGGGCCGCAACCGAGCCGCCATGCTCCCCGCCCTGCACCATGACCGCGATCGTGTAGCGCGGATGATCGTAGGGCGCGAAACAACAGAACCACGATATGGTGTCCTTTTTGCCGTTCAGCATCGCCTGCGCGGTGCCGGTTTTGCCCGCGACCTGGACATCTTTGAGCTGCGCGGCGTGCCCGGTGCCGCCGTCTTCGTTCACCACTTTCCAAAAGCCGCGCCTGACGATCTCGATCTGGTCGGGAGTAAAATCCTGGCGAAAGTCGGCGTGCAGCTTTGGTTTTTGCGGAACGGCAATCTGGCCCTCGGGATCGAGCGCCGGCGTGCCATCCTGGTTCAGGACGCGATCAACCAGGCGCGGGTAATAAGAAACGCCGCCGTTCGCGACCGTCGAATAGGCCATCGCCAGTTGCAACGGAGTGACCAGATCGTAGCCCTGGCCGATTGAAACATTGGCGGTATAGGCCGAGGACCACTTCTCGTTAGGGTGATTTATCCGCATCCAGTCCGGCCCGGGCAGGACCCCGGGCGATTCGCCGGTAATCTCGACGCCGGTCGGCTTGCCGAGCCCGAGCTCGTCGCCGGTTTCGTCGATCGCATCGATCCCGGCAGCGTTGCCGTATTGATAAAAGAACGCGTTACAGGAAACCTTGATCGCGTCGCTCACGCCTAACGTTCCGTGCGATCCGCCCTTTTCGTTAATCCAACATTGGAAATAGTGGTCGCCATACCAGACCCCGCCGGTGCAGGTGAATTTCTGATTCGCCAGTCCTTTTCGAATCCCGGCCAGGGCGGTCACGATCTTGAAGGTTGAACCGGGAGGAAAGGCGCTAACGGCGCGATTGATGAGCGGATGCGCGGGGTCGTTGCGGAGCGCGTTCCAATCCCGCGCCTTGATGCTCGGGATGAATGTGTTCGGGTCAAAGGAGGGCACCGAAACCATCGCGAGCACGTTGCCGTTGTTCGGGTCGACCACCACCGCCGCGCCCCGGCCAACCGCGCGCAAGGCTTCATCGGCGATCGCCTGGATGCGCGCGTCGATGGTCAGATAAACATTCGCCCCCTGTTTTGGCGCTTCCTCCCTGACGACGCCATCGATCACGCCCTTGGCATTGCGGCGCAGCACCCGCACCCCGGGCTGGCCCCGCAGGTATTCGTCCATCGTTTTCTCGACGTTCGATTTCCCCTCCACGTCCCCTTGGTAAAAGGTGTATTTGCGCGCTTCCTCCTTGTTCGTGTCGTCGGGCGCGCCGACGTAGCCTAACAAGTGCGAAGCCAGCGCGCCGTAGACGTAATTGCGCACCGGCTTGATCGCGATGTCCACACCCGGTAGCCCAACGTCGTGCTCGGAGAATTTCGCCATCGTGCCGAAATCGATGTCCTTGATGTAGGAATAGGGCACCTCGGTGTTATTCCGGTAATGGCGCTGGAGCTGGTTGGCGTTGTAATCGCGCGCCAGGTCGAGGTCCTCGAGCCGCGGCACGATCCCGTTATTGACGATCTTGACGATGTCGGGCTCTTTCAGGTCTTTCTGCATCCCGCTGATCGTGGCGCGATACTGGGTTTCGGGCGGCCGTCCGTAACGCTGGCGATAGCCTTTGACCATTTCGGGCAGATAAAAATCGACCTCGTAACTGGCGCGGTTCTGCACCAGCGCGACCCCGTTGCGATCGCGAATCTCGCCTCGAATCGAAGGAATCCGGACGGTTGCTTCGGAACTGCTCTGGACCCGGGCGGTCCATTCGTAGCCGCGCGCTACCTGCACCCACCAGAGGCGGAGGACAAGGGCGCCGAGGCCAAGCAACATGCAGAGGCCGAGAAACTGGATGCGCAGAATGGGTTTAACGCGGCGCATATTCCAGACTCTCCTCGCGAGGTTGATAGGGATTGTTCGTTAGGCGCGAAAGCCAGTCAAGCGACCAAAAAACGAGCGGCGCCATCAGCATCGCGAGCAGACCGGGCCCGCCGATCTGCCACCAGACTTCAGGATTAAAAATGACCGAGCCGCGCCGGAAAGAAATCATGAGGTATTGGGTGAGGAGGATCACCGAAGTGCAAATGCCGCTCAGGACGCAATGCACTTCCCAACGACCCCGGTTAAACAAGGGCTTGAGACCGTGCATGATCGCGGCGAGCACCGCGTAGAGCAGTATCGACCACCCGAAGGAGATTTCAACATGGCCGTCCAGCACCTGCACCATCATCGCGTCCCAGAAGAACCCGGCGACAAAGGCGAGCGCGAGCATGAGCGGGAAAGGCAGTGCCATCGCGCCGTAGAAGACGATCACCGGCACGATGTAGATGTGAGCGTTGAACATCCAGTCAAGCGGCGGGATGAAGATCTCGGCGATTTGCGCGAGGAAAACCAGGATCACGAGGAGGAAGAAGAAAATCATGGGGTGGAAATGACGAAGCACGAATGCCGAATGACGAAGGAATGCCGAATGACGAATCCCGAATGGGCGAGAAATCTTCCGTCATCCCGAGCGCAGCCGAAGGCGCAGTCGAGGGATCCCGTGGAATCACCGGGGCGCCGAGCAACAAGGCCTAACGAAATCGCAACCGTGCTTCCCGGTTGCTCCACGGGATCCCTCGACTGCGCTGCGCTTCGCTCGGGATGACGAAGATTTTCGCCGCGCCCATTCGGCATCCGGAATTCGGCATTCGGCATTCCCATCATTTTCTTCCGATCACGACAAACACATCCTCCAGTTTCGCCAAATCCACCGCCGGCGCGAGCTTGGCCTGGCTGTCGAGCGCGCGCACCTGGAAGCTCTTCACCGTTCCCACAAAAAGCGCCGAGGGGAAAACACCGCCCACGCCCGACGTGTAGACTTTCTGCCCCGGCTTCAAGTCGGCCTGCTTCGAAAGATAATTCAGCTCCAGCATCGGCGTGACGCTGCCCTCAACCCGCTCTCCCGTGACGATCCCCTGCTCGCGCGTGCCTTCGACCGAGACCGCGACCTTGCAGTTTTCATCCGACACCAGGAGGACGACGGAAATGTTGTCGGCCACGGTCGTGGTCCGGCCGACCAGACCTTCGTCGGTCAAAACCGGCATTTCGGGTTCCACCCCGTCCTCGGAGCCGCGATTGATTGTGACCGTGCGCCACCAGGTCGAGGAATCGCGCGACACAATCTCGGCCGGAACGAGTCTAAAGACCGAGCGCTGCCGATAATTGAGCGCGTGGCGGAGCCGATTGACCTCATGCTCGACATCGCGCAGCGCTTCGTTGGTCGCCTTGAGCGAACGGTTCTCGACACGCAAAGCCGTGTTTTCGTGTTCCAGTTCCTCGAGTGATTTTAGACCGGCGCGCACCGAAGTGATCTGCTTCTCCAAACCCGAACCGGTTTTGAGAAAAGGCGCCACTGCCTGGTAAAACGTCGCCTGAATCTGGCGCGTCGCCTGTGGCCCGAGGCTGAAGAGGGCGAGCAGCGCCGCGGCGAAAATCACAATCGCGACAATGCTGCCCCGGCTCATTTGGACTGCGGATCCACAGCTTGCTGGGGCCGAGAAAACTTGCGCCTAACGAGCAATCGAGCGGTGGACGTGCGCGAACTCAGGCTGGCCCGAGCGGCGGCGTCGCCGCTGCGCTCTTTTGCCCTCACTGGCGGCTTCGCCGCCCGTCTCTCCCACAGGGAGAGAGGCGACGTGCCGCCGCCAGGTAAGCAAGCAGCCGCCAAATGCACCGGCATCGGTCTGTCGCAGACGAAAAGAGCCGACCACCTGGCAGCGTCCGCTGCAACACATTCTCTCCCTGTGGGAGAGACGGACGCGATAGCGCCAGTGAGGGCTGGCTTCCACCCCGGATATGCCGCGACGCGCACCTCAGCTACTGCCGCCACTGGCGATCGGCGGTGGCAACCTGACGGAGGAATTTCAATTCGTTCAAACATTTGCCAGTACCTTCAGCGACC
Source organism: Chthoniobacterales bacterium (assembly GCA_036825615.1). Classification (GTDB taxonomy): domain Bacteria; phylum Verrucomicrobiota; class Verrucomicrobiia; order Chthoniobacterales; family UBA10450; genus JAICXG01. The sequence continues at coordinate 60,198 of DAISXY010000010.1, forward strand.
GCGCTCAGGGGATCTTCCGCGACGTGCACCGGCAGGCCGGTTTCTTCGCTCAACAGACGATCGAAGCCGCGCAGCAACGCGCCGCCGCCCGCCAGCACGAGCCCGCGGTCGACGAGATCGGCCGACAACTCCGGCGGGCAACGCTCGAGCGTGATCCGGACCGAGTCGACGATCGTCGAGATTGGCTCGAGCAAAGCTTCGCGCACTTCCTGCGAGGTGATGGTGAGCGTCTTCGGCAAGCCGGCCACGAGGTCGCGCCCTTTTACTTCCACGCTCGTTTCCTTCTCGCTCGGATAAGCGGAACCGATTTTGATTTTAATATCCTCCGCCGTGCGTTCGCCGATCATGAGGTTATAGGCGCGTTTCATGTATTGCACGATCGCTTCGTCGAGTTCGTCGCCCGCCACCCGCACGCTGCGGCTGAAGACAATGCCGGAAAGCGAAATCAGCGCGACCTCCGTCGTGCCACCGCCAATATCAATGATCATGTTGCCGGCCGGATCCTGCACTGGCAGGCCAACGCCGATCGCCGCCGCCATCGGTTCTTCGATCAGGTAAACCTCGCGCGCACCGGCATGAGTCGCCGACTCCCGCACGGCGCGCTTTTCCACCTCGGTGATGCCGGAAGGAACGGCAATCACGACTCGGGGCCGCGCCCGCACCCGGCTGTTGTGCACTTTGGTGATGAAATGCCGCAGCATCGCCTCGGTCACTTCGAAATCGGCAATGACCCCATCTTTCAAGGGGCGGACCGCGACGATGTTGGCCGGCGTGCGCCCAAGCATGCGCTTCGCTTCGTCGCCGACCGCGAGCACTTTTGAAGTGCCCGATTGCACCGCCACGACCGAGGGTTCGCGCAGAACGATCCCCTGGTCTTTGACATACACGAGGGTGTTCGCGGTCCCGAGATCAATCCCGATATCGCTGGAGAACCAACCGAAAACTCTGTTTAACATGGAAGAAGCCTTTTTGCGTCAACGCCGGCGGACTCCCTCAGAAGCCAAAGCTGTGCCGCGCGTCCGGACGGGCGAAAAACGAGTGTATCTTCGAACGCGCGGACGAGCCGTCAAGGGCTTTGCGCCGCAAGTGAGCCGCGTGCCAAGCGCACCGCTCTGTCATCCCGAGCGAAGCGCAGCGGAGTCGAGGGATCCCGCGGAAATAACCGGAAAGCCAGCCATCCGACTGAGGCTGATAAGGCACAGCCAAACCTGACCCGCTCGAGAATTTCTGCCCTGCGCAGTCGCACCACGGGATCCCTCGACTACGCCTTCGGCTCCGCTCGGGATGACAATTGAAGCGATTGCCGGCGGCAATTCCGTGCGGCAGAGTCGCACACGCATGTCGACGCAAAAAATCCTGGTCGCTCCCTCCATTCTTGCGGCCGATTTCGGTTGTCTCGCCGCGGACCTTGAGCGCGTAATCGCGGCCGGCGCCGACTGGTTGCACCTCGACATCATGGATGGCCAGTTTGTCGACAACATCTCCTTCGGTCCAGCAATCGTGAAGCTCGTCCGGGGCCTGACGACTCTGCCGCTCGACGTCCATCTCATGATTCAACGACCTGATCATTACGTCCCGCGCTTCGCCGAAGCGGGGGCAAACTCGATCACGGTCCATGTCGAACCGGAAGCGGAACACGAGGTCGCACAAACCTTGGGCGCGATTCGCGAGCTCGGCTGCCGGGCCGGGCTCACGCTCAATCCGGCGACCGCATTCGCCGCAGTCGAACCGCATTTGCCTGAGATTGACCTGCTGCTCATCATGACCGTCCATCCCGGCTTCGGCGGACAATCTTTTCGGCCCGAAATGATGACGAAGGTGCGGCGCGCAAGTGAGCTGCGCGATTCGTTAGGGGCGAACTACGACATCGAAGTCGACGGCGGAATTAATCCTGAGACCGCCCATCTTTCGGTTGAAAATGGCGCAAACGTGCTTGTCGCCGGGACCTCGATCTTTAAGAGTTCCGATTACGCCGCCGCGATTCGGGCCCTCCGCGATCGTTAGGCAAGAATCGTTTCCCCCGGCAACAATTCTTTTCCACTCATGCACGAATTAGTTCGCGACATCACTTTCAGCATTGCCGCCGCCTGGCTCCTTGGACTCATCGCGCAGCAATTTCGCCAGCCGATCCTCCTCGCCTATCTCGTCGCCGGGTTTGTCCTCGGTCCGGCCGCCACCGGCCTGATCGGCTCGGCCGAGAGCATTTCGGTGATCGCGGAGTTCGGGCTCATTTTTCTTCTCTTCATGATCGGGCTCGAAATCGACTTGAAGAAAATCGTTAGCGCCGGCCGGTCGATCACGCTCACCGCCCTGGTGCAGATTGGAGGCGGCATTCTCCTCGGCATTTTCTTTTTCCGGCTCTGTGGATTTGGGCTGGGCCGCGGCGGATGGGACGCGCTCTATCTTGGCGTCGCGGGCGCGCTCAGCAGCACGGTCATCATTGTGAAGGTGCTCTATGAGAAGCAGGAACTCGACACCCTCACCGGCCGAATCACCCTCGGCGTGCTCGTCCTTCAAGACCTGGCCGCGATCCTGTTCCTCGCCGTCCAACCGAACCTGGAAAATCTCGCGCCCGCCGTGCTCCTTCTCTCCCTCGTCCGGGTCGCGTTCCTGGTTGCGGCCGCGCTACTCGTTAGTCGTTATCTGCTGCCGGCGATTTTCCGCCGGGTGGCGCGTTTGCCTGAACTGGTCCAGGTGGGAGCGCTCGCCTGGTGTTTTCTCATCGGCGAATTGGGCGAACGGCTTCATCTCTCGCGCGAAATGGGCGCGCTCGTCGCCGGCGTCGCCCTCTCCACGTTTCCCTACGCGCTCGACGTCACGGCCAAGATCACCAGCCTGCGCGACTTTTTCCTCACCCTCTTCTTCGTCGGTTTGGGCATGCAAATCCCGAGGCCGACGCCGCTGCTTTGCGGCTGGGCGCTGCTCTTCGCGGCGTTTGTTCTCGTCAGCCGTTCTTTTACCACCTTCACGCCGCTTTACCTGATGCGTCAGGGTCTGCGCACCAGTTTGATCCCGGCGATTAACCTGGGTCAGGTGAGCGAATTCTCGCTCGTGATTCTCGCGCTCGGCGCTCAGGCCGGGCATCTCGCGCGGCCTTCCACGACCGGTTTGGTCGCGCTGGCGTTTGTCCTTCTCGCCGCGGTCTCGACTTTCGGCATGGCAAAATCCGACACCCTCGCGCGCCGGCTGATCCCGTGGCTGAAAGCCCGCGGTTTGCGCGATCTCGACCACGGCGCGGACGATTCTCACGCCGAAGGTGGCCGCGGGCATGGCGCGGCGCGCATTCTTTTTCTCGGCTTTTTCCGCACCGCCAGCTCCTTGCTCGAGGAAATGCAACGGCACGCGCCGGACTTGATCGGCGATACCGCGGTGCTCGATTTCAGTCCAGTCGCACGCGAGGGTTTGCTCGCGCGCAAAGTGCGCGTCATCTACGGCGACATCAGCCAGCGCGAGACGCTCCTGCACGCCGGCGTGGAACACGCGCGTGTGCTCATTTGCACCGTGCCGGATTCGATCTTGAAAGGGACAACGAACGAGCGGCTCGTCCGCATGCTCCGCGGGCTTAATCCGAAGGCCAAAATCATCGCGACGACCGAAATGTTGACCGAAGTGGAGAGCCTTCTCGCCGCTGGCGCCGACTATGTTTCGGTAGCGCGATTACGTGAAGCGAGCGATCTGCTGGAAGCCGTCCGGGCGGCAACGGAAGATTTGCTCGAGGAAAAACGGGCCGCGCTGCAACGCACTCTCGAAGGCCGGGCCGAAGTGCTCGCCTGAATGCCTATGAAAAGCGAACCCGACAACATTCAACTCAGCGCGGTCGAAGATCACGGCGGAATCCTGACGATCCGCGGCGGCGGTGCCCGGCGCGACTGGAACGGCATTCATTACAAGCAAGGCATGTCGGCGAAGAACGTCGGCACGACCCGGCTCTCGGCCAACATCGCGACGATCCCGCCCGGCGGTGTCGCTTACGCCCATATTCACGTCGGGTTCGAGGTCATCCTTTACATTCTCGAAGGCAAAGTGCGCCACGAGTTCGGCGCCGGGCTCAACGAAGTGATCGAGAACGAGGCGGGCGATTTCATCTACATCAAGCCGGGCGTGCCGCACGAGGTCTTTAACATGAGCGAAACCGAGCCGGTGGTCGCGTTTGTCGCCCGTTCTTCCGCTGAGGAATGGGACAACATCATTCCCTACGACCGCCAGAGCGAGCTGTAGCCGGGGGCGCTGACCCCGGCCGAGCGTAGTCACACCATCGCCCAGCCGGGGTCAGCGCCCCCGGCTACAGGCACGTGCTCTGCTCCTGTAAGAGACATGCACGACCTGGACCCGCTTGCGCGATTCCTGCGACGACTTTGCCGGCACAGGCTGCATCCCGGAGCGCCGGTCGTTTATCGAACCGCAACGCCGCGGCGCAATCAGTCATCAGACAAATATTGGCGGGTCGAGCAGGTGCGCGCCGATGGCACGATCATCGCCCGGAACTCTCTGATGGAAAAATACGTCCTCCGGCCTAACGACCCCAATCTCCGCCGCGCCGGCCTGCTTGAGCAGCTCCGCCACGGCGGGCGTTTCCCTTACCTGGCCTAACGACCAGCGGCACTGGCGAACTCTCCCTCGCCAGTTTAGAAATGGCCGGTGAAAGAACTGCCGCGCCATCTCCATTTCCTCGGAATCTGCGGCACCGCGATGGGTTCGGTCGCGGCCGCGCTCCGCGAGCGCGGCTGTGTCGTCACCGGTTCGGACGAGAAGGTTTACCCCCCGATGTCTGATTTTCTCCGGAGCAAAGGAATCGCGCTGCATGAGCCGTTTCGCCCGGAGAATTTGCCTAACGACCCGGAGGCGGTGGTGGTGATCGGCAACGCCATGAAGCGCGGCAATCCGGAAGTCGAAGCCGTGCTCAATCGCAAGCTTTTTTACCTTTCGCTCCCCGACGTGCTGAAGGAATTTTTCCTGCGCGGCCGCCATAACCTGGTTGTGACGGGCACACACGGCAAGACGACCACGACCGCGCTGCTGACCTGGATGCTGACCGTCGGTGAGCTGAACCCTGGTTATCTCATCGGCGGTTTGCCGCGCAATTTCGGCGAGGGCGCGCGCTTCAACGATTCCAAGTATTTCGTGATCGAAGGCGACGAATACGACAGCGCCTTTTTCGACAAGCGCTCAAAGTTCATCCATTACCTCCCCGAACTGCTCGTGATCAATAATCTCGAGTTCGATCACGCCGATATTTTTCCCGACCTCGCCGCGATCAAGCTGAGCTTCCGGCGCCTGGTCAACATCGTGCCGCAAAACGGCATGATCCTGCTCAACGGCGACGACCCGAACTGCGTCGAAGTCGTGCGCGATTCGCTCGCCCCGATTGTCGAGGTGGGATTTTCGGAGAACTGCGCGGAGCGGATTCGTGATGTGAACCATTCCTCGACCGGCGCGCGCTTTTCGTTAGGCGAAGTTACTTATGATTCGCCACTGATGGGGGAATTCAATGTCCGCAACGCCGCGATGGCGGCGGCCGCAGCGAGCTTTTACGGCCTTACACCCGAAATCATCCAGACCGCCCTGACCACGTTCGAAGGCATTGCGCGACGCCAGGAAGTGCGCGGCGTCGAAGGTGGCGTGACGGTGATCGACGACTTTGGCCATCATCCAACCGCGATCCGGGAAACGCTCGGCGCGCTACGGCGCCGTTATCCGGGGCAGCGGCTCTGGGCAATTTTCGAGCCGCGCTCCAACACCACCCGGCGCGCGGTTTTTCAAAAACAGCTGCCCGAGGCGCTGGGGTTCGCCGATGGGATTTTCATCTCCAAGGTTGCCGCGCTCGAACAAATCCCAGAGCAGGAACGGCTGCATCCCGAGGCGATTGTTAAAGCGCTGAACGAAGCGCGCCGGGTCGCGTTCTATGAGCCTGGCGCGGACGCAATCGTCGAGCGCATCGTGCCGCTGCTCCAGCCTAACGACGTCGTCGCGATCTTCAGCAATGGCGGGTTCGATGATATTCACGCCAAGCTGCTGAGCCAGCTCCGGCACGAGCCGAGATGACGAAACATGATTCCGTCCCTGATGACCCAGCCGAATGGTCGCGCGCAACCGTCATCCCGAGCGAAGTCGAGGGATCCCGTGCAGTGGCCGTGCAGCGCAGTCGCAAGCTTTTCCGACAGGTTAACCAGTGCAGTTCATTTCATTTCATCTCCTTCTCGCTTCGCGGCTCTGGGGCAGCTCCACGGGATCCTTCGACTTCGCTCAGGATGACGCGTGCATTGTCACTGATGCTTTGTCATTGGTCACGACGTGTGATCGAGCACAATCCGCCAGCCTTCCGGTAACCTGCGGAAGAGGAGGGTGAACTTGCCGTGCGGGCGGTCATTCTTCCGCTCCAGACTCCAGCTTCCCAGGACGAGCGCGGCGTCGTCGCACAACGGCATGATTGTCAGGCCGGAGAAGGTCAGCCGGCCCATTTTCGCGCGGCTATCGTACTTTTTCGCATAACGATCGCGCACCGTTTGCCAGCCGCGCGTGACTTCGTCGCCGGAAACAAAAGTGGTGGTTTTGGAACGCGCGTAACCTCGCATGAAACCGTCGATGTCGCCGCGATTCCAAGCCATCGCCTGGGCGTCAATCACCTCTCGGATTGCATCCGCCGGTGATCCGGCGGCGAGGGTTAGCGAGGAAACGAAGCAGCCTAACGAACAAAGGAAAATGAGAGAAAGAATCCGGCCCATCATCGCAGAATGGGCGCTGGCGCGGCCGCCGTCGAGGTTCGAATGAAAGCCCGACCGCCTCGTGCACCGGCGCGGCGGCATGAGGGCTGCTCCGGCATTCTCAGCGCCATCCGCGTTGCGCGTAACTTGTTGACCTTTCCCTCGTAAATCAGTACATAAGCCCGTGCTTCGCCGCCTCTACCTTTGCTTCGTGCCGCTCCTGCTCGCGGCAGTCTCCGGCTTCGCTCAGCGTCCGAACCCGACGCCCTTTGTCCCGCCCGGCGGACCGGCCAACACGCGCGATCTCGTCACCATGCAGTACCCGAACAGCGACGTGATGGACGTGCTGCACCTTTACGAAAATCTCACCGGCAAAAAGCTCATCCTCGACAATAACGTCCAGGGCAAGGTGAACATTTTCCTCCCCAAGCCAGTCCCGCGCGAAGAAGCCATCCGCATCATCGAGATGAATCTCGCGCTCAACGGCTATTCGCTCGTCCCGGCCGAGGGTGACATCATCGAGGTCGTCGGGGTGAACAAAAACCCGCGCGCCGCGCCGGTGCCGATCGTGTCGGACCCGGCGGACATTCCGCCGGGCGCGAAGGTGATCAGTTATCTTTTCCGGCTCGAGTACGCTGATCCGCAGGAATTGCAGCAGGTGCTCTCGCAATATCTCGCCGGGATCGGCGGGCAGGCGCCGATTCTCGCCCTGCCAAAATCGTCCAGCATCGTTGTCACCCAGAGCGCAGACGTGTTGCGCAAGCTGGTGAAGATGGTCGAGCAACTCGACGTCGCACCGGCGGAAGTGACGAGCAAGTTCATCAAGCTGGAACGGGCCGACGCGCAGAAGGTCGTCGACATGCTGAAGGATCTCTTCGAGAAGGGTGACCAGGGCACGGTCCCGGGCGGGATTCGCCGGGTCCGGGGCGTGGTGCCGCCGGCGCCTCCGGGCGGAGGCGGAGAGGAGGAGGGCGCAGTTCTCTCGGAGGAATCGCTCATCGTCGGCAAGATTAAACTCGAGGCTGACGTGCGCACCAATCGTATCCACGTCATTACCCGGCCGATCAATCTGCCTTTCATCGAAAAGTTGATCGCGGAATTCGATGCCAACGTCGAGTTTGGCAAACCGCAGGTTTATCCGCTGAAATACATTTCGGCGAACGACATTCTGCCCGTCCTGGTGCAGGCGTTGAGTGCGCCGGGCGAAGAGAATCAGCAAGGCACAACCGGTCAGCCGAACCAGCGCAACCCGCGCCAGCAGCCGACCCCGAGCAACCTCTTAAACACTTCCTCGACCAACACGAGCAACACCGGGGAGAGCACGTTGCAGGTGACCGAAGGTCTCTCGACCGAGCCGGTCGACACCGCGCCGCAAGCCGTGATTGTCGGCAACACCAAGCTGATCGCCGATGCCCGGGCCAATAACATCATCGTGCTAGGCAATCGCGAAGACGTCGTGAAGGTCGGCAAGATCATCGACGAAATGGACGTGAGGGCGCCGCAGGTCTCGCTCAGCACCGTGATCGGCGAACTGATGCTGAACAACAACGAAGAGTTCGGGGTTGATTATTTTCTCCAGTTCAAAAAGAAAAACATCAGCGGCAACGCCGCCCCAATCGGAGTGGGCGGTGGATTAAACAGCGGCCTCGTTAATACCCCGATCATTGATCCGGCCAGCCTGATCACCTTCCCCGCTTTCAGCACCTTGCCCACCGGGGCCACCGCTTACATCGCCGCCGGCAATACCCTCGCGGCCATCGTCAAGGCGCTCGATTCCACCGGCCGGTTCAAAACCATCTCGCGGCCGACTGTTTTCACGAGCAATAACAAGAAAGCGATCATTGCTTCGGGCACGGAAATCCCGGTCCCGGTGAGCACGCTCAGCGCCGCCACCGGCACCTCCATTATCGGCACCGGTCTCTCTCAGCAATCCAATATCGAATTCAAGAAAGTCGCGCTCCAACTCGAGGTCGTACCGCTGATTAATTCGGCGAATGAAGTCTCGCTCGACATTTTGCAGAAGGTCGACAGCGTCGCCGGCACGACCCGGATTGATAACAACGACATTCCGAACATTTCGACCCGCTACATCCGCACGACGGTTTCCGCGCCGAATCAATCAACGATTGTGCTCGGCGGGCTCATCCAGGATGAGAAACGCCATAATCGCTCCGGCCTGCCCATTCTCGATCGGCTCCCGCTCATCGGCGGTCTTTTCGCCGACACCACGACGGTAAAAAATCGGACTGAGCTGATCGTGCTGATGCGGCCGGAAGTAAGCCTGACGAAATTGGAGAGGTATCGGCTGCGGGAGAAGATCGAAGGCAAGACCCACTTTGGTCCCGAGCTGGAGGAAGATGATTGCCCGGATTGTCCGCCGCTGATTGACGGGAAGCAATTACCGCCGCCCGACCTCCCACCTACAAAGTAATCAGCCGCACCTATGAGACGCTCGCTGCTTTTTCTCTTTGTCTTGCTTGGTCTGGTTCCCGGAACCCAGTGCCTCGCAGACGAATCGCTCTTTTCTTTTTACAATCCACACCGCGATCCGCTCGCTGCGCGCGATGAATTCGGTCTGCTCCACCAAATGCCAGGATTATATCCAACCGACTTCGCCCCGAGGCATGCAATGCGTCTAAGCTATTACTTTGAATCGGAGGAAGTCCTTGTCAGAGATCCGGCCTATGTCGGCGCTCTCCAAGTCGCCTTACGAAGTCACGGCTATTATTGCGGTCCCATTGACGGCGTTTTCTCCCCGCGTGTCTCTGAAGCAATCGCGCACATGCAAAAGAATTTTTCGCTGCGGGTTACCGGCACCCTCACACTGGGTGTGCGCCGCGGTCTGCACTTACCCTAGAGTTATCATGAGTCCCGCCCTTAGTAAGTCTCTTACCGACATCCTTCTCGCCAGCGGCGTGCCGAGCCAGGAAGATGCCGCTGCCCTCACCGCCAACGTCAACGGCAATTCCTGGACCGAGGAGGTGCTCAACTCCGGCAAGGTCGACGAAACCAAATTCCTTCACGCCATTGGCGAGTTCTTCAATGTCCCGGTCGTGACGGTGGATTCGAAACGGATCGAGCGCGCAACCTTGGGCGTGCTCCCGAGCCGGTTCGTATTTCAGCACCACATTTTGCCGATCGAGCTCAAGGAGAAATCGGTCGTGCTCGCGACTTATGATCTCTTTAACTCGATCGCCCGCCAGCTCGCTTCTCAGCTTCTCGACAAACCGGCCGAATGGGTTTTAGCCCCGCGCGCCCAAATCCTGCGCGCGATGAAGACGCTCTATGGCGTCGGCGCCGAGACTTTCGATGAAATCCTCAAGACCAATCGCTCGTTCGAAGCGCTCCAGGATATCGAGACGAGCACCGACCTGAACGCCGATGACCCGGAAGCGTCAGTCGTCAAGTTCGTCAACCAGATCATCCGCGAAGCGATCCACGAGCGCGCGACCGACATTCACGTCGAGCCGCTCGAGAACGACCTGCGCATCCGTTACCGCATCGACGGCATCCTGCACGAGGTCGCGGTCCCGCCGCAGTTGCGCCTCCTCCAGTCGGCCATCATCTCGCGCCTCAAAGTCATGGCGCATATGGATATCGCCGAGCGCCGGCTGCCGCAGGACGGCCGCATCAATCTCGAAAGCGCCGATCAGAAAATCGACGTGCGCGTTTCCACCATCCCGACCGTGAACGGCGAGTCCATCAGCCTGCGTCTTCTCAGCCGCGACCAGCAGCAGGCCTTCGGATTCGAGCGGCTCGACCTCAGCCCGGAACACACCCGGATGATGAAGTCCCTCCTGAACCAGCCTAACGGAATCATCCTCGTCACTGGGCCGACCGGCTCGGGTAAGTCCACTTCGCTTTATTGCTTCCTCAGCAGCATCAACTCCGTCCAGCGCCGCATCATCACGATCGAGGAACCGGTCGAGTATCGCCTGCCCGGTGTTTCGCAGATTGATGTGAAACCCGAGATCGATCTCACCTTTGCCAAAGGCCTGCGCCACATCCTGCGCCAGGATCCGAACGTGGTGATGGTGGGAGAAATTCGCGACGTCGAGACCGCTGACATCGCGATCCGCGCCGCCATGACCGGTCACCTCGTCTTTAGCACGCTGCACACGAACGACGCCGTCGGCGGGATCACGCGTCTCATCGACATGGATGTCGAGCCGTTCCTCCTCGCCTCGGTCGTGAAAGCCTTCCTCGCCCAGCGCCTCGTCCGCACCATCTGTCCTGATTGCGTCGAGACCGTCGAGTATCCGAGAGAGTATCTCGAGGAAATCGGTTTCCCCCTCGATAAAGGCGTGACTTTCAAGCGCGGCGCCGGTTGTGAAAATTGCCGCCAGACCGGCTACCAGGGCCGCCTCGCGATTTACGAAATCTGCCTCGTCACCGACCCGCTGAAAAAGCTGATCATGAAGAAAGCCGACGGCGGCGAACTCAAGCAGTGCGCCATTGCCCAGGGCATGCATACCCTGCGCCAGGATGGCTGGCGTCGTGTGATTGAAGGCAAAACCACCATCGAAGAAGTCGTCCGAGTGACCCAGACCGACGAAGTCATGGCCGAGACCACCGGCTTCGCCGAGCCGGTCAAATCGCGTTGATAGAGAACGCAAGATTCCGCAAACTGTTCCCGATGGCCCGAGGGCGGGCGGTCTCGAATGATTCGCGGTTGAACCTTTTCCCACGCGCGCGAACGTTCGCGCCGGCATGCGCATTCTTTCCGGGATTCAACCGAGCGGCATTCTGCACATCGGGAATTTTTTTGGGATGATGCGGTCCGCGATCGCGCTCCAGGATGAGGGCGAGGCGCTTTATTTCATTGCCGATTACCACGCGCTCACCAGCGTGCGCGATCCGCAGGCGCTCCGCGAAAACAGCCGCCGCGTCGCACTCGATTTTCTCGCCTGCGGGCTCGATCCGGATAAGGCGTGTCTTTTTCTCCAGAGCGATGTGCCTCAGGTAACGGAGCTGACCTGGATTCTATCCACCGTCACGCCCAAGTCGCGGCTCGAGCTGTCCCATTCCTACAAAGATAAAGTCGCGCGCGGACTGGAGGCGAATGCCGGGCTTTTCAATTATCCCGTCCTGATGGCGGCCGACATTCTGATCTACGACAGCGACGTTGTCCCGGTCGGCAAAGATCAGAAACAGCACATCGAGATCACGCGCGATATCGCGACCCGAATGAACGAGGCTTACGGCGAGATCCTGAAGCTGCCGGAAGCGCGCATCCAGGAGAAGACACAAACCGTTCCCGGGCTCGACGGGCAAAAGATGAGCAAGAGCTACGGCAACACGATCGACATCTTTGCCGAGGAAAAGGAGATGCGGAAACGGGTCATGAGCATCGTGACTGATTCTGCGGCGGTCGAAGCGCCGAAGCAGCCGGATCACTCAACCATCTTCCAGCTTTTCTCTCTCGTCGCCGCGCCGGAGGAAATCACCGGCATGCGCGCAGCCTTTCAAAAAGGCGGGACCGGCTACGGCGATTTCAAGAAGCAATTGTTCGCGACGCTGTGGGAATTTTTCGCGCCGATGCGACGACGGCGGGAGGAAATTCTCGCGCAACCCGATTACATCGACGAAGTCCTCGCCCGCGGCGCTGAGCGCGCCAATGCCATTGCCGATGTGGTGATGACGCGCGTCCGCCGCGCGGTAGGGCTGTAGGCTGCTCCGCTGCACACGACGCCAGATACGAGTGTCAATTCCATCCCGGATCGAACCCCGGTTTCGCACACCGAATGGCTGGCCTGATGGCGGACATCAATCGCGGAAAGGTCAACACCAGCAGAGGGAAAGCAGGCAGCCCGACTCGTCTACCTCGGGAACCACAAACTCAAAGGGCGAGCGCGTTGCGGCGGCGTTCCGCCAGGTGCTGGAACGTCATCGCCGAGTCCGATTTTCACCCGCTTAGTCGAACTTGACCGCTTTAAGCGGTCGAGTCTGACCGGCGAAGCGGAAAAATCGGCGCGCGATTTCAATGTTACAGGGCGCTAAATCGCGGAGCGGGCGGGCGGGGTTTCCTTCAGCTCGGCAAAAACGAGCCGGCCACCAGCGGTCGGAATCGACCCCGAAACAATCACCGGCAGCGTCCGGCCGATGTAGGGCCGGCCGTGATTCACCACGATCATGGTCCCGTCCGGCAAATAGCCAACCGCCTGGTGCGGGTCGCGACCTTCCTTGACGAGGCTGAGTTCCAGCTCATCACCGGCGACCGCGACCGGCCGGAGCGCCTTCGAGAGATCATTCAAGTTCAAAACCGGCACCTGTTGCAGACGCGCCACCTGGCAGAGGGCCTGGTCGTTAGTCAGGAGCCGGGCGCGGAGCACTTTCGCAACTCGGATCAAGCGCGCGTCGATCGTTGTCTCGCCATCGGCCGCCGGCGCGTCGTGGATCGTCAGGTCGATTTGCGATGACTTTTGAAGCTCGTTCAACATTTCCAAACCGCGCCGGCCGCGCTCGCGCTTGATCGAGTCGTGCGAATCGGCCAGGAGCTGTAATTCACCAAGGATAAAACGCGGAACAATAAGCGAGCGGCTGAGAAAACCGGTCGCGCAGAGCTCCGCGATCCGTCCGTCGATGATGACATTGCTATCGATGATCAGCGGTTCGTGTTGCGTGGTCTCACGCGCGAAGCGCACATACGGAATGATGAGCGAGAACTCGTCCCGATTACTGCGCATCGCGAGCATCATTCCCAGATAACCAAAAGCGCAATAGACGATGAGCCGCGCCACCCACTGCGTCTCCTCCGGCTGATAACGCAGCACCTGCGAGGCCAACAGCAGGTTGGCAAAGAAGAGCCCAAGCAGAAGTCCGAAGGTGGCGGAGGAAAAAGCGCGGAGCGAAAATCCTTTCAGGAGCCGATCGATCAAGACAAGCACGAGCCCAAAAATCAGGCCGGCAAAAAGCCCGGGAATCGCATTCTGTTGCGTTTCCTGGGAGGTGAACGCGCCCACGACCGCACAGAAGGTGACGAACAAGACCCGCAGGAGATTGACCGTGCGTTGCGGAGTCATCTTTGCCTAACGACTGCCGCGGCGCGGAGCCGGGGTGCTTTGCGGCGGCGGACTGGGCGCGCGATCGCGATAAAAGAGGATCCCGCGATGGCGCAGGTTGTAGAGGAAGGCACGCACATCGTTAGCCAATTCCTCATTCGTAAGCAACATCGCCAGCAATCCGTTGCCGGATGTGGCTTGGCGCATCAAGCGCCCGGCCGACTGGATCGTATTGCGCGCATCACCCGCCGCCTTTCCCACCGTGTCGGCCGCTTCCTTCGCCGAGCCCAGAGTCGCGTCGGCTTTCTCAATCACGCCGTCCATCTTCTTCGACGACTCGGAAAGGGCCGCGGTCGTTTTGCTCAGGTTATCGAACGTCTCGTGCAGGTGCTGCATGTTTTCCTTTGAAAGCGCGCCGTCATTCAACCGACTCACCGCGGTGTCAATCTTCGCCACTGTCCCCCGCAGATCCTTGAGCAAGGCGCTCCCTTCCTTGGTTAGATCGGAAATACCCGTCTCGCGTTTGCCTTCGATATAAGCGCCTTTGGCGACGTAAGCCGACGGCTTCCCCGGCGGCGGAAAAATCGCAACGAACCGGTCACCTAACAACCCTGAACTACCGACGGTGAAGCTGCTCCCGGCCGGGATTTTGACATAATCAAAAATCTTCAAGGGCACCTCCACGCCCCGGCCCTGTTTCACCAGTCGCGGCGGACCCGCGACCCGTCCGACCTTGGCCCCGCCTAACAACACATCCGAGCTCTTGAGCAGCCCGCTCGCGTCCTCGAAATGGACCGTGAGCGAGTAGTAGGTCTGAAAGCCTTCCCCGATCCGCCCGAACTGCACCACGAGCGCGGCGAGAACTGCGAGCCCGATCGCGACGAAAATCCCGACCTTTAGTTCGAGGCTGCGATCGTGTTCGTTCATTCGTTAGGCTGGGAACGCGCCCGGCCGATCAGGAAATCCTGGATGATCGGGTCGGCCGAGACCTGAAGTTGCTCGGGCGTGCCGTGAAAGTAAATCCGCCCTTCGTGCAGGTAGGCAATATGATCGCCGACGTGGAACGCGCTCTTCATGTCATGAGTCACGACCACGCTCGTAACGTGGTAGCGTTCCTGGAGCCGGCGAATCAGCCGATTAATGCTGTCGCTCACCACCGGGTCGAGCCCGGCCGTCGGCTCATCATAGAGAATGCAGGAGGGGCGATTGATGATCGCGCGCGCCAGGCCGACCCGCTTTTTCATTCCACCGCTCAGGTTCACCGGGAGCTTTTTCTCCTGACCTTCCAATTCGATCACCTCGAGAATTTCCGCGACTTTTTGCCGGATCAAATTGGGATCGCGCAGCCCGGCTTCGCGGAGCGGAAAGGCGATGTTCTCTTCCACCGTCATCGAATCAAAGAGCGCGCCGCCCTGGAAAAGAATCCCGACCTTGCGCCGGATCGCGGCCAGCCGGCGTTCACTTAACCCGATGATGCTCTGGCCATCGATCTCGATGTCCCCCTCGTTAGGCTGCATCAGGCCGATGAGGTTTTTCAAGAGCACGCTCTTGCCTCCGCCGCTCCGCCCGATGATCACGAGCGTCTGGCCGGCGCCGACTTCGATGTCGACTCCACGCAGGATTTGCTGCGGGCCGATCTCCTTCTTTAAGCCCCGGACCGCGATCATCGGCCGCGCGCCATTTCCACCCTGACCGTTGTTTTCGTTCACTGCCATCCCGCTGGGAAAATGATGTTGAGGAACATGGTGAGAAAAAAATTCGAAATCAAAATCGCGAGCGAAGCGTTCACCACCGCCTCGGTCGTGGCGCGCCCGACCCCGACCGCGCCTTCGCGCGTCGTCAGACCCTTATGGCAACTGATGAAAACAATCAGGAGCGCAAAGCAAAAACCCTTCGTCAGTCCCATGACGATATCGCGCATCTGCGTCCAGCGTTCCATGTTCGCGAGGTAATAGGGACCGCTGATATCGAGCAGGTTCACAGAGACGAAATAAGCCGCGCCCAGACCGAAAAAGATGCATTCCGCGACCAGCAGCGGCATCGAGATCATCATCGCCAGCATCCGCGGGACGACAAGGTAATCCACGGGGTGCACGGCGAGCGCGCGCAAGGCGTCAATCTGCTCGGTGACTTTCATCGTCCCGATCTCCGCCGACATCGCCGCTCCCACCCGTCCGGTCACCATCAGTCCGGTGAGCACCGGTCCCAGTTCGCGAAAGAGCGCCGCGGACACGACCGCACCGACGCCGGAGGCGATCCCGAGCTTGTTGAACTGAAAATAAGTCTGCGCCGCGAAAACCGCCCCGGTAAATCCACCGGTGATGATAACCACGACCTGCGAGAGCAAACCGATGTCCACCATTTGCCGGAGGAACAAACGCCACCGCATCCGATGGGTCACCGCCGACCAGACTGATTCGGCGCCGAGCACAACCAGCTCGCCGAGATAAATGAAAAACGCGAGAACAACCGCGCCAAGGCCGGTGAAAAAACGGAAAAACATCTGCTTGCGCGCGCCGGCGCGTGGGCGCGGATCAGGCGCTCAGAGGGCCGGTGTTAGAGCCCGGGCGCATCTCCGGGGTCGCGTCAGCGAGGCGCAGTTCGAGGCCGATACGACAAAAAAGTTGCGAATTGCGCCCGAGGTATTCGTTGAGTGGCCGCGCTCGAGAGAAACAATGTTGTGGCCGCCATCGACCTTGTGGCGAAGCCCCGGCACCGCCTTCAATCCATGCTCGAGGTCGAGCGTCTTGTTCCGCTCGGGCAAGGCCGACGCATAAACTTGCGGTTCGATCATAATGCGTGCGCGAGCTTACCCAGCGCCGTGCCCCGATGCAAAAGTGAAATGCAGCTTGTCATCCCGAGCCGCCGCGGGACGGCGAGGGACCTCTCAACTGGAAGTTATCGCCTCCCGTTAGGGAAAAGCAGGCATTGGCCGGCCGGCTCCAGATTGCAGCGCTCCTCAAAGCTGCGATAAATGAGCGACTGCGCGCCGCCTGATGAAATTCTGCTCGCTCCGAAGGCTCTGGATTTTCCTGACCCTCTGCTTCCTCGCCGGCTGCGCGACTCCGATGCCCGAAGGCATTCAGCAGGCACGCATTGCCATGGCCGCGCGCATCCAGGCCGAGCCGCCGGGCAATTACTTTATCGGGCGGCGCTATTACAAACCCGATTACCATTTCTGGGGTTATGTGCGGCGGCCGGGCCAGCCATGGAGCAGTGCGCAGCTCGTTATGCTCAACGAAAACCAGAAGCTCGCGCCGGATCGCGAGCAGGTGAACTTCGGCTACGACAACAACTACGAATACAAACTCTACGGCTACTTCAGCGGCGACAAGGTTTACGAACCGGCAAGCAACGGCGTCTATCCCGAGTTTGTCCTCCAGGGTTATGAGCTGATCTCAACCAACCCGGCACCGATCTTCGCCAGCCAAATCCAGGGAAGAGGTGACAACCGCTATCAAATCGAAAAACCGCAATAGCGCGGACGCAGCGGATTCGGCCCAGCCGCGTCCGCGCAAAGACGTGCTCGCGGAAGAGTTTCTCCAGTTCCTCGAAACCGAACGCAACGCTTCTCCGCGCACCCTGCGCATCTATCGCGATGCGCTCCGCAATTTTCGCGAGGAAATGAAGACGCCCGACTGGCGGAAATGCCGCGCACAGCATTTTCGCGATTACCTCTTCGAATTGATGAAGCGCAAGCAGGCCCGCTCCTACATTCGCCTCCAGTTTTCCGCTCTCCGCAGCTTCTATCGCTTTCTCGTGGCGCGGAATCGCCTGACGAAAGACCCGGTGCGCGAAGTGCAGTTGCCGAAAACGGAAAAGAAGTTGCCGCTGGTACTCACACAGATGCAGATCAATGAGTTGCTGAGCGCGCCGCTCCGAGCGGAGAACCCGAAGAACGCGCCGAAATGGATGGCGTTGCGCGACGCCGCCATCATGGAGCTTTTCTACAGCAGCGGACTGCGCCTGGCCGAGTTGGCTGCGCTCAACGTCAACGATCTCGACCTCTACACCGAGTCCGTGCGCGTTCTGGGGAAAGGACGCAAGGAACGGGTCTGTCCCGTCGGCGCGCCCGCGCTCGAGGCGGTCTCGCGTTATCGGGCGGGGGCGAATGTGCACAGCGGCCCGCTTTTCATCAACAAAGGCCGGCGCAGAATCTCTCCGCGCTCGATCTGGCTCGTGCTCAAACGCTACCTGCATCACACCTCGATTCCTATTTCGATCAGCCCCCATAAGCTGCGGCATTCCTTCGCCACCCATCTGCTCGACAACGGTGCCGACCTGCGCAGCGTCCAGGCGTTGTTAGGCCACGCCAGCCTCTCCACCACCCAGATCTACACCCACGTCACAACCGAGCGCCTGAAAAAAGCCTACGCCGACGCGCATCCGAGGGCGTAACCGCAACCCGTGCGGCCGCTGCGGACTTCATTTGATGATTTACTCCTCGAAGACCGTACTGCAAAGCCGCGATCAGCAACTTCGAATCATTCGAATAAGTCTCGCGCAGGCCGCTCGCCGCGGCCGCGGCCAAATGCGACTTTGGCACCTCCGCACAGGTTCTCGGAGAATTCTATGTGGTCGCCGCCTAAAAGACTGCTCAACCGATCTCTGAGGCCCAGGCTCTTCCCGTCATCGGGCTCGACGGCGATCTCGTCCTGGGAGCAATTCGACTCAAGAGCGACTACGGAGTGTCATATTGGGACGGAGCAATCCTCGCGGCCTCGCATCGGCTCGGAGCGAGCGTGGTTTATTCGGAGCATCTCGCTCATGGCCACACCTACGGCTCGGTCCGGGTGGTCAATCCATTCCAAGCGGAAGAGTGATCGCGGGAGCGCAGATACAACAAAGCTGCTCTTCCAAGACCTACCGCTACAGCTTACCGTCACGAGTAAAAACAATCTCAATATGATTGTCCTTCGCGAGGCGGCGAGTAGCTGACCAACCCGAAACGACGCGAATTGCCGCCGGCCCGGTGGGCGAAGATACCTCTCCCTCGACCTTGTTGCCCTGCTCTTTCACGACCGCGAGGTTAAAGCATACCGTCGCTTTGGCCGGGCGCAGACCATAGACGTGCAGATGGTTATCCTGGACGTAGCGCCCTGCGCCATTGAGGGCTTTCGCCGCCTCGATAATGGCAGCCTTTAGATTAATTTTGGCTTCTTCAGGATAGGGAGTTGTCGCGCAACCCACCAGTAGGATCGTTGGTAATATCGTTCCGAACGCCGTCGCCATTGTGGGTTTAAGTCGATTGGCCTTCATCGGAAACTGTAACGCTCACCGCGGTACAACTGCAGCTTACTAGGGCAAGGAGTGGCCTTTGCGGGACTTGACGGCGCGGCCATCGGCGCGGTTGATTAGCCCGTTGATATCGACATCGTCGCGGAAATTGGTTTCATCAACAGGGTGGTTCTGCCCGGCCTTGACAGCATCGAAATCCGGCTTGTTTACCGTCTTATCACCGGTCACGTCGCCAATCAAGAGCGCCATAGAGATAGGAGTATCAGCATAGACCTGAGAAAGTGTGTCGGTTACGCCGCTCAACATCACCGTAATCACTTGAATGTCTGTGACGCTAGTCAGATTGATTGTCATCGTGTTGCCAGAAAACACCGGATCCCCGGATATCTCGCCACTGCCGGATGTAACAGTGGCCGTACCACTCACCAGACTGTTAGGAAAAGTCGCGACGATCGTATAGTTGCCAGCGCCGTCTCGGCACTCCACCTCGGGTTCACCCGTCAGCGGCAGGGACACATCGAATGCTCCAGCAGAACCATGCGATACTCGTGAAACGGCGGAGATCGGCGCATCTACAACGGTTGCACTAACCGTCACATCCGCCAGAGTAGTGTAGCTATCCGGTCCGGTTTGCAGTTGAAGCATTGCTGACTGTTGTCCGGAAACAACAGGGATTCGCAAACTCGCTGGGTCAAATGGGTCGCCAGCTAACGCCACTGCGATGTCGTTCTCACGTCCGTCGTTCACCGAAGATGCAAAAATGTTAAGCGTTGCTCCAAATGGCAATGGCAAACCAATAGCCGCCAAATCATCTAAATCGATTTCGTCGAAATGCACCAGTAGGCTGGATACGTCGCCTCCGTCATTAGTAAAGATGTTGACGTCATACAGAAGATCAGAAGATGTGTCCTTGCCGCCGACTGGGAGAAACCTAAATGTGAGCAGGATTTGCTCGAGAATACTGTCAGTATCCCGACTACCTGGGAAAATATTCTCAGACCGAAGCTCCTCATCTGAATCGCCTTTCACCCATCTTCTAAGATGATAGACGGGATTCTGGGTTCCAAATCCAAGAACTGGAAAGCAGATTGTTTCGCCTAGCGGAATAGTAATCGTCTCGGCCGTATTGAGAAATTGGTGGACGGTGTCAGAATACGAGCACCGCATAACCTCTTCATCAGTTCCAGAGTGCACTAAGCCTGTTGTGTGACCAATCTCATGTGCAATCGTGCTTGCGAGTACTTCAATGTTGTCTGTGGTCGCGAGTATGTCTACCCACTTCGGAACTGTGCTCTTGTTGAAGCGGTCGATTATCGAAGCATTGCCTAGTACGGGCATATCTTGTAAGAAATTAACGGTTACGCTTCCTTCAGCAGTGTTGGTAAACTCGATGGTGATTTCCTTGCTACTAAGATCTCGTTGAGTCTGTTCTGAATGTCTTCTCGAAGGTAATCCGGCACAAATAAGGTATTCGTCGATCCGTTGGTATCGACTCTGAAGTCCGTAAAGTAGAACGGAAACCCTGTGTTCGTCGTAGAATAATGGCGAGGAACGAATGTTTCTACTGGATTCCAATTCAGGAAAACCCGAAGAGAACTGTTGCCTACAATGTCAGCCTTTAGCGCGGTCGCATCAAAATTCTGATCTCCGCTCGGACCGGGATCGACCACGAAATCAACTAAATCCCCGGCAGAAAGGGTCATCGTACGCATGTCGGATGTGCTGCCTCCGTTAGCTGCATTAGCATCAAAAATCGATACGCCGTTCACGACGATGTGGGCGCCGAATCCATCGCCTCCGTTCAGATCGATGTCGCGCCAAGTTGCGCTAATGTCGTAGCTTCCCGCAGCAGGTGCTGTCCAGCGGACAACAGCGCTACTTTGCTGGCTAAAGCCGTTGCCGGGATGAACGTCGAGCTCGTCCGGCCCAAGCAGCCCTAATTCGGGACATGGACGGTTGGAGGTTCCGCTCACATTCGCAGCAACCAGGGGCCAGGGCGGCGAACCGAACTGCCATCCTTCCATATTATCATTCTGACAATCGAAAGCGTTCTCGTGGTTTGAGAACAATGTAAGACCGCTCCCCGTCGGGTTAGCACGGTAGCCGTAGCTCCATTGCGGGTGTTTTCCATTGGGGTTGAGCAGCTCGGTACTTGAGGGGTCGGGTTGGTCCGGTTTTTCGTTGTCAACCAGGTCCAACGCTGCATTCCACGTTTCAGCACTTAGTCGAATACCTCCGCAGAGTGTCGCAAGAATACAGCTGACAATTAACACTGGGCTCGTGATCTTTCGCTTCATAGAGGTCTCCGATATTTACCAACTCAAATACCGCGAGAGTTGGCAGGAATCTCAGACGGCAAGGTCGACTTTTTTTCGAAAAGTCGGTTTCCGAGAGGCGTGCCAGTTTCGAGTTGCAGTCAATCACCACATTTTTGGGTAAGGTGCGCGATGTGATCAGATTTCCCTCGCATATCGGTGCAACTACGGATGCGGATCAGTCCGAAGCGGAATTTGCTCGCCAGATCGTCGCGGCGCGCCGCGGTGCAGGTTTCGACTCCGAGCTTTCTCCAGCAACTGCCGACATGTTGTTCAACCGTTCGCAACCTCAGCTCGAGCATGAGGGCGATTTCGGAATCGCGTTTCCCTCCACATCCAGTGAACGACTTCGCGTTCACGCGCTGTTAGCGAATCCTCTGCCGGCTTGCGGCGATCTCTGGTTGGCGACTTCTCGTCCACTCTTGTCATGCGCTTCAGCCTCCCGGTTCTCAGACGGGCGCAGGAGAGAGAACGCGAATGGGTTTGGGGTGGTGCTGACGGGATTGTTTTCGTTTGATGATTTGACAGGCTTTTGGTTAGCATCATGATGCTCTTATGAGGACCACATTGACACTCGACCCCGATATTGCGGCCAAGGCGAAGAAGGCCGCGGCGCGCTCCGGAAAATCATTCCGCGAGATCGTCAACGCCGCTTTGCGCATTGGACTGGATGAGGTTCTTTCGCCACCGGCCGCCCGGCCATATCGGACCAAGCCGCGGCCGATGGGGCTGCGCGAGGGATTCAGTTACGACAACATCAGCGAGCTGCTGGCGCGTGCGGAAGGTGAAGATCATTCATGATTTTGGTCGACACCAACCTGTTGCTCTACGCCGAGGATAGCCTTTCGGAACATCATGCCGCAGCTCGAAAATGGTGGGATGAACAGTTAAGCGGCTCTGAGCTGGTAGCCTTGTGCTGGCCGGTCCTAAGTGCATTCATCCGCATCGGCACCAATGTGCGCTTGCATCGCCGCCCGCTTACGCTGCGAGAAGCAACTGAGCGAGTAGAAAGCTGGTTGCAGCAGCCGTGCATCCGCGTCATTCAGCCGAGTGACGAACATTGGCCATGTTTCAAGCAGATTTTGCGGTCGGGAAATGCGACCGGCAATCTGGTGTCCGACGCTCATTTGGCTGCGCTCGCAGTGGAGCATAACTGCATCCTGCAATCGACTGATAGCGACTTTGCGCGCTTTGCCGGTCTGAAGTGGCAGAATCCAATTGCGGCTCAATGAGGAATCGCCAGCGGACGGCGGATATTTCCATCGGTATCGGAACCGGGAGTGCCCGGGCACGAGATGGAATTGCAAATTGAATCTGCGGCCGGGTACGGATGCTCGTTCAGATTTCGCCCAAGGATGCTGTCTCGCGTAGTGGATAGCGCCCGGCTACAAGGTGATTATCGCCCAAAACTGGCCTTTACGAGCTTGCTCCAGTCGGAGGAATCACGCGGCATGTCGAGCAGTTTCTTGCGCAGCTCGACTCGCTCGCGCATGGGCACCTCGACCAGACGCTGTTGATTAGAGAAGGCCAGGCCGCTTACGGCGCGCAGGTAATCGGGCAGCCATTTGGGAGGTGACTCGTTCGTGGTCGGGACGCGCCAGAGACGGGCTATGCCATCGTTAGTCACAGTGACCACGAGTGATCCGCTGGTATTGGCCGTGATGTGACTTACTCCCATCGAATGCGGCAAGGGAAGATACTGGCTGTCGTGAGTCTTGGTGTTGTAACAAGTAACCTCTGCGTCTTCGACGCCGCCGACAAGAAGGGCGTTTCCATTGGCGGTAAAACGAACCGCAGTGGCGCGCCCGTTGAGGTAAAAAGGTTCGCCAGATTGCTTGCCGGTGTCGAGCGACCAAATGCGGGCGGTGTGGTCATCGCTGCCGGTCGCGACAGACTGGCGCTCGGGAGAAAAATCAACCGCCAGGACTGGATTGGTGTGTCTAATCTTGCGCGGCGGAGTTTTCGTATCAGCCGTGTTCCAGAGGTAAAGATAATCGTCGCGGCAACCGGTGCCGATTACTCTGCCCAAAGGAGAGACGGCGAGGGCATCCATCTTTTCGGAATGTTTCATTGGTCCGCCGATCTGTGTGCCTTCGGGGATTTTCCATTGCAGGACCGAGCCGCTGAGATAGGCGGCGAAAACCGAGTCGCCGTCGGCGGCGAAAGCAAGGGACATGACTGGGTTACTACCGATGGCTTTGGTTTGGCCAAGCTTGTTGCCGCTCTGCAAATCCCAAAAGCGAATGATTCCGTTCGCGTCGGCAGTCGCGCATTGCCGGTTTGCGAGATGAAAAGCTGCCCGCTCGATCGTCTCGCTCGCAGAGATAACTGGAGTCACAAAGCGTTTTCTGCCTAACGACCAAATCCCGACTTTGCCATCGCGAGTCGCGACAAAAACATGGTCGTCTCTATCGGCAAAGTGGATCGTTTGCATCTGCCCCGGAACGGGAATGACTTCGCCGGGCCAAGGCGGCGGTCTCACATTCCAGAGATAGGCGGCATTGTCCCAGCCCATCGAAAGGACCTTTGTGCCATCCACCGGGTTGAAAATCGCCTTCAGAACGGTTTCATCGTGGCGCATCGGATTACCGATTGGCTGGCAGGTAGCGACATCCCAGAGGCGCACAGTTTTATCGCGGCTGGCACTAACTAAATGTTTTCCGTCGGGGCTAAATGCCACGGTGTCGACCGGCCCCTGGTGTTCCATCGGAAGACCGATTGGAGAGCCATCAGTAACCGACCAAAGTCTCACCTTTTTGTCGTAGGAAGCGGTGACGAACAGTTTGCCATCGGGACTAATGTCGAGATCCCAGACGAAATCATCATGCAGCAACGGCGGACTGAGCGGTTCCGCCGTATGGCCATCCCAGATACGCGCTGTTTTATCGAGGCTGGTGGTAATGATTCTATTTCCGTCCGGAGTGAAGAGCGATTTTTTGTGGAGCGCCGATTTGTTTGAAAGTGTGTGCGTCCCAGAGCAAAGCGCCCCCGTACCAGTAAGAGGTCAGGATGCGCGAGCCGTCGGGACTAAATGTTGCCCAGGCTACCCGATGTGGGTTGATCAACTGGGCGAGTTCTTTCCCTGAGGCGGCATCCCAGACCCGGGCTGTGTGATCAAAAGAGGCGGTGAGGATCTTCTTGCCGTCCGGACTAAACACAGCGGTGGCGACCGTTCTTAAGGAGTCCAAATCGGGCCGGCCATGCCGCATCGGCGCAATGAGAGCTGTGCCAGTCTTTATGTTCCACAGATTCGCGATGCCATCCTCGGCGGTTGTGACGAGCCCATGGCTATCAGGGGTAAAACAGGGCATAGAGCACGGCCCGTTATGCCGAATCCTCCTGCCGACTTGCGCGGCTGTAGCCGCGTCCCAGACCCTTGTTGTATGGTCATAACTGCCGGTGGCAAAGTAACGGCCATCGGGGCTAAAAGCCGCTTCGATAATCGCCCCGTCGTGATAAACGCCAAAGTTGGGTAACTTATCACGATCGCCACGGCCGAAAGCGATGGCGCTCAGGAGATAATCTCCAGCAGCCCGATTTTCCGGCCAGAAACTAAGCGAGCGGCCTAGCAAAGCGATTCCTTCACGCCAGGCTCCAGCGCGAAAGCGCTGGCGCGCGGCTTCCAGGTCCGCAAGGCTGGCGCGTTGCAGAGTTAGCTGGAGTGACTTGTTACTTTCAAGCGCTACCTTGCGCTGGTAGAGACTGATGCTGGTCGCTCCGACAAGGATCACGAAGATTGTGACCAGGGCGCCGAAGAAGGTTTTGTTCCGCCTGACGAATAGCCCGAAGCGCTTCCATGCCGAGGCCATTTCGGCGCTGGTGGCAAAGCCCGCCTGGTAGGCGGAAACGTCGGCCTGGAGGTCTTGGACGCTGGCGAAGCGATCATCCGGCCGCCGGGACATCGCCTTGAGAGTGACGGCCGCGAGTGACTCGGGGAGGGTTTTGTTGGGCAAATGATCGAGGCGCGGACGCGCGGCGCGATCGGCCAGCAGTGGGGCGACGTGTTTCTGCCACTCTCCGTTGCTTCCTTCACCACCGGTGGGCTGACCCAGGTCGAGCTGCTGGATTTGGTGCCAGGTCACTCGTATTGGAGCATCAAGAGTCAGGAGCGCATAAAGGATCGCTCCCAGGGCATAGACATCGGAGCGTTCATCGGCGGAGGCGGCCTGGCCAAGGACCTGTTCCGGAGCCATGTAGCCGGGTGTACCCATGACGGCGCCGGGCTGGGTAAGGGCGCGTTCGAAACCCGTGTCATCCTGAGCGGAGCGCAGCGGAGTCGAAGGACCCCGTGGCGTGGGTTGGACCATGGCGCGACGGGATCCCTCGACTTCGCTCGGGATGACGAGCTTTTCGTTTCCATTCAGAATCTTGGCTGAGCCCCAGTCCATCACCAGCACTTCACCGTAGTCACCAACCATGATGTTCTCCGGCTTTAAGTCGCGATGAATGATTGGTGGGTTCTGACTGTGTGCGAAGGCGACGGCGTCACAGAGCTTTTGGAAAATAGTCAGTAGCGACGGGAGCGGATAACTCCTAAGTGCCGCCGGATCGCGGGCTGCAAGGTCGTGCAAAATCTGGAGAAGAGTTACTCCCTTGACCAGTTTCATCGTGTAGAAGACATGCCCTTCGTTGTCCACGCTCAGTTCGTGGACCGGGACAATGCTGGGATGTTGCAAGGCGCCGGTGATGCGGGCTTCGCGAATGAACCGGGATTGCTCGGCCGGGTCGTCGGCATTGCGCAGGACCTTGAGAGCGACGACGCGATCGAGCGCCTTGTCGGTCGCAGCAATGATCCGGCCGATCCCGCCCCGGCCGACTTCCTCGCCGATCGCGAGGCGCCCGGATGTCAGGTCGTCGGCTAACTGGTGCGCCGGGTGAGCCGAAACTGCTCCCTGGTTCGATCTCGCTTCGATGGTAGGGACTTCGCTAATCGGGAGAGCGGATTTGCCGGTGTTCGAATCTGCTTCTGCCGGCAAATGGGGTCGAGCGATCGGGTCCATGCGCGACTCAATCGCCTGTGAAAATAAATACGGTATCACCGGCGCTGATCATGTCGCCGGCCTTGAGCAGAGCCGGGCGGATGAGAGCCTCGCCGTTAAGCAGCGTCCCGTTGCGCGAGCCAAGGTCGCGGAGAGTGCAAAGTTGCTCTGCGCAGGAAATCTCAAAGTGGGAGCGGCTGACTTTGAGGTCGCTGATTGTGAGTTCACAGGCTCTGATATCAGCTTCGCTCTTACTGAGGCGACCCACCGTGAGTCGTTTTCCGATGGAGCGCCATTTTACCTCGTCGCCTTCTCTCTCCCTGTAGAGAAGAGCAGGTCCGGCAGGTTTTTCTGCGGTGGCGTGATGGAATTCGCGAAATTTCCGCAGTCGCTCGAGCAATCCCGCGGACGACGAACCCGGTGTTTGGGAGGTTGTTTCGGACGCAACAAAGAGTCGCGAGAGATCGTCATCGCTCAAATCCGAAAAGTCTTCCTTCATCTCGCGCGATTGATTATTCCGTCATTGCCTCTTCCAATTCGAGACCGCGCTCGAGCGCCTGCAAAGTGCGCCGCAGTTTTGCGAGGACGGCGCGTTTGGCCTCATAAACATTGCCGACGGAGGTGTTGAATCGGCGCGCGACCTCCGCCGGCTTGGCGGCCTCGAGTGTGACGGCTTTGAAAATCGCCACGGTGCGCGGTTGAAAACATCTCCGGCTGATCAGGAACTCCATCGTGGTAGCGAGGAGCGCCATCCGGCCGTGGCGTTCCGCCAGTTCCGCCGGATTCGCTCCATCGTGAAGTGCCGCCTGAGCTATCTTGTGCTCTGCATTGGGCAACAAAGTTTCCAGTGAAATTTGGCGAGATTGGTGGCGGGCCCGGCGGCGGAGCGCGTCGATGACACAGCCCTTGGCGACGCTGAAAAAGAAGCCGGTAAAGCGGCCGGTGGCGGGATCGAAGCGCGAGAATCCGCCGCGCAGCATTTTCACCATCGTTTCCTGCAAGACATCGCGGCACTCCGATTCGCTGAGCGAATGCGCGGCCGCATAGGCAAGAATCGGACGCTCGTAAAGCAGGTAAAAACGCTCCCAGTCGCCGTTCGATCCGTGTTCGCGGAGGCGGGCAACGAGGGTGTGCTGGGTCGGAATCATTTTTGGCAACGGATTTGATGGCAAAACGTGGGCGGCGATGCAATTCAAAAAAGGCCGGCTACCGCGGAGGTTTCGCCCGGCGCATCCGACAGGCTCGCGCAGCAGCCTCGCTTCACCGTTGCTCCAAGGGATCCTTCCCCGAAAGCTTTCGGGGCTGCGCTTCGCTCAGAATGACGGGTCTGAGAGGGAGGTCAGCTCGCGTTTGCGGCGGCGTTTTGCGGCTCGGCGGCTTTGAAGGCGAGCTTGCCGTTGTCGACCGTCACATGCACGAGATCGCCCTGCTTCACGGTTCCGCGGAGCAGCTCCTCGGCGAGCGGGTCTTCAAGGTAACGCTCGACTGCGCGGCGCATCGGACGCGCGCCGTAGGTCGGGTCGTAGCCTTTCTCGATCACGAATTCGTGCGCGGACTGGTCGAGCTGGATTTCGATTTCCTTCGCTTGCAGGCGCTGTTTCACCTTCGCCACCTCGAGATCGACGATCTTCATCAGGTCGACTTTCTCCAGGGTGTGGAAAACGATGATTTCATCGAGGCGATTGAGGAATTCCGGTTTAAAGACGCGCTTGGTTTCCTCGAGGATCTTGTCTCGCATCGTCTCGTAGTCGGCCGTGTTCCGCGGCGCGCCGAAACCCATCACGGTCTGTTTCTTGATCAGGTCGGCCCCGACGTTGGAGGTCATGATGATGATCGTGTTCCGGAAATCGATCTTCCGGCCTAACGAATCGGTGATCTTTCCTTCCTCCAGAATCTGGAGCAACAGATGCATCACATCGGGGTGTGCCTTTTCGATTTCGTCGAAAAGCACGACGGAATAGGGACGACGCCGAACAGCTTCGGAAAGCTGTCCACCTTCCTCGTAACCGACATAGCCGGGAGGCGAACCGATCAGGCGCGAGGCGGTGAATTTTTCCATGTACTCCGACATGTCGATCTGAATGAGCGCGTCGGAGTCGCCGAACATAAACTCAGCCAGGGTGCGGGCGAGGAAGGTTTTCCCGACCCCGGTCGGGCCGAGGAACACAAATGAACCGATCGGACGGCGCGGATCTTTAAGGTCGGCGCGGGAACGGCGGAGGGCTTTGCTGATCGCGGCGACGGCTTCGTCCTGGCCGATGACGCGCTGTTTGATGTCGCCTTCCATGGCGAGCAGCTTGGCCGTCTCTTTCTGCTCCATTTTCTGGAGCGGGACGCCGGTGACCTTCGAGATGATGTGCATCATGTCGTCGGCGGTCACGAGCACTTCCTTTTCTTCGCGCTGTTCGCGCCACTCGGCGAGGATGCGCTCGAGTTTTTCCTTGGCGTGCTTTTCCTTGTCGCGCAGGGCGGCGGCTTTTTCGAAATCCTGGGCCTTGATCGCGGCTTCCTTGTCGACCCGAATTTCCTCGATCTCCTTTTCGATTTCCTTGACGTCGGGCGGACGCGTCATGGCATTGATGCGGGCGCGCGCGCCGGCTTCGTCCATGACGTCGATCGCTTTGTCGGGGAGAAAGCGGCCGGTGATGTAACGCTCGGAAAGTTTGACCGCGGTCTCGAGCGCTTCGTCGGTCAGCTTTGCCTTGTGATGCGCTTCGTATTTCGGGCGCAGACCTTTCAAAATCAGAATCGCTTCGTCGACCGTCGGGGCGTCGACTTTCACGGTCTGGAAACGCCGCTCGAGCGCCGCGTCCTTCTCGATGTATTTGCGATACTCGTTCAGGGTCGTGGCGCCGACGCACTGCAATTCGCCGCGGCTGAGCGCGGGCTTGATGATGTTGCTCGCGTCCATCGCGCCTTCGGCGGAGCCGGCGCCGACGATGGTGTGGAGCTCGTCGATGAAAAGGATGACGTTTTTCGAGCGGCGGATTTCGTCCATCACCGCCTTGATTCGTTCTTCGAACTGGCCGCGGTATTTCGTGCCGGCAACCATCAAGGCGAGGTCAAGGGTGACGACGCGCTTGTCGCGCAGCAATTCCGGCACGTTGCCATTGGCGATCTCCTGCGCGAGTCCCTCGACGATCGCGGTCTTGCCCACGCCGGCTTCGCCTAACAACACCGGGTTGTTTTTCGTCCGGCGGCAGAGCACCTGAATGACGCGCTCGATCTCGTTGTGCCGGCCGATGACCGGATCGAGCTCGCCCTTTTTCGCAAGATCGGTCAGGTCGCGACCAAAGGCGCGCAAGGCCGGTGTCTTGACGTCCTTCTTCGAACCGCCTTCGCTTGGGCCCAGCTCGGGGTCGCTCTCCGGCGGGGTGAAATTGGGATCGAGTTCCTTGAGGATTTCGTTGCGGGTGCGTTCGATGTCCACCTCGAGGCTCTTCAGGACCCGCGCCGCGACACCTTCGCCTTCGCGCAGAAGGCCGAGCAGAATGTGCTCGGTGCCGACGTAGGAATGATTAAGCGCGCGCGCTTCCTTCCCGGCGAGCGCGAGCACCTTTTTCACTCGTGGGGTGTAGGGAATGTTGCCCACCATTTTGGTTTCCGGACCGGAGCCGACCTGTTTTTCGACTTCCATCCGGACGGTCTCGAGGTCGAGCCCCATCTTTTGGAGGACATTGACCGCCACGCCCTGGCCAAGTTTGATCAAGCCGAGCAGGAGATGCTCAGTCCCGACGTAGTTATGGTTGAAGCGGTCGGCTTCTTTACGGGCGAGCGCGAGAACCTGCTGCGCCCGAGGAGTAAAATTATTCATTATGGTTCGTGTCGGAAGGCGCCTGGTCGTCGCGCTCCCGCGCCACTTTATCCATATCAGGTTTAGGAAAGAGTTTCAAACGACTGCGGATGATTTCGGCGCGCAAAAAGTCGCGCTCTTCCGCGTTGAGTTTTTGCTGGGAGGCTTTTTGCAGATGTGCCGGCTGGGTTTCAATGAAGAGCTCGTCGATCGGGAGACGGCGGTCCTCCGGGAAGGCCCCAAGGTCGACGCCGAGTTTCATAATCGAGAGAAGATTGAGCGCCTCTTTTGAGGTCATGGCATGGGCATAGGTGAGCACGCCGTATGCCCGCCCGATCTGGTCGGAAAGGGTATCGGGTTTCTTCTGGATTAACATCTGGCGAGCGTCGTGCTCCTTCTCGATGATGGTCTCGATCACCTTCGTTAGGCGGGAAATGATCTCCTCTTCCTTCTCGCCTAACGTCGTCTGGTTCGAGATCTGGAACAGGTTGCCCATCGCCTCGGTGCCTTCGCCGTAAAGACCGCGGACTGCGAGCCCGATCTTGTTCACCGCCTGGATGACCTGGTTGATCAAATCGCTTAAGACCAGGCCGGGCAAATGCAGCATGGCGGAGGCGCGCATCCCGGTGCCGACGTTGGTCGGGCAGGCGGTGAGATAACCGAGCCGCTGGTCGTAGGCGATGTCGAGCTTGCCTTCGAGCGTGCTGTCGACCTTGTCGACGAGTTTGAAAGCGCTCTTGAGTTGGAGCCCGGAACGGATCGCCTGCATCCGCAAATGATCCTCCTCGTTGATCATGATGCTGAGCGTCTGTTTCCGGTTCATGATCACGGCGCTGCCGATGCCCTTGGCGGCGTGCTCGCGGCTGATGAGATGGCGCTCGACCAGCACCTGCTTTTCCAATGCGGAGAGGTCCTGGAGCAATTCCGAGAAAGAATCCTGCATCTCGCCCAGCGCTTCGACGTGCGGTTTGATCTGCTCCAAGATTTGCGTGCGCTCGGCCTTCTTCGCCCAGCCAGGAAACGCGCGATGCCGCAGGTTGCGCGCGAGCCGCACCCGGCTGCTGACCACGACCTGGTGATGGGGACCTTCACCTCGGAGCCACTCGCCCGAACTTGTCATGACTTGTGAAAACTTCATCGCTAGCTCGCCATTTCGTGCTCGAGACGTTTGATCTGGTCACGCAAGTTCGCCGCGGTCTCGTAGTTTTCCTCCGCAACGGCTTTCTGGAGGCTGTCGTTAAGCAGGCGCATTTTGTCGTTCAACTGCATCTGCCGCGCCGCGCGCTCGGGCAATTTGCCGACATGTTCGGTGCCCTTGTGCATGGCCTTGAGGAGCGAGTCGAGCCCTTCGGAAAATGTCTGGTAACAGGCGCTGCAACCCAGTCGTCCGGTCTTCTTGAAATCGGCCTGAGTGAAACCGCAGACCGGACACTTCTGGCTTCCCGAGCCTTTCTCGATCTCTTCCGCGGCGCCGATGCCTAACAACAGATCGGCGAGAGCAAAGCCGGTCGGGTCCTGGACTCCTTTTTCTTTCGAACAGGCGTCGCAAAGATTCACCTTCTGCATTTTTCCCTCGAGAATCTGGGTGAGAAAAACCGATGCATCATTGCATTTACAAACGTCGCACAGCATGGCTGCTCAATTAGACCACAAATTGGGGAAAAGATTCAACTGGCACTCTGGCCGCCAATCTTCCCTCTTATATTTCGCGTCCGACCGATACCTCACTCCTGAAAAATTGGGGTGCCGGTCTCGCGCGTCAGTTCGCGGAAACGGGCGATCGTGCGCTTGGTGATCGGGCCTGGTTTGCCGGCGCCGATCGTGCGGCCATCCGCCTTGATCATCGGGATGACTTCGGCCGCGGTGCCGGTGAGGAACGCTTCGTCGGCGATGTAGAGATCGTGACGGGTCAGTTCCGGTTCGGAGATTTTGATGTCCAACTCCCGCGCGATATCGAACACGACCGAGCGGGTGATGCCTCGCAGAGCGCCAGCCGTGATGGGAGGAGTCATGATCTGGCCGTGCTTCACAATAAAAACGTTATCGGCCGTGCATTCCGCGATGTTGCCGGCGTCGTTAAGCATCAACGCCTCGTCCGCCTTTGCGAGATTCGCTTCGATCCTTGCGAGCACATTATTGAGATAATTGAGCGACTTGATCGCCGGGTTGAGCGTTGCCGGTCCCATCCGCCGTGTCGGCACGGTCACGACGGTCAGTCCGTTGCGGTACATTTCCTCGGGATAAAGCGCGACCGTGGAAGCAATGATGATGATGCTCGCCCGCTCACATTGCGCGGGGTTCAGCCCAAGGTTACCGACGCCGCGCGTCACAATCAGGCGGACATAGCCCTCGCGCAGATTGTTTCGTCGAATCGTCTCCAGCAGCGCTTCGTCCATGGCTTCGCGCGAGATCGGAATCTCGAGGCAAATCGAGCGGGCGGATTCCCAGAGCCGATCCATATGCGCTTCCATGCGAAAGACGCGACCGTTGTAGAAGCGAATCCCCTCAAACACGCCATCGCCATAGAGCAGCCCGTGGTCGAAGACCGAAACCTTCGCGTTCGCCTGGTCGAAAAATTCGCCGTCGATATAAATCTGGAGCGGCTTTTTTGTGGCGGGTGATTTCGGCGGCGCGAGCTCGATCGAATCCACCTGGTCAGGCGGCGTGGCAACGGCAGTGGCGGCAGCGTCTTTGGTGAGCATAAAAAAACTTCCAGTGTTTCCACCCCAATTCAAGAACAGAAACCGTGCCGGGCGCGAACTCCTGCGCGCACGCGCCAGACGGCGGAACGAAAGCGTGCGTCAGGTCAGCAGCCCGTCGGCGATGCGCAAGGTGCGGTCGCCGCGCTCGGCCAGCCTGGCGTCATGGGTCACCACGACGAGCGTCTTCCCGCGTTCCCGCGCCAAAGCCAGCAGCAGATCCATAATCGCATCGCCGGTTTTCGAATCGAGGTTGCCGGTCGGTTCGTCGGCGAAAATGATGTCGGGATCGTTCGTTAGGGCACGGGCGATCGCGACCCGCTGCTGCTCGCCGCCCGAGAGCTCAGGGGGAAGATGATTGATCCGCTCCCCCAGCCCGACCGTGGCCAGACTCTCCGCACATTGATCTCTCGTCGCGCGCCGTCCGATCATCCCCGGGAGCATGACGTTCTCGAGTGCCGTCAACTCGGGCAAAAGAAAATAACCCTGGAAGACGAAACCCATTTTTCGGTTTCGCAATTTCGCGAGCGCGGATTCGCCCGCACGGTAAAGGGCGCGGCCTTCGAATTCCACCTCACCAGACTCGGGCCGTTCCAGACCTGCAAGGGTATAAAGCAGGGTCGTTTTGCCCGCACCCGAAGCTCCACAAAGGAAGACGCATTCGCCTTTCTCGACCGCGAGCGAAACGCCGCGCAGGACCTCGATACGGCGTCGGCCGATCTGGAAGGAGCGGCGCAGATCGCGCGCGACGAGTTGCGGTGCCGGCATCGGGTGGGAGCATTCAGCAGCTCCGAGTAGCTGGCAAGCCGGGACAGGTCCCACGGTGGCATGGGACCTGTCGCACTTCATTCGTTAGGCGAGGCCGAGGGTAACGAGGGTCGGTTCGTCGATCGCCTCAGTCACGACAAGCCCGTGGTCACGCTGATACGCCGCCAACGCGGCCCGGGTTTGCACACCGACGATCCCGTCGATCGCACCCGGATAATAACCCTCATTCCTGAGGGCAGTCTGGACGTTCTCGATCACCTGGTCAGGCGCACTGGCATTGGGGGCATAGATCGGCTCGTCGTAGAGATAGTTGTTATAGATCGGGCTGTAGCCGTAAGCCGGATACCACCAGCCGTCCCACCAGTAGTAATAGCCGCCGCCGAAGAGCACGAAGGTGGTGTTGAAGTGGTTGCGCCACCAGATGCGATTGTGCGGCACGCGGATGATTCGGCTGCGCGCGACCACGAAGCTGTTGCGATTGAAGGCCCGGCGCGGCGCAGAACGGTTGACTGTGACCCGCCGGTTGCGATTGAGTTGGGTCTCGGTTCGAACGGCCGGACGCTGCGCGGCCGGAGCGAAACGCTGCCCGGGCCGGACCGGACGCGAAACATTTCGCTGAGCCGGCATCACACGACGCTGGGCCTGTTGTGCCGGCTGCGCGGCGCGCTGGCTCGCTCGTTCCTCCGCGCGTGCTTTGCGATGCCGCCGGTCCTTGTCGTTGTCCGCTCGCGTCACCTGCGCCAGCGGCAGAGAGAGAGCGAGGGTAAGGAGTAATAGCTTTTTCATAACCTGTCTTTTTATGTTCGACCGACGGTCCCGGCGCTTTATTCAAATTCCGCAGGACTCGGCCTGCTGCCGCACGGCTTCGAAAAGGACAATCGCGACCGCGGTGGCGAGATTGAGGCTGCGGGTGCCGTGCATCGGGATCGTCAGCAGTTCGTCCGAGTGGTGACGCAACAGAGCCTCGGGCAAGCCCTTCGTCTCCCGCCCGAAAACGAGAAAATCGCCGGGCTGGAAGCGGAGCGCGTGGTAAGGCCGTGTTGCTTTGGTCGTAAGATAGAAATAACGGCTGGCGCGAGATTGCGCTGCCTGCAGTTCGCCTAACGAATTCCAATAGCGCACGTCAACTTCCGCCCAATAATCGAGCCCGGCGCGCTTCAAACTGCGATCGTCGGTCGAGAATCCGAGCGGCCTGATGAGATGGAGAGTCGAGCGGGTGGCGAGACAAAGCCGGCCAATGTTGCCGGTATTGGGCGGAATCTCCGGCTCGACCAGGACGACGTTGAACATCCCGTCTTCCTCTGCCTCTTCCTCTTCCTTCTCAACTCATTCGAGAAAGAAGATTCAGAGGAAGAGGAAGAGGAAGAGGAAGAGGAAGAGGAAGAGCGTCAGGCGAGCTTGCTCGCGACGAATTTCTCCAGCTTCACGACGTCCGCGGCGAACTTTCGAATTCCCTCGCCCGTTTTCTCATAGGCCATCGCATTGTCGTTGAGCATCCAGCGGAAGGTCTTTTCGTCGAGCGGCAGCTTTGCGATCGGAGTCGACTTCGCCTTTTTCGGATCGAGCTTGCGCTCGACCCGTTCGGTCGAGCTGGCAAGCTCCTGCATCAGTTCCGGGCTGATCGTCAGGCAATCGCATCCGGCGAGCTCGGTGATCTGGCCGGTGTTACGAAAACTCGCGCCCATCACTTCGGTGGGGATGTCGAATTTCTTGTAGTAGGTGTAAATCTCAGTCACCGACTGCACGCCGGGATCTTCCGCGCCGCGGTAGTCGCGTTTCTCGTGCGCCTTGTACCAATCGTAAATCCGGCCAACAAAGGGGGAGATAAGCTGGACTTTGGCCTCCGCTGCCCGCACCGCCTGGGGCAGGGAAAACATCAGGGTCAGGTTGCAGCGGATTCCCTCCTTTTGCAGTTGCTCGGCCGCAAGCAGGCCCTCCCAGGTGGAGGCGATTTTTATCAAGACCCGTTCGCGCGGAATTTTCTTTTCTTCGTAGAGCTGAATTAGCCGCCTTGCCTTGTTGATTGAACCTTCAACATCATAAGAGAGGCGCGCATCGGTCTCGGTCGAAACCCGCCCGGGCACGATCTCCAGGATGTCGCTCCCGAACTGGACGAGGAGATGATCGCAAATGTCTTCGATCTGTTGCTGACCGCTGAGGCCGGATTGTTTCCGATCTTTCAAAACCTGCTCGAGCAGACGGCCGTATTGCTCCTTTTGCGTAGCGGCATAAACCAGACTGGGGTTCGTCGTCGCATCCTGCGGCTTGAAATCCTTGATCGATTCAAAATCGGCGGTGTCGGCGACGATGACGGTGAATTCTTTCAGCTGGTCGAGCTGGCTGAGCTTCGTTTTTTCCTCGTGTGCAATCGTGGTGCTCATGGGAAAAACTACGGCTCAAGCCGATGCACGACAACGGAATTCAACCGAGTAAGCGCTGAAAAACGGCTTGCTCGGAAGGTGGTCTAATCGACCACTTCCAGCCCCATCTGCCGGGCGGTGCCGGCGATGATCCGGAAACCGGCTTCTTCATTGCGCGCGTTCAGGTCCTTGGATTTCGTTTTCACGATATCCATGATCTGTTTGCGCGTTACTTTGCCGACCTTGGTTTTGTTAGGCTCTTTCGACCCGGCGGCAATGTTGGCTGCTTTCTTCAGGAGCACTGCGGCGGGCGGGCTCTTCGTGATAAAGGTAAAGCTCTTGTCTTTATAGACCGTGATCACGACCGGAAGAATGTCGCCCGCCTGTTTCTGGGTCGCGGCATTAAATTCCTTACAAAACGCCATGATGTTGACGCCGCGCGGTCCGAGCGCGGTGCCGACGGGCGGCGCCGGGTTCGCCTGGCCGGCCGGAATTTGCAGTTTGATTTGAGCTACTACTTCTTTTGCCATGGTTCGAAAGTCTTAAGCTTTAAGTTTTAAGCTTTGAGTGTCGCCCACACGATCCACTTAAAACTTAAAGCTTTTAGATTAGCCGCGCTCCACCTGCCAATATTCTAACTCGACCGGCGTGGCCCGGCCGAAAATCGTCACCGATACGCGCAGCTTGCCGCGCTCAGGATCAATCTCTTCGACGACACCGCTCTGATTCTGGAAAGGCCCGTCAGCCACCTTCACCGTTTCGCCGACTTCAAAGCTCACCTTGGGTTTCACCTTTTCTTCACGTTCCCGCATCTGCGCGAGCATGCTTTCGACCTCCGATTGCCGCATCGGGATTGGGCGATCCTTCGTCCCGGCAAAACCGATCACACCCGGCGTTTCGCGGATAAAATACCAGGTGCGCCCAATGAGCTGATTTTCCTCATCGAGCAGATGCATGTTGATGATGAGATAGCCTGGAAAAAATTTTCGGGTCGTCTCACTTTTCTTCCCCCGCTTGATCTCTGATACGCGCTCGGTCGGTACGAGCACCTCGAAAATCACGTCGCCCATCTCCTCGGTCTTGACGCGTTTCTCAATGTTCTCCCGCACCTTGTTCTCCTGCCCGGAGAGAACGTGCACGACATACCATTGATCTTTGCCGGCGAGCGTCTGAGCCATGATTACAGACGAGTGAGAAAGTGGATAACGTTGACGAGGATGAAATCGAACAACGCAACATAGCCGCCGAGCAGGAGCATGGCGATGATGACCACAAGGGTGGAGTCGGTCAGCTCCTTGTAGCGTTTCATCCCGTGTTCCTTGGGATCCCACGGCCAGGATGCCTTCTGAAGTTCGACCCGGACCTCGTTGAAGAAATTTTTCGTCTTTGTGATCATCGCAGAAAAGTATGAAGGAAGAAGGCCGAAGGAAGAAGTTTGTTAGGCAAAAGCTTGTTCACAACTTTTTTCATCCTTCTGCCTTCATCCTTTATCAAACACGCCAGGAGGGACTCGAACCCCCAACCGACGGTTTTGGAGACCGCTACTCTACCAATTGAGCTACTGGCGTTTTTCTTACTCGTGCTCCTGCTCGTAATCGTGCTCATGATCGCTCCTGCTCGATTACGATTACGAGCAGGAGCATGAGCACGAATTAAACCTTAGTCGAGAATGTCGCTCACGCGACCGGCGCCGACGGTTTTGCCACCTTCACGAATCGCGAAGCGGATTGTCTTCTCCATCGCGATCGGCGTTCCGAGATCGACCTCGATCGAAACGTTGTCCCCCGGCATCACCATCTCGACCCCTTCGGGCAACTTCACCGCTCCAGTCACGTCGGTTGTGCGGAAATAAAATTGCGGACGGTAATTCGAGAAGAATGGCGTGTGGCGCCCGCCCTCTTCCTTGGAAAGGACGTAAACCTCGGCCTTGAACTTCTTGTGCGGCGTGATCGTGCCCGGCTTGGCAATGACCTGGCCGCGCTCGATATCCTCCTTTTTCACCCCGCGCAGCAGGACGCCGACATTGTCACCGGCGCGCGCTTCGTCAAGCAGCTTGCGAAACATCTCGATGTCAGTCGCGACCGTCTTCGCCGTCGGCTTGATGCCGACGACTTCGACCTCCTCCATCTTCTTGAGGATGCCGCGCTCGACTCGGCCGGTCGCGACCGTGCCGCGGCCTTCAATGTTAAACACGTCTTCCACCGGCATGAGGAACGGCTGGTCGATCGGCCGCTCCGGCACGGGGATGTAATCGTCGATCGCCTGCACGAGAGCGAGGATCTGCTTCTCCTGCTCGGCGTCGCCGTTGAGCGCCTTGAGCGCGCTGCCTTTGACGATCGGGATTTGGTCGCCAGGAAATTCGTATTGCGTGAGCAAGTCGCGCACTTCCATTTCGACGAGGTCGAGCAGCTCGGGATCATCCACCATGTCAACCTTGTTCAGGAAAACGACAATCGCGGGCACACCGACCTGGCGTGCGAGCAGGATGTGCTCCCGGGTCTGCGGCATTGGGCCATCGGCGGCGCTTACGACGAGGATGGCGCCGTCCATCTGCGCGGCGCCCGTGATCATGTTCTTGATGTAATCGGCGTGGCCGGGGCAATCGACGTGGGCGTAGTGCCGCTTCTCGCTCTGGTATTCGACGTGGGCGGTGTTGATCGTGATGCCGCGCTCTTTTTCTTCCGGAGCGTTGTCGATCGAATCGTAAGCGCGCACTTCGGCCATGCCTTTCTTGGCCAGGACGCTGGTGATCGCTGCGGTGAGCGTGGTCTTGCCGTGGTCAACGTGACCGATCGTGCCGACGTTGATGTGCGGTTTATCGCGTTTAAATGCTTCTTTAGCCATATTGTTGTTCGTT
This sequence comes from Chthoniobacterales bacterium, assembly GCA_036825615.1. GTDB lineage: Bacteria > Verrucomicrobiota > Verrucomicrobiia > Chthoniobacterales > UBA10450 > JAICXG01. The sequence continues at coordinate 98,909 of DAISXY010000010.1, forward strand.
AGTCTGTCATCTTACTGCTCCGGTCCTGCGCTCGCGCGGCGAGCCCATGACCGGGATTGAACCGGTGACCTCGTCCTTACCAAGGACGTGCTCTACCAACTGAGCTACATGGGCGGCTCACTCTCGTTCGAGCTCGTCCCGCGGCGCGGGAAGAACCGGTTGCCTCGGGGTGAGAAGCGAAAGTCCCAGAGCCGTCAAACTGTCGGAACGGCCATGGGACTTGCCTCGTTCTCCGAAAAAGCGTCGCCAAGCTACCCTCCCCCTCCCCAGTGTCAAAGAAATTTCTTCGGTTCCCCGGGCGCGAAACGCCCCTAGCGCAAACCTCCATAGCTGCTCGCACTCCCGCGCCGGATGAAGACCACAATCACGGCGATGACGATCATGATTGCCGCCACAATCGCCACCCCGATGCCGATATTCACAGGAGTGAAAATGGTCGTTGCAGCCGGCGTTGGCGTCGGCGGCGCAGCGGTAGCGGTAGGACTCGGCGGGGCGAGCAGGGCCTGCTCCGCCAGGGCCCGGCGTTGGGCATCGGTGTCCTGCGGGTTGACCTGGAAGGCCTTCTGGTAATCGGCGGCCGCCTTCGCGTAATCCTTCATCAGGTGATAGGTGTAGGCGCGCCCCTTGTAGAGCGTCCACCGGTTCGGGTTCTGTTCGATCGCCTTCGTGTAATCGGCGATCGCCTCGGGATAATGGCCAAGGTTGCGATTCGCTTCCGCCCGATGCTCCAGCGCCGCCTGGTCGTTAGGGATGTGCTCGAGGAACTTGTTATAATCCGGCAACGCCTGCGCCCAGTTGTTCAATTTTGCGTAGGCGTAGCCACGAAAACCATAGGCGTCGAAATCCTCCGGCTGCAGCTCGATCGCCTTCGAAAGATCGCTGATCGCCTGGTCCCACTGATTGAGATAAAGCTCCGCCTGTCCGCGCCCGAGATAGCTGCGTTCGTCATCGGGTTTCAGCTCAATCGCTTTCGAATAATCAGCCAAGGCCTCGTTGTACTTGGCGGTCGCCAGGTACATCGCCGCGCGGTTTTGATATGCGCCAACCAAAGTGGGGTCGGCCTCGATCGCCTTCGTGAACTCGTCGATCGCCTGCGCATACTGTTGTTGCTCGACCAGGGCGAGCCCGGCCGTGAGGTGCTCGTTAGCCGGGCTACTGGGGGCAGGGGTAGGGCTACTCTTCTTTGCTTTTCCAAAAAGATCCGTCGCGGACAAAAAGCAAAGCGCTGCGGCCAAGGTGACGATGAAAAAACCTCTCATGTGCTTGCTCATAGGATTATTCCAAAAGCTTGCTATCCGAGCCGCCACCTGATTGCAAGAGCGGAGACGCAGCCGCATGAGTTTGCCGCCTGAGAGGAAAGGTTACGCCGCCGTTTTCGCCACCGTCGTCATCTGGTCCACGCCGTCGCTCTTTCAGTTTTATCTCAACCGCTACTACGATCCCTTCGCGCAGAATTTTTACCGCTACGCGATCGCGTTCATCGCGATCCTGCCACTGGTTGTTTACCGCTTCGCCGGGCGCGGCCCGCGCCTCGACGCAAAGCTTCTCGGTCTTTGTCTTTGGCCGGCATTGCCCAACGTGGTGCATCAAATCACGCAAGTTCTCTCCCTGCATTATATGGGGCCGGGCGTTTACACTGTTTTCATCCGCTCCTCGGTCATCATTAGCGCACTCCTCGCCCTGCTCTTTTTTCCGGAGGAACGTTGGATCATCGGGCAATGGCAGTTCCAGATCGGCACGCTGCTTGGATTGGTCGGCGCGGTCGGCGTTTTCTGGTTTCAACCGCGCTGGAGTGTCGGGCACGTGTCGTTAGGCGGACTCGGCGTCGCTTTCACCGCCAGCTTTTGTTGGGCGCTCTATGGGGTGCTGGTGAAAAGACCCTCAACCCATCTCGGCAGCATCCGAAGCTTCGGCGTGATCAGCTTTCTCACCTCGGTTCTACTTTGTCCGCTCACCTGGGCATACGGAAAAATCGGCACCCCATGGCAGGTGAGCGCGCACGTCAATTGGATCCTCATCGTCTCCGCCGTGCTCTGCATTACCCTCGCGCACGTGCTCTATTACATCGCGATCCGCGAGATCGGCGTCGCGCTCTCTCAGAGCCTGCAACTGCTCAGTCCGTTAGGCGCGCTGCTGCTTTCGGCCTGGATTTTCCACGAGCGTTTCTCGCTCCCGCAAGCGTGGTGCGGGGCGATACTGCTCCTGGGCGCGTTTCTCACCACGCGCGTAAAGCCGCAGGTGGCGATCGAAACGGCCGAGTCGATCTAACGAGCAGACATTCCAGCCGCCGATCAGGGGGTTTTATAGGGCGGCTCTTCCGTTGCGATTGGCGTAGTTTGCGCGGGAATGTTGGTCAGCTTGAAAACGAGCGCGGCCACGGCTCCGCCGAGAAAATTCGCGAGGAAATAAAGCCAGATGTTCGCCCACGACGAGATGCCCATCCAGGTGATGCCAAACGCGACCGCAGGGTTAAAGGCGCCGCCGGAGATGTCACCGACGGCGAATGCCCCCGCCAGCACGGTGAAGCCGATCGCCAGACCATAGAAGGAATTGCCCGACGTCCCCTCTGCGGTCGCGGTATTCAGCACGACGTAAACAAGCGCAAAGGTGAAGACGAATTCCGCCAGGAAGGCGGGACCAAACTTGAGGGGGATGGGCGTGATCGGCACCGGAGTGCGAAGAAATTTTACCGCCAGCACCGCCCCTGCCGCGCCCAGCGCCTGCGCGATGAAATAGGGCAGCACGTCCTTCGTCTCAAGCCGGCCGCGCATCCAGACGCCGAGCGACACCGCTGGGTTGAAATGCCCGCCAGAAATGTGACCGCCGGCATAAACCATCACCATCAGGACTGCGCCGATCGCAAGCGGCGCGATGACCCCGGCCGGTGCCGCGATCCCAGTGCAACCAATCGTTAGGACGAGAAAAAACGTGCCGATGAATTCTACGATGTATTTTTTCATAACTCGAACGGACTGCCGCGAAGGATTGCGGTTTTCTTCGTTAGGTTAAAGCAGAATCTTTGGCCGGTTCAGCACCCCGGCCGATGCGTTCCTGCCCCGAGCGATGTGATGGTCCACTGATCGTCTGCGCGACATCAAATCGACTGCAGCCAGCGACCAATAACCTCGCGCCATCACCGGAGAACAGCTCGTAAACGAATCGTCCACCACGGTCCGCCTACGATCGAAAGCTGCCGAAGCAGGGCTCCTCGAGCGCGAATGAGTGGCATGATCGCTGCTCATAAAAGCCATATCGAACATGATCTTTGTAAGTATCAACCCGTTTGCCCTTAAGCGCTTCTTCTTCTTCCTTCTCGCCGCCGTTGGTTTTTCCTGCATCTCCTGTTTCGGCCAGTCGATTCTCCTCAGCGTCAAAGCCACGCCCTATGACCGGCAGATGACCCGGATTCGGCCATTCCTCGTTTCCAATGACGCGCCCAGCCATCGCGATCTCTCGCTTCGCATCGTCAATTTCTGGATCGGTGATTTGCGCTCGATTCCCTATGGCTTCACCCGGGAATGGAAAACGCCGGCCGAAACCGAGTCGGGCGCACCTGCTGATTGCAAAGCAAAGGCGGTCGCCCTCTACGAACGAATGCAATCGCATGGCGCAACCAATATTCGGCTCGTGATCGGGAAACATACGAACACCAGCCGTTGCACTCATGCCTGGGTGGAATGGGATACTGAATCCGGCAGTTATGTGCTTGATCCGACGCTCAACTGGAGCGCCCTGCCGCTGCGTCGAGTTAGCCGCAATTCGTATCTGCCTCTCTTCGCCTACGAAGGATCGAAGAAATTTCAGGCGGCACGCGCGGATCTGGTCGCGCAGAATTAACCAGGTTAGCCCGACCGCGGGCGGGGAAAGCTTCACTATCCGGTTGCACGAATGGCAGCGCGGGTGAAGAAGGTCAATCCGGAGGCGAGATTTTGATTGCCAAGCGCGCGACGATTTTCTACCCTCCGTTTTTGTAGCTATGGAGATTATATGAAAATGTGTGCTTTGGCCTCCATCCCATCCTGCCTCCTTCTCGCCTTTGTTTCGGCTCCCCTCTCCGGTTTCGCGGCCGAGGTTGTGCTGCAAAAAGCACCGCCGCTGACCGTTCGCGAAGCGCCTGCTTACCCGCAAAATCTTGCGCGTTATCATCTCGGCGCCGAGGTCAAGGCTGCCCCGCGAAGCGTGCCGGTCTCGCAGTTGCAACTGAGCTCCAAAACCGAAGACGAAAATGCGGCAGAGGCCGCGTTGCTTTGCGACGATCCGACCACAGGTTACCAACTGTCCACGGGGTCGACGACTGTCCTGGTATCGCTCGCCAACATCGAGAACGTGGAGAGCCTTTCCTTCCAGAACGAAGGCGCGGAGGGGACATTCGAGGTCGCCCTGTCCAACGCCGAAATGCCGGCAACTAGCCCGGAATGGCGCAACGCGGGAAATGGCTCGATCGCCGGGCGCGCGGTCGCGATCAGCGTCGGTCCCGGCGAAGCCAAATACATCCGCCTCAAGTTCGATGTGAGCAAGCCGGGCCGGATCGCCGGTCTTGGCATCTACGCCACACCAGCGCTCTCGGATTTTACCATGCCGCGACCGAGCAAGGTCAGCTTCGAAGAGACTTCGAGCGGTTTTGCCCTCATCAATTTCAACTACAGCGAGCTGCATGCGCGGGCTCGCGCTATGTATGCCTCTTCCGGGGATGTCGCCCAGGCCAACAGGATGCTCGATGACCAGCCCGCCACCTCCTATCAGTTCGCGGCGGGCGATACCACGCCGACGGCCGTAATCGATCTCGGGCAGGAGCGAACTCTTACCCGGCTTTCGGCCGTTTATGCGCCCCAGTCGGGCCAGGTCGAGTTTTACGTTCTGAACAATTTGCCGCGTGATTGGGTAGGTGATTCCGCCGACAATTTTGGCGTCCAGCAGGTGGCGAATGTGAGCCAGCCCGCCGATCTACCGACTTCGCTTAAGATCAGCGACAAGGCCTTTGCCGGTCTGAAGCCCGTCGGATCAGTCAGCAGCGCGGGCGAGGGTCGGGCGGCGGTGGATTTTCCTGAAGTGACCGGGCGCTACGTCATGGTCAAGTGGCATCCGGCCAATGCACCGAGTGAGCCGTTCTCGATCGCGCAGGTCGCGGCATTTGGCCCGCGAAAGCGGTCGGAGTTGGCTGCCCGCGACGGCAAGGATGGGAAAGAGATTTTCGACAACAAGAACATCCCGGCACCGGCGACAGGCCCGGAACAAGCGCCACCCGAGGAAGGACCTCCTCCGGCATTGCCACCAGTGCCGCCGTTCACCTTTATCCCGCAGGTGCCACCGACCAGCCCCTAACGCCTAACGAGCTTCGATTGCGAGGGCCCGCCCGCCGACGCGTAACTGTCGGTTGGGCGGGTTTCGTCTTCTGGAAACGTGCTGCGCTATGCGCTCGCAGAGGCCGCACCGGGTTCGGCGCCAATCGGCTCGCCGACTGAATAGCGAGTGAAACGCCGAATCACGATGTTTTCGCCGATCTCCGCGATTTTCGAGGCAACGAGTTCCCGAATCGTCTGGTCGGGATCCTTGATGAAGCCCTGGTCGAGCAGACAAACCGTGCCGTAGAACTTCTCCAGTTTACCGTCGACGATTTTGGCGATGACGTTTTCCGGCTTGCCTTTCACCTGCGCAGCGTAGATCGCTCGTTCGGCCTCGACCACTTCGACCGGGACCTGATCGCGGCTGACATAAAGCGGCTGGGCCGCGGCGATGTGCAGCGTGATATCTTTCACAAACGCGCGAAAACCTTCGTTCTTCGCCACAAAATCGGTTTCACAATTGACCTCGACGAGCACACCCACCTTGCCCTGGAGATGAATGTAAGAGGCAACAATTCCTTCCTTCGTCGCCCGCGAAGATTTCTTGCTCGCGCTTGCGATGCCCTTGGTGCGGAGGAGTGTTTCCGCCTTCCCGAGATCACCACCGGTTTCGGCCAGGGCACGTTTGCAATCCATGAAGCCGGCGTTGGTTTTTTCCCGCAGCTGCTTAACGAGTTGAGGATCAATTTCCATTGTTGTTTCCATAAATGATTTTCATCGGGTGCGTGACCCGTCCCTTTCTTTTTCAGTGCGCACCAACGGCGCGCAAATTCGTTAGGCCGAAACCCCGGCCATTTCCACTTCTTCGCGCAGCCGGGCTTCGCTGCTCGCGGAGACGATCGCGTCGACCAGCTTTTGCAGCATGACGCGAATCGCCCGAATCGCATCGTCATTGCCCGGGATCGGGTAATCAATAACCTCCGGATCGGCATTGGTATCAACAATCGCGACCGTCGGAATCCCAAGCCGGCGCGCTTCGTTGACCGCGTTTTGCTCGCGCGTCGTATCGATGATGATCAGCGCATCGGGCAGCTGCGACATTTCGATAATGCCCTCGAGGTTGCGCCGCAGCTTGGCCGCTTCGCGATTGAGTGCGGCCAGTTCCTGTTTGCCCATTTTCTTGTAATCAGGCGAGGCTTCGATCTGCTCGATAAATTTGAGCCGGCCGATGCTTTTGCGAATCGTCGCCAGGTTGGTCAGCGTCCCGCCGAGCCAGCGCTGGTTAACGTAAAATTGTCCACAGGCAAGGGCGGCTTCCTTGACCGCTTCCTGCGCCTGTTTCTTGCAGCCGACGAAAAGAATCTTCCCGCCCCGAGCCGCGACCTCCTGCAAAAAAGCCGTCGCGCGCTGCAACTGCTTCACAGTTTCATCAAGATTGATGATGTAGATGGCATTGCGGCGCTCGAAGATGTAAGGCTTCATCTTCGGGTTCCAGCGCTTGGTCTGGTGTCCGAAATGGACGCCCGCTTCGAGCAATTCGGGCACTAATTCAACGGTGTTGGCCATAGGGTAAAACGCTGGCCGCACTGGCGCAGCGGGACGGGGAAGATGCTACAGCGGCCTCACTCTGGCAACTGGCAATTTCCGCTCGCGCGACGACGCGCTTACCACTCCGAAGCGCTGTCGGCGATCATCTGTTGCAGCATCGGAAAACGAATCTCGCCGTAATTGAGCGCGTAGCGCAGGTCACCGCCTTTGAACACCCAGGTGGTCGGAATCCAGCTGAGGGGCAGCCCGAGAAACTGAGTAATATGGCCAGACCCGCGGGGACCCGGATCGGCCAGGATGGTTACGTTTGACTGCTGCGCGAGGTCATATTTCGCGAGCATCGCGCGCCCGTCCTCGCCGCTGTTCCAGATCGAGACGAAATAAAATTTCACCTCTGGATTGTCCTTGACCGCTTTCGTCCAGCCGCCGCTCTTGAGCTCGTGCTGACAGTTTGAACACCACGGCGCCCAGAGATGGACCACGGAAATGTTCTGGCCTTTGATCCCACCGGCGACCTGTTGTTCAGCGGGCGAGGCGCCTAAGAGCGTCGAGGCGGCACCGATCAAAGCGGCAAAGCAAGCGAACAAGTTCTTCATCATTCGCGGCATTATCAGCCCCGGTCAGAGCGGGGGCAAACTCCGCTTGTGCGGGAGTTGACCGCGCCCGAGAAAGTGGCTAGTTTCCTTCCCCTTTCCGCGGGAAGTGTGCGGGTGACAGTCGCCGCCGCTTTCAATCACTGAGCCCCGCTTCGGGAGGAGATCGTACCGCTTATGTTGCAAATGCAGGATTTGATGTCGAAGTCGATGCGCGATTTCAAGGAAGGCAGCATCGTTAAAGGACGTATCCTCGAGATCCGGCCCCGCGAAGTTTTGGTTGATATCGGTTACAAGTCGGAAGGGGTCATTCCCGCTTCCGAGTTTGATGATATCGAGTCGCTCGAAGTGGGCGACGAAGTCGAAGTTCTTCTCGAGCGGCTCGAGAACGAAGAGGGCATGGTCGTTCTCTCAAAGGAGAAAGCTGCCTATCGCCAAAATTGGAACAAGATCGCGCAGGTCTTCGCTGGCGACGGGCTCATCAAAGGCAAGGTCAAGTCGGTCGTCAAAGGCGGCCTCATGGTCAACATCGGGGTCGAAGCCTTTCTTCCCGCCTCGCAGATCGACATCGTCCCGCCGCGCGATCTCCAGCAGTTCGTCGGCAACACCTACGACTTCAAAATCGTCAAGATCAACGACGACCGGAAGAACGTGGTCCTGAGCCGGCGCGAGTTGATCGAGCAGGAGCGAAGCGAGAAACGCCAGAAATTCCTCGAGAGCGTGAAGGTCGGCGACACTGTCTCCGGCACAGTGAAAAACCTCACCGACTTCGGCGCCTTCATCGATCTCGGCGGCATGGACGGTCTCCTCCACATCACCGACATGACCTGGGGCCGGCTCGGCCACCCAAGCGAGTTGCTCAAGGTCGGGCAACAGCTCGACGTCCTCGTCCTCGACATCAACAAGGAGAAAGAGCGCGTCTCGTTAGGCCTGAAGCAGACCCAGAAGAATCCGTGGGACCAGATCGAGGAACGCTTCCCCGCCGGACAAAAGGTCAAAGGCAAGATTACCAATCTCGTGCCTTACGGCGCGTTCGTGGAGTTGGAGGAAGGCGTCGAAGGCCTCATCCACGTCTCCGAGCTTTCCTGGACGAAACGCATCATGCGCCCGTCCGACATTCTTACCGTCGGCCAGGAGGTCGAGGCGGTTGTGCTCGGGGTGAACAAGGAGGAACAGAAGATTTCGTTAGGCCTGCGCCAACTCGAGGCCAACCCGTGGGATGAAATCGAGAAGAAATTCACCATCGGCAGCCGGGTCAAAGGTCACATCCGCAACATGACCGCGTATGGCGCCTTCGTGGAGCTGGAGGATGGGATCGACGGCATGATTCACGTCTCCGATCTCAGTTGGACGCGCAAAATCAATCACCCGATGGAGGTCTTCAAAAAGGGCGACGAAGTTGAGGCCGAAGTCATCGACATCGACAAAACCAACCAGCGCATCAGTCTCGGCATTAAACAACTCACCGAAGATCCGTGGAAGAACATCGACCAGAAATACAAGATCGGTGATCTGGTGAAGGGCAAAGTGACCAAGCTCGCCAGCTTCGGCGCCTTCGTGCAGTTGCAGGATGACATTGACGGCCTCGTCCATATCTCGCAGTTAAGCGAAGACCACGTCGCCAAAGTCAAAGACGTGCTTAAGGTCGGCCAGGAAGTCGAAGCCCGCGTCATCAAGGTGGATAAAGTCGAGCGCCGCATCGGCCTCTCGATCAAGGCCGCCAACTACAGCGAAGAAGAGCTGCGCCGCGAATCCGAAGCCTTCGACAGCTTCCGTCCGGGCGAAGACCTGGTCGGCTTGGAGAAAGCCTTCCAAGCCGCCGAGGAAGACTATCGCCCCGGCGAAGGCAAAAAGAAGTAGCGCACTCTCAGGCGCGCGCCACCACGCCGTCATCCCGAGCGAAGCCGAGGGATCCCGCGGCGCAACCGACACACTCGAGTTGTCATCCGCGCCCTTGCCTTCCCGACCCTCCGCGGGATTCCTCGACTCCGCTGCGCTCCGCTCGGAATGACGGCGCAGGCGGGCGATCCTCATTCGACACACGCACTTGAAAGAGCGAAACGTCTGCATGCGTTTCCGCATCCGAGCACTTGTGCTCATCAGCGCGCTGACACTTTACGCCCATCATCTCGCCGCCCAGATCGCGCCCGCTTTCTCCCAGGTCATCATCTTCGGCGACAGTCTCTCTGATGACGGCAACATCCGGCACATCGCCGAGGAAGATTTTTTCGTTCCTTATCCGGGCCAGCTATTCGATTACAGCGACGGACGGTTCACGAACAGTTCCGACACCCTCCCGGCCTCCGACAAGTACGCCGGCACCTGGCACGAGCAGCTCGCTCGTACTTTCCTCGGCCTGCCCGCCGCGACTAACAGCCTCGACGGCGGCACCGATTACGCGTTCGGCGGCGCGACGACGATCGAGGGATCGAGCGAGCGGACCGTGATTGACAATCCCGAGCCGTTCTTCGGCGGCGACCTAACGATCTCGATCGATAACCTCGGCAAGCAGGTCGATGATTATCTCGCCGCGCACACTCCCGATCCATCCGCGCTTTATATCGTCTGGGGCGGCGGGAACGACATCTTCGATAATGCGAGCTCCGATTCTGTCATTGCAACCGCGCAGCGCGTCGCCGGTTTGGTCGAGCGACTCGCCCGCGCCGGCGCTTACTACATTCTTGTCCCGAACGTTCCACCGCTCGGGCTCGTCCCGAATTACAAGGATGATCCGCTCAAAGCCGCCGCCCTCAATGTCGGCTCCGCGCAGTATCGCGCCGAATTTAACAATCAGCTCGATGCCGCCGAGAGTGAGCTTGCGTCGGAAGGAATCCAGATCGCTCTCTACCGCGACGACATTTATGGCCTCTTCTACCGGCTCGCCGCCAACCCGGAAGATGTCGGCTTCGTCAATATCAGCGATAGCTCGCAAGCCAAGGCGGTTGATCCGGACACCTATCTCTTTTGGGATGACATCCATCCAACCACCGCCGGCCATTACCAGATCGCGGCGGCTGCGTTCGATCTCCTCAACGGTGCCCCGCCGCCTGCGCAATCGGTTAACATCTCGGCCCGGCTTGCGGTTGGTACCGGCGACAACGTTCTCATCGGTGGGTTTATCGTCAGCGGCACGGAAAGCAAACAGGTGCTCGTTAGGGGAATCGGCCCGTCGCTCGCGACCAACGGCATTCCTTCGAGCGATGCGCTCGCCGATCCAACGCTGGAACTTTACCAGGGCGGCACCCTCATCCAGAGCAACGACAACTGGAAAGATTCTCAAGCAACCGAGATCGCCGCGACCGGGATCGCGCCACCTGACGACCTCGAGTCCGCCCTGATCGCGACCCTCGCGCCCGGCAGTTACACCTTCATCCTGCGGGGGCACAACGGCGGCACCGGAATTGGTCTCGTCGAAGCCTACGATCTCTCGACCACGGCGCGCGCTGCGCTCGCCAACATCAGCGCCCGCGGTTTCGTCGAGTCGAATGACAATGTGCTCATCGCCGGATTCATCATCGGCGACGGCGGGAGCGATACGGTTCTGGTTAGGGCGCTCGGGCCCTCGCTGGCGAATGCAGGAGTTGCCAATCCGCTGCTCGATCCGACGCTCGACCTTTATGACGCCAACGGCTCCGTAATTCGGAGCGACGATAACTGGCGGGATTCGCAGGAGGCCCTGATCACTTCCACCGGGCTCGCGCCTAACGAGAATACGGAGGCTGCCATCATTCGGGCCCTCGGGCCTGGGCAATATACCGCTATTGTCCGGGGGAAAGGCGGCGCCAGCGGGGTGGCTTTGGTCGAGGTTTACAACCTGCGATAGATTGGCGCTTGATCCGGCAATATCTGCGCATCTTCCGCTGGCATGTCCTGCGTTATCTCGCGCGCCATCCATTACTCGCGGTCCTTAACGTTTGCACCGTCGCCCTCGGCGTCGCCCTCTATCTCGCGATCCAGGTCGCGAACCACAGCGCCAACCGCGCCTTCGCCGCCACGGTCGATCTCGTCGCGGGTCGGGCACAGCTCGAGATCAACTCGCCCGGCGGCAACCTGCCTGACACACTCCTCCCGAAGATCGCGAATTGGCCCGGGATCGCCGCCGCCACTCCGATCGTGGAAGGTTACGTGAGCCTGCCACAATTCCCGGGCGAATATCTCGACCTGATTGGAATCGACGTTTTCACAAACGAACCGTTCCGCACATTTCAGCTCACCGACTTCAACGACAAAACCTTCGATCTCCAGAAATGGCTGCGCGAGCCGCGCACGATTGCGCTGAGCGAAGATTTCGCCCGCGATCATCGACTGCATGAAGGCGATCGGATCGCAATCCAGCTCGATGGCAAGACCGAAACTCTGACGATCGGGTTCATCATGCGGACGAGCGGTGAAATCGCCAATGCCGATCCGCATCTCGCCGCCATGGACATCGGCTGGGCGCAGGAACTTTTTCACCGCGTTGGCACGCTCGATTCCGTTTCACTTCGCCTAACGAAAGGCGCGGATTCGAAAAAGGTTGCCGCGGAACTGCGCCGGATTGTTCCTCCGGACGTCACGGTCGCTCCACCGGCGCGGCGGAGTGAAGAGGTCAATAAAATGCTCGCCGGCTTTCAGCTAAATCTCGCCGCCATGAGCCTCGTCTCGCTTCTGGTCGGCATGTTTCTGATCTACAACACGATTGAAGCTTCCGTCGTGCGCCGCCGGGTCGAGATCGGGATTCTGCGATCGTTAGGCGCGACCCGGAACGAGATTCGCGCGCTCTTTCTCGCCGAAGCCGCTGCCCTCGGCCTGGTTGGAATCGGGATCGGGCTGGCCGGCGGCTATTTTCTCGCCGAGGCGCTGGTGGGCACGGTCACAGAAACGATCTCCTCGCTCTATGTCCTGATCAGCGTGCGCCAGATCGTGATCGCACCGTGGATTTGGGTAAGCGCGGTTCTTCTCGGCGCAGGCTCGGTGCTCGTGGCGGCGTGGTTACCCGCGCAAGCGGCGGCGAGGAGCGATCCGATCCAGGCGCTCCATCACGGCGAACGCATTGAACGCGCGGTGCAGCTCTCGCCCGGTTGGCTGCTCGCCGGTCTTGCCACCCTCCTGCTCGCCGCCTCATTTTCGGTTCTCGCCCTCCAGATTGGTCCGGCCTGGGTCAGCTTCGCCGCGGCGTTTTGTGTTCTTGCTGGTTTTTCGCTCCTCGCCCCCGCTGTGATCTCGCGCTTCAGCCGGAACTGGAAATCACGCCACGCGGAGCCCCGGCTCGCGGCGCAAAATCTCGGACGGGCGCTCCTCCGCAATTCCATTACGATCGCCGCGCTCGCCGCCGCCGTCGCGATGACGGTGGGGGTCGCGGTCATGGTATTTTCATTCCGGCAAACCGTGAACGACTGGATCAATCAGACGCTCGTCGCCGATCTCTTTATTGGACCGGCGGCCAACGAAGTCGCCGGTCCGACCTCCTTCATGCCGGCCGAGAGCATTCGTTTCCTGGAAAAAAATCCCGCGGTTGAAGCAGTCGACACCTTTCGCCATTTCGAGGTGCCGTTTCGCAATCAGACGATCTCACTCGCGGTGGTGCGCGGGAGTAATCGGCGCAACCTCCATTTCCTGCACGGCCGCAATGACGAGATCCTGCCGCGTTTCTATCGCGAACCGTGCGTCCTGGTCTCGGAGACGTTTTCGCGCCGCCATCACCTGCGGCAGGGCGAGAAACTCAGACTCCCCACCCCATCCGGGATCGTCGATTTCCCAATTGCCGGCGTTTACTACGACTACACGAGCGATCAGGGCACCGTCCTGCTGAGCGAGAAGAGTTTTCTCCGCTGGTGGAAGGACGACCGCATTAACAGCGTGGGCGTATTTCTCAAGAAAGGGGCGTCCGCGAAACAGCTCAAGCAGGAATTTCGAGGGCGGTTCAGCGGACGTGGCGAGTTTTCCATCTACTCGAATCGCTCGCTCCGCAGTCGGATTTTTCAGGTGTTCGATCAGACTTTCGCCGTCACCTACGTCCTGCGCACGATTGCCGTGATTGTCGCCGTCGCCGGGATTTTCCTCGGCCTAACGACTCTGGTCGCGGAACGTTCGCGCGAACTCGGTGTGCTGCGCTCGATCGGCGCCTCAGCCGCGCAAATTCGGCGGCTGCTGCTCTGGGAAAGTGCGATGATCGGACTGCTCGCCAGCGCGCTCGGGATCGCTTCCGGGCTTTGCCTCGCGCTCGTCCTCACGGGCGTGATCAATCGGGCTTATTTCGGCTGGACCATCCAGCTTGCCTTTCCCTGGCTCTCGCTGGCGTGGACACCGCTCTGGATTACTGGCGCGGCGGTCATCGCCGGCTGGATCCCGGCCTGGCGCGCGGGGCGCATCAATATTGCGGAGGCGGTGCGGAGCGAATGAAAACCTCGACTATCGCGGCCGTGCTCCTGGGGATGTTCTGCATTGCTGCGGGATGGCAGCTCGCAGAGCCGGGATGGGAATACGAGTACCCGCGTGACCATCATGCCCACCGGAATTTCAAGACCGAGTGGTGGTATTTCACCGGCAATCTGACGGACACGCGCGGAGGCCGATTTGGCTACGAGCTGACGTTCTTTCGCCAGGGGATTCGCGCGCCTGACGAACGTGGCGGCACGACTTCACGATTCATCATCGACGATTTGAAGTTCGCTCATTTCACCATCACCGATGTGAGCGGGAAGAAGTTTTTCTTTTACCAAAAAACGAGTCGGGGAAGTTTCGGCGAGGCGGGTTTCGACCGAGGAAGCGAGATCGCGTGGATCGATTCGTGGAATCTGCGGATGAATGCCGACGGCTCTTTCGACCTGGCGGCGGATGCGAGCGAGGCGAAAATCGATTTCCACGTGGTTCCGGCGAAGGCTCCGGTGATTCACGGCAACGGCGGGATCAGCCAAAAAGCGGCGGGCGCGGGGCACGCGTCGCATTACTACTCGATCACGCGTCTCGCCACGACCGGCGAACTGACGATGCGGAGCGAGCGTTTTTCGGTTCGTGGCGAGAGCTGGTTTGATCATGAATGGGCGACCAACCAACTCGCGCCCGAACAGAGCGGGTGGAACTGGGTCTCGGCGCAATTCGATGACGGGAGCGAACTGATGCTCTATGAAATGCGCCTGACGAATGGCGGGATCGACCCGGTCTCGAGCGGCACGTTCGTGCGTGCGGACGGCAGTTCCGTTGGCCTAACGAGCGCCGACTTCAAGATGAGAGCGACCCAGTTCTGGAAAAGCAGCGCGACAAGAGCTGATTACCCGGTCGCGTGGCAGATTGAAATACCGAAGCTCCAGCTCCAGTTCCGGATCGAGCCGGTGTTGCAGGACCAGGAGCTGGTTTTCACTCCCCTGATTTACTGGGAAGGGGCATTCGACCTCGTTGGCGACCGGGCCGGGAAAAAAGTGCACGGGCATGGCTACCTGGAGCTGACCGGTTATGCAGCACCGCTCGGGGAGTTGAACCGTTAGGCGAAGCAAAAGCTCTGTCATCCAGAGGCTGGCGAAGCGCGCCGAGGGGCCTCGCAGTCGCAGAATGCGCGTGCGTGAAACTAAAAGGCGCTGGGCTGGCACGGGCGTCGCGTGTCGTTCCAAATCCCAATATTGCAGGTGCGAGGTCCCTCGCCGTCCTCCGGCGGCTCGGGATGACGCAATGGGAGCGGCGGCCCGGGATGACAGAGAGCCGGAGGCGGCTCGGAAAGAGTGGCCTAAGCTTTCGTATGCCGGGCGAAGGGAATTTCCACGCCTTTCGGCAGGAGTCGTTTGCGACCGCGCTGACGACGCCGCGCGAGCGTGGCCCGGCCACCTTTGGTGCTCATGCGGGCACGAAAACCGTGCTGCTGTTTGCGGGTCCGTTTTGACGGTTGATAGGTGCGCTTCATAGGAAAATCGGCTCGCGGGAGGGGGTGCCTACTCTAGGGGCCCGGACCGCTTTGTCAATGCTGGCCCGACATGCGGATTGCCTCGGGCGGGCGAATATGGAATAACGGTTTTGCACATGGATAACATCGTCATCGAACCGGCGATCGCAGAAGACCTCGACGAGCTTTCCAGCCTGCTCGGCGAATTGTTTTCCGAAGAGAGCGATTTCCGGCCGGACAAGGACAAGCAATTGCGCGGGCTGCGCCTGATTTTCGAGCAGCCGAACCGCGGCCGCGTTTTTGTCCTGCGGCGCGACCACTCCATCGTCGGGATGATCAACCTCCTCTTTACCATCAGCACCGCGGAGGGAGGTTTTGTGATTTTGCTCGAGGACCTTGTCGTCCATAAGGAATACCGCGGCGAAGGCTACGGCTCGATGCTGCTCGAATACGCGATCAATTTCGCCAAGCAGAAGAATTTTCGCCGCATCACCCTCCTGACCGATCGGCCCGAGTTGCGCTCGCAAAATTTCTTCCGCAAACACGGCTTCTACGAATCGCCGATGTTGCCGATGCGTTTGCTCCTGTCGCCGCAGAACCAGCGCGACCCGCTGTAAAAGCTTTCAGAAGCGGAATCTCTTTGCGGCGCGAGGGCGCGCCGGCTCCAGGGCCTGGGATTGGACCCGCGATATCTGAAGGCCGTTCCGGCGTTGGAGCCGGCCTGCCCTCAGGCCGCGCAATCGCGAGCTGAGTTTTAGAATCGCGCGGTCGTTAGGCCCGCCTCTGCGATCGCCTGATGCAGATGCCGTCGCTCGCGCTATCTTGCTCGATGCCGACACAGGGTGGTTCCATTCGCCTCTTCCGCTTCGCCGGGGTCGAGGTGTTCTTGCACTGGTCGTGGTTCCTGGTCGCGATCTACGAGGTGCAGGTCTGGCGCTCGATGTTTTCCTCGCCGGTGTGGGCGGTGCTGCTTTATGTCGGGCTTTTCGTCCTTGTGACCATGCACGAATTTGGCCACGCACTCGCTTGCCGGCAGGTCGGCGGGATTGCCGATCGGATCGTCCTCTGGCCACTGGGCGGGATCGCGTTCGTTAGGCCGCCCCAGCGTGCCGGCGCCATGCTCTGGAGCATCGCGGCCGGGCCGCTCGTGAATGTCTTGCTTGCTCCCATTCTCACCTTCATCCTCCACACTGCCGCCCGCGCCGGGTGGCACGAGGTAAATCGCGACGCCTATCTCACCCTCCTCTGGCTCTGGCGTATCAATCTCGGCCTCCTGTTTTTTAATCTCCTGCCGATTTATCCGCTCGATGGCGGACAAATTCTGCGCGCCGTGCTCTGGTTCCCGCTCGGCCCGATCCGCAGCCTCTTTATCGCAACCGGGATTGGGTTTGCCGGCGGCATCGGCCTCGGCCTGCTCGCGTTTTGGCAACAATCGCTCTGGATCGGCATTCTGGCGTTCTTCCTTCTCAGCCAGGCAATGGTGGGCTGGCGCCAGGCACAAATTCTGAAATTGCAGGCGGCCGAAGCGGAAGGCGCGCGCCTGCCGCAAGACAAACCGGTGTTTTAGGGCGACGGCTTTTCCATCCAGGCCTTCAACTGCGGCACGAGTCGCTTCTTGAATTCGGCCCGAAACCCGATCTCATCTACCGCCTTCGCGACCGCGCGAGCAGCTGAAGCCGGCAGATTTTTCTTTGCGTATTCTTCCAAAACTTGCGCCTTTTCCGGTTCAGCCCAGAAGGTGAAAAGCCCCGGGACGAACTGGTCAATTCCCTCCGCGTCCTGTTTCCCGAGTAACGCTTTCATGTGTGCCTGAGCGAAATCCCAGACGAGGCCGGGATGTTCTCCATAGCGCGCTGCATAACCGGGGAGGAAGGCCGCACGACTGGTCGGCAGCTCATCCGTAAGCGCGATCGCCAGCGTTCGTGGAAGCAGAGCCGGATCTATCGCCCTGGCCAGGGCTTCGTAGATGTACTGCTTCTCTTCAACGCTGGTCGTCTTGAGGCCGAGTTGATGCAGCTTTTCCCATGTCGCGGCGTCCGCATAACGACCGACGATCTCGAAAATGACCGGGCGCAAATCGGGCGCCACGACGGAAGGATCAGAAAGATATTGATCGAAACGAGAGCGGCAGCCGGCGATGACATCGGAGTCGTTCAGAAATCCGAGGCCGCGAATCAGCGAAGCGCGGAGCATGCCGCGATCGAGCGGTTCATCCGCTTTTGGTTCCCAGCCGGTTCGGTCGAAGGCCGGCCGGAGGAGGACGCGCGCATATTGCTGGAAACGCGGCCGGAACGGTTCGTTGGCGAGGAGCCGATTCACAAACAGCAGGCTGTCGATAATCTGATCGTAAACCGCCAGCTGATCATCGTTCAGCAATTGATTGGCGAGCCCAAGATAATGGGAAAGCGGCTTGCGGTTCGCCTCGACCAAGGCCCAGGCATCGCTCAGCAGGTTAACTCGATCGGCCTCCGATAACCGCTCGAGCTGCCCCAGGAGCAGCTTCCATGAGCCTTCGTCATACTCGACCCGGTAATAGCCGGAATCGGCGACATTAAGCTTAATCGCATTGTCGTCGGGTAATTCGTCCGGCAAATCCGCCTCCTCGTCCCGGAGGAGAAAACCATTCGTCGCCGGTTGTCTCTGGGTTACGTAGGTGAGCGGGACCTGCCATTGCTCGGCTGGCGGATTGGGAAAGTGAACCGTGAAGCGCTCCTGTTTGAGGTGAATGGTTCTGCCGTCGCGCTGCACTTCCACGACTGGAAATCCCGGCTGCTCCGTCCATGCCGGCGCGATCTCGCCGACCGGCTTACCCGAGACTTCGGTCAGCGCCTCCCAGAGATCGGCCGTGGTCGTGCTGGAATACTTGTGTGCCGCGATGTATCTGCGGATGCCATCGCGGAAAACATTTTCGCCGAGAAAACTCTCGAGCATGCGCAGGATCGACATTCCCTTGCGATAGGTAATTTCATCAAATGTGTTCTCCGCCTCCGCTTCCGTCGTTACCGGTTGCTGCACCGGATGGGTGGTCGATCGCGCATCCGACTGCATCGCTGTATCCTTTGGGAAGCCGATCCGCCGGCTCGGGTCGCGCGAGACGCTGCGGCGAAACCATTCGTGCCATTCGGGATTGAAATGATCGGTGCATTTCGCGCCCATCCAGGAGGCGAATCCTTCATTCAGCCAAATGTTGTCCCACCACGCCATCGTGACGAGATCTCCAAACCATTGGTGCGCCATTTCGTGCGCGACCACCGCGAAGATGGTTTGCTTTGTGTTAGCCGATGAGCGTTGCGGGTCGAAGAGCAGAGCCGATTCGAAAAAGGTGATCCCGCCCCAGTTCTCCATCGCACCGCCAAAACCGCCGGGGATGGCAATCAGATCGAGCTTCGGGAGCGGATAAGCCACGCCAAAGTAGTCGTTGTAGTAATGCAGAATCTTCGCCGCGCTCTCGAGCGCGTAACGGCCCATCTCCGCTTTTCCTTTCGTCGCGACGACGCGCAGTTTCACGCCATCCTGTTCGCTTTCGATCGTCTCCAACTCGCCGGCACAAAGCACGACGAGATAGCTCGCCATCGAAGGCGTTTGCGCGAAGCAAACGACTTTGGTGTTCGCGCGGCCGGGGTCACCGCCCCCGGCCACAGGGGTTTCCTCCTCGATCGGCATGTTGGAAACCGCGACGAAATTTTTCGGCACGACCGCGCTGAGCCGAAAGCGCGCGCGAAAACTCGGCTCGTCCCAGCAGGGGAACATTCTGCGGGCAGCGGTCGCCTCGAATTGCGTCCCGATCATTGTCTTCTTCTCTTTTGTCCCGCGCTCCTGATAGCGCGCATAAAAGAGACCCTGTCCTTGAGGATTAATCTTGCCGCTGAACTTGAGGGTAAGCTGGTGCGCCCCCGCCGCCGCCTCGTTAGGCAACGTCAGTGTCAAAGTCTGCTCGCCTGGCTCCAGGCTGATCGCTTCTTTCGGGAGCGATTTTCCATCGAATGAAGCAAACGCAATTTCGATTTCGAGCGCGTTCAGAACCAGGCGCGTCACCGGTTTGGCGATTTCGATTGTGACGGTTTCTTCGCCGGTGAAGGTAAGCTTCTCGAGGTTCGGCTCGATCCGGATCGCGTATTCCGTTGGCCGGACTTCTTTCGGCAGCTTTCCCGGTGTGCTCGCGAAGCTGAACTTGTCCTCCGCCTGCACCGCGGAGAGGAAAAGCAAAAGAAACCCGGCAGCCAGACAAAAACGCAGGCGTGAAATCGGACGACTGGGCTGCATTCGCAAACTAATCGCGCGCCGGTGCCTTACTGCGCGACCAGCAGGAGCAACAACTGCCCGGCTCCGATCTGCGGGCCTCGGATGACGAGCGGGCTGCTCCTGTTCAGGGTCGCGTCGGTTTCGAGCAAGAGCTGCCGATCCTGATAGAGCTTGAGATGCACCTTATAGCCATTCCCGGTTGCGCCACGCGAATCGACGTGGAGGGAAAAATGTTTGCTCCGCGCCAGCCAGTCCTCCTGCCCGCTCCGGAGCGTCTTGCCGGACTCACCGATGATATCGAAATGATTATAGCCAAAGGTGCGACGGAGGGTGCCGTGGAGACGATGCATCGGCGGCGGCAATCCCATTCGCGGCTGCGGCCGGTTCGTCGCCATGACCAATCCGCTCCAGACGCGCTCGCCCGGCCGCGCTTCGACGGAGATCGCGCCTAACGATACCAGGAGCGTGACCAGAAGCAGGAGGAAGCGCCGGCCCATCCTGCTATTTCGCCGCGTACTCCGGCGGCAGCGATTTCAACCCGTCAACCCAAAGCACGGTGACGTGATCGTCTTTTGTCTGAAAAATTGAGACGGTTGCGTGCGGTCCCGCGCCGGGATCCACCTTCGCGTTGAGAATTTGGGTGAGATACTGCGACTGCTCCACCGGCGGCGACTGGCGCATGACGAAAAAGGTGCAGACGGCAAAGATCGCGAGCGACGTCGCGCCCACCCAGACAAGGCGCGGAATCGTCCACCAGGTCTCGCGCAGTCGCGGCCGCGCGCCGGCAGCATCCCCCGTCTCCGCGCCGATTCGTTCCCGCAGTTGATGCTGGAAAAATTCCTCGTTTCCCATCGGGAGCGGCTGCAATTCCTGCCTGAGCAGCCTCCGGAGCTTCTGCGCCTCGCGTTTCTCCGCCTCGGCCGTCACCCGGTTCTCGAGCGAAGCCTCAAACTCCGCCCGCTCCGCCGGGCTGAGCTGATCGTCGATCCAGGCGGTCCACTTTTCCTCAAACGTTCTCATAAACATCTCGCAACAAATTCTGCAGTTTTTTCCGGGCGTAGAAGAGCCGCGACATGACGGTGCCGATGGAGCAGCCTAACGAGTCCGCGATTTCGTGATACTGCATCCCTTCGATTTCCTTCATCAAAATGACGGCGCGGTGTTCCGGCGAAAGCTGCGCGATCGCCGCTTCGATCCGGCCCCGAATCTCGCCCTGCTCCATCCGCTGGTGCGGCAATGGATCGGCGTGCGGAACCGTGCGTGAAGCCGGGTCGATTTCCTTGACCTGAAGTTCGTCATTGAACTCCGCGCCGCCGCCTTTGACCTGCTTTTTGCGGAGCCAGTCGATCGTCACGTTCATCACGATGCGGTAAATCCAGGTATAAAAGGAGGACTGCCCACGGAAACGCGGGAGCGACTTCCAGGCCTTGAGGAAACTATCCTGGGCCAGGTCCCAGGCGTCCTGCTCGTTATGCACCATGTTGTAGATCATGCCGTAGACTCGGGCGCGGTAGCGACTCACGAGTTCATCGAAGGCCCCGGGGTCGCGGCTCTGCGCCCGTTTGACGAGCTCAAGCTCCGCGACATCGGCCTGAGCCGCCGTCACTTCCGCGTCGTCTTTTAGACGGGTTTGCTCCCGATTCATTCAACTCCGAAAGCCTTCGGAGCCGTGGCGGCGAATCCATTCGCTGCGGAATTCGCCCATGAGCAAAATGATGCCATCGCGCACCTGGAAAATGCGCTGGCGCAGGGCGGAATACTGCAAGCGGGTGAGCGCTTTTTCGTTTCCCAATTGGGTCGTCGCTTCCATCGCGATTGTGATCGCCTTCAAGGAACGCTTCAGGTAAGCGATGGTCATGCCCAATTCCTCGGCTTCTTCGTCGCTCAGGGCGGCCGCGAGCTTGGCGGCAGCGAGGGCGGTGTGAGTCGCGAGCTTGACCGCGGCCGGGTTATTCTGCAACGCGGGGGTGGCGTCAAAAAGCTGGTCGATCCAGATGGTGAGGGCAAAGGCGGCGCGATAGAGCACATGTTGCTCGAAGCTTTCACCGTCAGGACCGAGGAAGTCGTCTTCCGCCGCGTCGGCCATGGCGTCGTCGAAAGATTGCACTTCGTCATCCTCCCATTGCCCGGCGCCATCCTCGCTGAGATGCGCCCAACCCATTTCGCGCGCCACAATCTCGTCGCGATTCGGATCGTCGATATATTTCTCGAGCAGCTCCATGTATTTCTCCGTCTTCCGATCCTGCTGCTGGAGAAAGCGTTCCCAGTCGTATTCGTCCCAAGCCCGCTCTGAATCGTGCTCGGCCATGTCGGTTATCTAGGCCAGCTTGCTGGAGCGCGCAAAAATTTTTGCTGCCACATCGCGGGTGCGGCGGAAGCGATTTTGCCTCCCGCTCCGACCACTCGTGCGCTCCGAAGTCAGGGCCGGCGCGGTCAACCCTAACGAACGCCAAGCTCGCGTTCTGCGCGCACGCTCTGGAGGCGCAATTGTCCGCACGCGGCGTTGATGTCGTGGCCCTTTTCGCGGCGGAGAGTCGCGACCGCCCCGTGCTCGCGCAGGATGTGGAGGAATTTTTCCTGCCGCTGACGCGAAGGACGGGTCCAGTCCAGCCCTTCGACCGTGTTATAGGGGATGAGGTTGATCTTGGCCGAAAGACGGCGCGCGTGTTTCGCGAGCAGATGCGCCTGCTCGTCGCTGTCGTTCACCCCGGCGATCAGGATGTATTCAAACATGAGCCGCTTTTTCTGCGCGACGTAGAAGTCGCAGGCTTCGAGCAAAGTCGCGAGGTTGTATTTGCGATTCACCGGCATGATCCGGCTCCGCACCTCGTCGGTCGCGCCGTGGAGGGAAATCGCGAGACGAAACTGCGTCGGCTCGAGCGCCAGTTGGCGGATTTGCGGCGCCAATCCACTCGTCGAGATGGTGATGTGGCGCGCGCCGATCTCGAGTCCCCAAGGTGCATTGATAATCCGGATCGCGCGCAAAAGATTCGTCAGGTTGGCGAGCGGTTCGCCCATCCCCATGAAGACAATGTTATCGATCTTTTCACCGCTGTTTTCTTCGACGGCGAGGAGTTGATCGACAATTTCATCGGGCGTGAGATTGCGCGAGAAGCCTTCCAGGCCGCTCGCGCAGAATTTGCATCCATAAGCGCAGCCAACCTGGGTGGAAACGCAGATCGTGCGGCGATCGGAGGTTTCGCCGTAGAGCGCAGGCGAAGCCGGGATGAGGACCGCTTCGATGAGGCTGCCGTCGCCGAGGCGGAGGAGAAATTTTCGCGTCGTGTCTTTCGAACCGAGAACGCGCACGACTTCGGGCCTAACGAGTGAAAACCTCTCCGCCAGCTCGCTACGGGTGGCGCTCGGAAGATCGGTCATTTCCTCAAAGGAGTTGGCGCGCTTCTTATAAAGCCAGTCGGTCACTTGCTTTCCCCGATAGGGCGGCGCGCCGCGAGAGGCGACATGCTCGTTCAGTTCATCGAGCGTGAGTGATTTGATGGAGGGTTTGGCCACGCAGGAATTTACCGGCGCGACTGAGCCTTGTCATCCCGAGTCGGCGGAGCGCGACGAGGGACCTCGCAATGCAATCTGTGGTTTCCGCTTCAGGGGACGCGCAAGTTGCATTGGCGGGGTCCCTCGCCCTCCTGCGGGGGCTCGGGATGACAATGCCGGCGCAGCGGGTAAGCGCCCTACGCTCGGCTTCGGCTTGCGACCAGGATGCCATCCGGCTGTTCCTTCGGATCAGGCAAATCAACCTCGATCGTGTAGCCGTTCGCCTCCAGAATCTCGCGACAGAGCCGATGCAGCGGCAGCCCGTGCGCCCGGCCGTGGGTGCCAATGAGAAAAGTTGTGACCGCGCCAGACTTCAGGCTTTCCGCTCCACCCTTGAGCACTTCCACTTCGAGTCCCTGCACATCCATTTGCAGCAGATCGATCGAGCGACCGATCCGCCGCACAAACCCGTCGAGGGTCATGGTTGCAATCGTTAGTCTCTTCGATCTCCGCAGCCCGATTTTCTCGAGTAACGCTTTCCAGCGCGTGCTCAAGCTGCGCCGGCTCTCGATCACCTGCCCGATCCGGCTGCTGTAGCCGCGATCAACAAAACTTTCGCTGCCGGTGGAGGAGGTGAGCCCTTCGGAATGAATCGTAAACTCGTTAGGCGAGAGGCCGTTGAGGAGGAGGTTTTCGGCAAGAAAACGCCGGTGTCGGGCGAGCGGTTCGATCCCGTGAATCGTCAGGCCGGGGGCGAGCTTGCGCGCGAGGATGAGGTAATAGCCGATCGCCGCGCCGACATCAACAAAGCACCCATCGGGCGGGAGCCGGCGAATCAGCTCCAGAAAAATTTCCTCCTCTTCCGCTTCGTGGACGTTGCACTTGCGATAACGGGCGCGCTGCTCTTCCAGGAGCTGATCGGCATAAACCCGGACGCCGTTCGCAAAGGTGTGGATCGCGCGCTCCATCGCGGGCGAACGCTAGTCGTCATCCCGAGCGTAGTCGAGGGATCCCGAGGCGTTATGCAAATCGTTTGCCGCAGGCTTTGCTGGCAACATTCACGGTTGTGCCGCGGGATCCCTCGACTGCGCTTCGCTTCGCTCGGGATGACTGACGCGCCAGATGGTGCCATGCCCATCTTCGCTAAAGAGAAGACTGCCGTCCTTTGCCACCGTAATCCCGACCGGCCGCCCCCAGACGTCGCCGCCGGGCGTGACGAAGCCGGTCACGAAATCGTCGTATTCGCCGACCACCTTCCCGTTTCTAAACGGCACCTGCACCACCTTGTAACCGGTCCGCCGCGTTCGGTTCCACGAACCATGGAAGCAGGCAAAGATGTCGCCGCGATATTCCTCGGGAAACTGCCGCCCGTCGTAGAAACAGAGGTTGAGCGACGCAGAGTGCGCCTGCACGAGGACGTCGGGCACGATTGCCTTTTTCGCCAGTTCGGGATGTTTGCCCTTGTGCCGCGGATCCTGATGGTCGCCGAGGTAAAACCAGGGCCAGCCGTAGAAGCCGCCCGGCCGGACCGAGCTGATGTAATCCGGCACAAGATCGTCGCCGAGCCCGTCGCGCTCGTTCGTGCTCATCCAGAGTTCGTCAGTCCGGGGCCGGATCTTGATTCCAACGGCATTGCGAATGCCCCAGGCGAAAACCTTTTGACCGGTGCCGTCGGCGTTGAACTCGAAAACACGCGCCCGGTCATTTTCCTCCCGGATATCGGAATTGTTCGTCAGGGAACCGATCGAGACATACATCTTTTTTCCATCACGAGAAAAAACCAGGTCGCGAGTCCAATGTCCGCCACCCCGAAGCAAACCGCCGGGCGAGAGATGTGCGCCGAGTTTTTCGGCGGGCGCGCGCGCCTTGCGATCGCCGTTGCGATAGGGAAAGCGGATCACGCCGTCGGTGTTGGCAACGTAGAGGTAGCGCGGGTCCGGACCGGGCGGATAAAAGGCGATGCCAAAGGGCTTCTTCAGCCCATCCTCCGTGAACAGGTCCGTTTGCTCCGATTTGCTATCCCCATCGCGGTCGCGCACGACCTTGATCTGGTTGGCCCGGCTCTCCACCACGAAAATGTCACCGTTTGGCGCCGCGAGGAGATAACGCGGGTCGCGAAAGCCGCTCGCGTATTCCTCGATTTTGAACCCGGGAGGAACACGCAGTTGCGCGTCCTTCGGCCGCGGGACGATATCGGCGTCGTTATTGGCCGAGCGGGTCTGGTTAGGCGGAGGAAGATCCTGAATCGTAATTTTCCGCCGCACCCCCGGGGCATCCTCGGTCCAGTCTCCCATCGCGGCTTTGCCGGTCCGCAATGGTGGCTCGGCGCCCGAGAAGTGAGCTGCCGAAATGAAAAGGAGGAGGAAAGCGACGCGCACGTGCCTAACGAAGCACAGTCGCGCTCTTCTTCTTCGCGCTCGCCAGTTGCTCCTCGCCCTCTCGCTCGTTGATGACAAAGGTGTTGTTGTCGCCATAACGCGCCCACGGACCGTGCGGGACTTCGTCGAACTCGACAAATTTCCAGTCGGTCACATCCGTATCCTGCAATCCCAGATAATCGCGCACCGCCGGGGAAACATCGAGCCCGGCGCCGTGGTTGAGATTTGGCTTTGGCCGTTCGTTGCCGAAGACGTATTGCCAGTGATCGGTGCGGAACGGGCCGGCATCCTCCCATTGCGCGTAGACGACACGGTTGCCTTTGCGGATCGCGACCCAACGATCCTTGCAGACCGAATATTCAGGCCCGCGATACGCCTCCTTGAACCAGGGAACAACGCGCGGCGCTTCCGGCCGGTGCCCTTCCTTCGCTTTGTCGTTGTAGGGCAGCGCGCAGTAGAACGGGTTCTGGCGCGGAGTGAAATCAACCGGAATGTAGTTCTGCCGATTCGCGCGCTTCGGGTCATCGTAGCCGCCGTAGTTCTTCGCCCAGGATTTGTCCCAGCTGCTTTTGTGGTTCGGCACGGGGTTGTTCGCGCTCGGCTTTTCGCCGATCCAGAACACCGTCGTCACAATGTCGCGCTTCCAGGGATAACGCTCTTCACCTTCCCGCTGTTTCGCTGAAACCGGCGGTGGGGTGTAGCCGATCGGATCTACCCGCAGGAGCACCTCCTCGTTCAGGCGATTGTGTTTTTTGCTCAGCTTGATTTTCGTCGGCGGCGTTTGGGCCGGGGCCGAAGGCGAAAAGAAAGCGGAGATCGAAGAAAGAACGACGGCGATGGTGTGGGTAAATGTTCCTGGTTTCATCCTAAACAAATCCTCCGGCAAACCGGGCCAGAGTCAGGGCGCACCCAATTAGTTTCGGTCGGCAGACCGTTAATGCGCGTAAATGTGAGGCGGCGACGGTAACATGAGATCGGACTCGATCAACCGTTTAGCCGATAAATTTCCCCGGGTTCAGAATGTCCTGTGGGTCGAGCGTCTGTTTAAGCCGGGCGTGCAATTGGCGCACGACCGCACTCGTCGCTTCCGGCCACCAGCGCTTTTTCGCCAGCCCAATCCCATGTTCCCCGGTAATAACGCCACCCCAGGCGAGCACCTGGGCGAAAAGTTCATCGAGCGCCTGCTCGACGCGGGCGCGAACCGCCTCATCTTCATAATGCGCGGCCATGATGTTGACGTGAATATTGCCGTCGCCTGCGTGCCCGAACGTCGCGACCGGAAAACCGTGCCGCGCCTGAAGTTGCCCGGCGAACTCGACCAGATCAACCAGCCGGCTGCGCGGAACGACGATGTCCTGATTGAGCTTCGTTAGGCCGGTGGCGCGGAGCGAATTGCTGAACTCGCGCCGCAAGGCCCAGAGCTTCTCCGAGCCTTCCTCGCTCGTGGCGATCATCAGGCTCTTCGGCTTGCGGCCGGTGATCAACTTTTCGAGAGCAGCCATTTCTACCCGCACCGTCTCGGGCTGGCCATCGAGATCGACCAGCAGGTGGGCGTTTCCCTCCGGGATAATGCCCGCGCCGCGATCATGTCGAGCCGCTTCGAGGGTGAACTGGTCCGCAATCTCGAGCGAGGCGGGCAAAAAGCCGGCGGCGAAGATCGCCTGCACCGCAGCTGCCGCTTCGGCCATGGTACCGAATGAGGCCGAGAGCGTGGCGCGCGCCGGCGGGAGCGGCAAAAGACGGACGGTGATTTCCGTGACCACGCCTAACAATCCCTCGGAACCGACAAAGAGCCCGATCAGGTCGAACCCGGTTTTGTTCTTATGCACCCGACCGCCGGTGCGCAGGATCTCGCCATTCGCGAGCACAACCTCAAGCCCGACGACGTAATGACGCGTGACGCCGTATTTCAGGCAGCGCGGACCACCGGCATTGGTTGCGACGTTCCCGCCCATGCTGCAATCGTGCAGGCTCGCCGGATCGGGCGGATAAAATAGTTTTTGCGCGCGGGCCGCGGCCCGGAGATCACCGGTGATTACGCCCGGTTCGACCACGGCAATAGCGTCGTCGAAACTGATTTCCTTGATCTGGTTCATGCGTGCAAGTGAGAGCGCGATACCGCCGCGCACGGGAACGCAACCGCCGACATATCCGAAGCCGGCGCCCCGCGCTGTCACCGGAATTCGATGCGCGGAAGCGAAGGCCAGGAGCTTGCTTACCTGCTCGGTCGTTTGCGCGAAAACGACAGCGTCCGGCTCGTGCGCGGCAAACCATTTGTCGCCGGCATGGGCGAGCCGCGTTGCGTCGTCGCTCGCGACAATTCCCTCACCGAGCCGAGCGCGCAGTTCCGCGGCGAGATTCATTGGTTCACCATAGGTGCGGATGGGTCGAGTTCCACCGGTCGAAGATCGGCGGTCACAGACCGCCGCTACAGGAGGAGTGCCGCTGGGAGGTTAACTTTTGGCGGGCTCCCGAATGGTGTAGCCGACGTAGCGCTGGGTATGAATCAGCGGCGGATCAAAATCGGAATCAATTTTCTTCCGCAGCCGGGCGATGAAAATCTCCACCGTCCGCGTGTCGTATTCGTGTTCGCGCTGCCAGATGCGCTCGCAGAGTTCAGTGCGGGAAAAAACCCGTCCCGGTTCCTGCATCAACACCTGGAGGACATCGAACTCGCGCGGCGAGAGCGCGATCGTTTTTCCGGCGCGCGTAACGTGGCGGTGCAGCACGTCCATTTGCAGGTTGCCGACCTGGAGAAATTCCGCCGCGGTGGGAGCGGCGGCACGGCGACCGAGCGCCTCAATCCGCGCCATCAGCTCGTTCATTGCGAAAGGTTTTCCGAGATAATCGTCCGCTCCCGCCTTCAATCCCTTCACTCGGTCACTGACCGCATCGAGCGCGGTGAGAATAAGAATGCGCGCGGTCGAATGCGACTTGCGCAGATTTTGCAGAACGGAGTGTCCATCCATTCCAGGAAGATTCAGGTCGAGCACGATGAGATCGGGCGGATCGCGCAAGGCAGCCTGCAAACCTTCGGCGCCATCGGTGCATGCGCTTGCATCGTGATTCGTAGCCTGCAACTCACGGGCGATTTGCCGCGCGAGGCGCGCATCGTCTTCAATCACGAGAATTCGCATCGGAGTCGGCGCTGGTTGCTGTAAGCTGGAAGTTAGAGGCAATCCGGGCAAATTCTCAAACTTTCCCGGCCGGGGCGCGCGGTTGCGGTCGGGGCGGGTTCGGGATAAGAAGCTTGCGCCATGGCCTCCGAGCCGCTCACCCAAACGATCAGCTCCGGCGCACGACCAACCACCGCGCCCATCGTGACGGTTGGGAAATTCTTCGAGCGCCATGCCAGGACGCTCCAGCTCAAGCTGGAAGGGAGCCAGGTCGGCTTCGAGCGCAAGATTCGTGAGCCGACGATCAACCGGCCGGGACTGGCGCTGGCGGGGTTCTACACCTACTTCGCGGAAAAGCGCGTCCAGGTGCTGGGCGCGGCCGAGCAATCGTATTTGAAAAGCCTGACCGAGCCGCAGCGGCACCGGCGCTTTCGCGCGCTCTGCCAGGCGAAGATCCCGTGCCTTGTCGTCTCGCGCGGCTTTCATCTCTCGCCAGGTCTGCTCGCGATCGCGGAAGAATGCGGGGTGGCCGTCCTGCGCACGCCGATGATCACGATGAAGTTCATCAATGCGGCGACGATCGCGCTCGAGTTCGATTTTTCCCCGACCGTGACTGAATTCGGGAGCATGGTCGACATTCTTGGCATTGGGGTGCTCATTCGCGGGGCGAGCGGCGTGGGGAAAAGCGAATGCGTGCTCGGCCTGATCGAGCGCGGCTACAGCCTCGTCTCGGATGATGTCACCCGGATCAAGTCGCTCGAAGGACGCGAGCTGATGGCGACCGCGCCGGACCTGACGCGCTACCACATGGAGGTGCGCGGGATTGGCATCATCAACGTGGTTTCGGTTTTTGGCATCGGTGCGATCCGGATTGAAAAGCGACTCGATCTGGTGGTTACGCTAAAAGATTGGCAGGAGCTGGAAGAAGTGGATAGAATCGGGCTGGATCGCGAGGTATACGAGATCCTGAAGATCCAGGTGCCCCACATTACGATTCCGGTGCGGCCGGGGCGGGATATCGCGCGTTTGATCGAGGTGGCGGCGATGGATCAAAAATTGAAGGGCCTCGGCTTGAATAGCGCGCTGGAATTTAACAACAAATTGATCGGGCTGATGGAGGCGCAACGGAGCTAGATGGGATTATTAAACCGACGCACGGCAACCGATTCGAGCGAGAAGGTGGAGAAGGAGATGACGATCCTTAATCGGCTCGGCCTGCACGCGCGTCCCGCGGCCATGTTCGTGCGCGTCGCGAGCAAACATCGCTGCGATATCTGGGTCGCCAAAGAGGGCGAAGAAATCAGCGGGAAAAGCATCATGGGCCTGATGATGCTTGCTGCCGGACAAGGCTCGATCTTGCGCGTCCGGGCTGAGGGGCCGGATGCGGCCGAGGCCATCCAGGAGATCGAGCACCTCATCCAAGCGCGCTTCAACGAGGATTAATTGCGCGAGCCGTTTCCAGAGTTGACGCTCCGGTTATTCTAAGACCGGCATGAGCGCCGATCAGGGGCAGAAGGAACAACGTTGTCAGGGGGTGGCGGCGGCGCCGGGAATAGCGCGGGGACCGGTGCATGTCTTCTCCCTCGAGAGCGACGACGTCGTGCGCTACCAGGTCGACCCCGCGCACGTTGCGGACGAGATCGCGCGCTTCGAAAGCGGACTCATCCAGACGCGGGCACAAATTCTCGAGATGCAGCAACAGATCGCGGAGGCGATCGGGGCCAAGGACGCGGGAATTTTCGACGCCCACCTGCTCGTGGTCGAGGACCAGACGTTGATTGATGAAGTGCTGCGCCGCTTGGAATCCGAGCACTGCAATGTCGAGTACGCCTTCCAGGAAGTAGCGAACCGCTATGTCGAATCGCTGAGCAAAATCGATGATCCTTATCTGCGCGAGCGCGCGCTCGACATCCAGGATGTGAGCCGGCGTGTGATCCGGAATCTGCAGGGAAAAACGCCCCGGCCTTTTCTCGCCATCCAGGAACCGCACATTCTTGTCGCGCACAATCTCACCCCCTCGGACACGGCAACGATGAATCGCGAATACGTGCGCGGCTTCGCCCTCGATCTCGGGAGCCGGACCTCGCACACCGCGATCATGGCGCGATCGTTAGGCATTCCCGCCGTCGTCGGGCTGCGCGACGCGACCGAAACTTTGGAAACCGGCACGCCGGCGCTGATCGACGGGTATCACGGACTGCTCATCATTCATCCGAGCGAGGAAACGCTCCGCGAATACGAAGCGCTCGAGCGGGAAAAGGGCGCCCTGACCGCCCGCCTAACGAGACTGCGCGAAACCAAATCGACCACGCGGGATGGCCGGCATGTCGTGCTTTCCGCCAATATCGAGCTGCCGGACGAAGTGGAAGCGGTGCTGGCAAATGGCGCCGAAGGCGTCGGGCTTTACCGGACGGAATTTCTTTATCTGAACCAGAAGTCGCTGCCGACAGAAGAGGAGCAGTGCGAAATTTATCGCGCGGTGGCGCAGCGCCTCGCGCCCCACCCGCTTATCATCCGCACGCTCGATCTCGGGGGCGACAAGCTTTCCGACAATATCGAGAGCGGGGATGAGTTGAACCCGTTTCTCGGCTGGCGTGCGATCCGGTTTTGTCTCGAGAACCTGGAGATTTTCAAAACCCAGTTGCGCGCGATCCTGCGCGCCAGCACCAACGCCAACATCAAGGTCATGTTCCCGATGATCTCCGGGCTGGATGAAACCCGGCGCGGTTTGCAGATTATCGCGGAATGCAAGGAGGACCTGCGCCGGGCCGGCCAGGCCTTCGACGATAACCTCGAGGTCGGAATCATGGTTGAAGTTCCGACCGCCGCGATCATGGCCGACCGGCTGGCGCGCGAGGTCGATTTTTTTAGCATCGGGACGAACGACCTGATCCAATACGCGGTTGCAATTGACCGGACGAACGAGCGGGTGGCCCATCTTTATGAGCCGAGCCATCCTTCAGTCGTTAGGCTGCTGAAGATGGTGGCGGACGCCGCCCACACAAACAACATCTGGGTCGGAGTGTGCGGGGAAATGGCGGGCGAAGTTTTGTTCACGCCGCTGTTGCTCGGACTCGGGATGGATGAGCTGAGCGCGAGCGCGATTATCGTCCCGCGGGTGAAGAGCGCGGTTCAGGCCCTGACCATGACAGAATGCCGGCAGTTGCTAGAGGAAGTGCTGCAGCTCGATACGCCCGGCGCCATTCTCGAACGCTGCAGCGCGATGGCGCAGCAGCATTATCCGGAGCTGCTCTCCTAAACTCGTGCTCCTACTCCTGATCGTAATCATAATCGAGCACGAGCACGATTAAGAGCAGGAGCAGGAGCAGGAGAGAGAGGAGTTACTCCTCTTCTTCTTCGGAGGATTCGCCGCCCGGCTCGATTTCGGGCTTGATCCCGTCCTCCTCCATCTTGCGCAGGACATCGCTCATGTCGTCGACTTCCTCCCACACTTCCTGGCTGACGTAGATTTGCGCCCGCTGCTGGACCGCCATCGCGATGCAATCGCTCGGCCGGCCGTCCAGCTCGATGATCTTTTTCTGCTGCAACTCATTTTCCGCTCTAACGATCATGCGCGCGTAATAGGTCGCGTTCTTCAGGTCGTTGATGATGACGCGTTCGACGCGCGCGCCGAGCGCGGTCATGAGGTGGCCCATGAGATCGTGCGTGAGGGGGCGCTCTTTCACCGTCCCGCGCATGAACATCGTGATCGCGCTCCCGACGCTCTGGTCGACGTAAATGATGAAGACTTTGTCGGTATTGCCGAGGAAGATCGCGCAGCCGCCACTCGTGGGAAGAACTGCGCGCACCTGGACCTCGATCACCGTCTTGTTCATCGCGAAAACCGTATCAGAGCGAATTTGAAAAACAAGCAGGTGACCATCCTGGCTCGGTCGATTTCCCTCGTGGAAATAGGTCGCGCAACTCGAAATCTGTGGATTGAATTTGCAGGCTCGTGTCCTACACTGCGCGACAATGACGAAACCCGCGTGGGATATTGAGACCGCGATCTCGACCTACAACGTCGACGCATGGGGCACCGGCTATTTTTCGATCAATAGCGCCGGGAATGTCGTCGTCCGGCCGTTACAGGAAGCCGGCGGCTCGATCGACCTGCTCGAGGTCGTACAGGAAGCGCGCGAACGCGGGCTCGGCTTTCCGCTCGTGATTCGGTTCCAGGATTTGCTCAGGCATCGGGTGAACACCGTGAACCGGTCGTTCCAGGCAGCGATGCAGGAGTTTGGATATCGCGCGCCGTATCGCGGGGTATTTCCGATCAAGGTCAACCAACTGCGCGAGGTGATCGAAGAGATCGTGGATGCGGGCTCGGAATTCCATTTCGGGCTCGAAGCCGGCAGCAAGCCCGAACTGATCGCCGCCCTCGCCATGCATAAAGACCCGGAGAGTTTGATCATCTGCAATGGCTACAAGGATCGCGCTTTCATCCGAACTGCCATGCTCGGGCGCCGGCTCGGGAAGTCGGTCGTGATCGTGGTCGAGAAGCTGGAGGAGCTGGAGCAAACCTTGCGCGTCGCCAGCGAAATGGGGGTCGAGCCGTTCATCGGCGTGCGGGTGCGTTTGCACAGTAAAGGAGCGGGCAAATGGACCACGAGCGGCGGCGAGAACGCGAAGTTCGGCCTGAGCACGACAAATCTGGTCGCCGCAAGCGAAATGCTCAAGGCCCACGGACTGGCGCATTGTCTCAAGCTCGTCCATTTCCATGTCGGTTCGCAGGTGCCCGATATCTCGACGATCAAGCGCGCCGTGCGGGAGGCGGCCCGCTATTATGCCAAGCTGTCGAAGATGGGCCATGAGATGGGCTACCTCGATGTCGGCGGAGGACTGGGCGTGGATTACGACGGATCGCGCACCAGTTTCGACAGCTCGACCAATTACTCGCTCCAGGAGTACTGCAACGATGTCGTCTACAACATCATGGAAGTGTGCGACTCGGAGGGCGTCGCGCATCCCACGATCGTGAGTGAAGGCGGCCGCGCGATCGTCGCCCACCACTCCGTTCTCGTGGTCGAATGCTTCGGCGCGATCGAGAAGGAAATGCAGAATCCGCGAACGGTGGAGGCCGGACCTAACGATCCCAAACCGTTGCGTGACATCATCGAAGTGAAGCGCCAGCTCAAGCGCGGCAACCGGCTCGAGAGCTTGCACGACGCGCAGCAGATCAAGGAAGAGGCGCACCAGATGTTTAATCTCGGATTGCTCGACCTTGAATCGAAAGCGAAAATCGAAGCGCTTTACTGGCAACTAGCGCGGCAGATCGTCAATCTTCACCGCGGGTTGAAGTACGTGCCGGAGGAAGTGAAGGACCTCGAAACCTCGTTGGCCGATCAATACATCTGCAACTTCTCGGTTTTCCAATCACTCCTCGACCATTGGGCGCTCGGGCAACTTTTCCCGATCATGCCCATTCATCGGTTGAGCGCTGCGCCGGAGCGTCAGGGCACGCTCGTCGATATCACCTGCGATTCAGACGGAAAGATCAACAAGTTCACCGATCTGCAGGATGTGAAGGAAACGCTGCCGCTCCATCGGATCATTCCGGGTGAACTTTATTATCTCGGCGTTTTTCTCGTCGGCGCCTACCAGGACATCATGGGCGATCTGCACAATCTTTTTGGCCGCGTCACCGAAGTGCACGTTTTCCTCGATGAGGATGAGGAATCGGGCTGGTACATTGAAGAAGTAATCGAAGGCAGCACGATCGGGCAGGTGCTGGCCATGACGCAATGGGACAAGATCGAGCTGATGCGCCTGATGAAATCGCAGGTCGATGCCGCGATCAAGAGCGACCGGCTCAAACCTAACGATGGCATGAAAATCCTGGCGGATTATGAGCGCGGCCTCCAGGGTTACACCTATCTCTCGCTGGAAAATCCAACCACCAACGGTGCTCTCGCCGCTCCTGCGGTGCCCGCGGCCGCAACCACTGCCTGAGAAACTATCCCGTTGGCTCATCCCGAGTTCATCCGCGGATTTGCCTAACAACTTCAGGAAAGATGATCAGGGAAAACAAACGGCGATCAGATCGCCGACTGAATCGGCTTCTGATCGCCGTGAACAAATACTACGACCGTTCGGCTGTGTCTTAGTGCGATCCGTGAGCCCCGCCATTAATGACCGTGATCGACGGGTCCAACGCGAGCTGCCCCTGGGTCGTGAAGCGGCCGGTTCGATCAAGCTCCGCCCGCGTGTAAACACGCACCGGAGAGACCGTATTGGTTCCGATCGCTTTCACCTTCACCTTTTCGGGAATCCGCGAGCCGGTGACAAAGACCAGCTTCTCGGGTTGCCCTTGTTTTTTCTCGCCGCTGACCGCCTGGGCAAGCGGGTCGGCCGCGACCATTTCGATCCCAAGGAGACTCACGACGGCAAGGCCGAGCGCCAGTTTCAATGTTTTCATGCGAGAGAATACGAGCCGCAAGATTCGTTTGCAAGGAGCAGTCGGTAACGGTTCGGTTAGCTTTGGATCGGGAGAAAAACGACGCGCAGGACGTTTTCCCGCGCACCAAACACAAGGGCAGACGCTTTGAAATTGTCGCAGGCAATCGCAAAAGCGGGGCAACCGCTCACCTACCGACGGGCTTGGAGGCGCGCGCGCCGGCTCTTGCATCCGGTGCCGGTGCAACCGTTGCTCGCACAGCTTGACCCCGAGCGGCTGCGGCAGGCGCAAGCGCGGTATGGAACCCTGCCCCCGGACGCGCCAGAATTGTGGCGGCACTACGCGAAATATCTCGATGTCGAGAGGCACGTGCGGCAAAACATCCGGCGGGCCCAGGATTTGAATCTGCACCGCGCCCCGCGGCTCTCCCTGCTCGACATTGGCTGCGGTGGCGGTTTCTTCCTCTTCGTCGCGCAGGCTCTTGGCCATCGGGCTCTCGGGATCGACGTTGCTGGCATTCCGGCGTTTGATGAGCTTGTTGACCTGCTTGGAGTCGAGCGTGTGGTGCACAAGGTCACCGCCTTCGAGCGGTTGCCGGATTTCGGGCGGAAATTCGACCTCGTCACCTCCTTCGCGACCGCATTCCACGGCGGAAAAGAAGACGACTGGCGGTGGCCGGCGGAGGCGTGGGAGTTTTTCCTCCGCGACCTCAAGGAACGGCTCAATCCCGGCGGCCGCGTCTTTTTCGAGCTCAATGCGGCTTATGGCGGCAATTACTACACGCCGGAAATCCGGCGCGTTTTTGAGGAGCAGGGCGGCCGGATCGAGCGAGGCAGTGTGCTCTTCACTGCAACTGGCTAGAGCCTGCCGTCGGCGATTGAGATTCGCCGGCTCGCGAATGCCTGCGCTTGCGCCTGAAGATTGCCAGCTTTAGGTGCTGCAAGGATGATTCTTCGACCCAAAGAGCAACGGATCGAGCGCCTCGACTTCATCATTGCCGGCGTGCAGAAGGGCGGAACCAGTGCCCTTCATTACCACCTCGATCAGCACCCTAACATCACCTTCGCGCATCCCGAGGAAGCGCACATGATTGATCACCCGCGGCGTCATTTTTTTGATGACGAAAAGCGCTACGCCGCCGGGAATGTGAGTTACGACGTCTTGCACGAAGGCATCAGACTAAAGCCGAAATCACTCATCACCGGCTCGTGCACGCCGATCTACACCTATTGGAAACCGGCGATGGAGCGGATCCGTGATTACCATCCTGCGATCAAGCTCATTGTCCTGCTGCGCAATCCAATCGATCGCGCCTTCTCGCAGTGGAACATGAACTGGGACCGCGAGCGCGAGCCGCTTGAATTCTTGGAAGCGGTCGCCGCGGAAATGAAGGAGAAGAAGGAATTCGCGGGCGCGCAGTCGCGTCGCAGGTCCTATGTCGATCGCGGGTATTATTCCGAGCAGATCGAACGAGTGTTTCGCTTTTTCCCACGTGAGCAGGTGCACGTGGTCAAGTTTGAGGAATTTCGCAAACGCACGCCAGAGGTGGTGAATGGAGTGTTTCAGTTTCTTGGCGTCAAGCCGTTGGCGAAAATCAAGAACCGGGAACAGAACCTCATTCACTACGAACGAAAAATCACCGCGGAGGAAAGACAGTATCTCTACTCCTTCTACGAGGCGGATATCGCCCGGCTCGAGCAGTTGTTGAAGTGGGACTGCTCGGATTGGAAACCGGCTTAGCTCAAATCCTCGGGATCACTTTCCTGCCGCTGCAATTCGCGGAGGGACGACTGAAGTCAGAAGGCGGAGAATTCCTGCCCCAGAAACAAGAGAGGCAGCGGTTTCCCGCTGCCTCTCCGCTAATCTTTTGTCTCCGAGTGCTTAGAACTTCTTCGTCAGCTGCGCGTAGACGAACCGCCCCGTCGCATCATAGAGGAAGCCCGGATATTTGGTCGAGTTTCCGCCAAAGCCGTAGGCCTTCGGAGGATCGGCACCAAAGATGTTGTCGCAGCCGAGAGTGATGGTGGTTCCATTAAGGACCCGCTGCCAGATCGGCATTCCCGCATTAGCGGTCTGCGCCCCGGCTGGTTCCATCATCTTGCCATCCTTGCCCCGCTCCATGTCCTTCGCATCCTTCGAGTAGCCGGCAACCGGCTGATTCTCGACCGGCGGAACGAAGGTGAAGTCATAGGAGAGTTGGCCATCAAAGAACCAAGTCTGGCTTACCCAGTGATTATGGGAGTTTGGCAGGAGTTCATGGAAGCCATCCACATAACGCGCTGTCCCTATTAGATCCCAACCATTCCAGTTCCAGTCCAGTCGCGAGATTCCGCGCCAGCGAACGTAGGCGTCGTCGGAGGTGGACAATAATCCACCGACCGGTAAGCCAGCGGCCTGCAGCGTCGGTGAATCCGGCGTCGACTTGATCTTGAACGAGTTCAGGTAAGAAGCCTGCGTCAGGGTCGTAAACGTACCAAATGGCGACGTATAGACATACTGGAGACCGAGGTCGATACCGTTGGCTCGAATTGATCCGCTATTGATGAACGGAACAAAGATTCGGCTGATGAAACCCGAGGCGTCACGTTGGACGATTTCGCCGGGGTTTAACGCACCCGCTGCTTCACGGTCCAGAATACCTTGAATGCTCGACTGGATTACTTCGCCAGTGCGTTCCGTATCCCACAGGTCAATCGTAGCGGTAAAGCCAGGAACAAACTTCGGCGACCAGACAATACCGGCTGTCCACGAAACCGAGTCTTCCGGTTGCAGGAGCGGGTTACTGGTGAAGACCACATTCTGCTCAGGCTCAGTTCGAGAAGGATCGCCAATTGGAACTGGCGGACCTCCGAGCGAAGTCGGCAAGGTGTCAACAACCAGAGTCAATGCCGAAGTCGGGCTACCAAAGAGCTCGATCAACGACGGTTCGAGGAAGCCCTTGCCGATCGTCGAACGAATCGTCAACGTTTCGTCAAACGGCTGCCAGCGAATGCCGAATTTCGGCACGGCGACGTTGGTGTTGTTGTTCCGGAATTCTTCGTAGCGCACGGCTGCGTCCAATTCCAATGAGTAGAATCCCGGGAAGTTGAAGGTCGGGCTGGTGATCGGAATGCGCGATTCCGCGTAGATTGCCCAGTCTCTGCGACCAGCATTCGTGCTTGCCCCGGTGGAGCTACCGGCGATGTCACCGGTGAGCGAGAGCTCGTCAACCTGCTGCTGTAGCTGCTCACGCCGGAATTGGCCGCCAAAGGCGAAGCCAACGCCACCGGCCGGTAGCTTGAACAGTTCGGTCGTGTAGATATTCAAATCTAACGTCCAGAGAGTCGAGGTGTCGACGTCTTTCGGGTGGATGGTTGCATAGGCAACGTCCGCGATGTTGCCCGGGATCGGCGCACCGAACTGCGCATCGCCGAACGGATTGAATGCCACGCCGCCAGCCAGCGGGCCGCCTGGCTGGAACACCGAGGAGTTTTGGTTCAGGATCTGCGTCAGGCGCGAGTTGGAAACGAGCGTTCCCAGTGAATCCACCTGGATCTTGCTGTAGCGGAATCCGCTGTCATAGCCCCACGTTCCGTCGAACAACTTGTCTCCCCGAAGGCCAATGGTCGCGAGGAAGTTATGGGTGATGTTGTCAAACAGACGGTTGCCAAACTCCAGGAAACGCGCACGGCTGCCACCAGAGATGATCTGATTGAACGGATTGAACGGGTTGAAGGCATCCGCCGGCAGACCAGTGTCTTCGAAGGTCGGCGTGTTCGGAGGGGCGACACCATTCAAGACCATTCCCGGTGGAATCGCGATGGTCTGAGCGCCCGGTGTTTGAAAGTTACCAGTCGCGGTCGGAGCTAGCTCATCGTGCGATTTGCTGTACTCATAGAACAGATCACCAAAGAGCACCATCTGATCGCCAAAGATCTTGTGCGTGAAGTTGACGAATCCGCCGTAGTTTTCGAGCCGCGGGTAGGAGCTTGAGAACAGGTTGAAATCAAACCCTGGCAGGAGCGAGAACGGACCGCGCGGCCGAAACGGCGCATAAATATAGTCGTTTGGATTGGAAAATCCGTTCGAGCCGGTTGGCGGGGTGCCGAAAATCACCGGTACGTCGGGCAGCAGAGCTGGATCGACGCCTGCGGCGATGACCACATCGCGCGACAACTGCAGGTTATACGGCGTCGAGTTACTGCTGAGGAATGGCGGTTTCAGCGAGAAACCGCGATCGCGGTTAAAGATCGAGTTGCGATGATAGTAGTTCATCGAACCGGTTATGGTCGTGTTCTCATCGCCTACCCCGAACACCATCGAGGCGCGGAACTCGCTCGAATCCTTGTCCAGCGTGTTGCCGTATTCGACCGAGACTTCGGCTCCCTTGTAGTCGTGACGCAATTTAATGTTAACCACGCCCGCGACCGCATCCGCGCCATAGGTGGTCGAGGCACCGTCCTTCAGAATTTCGATGCTCTCGATCGAGGATTCAGGAATCGAGCGCAGGTCGAAGAACGCCGCCGTGCCACCGGCACCGATTGGATAGGGAGCAATCCGGCGTCCATCGATGAGGACGAGGGTTGCTTCCGGACCCAAGCCGCGGAGCGAGATCGACGACGCGCCTGGAGTAAACCCGGTGCCGTTGTTCGAAATCGGAATACCGCCGCCGTTGGCCACCGGCAGATCCTTGATCAATTCTTCTGCTGTGCGTTGCGGCGATTTGTTGATCAGGTCGCGGTTGATGTTCAAGACCGGGTTCGGCCCGACTTCTTCTGCCGTCGGAATGTTCGAACCGGTCACGATGATGCGCTCGGTTTCAGCAACCTGGCCGGTCGCTGCCTGGGGTGCAGTTGTGCCGGGTGCCGGCGCTGCACCGGTCGCACCGGGTGCGTTTAACGGCTGTGCCGCGCTTTCAGCGGCCGGCGATGAAGCCGGAGCCTGAGCGAACACACTCGTCGCAGCAAGAATCGGAATCGCCGCGCCGAGCGTGAGAGCCGTGCGCAGGAGACCGAACTTTCTGATTACAGTTGTGATCATTAGTTTCTCCATTGGTGTTTGGTTAGGTTTGGCCGTGAGAATCAAAGAAGATTTTTACCCTGACAAGCGTTTTTTTTGATTTTTTCAAAATTTTTTTGAACGCCATGGCGCGCGTGACTGTCGGCCAAAAGGCCCAACTCTTTCACAGCAGCACGCGTGCCTAACAATTGCTGAGGGACCGTGCCTGGTCAAAACGGGGCAAAAACCGAGGAGAGTTTGTCAGTCGGGCGAGCCTCGTTAATACGTCGCCTGCACTCTCGCGAAAGCGATGCCCGCGCGACGGAATTTCCCCCTCCAAGCCTGAACGAGGCGTTGATTTTTCTTCAAGGCGGCGCAAAATCTACCGGCTTTTCTCTTGTTACTCATCCGATGCAACTTCTGAGCGCCTTTTCCCGACCTCAAACCGTTCCCGCCATCCCGGCGCCGGCCCAGAGGAAAAATCTCTGGATCCTCAATAGCTGGCGCGACCTGCTCTTTTATGTCGCCACGCCCGCCCTCCTCATCCCGTTGTTTGCGCTCGCCCAAATGCGATGGAGCGCTCAGGACATTTACCTGTTCGTGGCCGCCTTCGGAGCGATGGGCCATCATCTCCCGGGCATGATGCGCGCCTATGGCGATCGCGCGCTTTTCGAACGTTTTCGCTGGCGCTTCATCCTTGCGCCCATCTTCCTCCTTGGGGTCTGCGTTAGTTTTACCCTTTGGGATCTGCAGGGACTGGTGCTGATCGTTTTCTTTTGGGGCGTCTGGCATGGAATGATGCAGACCTATGGATTCTGTCGCATCTACGACGCCAAGGTGGGGTCATTCGCAGCCCTGACGCGACGACTCGATTTCGCAACCTGCGCCACCTGGTTCGCGGCGGCTGTCCTCTTGTCCTCCTCACGAATGACTGACACGCTGCGGACTTACTACGCCGGGGGCGGGCCGTTCATTCCGCCTCACGCTTTGCAGGTTGCGCGCGTCACCGTTTTGTCCGCCGCCATCGCCTGCTCGCTTCTGCTGCTGGCCAATTACTTCCGGCTGTGGAGAGAGGGAAAACAACCCAACCCTGTCAAACTCGGTCTACTCAGCACGACGATCGCGTTTTGGTGGTTCTGCAACAATGGCGTGACTAACATTCTGGCCGGAATTGCCCTCTTCGAGGTTTTCCACGACGTCCAGTACCTTTCTCTCGTCTGGATTTACAACCGCAATCGAGTGATAAAAGACCGCACCATCGGCGGTTTTCTTCGCTTCATTTTTGGCCGCAGCGGTTCGTTGGTCGGGCTCTACGTCGGGTTGGTTTTCGCCTACGGCGCCTTTGGTTATTTCGGCGTCCAGTCGCAAATCGAAACCCTCAAGAAAACCCTCATGGGAATTGTGGCTGCTTCGGGTCTCCTCCATTTTTACTACGACGGTTTTATTTGGAAAGTGCGCGAACGTTCCACCCGCGAATCGCTCGGCCTGACGGGTGGGACGGCCGCTGCGGCAAGGAGTGGTATTTTGCCGCCAGGGATGGTTCATGGTCTGAAGTGGGCGGTCGCGTTTGTGGTTCCGCTGAGCCTTTTCTGGGTCGCGCAGAGAGAGGAAAGCTCCACCCGCGTCGAGCAAGATGCCCGCGTCGTCGCCGACGTTCCTTATGGAGAACGGCCGCACATCGTTTATGGAACGGATTTGAGAGAAGCCGGCCGTCTGGACGAAGCCGCGGAGCAATTTCGCGTCGCGCTTGAATACAGATCGAATAACGAAGCCAGCCACTACAGCCTCGCCAACATCCTCATGCGCCAAGGGAAATTCGAGGAGGCGAGCGTGCATCTCGATCGCGCGATGAAAATCAATCCCAAAGCGGGCGACATGCATGCCGACCGCGGTTACATCCTGGAGATGCGCGGACAGAAAGAGGAGGCGCTTGCGGAGTACAACGCCGCCCTGCGGCTGAGCCCGAAATCGGCGACCCCTCATTACAACTACGGAATGTACCTCTGGCGCAAGGGAGACCTGGCGGGCGCGGCCAGCGAATTTCAAAGCGCCTTGCGGTTCGATCCAAAACACGTCGACGCCCAGTATGACTTCGGCAATTTGCTCTACCAGCAGGGCCGCTTGGAAGAAGCAAAGAAGTACTATCTGGCGGCGCTCGAAAATTCTCCACAACGGGCCGACGTTCACAATAAGCTCGGCGTGCTCCTGGTTCGGCAAGGGTTGGTCTCACAGGCGCTTCTTCAATTTGCCTATGCGCTGGAGCTGAACCCAAATGACACCTATGCGGCAGAAAACCTTCGCCGCGCCCAGGCAATCGATTTCCGCGCCGATCCCCGTCTCGCGACCCCGGGCAATTAATTCGAGCATCTCTCGACCTCCTTTCCATCTCTCGAGGGATTTATCGCTTTCCCTTTTCCCCGGCTCGTTAAAGCTGTCGCATCGTTGTCATGTTCACCGGGTTGGTTGAAGAGGTAGGACGTGTGCGCTCGATTCGCACCGCGAAGCAAGAGGCTCAGTTGCAGCTTTCCGCGCCCTTGATCGCGGCGGGGTTGCAAAAGGGCGAGAGCGTTGCCGTCAATGGCTGTTGCCTGACCGCCACAGCAGTTCGCAAGAACGACATTTGTTTCGACCTGCTGGCGGAAACGCTCGCCCGGACCAATCTCAGCAATCTTCGCCCGGATAGTCCGGTAAATCTCGAGCGCGCACTGGCCGTGGGCGATCGCCTCGGCGGCCATTTTGTCCAGGGACATATCGACTGCACCGCGCGCGTCCTGAAATTCCAGCGCCGGGGCGCTGACCATCGCCTCGAGGTGGAATTACCGCCGCATTTCGCCCGTTACGTCGCCTTCAAGGGATCGATCGCTTTGAACGGCGTCAGCCTTACAATCGCCGAAGTGCTGGCGCGAAGCTTTGTTGTTTGGATCATCCCGCACACTTTCGCTCATACGAACTTCCGCTCTCTCCGTCGCGATGACCTGCTCAATGTCGAATTTGATTTGCTCGCCAAGTACCTCGATCGAATCGCGTCCGTAGCTCGCAAAACCGCCCGCAAGACAAAGCGATGAGCAGCCGAACTGCGTCCCCGCCGCCATCGGGCAGCTCGCGGCTCGTCGGCGTGATCGCTTCCATGCCCGCGCTCGACCGGGCCACACGGCTGAATGACCCGCCTGATTTCTTCGAGTTGCGGCTCGATGCGCTCTTTCAATCGTTAGGCAAAGTCGAGCGCGCTTTGCCGCGCCTGCGCGCACCGCTGATCCTGACCGCGCGCGATCCCGCGGAGGGCGGACTGCACCGGCTCAAGGCGGCGGCACGGCAAGATCTTATCCTGCGCTTTCTGGACCATGCGGCCTTTGTCGATTTGGAAAGCCGCAATGCCGGGAAAAATCGCCAACTCCGCGAAATGATTCGCGAGCGCGGCGTCGGCCTCATCATTTCCGCGCACCTTCTGCGCATGCGAGCGCAGGAAACGGATTTTGTCCGCCTCATGAACAATGCGGCGAGGCTTCGACCGGCCATTTTCAAGCTGGTCGTGCGCACCGACAACCGACAGCAGCTCGATAGACTGGTCGAATTTTTCACGCATCGCCCGGCGATGGATTTCGAGTTTGCCGCCATGGGTCTGGGCAGGCTCGCGCTGGAATCCCGTCTCGTCCTCCAGCAGCTCGGTT
Source organism: Chthoniobacterales bacterium (assembly GCA_036825615.1). Taxonomy (GTDB): domain Bacteria; phylum Verrucomicrobiota; class Verrucomicrobiia; order Chthoniobacterales; family UBA10450; genus JAICXG01. The sequence goes on from DAISXY010000010.1 coordinate 142,454, forward strand.
CCGTCCTCACCTATGGCGCGGTTGGCAAACCGGTCATCGACGGTCAGCCTTCTCTCAGCCAACTCCGCCGCGCCTCACCGGCGTATATTAGATGAGAGTAATGGCCGATCATGTCGAACTTCCAACTACCGTGCCGGTGATGCCGCTCAGCGGCGTACTGCTTTTCCCAAACGCCCTCCTCCCGCTGCACATCTTCGAACCTCGCTTCCGGGAAATGCTTGCCCGCGCACTGGACGATGACCGCATGATTTGTGTCGCGCTCGTCCGGCCGGATCGGCCGGAGTGGGAGACGAGCGACGACTTCTACGAAGTCAGCACCGTCGGTCTCATCCGCGCCTGTGTCGGCCGGAGCGATGGCACTTCCGATCTGATTTTGCAGGGAATCCGCCGGGTGAAATTCAGCGAGTTCGAACAGGAAAAACCGTTCCCCATCGCCCGCATCCAGCCGCTCAAAACTCGCACCAATCTCACCGTCGAGACGGACGCCCTCGCCGCCAAGGTGCTCGAGTTTTACGACCAGCTAAAAAAGAGCGGGCGCGAGCTGCCGGAAAAAATCGACCGTTACCTGAGCGAAATGTTCGACCCGGAGATGCTCGCCGACCTCATCGCCGCCACGTTTGTAAGCGACCCATCACGGCGACAGAAGCTGCTTGAGGAGCTCGATCTCAACCAGCGCCTGCGCCTCCTCATCAAATTCCTGCGGGAGGAAAGCGCCTAACGACCCTGTGTTCTACTCCTGCTCCTGCTCCTGCTCGTGCTCCTGATCGAGTAGTTATCGGGCAAACAGGAGCCTGAGGTTAGGCATTCAACCGGGAGTATTCCTCAAGCAGATATCGATCGGTCATGCCCGCGACGTAATCGCAAACCGTCCGATGCAATCCTTCGCTCTGGATTCGGCGCGCCGCACCTTCGCCGAGCCGCTCCGGTTCGCGCAGGTAGGCCGCGAAGACCGAGCGCAACATCTCGCAGGCGCGCCGGTTCACCTCCGCCACCCGCGGATGATAATAGACGTTCGCATAAAGAAATTCGCGCAGCGACCGGTTCGCCGCGCCGAGTTCCTCGCTGTAGCGAATCAGCCGTGCCGGCTGCCGTGCGGCTTCCTCCGCACTCGCGGGCGCGGCCGCTTTGATCGCATTCGCGCTCGCCGCGACCACGTCACGGACCTGCAGATCGATGATGTCGCGGATTACATTTTTGTGCAGCTCCGCGCCTAACAAATTTGGGTGCCGCGCCGCGACCCGCGCTCGACTCCGCCGCCAGATCGCGCTCTCATCCAGGTGCTCGCTGTCGAGGATGGCGAAATCGAGCGCGTCATCCAAATCATGGCTGTAGTAGGTAATTTCATCGGCCAGGTCCGCTACCTGCGCCTCGAGCGAAGTGATGGCGCTGGCGTGTTTCCGCAGCCCCTCGAGCACTTCGCTCGTCAGGTTCAACCCCGGGAAATCCGGATAAGGATGCTCGAGCAACTCGACCACGCGCAGGCTCTGGCGGTTGTGCTCGAATCCGCCGTGCTCGCGCATGCACTCTGCCAGCATCTCTTCTCCCGAATGCCCAAAGGGGGCGTGTCCAAGATCGTGTCCAAGGGCGATCGCTTCCGCAAGGTCTTCGTTCAAACCGAGCGCACGCGCGATCGTACGGCTGATCGAGGCGACCTCGATCGTGTGCGTAAGTCGGGTGCGCAAGTGGTCAGCGGTGCCGTTGAGAAAGACCTGCGTCTTGTACTCGAGTCGTCGAAAGGCCCGCGAATGGATGATCCGGGCCCGATCACGCTGGAATTCGGTTCGGTAGTCATGGCGCGGCTCGGGAAATTTCCGTCCCGGCGAATCACCCGATTTGACCGCCCATGGCGCGAGCGCGCGGCGTTCTTCGGCCTCGATTTCTTCCCGGCGTTTCCAGCCTTGGGCCGGGAGCCTCGGACCGCGCGCGAAGTCGTCAGCCTCCATCTTCCGGCGATTCGGTTTCAGTTAATTTCCGCCCCAGCGCCCGGCGTTGCGCCCGTCCTTGCGCCCGGACCATCAGGAGATCGAAAATCGCCAGGAGCACGATCGTGATTGTGATCCAGGCGCAGGCCAGCCAGTAAAGAACGAACCGGGCGGCGTGTTCCCGCGGGTCGAGCACGGGGGCGAGAAAAGTCGCGCCGCAAAAGAGCATGAGCAGCGCGACGAGCGCGCTCCAGAACATCGCCTTGCGCCGCATCGCCTGGTCGCGAATTAACCCGCGCGCCGCGTGGGTGGCGAAAGAAGCGATGCGGAGCTCGCGCTCTCGCGGCGGTCGATCCTCAGGCGGGGCTGGCATTTTGCCTAACAAACTGCTCAGCCCGCGCATGCCGCGCAACCGCGAACAAAAGCGGGCGCAATCGCCTAACGACTAAAGCTGTCCTTGAGATAGGAGGCGCCGACGCTGATCTGGGTTTTCCCGCTGATGACCTCGCCCAGGATATAGCCGCCCTTGGTCTCACGATTGACTCGGCCGTCAATTGATTTGCCGAAAAAGAGTCCGACTTCGCCTCCGGCATAATCGACCTTCGGCAGCAGATCGGCCATCGCGTCGCGATCGCCGCGGATTTGGTCAGGCTCTGGCGCAACCCGCGGGCGCGGCTGGGTGGCCAGAAACTGCGGCAGAAATTGCGAGGGCGTGGCGGATATCCAGCCGAAGCTGCGACGGAAGGAAAACGGTTGCTGGTCCCAAAGTGTGATCGCGGTCGGAGCGGCGTAGATCGTCGGCAGCGCCGAAAATGAGGTCGGCCGGATGAGAATGCTCGCCGGCGTATCGAGTCCCTGCGCGAAGGCCGAGCCGCCGAGCGCGAGCAGGACCACGAAAGCGCGTTTCATCATGTCGGAAATTCACACCCGAAATCCGCGGCGCGCCAACTAAATCTTGCGCCTGGGATACCGCAGCCGATAGAGGAGGAAACATTCTTCACCCAGGACGCGCATCTCGCCTAACGATGCCCGAACACTTCCCCCGGCGAGAAAATCCAGCCGGCGACCGGTCAGGGTCGGAGCGGCTTTTCCGCCGAAAATCCAGGGCGCGATCGTGAGGTTGAGTTGGTCGACCAGCTGCAACTCGAGCAGGCTGCGGAACAACTCAGCCCCGCCCTCGCAGGCCACACGGCGCACATTGTATTCGTCGCCCAGCACCTGGAGCATGCGCGCGAGATCGACCGCGGGCGTTTCGCTGAGGCGGAGGGTCGCTTTTTCCCGTAGCGCGAGCTGATATTTTCGCGGCATCCGAGTGGTGGAAAAAATCACGATCCGGGAAAAATCGGTCTGGAAAATCTTGAGACCAGGATCGATCCGGCCCCGGTTGGAAATAATCACCCGCAGCGGGTAAGGCGGCTGGCCACGCGCCTCGCGTTCCGTCCGCATCGCCGGGTCGGGCAAACCGAGCCGGACGTTGTCATGCTCGAGGGTGCTGTGCCCGATGAGGACGGCGTCGCCTAACGACCGTTGTTGCAACAGATGGCGCTTGTCTGCGCGCGAGGTAAAATCAACCGGGGAAAAGGCGCGCGTGGTGATTTTGCCATCCACCGTCATGGCAAAGGTGGCGGCGACAAACGGCCGCGACCGGCGCCGCGCGGGGGCGGAAATCCCCCTACTCGTTTTCGACGATTTCGTGCTCAAGGGTTTCCACTTCCTTGCGCATCTCACTCAGCTTCACATGACCAACACGGCCGCTCGGCTTGTAGAAGAAGTAGACAATCCCGCCCGGCGCGCTGCAGGCGAGCATGACAAGAAAACTCATCGAGCCGATGAGCACCGCGACCGCTTCCGGCACGCCGCAGAGGCCGTGGAGCATGATCTGGAAGATCTTCTCGCGCAGGCCGACCCCGGCGAAGCTGATCGGCAGTGAAGAGATCGTGCGCTCGATCGGCATGATGGCGAAAAAATCGAGCACCGCGACCTTCGCCCGGAAGGCATACGAAACAAAAAGGAAAGTCGCGAAAGTAGCGAGGTGAGCGACGATCGAAACCGCGAAGGCGACGAGCGTGGCCCGCCAGTGATGGGCATAAAGATGATAGGCGGCGGAGAGTTCGATCAAGCGCTCGCGCGCGGGAAAATGCTGCGGCAATTTGTGGGCGAGATTCAAACCGCTCACGACGAAGGAAGTGAGCAGCATCAGGATCGCGCTCCCCAGGATCGCGAGCAGAATCCAGACAAGGCTGCGGGTGGCGGGGAACTGCGTCAGCCATTGATAACGCAGGGCAACGAGCGTGCCGGTGATAGTGATCAGGGCGACCAGCCCAACCATCCGATCGAAGACCACGGCAAGGAGCGCGCCAGTCGCTTTGCCCGGGGTTTCCTTGAGCAGGAGATAACTCTTCATGAGATCGCCGCCGGTGCCGCCAGGGAGGAACTGATTGTAAAACATGCCGATCAAAAACAGCCCCGAGACCCGGGGAACGCTGAGGTGAATACGCTGGACCTTGAGCAGTATGTGCCAGCGAACGGCGGCCGCGAATTCCACGACGAGGTAGGCAATCAGTGCAACCGCGATCCAGCGATAGTCTGCCATCCGCAGCGCTACCGCCATCTGCGCCCGCTTCTGCGGATCGTGGAAAACCCAATAGAGAACCGCGACCGTGACCGCGATCTGGAAAAGAGTGGCGAGGATCTTTTTCATCCTCCGAAGCGCTCCTTCCACAAAGCCACCGAGCGCTGAATTTCCTCGACCGTTTTCCGCGGGCTCATCTCCCAGACAAATAAGCAGTCCTTGGGGAGAAGCGGAACCAGTTTCTCCAGCTCAATTCCACCGGCGAACGGCGGCTGATGATCCTGTGCCGGCCAGATGCAGTCCTGGAGGTGGCAGCCCAGCGTGCGTGGACCAATCGCGCGCAGCCATTCCTCGTGATTGGCGAAGCCGAGATTCTCTTTCACCTGGAGATGACCGAAATCATGCCAGTAACCGACCTGCGGTGAATCCACTTCCTCGAGCAGCGCGGGAATCTCGCGCTCGCTCGGGATATCTTCGTAGTCGCGGCGATTTTCAATCCCGAGCCGGATATTTTTCGCCGCGGCATGTTCGATGATTGGCTTGAGCGATTCCTTCACAAGCGCGAGCCAGCCAGGCGCGTTCGCCTCGCGTTCCGCCACCGCGCCGACCTTTCGCCGGACGAATTCGCGGGAATACATCCGGCCGTTTTTTGCCAATGCGATCAGCGGTTCCGTTACCCGCTTCATGCGAACCGAGCCAAGGTGAAGAACGACGAAAGGAGCCTCGAGCCGGGCCGCGAAATCGATCGTTTGCAGGGTCTGCTTGATCGCGCGCTGGCGTTCCTGGGCTGAGTTGCTCGAGAGTTTATAGCAATCGGGCGAGGCGCTCAGCACTTCGACCGGGAGCGGACAGAAATTATGCAGGCTGCTGAAGCGCACCTCGCCCGCTTCGAAAAGGTTCTGCACGCCCGGCATGAGCGAGAGCCGCACGCCATGGCCGAGCTCGATGAGATCAAAGCCGAGCTTGTTCTTGATCTCGCGCAGCATCGTTTCGCCGGTGGTATGCCGGCTGGAGTTCCAGCAGGTGGAAAAGGCAATCATCCCTGAGCCTGACGCTACGAAACGGCGGCCGCTTCGGGGAGAGTTTGTTTCGTTAGGGCGACGGGGGCTTCATTCAAGCGTCCGCCGATCCGGCTCAAAATCACGAGGGCGGCGCAACCATAAGCGACCGCCGAGACGGCGAGGGCGCTACGCATGCCGATCATATCGGCGAGGCTCGTCACCCCGAGGGCGGAGAAGGGCATGAGGCCAAAGAAACCGAGCCCCATCACCGCCGACACCCGGCCGCGAAGGTGCGAGGGCGCACGTTCCTGCACGATCGTATTGGAAAGCCCGAAAATCAGCGAGAGCCCGAAGGAGATCACAACCAGTGTCGCGGCCGCGAATCCAAAAGCATGGGCGCGGCTCAGCCCTACGACCGCCACCGCAACCGCCAGCGCTGCGCCCGTCATCCAGCCGTGACGCCGCGGGTAGGCGATCGAGACGATGGCGATCGCTCCGAGCACGGAGCCCAGGGCCGAAAACGCCATCAGGTATCCCAGCGCGCTTGGACCAAAGTGCAGCACATCGCGCACATAAAGCGGCATCATGACTGAGACCGCTGGAAAGATGAAGATGGTCATGGTCGCGATCATGCCGACCATGGCGAGACTCGGTTTATCCCCGCATATGTAACGGAAACCTTCCTTGATCCCACTGGCCCGTTGCGCCTCTTCCTCTTTGCTGGCGACCGGCCGCGGCGGCAGAGAAATCAGTGCAACAATGAAGGCAAAGAAGGTGAAGGCGTTGAGGAAAAAGGCCATCGCTGCGCCCCAGAGACCGACGATCACCCCCGCCACCGATGGGCCAACCAGCCGCGCGCTGTGAAACACGGCGCGATCGAGCCCGACGGCGGATGCGATTTCCTCCCGCCGGACGAGATCCGGGACGAGCGCGGAAAGGGCGGGATGTTCGAAGGCGAAAGCCGTGCCTAACAACCCCGCGACCGCAATGATGTGCCAGATCTGAATTCGCCCGATGAAAATCAGCGCGCCGATTACAAGCGCGAGCACGATCTGAACGACCTGGGTCCAGATGAGAATCTTGCGCTTATCCAACTGGTCGGCGAGCGAACCGCCGAACATGGTGAGAAAAATCATCGGTAGCCCTGCGGCAAAGGTCACCATTCCGAGCATGAGCGCCTTGTCGGTCAGCGTGCTCATTACCCAGCCCTGGGCCATGTTTTGCATCCAGGTGCCGGTATCGGAAATCGAGGTCCCGATGATGTAGCGCCGGAACGGGCCAGGGCGCAACAAGGCGAGCGTCTCGTTTCTCCATGGTTTCCTCCCCGGCTTCATCGGACGAAACAGATACGCGGTCGGATGTGGGGTGGCAATGGAGCCGGCGCGACCACGCGCCGGCAGGTCAATGCGTTGGAGTCGATCGCGGCGCGAGGGCGCGCCGGCTCCAATCACCTTTGGTCGATGGGGATGACCTTCTTCCCGGCTGGCTCGCCGACGTATTCGCTCAGCGGACGGTAGAGGCGGTTATCGTCCAGTTGCTCGAGAACATGCGCGCACCAGCCCGAGCAGCGGGCAATCGCAAAGACCGGGGTGAACAAATCGGTCGGGATGCCTAACGAATAGTAAACCGTCGCGGAATAGAAATCGACGTTCGCGTTCAGGTTCTTCTTTTCCTTCATCAGCGTGGCGATCCGCTCCGACATGTTGATCCATTTCGGCTCGCCCAGTTTCTGGCTCAGCTTCACCGCCATCCGCTGCAAATGCGGCGCGCGCGGATCGAGGGTTTTGTAAACGCGGTGGCCGATCCCCATGATCTTTTTCTTCTCGGCCAGCATGCGCTCGATGTAGGCGTCCACCTTCTCTTCGCTCCCGATTTCCTCGAGCATGTGAATCACGCCCTCGTTCGCGCCGCCGTGCAGCGGCCCCTTGAGCGTGCCGATCGCGGAGGTGATCGCGGAATAAAAATCGCTCAGGGTCGCGATCGTCACCCGCGCGCTGAAGGTCGAGGCGTTCATCCCATGATCGGCGTGGAGGACGAACGCGACATCGAGCGTGTCGCTCGCTTCCTTCGGCTGGGGCTCGCCGCAAATTAAATAAAGGAAGTGCTCGGCCTCGGTCAGATCATCGCGCACCGGCGGGAGCGATTTGCCCTGGCGGGCGCGATGGAAATAGGCCGCGATCACGCCGATTTTGGCCGTGATGCTGCGGGCGCGGCGCTCGTTGATCTCGCGGGTCGCTTCCTTGTGAATGTCGGGATCGTAGAGGCCAAGCATCGAGATCGCGGTCCGCATCACGTCCATCGGGTTGGCATCCTTCGGCGCGGCCTTGATGAAATCGATCACCGGCCCGGGCAGCTCCCGCTCGGCCCGCAGCCGGCGCATGAATTCATCCAGCTCGGTCCGGTTCGGCAGATGCCCTTTCCATAAAAGAAAAACGACTTCCTTGTAATCGACCTTCCCGACCAGCTCGTTGATGTCGTAGCCGCGATAAATGAGCTGGCCCTTGTCACCAACGACATCGCTCAATGCCGTCGTGTTGGCGACGATTCCTTCGAGTCCTTTGGCGATAACGGGCATGATCAGGAAGCTTGCGTCTGCCCATTCACCTCAAGCTGTGTTACGAGGAGCAGATCAATCACCGTAAACCTTTCGTCACCTGGTTGCGAAATGTGTGCGGTCCGTCCACCACCCGTGACCATCGCGAAATCTGGATGCTTGACGGAGACGCTTCGTCCGTCGGCGAGGTGAATGACAAACGGCTGAAACGGCGTCGCGTGGAGGGCTGCACGGAATTCATTGATCGTCATGGGTGCGAAAAACTACGTTACAGTTTGATCCGCGCAATCAGGGTATCGGCCATCGCCGCGGGGGTTTCGGCGACGGCGATCCCCGCGCCTTTCAGCGCCGCGATCTTGCCCGCAGCCGTGCCTTTGCCTCCCGACACAATCGCGCCCGCGTGTCCCATCCGACGCCCCGGCGGCGCGGTCGCGCCGGCGATGAAGGCCGCGACCGGTTTCCTGCAATTGTCCCTGATCCACTCCGCGGCTTCTTCTTCCGCCGAGCCGCCGATCTCGCCGATCAAGATCATCGCTTCGGTTCCAGGATCGTCGTTGAAAAGTTTGACCGCATCGAGATGCGACATGCCGTTGATCGGGTCGCCGCCGATACCGATGCAGGTGGATTGCCCGTAGCCGCGCGAGGTGAGTTGCCAGACGGCTTCATAGGTGAGCGTGCCGCTGCGGGAGATCACGCCCACGCCGCCCGGTCTGTGAATGTAGCCGGGCATGATCCCGATCTTGCATTCTCCGGGAGTGATAATTCCCGGGCAATTCGGACCGATCAGCCGCGATTTTTTCCCGGCCATCAGCGCCTTTACTCGCATCATGTCGAGCACCGGGATGCCTTCGGTAATGCAAATCACCAACTCAACCCCGGCATCAACCGCTTCCAGGATACTGTCGGCCGCCGCGGGTGCCGGAACGAAAATCACTGAAGCATTGCAGCCCGTTTCCTGGCGCGCTTCCCACATCGTGTCGAAGACCGGTACTTTGCCGTCAAACTTCTGTCCGCCTTTTCCCGGCGTGACACCGGCAACCACGTTGGTGCCGTATTCCATGCATTGCCGGGCATGAAATGCGCCGGCGCTGCCGGTGATCCCCTGCACGCAGAGGCGAGTGTTCTTATCGACCAGAACAGACATAAGGGTTGAATGAGGAAAGCAGGAAAGCAGGAAAAAGAACCAAGCTCGGCCCCAGCAAACCAGAAGAAAGCGATCGCGCCATATTCTTCGGGGCGGCATCCGATTCCGAATTCCTTCCTCCTTTCCTGCCTTCCTGGTTCATGAATTCCTTAGCCGGATTTCCTTCGGTGGATCACCAGCTTGTTCCCATCCGGATCGCGAAACTGCGCCATCCAGCAGACCGGCGTCTCGAATTTCGGAATATCGAACGTCACACCCCGCTCCGTCAGTTTCGCGATCGCGGCGTCAATGTCGTCCACTTCAAACGCCACCGTCGTTCCGTCGCGCGACGGCTGCCACGCGGGATGACAACCGACCCCGATGGTTGTCCCGCCGAGGGTGTACTCGACCCAGGGGAAATCGCCCGGATTGGAATCCGGCTTTAGCTCAAGCGTTTGCTCGTAAAATTCTCGCGCCCGTTTGTGGTCCGAGACCGCAATCGCAATAAATGCTACTTCCCTGATCATTTTTCGCTCCCGTTCTTTGCTCTGGCAGCCTTGACTGCTTTCTCCGCTGCGTCGGCCAGGTCGTCCGCAGTGATTACAGCGAGTCCGGACTCGGCGAGGAGGTGCTTGCCCTGCTTCACATTGGTGCCCTCCAGCCTAACGACTAAAGGGACCGACAGACGCACCGCCTTCGCCGCATTGATGATTCCCTGCGCAATCACATCACAGCGTGCGATCCCGCCGAAGATGTTGACCAGAATCGCCTCGACACGTTTGTCGGCGACCAGGATCTTGAAGGCTTCCGTCACCTGCTCTTCGGTCGCGCTCCCGCCGACATCGAGGAAATTGGCCGGACTGCCGCCGTAAAACTTGATGATGTCCATCGTCGCCATGGCGAGCCCGGCGCCGTTGACGAGACAGGCGATGTTGCCGTCGAGCCCGATGTAATTGAGTCCGTACTTCGAAGCTTCGACCTCGCGTGGATCTTCCTCCGCCGGATCGCGCAGGGCCGCGATCTCCGGATGGCGGTAGAGCGCGTTATCGTCAAAATCGAATTTGGCATCGAGCGCCAGCACCTCGCCGCCGGTCGTGAGGACGAGCGGGTTCACTTCCACGAGCGAACAATCCAATTCCATGAAGGTGTCAAAAAGAGCGCTGAAAAGTTCCGCCGCCGGTTTCATTTGCTCTGAGGTGAACCCGAGCTGTTTCGCCAGTTTCCGCGCCTGGAAAGGCTGCAACCCGGCGAGCGGATGAACCGGCTCGCGAATGATTTTCTCGGGCGACTTCTCGGCCACCGTCTCGATCTCGACGCCCCCTTCGGTGCTCGCCACAACCAGTGGCGCCGCTAACACGCGGTCGCGCAGAATCGCGAAATAGATTTCGCGCTCGATCGTGGCCGCCTCGGCCACGAGCACCTTGTTCACGACCCGCCCGGCCGGGCCGGTCTGATGAGTCACGAGGGTCTGCCCCAGCATCTGGCTCGCAACCTCGCGCGCTTCGGCCGGCGTTTTCACCACATGCACACCACCCTTGAAGCCATTCTTGAAGGTCCCTTTGCCGCGCCCGCCGGCATGCACCTGCGCTTTCACCACCAGCTCGGCGACGCCGAGTTCGCGCGCGATTTTCTCCGCCTCATCCGCCGTCGTCGCGACCCGGCCGCGCGTGGTCGCGGCGCCGAATTTTTCGAGCAGTTCCTTCGCCTGATATTCGTGAATGTTCATCGCGAACGCGCGTTGCACTTAGCGCGCGAAAGAAGGAGCGGCAACGGATTTCTGCGCGACACAAAAAACGCGCTCGACCGGGACCGGCGAGCGCGTTTCGGAAACTGCCTAACGAACTATTTTTTCACGATCTCGGCGTTCTCAAGCATCGAGATGCCGCCGTTGTTCACCAGCTTGCCCTTGAGCGTGACCGTCTTTGAGGCGAGCGGCGCCAGCTCATCGTTCATCGGTTTGTGCGAGCCGATCACGAGATAGGCTTTGCCGTCGCTCACGATCCCAACCGGGCCGCCGCCCTTGATGCATTTTTCGGCGCAATTTTCATGTTTTTCCCCATGCGCGCTGTGATCGACGTAGCACATCAGGTCAACCACTTCGCCGGTGATCTCGGTGCTGCCCTCGTCCGACTTTGGCGGCTCGGCCGCAAAGGCAAGCGGGGCGGCGGTTAGCCCGGCGGCAAACGCCAGCGTGACCGCGATTTTCATGACTTTCGGAACTCTTTCGCTGCTTGAATACATGGGGGAAGATTTGCCTGAACCCGGCTCCGGTCAATCATCAGTCTCGACCGCTGCGCTCCTCGATGAGGCGGGCGAACTCGGCGAAGAAGTAGCTGGCATCGTGCGGTCCCGGGGCGGCCTCGGGATGATATTGCACGCTGAAGATCGGCAGCTCGCGATGGCGCATCCCTTCCACCGTGCCGTCGTTCAGGTTGACGTGGGTGATCTCGATTTCGTTAGGCAAGGAATCAGGGTCGACCGCGAAACCGTGATTCTGAGCGGTGATCGCGACCTTCCCGGTGGTCAGATCCTTGACCGGCTGATTTCCGCCGCGATGACCGAACTTCAGTTTGAAAGTGCGCCCGCCGTAGGCAAACCCGAGCACCTGGTGGCCAAGACAAATCCCAAAGATCGGCACCTTTCCCATCAGATCGCGCACCGATTCGTGGGCGTAGTCGAGCGCCGCCGGGTCGCCGGGGCCGTTGGAAAGAAAGACGCCCTCGGGATTCATCCGCAAAACCTCTTCCGCCGTCGTCGTGGCGGGAACGACCGTGATACCAAAACCATTCTGCCGCAGCCGGCGGAGGATGTTTTCCTTGATCCCGTAATCGTAGGCCACAATCCGATGCCGGATCGGCGGCAGGAGGTTCTGGCGTGCGCTTGCCGGCGACCAGGGCCGGCTCTCCGCATCATGCGGGTCCCATTGATAAGGAGCAGGCGCGGTTACCTCGCGCACGTAATCCATCCCGATCACCCCTTCGCCTTCGAGAGCCCGGCGGACCGCTGCTTCCGGGGCCATGTCCTCGCTCGTCAGGCAAGCCTTCATCGCGCCACGGGTGCGGAGGTGGCGGGTGAGAGCGCGCGTGTCGATCCCTTGCGCGCCCGGGATATTCCAGCGCCGGAGATACTCGTCGAGCGAATTTTCCGCCCGCCAGTTGCTCGCCACTTCGCTCAGTTCTTCGATCACAAACCCGCGCACATGCGGCTGCCGGCTCTCGGCGTCGGCCGCGTTCGTGCCGTAATTGCCAATGAGCGGATAAGTCATGGCAACGATCTGCCCGCGATAGGAGGGATCGGTCAGCACTTCCTGGTAACCGGTCATCGAAGTGTTGAAGCAAGCTTCGCCCACCGTCGTGCCGGTCGCGCCAAACGATTCGCCCTCGAAAATCCGTCCATCTTCGAGGGCCAGCAGCGCGCGCATCCTGGCCGGGACTTTGCGTGTGAAGCTTTGGCTTGTCGAGTCAGCGCGTGCCGGAACGCCGGGCGCGCCTCCGCCTGACGAAAAAGCCCGGAGCGTTTCTGCGCTCCGGGCTTTCCGCAAATGATTACCCCGCCAGTGCCGTTTAAGCGGTGTTCCCGTTCCCTCTCGGTAACGGGCGGATGACCGCCGCGCGAGCGTCTGACTTCCAATCAAGGCCTGTCATCTTCTCCACGCGACCCAGCCTCCTTCTGTAACAGAATTATCGGAGCGGGATTGCCGCTTGGGATCTCGCACACCGCAGGGTAAAGCTCGAAAGTTGTCGGTAGAGAGCTGAAGGTAGACACGAAGAGGTCTTTGAACCGTCAACTCTCAACCAACAACTCCCGAAAATTTCACAGAACTACTCGCGCAGTTCCACGCCGAGCTCACTCTTTAATCGCTCGCGAATCCGGTCGTGCGCTGCGCTTACTTCCTCGGAAGTCAGTGTCCGGTTTTTGTCGAGATATGTCAATGAATAGGCGAGCGATTTCCGCCCCGCGCCGATGTTCTCCGCGCCTTTCCCGGCGAAAAGATCGAACAGCTCGGCCGAGGCGAGGAGCGGCTCTTTTGTGCTCTCGATGACTTCGAGAATTTGCCCATGGCTTAGTTGCGCCGTCGCGATCAGGGCGATGTCGCGGCTGATCGAGGGAAAACGCTGCAGCTCCTGAAATTTCGGCGCACGCAGACTGGTCTCCAGTTCGTCAGTCAAGTCGATCTCGGCCACGAACACCGCCGCGGGAGCGTTCGCTTGCCCGGCGCGCAATTGTCCTGCAATGCCGAGCCGTTCGCCTTCAACCAGCACTTCCGTGGCGAGGGCAAATTGCTCGTTCTCGATCCTCCGCAGCGACACCTCGCCCAGCCCGAGCGCGGCCAGCGCGCCCTTGAGATCAAACAAATCCAACGGCCGCGCGCCGCCATTTCGCCAATGCGGCCGGCTCCTGGGCTGGCCGCAAAGGAGCAACGCAACCCGGCGCGACTCCGCCCCGTCCGGCGGGAGAAAGACCCGGCCGATCTCGAAGAGACGAATGCTTTTTGCGCCCGCCCGCACGTTTCGCTCCAACACCGCGAGTAATCCAGGCAGGAGGCTGGGCCGGAGCGCGACGTGATCTTCGCTCAAGGGATTGCGCAGCTCGATCGCTGCGCCGACGAACCCTCTGCCTAACGACTCGCGACCAACCAGCGCCGAGGTCCGCGCTTCGCATAAACCGCGCGCGACCAGTTTCTCGCGCAGCTGCATCTCGAAATCGTAACGCCGATCGGCCTTCGACACCGGCGTGAACCGGCTCCGGTCAGCCGCCGGCACCCGGGCGATCCCGTAGACCCGGATGATTTCTTCGATCAAATCTTCCTCCCGCCGCAGATCGCCGCGATAGCTCGGGATTCGCCAGGTCGATTGCCCGGCGCTCGCGCCCAGTTTTTGCAAGCCGAAGCCTTCGAGGATGCGATCGGCTTCTTCTGGTTGCACCTTCGTTCCGATCAGTGCGTCGCAACGCGCGTAGCGGAGCGGAAACCCAGGCGGCGGCGCCGGCAAAGTGCCGGCCACGCTTGTCTCGGCCGTGGCAGTTCCGCCGGCCAGTTCGCAGATTAGTTGCGTTGCTCGCTGGGAAGCACGCAGCACCATCGCAGGATCAACCCCGCGCTCGAAACGATAGCTCGCGTCGCTCGGCAGGTTCAGTTCGCGCGCCGTGCGACGAATGCTCGTGGGTGAAAAGTAAGCGCTCTCGAGCAGAAGATGGCGCGTCGCGCCGGTCACCCCGGTGTCTTCGCCGCCCATTACCCCGGCGATCCCGACTCCGCGCGCGGCATCGGCGATCAGCATGTGCCGAGGGCCAAGCGTGTAGGTGCGGCCGTCGAGAGCGAGAAACTTCTCGTTAGGCTGGGCCAGTCGCACATTGATGCCGCCCTGCAATTTCTCGGCGTCGAAGGCGTGGAGCGGTTGCCCGATTTCGAGCATCACGAAATTAGTGATGTCGACAATGTTGTTGATCGCGCGCAATCCCACGGCTTCCAGTCTGGCCTGGAGCCAGCTCGGGCTCGGGCCGACCGTGATGTTCTCAATCCGGCGCGCGGAATAAAATGGGCACTCGTTAGGCGCGCTGATCTGGATAGAGGAACCGCTCGCGCTCGCCGGCTCCGGAATTTCCAGCTCGCGCAACTTCTTTCGCGTCAGAGCCGCGATTTCTCTGGCGAGGCCGTAATGGCTGAGTAGGTCGGCACGGTTGGGCGTGATCTCGACCTCGAGGACGGTGTCGTTAGGGAAAAGCTCGCCGATGGGCGCGCCGATTCGCGCCTCGGGTGAAAGGATGAGCAACCCGGCGGCGTCTTCTGCAACCCCAAGCTCTTTCGCGCTACAGAGCATGCCCTGCGACTCGACCCCACGCAGTTTGCTCGCCTTGATCTTCAGGTCGTTAGGCAAAACCGCGCCCGGTTTCGCCAACGGGACCTTGTCCCCCACCTGGTAGTTTTTCGCCCCGCAGACGATCTGGCGGATTTCGCCGCTGCCGTCGTCGACCTGGCAGACGCTGAGGCGATCGGCATTCGGATGTTGAGCGGAAGATTTGATCTGCGCGACGACGACGTTCTCGAAACTGGCGCCGCGATGTTCGATCGCCTCGATCTCAACCCCGGCGAGCGTGAGCAGGTCCGCGAGTTGCCCGACGTCATCAGGCAACTCGACGAACTCAGAGAGCCAGTTGAGCGAAAACTTCATGACCTCTCGTCATCCCGAGCGGAGCGCAGCGGAGTCGAGGGATCCCGTGGTGCTGCCGTGAAGCTCAGCCGCGGGGAAACGACGCCCAAGGTAACTCCGCGGGATCCCTCGACTGCGCTCGGGATGACCGGCTTTGTGCGGGCGGGCTTAGTGCGGGCGGGCGTGGTGCGGGCGGGCGT
>DAISXY010000011.1:0-135823 GCA_036825615.1 Chthoniobacterales bacterium
GTGGGGGTGGGTGTCGGGGTCGGGGTGGGAGTTGGTGTCGGGCTGCACGGCGGCGGAGTCGGGGTTGAAGTCGGGTTGCCGGTTTCACCTTCGAACGCGCCGATGTCGCTACTGTCGCCTCCACTGGCGTTCGGGATTCCCAGATTGTCGATTGGCCGAACGGATCCACGTTGATCGGTCGTCAAACCGAAGCTGTTACCTTGATCGATAGCTGGACTGCCAGGAATTAACGCGTGAGTCTTCGTAAAACCTCCGTTGTTGGCAAGGGAACTCAGGCGAGGGTCGGCTACGCCCACTTGGTTGCTGTTCACTCCATTGACCAAACCACCTGAACCACCTGTGCCAATGAGGTTAAACGCGCTATTCGGGTCGAGTGTCGTGAAAACGGCGAGAATATCGTCGGGCGTATTTCCCCTCAAGTTTCCTGCCACAATACTGGAGCGGAGAAGAACCGGGACTTCGCAATAGAGCCCTCCACCGAGAAGCAGTCCGGAGTTACAGTCACGATAGTTAGCAGTGATTGTACAGCTTGTGATCGCCACATTGCTGGTCACCGCCACCGTGTGTTGCGCCACACCAGCGCCTGGTCCCTTCGCGTAATTGCCGCCGATGGTGGAGTTATCAATGGTAACTGTCTCGCCGGAGACAAAAATGCCTCCTCCGCCGGCGCCCAAAGCCTGCGACGTACCTGGAACCGAGTTGCCCGTAATTGCACATCGGGAAACGTGTAGAGCACTTCCGACACCACCCTCAAAATAAATACCGCCGCCGCCGAAGGTGGCTGCGTTTCCCGAGATCTCGCAATCAGTCAGGGTTAGCAATGTAGAGCTGTAGATGCCACCGCCGTCAAAAGCGGAAAAGTTACCCGTGATCTTGCAGCGTGTAAGCGTGATGGAGGAACCCAGATATCCATGAATACCGCCTCCGAATCCATTAGCCACGCCATCCTTAATGGTTAGATCGACTAAGGTCAGACTACCTGAGTTCAGAAGTATGACTCTGGAGGAATGTAAGCCACTAATTGCGAGAACGTCTGCACCTGGTCCTTGAATCGCAACCGTCTTACCTATCGCCAGTTCTCCGCTCGTCAGGGCAATCGTTCCCACGACATGCGCAGCAAAATCGATCGTATCGCCGGCTGCGGCATCGGCGATTGCCTGCCGAAGTGAGCCTGCGCCCGAGTCATTGTTGTTCGTTACGGTAATCGTGGCGGCGTTTGCGAACGCGCAGGTGCAGACGCATCCGAGCAGGGTGGGCAGTAATTTTTTCATGAGCATGGTGCTTCCAGAGAGCAATGCGAAAAGGTCCGACCGAAAACGGACATTGAAATTTGGGCGGCGGTTTTGTTAGGATGGCCGGGAAAAGTATGATCCCGCGACCCAAACAGGCGCACGACGTCACCCAATTGCTGAAGAATTGGGAGGGCGGCGACCCCGAAGCCTCTGCCCGCCTCATGCCGTTGGTTTATGAAGAACTGCGGCGGCTGGCGCGGAGTTATCTCCAGCGCGAACGCGGCGATCACACCCTCCAGGCGACTGCGCTCGTGCACGAAGCGTATCTGCGGATGGTGGACGACAAGCGGACCACCTGGACAGATCGTGCTCACTTCTACGGGATCGCCGCCCGGGTAATGCGACGCATTTTGGTCGAGCACGCCAGGGCCCACAACGCGGCCAAACGTGGCGGCCTGGAACAAAGACTCAGCCTCGACGAGGCCCGCGATTTGCCGACGACGAAGCCGGTTGACCTCGTCGCGCTGGACGGCGCGCTGGAAAATTTCGCTCGTGTCTATCCGCGCAAGAGCGAGGTGGTGGAGTTGAAGTTTTTTGGGGGTCTCGAGGCGAAAGAAATTTCGGAGGTGCTCCAGGTATCGGAAAAGACGGTTTTACGCGACTGGAGCTTTGCCAAGCTCTGGCTCTGCCGCGCGTTAAGTGAAAACGGGGCGTGATCTGCCACGGGCGGAAGCGCGACCGCCCCGTTTTCCAGGCATGAAGCTTCTGGTGCTGCAGGAAGTCGCTGGCCCCTAGATGCAATCTCATCACAACGAGCGTATCGCTGAGCTCGTAGAAGCGGCCCTCGAATGTTCGCCCGTGCAACGCGACGAATTCCTCGCCGCAGCCTGCAATGGGGATGAGAATCTGCGCCGCGAGATCGAGTCACTTCTGCGTCAGGAAGACCCGGCGCGCGATTTCATTGAATACGCAGCCTGCCAACAGGCTCCGGACGCGCTGCTGGACGCGACGGGCAAGCTGAGTCCAGGGCAACGATTCGAGAGTTACAAGATTGTTTCTCTGCTCGGCATTGGGGGCATGGGAGAAGTTTATCTCGCCGAGGACACCGCATTCGGGCGCAAGGTGGCGATCAAGCTCGTTAAAGGCGGTTTCGAAACCGCTGCCTTCCTGCGTCATTTCCATAACGAAGAGCGCATCCTCGCCGGGCTGAATCATGCTAATATCGCGCATCTCTATGGCGGCGGAGTGACTCCCGAGGGCTTCCCTTACTACGTAATGGAGTACGTCGAAGGGGAACGAATTGATGACTACTGCCGCAAACAGCGCCTAACTCTGGAACAACGACTGAGACTTTTCCGGGAAGTCTGCGGCGCCGTCGCCTACGCACATCAGCATTTGGTGATTCATCGCGACCTCAAGCCGGCCAACATCTGGGTCACTTCGTCGGGGGCGCCCAAGCTGCTCGACTTCGGGATCGCCAAACTGCTCGACCCGGAGACGGGGATCCTGAGTCAACAAACCACCACGATAGCGGCGCTCATGACACCCGATTACGCCAGCCCGGAGCAGGTGCTGGGAGAGAACATGACTACGGCGAGCGATGTCTACAGTCTCGGTGTTATTCTCTATGAGCTTTTAACTGGCCAACGTCCTTATCGGATCAAGACTCGGCGACCGGATGAAATGGTGCGCGCCATCACCACGCAGGACCCGGCGCGGCCGAGCACCGCGGTCAGCAATGCTCGGAGGCCGCGGACCGGAGGTCAGAAACCGCTTCGCGGCGACCTCGATAATATTGTCCTCAAAGCGCTACGCAAGGAACCGGAGCGGCGCTATTCTTCGGCGGCTGAACTGAGCGAGGACATTCGCCGCCACCTCGATGGCCTTCCAGTGATGGCGCGCAAAGACACTGCAACTTACCGCGCGGGCAAGTTTATCAGCCGCCATCGTCTCCCGGTTGCGGCTGCGGTCTTGCTCTTACTCAGCCTCTTCGGCGGCATTGTCGCTACCACCTGGCAGGCCCGAGTTGCGCGGCAGGAGCGTGATCGCGCCCGACTGGCTGCAGCCAAGGCCGAACGGATTAAGGCATTCCTGGGAGAAACGCTTGGGTCCGCCTCCCCGCTCAGCCAGGGACCAGACACCAAGGTTGTCGACGCCCTCGACGCTGCGAGCCAACGGGTTGAAACCGAACTGGTGAACGAACCCGAAGTCTTGATTGAAGTCGAGATAACGATTGGGGATACCTATTATCGGATCAGTCGCACGAGCGCGGCTGAAGCCGTGCTGCGCAAGGCGCTCGAGCGAGCGGGGAAGGTTCTAGGTGAAGAGCATGCTCTAACTGCTCGAGCCCGAAGCTACCTCGCCCAGGTGCTGCTGACGAAGGGCGACATTGACAATACCGAACCGCTCGTCCGGCAAGCGCTCGCCACGCAGCGCGTGCTCTATCCCGAGGGGCACCGTGATCTCTGTCGTACGCTCTTCGTTTCGGGTGCGGTGTTAAGTTGGAAAGGCATTCTGGCGGAGAGCGAAAAGATGCTGCGCGAAGCGCGGCAATGCTGTGAGCAATTCATTGGCCGGCAATCCTACGAAATGACCGAAGTGCTCGACGCCCTCGCATTGGTCGTCGCGGCTCGTGGTGACCTTGCAGCCGCGGAAGCGTTGTATCAGCGCTCTCTGACGATCAGTAGAGAATTGCCTCGCGGTGAAGGACTGGCCCCCTTTACCTTCATGTCGCGTGGAATGAGTTACATGAACAGAGGTGACAACGAGGCCGCTCTGCGCGACTTCGAAAAAGCCTGCACTATTGCCCGAGCCTGGGGCAAAGACTCTTATCCCGTTGGCATGGCGCTCGCCATGATGGGATGGATTCATTTTGTCAGAGGTGAGTATGCCCAGACAATCGAACTAGACCGACAAGCCGAACCTATCCTGCGCACAACCATGGGTCCCGATGGGGATTCTTTTGTCGCGACCTTGATTACTTACTCCAGCGCCTTGGCGCGCAGCGGCCAGTTAGCAGAGGGCGAGCATTACAGCCGGGAAGCTCTTGAGCTATCGAAATCGAAAATGCGGCGTGCTCAGGCCAAAGGCGCGCTCGGGGAATGCCTCGGCATGCAAAAGAAATATGTCGAAGCCGAACCGCTTCTGATCGAAAGTTATTACGAATTGAAAACTCTGGCCGGCCCCAGTCATAGCCGCACTGAGCTAGCGCGCGAGCGTTTGATTGCGCTTTACGAAAGTTCTGGCCAGCCCGGGAAGGCACAAGCATACCGCAGGGAAGCAGGCGGTCCGAGCGCAAAACGGCAACAAGATTGAGGAGCGTGTCACAGGCATTGCTTTACGAAGGACATTCGGGGAGCCGGTTATTCGCACCTCCTGTTCCGAGAAGACCTGTGCGCAGTTGGAACCGCCGCTCCTTGTCACTTGATGACGCCGATCTCGGCGGCGAGAGATCCCTGGCCCACGCGGCTTCGTCGTGGCCTGTTCGGCCAGCCTCGAGCGGATGGAAAGAAGCGCACCCCTGCAGGAGCGCGCTTCCCACATCGATTCAGCCCGCAGATGCTACGGCACGGTATGAGTCTTGTTCTGTCGGACGATCCGCCCATCGTGCGGACCGACGATTCCGTTGAGATCAAGGTCCAAAACAAAGTTTGTATTATCCACCGCCTCATTCATGTGGGCGCGGAGAAGCGTGATATCTGGCCGATCCACCACCTGGTTCTGATTGGCATCGCCGAGCAGGGCACGGATGGCCACATCATTGTCGCCGGTCAACGGATCGCCACCGGTGCTCTCGATTCCACTCAAGGCAATCGTGACCACTGACTGGTCGACTATGCCGGTCAGATTGAGAGTTAGCTGATTACCTGAGATAGAGGCGCTGCTATAGGTGGCGTTCGTAATTGTAAACTCGTTGGCGCTAATCATCCCATCTGAGGCCACAACGTCGTCGCTGAAGGTGAAGATGATCTGACTGGGTCCACCGCTGCGCGGCTCGACGGTTGCGTTTGAGGCCGGATCGAGCACGAGCGTCAGATCGAAGTTACCCGCGCTCCCATGACTCTTGCGCGAGACCGCGCTCGCCAGGGTTAAAGGATTACCGCCGCCGTTTTGGACCTCAAGACAGGCCGAAAACTCCGACGTGTTATTGGCGGGATCAGTGGCGGTCGCGGTAATCAGCTCGCCGGGCGAAGTTGCGCCTACCATGGCATTGATAGTGGCGCTGCAGTTAGAGTCAGTCGTTACATCGACCGACCCGAGATAACGCTCTCCTTCACCAAAGCCGGAAGCATCACAGGCGGGATTGGCAAAGAATTCGATGCGGTAGGTTGTGCTAGAAACGGAGTCGAGGCTGCCCTGGATTGTGGTGACACCGTCGCTGACGATCGCAGAAGATAACACAGGATAATTCTGTAACTCGTTGGATCCGCCGCCATCGGCGTCGCAGTCGTCGTTCGGGCTTACTCCGTCGCCGCCGCCGCCATCATCCAGGTCAATTCCAAGATCACTTGTAGTTGTCCCGTTATCGTGAAGCGAATTACCGAGAATCGGGTTAGAGCTGCTTGGAAAGACGAAGGCGAATGGCACACTCACGCCGTTCATCCCGTTAAAGGCGATCACGTTGCCCGCGCCCGGGGTTGTGCCTCCGACAACGTTGCCAAACGAAAGTATCTTGATGCCATTGAGGCCATTGCCTCGTGGCGTCGTTCCGTCGGCGGCCGTGCCGATCAGGTTGCCCTGAATGGTGTCGCCCGTACTGAAACTCGAGGAAATGCCATTGCCGCCATTGCTGGAGATGACGTTGCCTTCGCCGGGATTTGGGCCGCCAATGAGGAAGGCCGGGAGGTTGTTGCTTCTGAAGCTCAAGACGACACCATCTTCAGAGTTACCTACTGCCGTCACACCGTCGCTCCCGATGCCAATATAGTTACCCTGGACAAGGTCATCACCGTCGCCGCCCCCGAGAGCAATGCCGTAGCCGGCGCCCGGATTATGGGGATCGGGATTTAAGTTGCCACTGAGAACGTTGCCTTCGCTTGGGTTGGGACCGCCAATCTGGTTTTGAGTGGGGCTGCCGTTGCGATCAATCGCAATTCCGCCGGCATTTGGAACCGCCGCGGTGCCATTACGATCGGTACCAATGTAATTGCCCATCACCTGAACGCCGCCGGCTTGTTGAAAAATCCCGACCCCATTGCCGGTGGCGTTTCCGCTCAGAATGTTCCGCTGCGCTGGACTTGCGCCACCTATCCGCGTGCCTGTTCCGGCGCCGAGACCGTGAATGCCAACCGCGTCCTTTCCGTTTGGAAGCGCGATTGTCCCCGTCGGATCAGTTCCGATAAAGCAACCCTCAACTACGGCTCTGCTACTAGCTGCCCACACGCCATTACCTCGATCAGGGATGATGCTTCGATCGCTAAACCGATTGATCACCAGCCCGCGGACGGTGACGCTATCCACGATGATGTAGATACCGCTCGAAATTGCCCCAGTTCCATCAAGCTCGATCAACACCTTGGCATCGTCTCCAACCGTAAGCGTATTTTGGCTGGAGCCTGGCTGCGTATAACCATCAATCGTCACGCTGTCCGTGATGGCTGGCATGTTGCCGGGCTGGATTGTGCAGACCGTACCAACACCCGCGACGCTATGACAGCCGGGATCGCTCGATGGAATATTGAAGGCGATCGTATCAAGGCCAACAGTGTTATTCGCGCTGTTGATCGCATCGACTAAGCTCCCGGGCCCATTCGGAGCGGTGTTTGTGACGGTGAAGGTGGTTGTCGCTAGCAGGGGCCCAGGTTGGGGCAGGGCGAGCGCAAATAACGACAGTAATAGTGTGGTAATAGTCTTGTTTGTCGGGTTCATGTATTTCTCCTCTGCCGGGCTAATGCGCGATTGCGCGGCCAAAAATGCCACCGCCAGTCAAGAATTCTTTCGACGCAAAAGGCGCAAATTGCTAAGATCCGCCCCGTGACTGAATCGGATTCCCCAGGGGAAGTGACGCGCCTTCTGCAGACTTGGCGCGAGGGCGATCAAACCGCGCCCGAGCGACTCATGCCGCTGGTCTATGAGGAGCTCCGGGTTTTGGCCGCGCGCTATCTGCGGCGCGAACGTGACGGGCATACGCTGCAAGCCACCGCTCTTGTGCACGAGGTTTACCTGCGACTGGTCGACCAGACCCGCGCGACCTGGAAAGATCGCGCCCATTTTGCCGGCGTCGCCGCGCGCTTGATGCGGCGGATTCTTGTTGACCACGCGCGCAACTGCAATCGGCAGAAGCGCGGGGGTAACTGGGAGAAGGTATATCTCGATGAAACGCGTGAGCTCGGCAGCGACACTGCGCCCGACCTGATCGCAGTCGATGAAGTCCTGCAGGAGTTTGCGCGCAGTTATCCCCGTGAAGGATCGGTCGTCGAAATGAAATTTTTCGCCGGGATGGAAGCGAAGGAGATTGCACAGGCGCTCAACATTTCCCTGCGCACCGTGATGCGCGATTGGAGTTTCGCGAAAGCGTGGCTCTCCCGCGAGCTGACTCAGACTCTGGCATAGCGATGAGCGCGCAGGCAGAACGCGCCGCAAAACTCGCCGAGCTATTCAAGGCCGCAGTTGATGCCGGCGAGGCGAATTGGCCGCTTTATCTCGACCTGGCGGTGGATGGCGACATGCGTGCCGATCTGGAAAGTTTGCTGCAACAACACGGACGCGGCGATGGTTTTTGGGAAACGCCGGCACTGAGTCACACCGCTGAGTCTTTCATCGAGGAAAGCAGCCGGGTGGGCCACATCGTGGGGCAATACGAATTGCTCGCGCTCATCGGCAGCGGCGGCATGGGCGACGTGTATCTCGCGCGAGATTCAAAGCTGTCGCGCAAAGTCGCCTTGAAAATCATCCGGCGCGGCATGGATAGCGCAGACGTCATCCGCCGCTTCGAGCGCGAGGAGCGGCTTCTGGCCGGCCTCAACCACCCCAACATTGCGCAACTTTACGGGGGTGGGGTGACGAATGATGGCGTGTCTTACTTTGCCCTGGAATACGTTACCGGCACCCGAATCGACCAACACTGCAAAGGATTGGATCTGCGGGAGCGGCTGGAACTATTCTGTAAAGTCTGCCGGGCCGTAACCTATGCGCACCAGCACCTGGTGGTGCATCGCGACCTGAAACCATCAAACATCCTGGTCACCGCCGAAGGCGAGCCAAAGCTGCTCGACTTCGGGATCGCCAAGCTCCTCGATAACACCAGCGATGCCGGTTTCCGGACCTTAACACTCACGCCCATCCTGACGCCGGAATATGCGAGCCCGGAACATGTGCGGGGGGAAACGATTACAACGGCGAGCGACGTTTATTCGTTAGGGGTGCTGCTTTACGAGCTGCTTACGGGCGTGAGACCCTATCGCATCGAGACGCGAACCGCGGTTGAGATTGCCCGGGTCATTGCCGAGCACGAAGTGGCGCGGCCGAGCACCGCGGTGGCCAGAGGTCGAAAGTCAGGGATCGGAAGTCAGCAATCTATCCGCGGGGATCTCGATAACATCGTGCTCACGGCGATGCGCAAGGAGCCCGAGCGCCGATACTCGTCAGCCGGGCAATTCGCGGCCGATATTCGTCGTTACCTGGAGGGTCGGCCAGTCAGCGCGCGCAAAGACACCTTCAGTTACCGCGCCGGTAAATTCCTCCGGCGTAATCGGGTCGCGATCGGCGCCGCCGCCGTCGTAACGCTCGCGATCATCGGCGGGCTGATCGCGGCGCTCTGGCAGGCGCAAGAGGCGAGAAGGGAACGCGACCTGGCGCAGCGGCAAAGCGTGGTTGCGCAAGAGGAAAGGCTCAAGGCGGAACGCATCAACAGTTTTTTGCAAAGAATGCTTTCCTTCTCGAATCAGAGCGTGACATCCGTCTCACCGGTGGCGCAGAAGAAGAATGTCAGCGTGAACGAGATGCTGGACCAGATCACCCCGCAGGTTGAAACCGAGCTGCGTGACCAGCCGGAAGTCCAGGCCCAGGTTCTGCGAACGATCGGCAGTGCGTATGCCTCGCAGGGACGCTACGATGCGGCCGAGAAAAACCTGCGCGCCGCCCTCAACCTGCAAATCAGAGGTGGTGAGAAGGGCGAACTCGCAGCCGCCCAAACAGAGTTAGGCGTGCTGCTCTATCGAGAAGAAAAATTTCCGGAAGCGATGAAGGTCCTGGGAAGCGCGGTTGCTTTTTACCGGGACGCGCGCTCGCGAAAGTCATCGGATTACAATCCGGCGCGTTTTGTCTACGCGCTCGACTCGCTCGGAGACGTTAAGGCCAACGCCGGGGCCATGGAGTCGGCTCTGCTCCTGATCAAGGAAGCGTTCGAAATCGCATCGGCGCCCGATTTTCCGATTCAGGATCGAGCGCTTGCAACCTATGCCAAAGGCGACTTGGGCGGAGTGTTGATCTTCAAGGGAAAAATCGACGAGGGCGAAAGATTGTTGCACGAGACAGTGGACGAATATCGCGCCCTCTCGACGCAACCGCGCTGGGAGCTGGGCGCGTTTCTCATGGTCCTGGGATTTGCCGAGGAGCAGAAAAAGAGGCTCGATGAAGCGGAGCGCTATCTTGCCGAAGGCGAACAAATCCTTCGCGCCACCCTGGGAGACAGCGCTTACCTGTCGAATGACTTGAACCAGCAGGCGGTCGTGCGCTTCAGGCGCCAGGATCTGCCGGGCGCGGAGGCCAAGGCCCGCGAGGCGATCCTCGTCTATCAGCATATTCCGTCTGCGAATCCCTCAGGAGTGGCAAATCCCGAAACGACCCTGGCTGACATTCTCGTCGCGGAGGGCCGCTTCAGTGAAGCGGAGCAGTATTATCGTCACTTGGTTGAGCTTTATGAAATGGCCCAGCCAAGGAGTTATTTCGCTATGGTGTCGGGCAAGATTCGCCTTAGCCAGTGTCTCGTCGCTCAGGGGCGCCTTGCCGAGGCCGAGAAAGTCGCTCAGGGGGCGGACGCGGATGCGTGGCAGCACCTGGCCGATAAGCAGGCGGTGCGACAAATGACAGCGGCTAACCTCGCCCAGATTTTGGAAAAGGAGGCGAAGCAGAAATAAACGCCGCCGACAAAATAGCCTAACGAGAAAAGGAGCAGCGCCTCAGGTTGCAACTCGTTCCTAGCGGACGACGCCAATCTCGGCCCGGCGGTTCTTGGCCCAGGCGGCTTCGTCGTGCCCTGGGTCGGCGGGCATTTCCAAGCCGAAGCTGACCGTCTGCATGTTGCCGGCATTGGCCCCCATTGCGATCAAGGCTTCACGGACCGATTCGGCCCGCCGTTCGCCGAGGCCGCGATTGTATTCGGCGGTGCCGCGTTCGTCGGTGAAACCGGCGATGATGATCTGGCTGTTGCCCTGCTGAAGAAAGCTCGCGATCTGCTGGATTTTACCGTTCTCGGAGCTGTTGATGGTCTGGCTGTCGAAGTCGAAGTAGATCGGTTGAAATTGATTGCGATCGACGTTGCTGCTGAGGAAGGAGGTGCCGCCTTCGGGGCGCTCGGGCAGTGGCGTGCCGGTGACGTAATCGCCGGTCGCGCCCGTCGTCTGGCTGCTCTTTTTCCCGGCGCAGCCGGCGGCGAGCAGGGTCAGAAGAAGAAGGGCGAAGATTTGCCTAACGAGAACGGAAGCGCGGTGAAACTTGATCATGTTGCGCAAAATAGCGGCCGCAGTTGGCCATGCAAGGTTGGACGCCGCTCCGGCTAGAGCGCGGCTTTGCTGGTGCCGAAGCCGTGGAGAAGGCGATGGAAAAAACCGCCCTCGGCGTCTTCGTGGTCGACGATTTTGCCGGCGCGGGCGACGAGCACCGGACACTCGGCCCGGTTTAGAATGCCCCGAGTCAGGTCTCCCATGATGTAGTGACGGAAAGGGCCGCGCGCCTGGGAGGTACCGGTGACGATGAGATCATAGCCGCCTTCGTTCACCTCGGCGAAAATCTGGTCGAGGGCGAGCCCGTGGCGGATGCGGATGTGGGTGGGAATACCGCTTTTCTCAAGGCTCTCTTTTTGCGCGCGCAGGTTCCGGCCCAGCTCCGAACCGGAGGCGAGGAGACGCCCGACGTCTTCCTCCAGCCTAACGAGATCGGCGTAAATCGCCGGGGGCTCGGCCATGACGTGGAGGAGGGTGATCTCGGCCTGGACGCAGCGTGCGATCTCGCCCGCGAGTTGCACCGCATCGTCGATGTACTGTTTGCCCCCGGTGCAGACGAGGATGCGGCGAAGTTTATCGCAGGGGCCGATTGCGACGAGCACGGGCGGAGGAACGGCCTTGATTACTTCGTAGCTTTTCTCCGGGCGAAAATAGAGGCCGCCTTCGCCCTTGCGGCGGGCGCCGATGATCGCGAGGTCGTATTCGTTTGCGGTGGTTTCGGCCAGGATCTGGCGGATCGGTTCGCCGGAGCGGATTTCGATCCGAGGCGCGGTGACGTTGTAGTTGCCGAGGAGCCGCGCCTCGTTCTCGAGCGCGGCGCGCAACGGCTCTTCGTCGGCCTCGCGTTCAACAATGCCGAGGAGCGTGGTTTGCCATTGGCAGGGCCCGGCGATGATGCCAGCGAGCCGGGTGGGGTTGTCGGCCGGGTCGGTGCCGTCGCTGCAAATGAGAAGGCGCATGGGAAGTTACAATTTGTGTCCGGTGAAAAGGGTGTAGAGCACGATCGCGGCGCCGATGAGCGGGAGCGGGACAAAGAGGAGGCGAATCTTGGGTCCCGCAAAATATTGCGTCAGGATAGCGCCGATCTGGGCGCCGATGGCTGCGCCCGTGTTCATGACCAATGCAACCAGGATATCGACATTGCCTTTGAGCGCGTGGCTAAAAGTTCCGTAGCTCGCCGAGATGATGATCTCAAATAGATCGGTTCCGACCGCGAGATGGGTTGGGATGCCGAGGATATAAACCATCATCGGCATGCGGATGTAACCCGCGCCGCCGCCGAGAAAGCCGCTGAAGAGCCCGCCGATGAAGGAGACAATAACAATGACCCAGAGCGAAATCGACTTCACACCCGAGGCAGGGAGCGAGATCAGGGGCCAGATTGGGATCCGGTGGATCATTTTGGTGAGGCCGGAGAAAGAGGATTCATCCTTCGCGCTCCGGCCCTTTGCGGTTTCGCCGCCTTTCCTCTTCTGGGCGCGCACGGTCCGGGCGCTTTCCCAGACCATGAAGACTGAGATGCTGGCATAGATCACAATCGAGATGATACTGACGACGAAATCGACGTGGCCCTGGCGCTTGAGCAGTTCGATGAGCTGGGCGCCGCATTCCGCGCCCCCGATTGTCCCCAGGGCCATGATGAGGCCGAGCCGAAGATCGACATTACCCAGAGCGCGGTGGCGCTTGGCGGCGACGACTGATTTGCCGACGATATGCGCAAGATCGGTCCCGACCGCAAAATGCCAGTGCATCCCGACCGCACGCAGCGCCGGACCGGCGATGAAGCTTCCTCCCACTCCGAAGAAGCCGCCGAGAACGCCAATGAGAAATCCGGCCACGACGAGGTAAGTCGGGCTGATGTCCGTCCCGGAAATCGGGAAATGCATCGCGAGAAAAATCATTGCGAGCGCCCGCGCAAGAGGCGGAAGAGAAAGGTCGTGACCCACTCCAGGACGACCGCCTGGCCGATGATCAAAGCGAGGCAAACGATGCCGTAGAGTTTCGTGCTTTCTTTATCGAGGTGGGCAAGCCAGCCGCCGAGGAAGTGCAGCACGAGCAGGAAATAGATGGCGACGAAGATGCCGTAGATCACCAGCTCGGCGAAGAAAGCGAAGAGCGTCCTGCGTTGACTTGATTTCATGAAAACAGGGCGCGAGGAAGCGATTACACGCCAAAAATCGGCGGCAGCACCGTGCTTCAAACGCGCGGAAAATCAATTGCGCAAATGAGGAAAGTCCCTACCCTTTGAGGCCAAATCGCCCCAAAAACAATGGCTGATGTCGCAAACAAATATCCCGAGAACGTGGAGGGAAAATTCTACGTCGATGATCAATGCATCGACTGCGACCTCTGCCGGGAAACGGCGCCGGCCAATTTCAAACGCAACGACGACGGCGGCCATTCTTACGTCTACAAGCAACCTGAGTCGCCGGAGGAAGAAACCCTTTGCAACGAGGCGAAGGAAGGTTGCCCGGTCGAGGCGATCGGGAACGACGGGGCGTAAGGGCGAACTCGTGCGTCGAGATTCGTGAATCGAGAATCGAGCTGTAGCGGCGGTCTGTGACCGCCGAACGCGCTGTGGCAATGGGAGAGTCTCGGCGGTCACAGACCGCTGCTACACCCGTCGCCCTGACCATCGCAGGTTCCGATTGCAGCGCCGGGGCCGGGCTCCAGGCGGATCTCAAAACCTTCACTGCGCTCGGCGTCTACGGGCTCACCGCCGTCACCTGCGTGGTCGCGGAAGTGCCCGGCAAAGTCTCCCGCATCGAGCCGGTCGAAGCGCGCAACGTGCGGGAGCAGATCGAGCTTTGCCTGGCCAATTTTCCGGTCCGCGCAATCAAGACCGGGCTGCTTTTTTCGGCTGAGATTGTTGAGATTGTCGCCGCCACCCTGGAGAAGCTGGCGCCCGACGTACCGCTCGTGGTTGATCCGGTGATGGTGGCGACGAGCGGCGATGTGCTCTTACAACCCGAAGCAATCGCGTTTTACCGCACGCGCCTCTTTCCCCGCGCGACACTCGTCACGCCAAACATGGCCGAGGCGGCGGCGCTAAGCGGAAAGCCAGTGCGCAATCTGAACGAGATGCGCGAGATCGGCGGGCAGTTATCAAAGCAGTTCGGCACAACGTTTCTTATCAAAGGTGGTCATCTTCGCGGTGGGCGCGCGATCGATTTATTGGTTAGCCAAACGGAAGTGCGTGAATTTGAAGCGCCGTTCGTTCCTGGCGTGGCGACCCACGGCACCGGCTGCACTTATTCGGCGGCAATCACAGCGGGGCTGGCGCTTGGATGTTCGCTGGAGGAAGCGATCGGGCGCGGGAAAGAGTTCGTTACTCGGGCGATCCGCGAACACTTCGCCTGGGGAAAAATTCACGCGCTCAAGTTGTAGCCGGGATCGCTGATCCCGGCAGTAAATTGAGAGCACCAACCGAACGCCGGGATCAGCGATCCCGGCTACAGCCTGGTCAGGGCACGTCCTCTTTTTTCGCCCAGGGCTGCTGCTTTAGCGCGATGAGCGCGGCGGCGGTTTCCGCTTGTTTTTTGCTCCGGCCGATTCCTTCGCCAAGCACCTGGCCTTCCCAGATCACGCGGACGCGAAACGTTTTCTCGTGTTCCCGTCCGTGCTGGCTAATCAATTCGTAGATCGGGCTGCGGGGCGAGATCGCCTGGAGCAATTCCTGGAGCTGGCCTTTCGGGTTCACCTCGAGCGGTTCCTCTTCGATCCGCTCCAAATCCGCGCGCATTTCTTCGAGAATAAAACGCCGCACGGTCTCGAGATCACTATCGAGATAAATCGCGCCGAGGAGTGCCTCGAAGGCGTCGCCTAACGTCGATTCGCGCTGCCGGCCGCCGCTCGCCTCCTCGCCCCGGCCCATATGCAGATATTGCCCGAGATTGAGCTGCGCGGCGTGCACCTTGAGCGCCTCGCGCGAAACCAGCCGGGACCGCCGGGTGGTCAGACGGCCTTCCCCGGCCTCGTGATAACGTGCAAAAAGATGCTCCGTGATCACAAGCTGCAAGACAGCATCACCGAGAAATTCGAGCCGCTGATTATCGAAATGTCTTCTCTGTTTCTCGTGCGCGACGCTCGGGTGGGTCAGCGCTTCGGTGAGCAGGGTAGGATTGTTGAACCGATAACCGATCCGCTTTTCGAGGGGATGCACAGTGCGATTCGTCAGGGTGATTTGGCTGGTTGTTTTTCGTAAACCGCGATCGAAGTCACCACATCGATCGCGCGCTGGAGCACGCTGTCGTGCGGCGGTGTTTCCCCCGCCGCCCGTCGCTGGCGCGCCCTCGGTTCGATCTCAGGATTGGTCCCGGCGAGCAGGGCCGCTTCATTGAGGTGCGGGCGGTCCGGTTCAAAAACAAACTGCTCCATTCCCTTGCTCAGGCTCTGTTGAAAGATCTCCTTTTTCTCCGCGCGGGGCAGAACGACCGCGAGATCGGGGCTGACGCCATCCTTCAATTGCGGTTCTCCGCCGGGCAGAACCACCTGCGCCACGGCCAGGCGCAGAACCTTGCCGCTCGGCAGTGGCAGGTCCGCAAACTCAACCGCGCGCGCGGCGGTTTTGCTCCCGATGAGAATGGCTTTGTGATGCCGCAAAACGGCCGCGAGCGCTTCGGCTCCGCCGGCTGTGTCGTGATCGATCAGCACCACGATCACGCCCGAATAGGTCGGATCATCCTGTGAAACGAACTCCCGGCCCGGGGTTGCGGAAGGCCCGCGCAGATCGAAAAGCGGGTCACCCTTTGGGACGAAACGGTTCGCAAACTCGGCCGCCGTCGCGTAGTCGGTCGCCTCGGCACAGTCGCGCAAATCGAGCACGACCGCGTCAACTTTTTTCCCGGCGAACCCGCGCAGGGTGGTGTCCAGCTCCTGTAACTGCCCACGGTTCAATTCACCCGGGCGCAGGTAGCCGATATTGCCTTCGATGATTTCGCGATAGAACGGAGGCGGCGTCGGCGTCGCCGCCGCGCCGCGCGTGGGCAGGATCTCGGCGTCATCGTCCAGCCGCTCGAGCAACCCAGCGAGGGTGGCGCGGGTTAGCTCCGCTCCACTTACCGCCGCCGGGTTAACGTACTTCTGCTGAATGAGCGCGACCGCCTTTTCCAAATCCGCCGGATCAAGACTGTCGACTCCAGCGGGCGTGGGAGTGGGCGGCGCGGGCGAAGGCGTTGCGCGCGGTTGAGTTTGGGCAAAAACGGCGGCGAACGAGATCGTTAGGCTAAGGCTGAGAACGAGGCGCCGCATCGGTCGGAGCGATCTTATCCGCAACTGCCGCAAGAGCAATGTCGCGCCGGTAATGACAGCCTTCGAATTGAATTTTGCCGACCGCCTCGTAAGCGCGCGTGCGCGCCGCCGCGATCGTTTCGCCGAGCGCCGTGACGGCCAGCACGCGACCGCCGCTCGTGAAGACGTCGTTGTTTTCTCGCCGGGTCCCAGCATGGAAAACCTGCACGTCCGGCATTTCGGCGACCGTTTCCAAGCCGCTGATTTTCTTTCCTGTCTCGGGCCGCTCCGGATAACCAGCGGCCGCCATCACGACCGTAACCGCGGCTCGCGGATCGAGCTCAATCGTCAGGCCAGCAAGCTTTTCATCGATTGTCGCTTCGAGCAGCGGAAGCAGGTCACCTTGCAGCCGCGGCAAAATCACCTGCGTCTCGGGATCGCCAAAGCGGCAGTTGAACTCGAGCACGTGCGCGGTTCCGTTCCGGATCATGAGCCCGGGAAAGAGCAGGCCCGAGAACAGAATTTTTTCTTCCGCCAGACGATGCAGGAGCGGACGCATGATTTGCTCCTCGAACTGAGTCGTTAGGCCGCTGTTCCAGCCGGCGGGCGGGCTGTAGGCGCCCATCCCGCCGGTGTTCGGTCCTTCATTGCCATCGCGCAGCCGCTTGTGATCGCAGGCTGCCCCGAGCAATTGATGCTGATCGCCCGAGACAAGGAGGTGGAGTGAGCATTCCCAACCCTCGAGGAATTCCTCGATCAGGATGCGCGCCCCGGCCGCGCCAAATCGCCCCCGATCCATCATGTCCTCGATCGCTGTCACCGCGCTTGCCGTGTCCGGCGCAACCACCACGCCCTTGCCTGCGGCCAGCCCATCGGCTTTGATCACGATCGGGTAGTGAAGTTGCGCGGCGAAGCGACAGGCTTTGCGGCTCTCCTCAAAAATTCCCGCCATCGCCGTCGGGATACCGGTGTGGCGCATCAGTTGTTTCGCAAAGACCTTCGAGGCTTCGAGCCGCGCCGCCGATTTGGTCGGGCCGAAAATCCGCAGATTGGCGCGCTGGAATTCATCCACAATCCCGGCGCCGAGCGGATCGTCGGGGCCGACTACCGTCAGGCCGATCGCATTCTCGCGGGCAAATTTCACCAGACCGGGAAAGTCATTCGGCGAGATCGCAACATTTTTGCCTAACGACTCCGTCCCGGCATTGCCCGGCGCGGAGAAGATCGCTTCCACCCGCGGCGATTGCTTCAGCTTCCAGGCGAGCGCATGTTCGCGGCCCCCGCCGCCCACGATCAGAATTCTCACCCTTCTCGAACCGCTCCTGTCCCGACGGCGGCGGGGCACGCCCGGCCGGCAATTCGCAAACTCCGCCCGGTGGATCCAGGCCTGCGTTTCTCTGGGGAACGCATCAGGAAAGGAGCCATACCAGATTTGCTCCTCTTTCCAACAAAATTTTCGCGCCCGTGAGCGGTCTTACCATCGGATCGGCCTGTCACTCTCCGATTGCGCGTATCGGGCACCTCCATTACTTGAAGCGCATGCCGAGCCGCCGCAGCCAGCCTTCGGTCATGAATGCGCATTGTCTTTCGCGCGTCGTTTTGAGCCGGATCGCGGACAAATGGACCGCTCTCATCATCCACGTCCTCGCCGGCGGCACCCGGCGCTACGCCGAACTGCAGCGCGAGATCGGCGGCATTTCGCAGAAGATGCTGACGCAAACCCTGCGCAGCCTGGAGCGCGACGGACTCGTTAGGCGCAAGGTCCATCCGGTCGTGCCGCCGAAAGTCGAGTACACCCTCACTCCCTTGGGACGCACCTTGATCGAACCGTTGCGCGCCATTTGTCGCTGGTCGGAAAAACATCTGCCGCAACTGGAAGCCAACCGCGCCCGGGCCGCGAGTGCGGGCAATGGCGCGGCGTCAATTCGCCAGGCGCAACTCGGAGCGAGATCTCGTGCACCATGACGAACCGCTCGTGCTCCTGCTCGTGTTCGTGGCCGCGCTCGTCGTGCTCGCCCATCGATGGGCCGTGCCTTATCCGGTCCTGCTGGTCCTCGGCGGTCTGGGGCTGAGTTTTTTTCCCTGGTTGCCGGTGATCCGGCTCGATCCGAATCTTGTCCTCTTTTTCTTTCTCCCGCCCTTGCTCTATCCGGCGGCGCTCTTCGCCTCGTGGCGAGATTTCCGGCGCAATCTGCGGGCGATTCTTTTTCTCGCCATCGGTCTCGTCCTGCTCACGGCGACCGTCGTGGCATCGGTCGCGCACTGGGTCATCCCCGGCCTGCCCTGGGCCGCGGCGTTTACCCTCGGCGCGATTGTCTCGCCGCCCGATGCGGTCGCGGCCGAGGCCGTGCTGAAACGTCTGCGCGTGCCGGTCCGCGTCCAGGCGGTGCTGAGCGGCGAGAGCCTGGTGAACGATGCGACCGCACTCGTGACCTACCAGTTTGCGGTCGCAGCCATGGTCACCGGCCACTTCTCGTTAGGCGGAGCCGTCCTCCGCTTCCTTTTGATCGCGGTGGGAGGCGTGATCGTCGGGCTGGTGCTGGCGATCGTGGCCCGCGCCATTCATCACCGGCTGGATGATCCACCGGTCCAGATCACAATTTCGCTCCTCACCCCTTTCCTCGCTTATCTCATCGCGGACCGGCTAACTGCCTCGGGCGTGCTCGCGGTCGTTACGGCTGGAGTTTATCTCGGGTGGCATTCGCCCGCGCTCTCCGCGCGGTTTCGTCTCCAGGCGGTCACCTTTTGGGAGATCGTGGCTTTTCTCCTGAACTGTTTCGTCTTTGTCATGATCGGGCTGGAGCTGCCGGATATCCGGCGACAGCTCGGACAGGAGTCGCCCTTGAGCCTCGCAGTTTACGGGGTCGTGATCAGCGTCACGGTCGTGCTGGTGCGGATGGCGTGGGTCTTTCCCGCAAGCTATCTCCCGCGCTGGCTCAGTCCGCGCTTTC
The DNA here is from genome assembly GCA_036825615.1 of Chthoniobacterales bacterium. GTDB lineage: Bacteria > Verrucomicrobiota > Verrucomicrobiia > Chthoniobacterales > UBA10450 > JAICXG01. Next base: position 19,075 of record DAISXY010000011.1, read on the forward strand.
GCCGGCACAATCCATCGCCGCCCTGGCAGCACACCCTGGTTGTGGCATGGGCGGGAATGCGCGGCGTCGTCTCGCTCGCCGCCGCTCTTGCCCTGCCGCTGGTGCTTGCGAACGGGCAGCCGTTTCCCGGGCGCAGTTACATCCTCTTTCTCACCTTCTGCGTCATCCTGACGACGCTGGTTTTACAAGGGCTGACTCTGCCGGTTCTGATCCGCTGGCTCGGTGTGCGCGATGAGGGCATCATCGACCGCGAGGAGCGCAACGCGCGTCTGCGCGCGAACGAAGCGGCGGTCGATTTCGTCGAACGCAAAGCACGCGAAGAACATTTTCCCGACGAGGTGATGGAGCGGGTGCGGGCCGAATACTGCGATCGGATCGCCCAATTGCATACCCGTTGCGAAGAGGCTGCGAACCCAAGCGGCGAAGTTGCCACACCGATTTATCAGCGTCTGCAACAGGGAGCCCTGCAAGCCGAGCGCCAGACCATCATCGCGCTGCGAAATTCGCAGCAAATCAACGACGAAGCCCTCCGTCGCATCCAGCGCGACCTCGACCTGGCGGAGGCGCGGCTGACCGGGGATTAAAATTTAGGCTTGCCAAGTCGCTGGCAGGAGGAGCAAACCAGCGGGATGAAAACAAAACTCCTCAGAATTGGCTTCGCTGCGTCGTTGAGCTGTTTGGTTGTCTCAACCGGTTGTGAGCAGCGAAAGCTAGATGGCAACGGCGACGGAGAACCGCATGCGCTGCTTGTCAGACTGACACCCGACCAATGGAATCAGATTCAAGGCGTCTTGAACGGAAATTCTCCTGGCCAGAAACAGCAGCGGGAGAAGCTGTTCAGGATCAGGGAGTATTATGAGGGCGAAATCACGTCGGAGCCGTATGGGACGATGAGCAACGATTTTCTCGTCGGTGCCATCCCAAATAGAATCGACAACTTTACCGGGTACGCGGTGCAAATCGGCTTGGGCGCAGACGAAGATCCCAGCTACGAAATACTGCCGCCGCCCGCAGGCGTGCCCCCCCCGCAGCCGGCAACCGGTTCGGCTCACAGGAATAAGAATTTGGAAGTGTCCCGTGAGATGGTGAAGGCGGTGAAATGTATCCTTAACTCGCCGACCTGCACTCCAACTCCAACTGCGACCCCCTAAGGCCGGTGTAACTCGTGTCCGCAAGACAGCGCCTATCATGGGCGGCTTTTCTCGGTTTTCATTTCACCCTCGCCATTAGCATAGCCCTGCTCGATATGTCCTCGGGGATGGTTGCAAGCGGGCGCGACGCAGCCTTCTGGCGACGCGTAGAAGCGCTCACGAACACGATCCTGGGAAAGGGGCGAACTGAGGATGATTGGGTTCGACAACTATTCGCAACTTACAGCGACTGCACAGGTATCGACGCCGGTTACAGCTATTTCGCCCCCGATGTGCCCGCGAATGCGAAAGTCATTTTCGAGATCACCGATGCCGCTGGTAAGACAACCTATGATCTGCCGGTGGTAGAAAGGGCGGCGGCAGGAGTTCGCATCGCCACGCTGCTAGAGTCACTTCCAAGAGTTCGTTATCAGCCGTTCCGCAAAGCTATTCTGAAGATCCTGAGCGAGTCGGCTGCCCGGGAACATCCGGAGGCGGTTACGATTCGCGCTCTGCTTGGCGTTGCCGTTCAACCTGGCGTGACTGACTACATCAAAGGCAAGAGGACGTTCTATCGCCGCCTCGATGTCTATGAATACCGTCGCCAAAAGGCGATTGAGTTGCGTGAGCAATAGCCGATGCAGCGGTTGCTCAGAACGATAGGCCAATTCTTATTCCCGCCTGATTCCGATCAATGGCTGACGATCCTGCGGGTCGGCCTGGGATTGCAACTGATCCTCTACGCTATCTCACTAAGTGACGATTGGTTCTTTCTTTTCGGTTCAGGCCAAGGCTCCCTCAACCGGCAGCTGGCGGAAGCGGTCCTTTCGGGTGAAAGTAATCTTACTCCGCGCCTTGGCTGGCTGGTCGCACTTGGCTCTCACATCGGTGTGGCGGAGACGACCACTCTATCTCTTGTCTGGGTCAGCCTGATTGCTTTGGGCGCGTGCCTCGCGATCGGACTGTTTTGCCGGCCATGTGCGATTCTCGCCTGGTTCCTGCACCTGGCGACGGTCCGCAGTGGTCTGCTTTTCTCCTACGGGGTCGATAACTTTACGACCATCGGCTTGTTCTATCTTGTGATCGCGCCTTTCCCCGACAAGTGGTCATTAGACCATCGTTTGTGGCCGGGCGCGGCGGCGGCGCCGGAGCGACTCGGGTTTCACCGGCGCCTCCTTCAAATCCATCTTTGCATCATTTATTTTTTCGGCGGGATTTCGAAGGCAGTCAGCCACGACTGGTGGAACGGAGATAATATGTGGCGGGTGCTTACCCGGGCTCCTTTTGATGTCATCCCGATTGACCTTGTAATTCAATTTCGACACCTGCTTCCCCTGGCGGGCAGCGTGGTCTGCATCCTGGAAAGTGCTTATCCGATTTTCATATGGCCGAAACGAACGCGTCCGTTTTGGCTGGCCGGGATCCTTCTTCTCCATCTGGGCATCGGGGCGGCGATGGGCTTGTATCTCTTCGCTTCGATCATGTTAATCCTGAACCTGGCCGGGTTTGGTAATGAACTGCTCGCCCGGGGCATCGCCCTTGTCAGATCCATTCGACGACGCCCGGTCTGATGGCATAATATCATTCGAACCGGCGACAGCCATGGCGGCACACGCGAGCACGGAGTTCCATCTCGAGATCGCCCACATTCTGTTTATCGACACGGTGGGTTATTCGAGGCTGCGGATGGACGAGCAGCGGGAAATACAGAAGCTGCTCACCAAACTCGTGCGCGAGACGCGATGTTTCCGCGCCGCCGAAAGTGAGGGCAAGCTGATCAAGTTGCCCACCGGCGATGGGATGGCGCTAGTCTTCAGCGACAGCATCGAATCGCCCATCACTTGCGCCCAGCAGATTTGCGAGGCAATTGCGCCGCACCCTCAGTTGAAGCTACGCATGGGAATTCACAGCGGACCGGTCACGCGAGTCAGTGATGTCAACGACCGATCCAATTTCGCCGGGGGAGCCATGAACATGGCGGAGCGAGTCATGTCGTGCGCCGACGCCAATCACATTCTGCTTTCGAAACGCGCGGCCGACGACCTGGCCGAGATTGATCGGTGGCGGCCGTGTTTGCACGACATTGGAGAATGCGAAGGAAAACATGGCATGAGGCTGCATGTCGTTAATTTCTTCACTGATAAGGTTGGCAATCCTGCGTTGCCGTTAAAGTTCCAGACCAGGAGAGCGGCGGGCCGTTCTGGAACGGGTTATCTTCGCTCACATCGGCATCAGATTGCGGTTGGCGCGCTGGTTTTGCTCATTGCGGCGGCTTGTGTCGTTTACTCGGTCCTGCGTTCCTCCTCGCCGCGTAAGCCTGGCCCGCCTGGAAGCAGCGAGACAGAACGTTTGCCGGACAAGAGCATTGCTGTTCTGCCTTTTGAGAGTCCGACGAACGACAAGTTGGACGTTATATTTGCTGACGGCGTCCAGGATGAAATCCAGACCGACCTGGGAAAGGTAGCCGCTCTCAACGTCATCAGTCGCACCTCGACGATGCAATACCGCTCCCGGGCGGAACGTAACCTGCGCGAAATTGGCCAGGCCCTGGGAGCATCTCATGTTGTGGAAGGCACTGTGCAGAGAGACGGGAAGCGCGTCCGTGTAAGTGTTCAGGTCACCGACACGCGTAGTAACACCCAGGTTTGGGCGGAAAGTTACGAACGCGACATTGCGGATGCTTTTGCCCTCGAAAGTGAGCTGGCAGAAACAATCGTCGCTCAGCTTGAGGCAAGACTTTCGCCGGAAGAGAAAGCCGCGATAGAACAAGAGTCGACCTCGGATGAGCTGGCCCATCAGCTATTTCTCGAAGGCAACGCGCTCATCACCGCACCCCTCGTTAATCTGCAAGGAACTCAGAATCTTTTCCGAGCCGCCGATTTCTTGGAAAAAGCGGTAGCACGGGACCCCGACTATTTTCGCGCTTATTGCAAGCTCGCGAGTGTCCACGATCAAATCTATCTTTACGGACCAGATCACACGCCCGCCCGGCTCGCCCTCGCCAACGCCGCGGTGAGGAACGCGCAGCGCCTCCGGCCGGATGCGGGCGAAACCCACCTCGCGCTGGCCGAGCATCTCTATTGCGGCTTTTTCGATTACGACGGAGCGCGCCGGGAATTGGAGCTGGCGCGTCGTTCCCTGCCCAACGAACCCCTGGTTTTTGAGTACGCCGGCTTTATCGATCGGCGGCAGAATCGCTGGGACGATTCGACCAGGAATCTCCTGCGCGCCCTGGAGCTGGACCCGCGTAACACCTACATCCTGCACCAACTCGCGATCAGCTATGAAAGGCTCCGGCAGTTCGAGAAAGCGGCGACCATGATCGATCGGGCGCGCGAGATTCTACCTAACGATCCAAGCCTGCGCGTAGCCCGGGCTTCTTTCTCCTTGCACGCGGCCGCGGACCCACAGCCGATGCATGCCGCGATCGATGGGATTGTGACTCAGGATCAAAATGCCGCCGCCAGGATCGCGGACGAATGGTTTCACCTGGCGCTGTGCGAGCGCGATGCCGTCGCCGCCGGACGCGCGATCGCTGCCATGACAACGCAAGGTTACACCATGGAAGGTTTTCTGTTGCCGCGGGCGTGGTGTGAGGCACTCGCCGCCCGGCTCGCGGGCGATGCCGCGGCGGAACAGGCGGCCTTTACCAGCGCTCGCGTTCAGGTCGAGGAAAGCTTGCGAGACGATCCTGGTCACGCCGAGCCGCTTTCCATCCTGGGCATGATCGACGGCGCCCTCGGTCGGAAGGCCGACGCCATCCGGGAAGGGAAGCGCGCGGTTGAAATGCTTCCGCTGGAAAAGGATTCGATCAATGGCCCGCTCGCGATTGAGTTTCTCGCGGTCACGTATGCCTGGACGGGTGAAACGGATTTGGCGCTGGAGACGTTAAAGCGGGCTGCGAGCGTCCCGGGCTATGTCACGTATGGTGAACTGCGGCTGCATCCGTTTTGGGATTCACTGCGGGGCGACCCCCGCTTTGACCAGATCGTTGCCTCGCTCGCGCCGGCAAAGAAGAAGGTGCCCGAGTCACGCTAGCTGGTTGTTGTCAGAACCGACGATCGCGCTTAAGGCAGAATCCCTTGCGTCGGCCTTTGACAGGAGGCGCGGACCAGCTACCTTGTGCACCCCTGCCGGTCCTCCGACCGCGCGGGAAACCAAGCCAGGAGAGTCCGCCAAAGCCGGATTCGCTCGCACTGACAAGATCATGCAAAAAAATCGCAGCAAACGTTATCGCGCGGCCCTCGAGCAGGTGGACCGCAACAAGGCTTACAGCTTCCCCGAAGCGGTCACCACGCTGAAGAAGCTGCCGCCGACCAAGTTTGACCAGACCGTGACGATGTCGTTTCGGCTCGGGGTTGATCCCAAGCAGTCGGACCAGATGGTGCGCGGCACTTGTCCGCTCCCGCATGGCAGCGGCAAACAGGTGCGGGTGCTCGTTTTTGCCGAGGGCGAAGCGGCGCGCGCGGCGAAGGATGCCGGCGCGGAGCATGTCGGGTTTATGGATCTGGTGAAGAAGTGCCAGGAAGGTTTCCAGGATTTCGATGTCGCGATCGCGACGCCCGCGGCGATGGCGGAAGTGCGCAAGCTCGGCAAGATCCTCGGTCCGCGCGGCCTGATGCCGAATCCAAAGACCGGTACCGTGACAGAGGACACCGCGAAAGCCGTCAAGGAAGTGAAGGCCGGCCGGGTCGAGTTCAAGCTCGACAAGAACGGCAATGTCGCCGTTCCGGTTGGAAAATTTTCATTCCAAGAAAATCAGCTGGTCGAAAACGGAAGCGCCATTATTGACGCGGTCATGAAAGCTCGGCCGGCCAGCGCCAAAGGCCGCTACCTGGAAGCGATGACGCTCGCCGCCACGATGTCGCCTGGCGTACCGATCGATCCTTCGCCTTATCTGAAGTTTTGAAACGCCCGGCTCCCAAGTAACGACGCTTAAATTCCAAATCCATGAGACCTGAAAAAACCAACATCGTCGCGGACCTCTCGGAGCGCTTGAGCCGCTCGCCGTTTTTGCTCGTAACCGATTACCAGCGGATGAACGTCGATCATTTTGGCGAGCTGCGAAATCGTCTCGCGTCCACCGGCGCGGAAATGCACGTGGTGAAGAACAGCTTTCTGCGGCGGGCGCTGGTGACGAGCGAGTTCCCCGACATCGCGGAGCAACTCACCGGCCAGACCGCAGTCGTTTACGGCGACAAAGATGTCGCGCCCGTCGCCAAGGTGCTGAAAAATTTCGCGGCCGAGTTCAAAGTCGGCTCGCTCAAGATCGGGGTCGTCGATAGAAACATTCTCTCGACCGCCGAAGTCGAATCGCTCGCCGAGCTGCCGAGCCGCGAGATCATGCAGGCGCAGTTGCTCGGGCTGCTGCTTGCGCCGGCGACCAGGCTGGTGCGCGTCCTGAACGAACCGGCCGCCGCCCTCGCGCGACTCCTGAACGCGAAAGCAGAAAAGGAAGGCAAACCCGCGGAGGCCGTCGCCTAACGACTAACGAATTTCGTCCCGCCGGATCGTGGGGCGAGCAACAACAAACAACCTGTCCGGTCTCGCGGCTGCGGGACGTAATTTTCCGGAGGCTTCCGGGAGCGGCAATTGGAGGAAAATAAAATGGCAGATATGAACGCATTGGTGGAGCAACTCAGCGGGCTGACCGTCCTGGAGATTGCTGGTTTGGTAAAGCAACTCGAAGAAAAATGGGGCGTGAGCGCCGCGGCTCCGGTTGCGGTGGCGGCAGCGCCCGCAGGCGGCGGCGCGGCGGCAGCTCCGGCGGCTGAGGAAAAGACCAGCTTCGATGTGATCCTGAAAGAAATGGGCGCGAACAAGATCGGCGTGATCAAGGAAGTGCGCGCCGCGATCCCGGGCCTCGGGCTGGCGGAAGCGAAGGCGCTCGTCGAAAGCGCGCCCAAGCCGTTGAAGGAAGGCGTAACCAAGGAAGAGGCCGAAGAGATCAAGAAAAAGGTCGAAGCGGCCGGGGCCAAGGTCGAGATCAAGTAGACGGTGAATCGGTAAATCGAGATTCGTTACATCGGAAGAGGCGTTTTCCGCGGCTTCCGATTCACGAGTCTCGATTCAGGCCCGCAGAAAAACGCCCTTGCCCGCCCGGCTCGGGCATGCATATTGCCCCTCACTTTTCCGAGGAACAAGCTCAGCGCGCAGTATTTTTACCTCGCTCTCGACGGCAACAACCAAGATTGGCAACAAAACGGCGGAGGTCAGTTTGACAGACCGCCGTTTTGCTGCCACTTTTTTTGCCCGCTATTTCCGGAAAAGGCCATAGCCCTTCAGACTCCTCGCGATCGCGTTCATCCAGGATCGCGCCAGGTATTTAGCATGGAGATCGGTGTCACCACATATGTCAGAGCGTAACGCAGCAGAACGTATCCACTTCGGAAGCATCAAGGAAGCGATCGAACCCCCGAACCTGATCGAAGTTCAGCTCAATTCCTACGTCGATTTTCTTCAGAAAGATGTTCCGCCCGGCAAACGCAAGAACATTGGCTTGCAGACCGTGTTCAAGGAAGTTTTCCCGATTGAGAGCTACGATGAGAAGGCCGTGCTCGATTTCAGCCATTACGAAATTGGCGAACCGAAACTGACCGCGCTCGAGGCGCAACGCGAAGGCCAAACCTACAGCGCCCCGCTTCATGTCACCTTCCAACTGAAAGAAGAGAAGGGGACCAAGGAGGAAAAGGTTTACATGGGCGAAATCCCGCTCATGACCTCCTCCGGCACGTTCGTGATCAACGGCGCCGAGCGCGTTGTGGTGAGCCAGCTCCATCGCTCGCCGGGGATTGCGTTTGAATCGAGTGTGCACCTCAACGGCAAGGTCCTCTACAGCTTCCGCATCATTCCCGATCGCGGGTCGTGGATCGAAGTGCAGTTCGACACCAGCGACCTGCTTTACATCTACCTCGATCGCCGCAAACGCCGCCGGAAATTTCTCGCGACCACGTTCCTTCGCGCCCTCGGCTACGGCTCGGACGAGGAAGTGATCAAGCTTTTCTACACGATCGAAAATCTGAAGCTGAGCGAGAAGCTCGATGAAGAAAGTCTCGCGACCAAGGTTCTCACTGCCGATGTGCTTGATGGCGAGGTCACGGTCGCGCGCGCCTTCGAGCCGCTTACCCTCGCGGCAGTGCGCCAGATCATGACGCTCGGTCACAAGGAAGTGAAGGTGATCGACATTTCCAACGACGACACGGTGGTGAAGGCGCTGAAGAAAGATCCCGCCCATGATACCGAGGAAGCGCTCAAGGACATTTACCGCAAGCTCCGCCCCGGCGACCCGCCGACAGTGGCGAACGCGAAGGCGCTCTTAAAGCGGCTCTTTTTCGACCCGAAGAAATACGATCTCGGCCGCGTGGGTCGCTACAAGATCAACCAGAAGCTCGGCATCGATGTTGACCTGAACGAACGCATCCTGACGGACAGGGATTTCATCGCCGCGATCAAATACCTCATCAACCTCCGCCGCGGCGAAGGCACGCTCGACGATATCGATCATCTCGGCAGTCGCCGGGTCCGCACTGTCGGGGAATTGCTCGCCAATCAGTGCCGCGTCGGTCTCGCCCGGACCGAGCGGCTCGTCAAAGAGCGCATGACACTTTTCGACGTGAACATCGATGGCATGACCCCGCAGAAGCTGATCAATCCCAAGGCGCTCAGCGCGGTCGTGCGCGACTTCTTCGGTCGCTCGCAGCTCTCTCAGTTCATGGATCAAACCAACCCGCTGGCCGAGCTGACGCACAAGCGCCGTCTCTCCGCTCTCGGACCCGGCGGTCTCTCGCGCGATCGGGCCGGGTTTGAAGTGCGCGACGTGCATCCCTCGCACTACGGGCGTATCTGCCCGATCGAGACGCCGGAAGGTCCGAATATCGGCCTCATCAGTTCGATGAGCACGTTTGCCCGGATCAACGAATTCGGTTTCATCGAAACGCCTTACCGCAAGGTGGAGAACGGCCGGGTGACCGACGCGGTCGAATACCTGACCGGCGATCGCGAAGAAAGTTTCATCGTGGCGCAGGCGAACGCGCCCATGGACGAGAAGGGCCGTTTCACCGGCGAGAAGGTTTCCGTCCGGTATCGGGGCGACTTCCTCGAGGTCGAGCCTACGAAAGTCCACTACATGGATGTCTCGCCCAAGCAGCTTGTCTCCGTCGCGGCGGGGCTCATCCCGTTTCTCGAGCATGACGACGCCAACCGCGCCCTCATGGGTTCAAACATGCAGCGCCAGGGTGTGCCGCTGATCGTCTCGGAGACGCCGCTTGTCGGCACCGGTTTGGAATCGAAGGTCGCGCGTGACTCGCGCGCGGTCGTGCTTGCATCTGAAGCCGGCAAGGTTGCCTCGGTCACGGCCGACCAGATCGTCGTCACAAAAGACGGCACCATGCCAGAGAATCGCAAGAAGCTGAAGACCGATCTCGAAGCCGGCATCCACGTCTACGAGCTGCGCAAGTTCATGCGCTCGAACGCCGGCACCTGCGTTAACCAGAAGCCAATCGTGAAAAAAGGCCAGCACGTGAAGAAAGGTCAGGTTATCGCCGACGGCCCGAACACCGCCCAGGGCGAACTCGCCCTCGGCCGCAACGTCCTCGTCGCCTTCATGCCCTGGAATGGCTACAACTTCGAAGACGCCATCATGATTTCGGAAAAGGTGGTGAAGGAAGACATCTACACTTCCATTCACATCGACGAATTCGAGATCGGCGCCCGCGACACCAAGCTCGGCCCGGAGGAAATCACCCGTGACATCCCGAACGTGAGCGAAGAAGCGCTCCGCAATCTCGGGCCTGACGGCGTCATTCGCGTCGGCGCGGAAGTCAAGCCCGGCGACATCCTCGTCGGCAAAATCACGCCAAAGAGCGAGACCGAGCTTGCCCCGGAAGAGCGCCTTCTCCGCGCCATCTTTGGTGAGAAGGCGGCCGACGTGAAAGATACGTCGCTGACCGTCCCTTCGGGCACCTACGGCATCGTGATGGATGTGAAAGTTTCATCGCGCCACGAAACCCAGCGCGAAAAACTCACGCCCGCCGAGACCAAGCGGCAGCTGAAGGCGATTGCGGAAGAAAACCGCAAGAAGAAAGACGAACTGACCGAGCAGCTCACTGATGCGCTTTCCAACATTTTGTTAGGCGAAAAGGTGCCGCTCGATGTCGTGAACGCGCAGACCGGTGAGATCATCATCCCGGCGAATCGCAAAATCACCAAGACGCTCCTGCGCAAGCTGGCGATGGCTTACGATCACATCGAGATTGATCCCTCGCCGATCCGGAACAAGATCCGCGAGATCATTGCCCAGTACGAACACAAGTTCGCCGAGCTCGAACTCGAGCGGGAGCGTTCGATGGATCGGGTCGAGAGCGGCGACGATATCGACCCCGGCATTATCAAGCAGGTCAAAGTCTTCATCGCGAGCAAGCGCAAGCTGTCCGTCGGCGACAAGATGGCCGGCCGCCACGGAAACAAGGGCGTCGTCGCCCGGATCGTGCCGGAGGAAGACATGCCCTTCCTCGCCGATGGCACTCCGGTCGAGATTGTCCTTAACCCGTTAGGCGTGCCCAGCCGTATGAACGTCGGCCAGGTGCTCGAAACCCATCTCGGCGTCGCGGCCAAGGCGCTTGGCTTCAAAGTCGCAACTCCGGTTTTCGATGGGATTGAAGAAAACAAAATCCGCGACTATCTCAAGGACGCGAAGAAAATCGACGGTTACACCTGGGTGCAGGAGAACGGGAAGGCCCAGCTCTTCGACGGACGCACCGGTGACGCCTTCGATCAGGAGGTGGTGGTCGGTTACATCTACATGATGAAACTGGGTCACCTCGTGGCGGATAAGATCCACGCCCGCGCCGTCGGCCCTTACTCGTTAGTCACACAGCAACCGCTCGGCGGCAAGGCGCAGTACGGCGGCCAGCGTTTCGGTGAGATGGAAGTCTGGGCGCTGGAAGCTTATGGCGCGGCTTATACCCTCCAGGAGCTGCTGACGGTGAAATCAGACGATGTCCAGGGCCGGACCCGGATCTACGAGTCAATCGTGAAAGGCGATAACTCGCTCGAAGCCGGGACGCCCGAATCTTTCAATGTCTTAATCAAGGAAATGCAATCGCTAGGTCTCGACGTCAAAGTCGGAGGCCAGGCGCCCAGTTTCCTCGAGAATGTCGCCTAACGACTAACTGAAACCAATGCTAACTTGTCATCCCGAGCGAAGCGAAGGACCCCACAAACTGGTTGTGAGTTTCGACGCTGCACGAACGCTTGTGAGGTCCCTCGCCCCGCTGCGCCGGCTCGGGATGACAGTTTTTTTGCAGCCGTAACTTTTGATTCTTCCAATACACATTTATGAACGAACATTCCTGGCGTGAGTTAGTGGGCGAAGAGCGCCCTGTCGGCTTTGATCAGGTCGCGATTGGTGTCGCTTCGAGCGATACGATGCGTTCCTGGAGCAAGGGCGAAGTCAAGAACCCTGAGACAATCAATTACCGCACCTTCAAACCCGAGAAGGGCGGTCTTTTCTGTGAACGCATTTTCGGCCCGACCCGCGACTGGGAATGCTCCTGCGGCAAGTACAAACGAATCAAGCACAAGGGTGTGATCTGCGATCGCTGCGGTGTCGAAGTCACTCTGGCGCGGGTCCGACGCGAGCGGATGGGTCACATCGAACTGGCGGTGCCGGTCTCCCATATTTGGTTTTACAAGTGCATGCCCTCGCGCCTTGGCCTCATGCTCGACATGAGTGCGCGCCAGCTCGAGCGCGTGATTTATTACGAAGACTACATCGTGGTTGATCCGGGTAAGACTCCGCTGACCAAGACCCAGCTCCTCACCGAAGTCGAGTTTCGCGAAGCGCAAGAGCAGTACGGGGAAGATTTCCGCGCCGGGATGGGCGCCGAAGCGATCAAGGAGTTACTGAGTGAAATCGATCTCGCCAAACTCAACGGCGAGCTCGAGGAAGCGATGGGTAACACCAAGAGCAAACAGATTCGGAAGAAACTCGCGAAGCGCCTCAAGCTCGTGCAGGGCTTCCAGAATTCGCATAGCCGTCCCGAGTGGATGATCCTCGATGTCCTCCCGGTGATTCCGCCGGATCTGCGCCCGCTCGTTCCACTCGAAGGCGGCCGCTTCGCCACTTCCGACCTGAACGATCTCTATCGCCGGGTCATTAACCGCAACAATCGGCTCAAGAACCTGCTCCAGCTCAAAACGCCGGACGTTATTATCCGAAATGAGAAGCGCATGTTGCAGGAAGCGGTCGATGCGCTCTTCGATAACGGCCGGCACGGCCGCGCCGTGACTGGCGCGGGCAATCGGCCGCTTAAGTCACTGAGTGACATGCTCAAGGGCAAGGGCGGACGTTTCCGTCAGAATTTGTTAGGCAAGCGCGTCGATTACTCGGGCCGCTCGGTCATTGTCATCGGGCCGGAGCTGAAGCTGCATCAGTGCGGTCTGCCGAAGAAGATGGCGCTCGTTTTGTTCGAGCCATTCATCATTCGGCAACTGAAAGATCGCGGCTACGTCCACACCGTGCGCAGCGCGAAGAAGATGATCGAACGGCAGACGCCAGAAGTGTGGGATATCCTCGAAGAAGTGACTAAGGGTCACCCGGTGTTGCTTAACCGCGCGCCGACGCTGCACCGCTTATCGATCCAGGCTTTCGAGCCGCTCCTGATCGAAGGCGAAGCGATTCGCATTCATCCGCTCGTCTGCACCGCCTACAACGCCGATTTCGACGGCGACCAGATGGCCGTCCACGTCCCGCTCTCAGTCGAGGCGCAAATGGAAGCGCGCATGCTCATGCTCGCGCCGAACAACATCTTCTCGCCCTCGAGCGGCAAGCCGATCACGACACCCTCGCAGGACATCACACTTGGCTGCTATTACCTGACGCAGAATCCGCGTCGCGCCGCCGGCGTCGCCGCCGAAGCGCGTCTCCCGCTGTTCGACAACGCGACCGAAGTCGAGTTCGCGATGGCGGATGGCTCGATCAAGACCCACGACCGGATTCGTTTCAAAAACCCGGACTTTGGCAAGGACACGATCTACGGCGACAAGAACGCGCGCGTGATCGAGACGACCGCCGGTCGCGTTGTCTTCAACGAGATTTGGCCGAAAGGTCTGGGCTTTTTCAACAAGGCCGCGGGCAAGAAACAACTCAGTGACATTATCTGGCGTTGTTACCAGGTCGCCGGCCAGGACGGCACCGTCGAGACCCTCGACAAACTCAAGGAGCTCGGCTTCCGCGAAGCGACCAAGGCCGGCGTCTCGATCGGCATCTCCGACATGATTATTCCGAAGGAGAAAGAGCTCCAGCTCGCGAATGCCTACAAACAGATTCGGCAGGTCGAGCAGCAATATCGCAAAGGCATCATCACTGATGGCGAGCGTTACAACAAGATCATCGACATCTGGACCCATGCCGGCGACGAGATCTCGAACGTCATGTTCCGCACCCTCGAGCATAACGAGGGGCGCAAGGAACTGAACCCGGTCTACCTGATGGTCGATTCCGGCGCGCGCGGTAATCGCCAGCAGGTGAAACAACTCGCCGGCATGCGCGGCTTAATGGCCAAGCCTTCCGGTGAAATCATCGAGCGCCCGATTACCTCCAACTTCCGTGAAGGCCTGAGCGTGCTCGAATACTTCATCTCCACCCACGGCGCCCGTAAAGGTCTGGCTGACACCGCTCTCAAGACTGCCGACTCCGGTTACCTGACTCGCAAACTCGTCGACGCGGCCCAGGACGTGATCATCAACGAGATGGATTGCGGCACCGTTAACGGCATTACCGTTCGTGCGATCTACGAAGGTGATGAGGAAGTGGTCGATCTCGCTACTCGCATCGTTGGGCGGGTCAGCTGCGAGACGATTGTTGACCCGGTCGAGAAGAAGAAAAAGATCGTCAAAGCCAATCAACTGATCGACGAGAAGATCGCGGCCGAGTTGATGCGCATCGGTGTCGAGCAGCTTAAGATCCGCTCCGTTCTCACCTGTGAGTGCGGCCGCGGCGTCTGCGCGCAGTGTTACGGACGCAATCTCGCCACCGGCCAGTTTGTGAAGTTGGGCGAAGCAGTTGGCATTATCGCCGCGCAATCGATTGGCGAACCGGGCACGCAGTTGACGATGCGGACGTTCCACATCGGTGGCACCGCGAGCCAGACTTTCAAGCAGCCGATCATCAAGGCGAAGAACGACGCGATGGTGCAGTTCAACGATCTGCGCACCGTGCAATCACTCGACGGTAACTGGATTGCGCTAAACAAAAACGGCTCCATCACCTTGCATAACGAGGAAGGGCGCGAAATCGAGCGCTACAACATCGTCATCGGCTCCGTCATCACTGTCGCCGATGGCGGAAAGGTGAAGAAGGGCGAAACCTTCGTGCAATGGGATCCCTACAACGTTCCGATCCTGACCGAAAAGAGCGGCAAGGTTGAGTTCCGCGACATGATCGCGGGCGTGACTGTGAAACGTGAGGTCGACGAAGCGACCGGCCTTATGGGCACCGTGATTATCGAGCACAAGGAAGATTTGCATCCGCAGATCGTCATCCTTGGCGACGACGGCGAAGTCGGTGCGAGCTACTCCATTCCGGCGGGCGCGCACGTCATCGTTGAGCCAAACAAAGCCGTTCGCGCGGGTGCTCTGCTCGCCAAGACGCCGCGAAAAGTCGCCAAGACAAAGGACATCACCGGCGGTCTGCCGCGGGTTGCCGAATTGTTCGAGGCCCGTCGTCCGAAGGATGCGGCCGAGATCGCGAAGATTGATGGCATTGTCGAACTCGGCGGTACCGTGCGCGGCAAGCGCAAGCTTATCCTCAAGGATCCCGAGACTAACAATGAAGAGGAACACCTCATCCCGCTGACCAAGCACATGATTGTCTTCAAGGGCGACTTTGTGAAGAAAGGCCAGCAGTTAACGGAAGGGCCGATTGTCCCGCACGAAATCCTCGAGGTTTGCGGACCCCAGGACTTGCAGGAACACCTCGTCAACGAGGTGCAGGAAGTCTATCGCCTCCAGGGCGTCGAGATTAACGACAAGCACATCGAGATCATCGTCCGGCAGATGCTCCGCAAGGTGCGGATCACCGATCCGGGTGACACCTCGCTCCTTTGGGGCGACCAGATCGACCGGCTCGATTTCGAGAACGAAAACAAGCGCGTTGTCGACCAGGGCGGCAAACCGGCGGAAGCGACGCCAGTCTTGCTCGGCATTACCAAGGCTTCACTCGAAACCGACAGCTTCATCTCCGCCGCATCATTCCAGGATACGACGCGTGTCCTGACCGAGGCAGCGACGTTAGGCAAAGTCGACAAGCTGCGCGGCTTCAAGGAAAACGTGATTATGGGTCACCTCATCCCGGCCGGCACCGGCTTCCCCGAGCATCGCGAGATCAAGCTCGTCGAGCTCGGCGAACAGGTCGGCGCCCCGCTGATCGAGGAACCTGAAGTGCAACCGGCGCTCGGATAGGGACGCTGCCCAAGAAGCAAATTCCGAACGCCGGACCGGCAAGGTCCGGCGTTCGTGCTTGTTGACCACGGCGCGCGGAAATCCGATAAAGTCTTATGCTCAACTTGCAGCACATTCGAGATCGGCTCGGGCCCAATTTCCGTCCATTCTCCATTCGCCTCTCGGATGGCCGAAGCTTTGATGTGCCGCACCAGGATTTCATCGCTGTCGGACGAGGGATTGTGCTCCTGGTCGATGCCGACGATCGTTCCCATATCATCGATGCCCTGCGCATCGTCTCGGTCGATGGGGCTGAAAGGTTTGATCAAAACGGCGGCTAACCGCGTGTCCATCGCAACCAAAACCGGCGACAGCGGCGAAACCTCCCTCATGTATGGACGTCGCGTGCCGAAAACCGATCCGCGGGTCGAAGCCTGTGGCTGCATCGATGAGCTGAACGCCGCCCTCGGGATGGTGCGCGTGGCGGATCAAGGCTCATCATTCGCAGAGCAGATTCTGGCGATTCAAAAGGAACTGGTCACGATCATGGGGGAACTCGCGACCGCGGCGGAAGACATTGATCGTTACCGAAAGAATGGATTCAGCCTAACGACCGCCGCGATGGTCGATCGCCTGACGAACGCGATCAATGAGCTGGAGAAGGATAAGAATCTTTATGGCAAAGGCTGGGTCATGCCCGGGAACACGCCGCTTAGTGCCGCGCTCGATTTCGCCCGGACTGTTTGTCGCCGGGCCGAGCGCCGGGTCGCAGCCCTAAAGGCCAATCCCGAGATCCTGCGCTATCTCAATCGTCTCTCCGATCTCTGCTGGCTCCTCGCGCGCCGCGCTGAAAAACTCGCTCCCTCGCCTAACGAGTAAAGGACTCGATCGGTGGCACGTCTCCAGCCAGGCCGAGCAATTCCCAACGCTGCAACGCAATCGGCACGTTGCCATTCTTGCAGACGAAATCGTGAAAGGCACGCAGGTTGAACTTCTCTCCCTGCTGCATTCGCGCTTCGGCAAGGAATTTCAGGATCTGAAGTTTGCCGATCTGATAGGTCAGCGCCTGTCCCGGGCCGGTTGAGAAGGCGATCGCTTCCTGCCGCGCCGTCTGCCGATCCATCGGCACCTTTTCTTCCAGATACTTCGCCGCTTGTTCGAGGGTGAACTCGCCGAGCGCGAGTTTCACGTCGACCTCCACCCGGAGCGCGCGCAGGCGCATGAAATTGTGGATGATCTCGCGCGTGTGCGGGCTGTCATCGAAGAGGCCCGCCTGCAACATCATCTCCTCGGCGTAAAACCCGATCCCTTCGTTCGCACCTGAGTCATAGTAATGTCGCCGGATTGGGTCTTCGTGTTTCCAGGAAAGACAAAGCTGGAAGTAATGGCCCGGAATTCCTTCGTGGACCGTTAGCGGTCGCGGATCCATCGCCGTCGCCCGCCAGAAATAACCGAGATTCGCAGAAGGCGGCTCGGTGTAACGAATGCAATTTTCCGCCAGGCGCGACGGCGAAGTGAAATCGTCCTGCTCGGTAAAGCCCAACGCGGCCAGATAAGGCGGTGTCGGTCGCAAGGTGTAATGCTGAAGCCAATCGGGCACCGTCAGGATGTCGCGGGTTTCAAGAAATCTTCGAATCTCTGATTCCTTTGCTGCCGTTTCCGTCATCCACGTCTCCATGTTCTCCACGACCTTGAGCGGCGGCACGTCCTTGTTGCGATTCTTCTCGTAGGCCTCGAATGCGACGGCGCGATTCCATTCCTGCCGGCCCATTGCCAGCAGTTCCTCGGGCGAATAAGGCAGGAGCGCTACGTTGCGGAGAAAGAAAAGGTACGCGTCACGACCGAGCGCCGTCTGCGGCGGGCCGGAAGCAAGCTGCCCTTGGAGATGGGCCCGGAATTTCTCCAGTGCGTTTGCCGCGCGATCGGTTGCGCCTTTCAACTCCGTCTCCTTCAGCGTCGTCGCCGGACGCAGCGCCGCGGACATCTTGCCTAACGAGGAGCGGACATCCTGGAGGGAATGAATTGCGACGCTCGTGAACGGTGTCGGCGGATTCGTCAGGTTACGCTCTCCGCTCTCCAGGATCGCGGGAATATTCTCGATCCGGGTCAGGATTTCGCGACTTCGGACCTTGTCGTAGGGTGCGGGCACGGTCAGCGCTTCCGCCACCGGCGTGAGAGTCTGCTCGAGGTAGAAATTCGGGTCGCGTTTCCAGCGGGGATTGACCTCCAGCTCCCAATGCACCCGGGCGAGCGCGGAACCGATCAGGCGGTAATCAACCTGTTGCGGGATGGGCCAGTTCGTCGGGTCGATCTTCTTCCAACGCGCCTCGAACGTGGCCAGGTCCGCACGCCGCTTCTCGACTGCGGCGCGCGACCAGTCACGTACTCCACCCGGGCGCTCCATCCGGTTGACATCATCACCGGTGAAGGGCGCATAGCGCGCTCGCCATCCCCAAAAGTGCTGCGCCATTTTCTGAAGTTCTGCTTCGTCATTTCCCGTTGCGCCGGCTGGAACTGCGGAGGCGAGAAGAACAGAAAGCGTTATGACGAGAGGCCCTTTCATCAGGCCCGCAGTGTATCGACGAAAGGAAATCGGAGGAGCAAATTTCGCGGCTGGGAAATCTTTCGGTGCAGCGCGCCACGACCGGAATGCAGCTGAGGATTTGTTTTCGGCTGGTTGAGCAACTTGATTTTCCCGCTGGTTTTTAGTGGGATAGAGAGGTGTTTCCGGAACGCGACGCGAGTTCCGTTCCACCGTCTGCCGGGGCGGCGGAATCCAGCCCCCTTCTTTTCGCGACCACTCGCTGGACCCTGGTCCTCGAGTCGCGCGGCGAATCGCCGGCTGCGCGTGAGGCGCTGGAAAAGCTTTGCCGGGTTTATTGGCGACCGATCTACGAATTCGTTAGGCGAGAGGGCGTTTCGCCGGAGGAGGCGAAGGATATTACCCAGGGCTTTTTCGCCCTCATCCTGGCGCGACAGGATTTCCAGTCCGTCCGCCAGGAAAAGGGTCGCCTCCGTTCCTTTCTTCTCGCTTCGCTCAAACATTTCATGGCCAATGCGCGCCGCGATGCCGCCGCGCTGAAGCGGGGCGGCGGGCAAATCGCCATCCCCCTCGACGGCATCGAAGACCGGGACCAGGCCGAGTTCGACCGAGGCGGCACGTTGAGCGCGGATCTGATCTATGATCGCCGCTGGGCCTTCACGCTGCTCGACCAGGTTTTCGGGCGCCTGCGCGAGGAATCTCAGAAATCGGCCAATCCCCTGCTGCAGGAAAAGCTTACCGCCTTGCTCTCCGACGAACCGGAGCGCCCGTCGCAGTCGGAAATCGGGCGCGAGTTCGGCATGACCGAGAACGCGGTCAAACAGGCTTTGCATCGGCTCCGACAACGTTACCGGCAACTCTTGCGCGAGGAGATCGCGCAGACCGTCGCGACGCCGGCCGAGATCGAGGACGAACTGCGTTGCCTGATCGCCGCCTTGCGCTCGTAACCTTGGGAAGATTTCCGTGCAGTATTTGAGTGAAAGCGATCCGCCCGCGATGCGAATCACGGCCGTCAAATTTTGTTGCAAATGCGGAGCGGCCATTCCAGCCGATTCCCCGCAGCAATCTTGCGCTGCCTGCCTCCTTGAAACCGGTCTCGGCCCCGACGAAACCGACGCGGAAGGAAACCGCGAGACCGCGCCCTCGCTGCTCTCGATGGGTTTCGGCGATTACGAATTGCTCGAACAAATTGGCCGTGGTGGACAGGGCGTGGTCTTTCGCGCCCGTCAGCAGAGCCTCAATCGGATCGTCGCGCTCAAGGTGATCGCGCTCGGCCGCTGGGCGACCCCGGCGCACATCAAACGTTTTCGTCGCGAGGCGGAAGCCGCGGCCGGGCTTGATCACGCGGGCATCGCCCCAATTTACGAGGTCGGCGAGCGCGAGGGCTCCTGCTACTTCAGCATGAAATTCATTGAGGGCGGCCAGCTCGACGAAGTCGTCCGACGAGTGCCGATGTCGCTCCAGCAATCCGCGGAGCTGATCGCGAGAGTCGCGCGCACCGTTCATTACGCGCACGAACACGGAATGCTCCATCGCGACATCAAGCCCGGGAACATCCTCATCGATGCCAAGGGCGAACCGCACCTGACCGACTTCGGCCTGGCCCGCTTGATCGAATCGGAGAGCACGATAACGCGCACCGTGGAAGTGATGGGCACGCCTAGTTATATGGCGCCGGAGCAGGCGGTGGGAAATAACGCCGCTGTGACCCAGGCGACCGACGTCTATGGACTCGGCGCGGTCCTCTATCAGCTCCTCACCGGGCATCCGCCGTTCGCCGGCGGCACGACCTACGAGACGATCAAACAGGTTCTCGAGACGGAGCCCCGAGCGCCGCGCCAGTGGAATCGCAAAGTCGATCGCGATCTCTCGACCATTTGTTTGAAGTGCCTCGAGAAAGATCCGCGCCGCCGCTACGCCTCCGCACTCGGGTTGGCGGAAGATTTGGAGCGGTGGTTGAAACATGAGCCGGTCCGGGCCCGGCGCGCCGGATGGCTCACGCGCACGAGGAAGTTCGCGCGACGGAACCCGACGACCTCGGTGCTGGCAGCGGCGCTCATCGTCCTGGGTTCGGCGTTGGGCTGGAACCTTCGGGAAACCGCGCAGCCGCCCCTGACGACCGGGATCGCCGTTCTCCCTTTCGAGAACCTGAGCGAGCAGAAGGAGGATGTGGCGTTTGTCAATGGACTTCAGGATGACGTCCTGACCAAGCTCGCGAAGATCGCCGGCCTCAAAGTCATCAGCCGCACCAGTGTGATGGCATATCGCGGCAACCGGAATTTGCGCCAGATCGGTAACGATCTGCGCATCTCTCACGTTCTGGAAGGCAGCGTCCGGCGCAGTGGAAGCCGATTCCAGATGAACGTGCAGTTGATCGACACGCGCACGGATACGCACGTCTGGGCGGAGCAATACGATCGCGATCTAAGCGGCATCTTTCCCGTCCAGGTTGAGATTGCCGAGAAAGTCGCGCGGCAGCTGCGCGCCAAAATTTCACCCGCTGAAAAACAGGCGATCAAGCGCCGACCGACCAACGATCCCGTTGCCTTCGACCTCTATTCGCGCGCCAACGAGATTCTTTCCGGGCAAAGCGGGGATTCGGCAGATTCCCTTTTCCACGTCATTAATCTGTTGAACGAGGCGGTCACTCGCGACCCATCATTTCTCGAGGCCTATTGTCAGCTCGCCCTCGTCCATGACGGCGTCTATTTCGACCTGATCGACCGGACGCCCGCGCGCCTCGCCCTGGCGCAACAGGCCGTCGATTCGGCGTTCCGGGTCGCACCCGGATCGGGCGAAGCGCATCTCGCCCGGGCGGTGCATCTCTATCGAGGCTATCGCGATTACCGCGGCGCTCTGGCTGAGCTGGGGATCGCGCAGCGCACTCTGCCTAACGACGCCCGTATATTTCGACTCCAGAGTCACATTCTGATCCGTCAGGGAGAAATCATGGAGTCCACGCGAAGTATGGAACGAGCGGTCGAGCTCGACCCGCGCGACGTCCCCTCGATTGAAGGCCTTTCGTACCGCTACGCGCGCTTCCGTCGCTACGCGGAATCGAAGCAGATGCTGACTCGCGTGACAACTCTCGCCCCGGCCTCCGATGTTTGGACGAGCCTGGACATCCCGACTTGGGAACTGGACACCGCGGGCAATCCGCGCCCGCTCCATCAGGCGATCGACTCGATTCGAAAGACCAGGCCGGCGGCGCTCCCGATTATCGCTTCGCTTTGGCTTCAGTGTGCGTTGGCGGAACGCGATCCCACCGCCGCCGCCGAGGCGTTGCGTGCCATGAAGGATGAGAACGGAATCGGGTTCGGTGATGAGATTCGTTTCAATCGCGCCTTTCTGGAAGGCTTTATCGCCCGCCTCGCCGGCGACGAGGACCAAGCGCAGCTCAAGTTTGCCGCCGCGCGGACCGAGCAGAAGAAAATCGTCGAGGCGCAACCGGACCTCGGCCCGGCTTGGTGCGCCTTGGGTGTAATGGACGCTGCGCTCGGTCGCAAAGCGGACGCGCTCCGCGAGGGCCGGCGTGCCATGGAACTTCTTCCCCTCGAAAAAGACGCCCAAACGGGCAAATACATCATCGCTTACTTTGCCGTAATCGCCGCTTGGACTGGTGAACGAAATCTTGCCTGCCAGCAACTGTCATCCCTTCTCGGCCCACCCGACCTTATCGGCTACGGCCCGCTGAAATTGTCGCCGCTGTGGGACCCGCTCCGGGGCGATCCCTGCTTCGAAAAGATCGTCGCCACCCTCGCGCCGGACGGAGACGCGAGCCCTCGTTAGGCGTTAACGGCCAACGCCGTCGGATCACGCGGGGTCCATTTCCCCGTAACCTTACGCCGGTTCCCGTTCTGTATCCGGATGAACGGCAAGAAGGGCTTTCCTCCAGTGAGAAAGGCGCTGAAGGCCGATCAGAAACAACAAAGGAAGCATCAAAAAATGAAAAAGAAGTTCACTAACTTATTGGTCAAATCCGGGCTTGCTGGTCTCGTCGCCGGAGCGATGACATTCGGCAGTGCCGGTTCGGTTACGGCGCAGGCTCCATTCGGCACCTGCGGGCTCACGAGCGTCGCGGGTACCTACGCCTTCGCCGCGCATGGCTACAACGTTGTCTCCGGGGTGCCAGTCCCCAAGGCCATCGTCGAAACCATCCAATTCAACGGGGACGGCACGCTCGTCGCGCCCTTCGCCACCGTCAGTGTCAACGGTACGATCATTCACAGCAGCGGCGCGACCGGGACCTACACGGTCAACGCGGATTGCACGGGCAACCTCGTCTTCGTTCCTGGTCCGTCGTTTGATTTTGTCATCGGCCGCGGTGGTAACCAAGTGTGGATGATTCAGACCGTGGACCCGACCGGCGCCGGTCCCGTTTTCGAGGGAACCGCGACCAAGGTCACTCGCTAACCGGCCGTGTCCGGCCAGGTCGCTCGGATCGGCCTGGCCGGACCAACTCGTCAATCGTGATTCGGCTCGAGGCGACGGAGCTATTCGTAGCGCAGCGCGATCACCGGATCGACTTTCATGGCGCGACGCGCCGGCAGTAATCCGGCCAGGAACGCCGCGACCGCGAGCAACCCGATCACCGCGCCGTAGGTCAGCAAATCCATCGTGCCCACTCCGAAGAGCAAGGCGCGTAAGAGTCGCGTTGCCGCGAAGGCGCCGAACAACCCAACCACAATCCCGATCGCCGCCATCGTCAGGCTCTGGCGCAGGATCATGGTCAGCATCTGCTGGCGTTGCGCGCCGAGTGCCATTCGGATGCCGATTTCGCGCGTCCGCTGGGCCACATTGTAGGCGATAACGCCGTAAATACCGACGGCCGCGAGAATCATCGCGATCGCGGCGAAAGCGCCGAGCAAGCCGGTATTGAAGCGCGATTGCGAGAGGGTTTGACTAACGAGCTGGGTGAGCGGCGTGATCACCGGGACAAACTGCTGCGAATCGAGCTCGAGCACGGCCCGGCGCAGCATCGTTTCCAACCCCGCCGGCGCGGGCTCGCTTGTTCGCACCACGATGTAGCTGAAGCGATCGGGTGACTGGGCGAAGGGCAGGTAGAATTCCGCCACATCCGGCTCCGCAAGGTTGTTGTGCTTCGCCGTGCCAACCACGCCAACGATCTGACGCGGCGGATCATCCTCCGGCCGGCCCGCCTGAAGCCGCTGCCCCACCGGGTTCTCGTTAGGGAAATACTTCTTCGCGAAGGTATCGTTGATCAGCACAACCGGTGGCGAATCCTTCTTGTCCCGGGCATTGAAAAGGCGGCCGCTCTTCAGCGGAATGCGCATGGTTTCGAAATAGGCGCCATCCACGGTCAGGAGTGAGGCGGCCGGTTCCATCCCCTGCGGCGGCGCGGGGCGGCCGACGATCGTGAAAGTGCGGCTCTGGTTGTTTTCGCTAAAGGGCAGCGGATTGACCAGGCCTGCTTTCTCGATTCCCGGGAGCGACTCGAATTTGGCCAGGAGCGTGTCGAAGAACCGCGTCTGCTGATCCACTTCGCCATATTTCGCTTTCGGTAAGGCCTGCCAGAGCGTGACGACGCCGCGCGGGTCAAAGCCGGGCTCGACCGCGCGCAGCTCGGCGAAGCTGCGGATGAGCAAACCGGCGCCGACAAGCAGGACTAACGAAAGCGCGAATTGCGAGACGACGAAGGTGGCGCGCAAACGTTGGCTTCGTTTGCCGCCGGTCGAGCCGCGGGTCGCGTCCTTGAGCGATTCTTCTACCTGCGGGCGCGAGGCCTGGAGCGCCGGGACAAGGCCAAAGATCAGACTCGTTAGGCAGGCGATGGCGAAGGTAAAGGTTACGACCACCGCGTTGACTCGAACCTGGTCGAGACGGGGCACGTCGGTCGGTCCGAAGGTTCGAAGTAAATCGAGACTCCACCACGCGAGAATCAGCCCGGTCACGCCGCCGAGGAGCGCGAGCAGGAGCGTTTCGGTCAGGAGTTGCCGGATGATCTGAAACCGGTTCGCGCCGAGAGCAGTGCGGATCGCGATTTCCCGTTCGCGACCGGCGGCGCGGGCCAGGAAGAGATTGGCCACGTTCGCACAGGCGATGAGCAGAACCAGCGCAACCGCCCCGCTCAGCACGAGCAAAGCAGGCCGCACGTCGCCAACGACGTCGGATTGCAACGCGACCGCCCGCACCGTTCGTCCCGCGTTGGTGTCCGGATACTGCTTCGCCAATTGGGCCGCGATCGTTTGCAAATCCGCGCTCGCCGTTTGTAGACTCACGCCCGGCTTCATCCGGCCGACGAGCAGAAGAAAATGCGCCCCGCGTCGCTCGACCGGGTTTGGAGGCGGACCGGAAAAAATCCCGTAAAGCGGAGCAACGAAATTGACCGGGTCCTGTTGAACCGGAAATTTCCATCCCGGCGGCATCACGCCCGTGATCGTGTAGGGCTTGTCCGCCATCGTTGTTTGTTTACCGATGATGTTTGCGTCGCCACCGAAGCGGCGTTGCCAAAATTCGTAGCTGATCACGACTACTCGCGCCGCGTCAGGTTTTTCGTCCTCGCGCGAAAAACCGCGCCCGAAAAGTGGCCGAATTCCGAGCACCTCGAAAATATCGGAGGTCGCGGCCAGGCCGGGCACATCCTCCGAGTTCGCGCCGTTGCCCCAGATGGCGGAAACCTGCGAGTAGGCCGCGAGCGCGCCGAAGGTATGATTTTGCGCCCGCAAATCGAGGAAGTCGGGATAGGAATGGACCTGCTTGTCTTCTCCCGGGTGTTGCGGCGCCTTTGCCCAGATCATCGCGAGTCGATCAGGATGCGGGAAAGGCAACGAGCGCAGCAGGACGGTGTCGATGACACTGAAGATGGCACTGTTCGCACCGATCCCGAGGGCGAGCGTGATCACGGCTATGAGAGTAAAGCCGGGTGACTTGATGAGTTGGCGAAAGGCGTAGCGAAGGTCAGTCATTGGAGGCGTGAATCGAGATTGGTGAATCGTGAATCGGGAAATCGCGCTCGATGTAACGATTCACGATTTTCGATCTAACGGACGCACAGGGGTCACTCATATCGCAGTGCAACCATGGGATCGACTTTTGTCGCCCGGAAGGCGGGAACGATGCTCGCCAGGAGCGCGGCCGCGCCGAGCAGCGCCACGACCAGCAAATAGGTCATGAGATCGGCTGCGCTCACCGCGTAGAGCATTGCGCCTAACAATCGGGTCACGGCCAGCGCCACCGGCACGCCGATCGTCAGGCCGATCAAAACGAGCGTTCCGCTTTGCCGCAGAACCAACCGCAGCATGTCGCCGCGCTGTCCACCCAGCGCCATGCGGATGCCGATCTCTTTCGTTCTTTGGGCGACGGAAAAGGAGATCACGCCGTAGAGACCGATCGCCGCCAGCACCGTCGCGAGTCCGGCAAAAATCGAGAGGAGCAACATCGCGAACCGGCGACGCAGAACCGAATGCGCGAGCACATCCTGCATCGTGCGCGGATTCGCCAGCGGCACGTTGCGATCGATACTCCAGACCGCCTGTTGCGCCGCGGGAATGAGCGTGAGCGGATCCGCGGTCGCGTTGCGCATCGCCACGAACATCGACGGCCAGGAGCTTTGTGCGAGCGGTGTGTAAAGTTCCGGCCGCGCTGCCGTCTCGAGCGCGACATGCCGCACATTCCCGACCACCCCGACGATCTGAAGCCTGAGCCGGTCAGGACCGAAATTCTCAATGAACTTGCCGATCGGGTCCTGGCGCGGAAAAACATTGGCCGCCGTTGCCTGGTTGATGATCGCGACTGCTGGCGCACTGCGGCTGTCGTGTGCGCTGAAGTTCCGCCCTCTTATGAGGGGAATCCCCATCGTCCGAAAATAATCCGGAGTGCAAACTCGAATGTCGGCATTCTGGGACTGGTCGCTTCCGGCGACGTTGAAGCTGCGGCTGCTGTTACCACCGGCGAGCGGAAGCCGGCTTACCGCCCCGGCCGTTAGCATGCCCGGCAGTGCACCGAGCCGGTCGACCACCTGTTGGTAAAACGCGCTCTGTCGCGCCGGCTCGGCTGCCGCGGGCAGGCCGATGTTGAAAACCAAGAGGTGCTCCGGATTGAAACCCGGATCGACGTTCGTCAGGCGAACGAAACTTTTCATCATCAATCCGGCGCCGACGAGCAGGACTAACGACAACGCGATCTCGGCCGCGATCAGGACCGAGCGAGCCGAGTTCTTGCCTAACGAACTGCCACGCTCGCCTTCGCGGAGCGATTCGTTCGGATTCGAGCGGGAAGCAAAGAGCGCCGGCGCCAGACCAAAGAGCAGGCCGGTCGCGATCGATATGACCAGGCTGAAAACCAGCACCTGCCGGTTGAGCCCGACGTGATTGAACTGACCAATCTCCGGCGGACTGAGCGCGAGCAGAACCGGGAGCGCCCAAAAAGTCAGCAGGACCCCGAGGCCACCGCCGAGCAGGGAGAGCAACGCACTTTCGGTCAGTAGTTGCCTCACGAGGCGCAAACGGGAGGCGCCGAGCGCGGTGCGGATGGCCAATTCGCGCGAACGCGCGGCGGCCCGGGCGAGGAGAAGGTTCGCGACATTGGCGCAGGCGATGAGGAGAACGAGCGAAACCGCGCCTAACAACATCAAAAGCATCGGCCGGATTCCGCCGACCATTTCTTCGTGCAGCGGAACGAGCGCAACCCCGGTGTCCTGGTCGGCGCCGGGATATTGCTGTTCGAGGCGGGCTGCGATTGTGCTCATCTGCGCCTTTGCCTGGGCGAGTGACACGCCCGGTTTCAAGCGCGCCCAGGCTTCGAGATAACTCCGATCGCGCATCGTTCTCGGGTTCTCGTTAGGCGCAAGCGGATGAACCGGCACATCCCACGGCGACGGCACCCAGAGCTGGGCATAATCGTCCGGCGAGAAACCGGCCGGCACGATTCCCACAACGGTGAATTTTTCTCCATCAAGGAGCAGGTCTTGCCCGAGAATCCCGCGATCGCTCCCGAAGCGGCGCGCCCACAAGTCATGGCTCAGGACAACGACATGCGAGCTGCCCGGCCTGGCGTCGTTAGGCCCGAGCGTTCGACCGAGAATCGGCTGCGCGCCAAAGAGCGAAAAGAACTGCGAAGAAACCATTGTCGCCGGCACGCGCTCCGGCTCTTCGCCGCCGGAAAGATTTGCCTGCCAGCCGCGCGCGCAGGCCATCGCGGAGAAGACGGAATTTTGCGCCTGCCAATCGATGAAGTTGGCCGGGGATGCGTCCTCAGTGGAGACGCCGGTGCTGCGGATGGTTTGCGACACGGTCACGATTTTCTCGGCGTTCGGATACGGGAGCGGATGAAGCAGGACCGCATCGACCACGCTGAAGATGGCGGTGTTGGCTGCGATCCCGAGCGCAAGCGTGGTGACGGCGATGAGGGTAAAACCGGGCGACTTCAGGAACTGGCGAAAGGCAAAGCGAAGATCGTTCATTGGATTGCTGATTGCTGATTTCTGATTGCTGATTGGGGCAGCAAGCGTCCGGGTAACGCACGCGTCGCGCGTGCTGGCGACGGTGTGCCACCGTCGCGAACTTTTGTTTCGATCCGGGCGGCAGAGAGAGCGCTGAGCGTTTCAAAAAGTTCGTCGCGCTGGGACAGCGCGACCAGCACACGGGACGTGTGCGCTACCCGGCGAGAAATTTTCGCGTCCTTACTCATAACGAAGCGCGACAATGGGATCGACCCGGGTCGCGCGACGCACTGGAATGAGACAGGCGGCGAGCGAAACGATGAAGACAATCACACCTGTGCCGACAAGAGCACCGACGGGCAGCAACGGTATGTCAAAGAGCACGCTCTGGATTGCTCTTCCTGCCAACCAGGCGCCGAATATTCCAACAATGCTGCCGGCCGCGAGGAGGCGCAGGCCTAACGAAAAAAATTGCGCCCCGATCTGTTCGCGTCGTGCGCCAAGGGCCATCCGAATCCCGATCTCGCGCTGGCGTTGCGCGACGGCGTAACTCAACACGCCGTAGGTGCCAATCGCCGCTAGAAGCAAGGCAACGCCGGCAAAGATTCCCGCCAGCAAAGCGGGCGAACGCCGTGTCGTCAGGCTATCGTCGATCCGCGTTTGCATCGAGCGGATATCGTCGATCGCAAGGCCGGGATCGGTCGCGCGGACCAGTTTCCGCAGCGTCGCGGCAAACGCTTCCGGGCGCTGGGTTGTCCGCGTGACGACGAAAATATTGCCGGCATCGCGATCCCGAAACGGCAGGTAAACGGCGCCCTGGCCGTCCGGTTCCGTTAACTCCGCCTGTTTCACCGCGCCGACGATTCCGACGATCGTAAGAAGGTTCGAGGTATCTGGCTCGCTGCCTTTTCCGGTGAAAACGATGTTGCCATGAAGCACCTGCTGTCCGAGGGCGCTGCCGTTCGGCCAGTAACGCCGGGCAAAATCTTCGTCGACGACACAAACGTGCTCAGAGCGGTGCGAATCGACTGAGGTGAGGAATCGGCCTGCGCGCAACGGTATGCCGAGCGCCGGGAAGTAGTCGCCGTCTACGCCGTAGGAATAATGGCCGTGCAGCGATTCACCAGACCGGGGCACGTAGCCTTTTGGGGCGACCGCGGTTTTACCGTTATCTCCGGTCAGCGGCAGGTTCGTGATCGTCCCTGCGGCGGCAACGCCTGGCTGCTGGCGAATCAATTCGAGCAAACGATCGACGACCGCGACACGGTCCGGATAAGGTCCCCACGGAAGAGTGAAACGGCCGGTGAGCAGATGATCGGCACGGAAACCGGGTGGAACCTCCATCACTTTTTTCAAGCTCAGACCAAGCAGCGCCGCGCCAGCCAGCAGGACAAAGGCGAGTGCAATCTGCGCCACGATGAACCCATGCCGCAGCCGCTGTGCAGCGCGGCTGCTGGTGCTGGCGCGCGAGTCAATCTGGAGTGCCGTTGCGAGATGGCTGCTCAGGTTAAAGCACGCGATCGGAAGAGCGATCAGCGCGCCCAGCAGGATCGCGCCGGCCAGCCCGATCGCTGCCAGCCGGCCATCGAAGGCAATCTCAAGGCCTAACGGCAACCGGTCCGCACCCAGACGCTGCAAAAGCCGAACGCCCCACGCTCCCACCACCAGCCCAAGTAAACCGCCCGTAACAGTGATCGCGAGCGTTTCGACCATTACTTGCCTGACCACATGCCACCGGCTTGCACCCATCGAGCGCCGAATCGCCATTTCTTTCGCGCGATTGCTGGCGCGGATCAGGAGCAGGTTGATGAGGTTAACCGCGCCGATGAGCAGAAGGAAAATGACGCTCCCCTGCAGCAACCAAAGCGTCGGACGAATCGAGCGCACATGCTCCGCATGTAGCGGGACCACGCGCGAGCGAAATCCAGCTTCGGCCATCGCTTTCGCCTCAGGATCATCCGCCTCAACGGCGCCGTTATGTGCATCGATCTGTGCTTGCGCTTCGCCGATCGTCACGTTCGGCTTCAGCCGCGCGATCATGTGTGTGTCGCCGCCGCCGGAGTGACGGTTTGCCGGCATGCGCAGGTCCATGCGCGAGGTTAAGGGCAGGAAAAACCGCGCTTGCGAAGAAAGAAAATGAAACCCTGGAGGCAGCACGCCGATGATCTTTCTTGGCACGCCGTTCACCCGCAAAATCCGGCCGAGGACGTTCGGATCAGAATTGTAGCGCTGTCGCCAATAGCCGTCGGTCAGGATTGCCACGCCGCGGTCCTCGACGGGCGTAATCGTTTCCGGTTCGGTAAAGGTGCGGCCCATCGCCAGGTTCACTCCGAGCGTTTTGAAAAAATCGGGTGAAACGCGCATCAGCTCTTCCTGCTCCGTCGAGCCAGGTTCGCCGACGACTTCGCTCCCATAACGGAAGATGGAAAGGCTGGAGAAGCCGGGGATATGACCGCGTCGCTCGTAATAGTTCGTCAGGGAAGAGCCGTCATTCTCGACTCCGGCTTTCGGATAAGTGTTGTAGATCGAAACGAGCCGATCGGATTGCGGAAATGGTAGCGGCCGCAAGAGGATGGCGTCGATCACCGCGAAAATGGCGAGGTTTGCTCCGAGACAGATCGCGATCGTGGCGAGCGCGGTGAGTGTGAAGCCGGGCGATTTCCGGAGCTGGCGAAAAGCGAAGCGGAAGTCGTTCATTGGATTGCTGATTGCTGATTTCTGATTGCTGATTGGGGCAGCAAGCCTCCGGGTAGCGCACGGGGCGCGCGTGCTGGCGACGGTGTGCCACCGTCGCGAACTTTTGTTTCGATCCGGGCGGCAGAGAGAGCGCTGAGCGTTTCAAAAAGTTCGTCGCGCTGGGACAGCGCGACCAGCACACGGGACGTGTGCGCTACCCGGCGAGAAATTTTCGCGTCCTTACTCATAACGAAGCGCGACAATGGGATCGACCCGGGTGGCGCGGCGGGCCGGGAACCAGCAGGCGAGGACGGCGACACCGGCGAGCGCGATGATCGCAGTCAACAATGCCGCCGGATCGAAGCTGCCCACATTATAAAGCAAAGTCGTTAGGGCACGGCCGGCGCCGAGCGCGCCTAACAACCCCACCGCCAGCCCAATCCCGACCAGCAACAGGCCGCGGCCGAGCGCGAGCCGGAAGACGTCCTCCCGTGGCGCGCCGAGCGCGAGCCGGATCCCAAATTCGCGCGTCCGCTGTGTCACGCTCAGGGCCATCACGCCGTAAAGCCCGACACTCGCAAGCACGAGAGCGAGCGCGGCGAAAGTGCCGAGCAACGTCATCGTTAGGCGTCGCGTCGCGAGGCTTTGCGAAATGTTTTTCTCCATTGTGGAGATGGAGTCGACCGGCTGGTCGGGATCGATCCCCTGCACTTCGCGCACGACCGCGTTGGCGAGCGACATCGGCTCCGCCAGCCGGGTGCGGACGAGCAGGCTGTTCTCATGCACCGGCATCTGCGCCTGCGAAAAATAAACCTGCGGGAGATTGAGCCGGTCGAATTCCTCGCCCGGGACATCGCTCCGCACGTGCGGGACGACCCCGACAATCGTGAGCGGCGGCGGGTTTTTGTCGAGCGTCTGGTTGTCATCCAGGTTTTTCCCGATCGGGTTTTCGTCAGGGAAATTTCTCCGCACGAAAAGATCGTCCACGATCACCGAGCGCGGCCGTCCAAGGATCTCTTCCGCCCCGAAATTGCGTCCGCGCAAAATCGGCATCTGCATCACCTTGAAGTAATCGCTCGTGATCACATTGACTTCCGCCGAGGGCTCATGGCCGGGCGGGCTTTCCGGCGTGCCGGTGACGTGGTAGGAGCTGTCCCATTCGGTATCGTCAAAGGGAATGTTCTCGCCCACCGCGGCGGCGCTGACCCCTGGCAAAGTTTCAATCCGCTCGACCAGTTGTTTGTAAAAAGCGGCGACCTTTTCCTTCGAATCGTAACGCGCTTCCGGCAACGAAAGCGTCATGGTCAGAATTCCACCCGGCTCGAAGCCGAGCGGTGCGTTTTGCGACCGCCAGAAGCTTTTCAAGGTCAATCCCGCGCCCGCGAGCAGGACGAGCGCGAGCGCCACCTGCGTGATGACGAGCGCGCCGCGCGCGCGTTGCCGGCCCGCGCTGTCACTCCCGCTGCGCGTTCCCGCTTCATGCAAAACCCCGCTGAGCGACGCGAGGCGCGAAACCCGCCAGGCCGGCCAGATGCCGACAAGGATTCCACAGACAATCGCAATCAGCGCGGTGAAAGTGAGAGTCGGAATATCAATCCGCGTTTCCTGGAACCGGATGACGTTCGCCGGACTGAGGATGTGGATGGCGTCGAAGCTCCAGATCGCGATCACAAGTCCGGCGATCGCGCCGGCGAGGGCGAGCACGGTGCTTTCGATGAGAAGCAGCCTGACCAGTCGCCAGCGGCTCGCCCCCATCGCGGCGCGCACCGCCAGCTCCTTGCTGCGCGAGAGAGCGCGCGCCAGTTGCAGGTTGGCGACATTCGCGCAGGCGATGAGCAGGACGCAGACAACCGCGACGAGAAGCAGATTGAGGTTGGCGCGATAATTGCCGACCATCGATTCGAGCATGGTGCGGGCGTTGATCCGCCGCCCGGTGTTGGTGTCGGGATAACGTCTTTCGAGGTTGCGCGCGATGTTGTCGAGATCGGCCCGCGCTTGAGCGAGAGTGACGCCCGGCTTTAAACGCCCGACGGCGGTGAAGCCGGGATGATTGCCGCGCTCGACCACGCTTTTATCCGCCCGCAAATCGCTGAAGGGAACAAAGACCTGCGCCTTGCGAATCACCCGCATGTTCTCCGGCACCACCCCGACGATCTCGCGCGGGACGGTGTCGACGATCAGTTTCTTGCCGAGGACATTTTTCGCGCCGCCGAAACGTCGCTTCCACAGCCCTTCGCTGATCAGCGCTACCTTCGCTCCGTGCGGGACATCCTCGGCCTGGGTGAAATCGCGCCCGAGGATCGGCGGCATTTGCATCACGGTTAAAAAATTCGCGGTGATCGATCCTCCGCTGACCCGCTCGGGCGGCGTTTCCTGGTTGGTACTCGAGAGGTTCATCGACTCCTGCCTGACGAGCGCGAGATCGGTCAGGCTCTGCTGGCTCGCGCGCCAGTCGAGATAATTCGGATAACTGACCGAGCCGGTATCGAAGAGGCCGATGATCTTCTCGCGCAGGACGACCAGTTGCTCGGGATGCGGGTAGGGCAGCGGCCGGAGCAATACGGCATCCACCACGCTGAAGATGGCGGTGTTCGCGCCAATCCCAAGCGCGAGCGCGGCGACGGCGATGATCGTAAACGCCGGCGCCTTGATCAGCATCCGGATGGCGTAGCGGAGATCAGTGAGCATAATTCGTTAGTCGTTAGGCAAGTCCAATCGGCGCGCCGCAGGCGCACCTTGGAGCGGGCCCGCCCCCGGGCCGTCCGCGGCGCTGCGATCGCACTTCCGTTGCGGCGCGAGGGCGCGCCGGCTCCACAGATTTTCACTCATTGCGCAGGACGGTAATTGGGTTGAGCCGTGCCGCGCGCCGGGCGGGGAGCCACGCCGCCAACAGAGCAGCGCAGGCGAGCAGCAGGCCAACCGCGAGGTAAATTGACGGATCAAACGGGCTGACGCCGAAAAGAAAACTGCGCAGGAGCCGCGAAGAGGCGAGCGCACCGGCCGCGCCGATCGCGAGCCCGAGGCCGAGGAGACGCAGCCCGTGCCCGAGGATGAGTGTGCGAATGTGGGCGCGTCGCGCGCCGAGGGCGAAACGGACTCCGATCTCGCGCAGCCGCCGCGCGGCCGTGTAGGCGATCACGCCGTAAAGGCCGATCGTTGCGAGCGCGAGGGCGAGGAGCGAAAATATCCCGAGCAGAAAAGTGAGGAGCCGAGGCGCAACCCAGGTTTCCTCCACCCGCTCCTGCATCGTTCGCACATCAAAAACCGGCTGCGCAGGATCGACCGCGGCGACAATCTCCCGGATGTTTTTCTCGAGCGATTTCGCACGCGCGCCGGCCCTGACGAAGAGCACCTGCGAGTCGCGCTTCACCTGGCCGAGAGAAAAATAGGCCACCGGCAGCGGCGCCGTTTCGTCAAACCCGCGGAACTTCATGTTCGCAACCACGCCGACGATCTGGAACCAGCTCGGCCCTTCCCCTTCGTCGAACGGCTCGGTGTAAATCCGTTTGCCGATCGGATCCTGACCAGCGAACGCCTGCTCCGCGAAGCGCTGATCGATCACGGCCACGAGCGGCGCATGGATGGTATCGCGCTCGTTCAGCGCCCGGCCGCGCAGCAGCGGCGCCTTCAGGGTCGCGAAATAATCCGGCGAAACGACTTCACATTCGGTCGAAGGCTGCTGGGCGGACGGGGTTTTGAGGTTGTCGCCTTCCTTGAGGAAATTGATTTCCCAGCCGCCCAGCAGCGGCGGGTTGGCGCTCAGCGCGGCGGCTTCGACCCCGGGCAACGCCCGCACTTTTTCCAGCAGTGCGTGGGTGAAAGGCGCGATCTTTTCCGGCGTCGAATAAACGCTGAACGGCAGGTCAATGCGCGCGGTGAGCAGGCCTTGCGGGTCGAAGCCTAACGAGAGCGCCTGGACGCGGGCAAAGCTCTTCAGCACCAGCCCGGCCGAGCTGAGGAGGACCAGGGTAAGTGCAATTTCGCCGATGATCAGAAGATCGCGAGTCCGCCGCGCGGCGGGCGAATCGGAGCTGCCGTGTCCGCCGGCCCTCAGTGCCAGTTGTAAATCGGGCCGCGAGGCATGAAGGGCGGGCCAAAGCCCAAAGAGCACAGTCGTTAGGCAGGCAACGAAAAGAGTGAAAGCGAGGACGCGCCAATCAAACACCAGGTTCTGAAAGCGCTCGACTCCCGCGGGGCCGAGCGCGATGAGCGCATCACGGCTCCAGACCGCAAACAGAAAACCCAGGCCGCCGCCGAGTGCCGCAATGAGCAGGCTTTCCAGCAGCAACTGCCGGATGATCTGCCCGCGACTCGCGCCGATCGCCGCACGAATCGCGAACTCGCGGGCCCGCGCTGTCCCGCGCGTGGCGAAGAGATTCGCGAGATTGGCGCAGGCGATGAGCAGGACCAGCGCGACCGCGCTCAGGAGCAGGAAAAGATTCTTGCGATAATCGCCGACCAAACTTTCGAGCAGCGGCCTGACCATCGCGGTTTGGCCCTCGTTCGTCTCCGGATATTGTTTGTCGAGCCGCGCCGCGATCGTCCTCATCTCCGTGCGCGCCTGCTCCACCGTCACGCCTTCTTTCAGTCGCCCCCAGCCGAACATCATCGGATGCCAGGCGCGGTTCTCCCAGGCTGGGCTCCGGCGCATGATCGGCAACCAAACATCGACCTTGGTCGGTGCGCTCATCGCCGCCGGCATCACACCAACTACCGTGTAGAGCTGGTGATCGAGACTGATCGTGCGACCAAGCACGCCCGGATCGTTTTGGAAGAGCCGTTCCCAAAGGGCGTCGCTGATCACCGCCAGCGCCGGTCCGCCGATCTGGTCTTCTCCATCCGTGAAAGTGCGGCCGAGCTCGGGCGATAAGCCGATGACCTTGAAAAAATTGGCGGTCACAAGAGCGGTTCCGACATGCTCCGGCTGCCGACCCGCAACGCTGAGGTTGTGCGATTCCCGGCGCGAAATGGCGAGCGCTTCGAAAACGCTGTTATCGCGCCGCCAGTCGAGATAATCCGGAAATGAAATCGAGGTCTCGGTCCCGCTGCTGAACTCGTTCAGGGTCATGATCCGCTCGGCCTCGGGATAAGGCAGCGGGCGCAGGAGGACGGCGTTGATCACGCTGAAGATGGCGGTGTTCGCGCCGATCCCGAGCGCAAGCGTGAGCACGGCGATGGCAGTGAAGCCGGGCGATTTCAGCAGGGTGCGCAGGGCGTAACGCAGATTAGTCATGGGTGTTGATGCGTTGAATCGTTAGGCGTTGAAGCGGTCCAGGGGTGGAGAAGCGAAGATCGGGAATCGTGAATCGCGCTTATTCATACCGGAGCGCGATCATGGGATCGACTTTCATGGCGCGACGTGCCGGGATGTAGCTCGCGAGGAGCGCGGCCCCGCCTAACAAGAAGACGACGGCGGCGTAGGTCAGCACGTCGTTTGCGCCGACGCCGTAGAGCAGACTCGCGAGCAATCGCGTCGCACCGAGTGCGGCGAGCAGTCCGACGGCCATCCCGATCGCCACCACGGTCAGGCTTTGCCGCAAAATCATCGTGAGCATGTCGGCGCGTTGCGCGCCGAGCGCCATGCGGATGCCGATCTCGCGTGTTCGTTGTGCCACGGAATACGCGATCACGCCGTAGATCCCGATCGCCGCCAGGATCATCGCGACCGCGGCGAAAACGCCGAGCAGCGTCATATTGAATTTCGGACGCGCGAGTTGTTCGCCTAACAAGTTCTGCATCGGCGTGACTTCGCCGACGAAGACTTCCGGATCGATTTGGTGAATCGCGCGCGCGATCGCGGTCTGGATTCCGCCGACGCCTTCCGTCGCGCTCCGTACCACGAACCACAAGCGCCGCTCTGGATTCTGCATGAACGGGCGATAGAACTCCGGCAGACTGGGAGCGCCCAGTTCGTTTTGTTTCGTGTCCGCCACCACGCCGATGATCTCGAGCGGGAGCGGCGCGGAGCCGTCGGGCCGATCGAGCAGAATGCGTTGGCCAATCGGGTTCACATTCGGCAGGTAACGCCTGACGAATGTTTCGTTGACCATCGCGACTTTCGCCGCCTTCTCGTTGTCGCGCGCGTCGAAGTCGCGCCCGCTGCGCAACGGCACCTTCATGGTGCGGAAATAGCCGGGCGCGATCGTGAGATCCGAGGCATCGGGATGATTGCCGGGCGCGATGGCGGGCTGGCCCGCGATCGTGAACGACGTGCCGCTATCATTTCCGCCGAAGGGCAACGGATTCGCCGCGCTGACACTCTCCACGCCCGGGAGCCCGGCTAGTTTCGGGATTAGCTGCTCGTAAAAGCGCCGCCATTGATCCGGCTCGGGATAACGGGCACGCGGGAGGACCTGATCGAGCGTGAGCAAACGCGTCGGGTCAAAACCGGGACTTGTCGCGCGCAGATTGAAGAAGCTCTTGATGAGCAAACCCGCGCCCGCGAGCAGGAGCAACGAGAGCGACACCTGCGAGATGACGAGGAAGGCGCGCACGCGGGTGCCGTGC
Organism: Chthoniobacterales bacterium; assembly: GCA_036825615.1. Classification (GTDB taxonomy): domain Bacteria; phylum Verrucomicrobiota; class Verrucomicrobiia; order Chthoniobacterales; family UBA10450; genus JAICXG01. Next base: position 55,769 of record DAISXY010000011.1, read on the forward strand.
AATCCGCCGGTCGAACCCTTTGACCCTTGTTGCAATGTTTCGCTCACGTTGCTGCGCGAGACTTGCAGCGCGGGCACGAGACCAAACGCGATCGTGCTTAGAACCGCGAGCGCGAAGGTGAATACGCCCACGCTCGCGTTGATCTGAATCTCGCCCAGCCGGGGAACATTGCGCGGGCCGAGCGCGCCGAGGACATCGACGCCCCACCACGCAAGCAACAAACCGCCCGCGCCGCCCAGTAACGCGAGCAGAAAGCTTTCCGCGAGGAGCTGCCTCACGATCCGTGCGCGACTCGCACCGAGCGCGGTCCGGATTCCGATTTCACGGCTGCGCGCGGCGGCGCGTGCGAGGAGCAGATTGGCCACATTCGCGCAGGCGATGAGGAGCACGAGCGCGACTGCGCCTAACAAGATCAGGAGCGCGGGCCGCACATTGCCGACCACATCCTCGAGCAACGGCACGACCCGAATCCCGCGATTCATGTTGTAATCGGGATACTGCTCCGCGAGGCGCGCGGCGATCGGGGCCATCTCGGCTTCGGCCTGTTTTGCGGTCACGTCCGGCTTCAAACGCGCAACCAGTTTCAGGAAACTCGAACCGCGCCGCGGTACTTCCTGCGCGACCAGCGGTTGCAGCGGCGTGACGTACTCGACCTGGTCCTGGTCAACCGGAAATTTCCAGCCCGGCGGCATCACGCCCACCACGGTCGTGCTGCGTCCGGAAAACATGACCTGCTGTCCGATGATGCGCCGGTTTCCGCCGAACGCTTTCTGCCAGGTGGCATGGGTGAACACGACCACGCTCGGTCCGCCGACCTTCAACTCCTCCGGCGTGAAGCCGCGACCGAGCATCGGCTTGATCCCGAGCGCCTCGAAGAAATCGCCATCGACCGCGACGCCGCTCAGTTCTTTCGCTGTGCCGTCGCTGCTCAAGACTGCGCCCGCGCCGGTGTAAGCCGCCATCCCGGTGAAACTGCGGCTCTGCTCGCGATAATCGTGGAAGTTCGGGAACGACGAAGTGTAACGGCCGTTCGGCTCGTCCTTCAGGTTGTTGCTCCAGATCTTGACCAGCTGATCGGATTTTGGAAACGGCAGCGGCCGCAACAGCACCGTATCGACGACGCTGAAGATGGCGCTATTCGCGCCGATCCCGAGTGCGAGCGTAAGCACGGCGATGAGAGTGAACGCGGGTGCCTTGATGAGGGTCCGCAGCGCGTATTTCAGGTCAGCGATCATGGTTGGTTAGGCATATTGGAGCCGGCCCGCGCTCGGGCCGTCCCTGGGATTTTCTTGCGGCGCGAGGGCGCGCCGGCTCCAAGATTTCACTCATATTGCAGGGTCAACGACGCATTAAATTCGTTAGGCGTTAGGTAAATCATTCAGAACGGAGCGCGATGACGGGATTGACCCGGGCGGCTTTGCGCGCGGGGAAGAAACTGGCCAGGAGGGCAATCGCCGCGAAGGTCAGCGGCACCGACAGAAAAACCAGCGGATCGGTGGGACTGACAGAATAAAGCAGGCTGCGCATGATGCGGGTCGCTGCCCAGGCGCCGCCGAGACCGATCACAATGCCGAGCAAGGTCACCGCCATGCCCTGGCCGAGGAAAAGCCGGAGCACATCACGGCGTTGCGCGCCTAACGACATCCGAATCCCGATCTCGCGCCGGCGTTGATTCACCGAATAAGCGAGCACGCCATAAATGCCGACGCTCGCGAGGAGGAGTGCGACCCCGGCGAAGACACTCAGCAACGCCATCGTGAAACGCCACGGCGCGACCGAGGAGGCGACCATCTCCTGCATCGTGCGGATATCGGCGAGCGGCACATTCGGATCGACCGCCGCGATTTCCCGTCGCACCATCTGGAGCAACGCGGCCGGCTCAGCCCCGGCGCTGCGCACCGCGACCATCATGGATTGCTGACCGGCCTGGGCTTCGGGCAGATAGATGTGCGGCCCAGGTTTGGCCTCGAGCGAAGTGTGCCGCACATCGCCCACCACGCCGACAATCTCGCGAAAGATTGTCTTCTTCTCGTTAGTCGCCTTGAACCGCTGCCCAATCGGATTGACTCCGGGGAAATAAAGCCGCGCCATCGTCGCGTCGATGATCGCCACCTCCGGCGCGTCTTTTTTGTCGTGCTCGTTGAAAGCGCGTCCGCGCTGCAACGGAATCTGGAGCGTCTTGAAATAATCGGGCGTGACCCAGCGGAAATTTGCGGTTTGCAAATCGCCGGGCTTTGTCGGGCGTCCTTCAATTTCGAAGCCGTCCACTTCCTCGCCGCCGCTCAAGGGCAGAATGTTTCCCGCCGCGGCTGATTTCACACCGGGCAGGTTTTCTATCCGCCGGACAATTTGATCGAAGAACGCCGCCGCCTTGCTCTCATCCTTATAAGGATTATCCGGCAGCGCGATGTTGAAGGTGAGCACGCTTTCCGGATTAAACCCGGGCCGGACGCGGGCGAGCTGGGCGAAACTTTCAATCAGAAGTCCGGCTGCAATCAGGAGCATGAGAGCGAGCGCGACCTCGGAAATGATCAGGCCGTTGCGCAGGCGGGCGTGACCGGCGGTTGAGCCGCGATCGCCTTCCTTCAATTTCTCGCTCAGGCCGATGCGCGATGATTGCAGCGCGGGCGCGAGTCCGAAGAGCACGCCGGTGACGAGCGAAACGAGCAGGGTGAAAAGCAGCACGCCGCCGTCGATCTGCACCTCGCTCAGACGCGGCAAATCCTTCGGCGCGATCGCGAGCAGGAGATTGCTCCCGAAGACGGCAAAGAGAATGCCTAACAGTCCCCCGGCAAGCGCGAGCAGCACGCTTTCAGTCAGGAGCTGGCGCACGATCCGCAGCCGGCTCGCGCCGAGCGCGCGGCGGATCGCGATTTCCTTTTGCCGGCCGAGACCGCGCGCGAGCAGAAGGTTGGCGACATTCGCGCAGGCGATGAGCAGAATGCAGCCGACCGCGGCCATAAGCACGCTGAGGGTGCGCTCGCTCCCGGCGGCCGCCTGTTTCTGGAGCGAAACCAGCTGAATGCCCCACTCCTTGTTCGAGTCCGGGTACTGTTGCGCAAAACGCGCGGCCAGGGTGTTCATCTCCGCCTGCGCGGTCGTTAGGCTGACGCCCGGCTTGAGCCGGCCGATCACGGCGAGATTGTGCGCGCCGCGATTTTTTTGCCGGCCTTCAGAAGGTGCGAATGGCGTCCACGCTTCGGCCCGCGGACCGAAGGTCATGTATGCCGGCATCCCGGTGTCGCTCGGGAAATCGAAGTCGCGCGGCATCACTCCGACAACCGTGTAAGGTTCCTGGTCGAGCGTCAGCTTGCGGCCGATGATCGAGCGATCGCCACCAAAGCGCCGTTGCCACAATTCGTAACTCAGGATGACGACCTGGTTCCGTCCAAGCTGATCCTCGCCCTCGACGAAAGCGCGCCCGAGAATTGGTTGGACGCGGAGGAGGGAAAAGAGATTGGCCGAAACGCGCGCGCCGCCGAGCCGCTCGGCTTCGTCCGTGCCGGTCAGGTTCGTCGACCAGCCTTCGATCGCGGACATCGCCTCGAAGCTTTTTGCCTGGGCCCGCCAATCCTTGAAATCCGGCACGCTGGTCGGGGCGAGCGGAAAACCCATTTTCGCGACCTCGGGGTTTGTTTGCCAGATCATCGTCAGGCGATCGCTTTGCGGGAATGGCAGCGGCCGCAGCAGGATCGCGTTGACGACGCTGAACATTGCGGTGTTGGCCCCAATCCCGAGCGCGAGCGCGATGACTGCGATGATGGTGAAGCCAGGCGATTTGATCAGTTGGCGGATGGCGAAGCGAAGGTCGGAGCGCATGGTCCTATCTCGTTAGGCAATTCCTATTGCCGCGCGGTGGCCTTCTCCGCGGAGACGATCTCGATCGAGCCGGCGCTGCTCCGCAGGACGACTTTGGTCCCGCCGCCGTTCAACGTTCCTTTCAGTGAATCGTCGTCTGCGCTCAGTCGTGAAATTGGAAGATCGCTTCGGATGCCGCCGGCGCTGGTTTCGGCGTCGATCGTTAGGGCGGCGTTTGGCGGAGTCAGGACGGTGATGCTGCCGCCGGAAGTTTCGAGCCGCACGTCGCCAGCCACGGGATTGGGCAGAATTGCGGAAACGGAACCGCCGGAAGTCTCGGCAATCAGTCTTCCGCTGATGTTCCCGAGGCGCAGTTTACCGCCGCTGCTCTCGACTTTGGTGTCGCCGACGCGGTTGAGGACGGTGACGTTGCCGCCGGAGGTATCGACCTTGAGATCGCCTCGACCGCCGGTCACTTCGATCCGGCCGCCGCTCGTGTCGAGGTCGATTTTACCTTCGCAATCCTTGGCAACAATGTTGCCGCCGCTGGTGTCGGCGTGCAGATCGCCATGGATTTGATGAAACGTCAGATCGCCACCGCTGGTATCAACCTTGACCTTGCCGGTGATGCCGCTGGCAGAGATGTCGCCCCCGGAAGTGTCGAGATCGAGATTGAAATTGGCCGGGACCTTGATCGCGTAATGTCCTTCCGTGCGCGAATGGCCGATCATCCGCCAGAATTGTTTGCCTAACGATTCCTCCTTGTGAATCGCGCGCAGAATGATTTTATCGCCCTCGGTCGTGATCGTGATCGGCGCGGCCGCGAGATATTCCTGTTCCTTTTCCTTCGACGACATCTCGACCTTGCGATGAGCGTCGATCACGACCTGGTCGTTGCCGCCAGGCGTGACCTCGATCGAACCAAAATCGACATCGACCACCAGGGTCCCGCCGGGCTTTGCGGGCCGGGTTTCGTGTTTGTTTTCCTCGGTCGAGGCGCGCACACCGAGTGCGCCGATGATCAGGAGCGTGGAGATAATGAGCAGTTTCTTCATGGCTGGATTGTTGTCGTTAGGCATTGGCTTCATCTTGAAAGTCGGAGGGCGATTTCTGGGTAGCGCACGCGTCGCGCGTGCTGGTCGCGGACTCCGGCCGCGACGAACTTTGTTCCTGCGCGCGGAACTCATCTTCCGGCGTCCAAATCCAGGGATAATCTTCGCCCGGTTTTGCTACGCCGGCATTCCAGGGATTCCGCAGGATGTACTGAAATTTTTCTTCGAGATCGCGATCGGAACGAACGTAGCGGTCGAAACGTTCCTTCTCCCATACCGGGCCGGTTGTCTTGTTTGCTTTGTTGATTTCATGCGCGGTAAAAGACTTGATTGACTGCATCAAATCCGACAACGCCCAGAAGATTGGGTTGCCGTTGTCATCATCCTTCTTTGGTGCCGGGCGAAGCAGCGCATGCACGTGATCGGGCATGACACAAACAGCGATCAGCTCATAGCGACTGCCGTGGAAGTGCCGGAACGCGTTTAAGACGATCGTGCGATCTGGTGGCGAGAGTACTCGGCGCGACGCGGTCGAGATCGTGAGGGCGTAAATCGCCCATGGCAGCTCGAAGTGCGGGAGACGACGTTTCGCGTACTTCGCGCCGGAAGCGGAAGCCCGCGAAGGCGGGACGCCTTCGCCAGCACGCGGGACGCGCGCGCTACCCCGAACTCGCTGTTCCGTTTCACTCATATCTCAGCGCGACCATCGACCGACGCCGGCGTATGACGGGCAGGCAGCAAGGCCGGGTGATTTTCTGGGTAGCGCACGCGTCGCGCGTGCTGGTCGCGGACTCCGGCCGCGACGAACTTTTCTTTGAGTTCAGAGCAACCGGGTGCGCGCGGCGCGGAAGGGGAAGTTCGCGAAGGCGGGACGCCTTCGCCAGCACGCGAGACGCGCGCGCTACCCCGAACTCGCTGTTCCGTTTCACTCATATCTCAGGGCGACCATGGGATCGACGCGGGTGGCGCGACGCGCGGGCAGGAAACAGGACAAGGCGGCGACGAGGGTGAGCAATCCCGCCACTGCGAAGTAGGTTGTCGGGTCGAGCGGGTTAACCTTGAAGAGAAGATTTTTGAGCGCAGCGGCAGCCACCACGCCAAGGAGCAATGCAATGCCGCCGGCGCCGAGGATCAGACCGATCGCGAGTTGCCAGGCGCCCTGGTTCATGACCATGCGCAAGATGCGTTTCCCGTCGGCGCCGAGCGCCATCCGAATCCCGAACTCCTGGGTGCGCTGATTGACCGAGAAGCTCATCACTCCGTAAAGGCCGACGCCGGAAAGGATGAAGGCGATGAGGCCAAAGATGGTGAAAAGCGTCGCGATGACGCGGTTGCCGGAGAGGATGTCGTTGTGGAATTGCGCGGGCGTGCCCGGGAAATAGGTCGGCAGATTTGAGTCGAGCGCGGCGACGGCTTTGCTCAGCACCGGCCCGAGGGTGTCGGCGCGCACGCCGGCGCGTGGCCTAACGACCACGGTGGCGAACTGGGTCGCGGGCGACGCGCCGAGCAACGGCATGTAAAAGCCGATGTTCTCGGTTTGTTGATCGAACGGGCCCTGCATCAGGGTGTCGGGCACGATCCCGACGATGGTGCGCCAGGGCTGTTCTTTGCCGGGATTGAAGATCCGCACCTGATGTCCGAGCGCGCTTTGCCCGGGCCAATGCTTGCGCGCGAAGCTCGCGTTCACAATCGCGACCGGCTGCTTCGAGTCGCTGTCGTCGATGGTGAAGTCGCGACCTTCGAGAACCTTCAGACCAAGGGTGGCGAAGTAGCCGTCAGAAACCGACTCGAAATTGCCGCGCGGACGATCGCGATCGGTCTGATACTTTTGTCCATCGACCTCATATTGTCCTCCCGGCGCGAAGGTCATGCGAAAGCGATCGGTCATGGCGGCGGCGGCGAACTGCGGGTTCGTGCGCAGTGTCCGGACGGCGTTTTTGAAGAATTCGCGGCGCGAGTCTTCGGTCGGATAAGTTCCTTCCATCAAAGCGAGACGCGCGGCGTAGAGGCCATGCTCGTCATAGCCGTAATCGAGCTTGGTCTGGTTGCGAATCGATTTGATCTGCAAACTCGCCGCGATCAGCAGGGCGGCGGTCAGTGCAATTTGCCCGACGACGAGCGCGCGCGTGATGACGTTGACGAGCCGGCTGCTGTTGCCGCGCCCGCCTTCTTTCATGATCTCGGCCGCGTTACCCCGCGAGCTCAGAAACGCCGGGAGCAGACCGGAGACGACAGTGGCGAGAAGGGTGATCGCGGCGGTGAAAACAAGAACGCGGCCGTCAATCGTGAACTGCCACCAGTACGGCGGTGGGAAGGGCGCGGCCTTTACCACCTTGTCGAACATGTCGACTCCCCAGTAGGCGATGAGGGCGCCGGCGATTGTGCCGAAGATCGCGACCACGAGGCTCTCGGTGAGCATCTGCCTAACGAGCCGGAGGCGGGTGGCGCCGAGCGCGCCGCGGATCGCCAGTTCCTTCGCCCGCAAGGCGGCGCGACCGAATTGCATGTTCATCACGTTCACGCATGCGATCAGCAAAACGAGAATGACCGCGCCGAGCATGGCCCAGACGATCTGGCGCAGTTGCACGCCGGTGAAGAAGTTGATCAGCGGCTGCACCGCGGCGGAGGTGAGATCCTTGTTCGTCTTCGGATTGTCGCGCGCGATGTTGCGCGCGATCGCGATCATCTCCGCGTTCGCCTGATCGAGCGTGACGCCGGGCTTGAGCCGGCCCATCACCGCGGGCGCGCGATTGTTTGCGCCTAGGAACAGCTCACCACGAGGCGTGAGCGGCCATTCGTTGTAAAGCGGGGTCCAAAGTTCCTCCGAGACCGGAAACTCGAATCCGGGCGGCATGACGCCGATGATGGTGGCGGCTTTGCCGTTAATTGTGACGGCTTGCCCGACAATGTTTGGGTCGGCATTGAAATCGCGGCGCCAGATTTTGTCGCCCAGAATCGCGGTCTTCATCGAACCCGGCTTGTTGTCCTCGGCATTGAAATCGCGCCCGAGCACGGGCGACACGCCAATGATCTTGAACATGTCTTCGGTCACATACGCGCCGGTGTAACGCTGCGGATTTTGCTTATAGGTGACGTTGATGGTTGAGCCATTGAGATAACCGGCCATCATCGAGAACGACTTCTGCGCCGCCTTGATATCTTCGTAGTCCTGGGCGGAGGGAATGTTGCCGTTGCCGAAGTTGTTGTTCTGGTCGCTCGCCTTTGGATCGATCAAGCCGACGCCGACAAGCTGTTCCGGATGGGGGAATGAAAAGCCGCGGAGCACGATCGCGTTGACGACCGTGAACTGAGTCATGGCGCCGCCAATGCCGAGCGCCAGGACAACGATGGAGAGGATAAGGAAAACCTTATCCTTGAGAAGGACGCGGAGCCCGACGCGGATGTCTTGCCTGAAAGATTCGAGAATCATAAGTGCACCTTTAGTTAGGCCATCGTTACGGGCTGGCATCGGGCAGAGCGGAACACAGCCATTCTGGCGGTGCGGCCACCGGGCATTTTGCCCGGTGAGTAAGGGGCAGAAACGCCGGGCAAAATGCCCGTCGGCCGCACAGGTTGAAAACCTGTGTTCCTACACAATCCAGCCATCGCGCAGTTGGATGATGCGGTTGCCATAAGCGGCATTGGTTTCCGAATGCGTGACCTGGATGATGGTCGTGCCCTCGGAGTTAAGTCGCTGAAAGAGTTTCATGATTTCCTCCGCCTGACTCGAGTGCAGGTTCCCGGTCGGTTCGTCGGCGAGAATGAGCTTCGGCTTGGCGATGATGGCGCGCGCAATCGAGACGAGCTGTTGCTGACCGCCCGAAAGCTGGCGCGGATAGAGGTCTTTTTTCCCGACAATCGAGAAACGATCGAGGGTGTCGGCGACAAGGGCAGCGCGGTCGGAGCGACTGTAGCGGCGATAACTCAGCGGGATGTCGAGGTTCTCGTAAACGGTCAGGTCATCGAGGAGGTTGTAGTTTTGGAAGACGAAACCGATCTGCTCGTTGCGCAGCTGGGTGCGTTCTTTTGGTTTGAGGCGATGAACCGCGGTTTCGTCGAGGTAATACTCCCCGGTCCAGCCAAAGTCATGCATGCCTAACAAATGAAGGAGGGTCGATTTTCCGGCGCCCGACGGGCCCATAACGGAGACGAAATCGCCTTCTTCGACTTCGAGGTTGATGTCGCGCAGAACGTAGAAGAACTGCTGTTTGCCTAACGGGTAAGAGCGTTCAATGTGCGCGAGCTTAATTAGTGGACCGGTGTACATCAGTTTTGCGCGAGTGCTGTTACGGGATTCAATTTTGCGGCCCGGCGCGCCGGGAGGTAACAGGCGATGAAAGCGACCGCCACGAGCAGGAGCGAAATACCAATGAAAATCGCGGGATCGCTCGCGCCCACGCCAAAAAGCAGATTTGCGATCACGCGCGTGAGTGCGAAAGCGCCGACCAGGCCGGCGATGATGCCGATCAACGCCAGCGTCATGCCTTGTCTGACTACCAGCCGGAGCACGTCGGATTTTTGCGCGCCGAGCGCCATGCGGATGCCGATCTCCTGGGTGCGTTGCGTGACCGAATAGGCCATCACGCCGTAAATGCCGATGGCGGCGAGAAGGAGGGCAGCGATCGCGAACACAGTGAAGAGCTGCATCGAGACGCGGCGCGTGCCTAACGAGTTCATGAGCACGTCGTCAAAGGGGCGGACGTTGTAGACCGGCTGGTCTTTATCGATGGCCCGTACTTCGTGACGCAGGGTATTGGCGAAGGCGGCGGGATCGCCCGCGGTGCGGATGACGAGGCCCATGAAGCCCCACGACGCCTCCTGCGCGTGCGGGATGTAAATCTGCGCACCATTCGGCGCCTGCAGTTCGCCCGGCTTGGTATCGCCGACGACGCCGATGATCTGGCGCGGAAATTTCTCGTCCCGCCAGATGTTGAGGCGTTTGCCGATGGCGGCGGCGACGGACCCGAAATGACGTTTCGCGAGCGTTTCGTTGACGATCGCTACTTTCGGCCCGTCAGCATTGTCCCGGACATCAAAGGTGCGACCGGCGAGCAGCGGGATTTGCAGCGCCCGAAAGTACTCGCCCGTGATCGCGGAGTAGCTCGCGTCGAAAGCTTGGTCAACTGTCAGCGGCCGTCCTTCTGGAATAAAGCCGCGCCCGATCGCGTAGTTGCTGGCGTAAAGCGGAAGATTGACGCCGCCGCCGGCTGCCTGCACCCCGGGCGAGTTTTCGAGTCGCTCGATGAGCTGACGGAAAAATTCAGGGCGCTGTGCCTGGGTGTATTTCGCGCCCGGGATCGCGATGCACGCCATGAGCACGTTGTGCGGATTAAAACCGGGCCGCACTTCCTGCAAGCGGACGAAGCTCTTGATGAGCAACCCGGCCGCAACGAGCAGCACAAGGGAAAGCGCGACTTCGCCGATCATTAAGAGAGAGCGCGCGCTGGTGCGGCGATGGCCTTCACCGCTGCGGCCGCCTTCCTTCAACGAGTTGCTGACATCGAGCTTCGAGGCTTTTAAGGCGGGGGCGAGTCCGAAGATGATACCGGTGAGCGCGGAGACGCCGAGGGCGAAGCCGAGCACGCGATAATCGATCCCGACCTGATCGACGCGCGGCGCGCCTTCCGGGAGCATCGAGATCAGCACATCCGTCAGCCAGAGACTGAGGAGCAATCCGGCGACGCCGCCGATGAGCGAGAGCAACAGGCTCTCGGTGAGCATTTGCCTGACGACTCGGGTGCGGCCCGCGCCCATCGCGGCACGAATTGCGATTTCCTTCTGTCGTGCCGCGCCGCGCGCGAGGAGGAGGTTCGCGATATTCGCGCAGGCGATGAGCAACACCGCTCCGACGGCGCCGAGCAAGGCGAGGAGCGACGGCTTCACCTCGCGCACGATCCGCTCGTGCAAGATCCACAGCGTCGCGTCCCAATCCTTATTCGTCTCGGGATATTGCTTTGCGAGCCGCGCGTTGATCGCGCTGACACGCGATTGCGCCTGCTTCAGATCGACCCCGTGGTTGAGGCGCGCGATCACAGACCAGGAGCGGTTCTCGCGTGGCTCTTCCGAAAGGGCAACGCCGCTCGTAGTCCAGACTTGGGTTTGCTCCGGATACTCGAAGCCCGCCGGCATCACGCCGACGATGGTCATCGGACGCGCGCTGATCTGGATTTGTTTTCCGATGATGCGTGGATCCGAACCGAAGCGGCGTTTCCATAAACCGTGACTGATGATCGCGGCAGTTACGGTGTTCGGCTTATCTTCCTCCGGGCGGAAGGCGCGGCCGAGGAACGGCTGCACCCCGAGGACGTTGAAGAATGAATTCGTCACGCCGGCCCGCGGGACGCGCTCCGGTTCGCCGCCGTTCGCGCTCAGATTCGCGCTCGCGGTGTAATAGGCGGAGGTGCTCGCGAAAATGTCGCTTTGCTCGGACCAATCCATGAAATCGAGGTAGGAAAGATTACTGTCCAGGATTCCTTGCGACGGATTCTGGCCCTCGAAATAGACGATCCGTTCCGCCTCGGGAAACGACAGCGGGCGCAGGAGCACGCCGTTGACCAGACTGAAGATGGCGGTGTTCGCGCCCACGCCGAGCCCGAGTGCGATGATCGCGACCGCGGTGAAACCTTTGTGCTTCAAGAGCATCCGGCCGCCGAAGCGCATATCCTGCCACAACGTTTCCATAACTAGGTCCGCCCAAGAGCGGTTAGCGGGTTAAGTTTGGCGGCGCGCCGGGCCGGCAGGTAAGTGGCGAATAATGCGACGAACAGGAGAAGGAGCGAAACGCCGATGAAGGTTATGGGATCAGTCGGCGCAACACTGAAGAGAAGATTGCGCATCAGGCGCGTAAGACCGAACGCGCCGAGCAACCCCAGACCAATCCCGATAAGCGCGAGCAAAAACCCTTGCCTGAGGATCAGTGCAAGCACATCGCGATGCTGCGCGCCGAGCGCCATGCGAATGCCGATCTCGTGCGTACGCAGCGCGACCGAGTACGCCACCACCCCGTAGATCCCGATTGAGGCGAGCAACACCGCCACCGCGGAAAACACCCCGATGAGAAAGGTGCGGAACCGCGGTTGAGCGACCGATTCGTCGATCAGGCTTTCGATCGTCCTGACGTGGGCCAACGGAATATCCGGATCGATCCTGCGCATCTCGGCGCGAACAGAAGCAGCCGCGCTCGCGGGCGAGAGCGTTGTGCGCAGGACCAGAGACATGCTGCGCATCGGCCCTTGACGGAATGGCCAATAAAACGCCGGCGCAGTTGGCGTGCCGAGCCCCTCATATTTTACGTCGCCGACAACGCCAACAATTTCCCTCCACGGATTTCCCTTGCGAGCAATGCCGCCTTCCTTGAGCCGCTTCCCGACCGGGTTGGTATTCCCAAAGAATTGGCGCGCGAGCGTTTGGTTGATGATCGCGACCGGGGGCGAGTTCGTCCCGTCGCGCTCGGTAAAGTCACGCCCCTGAAGCAGCGGCACGCCTAATGTCTTGAAATAACCGGGCGTGGTCGCAAGTGCGCTCCCGATCGGCGCCTTCGAGTCGTCCACCAGCGGCTGGCCTTCCGCCAGAAAATTGTCGCTCACTTGCAATCCGTTCGGAGGCAAACTGGAAGTGAGCGCCGCCGAGCTTACGCCCGGCAGGGCCGCGACGCGGGGCAGGAGACGGTCGTAGAAGTTCGCGACCTGTGGCGGCTCCGGATATTTCGCGCGCGGGAGCGACACGTCCATGGTGAGGATTTGTTGCGGAACAAATCCGGGATGCACTTGCGCGAGGCTCACGAAACTGCGAATCAGCAGACCGGCCCCAATCAGAAGCATCAGGGCAATCGCGATTTCGGAAATAACGAGCAGATTTCGAAGACCATTTGCGGCGCCCGAAGCCGTTGCGGCGCGCCCAGTTTCCTTGAGTGAATCGTTGAGATTCATGCGCGTCCCGTGCCAGGCGGGAGCAATGCCAAAAAGAATTCCGCTCCCTAACGAAACCAGCGCGGTCCAGCCAAGCACCCAGCGATCGACCGTCACCTCCTGCAAGCGGGGCACATCCTGCGGCCCAAAGGCGCGCAGCAAATCGATCCCCCAAAAACTCAGGAGCAATCCAGCCACACCGCCCGCAACTGCCAGGACCAGATTCTCGGTCAAAAACTGGCGGACAATTCGGGTGCGACTCGCGCCCAGTGCCGCGCGGATCGAGATTTCCCGTTCACGCGCCGCCGCTCGACTGAGGACAAGGTTGGCCACGTTCAGCGACGCGATCAGCAACAAAAGACCAACCGCGCCTAACAACACCAGCAAAGCCGGCTGCACTTTGCCGACCAGCCACTCGTCCAGCGGCGTGGCGATGAACCCGTAATCTGGCGGAAGCCCGGGCGTCGCGGCTTTGATTCGCGCTGCCATCGCCCCGAGTTCGGCGCGCGCCTGCTCGATTGTGCCGGAAAATCGAACCAGACCGTGAAGATAATAAGGCCCGCGATGTGCGGGCGGCTCGATTTGATGCGCTACCCACACCTGCATGGTTCGGTTTGGAAACTGAAAGCTCGCCGGCATCACGCCCACGATGGTGTAAAGGCGACCGTCGAGGGTGATTGAGCGCCCGATTGTTTTTGGATCAGCGTTGAAGCGGCTCCGCCAAAAACCTTCACTCAGGACCGCAACTCGCTCCGCGCCTGGTTTGTCTTCGTTAGGCAAGAAGCCACGGCCGAGCAATGGCGGCACACCCAGGGTGGAGAAAAGATCGGCAGTCGCGAGCGCCCCTGGGATTTGTTCGGGCGTCTGGCCGTCGGCGAAGTTGAACAAATCATCTTCGAAAGCGGCGAATTGGAAGGTCCGGTTCTGGGCACGGAAATCGATGAAATCCGAGGGAGAGAGCGCGCTGCCCTCAGGACCTAATTGCTCAAAAACGATCGAGAGGGTGAGCAGATGCTCTGAATCCTTGTAAGGCAGGGGGCGCAACAGCACCGTGTTGACGACGCTGAAGATGGCGGTGTTTGCGCCAATCCCGAAGGCCAAGGCGAGCAGCGCGAGGATTGTGACGCCACCGCCTTTGGCCAGCATACGAACCCCGAAGCGAATATCTTGAAAAAGCGTCTCCATTTATCCTCGGCCAAGAGCGATCATCGGGTCAGCGCGGGTGGCGCGGCGCGCTGGAATGTAGCTGGCGAGGAAAGCGACGAGCGCGAGCGTGAGGGTGACAAGAAGGAAAGTCGTCAGGTCGAGGGCGCTGGTGGCGTAAAGGGCCGAACGGAGCAGGGAAGTGGTGAGAAATGCGACAACCAATCCGATCAGCGTGCCCGCGCCGATGAGGAGTCCGGCGCGCGAAATGATGAGGCGGAGCACATCAGCGCGTTGCGCACCGAGCGCCATCCGAACGCCGATCTCGTGCGTTCGTTGCACGACGAGAAACGACATCACGCCGTAGATGCCGACGGAAGCGAGGACGAGCGCGAGCCCGGCAAAAACGGTCAGGAGCACAACCGCGAGCCGGCGCGGCGCGATGGAGTCGGCGATCACTTCCTCGAGAGTGCGGACATGGGCGATCGGCTGGGCCGGATCGATCGCCTGCACTTCGCGCCGGATCGCACTCGTCAGGCTCGACGCATCCTGAACGCTGCGAACCGCGAGAATCATGGATGGATAAGGCGCCTGGGTGATCGGAGCGTACCATTCGGGTTTCACCGGCTGATCGAGCCCGCGGTGATGAATGTCGCCGACAATCCCGACGATCGTGGCCCAGACCGGACCCTCTCGCGTCGGGACGCGCATCCGTTTTCCAACTGCATTCTCGTTAGGCCAATATTTTTGCGCGAGCGCCTGGTTGATCATGGTGACAGGAGGCGCGTCCAGCTTGTCGCCCGAATTGAAATACCGGCCCTTGAGCAGCGGCATGTCGAGAGTGCGAAAATAATTCGACGAGACGAGCCGGACTTCTTCGTCCGGTCCGGGATGGCTCGCGTCCATGGGGCGGCCTTCGATCTCGAACGAGGAATCGCTGTTCATTCCGCTCATGGGCAGGATGATGGTGAAGCCGGCCTGTTTTACGCCGGGCAAATTGCTCACTCGCCGCTCAAGCTCGTTGAAGAAATTGATCTGCGATTGCTTGTCGGGATAACGCAGTTTGGGGAGCGAAATCTCCGCGGTCAGCACGTGATCGGGATTAAAGCCGGGATTGACGTGGCCCAGCCTGACGAAGCTCTTGAGAAGCAAGCCCGCGCCGGTGAGAAGGACGAGTGCGAGCGCGACTTCGCCGATGACGAGCGTGTTGCGGAGCCGGTTATGACGCCGGCCGGCACTGGAGCCGCGTTCGCCGCCTTCCTTGAGTGATTCGTTCAGGTCGAGCTTGCCGCTCGCCAGACCGGGAGCAATCCCGAACGCCAGGCCGGCGCCGACCGCGATCGCGAGGGTGACGAGAAGCACGGTCGGATCGAGATACACTTCGCTGAGCCGCGGGATGGTCTGGGTGCCGATCGATTTCACGAGATCGATCGCCCAGAACGCCAGGAGCGTTCCGGCCGCTGCGCCGATGATGGCGAGGACGACGCTTTCCGTCAGGCTTTGGCGAAGCAAACGCCAACGGCTCGCGCCGACCGCGACCCGGATCGCCATCTCGCGTTCGCGCACGGTGGCACGGGCGAGCATCATGGTGGCGAGGTTGGCGCAGGCGATGAGAAGGACGAGCGCAACCGCGCCTGACAAAATCAGAAGAAGCGATTTGATCGGGCCGATGACCTGTTCCTTGAGCGGATAAATGGTCGCGCCAAAGCTGTCGCCTTTCGGATAATTATCCGTGTAACGCTGGCGCATTCCCTGGACGACCGTCTCGATCTCGGCCTGGGCCTGGGCCGGCGAAACGTTAGGCGCGAGCCGCCCGATAACGCCGTAACTGCGCGAGCCGCGCCGTTTCATTTCCTGGTCGGTAAAGCCGAGTGGCTGCCAGATGTCGGCCTGCTCGCCGAACTGCGCACCGGTGACATTGAAGAGCGGGAGCGGGAACTCAAAGCTCGCCGGCATGATTCCGACGATGGTGAACGGCTTGCCGTCGGCGATCAGTTTGCTTCCAAGGATGCGCGGATCTCGATCGAACTTGCGTCGCCAAAGCCGTTCGCTGATGACGAGAACGTCGTCGCGACCCTGGGCGTTCTCTTCGGGACGGAAAGTGCGGCCGCGGATCGGCTCCACGCCTAACAATGGGAAAAGATCGGCCGAAACCTTGGCGCCGAAGACGCGCTCGGGCAGGTCGCCTTCGGAGAGATTGAAGGTCGCGGTGTCGAAGGCGGCGAGTTTATCGAAACTCTTGAGCTGCGCCTTGTATTCGAGGAACTCAGGCGGCGAAACCGGAATGGCGTCGAGGTTTTGCGCGCGGAAATGTTCGAAGAGCAGAACGAGACGCGACGGGTCCTGGTAGGGGAGCGGCTTGATGAGGAGTGCGTTGACCAGAGTGAAGACTGCGGTTGTCGCTCCAATCCCGAGCGCGAGCGTGACGATGCCGACCAAGGCGAAGAGTGGATTTTTCGCGAGCAGGCGGAGTGAATGACGGAGATCCTGGAACATAGGGTTATCGCAATTTGGTCATCCCGAGCGCAGTCGAGGGATCCCGTCGATCGGCCGTGAAGCGCTGCTGCTGCTCGTGCTGGGCGAAGTTGAAGGAAATCGAATGCGGCTCGTTGATGCCACGGGATCCCTCGACTCCGCTGCGCTCCGCTCGGGATGACGGAGGTTGATGCCACGGGATCCCTCGGCTCCGCTGCGCTCCGCTCGGGATGACGGAGGTTGATGCGACGGGATCCCTCGACTCCGCTGCGCTCCGCTCGGGATGACGGAAGGCGAGCGCGATGTTGGCGGCGAGGAGAGCGAGAACGATCAGCGCCTTGATCGAACCTGCGTTGCGATCGCTTCGGCGCATCGTGCGTTCCTCCTCAGGCCGTCAGGCCGCCATCTTGTCTTCCACAATCCGGCCGTCGAAGAGGTGGATTGTGCGATCGGCGTGCTGCGCGAAACGCGGGTCGTGCGTCACCATGCAGATGGTGGCGCCGCCGGCGTGCAGTTCCTTCAACAGGTCCATGACCGCTTCGCCGTTGCGCGAATCGAGGTTGCCAGTCGGTTCGTCGGCGAGAAGAATCGCCGGTTTGCCGGCGAGCGCGCGCGCGACCGCGACCCGCTGCTGCTGACCGCCCGAGAGCTGGCTCGGCAGATGTTTCGCGCGATGGGCCATGCCGACGCGCTCGAGCGCTTCATTGACGAAACCCTTGCGCTCGCTCGAGGGCATTCCGCGATAGGTCAGCGGCAGCTCGACGTTCTCGTAAACTGTGAGATCGCCGATCAGGTTGAAGCTTTGGAAGATGAACCCGATCTCGCGATTGCGAATCCGAGCGCGCTCGGGAAAGGAGAGGTTCGCGACCTCGCTGCCCTTGAGCGAATAACTGCCACCCGAGGGTGTGTCGAGCAGGCCAAGGATCGAGAGCAAGGTCGATTTTCCGCACCCGGAGGGCCCGGCGATCGAGACGTATTCGCCGGGGCGAATGTCGAGATGAATGCCCGAGAGCGCGTGGGTTTCGACTTCGTCGGTCAGGAAAACTTTCGTGACGCCGTCGAGGTGAATCAGAGTGCCGTTGTTCATATTGCTGAATGCTGAATGCTGATTGAAAGCCCGGCCTCGCTCGCTTCGCGAGCTGCGTTACGGGCTGATTGTGGAGTGGTGGTTCGCGTTCCGTTCTTGCGAGCGGAGATGAATGAAGCGGCCATGATTTTGACCAGCTCGTTCGCTTCGTTCAGGAGGGGTGAGACTTTTGTTTCGGGAAGTATCTTGTCCGCGATGATGAGCTCGAGCCAAAGCGCGGTTTCGTCCGCTTCTTCCTCCACAACACCGATCTTGGAAACAAATTCAGCGCGAGATCTCGAACGACAGGCGGCGCGATAATTTGCCGCCACGCTCGTTCCGCTGCGCATGAGCTGATTCGCGATGGCGCGGCCTTTGACCGAATCGGGCAAAGAGTCAACCAGACGCATGACACGAAGCGCAAATTCCTTTGTGCGGGCTTTAAGTTCGTTAGCGTTCATTGCGAAAAATCAGAAATCAGAAATCAGCATTCAGAAATTCATTCAGTTCAGCTGAATCCGATCGTGCGAGTCATAGGCGCTGGTGTCGGAAAGGATGACCTGATCGCCTTCATTCAGGCCGCTCAGGATTTCGATCGTGTTGACGGAGCTGCGGCCGAAGTGCACCGGCGTGCGCACGGCCTCGCCGTTTTTCGTCAGGCGAAAGACGCCAACCGTGGCGCCATCCTGCGCAAACGCCGGGCGACCGACGTAAAGGACATTATTGAGCCGCTCGAGCTCGATCGTGCCGTCAACGCTCAGGTCAGGTCGAGCCCCTTTCGGAAGCGGACCATCGAGCGCGACGTCGACGGTCACTGTCCCTTGCTCGACCGCGGGATCGACGCGGATGACGTGGCCTTCAACGACGCCGTTGCGCGTGTCGATCGAGGCCGGCTGGTTGATCTGAATATCTTTCGCCTGCGTCTCCGCGATCTTGACCTGGGCTTTGAGTTTCGTCGGGTCGGCGACCCGGGCGAGGTTCGTGCCCGCGATCACGCGCTGACCGACTTCAACCGGCAATTGCTGGAGCACGCCAGTCATGCCGGCTTTGACATGAAGATTTTCAACTTCGCGCGCCGCCAGTTCGGCCGAAGCCTTGAGTTGATCGACCGCGGCTTGCTTCGAGGCGAGCTGCGGGTCGATGGAGTCGCGGGCAAACTCGAGGCGTTTCTGCTCGATTCCATCGCGGTTCGCCAACTCGTCGCGCTTGATGATTGAGGTCTTGTATTCCAGTTCCGCGATGAGGCCGTTCTTGCGCAGGTTGTCATTGGTCTCGGCCTCCATTTTCGCCTGCTGATACTCGGAGTGGACCTGCGCGGTGGTGGATTCCTGGTTGAGCAGCTCGCGCTGCAAGGTTGCACGCAGCGTGGTCAGCTCGGCTTCAGCCGCTTTCTCCTTCAGCTCGGCGTCGCGCGCCGCCTGTTCGAGGTCGGGGCTCGAAAGCTCGAGAATCACGCTATCAGGTTTCACCTGCGCGCCGGGCCGGATGATGATCTTTTCCACCCGGCCTTCCTTGCTCGCGGCGATCCAGCGAATGTCCTCGGGCACGAGGGTGCCGAGACCGCGCACCTGGCGCAGCATCGGGCCGCGCTTCACCGTGTCGATCCAAACCGAAGCGCGATCGACGCTGACCGCGGCCGGCTTCAAGCGCGAGACCGCGATCGCGATCACGAGAAATCCGAGCACGGAAGCGCCGATGATGATCAAACGGCGCTTCCGCTTTTTCCTGGCGAGGTCAGGTCGAGCGACATCCATGGACGAAGTGACTGGTGTAAAGCCCGTCGTGGGCGCGGGCTCTTTGCCGCCGCCGATCACTTCGAAGCTCCGCTGCATGTTGGTCGATCCCTGCACTTAAAGCACGCCCAGAGTGTGGATGAGAGTCGCGACGGCCTGAACGCTGTTGACGATCGGCAAAAGCGCGGTGCCGATAAGGGCGGCGAAGAGCGCGGCGTCAACCGCGAACCCACGCGTGGCTTCCTCGGCAAAGTAATCGTTGCTGATCTTGAAGAAACCCGGCTCGCGGAACTGCGCCGGCGTGCCGCAGCGACCGTTCAAGTTGCAGCTCTGATAGTGGTAGTCGGTTTGCGGAAAAGCCCGGTTCTGGCGCACCATGCGCGGGTCGGACTCATGCCGCCGATTGATTTGATCGATGTGGATAATCTTTTTCATGGCTTTGTTTCCTTTGGGATGCGTCGGCCTCGAATTTTGGATTCAAGAATTTTTGCCGATTGCGCCGGGAGCTATTGCAATGGGCGTGCCAAGCTCAAAAAGAAGTCATAAGTCGTTCTCCGACTTACAGGTTCCACCGCGAGCGAAATTTTCGGCAACTCGCGTTTTGCGTCGCACGCGGGATTAGGTTGTCCCGATTGCGGGACGGCGGAAGCGCCTAACGAATAGAGAATCAGAGCGCAGCGGCTCCAGCGCCAGTCTGTTTGTGCTCCTGGCGTGATCGACCCACAGATTATGCCGGTGAACGCAGATCAGAGGAAAGCGGCCGTCCCTTTCTCTTATCTGTGTAATCTGCGTAATCTGTGGTTGATTTCGCTACGGCCGACTGCCGGAAGGGGCTTCTGTAGCCGGGGGCGTTGACCCCGGCTCTCCCGTTTACAGGTCCGACGTGCTGCCGGGGTCATCGCCCCCGGCTACAACTACTGCACGGTCAGGGTGAGATCGTTGCCGTCGCCGCCAGAGTAGCTGGCTTGGAAGTTATTGCCGTTGATTGTGACAACACCGCCCTCGGGCAGGTTACTGAAGCTACCGCTGATCGGGTTTGGACTTGTGTTGCTGATCAACGTCAAAGTCAGGCCGCGTTTCAGGTTGCCCTGGGTTTGGCCGAGGAGGTTTATGGTTGCGCCATTAACTGTAACTCCGTTGGCGATAACCAAGTCGGTCCTGGCCTTGTTCTTCTTTGCTTGGAAGGTGCAGGTGTAGGTCGCATCGGAGTTAAAGGTAAGGGCGCTCTGGATCGTAAGCGTGGCCTGCTTGCTTGTGCCGACGGCCGGAGCAAGGAATGCGCCGTTGCCGCTCCCGGTCCCGATCGTGGTTACGCCGGCGATGATGCCTTTGCCCCCGAGCGTGCCGGCGGTGACATTGACCGCTCCCGTGCCGGTGGCTGAGCCAGTCTTATTCGCCACCTTCAGGACGCCCGCGCTCACGCTGGTTGCTCCCGTATAGGTGTTGGCGCCACTCAAGGTCAGTGTGCCGGTGCCAATCTTAGTCACTCCGCCGCTCTCCTGGATGACGCCCGAGAAGGTCGTGCTCTGGTTGTTATTCCCGATCGTGAGCGTGTTGGCCCTGAGCAGGACTGAACCGGTACCCGTGAGCGAGCCGATCGTTACTCCCGGCGTGTTGTGCGTGGTGATGTCGAGCTTTGCATTGCCGTTGAGGGTGATGCTCGCTGTGCCGCCACTGGCTGTGTCTTGAAAGGAAATCATGCCACCATGGGAGCTGCCCACTCCGCCGTTGGCGGTGATGTTCGCATTGGCGGCAGTGCTGTTGTCGATGAAGAGCAACGATGTCGTGGACAGTCCTGCGCCCATGGCGCCGTTGATGACAAAGGTGGCATTGTCTGCCGTGGCCGTGTTGTCGAAAAGGATGAAACTGCCATGCTCGCCGCTCGTGCTTCCCCCGATTGTGGTGAAGGTGCCTTCGCCCGCGCTGGAAAAACCCTCGAAATCCATCTGGGAAGAAAACCCTCCGGCCCCACCGATACAGGTGCAGGTCATATGCTCCGCGTTGTTGCTGCCCGCAAAGGTCACGAATGCCGCCGTGCTGAGGTTCAGGGTCGAGTTTCCGCCAGTCGAGCTGTCGAAGAATGAAATGACCGAGCTGGCGCTGGCGTTGATGATCGCATCTCCTGCCGTTGAATCATCCCAAAACTCCAAAGTGCCTTGCAAAGACCCGCTTGTCAGATCGAAAGTCGCCGCGCCCGCAGAAGAAGAGTTGTAGAACACGATCAACCCTCCAGCTGTGCTATAACTTAGCATGTTGCCCGCAGTGGCGCTGTTGTAGAAAAACATCGCGCCAGCTAAGTCAGCCTGTTCGGGAATGACCACTGATTGCATCAAGCCTGAGTTATTGACGAATCCGACACCGTTCGGCTTCAGGTTGCTTACATCAAGGGTGATTGTGTAGGCTGGTGCGCCACTGTTGAAGACGATACTATCAACATTGATGTTGGAACCAAAATCGACCAATACACTCGTGACGTTGGACGCATCGAATGTCGCGATGTCCGTCGTTGAGTTGGGAACGGTGTTAGGCACCCAGTTCGTTGCGGTGTTCCAGTCATCGCTCGATGGGTTGCTGCTCCAAGTGGCACTACCACCGAGGGAAGGCCGGTGCGCCGCCAGCAATAGCAGCGCAGCGGCAACGAAAAATCTAAGTCTAATGAGTGGCGGTTTCATGAGACTGTAAAAAGTTGATCACCTCTTCGCTGACGCACAGGCCATCGCTCAGGGGATCGTTGTTTATCGCGTTCCAGTACTTAAATGCGTGGTCGTGCGTGCTCCCGTAGTCATAAGTCATTAGCCACCTGTCGATGGGCAGGCTGGGAAATTGCGATCTCAGAGCGTCTCGCATATCTGCTGATTGCGAGTAGGGCACATGGTCGCCGGTGGTGGAATAGAGCAGAAACGCGGGCGGGTTACTGGTCGCCCCATGGCTCACGAGCCAGGCGGGGGACGCTTCATCTAACGCGCAGTTCCCAGTCCAATCGCAATCGGGATCGCAATTCGTCTGAGGCGGGAGATTGACGTAATTATCGAGGTCATTTTCGAAGTTCGTGAGAGCGGTGTCAGGGATGTTGCCGGGATTGCTCCAATCGCAGAATTGGGCGGGCCCGGACAGGCTAACAACGGCTTTGATGTGTGCTCGCGCGGTTTCATCCCAGCCGCTGACGGTGCTGGCAGCATCCAGCGCGACCCAAAGAGCGAGAGTGCCACCGGCCGAGCCTCCCACGAGAAAGATTTCGCCATTGCACTGAGGGTCGTTGATCGCGGCCAGAATCTGCCGTTTGAGGTCGTCGGTTTGCTCAGGCGCGTATCCTTTGTCTGTATCCGACTGACCATCCAGGGTCCCCGGAGGCGCAAGGCGCGTCTCCACCTGAAAGACGAGGAAACCCGCGAACTGGAGGCTGTAGCTCGCATGCCGCTCGTTCGGTTCCCCGCTGTCGATGACCATATCGTTTTTGAAGATGTTGGGCGGAACCATCAGCACCGTCGGGAACTTCTTGTTCTGTGGCCAGGTGCCGGGTGGCACGAAGCGATAGCGCTTCAAGATCGCCGGAGAGGGACTTGGATAGGGCTGATACGCAGGATCAAGTGTCTCCTCAGAGGCAGGATTGATTGTAACCCCGTCGTTACCCGGACAGTTCTGGGCGTGACACCATTCATTGCTCAGAAGCAGGACGGCCGATAAAACGCACACCCGAAGAAGGTGTGTGTGTGTGTGTGTGTGTGTGGCTATTCGATTTCATTTTTGGTTTGGTTTGAGTTGCTGCGGCTCCGGGAAGCGTGCTGGCCTTAGGCCGGCCGGTTGGGGCCGGAGAAAGGACATGGCTTGGTGGCGGAGTAACGCGGCAACGCCCGGGCATGGCAGCAAAAAGAACCGCCTTGGTAAAGCTTTTTCCGGCCCGGACGGATTATATTTTCGTCAGCTTTACCTGAGCGCGCGACCACAAAACTACCGCCAGGATCATTGCCGGGAGGGCGAGAGCGACCGCAAGCTGGAACGTTGCGGGATCCTTCGACTCCGCTGCGCTCCGCCCAGGACGGGCGGGGGTTGTCTGAACTGGCAAGATGAGGATTTCATTGCCGCGATGATGCGGCAGTCCTTCGACTATAAAGCAGAATCGCTCCTTTGGGCGAAAAGACGCTCGTTCTGGCGCGAAGCAGCTGCTTCGATCATCCTGCTCCTGCTCCTAATCGTGCTCGTAAGTGGAGGTTTCCTGGAAAGAGGAGGTTTACGATCACGAGCATGATTACCAGCAGGAGCAGGAGCAGGAGAAAGAGCGGAGGTCGCGAGAGCCTCAGACCGCGGCGAGCGCGTTTTTGAGGTCGTCGCGCAGATCTTCCACATCCTCGACCCCGACCGAGAGCCTGACGAGCGATTCGGTAATCCCGAGCGCAATTCTCGTTTCCTCCGGGATCGCACCGTGGGTCATGATCGGGGGATAATTCACCAGGCTCTCGACCCCGCCGAGGCTCTCGGCGAGCGAGAAGAGGTGGGTGTTTTCGAGGAAGCGGCGGGTCCCGGCGAGGTCGGTCTCGAGGATGATCGTGACCATGCCGCCGAATTTTCCGTCCATCTGGCGCCGCGCCAGTTCGTGTTGCGGATGATTCGTTAGGCCGGGATACTTTACCTCGCGCACCTTCGGCTCTTTCTCCAGCCACCGGGCCAGCTCGAGCGCGTTCTCACAATGGCGTTCCATCCGCAGGGCGAGCGTCTTCAGCCCGCGCATCGCGAGGAAACTATCGAAGGGTCCGGCAATCGCGCCGACCGAGTTTTGCAAAAATTGCATGCTGTCCGCGAGCGGCCCGTTCTCGGCCGCGACCGCGACACCGCCGACCATGTCGGAGTGGCCGTTCAGATATTTGGTCGCGGAGTGAATCACGAGGTCGAACCCGAATTCGATCGGCCGTTGAATCCACGGGCTCGCAAAGGTGTTATCGGAAACCGAGATCGCATTGTGTTTGCGCGCGAGCTGCGCGACGGCGCGAAGATCAATCAGCTTGAGCAAAGGATTGCTCGGGGTCTCGACCCAGACCATGCGCGTGTTGGGTTTGAAGCTCGCTTCGATTTTCGCCGGGTCACTCATGTCGATGAAAGTGAAATCGAGATTGGCCGAACGACGTCGCACCTTTTCGAAAAGGCGGTAGGTGCCGCCGTAAAGATCGTCGCTTACGAGCACGTGCGAGCCGCTGTCGATCGTCTCGAGCGCGGTCGACATCGCCGCCAGGCCGGAGGCAAAGGCCCAGCCGCGGGCGCCGCTTTCCAGATCGGCGACGCAGCGTTCGTAGGCGAGCCGGGTCGGATTGATCGAGCGCGCGTAATCGAAACCTTTGTGCCGCCCCGGGCTTTCCTGGACGTAGGTGGAAGTGGCGTAGATCGGAGTCATGACCGCGCCGGTGGAAGGATCGGGCGACTGGCCGGCGTGAATGACGCGAGTGGCGAGATGCTGCTTCTTCTTCATCTGGCGACGACCCTAGCCGCAGATCGCGCGTATTTCATCGAAATAGGAGCGGTTGATTGGAGTGCGATTACTTCGGCATGTGGAGCCGGAGATAGGAGAGGAGGTCGACCCGGGTGATCAGGCCGAGGAATTTGTCTCCCTGCATCACAATCGCGACCCGGCCGCGATCGAACACGCCTAACAAATCGGCGATGTTTGCCGCCGGCGAGAGGGTCTCGAGCCGATCGGTCATGGCGGTTTTGACAAGGTCGTTAAACTTCGCCGGGTCGCGCGTCACTTTCACGAGCAGGTCGGATTCGTCGATGATGCCGACGGCGCGGCCGGCGCCGTTCAAGACCGGCAATTGTGAAACTTCGCTGCTGCGCATGCGCTTGAAGGCGGTGAGGAGTGTGTCGTCGGGCCCGACGGTGATGACTTCGCCCTTTTCGGCGCGGTGGGATATGAGATCGCTCAGGTCGCCGTGGCTCGGGCGCTCGACAAAACCCTGCTCGGCCATCCAGAAATCGTTGTACATCTTGGAGAGGTATTTGTTGCCCGTGTCGCAGACCAAGGTCACGACGCGCTTTGGCTGTGTCTGCTGGCGGCAGTAACGGAGCGCGCCCGCGAGCAACGTGCCAGTGGAGGAACCACCCAGAATTCCTTCCTTGCGCAATAGCTCACGCGCGACCGCGAAGCTTTCGATGTCATCAATCTCGAAGGCATCGCGCACGAGCGACATGTCCGCGATGTCGGGGACAAAATCTTCGCCGATGCCTTCGACCGTCCAGCTTCCAGCCTGCACCAGCTTTCCCAGCTTGACCCATTCGTAAAGAATCGAGCCGGTCGGATCGGCCAGGATCATCTCGAGCTCAGGCTGGACTCTTTTAAAGAAACGCCCCAGCCCGGTGAGAGTCCCGCCGGAGCCGACGCCGACAACCACCGCATCCACATCGTGGTTCATTTGCGACCAGATTTCGGGGCCGGTGGTGGTTTCGTGCGCGAGCGGGTTGGCGGGATTGCCAAATTGGTTGACGTAAAACGCGCCGGGTATCTCCTGCGTCAGGCGCGCGGCTACGTCCTGGTAATACTCCGGGTGGCCGCGGGTGACATCGCTTCTCGTCAGGCGGACCTCCGCCCCGAGGGCGCGGACATGCGCGATTTTTTCCTGCGACATCTTGTCGGGGATAACGAGGATGATGCGGTACCCTTTTGCGGCCGCCACGAGCGCGAGTCCGAGTCCGGTGTTGCCGGCGGTCGCTTCGATGATCGTGCCGCCCGGTTTCAACTTCCCTTCACGCTCCGCCGCTTCCACCATCGAGAGCGCGATCCGGTCCTTGATCGATCCGGTCGGGTTTTGGTTTTCCAACTTGAGGAAAAGCTGACAAGGGCCGGTGTCCATGCGAGTGACCTCGAGCAGCGGTGTGTTGCCGATGAGAGAGAGGATGGCCGGTGGTTTATCAGGCGAAGCAGGCGAGTTGGTCATGACAAAAAGGCAGAGCCGAGCAGCTTGGACGGCGGCATTCGCAACGCAACACTTCCGGGCCGAATCGTCAAGCGCCCCGGCCTCAAGGTCTGGGGGTAAAGGGCCAGAAATAGGGGATAAGCAGAGTGGCCGCGAGCCAGAGAATCAGATTCAGCGGCACACCAACACGTGGAAAATCAACAAACCGGTAGCCGCCCGCGCCAAAGACATAGGTGTTGGTCTGGTAACCGATCGGGGTGGCGAAGCTGGCGCTGCTTCCGAACATGACGGCGACAGCAAAAGGGCGGGCGTCCAAGCCTAACGACGCCGCGATTTCGAAAGTGAGCGGCGTCAGGAGGACGGCGACTGCATTGTTGCCGATAAACTCGGTCAGGAGCATGGCGAGAAAATAAGTGGCGGAGAGGGTTGCGACCGGACCGAAATGGCCGACCGCCCCGGTAACGGCGCTTGCGAGCAGGTGCGCCGCGCCCGTTGTTTCCATGGCGTGACCAAGCGCGAGCATGCCAAAGATGATGAAGAGCAGGTTCCACTCGACCGATTCGTAGGCTTCCTCGACATCAAGACATTTCGCCACCACCACCACGATCGCGGCCACGAGCGCGATCGCGGCAATCGGCAGAACTTCAAATGAAGCGAGGATCATCACCACCACGATGGCCGCGATCGCGATCGGTGCCCGATGCGGGCGATAGGCGCGCTGTTTCGGTTCGGTGAGATTGAGAAAATCGCGCTCCTGCATGAGCCGGTGGATTCCTTCCGCCGGTCCCTGCACGAGCAGGGTGTCGCCAAAAGCGAGGCGCACGTCTTCGAAATTCTTCCGCAGATTTTCGCCCTGGCGGTGGACAGCGAGGATGAGCACCCCGTAGCGTTGACGGAAGTTCATTTCCCGCAGCGTCTTCCCGACAAAGGTCGAGCGGCTGCCGATGATTCCTTCCATCAACACGGCCTCACGCGGCGCTGATTCGCTTTCCTCCAGGTCAGCCTCGGAGCGAAAGATTACCCCGGGCATTTCCCGAATGCTCTTCACCCCGGCGACCGGGCTTTCCAAAAGCAACTGATCCCCCGGCGCGAAGCGGAGCTGGTTGAGCGGCGTCTCCAGTCTTTCGCCCCGTCGCGTCACATCGATGATGCGCGCGTTGCGCAGCCTGACGAGCGGCGTTTCCGTCAACGTCTTGCCCACGAGCGGTGAATCACGACTGATCACCGCCTGGAGAAGAAACTGCCGCGCCATCCCACTGCCGATCAGGGCGGCGAGGGTCTCGCGTTTCGGGAGCAACTTGCGCCCGACGAGGAAAAGGTAGGTGGCGCCGATTGCCGCGTAGATGATGCCGAGCGGAGTAATTTCGAAGACCCCAAACGGCCGCAGCCCGTGCTGCCTCGTGATTCCATCGACAAGCAGGTTGGTGGAAGTGCCGATAAGAGTGCAGGTGCCGCCCAGAATCGAGAAGTACGAGAGCGGGATGAGCAGGCGCGAAGCTTTCAAGTCGGTATTGCGGGCGAGGGCGAGCACCACCGGCATGAACACAACCACCACCGGCGTATTGTTGATAAAGGCGGAGAGCGGAATCGTGAGCGCACCAAGTGTGAGCAGGGCGCGCAGTTCGCTCGTTCCGGCGAGACGCAGGAAGGTTCCAGCAAGCGCGTCAATCGCGCCGGTGCGTTCCAGGGCGGCGCTGAGAACAAACATGGCCCCGATCGTGATCGGCGCGCTGTTGCTGAAAACCTTCAGTGCCTCCTCGGCTCCGACCGTGCCGGTGAGAAGCAGGATGGCGAACGCGCTCAGGGAGACGAGATCGGGCGAAACCCATTCGCGGATGAAGGCGACAAACGTCCCCACCACGAGCGCAAAAACAATGATGAGGTGCAGAGTGTGCAGATCCATGGCCGCGCCGCGGTGCTCTTTTCGTCGACAACGCTCGGAATCACAATCGCGAAATCAGCGCTCCAGAGCGCAAATTGTCGGAGCAAAGTCCGTTCGCGCTGCTCTGCTCTGAATTAGGGTTGCAGGGAAATCAGGCTGACGTTATTTCACAGGAGACAGATGCGATGATGGTTGGGAATTTCCTTCCCCTCAGCCGAAGCAGAATTCTCGTGTTCGCCGCGCTCCTCTTTGCCGGCTGCGCCCACCCCGATTACGAGGACCGCGCCCGCACTCCACTCAAGCCGATGACTTCGGTCGTTCACAAGGAATCGGAAAATTTCGATGTGCCGCCGTGCGTGCTGGAGGGAAACCGCCCGGAGTATCCGGAGCCGGAAGGCGAGAATCGCGTCCGAGGTTTCGTCAGCATCATCGCGACGATCGACGCGAATGGCAAACCGACCGAGTTCGAGATTGAAAGTGCGACCAGTCCCGCTTTTGCCTACGAGGCGATGGTGGCGATCTCGAAGTGGAAATTTGCTCCGGCAATGAAGAATGGCCGGCCGGTCAAAGCCAAGCTGCGGGTGCCGATGCATTTCAACGCGCTCTGAGTGGGCGAGTTAAAGAGAAAAAACCGGTCTCGTGGCAGGCTTGGTGCTTTTTTCCTCTTCATGAGCTCTCTCCCGAGTGCGCTCGCCTTCCGTGCCGAGCCGGCTGATTGCGCATGAGGTCGATTTTCCTGCGCCCATTGCAACAGAAGTGGTTGGATCTTCCCTTGCGGCTCAAGGGGATGGCGGTGGTCGGCCTGCCCATCCTCGCCTTGATTGCCGGGCTCGTCCTTCTTTGGACCATGGCGGTGCGCGAACAGAACGCGAGCGCCTGGGTAGATCACACCATTCAGGTGCGGCAAAAGCTCGAGGCCATGCTCAACGACCTGCTCGCAGCCGAGAGCAACGCGCGCGGTTACGCCATAACGCGCGAGAGCAACTTGCTTCCTCCCTTTGAGCAGGCGCGGCTCGACGCCAGGAATCAACTGCATCAACTGGAGAAGTTGACCCGCGATAACCCGGGTCAGCAGGCACGCATCGCACCCTTGCGTAAATTGCTGGATGACAAATTGGCCGCAATGACGGCCCTGATCGAAGCCTCCCAGCGCATTCCCCTTCCTCCGGCCAAGCCGCAACTCGAGCGGGCTCGTCGCGCCATGGAACCGCTTCGGGCCATGCTGGACGACATGAATGAAGAAGAACGCCAACTCCTCAATTTTCGGCAGGGCCGTTTGCAGACTGCCCGTTCGCAGTCGCTCCTCGCGGGTTTCGGCACCCTGATCCTTGGCGTCAGCGGTGGAATCGCCGCGACTTTGCTCTTTGGCGGGTCGATTGCACGCCGGATGGAACAGTTGCGACTAAACGCCCGCGCCCTCCGGCTGGAATCACCGCTCCTTTCTCTGGCTTCAGCAAGAGATGAGATCGGCGTCGCCGAGAGCGAGTTGAAATTAACCAGTGAGATCATGGCCCGCCGCAGCGAGAAATTGCGCCGGAGCGAAGCGCAATTGCGCGCCATCATCGATCACACGACGGCGTTGGTTTATGTCAAGGACCTCGAAGGCCGCTTCATCCTTGTCAATCGTCAGTTGGAGGAAAACCTCGGACGACCGGCCGCGCAGATTATCGGCAAAACCTCGCACGATTTTTACCGGCAAGAAATCGCCGACGAGATTGCAACGCACGATCGCGAGGTCTTGCAGCTGCGGCAGCCCCGCAGCTTCGAAGAACAGGTGATCCATCGCGGCCGGCTTCTCATTCTGCTCTCCAACAAGGTCCCGCTCCTCGACGAGAAAGGCGAACCGTACGCGCTTTGTGGCATTTCCACCGATATCACTGCTCAGGCCCGAGCCGCCGATCAGCTCCATCACGATCTGGAAAAAGAAAGCGCCCAACATCAGCAGACCGCCGCCACCCTCAAGAATACGCAGGCGCAGTTGCTCCAGGCGCAGAAGATGGAAATCATCGGCAACATCGCCAGCGGCGTCGCCCACGATTTCAACAACGTCCTCACCGCCATCATGGGTTACGCCACTCTCCTGCGCAGCGATGGCAGCGCCGACGCGCGAGAATACGCTTCTGAGATCATGCAGGCGGCCGAGCGCGCTGCGACTCTAAGCAAGCAACTGCTCGGCTTCGCCCGGCTTCACCCTAACGAAGCCAAAATCATTTCTCTCGAGGAGGTGATCCGGCGCGTCGAAGGCATGCTCCGGCGCGTCATCGGCGACACCATCAGCCTGCGCACCGTGATCGAGCGCGATGTCGGCGCAGTTCGCGCTGACCCGAGCCAGATCGAGCAATTGCTCCTCAACCTGGTAGTGAACGCGCGCGATGCCATGCCGACTGGTGGTTGCATTACAATTGCCCTGCGCCGCGCGGAAAATACAAAACTTTCCGCCCATCCGAATGGAGAGATCGCCGGCTGGGTCGAGCTCTCCGTCACCGATGAAGGCACCGGGATTCCGCCTCAGGTGCAGCGCCGAATGTTCGAGCCATTTTTCACAACCAAGCGTCCCGGCCAGGGCACTGGTCTCGGGCTTGCGACCTGTGTCACGATCGCCGAGCAAAATCACGGAAAACTCGATTTCACGACTGCGCCGGCACGCGGGACTACCTTCACCCTGCGTCTCCCGCGGGTCGCCGAAGCCGCGCCGGTCCTGAGTCCCGCGGGAGAGACGACGAGTGCTCCCGGCCATGGGACGCTGCTCGTGGTTGAAGACGAACCGGCCGTGGGCGAAATCATCGCCCTTCTCCTGCGCGACCTCGGCTATGAAGTCTTGACCGCCGACAACGGCGAAGCCGCGGAGCGGATCATCAGCGAATGCGAACGCGAGATCGATCTCGTCCTGACCGATCTCAACATGCCGCGAATGAACGGCCGCGAACTTCTCGCCCGCTTGGGCCGGAGCAACCCGCGTGTCCGGGTGATTCTCACTTCCGGCAACGATGCCCTGCTCGACAATGACACCGCTGATTCGCTCTCGATCGAGTTCCTTCCAAAGCCCTTTACCCGACAAAGCCTCGCCCAAAAAGTCCAGGCCGTGCTCGCGAAGTAGCCGGCTCGGTTATCGGCCGCTCTAACGTTGCCGGCGAATTGACGCCGCCCCGGAAATGCGGTTCATCGTTAAGCGGTGAACCGGATTCTGATCGTCGACGACCAGCCCGATGTGCTTGAGGCGCTCCGGATTCTGCTCAAGGGCGAAGGTTACCAGACCGACGCCGTGACCTCGTTAGGCGCAATGATGAATTCGCTCGAGAAGCGCAGCTACGCGCTCCTCATGATGGATTTGAACTACACCCGCGACACCACTTCGGGCCAGGAAGGTCTCGAAATTATTCCGCGCGTGCAGGCGATCGACGAGACGCTCCCGATCGTCGTCATGACCGCCTGGGCGACGGTCGACCTCGCGGTTGAGGCGATGAAACTCGGGGCGCGCGATTTCGTTACCAAGCCGTGGGATAACGACCGGCTCCTCGCGATCGTCCGCACCCAGATCGCGCTCGGCAATGCGCTCCGCAAAACCCAGCAGCTTGAAGCCAAGAACGAACTTCTGCGCGCGAAGATGCCGAACATCATCTCCGAATCAGCGCGGATGCGTCCGGTGATGGAGCTGATCTCGCGCGTCGCGCCATCGGACGCGAACATTCTCATCACCGGCGAGAACGGCACCGGCAAAGGTTTGGTCGCGCAGGCGGTGCATTTGCTCTCGCCGCGCGCGAGCAAATTGATGATCACGGTCAACATGGGTGGTTTGTCCGAAGGCGTGTTCGAGAGCGAGCTTTTCGGTCACGTCAAAGGCGCTTTCACCGACGCGAAGACGGATCGCGCCGGCCGTTTCGAACTGGCGGATGAGAGCACCTTGTTCCTCGATGAAATTGCGAATCTGCCCATGAGTCAGCAGGCAAAACTGCTGCGGGTGATTGAGACGGGCGAGTTCGAGCGAGTCGGTTCTTCGCGCACCCTGCACGCGAACGTGCGGATCATTTCCGCCACCAACTCCAACCTGCACGACGAAGTCGCGGCCGGCCGATTCCGCCAGGATCTGCTCTTTCGTCTCAACACGATCGAGATCGCGCTCCCGCCCTTGCGCGAGCGACGGGAAGACATTGCGCCGCTCGCCGCGCATTTCCTCCGCCAGCACGCCGAGCGTTATCGAAAACAGCTGGGCGGATTTGAGCCCGGCGCGCACGAAGCGCTCATGCGCCACGAGTGGCCCGGCAACGTGCGCGAGCTCGATCACGTCATCGAGCGCGCGGTCCTCATGTCGCAGGGTGCGCAGATCAAGGCGAAGGACCTCGGCCTAACGACGATCGCAGACGGCTCCCCGCGTCTCGAAGAGATGAGTCTCGAGGAAGTGGAAGCGTTCCTGATCAAGAAGGCGCTCGCCCGTCACGACGGCAACGCGCGCAAGGCCGCGGAGTCGTTAGGCCTGAGCCGGAGCGCGTTTTATCGCCGGCTCCAGCATTATGGGCTGTGATGAGGAATGACGAACGGGCACGTTACGTCGTGAATCGTTGCATCGTTACAGCGGATTCGATTCACGATTCACGATTCGCCATTCACGATTCACGATCTCTTCAATCAATTTAGCAAGCTCGACCCGTGCGCCAGCCAGCCCATTCCCGTCACCACCGGCGGCTTTCACACGAAAACCGCCTTACCTGGCTTACTCTCGGCGCCGTCGTGCCCGCGATCCTGATCGCCCTCGTTCTGCTTTTGACCGGTGACTACAGCGCAAAACTCATCTGGACCCTTGTGCTCGTCATGGGCGTGTGCGCGCTCGGCTTCATCGCCAGCACGCGCGAGCACATCGTGCGTCCCCTCCAGACGATGAGCAATCTTCTCGCTGCCCTGCGCGAAGGTGATTATTCGATTCGCGCTCGCGGCGCGCGGACGGACGACGCGCTCGGCGAAGTGCTGCTCGAGATCAATCAGCTCGGCGAAACCTTGCGCGTCCAGCGGCTCGGCGCATTCGAAGCGACCGCCCTCCTTCGTACTATCATGGCGGAAATCGAGGTCGCGGTTTTTACTTTCGATCCCGACCGCCGCCTCCGCCTCGTCAATCGCGCGGGCGAAAATCTTCTCCGCCAGCCGATCGACAAATTGTTAGGCAAACGGGCGAGCGACCTGGGACTCGCGGTTTGTCTCGACGCGAACCAGGACCAGCCCCTGACGCTGAGTTTTCCTGGCGCGACCGGCCGCTGGGGGGTGCGGCGAAGCCATTTTCGCGAACACGGTTTGCCCCACGAGCTGCTCGTCCTGACTGATCTCAGCCGCACCCTGCGCGAGGAGGAACGCATCGCCTGGCAACGACTGGTCCGCGTGCTCGGACATGAGATGAACAATTCGCTCGCGCCCATTAAATCAATTGCGGGCAGTCTCGAAACCCTGCTCAAGCGCGATCCGCCGCCGCTTGACTGGCGCGAGGATGCACGCAGCGGGTTGAACATCATCGCGACGCGCGCCGAATCGCTCAGCCGCTTCATGCACGCCTACGCCCGCCTCGCCCGCCTGCCGCCGCCGCAAAAGGAGCCGGTCGCGCTCGGACCGCTCCTCAGGCGAGTGGTCGAGTTGGAAACCCGGCTTCCGGTCCGGCTGGTGGAAGGTCCCGAGGTCACGATCTCGGCCGATGCGGCGCAGATCGAACAGCTCCTGATCAACATTCTGCATAACGCGGTCGATGCTTCACTCGAAACCGGGGGCGCGGTCGTGGCCGGCTGGCGCGCGGCCCGGGAATGCGCGGAGATTTTTGTCCGGGACGAAGGTCCCGGGATCATGAATCCGAGCAACCTTTTCGTCCCTTTCTTTACGACCAAGCCGGGCGGCTCCGGGATTGGGTTGCCCCTTAGCCGCCAGATCGCGGAAGCGCACGGCGGTTCGCTCAATCTTAGCAATCGCCGCGATCGCACCGGGAGCGAAGCCTTGCTTCGGCTTCCTCGTTAGGCTGAAATGAAATCGCGGCATCTCGCGCAGCTCCTGATCTATATCCTCGCCGTCCTGCTCGTCCCGCTCCTCCTGAACCACTGGCTGCCGCAGAAACGACCCTTCAATCCCAAGCCGCTCGAGCGCTTGCAGGCGGAGCGACCCGCAATCGTGCTCATCGGCGATTCGTTAGTCCACGCCGCCATCGATCCGCCGCTGCTCGAAAAGGAGCTCGGCGACGGCAGGGTCGAGATGATCTGGCGCGGCGGCGCGGCCTCGGCCGCGTGGTATTTGAGTTTGAAAAACTATGTCGTCGCCTCGGGCGTGAAGCCGCGTTGGGTTTGCATCTTTTTTAACTACGACCTCCTGACCAACGCCGCTTTCCGCACCACCGCGACCTATCGCGCTTTCCTCGAATCGCTCATGCACGGCGACGACCCCGTCTTTCACGAAGTGCTCGGCGACGAATCGGCGCGCCGCACCCCGCTGCAACGAATCGCGAACCGGCTCTATCCGCTCAACGACCGGCGCCATCATTATCAGGAAAGACTCAGCCGGTTCGCCTTCCGCCTCGAGTCGTTAGCCGGACCAAAGATCAAGGGGCTGCCGCGCCGGGTGAACGAGATCTTCGACGTGGCGCGACTCCGCCAGGAGACGCTCCCGCAAACCCCGGAAGCGGTCGCGGCGCGCTCGTTAGTCTTCAGCGCCGATCCGCGGGAAAACTTCCTCCCGCATATCGTCGCGACTGCACGAGATGCCGGGATTCCGCTCTGTTTCGTGCGAGTGCGTCCGAATCCCGGGCCGGACAATGTTTTCGAAGAAAGCGCGGAGCTGCGCGCCTATGTCGGGGAATTGCGGTCATGGATTGAAGCGCAGGGCTGCGCCTTCATTGATACAACCGCGAATCAGCGCTTCACGCCCGACATGTATCTGCGGCCCGACGACGACCACATCGGACCGTGGGCGAAGGAACGCGCGACGAAGATTTATGCGGATGAGCTTCGTCCGCTCTTGGAGGGCCGGGGTCAACGCCCCCGGCTACAACTGGATGGCCGGGGTCAACGCCCCCGGCTACAACTGGAGGGCCGGGGTCAACGCCCCCGGCTACAGGGAGAAGCGCGATGATTTTCCATTCCCTCACCTACATCGTTTTCCTGCTCATTGTTCTCGCCCTTTACTGGTCGGTTTCATTGCGCTGGCAAAACGTCTTGCTCGTGATTGCCGGCTACGTTTTCTACGGCTGGGAACACACCTGGTTTCTTTATCCGCTCTGGGGTTCCACTCTGGTGGATTGGAGCTGCGCGCTTGCGATGGAACGCTGGCCCCACCGGCGACGCGTTTTTCTGCTCATCAGCATCTGCGGCAGCCTCACGCTCCTCGGCACCTTCAAGTATGCGAATTTCTTTCTCGATAACCTCGACACCCTGCTCGCGCAGTTCGGCGCGCGTCCGGTGCACGTCGCGCTCAGGCTTGCGCTCCCGGTGGGAATTTCCTTCTACACTTTCCAATCCATCGGCTACGTCGTGGATGTCTACCGCCAGCGCGTGCCGGCCGAGCGCAGCCTGCTCAAATACGCACTTTATGTGACCTTTTTCCCCCAGCTCGTCGCCGGGCCGATCGAACGCGCGGCTCACATGCTCCCGCAGTATTCCAGCCCGCGTTATTTCAACCCGGAACTCTGGCGCAGCGCCCTGGGGCTTATGCTCTGGGGCTTTTTCAAAAAAGTCGTGATCGCCGACAACCTCGCGATCATCGCGAACAAAATCTTCGCCCTCTCCGCCCCCACCTTTCCCGTGCTCTGGGCCGGCGTGCTCGCCTTCACGGTCCAGATTTATGCCGATTTCTCGGCTTACACCGACATCGCGCGCGGCACCGCCCGATTGTTAGGCATCGAGCTGATGCGGAACTTCCTCCATCCCTACATCGCGACCTCGCCGGCCGATTTCTGGCGGCGCTGGCACATCTCGCTCTCCACCTGGATGCGCGATTATCTTTACATTCCGTTAGGCGGGAGCCGCTGTAGTCCTTCGCGCAATTCTTTCAATCTCGTCGCTACTTTTGCGATCAGCGGCCTCTGGCACGGCGCTTCCTGGAACTTTGTCATCTGGGGTTTTTACTGGGGATTTCTCCTCCTCGTCGAACGCGGCTGGACCGCGCTCGGCTGGAAACAACAAATGCCGTGGCTGCTCAAGGTGGTTGCCACCTTCATCCTCGCCTGTATCGGCTGGCTCATGTTCCGCGAACGCGACACCGCCCAGCTCCTGCACGATTTCACCCTCTCACCCTTTGCGGCGGGACGACGCGACTGGGCGATCGGAATTTATTTCGCCTTCCTCGTCTGCATCTATTCGCTCCCGCTCGCGATCCATCTCCTTTGCACCGGGATTTTCCCGCGCTGGAATCTTGACTTTCAACTGCCCGAGCGCGGCCGG
Source organism: Chthoniobacterales bacterium (assembly GCA_036825615.1). GTDB lineage: Bacteria > Verrucomicrobiota > Verrucomicrobiia > Chthoniobacterales > UBA10450 > JAICXG01. The sequence goes on from DAISXY010000011.1 coordinate 92,120, forward strand.
CTGGTGTTCGAGACCGTGGTCGGGATCGCCATCTTCATGGGCATTCTGACCTTGCGCAGCCTGACGACCTCCGACTTCATCTACTTCCAGTTCTAAGGCTGGCGTTTGTGATCATTCTCCGCGCCCGCTAAACTGCGCGCGATGGGCAGCAGTTTCGGCCAGCTCTTTCGCATCACCACCTTCGGCGAATCGCACGGCGGCGGAATCGGAGTCGTGATTGACGGCTGTCCTCCGCGGGTCTCGTTAGGCGAAAGCGATATCCAGCGCGAGCTCGACCGACGCCGGCCCGGTCAGAGCAAAATTGTCTCGGCGCGCGACGAACCCGACCAGTGCGAAATTCTCTCCGGCGTCTTCGAGGGCAAAACCTTAGGCACGCCGATCGCAATTCTGGTCCGCAACCGCGACGCGCGGCCCGAAGCTTACCGGGAAATGAAAGAAACCTTCCGCCCTTCGCATGCCGATTTCACCTATGAGGCGAAGTACGGCATTCGCAATTGGCAGGGCGGCGGCCGCGCCTCCGCCCGCGAAACCATCGGCCGGGTCGCGGGCGGCGCCGTTGCCCGCCAGGTGCTGCATCATTTTTTCCCGGAGCTGGAGGTGCTGACATACGTGAGTCACGTTTATCAAACCAGCGCCTCGATTGATCCCGACCGGGTGCGCCGGGAAGAGATCGAGGCGACGGCGGTGCGCTGTCCCGATCGCGCGGCGGCGGAAAAGATGATCCAGGCAATCGAGCGGGCGCGCGAGGAGGGCGACTCGTTAGGCGGAACCATCGAATGCGTCATCCGCGGCGCGCCCGGCGGGCTCGGTGAGCCGGTGTTCGACAAACTCGAGGCCGATCTCGCGAAGGCGATGCTCAGCCTGCCGGCGACGAAAGGCTTTGAGATCGGTTCCGGATTTGCCGCCGCGAAAATGAAAGGCTCGGAGCATAACGACGCGTTCGAGATTCGCGCAGGCAAAGTGCGAACGGCAACCAATCGCTCCGGCGGCGTCCAGGGCGGGATCAGCAACGGCGAAAACATCATCTTTCGCGTCGCCTTCAAACCGACTGCGACGATCGCGCGCCCGCAGCAGACCGTGACCGCCTCCGGGGAAGCGACCACGCTGGAAGCGCGGGGCCGGCATGATCCGTGTGTTCTGCCGCGGGCTGTGCCGATGGTCGAGGCGATGGCGGCGCTTGTCTTGTGCGACCATCTTTTGCGGCAGCGCGCAATTGCGATCCCATGAACGGCGGTTCTTCGCTCTGGCAGTTGGTTTTTGTTTCCTTCGCCCTCGTCCTGATTCTTTTCGAGGTGGTGCGCGGCTGGCGCCTGGGCCTTGTCAGGCAGCTGGTCCGGCTCTTCGCCCTCGTCTCGGCTTACGCCGCCGGGCTCTTTGGCGGCCGCATGCTTCTGCCGATGGTGCGGCCGTTCTTTCGCGCACCGGATTTCATTCTTTCCCTCCTCGCCGGCGCGGTTCTCGCGCTCGTCGTCTATGCCGCGATCAATGGTCTCGGTGCGCTCCTCTTTAAACGCACGCGCGAGCAACGGGTGGGATTGGTCCGATTCGTCTACGGCTTTTCCGGGGCTGCGCTGGGAATTTTCTTTGGGCTCTTCGGCGTCTGGCTCGTTGTCGTAGCCGTGCGCTCGTTAGGCGCCCTTGCCGGTGCGGAAAACAACGCGGCGGCCAACCCTGAGCCGGCTCGCCCGGCAGCGGTCGCGCCTCTGGGCCAGCTCAAGCAATCGCTGGAACGCGGTTCGTTAGGCGAAGCATTGCGCGCGATCGACCCGGTGCCGAACCAGACTTATGCCAGCCTCGGAAAGCTGGGAACTGTCCTTTCTGATCCCCGCCATGCCGAGCGCTTCCTCAGCTTCGCGGCGGTAAGGGAACTGTCGGAGAACCCGCGCATCATCTCGCTCCGTGACGACCCTCAAATCATGCAACTCATCGAGCAACACCGTTACCTCGAGCTCCTGCAAAGCCCAAAGGTGATCGCGGCGCTGAACGACCCAGTGCTCGCCACACAGCTGCGGAGTTTCGATTTGCAGAGGGCGCTGGACTATGCGCTCAAGAAATAGCTTGCGCTCATCCTCGGCTGCGCGCATGACCCACGCCTGACCCATGTTTAAACGACGACGCCTTACAGTTCCGGGTGAAGCGCCCGGCCTGCTCAAACTTTCGCCGGAGATGCCGCAACAGGTCCCGGTTATTACCATGATTGAGTACGGACCGGACTGTCTCGAGGAAAGGCGCGATCTGGCCCCCGATGAGTTACTCGCCCATTTGAATAACAATCTCGTGACCTGGATCAACATAGATGGGCTCGGCGACCTGAGTGTGCTTCCGATTCTCGGGCAACGGTTTCATCTCCACCCGCTCGCCCTTGAAGATGTGGTGGATACAAACCAGCGACCGAAAGTCGAGCAATACGATGAATATCTCTTCATCGTGGCAAAGATGATCTATCTCGAGAACGACCATGAGATTAGCGCAGAGCAGGTGAGCATGTTCCTGGGCGACACCTTTCTTATTACTTTGCAGGAGGAACCGGATCGCGATGTCTTTGAACCGGTGCGGGCACGGATCCGGAGCGGCAAAGGACGTATCCGCAAGGCGCAGTCAGACTATCTTGCCTACGCGCTCCTCGACGCGATCATCGACCATTATTATCCTGTGCTGGAACATATCGGAGGAGAGATTGATCTGATCGAAGACGAACTGGTCGCGAACCCGCTCAAGCGTCCGGTAGGCAGCTTGCACGATTATAAGCGCGCTCTGACCAAAATCCGCCGCATGGTCTGGCCATTGCGGGACGTGACCAATCTGCTCCTGCATGAGGACCCGGGATTGATCCGCCCGGAGACGAAGATTTATCTGCGCGATTGTTATGATCACAGTGTGCAGCTGATGGACGTAGTCGAGAGTTATCGGGATGTGCTTTCCGGGCTGACTGAGATTCATATCTCGAGCATTGGTTTGCGGACGAACGAGATCATGCGTGTCCTGACTGTGATCTCCTCGGTTTTTATTCCGCTCACTTTTATCGCCGGAGTTTATGGGATGAATTTTGCCCATATGCCTGAACTGGCCGAGCCCTGGGGTTACTTCGCCTGTCTTGGGCTTATGCTGGTGGTGGCGATCGGACAGCTTCTTTACTTCAAGAAACGGCGCTGGTTGTAACCTAGTTTGGCTTGGAAGCGTCTATGTCTAACTATCTGGTCGTGAGCACGAGCGGAAAACCGTTGAGCAACAGCCGGAAGATGGCACGGGTGGCATTCGACTATCTCTCAAAGGAAAAGGTGGACTGCGAGTGGCTCGATCTTGCCGGGATGGGCCTGCCCTTATGCGACGCGGGGGCGTGTTATGCTCACCCTGCGGCCCGCCAAGCCGATCAAGCGGTCGCCGCGGCCGATGGCATCCTCGTCGCCGCACCGGTTTATAACTTTGACGTGAGCGCTTCGGCAAAGAATCTAATCGAGCTCACCGGCAGTTCCTGGGAAGACAAGATCGTCGGCTTCCTTTGTGCGGCTGGTGGGATGAGCAGTTATATGTCAGTCATGGCTTACGCCAACAGTCTGATGCTTGATTTTCGTTGTGTGATTATTCCGCGGTTTGTTTATGCCACGGGTGAAGCTTTCGAGGACGGAGAGCTGCGCGACAAGAGAATCATTGCGCGAATTGAGCAGGTCGCGGCGGAGCTGGTTCGTTTCACCCGGGCGTTACGCGGGTAAAGCTGGCTTGAAAGCTCCCCTAAGGTTGCAGACCGTTTGACCCTCACCGGCGGCTGACGCCGTCCGCCTCTCCCTCAGGGAGAGGGATTGCTCCTTGTCGTGATCTCCGAGCAATCACGCGCGACTGCTGCCGTGCGCCTGCCGCACAGGAGAAGCCTCGTTCCTACTCGTCGTGCTCGTCGTTTCCTTGCGAGTCCCGCTCTCCCTCCCTCTCTCCCTCTCTCCCTTTGGGAGAGACGCGCGCGCGAAGCGCGGCAGTGAGGGCAGGGAGAGGGTCTGGGAGAGACGCGCGCGCGAAGCGCGGCAGTGAGGGCAGGGAGAGGGTTTGGGAGAGACGCGCGCGCGAAGCGCGGCAGTGAGGGTAAGGAGAGGATCTGGATGCGCGAAGCGTTAATGAGGGTGCGCGTTACAAGTCACCACCCCGACATACCGTCGGCTTTCCCAGAGTCTCCTAAACGAGCGCGGGCATCTTCGCCCCGAGCCAGACCTCAGCCCCTTCGCGGGCGGCTTCAACCTCGAGCGGCGAGCCTTTTTCCAAAACGAGCATGCGGGCCGCTTCCACCATCGAATCGATAAACCTGTCGTCGTGGTTGGGATCGTGATGAAAGAGAAAGAGCTTGCGCACTTCCGCCTCGATCGCGAGTGAGACCACGCTGCTGAGTGAGCCGTGACCCCACCCGATCTTGCGCACATATTCCTCGTCGGTGTATTGCGAATCGATGATGAGAATGTCGGTCCCGCGGAGAAACTCGACCAGTTTTCCCCGGGCGTCGGCGGCAAAGGCGCGTGCCTCCGTCACACTCGATTTGTCCGGACCGGCCTGGCTGAGTTTTAGCAGGTCATAAGGCTCGTTGTCGGGAAGGAAAGCAATCGAACCGTTACTGGTAGTGAGTCGATAACCGACACAGATACTGGGATGATTTACGAACCGCGCCTGCACCTTCACTTTTCCAATCGAGAATTCCATTTCCTCCAGCTCGCGGATGGCAATTGCGCTCGGCATGTCATCGAGCTTGATCGGGAAGAAGGAGGTTTCCATTTGACCCTTCAGGACTGACTCGAGTCCGGCGCGCGCTCCCTGGTAACCGAGAACGCGGAGGGAATTCTTTTTTTGGTAGGCGGGAAGAAAGAAAGGCAACCCTTGAATGTGGTCCCAGTGAGTGTGAGAGATGAGCAGGGTCGGGTGAATCGGCTGGTCGGCAAATTCCGCCTGGAGAGCTATCCCTAACTCACGCATCCCGGAGCCGGCGTCGAGGATGATGATTTCGCCGTCGGCCCGCACTTCCACGCAACTGGTATTGCCGCCATAGCCGACGGTGGAAGAACCGGGCACGGGAATCGAGCCGCGCACGCCCCAGAATTTGACCCGGGTCGAGGGCGGATTGAATTCCGGAACCGGCCGGTCCTCGCCCGCGCCATCGTGGTCCGGCGGGAGGACCCGCTCGACGACTTCGTGCAAATGTTCCCAGCGAATCGGCTTGACCAGATATTCATCCGCCCCGGCATCAATTGCACTCGAGCGATCAACTCCGTAGTCGCGACCCGAGATGATGATGATCTTGGAGCGCGGCAGGATGTCGCGCAGGCTGCGGCAGACCTGAAAGCCATTGATCTTCGGCATGAGTAAATCGCACACGATCAGCTCGGGCCGATGTTCGAGCGCGAGCCGGATCCCCGCCTCGCCGTCGCCGGCCTCGAGAATCTTCCAGTCCTCGAGCGCGAAAAGACCCGCCGTGGCGCGCCGGCTTTCGGCGTCATCCTCGATCAAAAGGACGGTTTGCATGGGTGACGGCTGATTCTTGGCAGAGGAACCTGGCGGCGACAAGCGTAATTCTCGTCCTCGCGCCGATTGCGCATCCGCGCTCGGGTCGTTAGGCTGGCTTGCGCATTTGCCTTAAGAGTGCCCTCACTGCCGCGCTTCGCGTGCGCGTCTCTCCCACAGGGCGAGAAGGGAATCCACCGCATAGGTTCACAAGGTCGGGCGCTCTGTCGTGGAAAATGAAATGCCGCTGACTTGCGGCCCAGGCTCGCTCCAACGCCTTTGGAGCCGGCGCGCCCTCGCGCCGAGAGCAGCCCTAAAAGAAAATCGGGATTATCAAGATCGCGACGATGTTTGCCACCTTGATCATGGGGTTGATGGCCGGGCCGGCGGTGTCCTTGTAAGGATCGCCCACCGTATCGCCGGTAACAGCGGCGGCGTGGGCGAAGGAACCTTTGCCGCCGTAGTTGCCTTCCTCGATAAACTTCTTCGCGTTGTCCCAGGCGCCGCCGCCGGAAGTCATCGCGATCGCGACAAACAAGCCGGTAACGATCGTTCCGACAAGCAGGCCACCCAGCACCACCGCGCCGAGTTGTGGAATGACCGCCACGATGCAAACAAACGCCACCGGCAGAAGCGCCGGGATAATCATTTCGCGCAGCGCGGCCTTGGTCACGATATCGACGCAGGTGCCGTATTCCGGCGTGTCTTCCCCGCGCAGGATCCCGGGACGAGCAGTGAGTTGCCGGCGCACTTCGCGCACGACCGCCCCCGCGGCCTTGCCCACCGCGTCCATGCTGAAAGCAGTGAAAATGAAAGGCAGCAGGCCGCCAATGAAGAGTCCAATAATGACCTTTGGTTCCGTGAGCGAAAACTGAAAGTTAAATGGACGGCCGTGCGCGGTCACATGCGCGCGTAACTCTTCGACGTAGGACCCGAAAAGGACGAGCGCCGCCAGCCCGGCCGAAGCAATCGCGTAACCCTTGGTTACTGCCTTCATCGTGTTACCGACCGCGTCCAACTCATCAGTCACACCGCGAACTTCCTTTGGCAGGTTACTCATGACTGCGATACCACCGGCGTTATCGGTGATCGGGCCGAAGGCATCGAGTGAAATGATGATCCCGGCCATGGAAAGCATGCTCATGACCGCGATCGCGATCCCGTAAAGCCCGGCAAAGTGAAAGCTGAACAAAATCGCCAGCCCGATGAAACCTACCGGCAACGCAGTCGCATGCTGACCGATCGCCAGCCCGGCGATGATGTTGGTCGCGTGGCCGGTCTCGGAAGCTTTGGCAATCTTACGCACCGGCGCATAACTCATCGAGGTATAGTAATTCGTAATCACAACCACAATACCGGTCATGAAAAGCCCGACGATCGAGGCGAGATAGATATCAGTCGAAGTGCGCAACGCGTAGGCAATCGTGACTCCGTCTTTGAAAAGATAATGGGTCGCGGGCCAAAAGAGCGCGGCAGAGACAATTGCGCTCGTCATGACCCCGCCCATCAGCGCATTGCCCGGTTTTAAGCCGGCAAGATTAACGAAAATGATGCCGCAGATCGCGCCCAGAACCGAGATTCCACCCAGCAAAAATGGATAAAGAATTGCCGCAGGTACTCCGGGAAGAGTGAGCGCGCCGACGAGAATGGCGCCGATCAAACTCACCGCGTAAGTCTCGAAAACGTCCGCGGCCATGCCCGCACAATCGCCGACGTTATCGCCCACGTTGTCGGCGATGGTGGCGGGATTTCTGGGATCGTCTTCCTCCAGGCCGCTCTCGATCTTGCCCACCAGATCGGCTCCGACGTCAGCCGCCTTGGTGTAAATGCCGCCCCCGAGTCGCGCGAAAACACTGATGAGACTGGCGCCGAGGGCGAGCCCGATAAGGCTGCGCACCGCCAGATCGTGACCGATGATGCTGTTCGCCACAGTGTAGAAAATGCCAACCGAAAGCAGAGCGAGACCGACCACGAGCAAGCCGGTGACGGCGCCGCCATTGAAAGCCACGCGCATCGCGGAGATGCCCGACCTGGTCGCCGCCTGGGTGGTGCGGACATTGGCGAGCACGGCGATCCGCATTCCGATGTAACCGGCGGCGAGAGAACAGGCCGCACCGATCACGAACCCGATCGCGGTGGGGTGATCTTTAAAAAAGAAGAGAAGGAGAAAGATCACGACCGCGATCGCGCTGATGGTGATGACCTGGCGATTGAGATACGCCTTCGCTCCTTCCTGGATCGCGCTTGCGATTTGCTTCATCCGCTCATTGCCGGCCGGAGACTTCGTCACGACGAAAATCAGGCCGAAGGCGAAAAGCAGCCCGGCGACGGCGCAAGCCATCGAGATCGAGACGCCGGAGGTGAGAAAAGAAAGGGCGAAAAGAGTCATAAGTTAGAGCCGGAGTGAGAGGTGCTGGACTGTAGGAAGGTTTTACCGGGTGGCAACAGCTTAATGGTGGGGTCGTCGGCTCGCGAAATTGGGACCCTCACCGGCCATTGACCCGTGGGTCTCACACATGTCCTTTCCCTGCCCTCACTGCCGCGCTGCGCGCGTGCGTCTCTCCCAAACCCTCTCCGTGCCCTCACTGCCGCGCTACGCGCGCGCGTCTCTCCCAAAGGGAGAGAGGGAGAGAGCGAGACAGGGACTCGCAAGGAAACGACGAGCACGACGAGCAGGAACGAGGCTTCTCCTGTGCGGCAGGCGCACGGCAGTCAGTTGCGCGTGATTGCTCGGAGATCACGAACAGGAGCAATCCCTCTCCCTGAGGGACAGGCGGACGGCGCCAGCCGCCGGTGAGGGTCCGGGCATCACAGCCGGGGCGATTGCTCTTGCGGTGCGAGAGCCGGACGCCGCGAGCGGCCGGCGATTGGCTTGACAGGACGGCAGAAGCGATCCTCTCACACATCCTCTCGTGACCTCCCTGCCGCGCTGCACGCGCGCGTCTTTGCAGACCCAGCTTCGCCCGCTCCGAGAGCTGCGTTACCGCACCGAGGGAGAGAGCTCAACTCCATCTTGGAGGCGATTTCTCGCTCATGGCTGCGGGAGCGATTCCTCCTTTTCGTGCGGCGCGGACGGTACCGACTGGCGCTGATTGACCGGGGATGACGAGCCGGAGCAACTTCTTCCCGTCCACGCTGACGGCGCCGACCGCCGGTGATGTACGGGATTGACGAGTAGGGCAATCCCTCTCCCGGTGGGAGAGGCGGACGGCGCCAGCCGCCGGTGAGGGGGAACGGACCGGACTCGGCGTTCGCCTAAAAACCGAGCCCGCCCGGCAGGTTCATCCCGCCAGTAATCTTCGACATCTCCGAGCCGGCCATTTCCCGGCCCTTGGCAATCGCCTGTTGCACCCCGCTCAAGACCAGATCCTCGAGCATCTCCACGTCCTCGGGATCAACCACTTCCTTTGCGATCTTGATCGAGACGACCTCGCCCGCGCCGTTGGCCACCACCGTGATCTTGCCGCCACCGGCCGTGACCTCGACGGTTTTTTCCTCGAGCTCGGCCTGGGTCTTTGCCATTTGCTCCTGCATCTTCTGGGCTTGCTTCATCAATTTGTTTAGATTCATGGCTGTCGTTAGGTCAGGTGGTTACGGATTTAATCTCGCCGCCGAAAATTTCCAGCGCGTCCTGAATCAATCGGTCGTTCTTGAATGATGCCGCCGACTCATCCGACCCGACCGCGCTCGGCTGCGGCGCACCCGCAAGGGTTTCCTCGAGGCTGAAGCGCAGTGTCCATTGTCGTCCGCTCAGTTCTTTGAGGACCGCTTCGAGAAAATTGCGATGATTGCGCCAATCGAGCTGGCTCATCGCGCTTTTCTCCTCGGGTGGAAAACCAATCTGCATCTCACCGCCGTTGGCGCGGAGGAATGTTGCCGCCGTCACCAGCGTGCGCAAAAGCGGGCGGCGGCTTTTTGCAATCTCGACCGCCTGCGCCCAGAGAACGGCGGGCTCGACAGTTTCCGCCTGATCCTTCCTGATTGGAGCCGGCCCGCCCTCGGGCCGCTGCGCGCTTGTCTTCTCGCTTTCCTTTCTCCGCTCAATCGCTGTCCCGGCGGCCCGGGGACGGGCCGGCTCCAATGCTTTGCCCTCGCGGAGCGCGGCCAGATTTTCGATCACTTCATCGAGCGTCACCTGGCTCAGAGTCTGCACCGCTTTGATGACCGCGACCTCGAAGTGCAGCTTCTTGTTTGGGGCCCATTTCATTCGCCCTTCCGTTTCGGCGAACTGTTCAATCAACTCCAGCAGCCGGTTGGTCTCGATCAGGGCCGCTTCTTCGCCTAACGACGATTGCAATTCCGGCGCGGTTTCCGTCGAGAGCGCATCCGGTTTTACCTTGAAGACGAGCAGGTCGCGCAGATGGGTAATCAGGTCGCTCATCAGCTTCATCATTTCCTTGCCCGCGGCCGCCTGCTCATCGAGGACCGCAAGCGCTTCGGAAGTCTGGCCGCGTAGAATCTTTTCGGTAAAAGCAGCGACCGTTTGCTCGCTTGTCAGGCCAAAGACTTCGAGCACATCGCGCTCGGCGATCTCCTCCCCGCAAAAAGCCACCAACTGATCAAGCATCGACTCCGCATCGCGCAGCCCGCCATCGGCGGCCCGGGCGATCGCATGCGCCGCCGCCGGCTCGAGTGTGACCTTTTCGTTCCGGGCGATGAATTGCAGATGCTCCGCGATCAGGTTCGCCGGAATTCGATGCAGGTCGAAGCGCTGGCAGCGGCTCAGGATTGTCGGCAAAACCTTCTGCGGCTCGGTTGTGGCGAAGATGAACTTCACATGCTCGGGCGGTTCTTCGAGGGTTTTGAGGAGGGCATTGAACGCCTGCGAGGTGAGCATGTGCACCTCGTCAATGATGTAGATCTTGTAGCGACTCTTGGCCGGGGCGTAACGCACGTTCTCGCGCAGTTCGCGCACCTGCTCGACGCCATTATTACTCGCGCCGTCGATCTCGAGCACATCGAGACTGTTGCCCGCCGCAATTTCGCGGCAGTTATCGCATTCGCCGCACGGCTTCGTGGTCGGCCCTTGAACGCAGTTCAGCGCCTTGGCCAGAATGCGCGCGGTCGAGGTTTTCCCGATCCCGCGCGGCCCGACAAAGAGATAGGCATGGGCAAGCCGGTTCTGCTCGACCGCATTCTTGAGCGTGCGCACGACATGCTCCTGCCCGACGAGGTCATCGAAGGTCTGCGGGCGATATTTGCGGGCAAAAACCTGATAACTCACGCGCCCAATCTAAACGCCCCGACCCGGATCGGAAAACAGAAAAACCCGCCGAACAGCGAACGCGATGATGATGAGTTCCATCCGGTTACGGGAACGAAAAATTCTGACTCCGCCGTTTTCAATCCCGTCCGATCCGGTTAATCCTGTCCTGGAATGATCGTGAGAATTCTGGTCGCACTCCTTGTCCTCTCGCCCACGCTCTTTGCCCGCGAGCCGCAAACTTCTCCGCCGCCGAAAACTGCTGTGCGCGCGCGTGCGCTTGGGATCCCGTTTGACGGCACGCCGGGGAAAAACAACGCCATTACCGATGTCGCGGGCGTTGAGGTCGGCTACACCACAATCGTTCGCGGCAAGGGTAAGCTGGAGGTTGGGACCGGCCCGGTCCGCACCGGTGTGACAGCGATCGTGCCGCGCGGTCACAAGTCACTTAATGATCCGGTTTACGCCGGCACTTTCAGTTTAAACGGCAACGGTGAAATGACCGGGACCGCCTGGGTGGAAGAGAGCGGTTTTCTCGAAGGTCCGATAGTTATTACTAACACTCACAGCGTCGGGGTTGCGCGCGACGCAGTTATTGCCTGGCGGCTCGCCCACGGCGCGGCAGATAAGACGGGTTACTGGTGGAGCTTGCCGGTTGTCGCGGAAACTTGGGACGGCTGGCTTAACGATATTAATGGGTTTCACGTCAAGCCGGCGGATGTCGCGCACGCGCTCGACACTGCGCACGGCGGCCCGATTGAGGAAGGCAGCGTCGGTGGCGGGACGGGCATGATCTGTTACGAATTCAAAGGCGGCAACGGAACCGCCTCGCGAGTCATCCCTGTAGCCGGGGGCGCTGACCCCGGCCGCACTTATACCGTCGGGGCATTTGTCCAGGCGAACTGTGGCCGCCGCTCACAGCTTCTCGTCGCGGGCGCGCCGGTCGGGAAGGAAATTCCCGGCTCGATCTATCCGAAGGAGAACGGCTCGATCATCATCGTGATTGCGACCGACGCGCCGCTTTTGCCCGGGCAACTGAAACGGCTCGCCCGCCGCGCGAGTCTCGGGCTGGCGCGGACCGGCAGTATTTCCGGCAACGGCTCCGGCGATCTTTTCCTTGCCTTCTCGACTGCGAACCCCGGCGCGGCCGATCCTTCGCAGCCGACCCATGCCGTAGAGACTGTGCCTAACGACCGGATGGATCCGCTCTTCGAGGCAACGGTGCAGGCAGTCGAGGAAGCAATCATTAACGCGCTCGTCGATAACCACGACATGACTGGCCGGGACGGACATTTCGTCCCCGCGCTCCCGCATGACACCCTGCGGACCATTCTGAAAAAATACAATCGCCTCGTGCCGTAAGAACGTTGTAGCCGGGATCGCCGATCCCGGCCGGAAGTGAGGCATCTGCCTGATTCGGCCGACAGGTTTCCCAGCCTGTCGAATCAGCTGAGTTGGATTACCACATCAACTCACTTGCTTTCGTTAGGTAAAGCTTGGCGCTTGCATTCAGCCCGGCCAAGCGCGGATGGTGCAGGCGTGTCACGCACCTATGAAGATTTCCCGGTCGGGACCCGGCTTAGTTCTCGTCCCGAAGTCATTTCCGCGGAGGACATGATCGGGTTCGCCCGCCGCTATGATCCGCAGCCTTTTCATCTCACGACCGAGGCCGGGGAAAATCTACTTGGTGGCCTGGCGGCGAGCGGCTGGTTTACCGCCGCGATCTCGATGCGGCTCTTTGTCGAGATGATGCGAGTGAAAGGCGGCATCATCGGCCGTGCGATCGACGAATTGCGCTGGCCGGTGGCGGTCCATCCGGGCGACGTCCTGCGGGTGGAGATTGAGATTCTCGAAGCACGCCTTTCCCAATCCAAGCCAGGCTACGGCTTGCTTCGTTACCGCAGTTTGACCAAGAACCACGAGGACAAGGTGGTGCAAAGCTTCGTCGCCGTCGCGCTCCTGCCGTGTCGCTCTTCCTCTTCCTCTTCCTCTTCCTCTTCACTCTCTTCACCGCCGAGCGGATAAGAATAAAGAAGCAGAGGAAGAGGAAGAGGGAGAGGAAGAGGGAGAGGAAGAGGGAGAGGAAGAGGGAGAGGAATGGGCGGTGAGGGGTTCGAACCCCCGACCAACACGGTGTAAACGTGCCGCTCTACCACTGAGCTAACCGCCCTAAGTCGCTAACAATCAACGTGTTCTAGGCAAAATTCAGAGCGTCGAAAATAGGCGTTGTCACTCTCCTGTGATACTCCTATAATGTCCATCATGCATCCGACGCTCTCCGAACCGCTCAAAACCTCATCACGAAACCCGGCCGGTCGCAAGCCGCAATGGAAGCGCAGTCTGCCCGGCCTTTACCGTTACGAACCGACTGGCGGGTACTTCGCCCGCGTCCGCTATGCCGGGCGGCTGCACCGGCAGAGCCTCGATACCCACGATTTCCAAATGGCGAAGCGTAAGCTGGCGGACTTCCGGCGCGATCTCGAAAAAACCGACCCGCGCTCCGGCAACACGAGCTTTGACGCGGCGCTCGACGCGTACAAGGCAACGCTCGACGGCAAACCGGGCACGCTCGCGAACAAGCGGATGATCTTGAAAAAGATTCGCGAGGGCTGGTACGAAACCGACGACTCCGCCGAACGCATCAAGCGGCTGCCGCTCCGGCAGATCAAGCCGAGCCAGGTTGAAGCATGGCTGGCGCGGACCTGTGAAGGCGCGAGCGTCGCGCATCGAAACGACGTGGTTTCCATCATCCGAACGGTTTTCGACAAAGCGGTTGCGGATGGCGCGATTGCCCGCTCTCCGGCCGCAGGGTTGAAGTATCAGAAGCGGCCGAAACCCATTCGACTCACTCCGACCTTTGAACAGTTCCGCGCGATCGTGGCTGACATTCGCGCGCAGACCTTCAACCGCGATCGTGACGACTCAGCGGATTTTGTCGAGTTCATGGGGTTGGCCGGACTCGGGCAAGCGGAGATGGCGTCACTCACTCGGGCGGACGTTGACCTGCAAGCCGGGCGAATCACTCTCTTCCGGCACAAGACCGCTTCATCGTTCACCATCCCGATCTTCCCACAAATTCGCGCGCTGACTGAGCGGCTGTGCAAGGGCAAGGCGCACAACGAGCGGTTGTTCAAAATCAACGAGTCGCGAAAGGCTCTCACGAACGCCTGCAAGCGGCTTGGCTTCCCCGCTTTCACTCATCGTTCGCTCCGGCGCATGTTCATCACTCGCGCGCTCGAACGTGGTGTTGACGTGAAGACGATTGCCGAATGGCAGGGACACCGCGACGGCGGGCGGCTGATCTTGCAGACCTACAGCCACGTTCGCGCTGTTCACTCGGAGCGGATGGCGCAACTCATGACCGACAGCGAGCCGGAGAATATCATCCCGCTTCCGGCGACTGCGGCATGAAAACTAAGCGAGTAAGAATCATAGGGCTGGACAACAACGCGGCCAACGTCCAGTTGGGAGAGATTGCGCTAAAGAATGGAAGGCTGACCGGCGACACGAACATTGCAAAGAACATCATACAAATCGGTTTGGCTGATACGTCGAAAGACGCTATCTCACCCAGAGCTGACCCGGAAGGCTTTCTTGGCACGTTGCATCGGATTTATAAGTCCGCCTACTGCACAGCGCTGAAGGTTGAGGAAGTCGGGTAACGCCGCGAACTTGACGTGCACCGAGGCGATCTACGACCTTCCGTCGAAATCAACGGATCGTCGGCGCGCGGTCGGCCTACCACTGTTGCATAGTGCACTTGTCGGACATGCTTGCTCCGATCGACAGCAGCCTGCTAAACAAACGAAATGCGCGCAACGATCGTTTATGCTGCTAGTCTCATCCTTTTTACTGGCTGTGCTGTGCCGATGGCTTCGCCCGATGCAGACGCAAGTGCAAAAAGTTTTCAGCCTTCACCCGGAAGGGCGCGGATTTACGTATTTCGCGACACAGTAATTGGAGCGGCGGTCGTTCATCAGGTCGTGATTGACGGGGAGTTCGTGGCGGCAACTGGTCCACATACTTTCGTCATGAAGGATGTGCCTCCCGGCGAACACACAGTCACATCTCAGACCGAACGGAGCGTTGGTCGGGTGAAAATCCATGCCATCGCTGGGCAATGCTATTTCGTCCGGCAACAACCTTACTTTGCGATGGGTCCTGGAGTTGCGCTCCGCTTGGTAGACCCCGACACGGGCAAGCAGGCGGTTTTGAAGTGCAACTTGGCTGAATAGTGAAGCGATTTGGCTCGCCAAGGGTTTACCCCTTGTGGCAGAAAACTCCAATGCGGCTAACCGGACTTTTTGACGACCGGGGAAGGATGGCGTGGTTTGCAATCGGCGCAGCTTTCTTGCTTTCAGATTGCGCGACCACACCAGTAGGGACCAGCGATGCGCGCACAGTTCCACCTGCGCGCGTCTTATCGACTGATTACATTACGCAGCGCGCCGGAACCTGCCTTGTAGTCGTCAAACGTGATTCGGGGTTTGGCGGCTCTGCGTGCTCCTCCCGGGTTTTCGTGGATGGGCAAGCAGTCGCCGGTCTCGCAACTGGAGAAAAGGTTTCACTGTATGTTACGCCAGGCGAACATATCATCGGCGCGAACCCGAACGGCATTTGCGGCGGTGGTCTCTCTGAAGTTTCAATTGTTGCTCATATTGATCGACCGAGCATCCTGCGGATTCGCTACGGCTCAAATGGTGACTACTCGATTCAGCCGACAGCAATGTGAGCGATAATCGTGACGGGCACGAACGTTCCGTTGAAACCAACGGATCGTTCAAATCACAAATTTGTGAATTATCCCTTGCGTTATCTCCTAGCTCTGCGTAATCTCGATGCAGTTAGTTGTGGATGCCTCGCCGGTGGCGTGCGTTTGCGCTAACTGTCGCAGCGGTGCTGTGGCGTCCCGGTGGGACTGAACCTGAGCGTGTTTCGCGGCTCCCGGTGGGAGTTACTGAGGCAAAGGCAGGCAGAGCAGACTCAAACTCTAGCGGCTGAGTTGGTCGCATAGGGCTGCTTTTCATTCAGTCAACCAATTTCTAAGAAAGGACGCACAGTCATGCCACACAAAACAGTGTCAGCGCGAAAGGAACCGCCCATGCGCGGTGCATTGCAAACGCGTGAGGCTGCGAAGTATTTAAGTCTTTCGGTGCCGACGATGCACCGACTCATCCAAAGAAGGTTGCTCAGACCGAACCGCGCAACGCGCCATCTCCTCTTTCCCATTGCCGAGCTAGATAGGTTTCTCCGCGAAGGCCAAATGACCTAGCAGTTAAAAACAAATTGGCCGCTGCAACTCGCGAAAATCACAGCGGCCAAAGAAGCGAAACAGATGAACGCTAATGGAGCCTCAGGTATACGCAAGTCCGAGAGCGACAGCGACGGTTTTATTCTCACGAAGCACACCTTCAACAGGCTACTGCCTCACAAGATGGCTGCCGATATGATCGCGCTCCTCTGCTTCTATAGCCACACGGCGCTTTGGCAGGCAAGCAACCAACCGTACGCGACAATCGGTTTCGTAGCGAAAGGTTTGCACTGGGGCAGAGACAAAGTGCGCGCAGTACGGCGAGAGTTGAAAGCGCTCGGGTTTATTCAGGATGTGCCCGGCCGGGATGAACATGGCCGCGCAACAAAGTGGTTCGTTCGGCTTTCGTTTTTCCACCCTACGGGTTTTCAGGAGGGTGGCGATATCCACCCTCCTGATTTTACCACTGATGGTAAAAATCCACTGGTGGTAAAACCAGTAGGGAAATGCTCAATAGCTAATAAGAAGAAATGCTTAGAAGCTAATAACAAAAAGCAACGGACATTTAATTCTTCTGACGTTGAGCAACTGTCGGAACCGATCAACACTCCGGAGTGCAAAGCGGCTTGGAATGAGTGGAAAGAGTATCGGCGACAAAGACGAAACCCACTCACCCCGGCAACGATCAAAAAGCAGTTAGTCTTTCTGCAAGCGCTTGGCCCAGACGGAATGGTCGTGGCGATCAACCAAAGCATCCAGCAAGGTTGGTCGGGACTTTTCGAGCCGAAGCGGGGCGTAACGCGAAACGCTGGAAGCACACCCAAAGTCCTAACGAATGAGGACTATGAGCGTGAGGCGGATTCACAAGATCACTCCCCCTCGAACAACAACAACAACCACATGCACGAAAACGATGAACACAGAACTTGATCGCAACACAGTCACAGAACATGGAATTGCGGCCTTTAAGCTCGTTCCCAACTCACGGCACTATGCCGCAGATGAACGGGCGCACGCCGCTCTAGGAGCCCTTTGCGCGGCCTTTGTGGAACCGAACCGGGCTGCGGGCAGAAACTTCTCACGCCACGAATTCGCGGAAGTCTTGGAATCACTGACACAGTTCATGCCCTCGCTCGTGCAACAGCGGCCGTCTCCAGAACCAAAGGCACCCACGCCGTGGCGCGATGAAGTGACTGGCCAAACAGCGCGCAATCCTTACGAGAAACCCCAGGATTTTGAAAGCATCCGCATCTTGGAACGGCGCGACCCACTTCTGGCCGCACATCTGAAAGCGATCGCGGGCGGTGTGAGTTACGCATATCTCGCGAAGATAGAGGATGAAAAGGCAGAGCGCGAAACATTGCGCAAGCTGCCTTATGGAGAAACCGAGCATAAGCAGAATGTCTTTCTTTCCGGCACGCTGACCGAGCAAGGCCAGTTCACCAAGCTCATTCACCCAGCGGTTGTTCAGTTTTACCGGCGTGAAGCCGAACCGCTGGAAATTCCATTAAACAATCTCACGCTGCGAGGACAATTGTTTAAGAAAGACGGCCGACTGCACGAACTCGTCAAACGCGCCTCTGAAATCCTGACAGCCTGGCAAAAAGAGGACCGGGCGCGTCTGGCTGAGATGAGAGCCGAAACCGACCGCAAATTGGCGGAGATGGAGCGAAGCAATACCTAACGATACAAGCCGATCGTTCCGTCGAATTCAACGGAACGTGTGCCTAACGAGAGAAGCAGATGAACCACGCACTGGCAGACACAACAGACAGAACGCGCGCGAGGCTGACAAGCTGGCAACGGAATTTCCTTAAAGTCCTACGCGAAGTCCCGAACGTAAAGGCGGCTTGCAAGGCGGCGAAAGTCTCGCGCGACACCGCATACAAGCACCGGCGAAGCAATCCACTGTTCGCGGAGATGTGGGAAGATGCCTTGCAACACAGTGTTGATGATCTGGAGGCGACGGCCTTCCGGCTCGCAGCCGAAGGCGACCCGCAAATCCTTACCTTTCTCCTCCGTTGTCACCGGCCTGAAACTTACAGGGACACGCAGCGGCATGAGGTCGCGGCGATTGGAGGGATTGTATTTCTGCCGAACAAGGCTGAGGGCGCGGAATGAGCAAGCGAGTTATCTGGAAGCCGAACCCCGGCCCGCAAACGGAGTTTCTAAGCTGTCCAGCGCGGGAGGCTCTTTATGCCGGGAGCGTAGGGGCGGGCAAAACCGATGCGCTCTTGATGTGCGCGGCAAGTCAGACTGCCAACGGAAGGCATCGGGCGCTCCTTTTGCGCCGAACCTTTCCCATGCTACGGGACATGATTGGCCGCTCGCATGAGTTGTTTCTCCCTCTCGGCGCAACCTACAACAAAGGGACTTCGCAATGGACCTTTCCTTCCGGCGCAATCGTTGAGTTTGGTTACCTGGACGCGGACGAAGATCGCTACCGCTACGACGGGCGTGCCTTCTCTTTCCTAGGCTGGGATGAGCTAACGCAGTGGCCTTCGGACGGCTACGACTCCGAGCAGAAGCCGTGCAACTCAGCCTATCTTTATCTGCTCAGCCGACTGAGAGCAATCGAGGGAAGCGGCCTGCGCTTGGAAGTCAGAGCCACCTGCACGCCGGGCGGTGTCGGGGCAAACTGGGTACGGTCTAGGTGGTCCATTCCGGCTGACGGCAGCTCAACGGAAGTAACCGACCCGCTGACCAACTTCCGCCGCGTGTTCATCCGAGCGACGATTGCGGACAATCCCTATCTCGCAAACACCGACTATGAGCGGCAACTGCAAGCACTGCCGGAAGCAACTCGGAAAGCCTTACTGTTAGGCCGTTGGGATGCTTACGAGGGTTCGGTGTTCAGCGAATGGGATTATGGAATCCATACCTGCGACCCGTTCCCGGTTCCGGTTTTGTGGAAAACGTGGCGCGGGGCGGACGACGGCTATGCGGCCCCGGCCTGTGTTTTGTGGTTCGCGCATGATGAGATTCACGATCGAGTCTATGTCATTCAGGAAATTTACGAACGGGGAATGACTCCGCAGGAGATGGCGGAAGCTGTGCTCCTGATGGACCGGCAAATCCCGATTGACCTTGCCGATGGTGAGATTATCCCGAACGATGAGCCGCTCAGCGGAGTGATTGATGCGGCATCCTTTGCCAACGTCGGGATGGGCGGCGGTCGCGCGAATGTGATGAATTCGTTAGGCTGCGAATGGCGTCCAAGCGAGAAAGGTCCGGGTTCCCGGTTGGCCGGGATTGCGGCGATTCACTCCCGTCTTGCCTTACAACGAGACGGCTACCCCGGCTTGATTATCTTTCGCACCTGCCGGAATCTCATCCGCACGCTCCCGGCCTTGCCCTACAGCACGCACCATCCCGAGGACATGGCGGACGGAGAAGATCATGCGATTGAAGCTCTGAGAATCGGCATCACGCGAAAAACCTTCTTCTCGGGGCGGGTGCCGGTGCGGCGCAGCTATGGCCGTGCTCACTGAGTAAGCCTCGCCCGCTTTGCAGGAGCCCCGCTATCGCTTCGCAGAGCCTCCGGCAGTATCACCACAGCGGAGCAGGCAACGAAACGCACTGGCGGGACGCACAGCGCAGCAGGACGTGGGGGCGCCTAACGAAAGCCTAACGATATGATACTACCGTCTGATACTCCTACTCTAGGTCAGAGAGAATTTCAGATAACTTGGGATAGCGCACGTTTGAAGGCGGTCTTCCCTCGTAAAACGGCGGTTTGAAGGCTTACCGAGGGAAAAGGGGAGTAACTAACGAAATGCTCCTGAGACACGGTGTAAACGTGCCGCTCTACCACTGAGCTAACCGCCCGGCTGCGATCGCACACCTAATTCAAGTCCTCCGTCCTGTCGAGCACGCTGCCGCCGCAACCGTCATCCCGAGCAAAGCGCAGCGAAGTCGAGGGATCCAGTGGAGCAACCCCTCAAGCCCCGAGGGTCACCACCAGTCGTGTCTAAGACTTGGCGTCGCTACTTGCGACAGATTGCTTCACGGTAAGGCCACGGGATCCCTCGACTTCGCTCGGGATGACAAGGCCCTTGCTGAGTTGTGCCTCGGCGCCGTGACTTGTTTCGTTACCTAGCTGTGGGCTGATGTTTAAGGCCATGCTCGCGGGACGCGCAGCGGTGTCGAATGTTAGCCTCTGAGGTTCCTCGCTGTCCTTCGACGGCTCCAGATGACCAGTTAGGAGATAGCAGCTGGGAACGATAACTTGCGGAGGCGCCAGTCATGCCGCCGACGAATAACGTCCGCACTTACAGCCTCAGTTCGGTTTGGCTGAGCGCGCGGTGCTGGCGGTCTTGGGGCCGGCGCTTAATTGCACCAGGTCAGCCAGGATGTTGAGCGTTTCGTCGCGCTCCGGGTCGATCGCCGCCGGCTTGCTGTCGTCGCCCGTATCAATATCGGAATCATCTTCGTCATCGGTGTCGGGCGCCGCTTCGGGCGCGGTCTTGAGGTCGCCTTTGCTCTTGGCCTCGGCGACTTTGCCAGGGTACATGATGAGTTCCAGTTTCGGCTGGTCCAGCGTCTCAAGCGTGAGCCGGTAAATGCTCGGCTCTACCGTGTTGCGCGCGAGCCGCTCTTTGCTGCGTTCTTCCTTGCGTGCCTTTTCTTCCTCGACCTGTTTGCGGCGAACGTCCTCGTTCAACGAGATCGTGTTATCGGCGATCTTCTTGCGCAGCCGCGCCATGTCGTCCTCGACATACCGAAACTCCGGATCGGTCGCGACCCGGGCGGCGGATCGGAGTCGCAGCTCACTCACGAAAAGCGGATGTGAGTCGGACCACTTCGTATATTTCGCGGGTGGGACTTCGTCGTAGGGGAGGGCGTTTTTCAATGCGCCCTCGCCGAATTCCGGGAGATCGGTGAGCGTCGGCAAAACAATGTCGGACGCGACCCCGTGGAGCTGGGTCGAGCCGCCGGCGACGCGATAGAATTTCTGAATCGTAAGCTTAAGCGCGCCGTCATCGGCGGAGCGGCTGCCGAGGAGGGAAGTAAACCGGCCGATCTCGAGGATCGTCTGCACCGTGCCTTTGCCGAAGGTGCTCTGGTCGCCCACGATCACCGCGCGGCCGTAATCCTGGAGCGCGGCGGCAAAAATTTCGCTCGCGGACGCGCTTTGCCGGCTGGTGAGGACAACCAGCGGACCAGTGTAGGCGATGCTCGGATCAGGGTCATTTGAAACCACGACCCGGTCATTCGCCCCCTTGGTCTGCACGACCGGGCCGGACTTCAGGAATAATCCGGTGAGCGCGATCGCTTCCTCGAGCGAGCCGCCGCCGTTGCGCCGCAGATCGATCACAAGGCCTTCGATCTTTTCCTGCTTCAGGCGCTTGAGCAGGGCGAGCACATCCCTGGTCGTGCTCTTCTTGTGCGAATCCATGTCGGCGTAAAACGAGGGGAGCGTGATCCAGCCGAGTTTTACCGGGTTACCGTTGCCGTCCTTCTTGATGATAATGTCGGCCCGGGCTTCCTGGTCTTTGAGTTTGATCTCATCGCGCACCAGCTCGACCGTCTTGCGTTGCGCCGGATCGGTCGCGCTCGCAGGAATGACGAGCAGGCGAACTTTGGTTCCCTTTTTGCCGCGGATCTGCTCGACCACTTTGTCGAGCCGCATGTCGCGCACGTCGACAAAATCCTTCGCACCCTGCGCGACCGCGCTGATGCGGTCGCCAACTTTCAGTCGACCGCTCGTCTGCGCCGGGCCGCCGGGCACGAGACTCTCGATCTTGGCGTAACCATCCTCGCTTCGCAGCATCGCGCCGATGCCGACGAGCGAGAGGCCCATGTTGATGCTGAAATTCTTCAGGTCAGCCGCGCTCAGGTATTCCGAGTGCGGGTCGTAGGCCTGGGCGAGGGCGTCGAGGAAGAGCTTGACCTGCTCTTCGCTGTCTTCTTCATGCACGCTGCGCAGCATCCGGTCGTAGCGGCGCTCGACCAGTTTCGGGCCGGGCTCGATCGGGTGCTCGGCCAGTTTTTCCTGGAGCAGCTCGTTTTCGATTCGCTTCTTCCAAAGCGCGTCCGCTTCCGCTTCATCCTTCGGCCAGGGCGCTTTCTGGCGGCTGAGCAGGACAGTGTCGTTGGTCTTGAAATCCATCGGCTGTTTCACCAGCTCCTTGATTTTCTTCACCCGATCTTCGACCCGCTTCTGGAAGATATTAAAGATCTCGTGCGCCGGTTTGAGGTTGCCGAGGAGAATGTCGTCGTCGAGCGCGGTGCCGTATTTGGCGGTGAAGCCGTCGATGTCTTTCTGCGTGAAAAAGAGATGGCTGAAATCGAGCATCTCGAGATAGCCCATGAGCATCTTCTTCGAGATGTCGTCGTTGAGCGGGTGATGGGTGTAATGCCCTTCCTCGAGCAGCCGCCCGACCGAGAGCGCGATCTGCTCCGAGTCGGACTTCGCGCCGACCGGCTGCGCCGCCAGCGTGACGATCAAGAGAGCCGGCAGCAGCGCGGCGGAACGGCGAAGAAATTTTTTCATAAAGAGGACGAAAAAGGTCGCAGAAATCGATTTGAACGCAAGGTAAGCGAACCTGCTGTTACCCTGAAGCTGAAGAATCAGACAACCCGAGGAACGGAAGATTCAAATTAATATCGGATGGCGGGGTGATCTGGCCGTGCAGTCATGCTCCTGCTCCTGCTCGTGATCGTGATCGTGCTCGCAATCGAATCGGGGAGGAGTGGAAATCGAGCACGAGCACGATTAGGAGCAAGAGCAGGAGTAAGAGCAGGATGATCAATTACCGAAGCTTCACCGGGGGAATATTCGAGACCAACTGCTACGCGCTCGAAGCGCCGGAAGGCTGGATCCTCTTCGACGCGCCCGACGGCGCCTGCGACTGGCTCGTCGAGCAGGGGATCGACCTGCGCCTGCTCCTTCTCACCCACGGCCATATCGATCACATCCAGGACGTCGCGCGCATCAAGCGCCGCTTCGCCTGCCCGGTCGGGGTTCATCCCGAGAGCGCGCCGATGATCGCGCAACGCGATTTCTTTCGCGACTTTGGGTTCGGCTTTGAGATCGAACCGGTCGCACCCGACCTGCTCATCACGGCCAGTCCGGCGCGCCAGTTTCTTGGGCTAGACTTCGAGATTCTCGAAGTGCCGGGGCATTGTCCAGGCAGCCTTTGCTTTTTTTCTCGCGAGAACCAACTGCTCATTGGCGGCGACGTGCTTTTCGCCGGCGGGGTCGGGCGCTGGGATTTGCCCGGCGGCGACGGCGAGCTGCTTTTCGCCGGGATTCGGGAAAAGCTATACTCGTTAGGCGACAATGTCGTGGTGCTGCCGGGTCACGGCCCGGCCACAACGATCGGCGCCGAACGGCGTTCGAACCCTTTTGTGCGTCCAACCTGAGGATGGCCGCCCGCATTCTCGGGCGATCGATTCTCAAAGGTCGGGTCAAAAAGACAACTTCACGCGCCGCAAAAAAGATTGACAAAGGCGGAGACAATTTCGTTTCATCGCCTGCGCAACGCTTATCCCGCCCGTGAAAGGATCAATTTCTCCGCCGCTCCACCCGAGCCAAACCACCTCCGTTTCAGTGCGCCAGAAGAAACCAACCACATCAACACCAACGACAACCCGCAGCAACCAACCCGCAGCAAGCAGCCCGCACTGCTGAAGCGGGTCGCTCGCGGAGACACTCATCAAAAAACAGAGCTTGCTTCTTCCTTTTCAGTTCAGTTCTGTTCTGGGCTTTAGCCATTGGCATGACACTGGGCGTGGCAGTCCCGGCGATGCACGCGCAAACGCCAACCCCAATATGCACTGTAAGTCCAACTCCGGTACCCTCACCGACGATGACTCCGGCAAATTGCACGAATTGCACGGCTCAAGTCTACCCTTCAGCAACACCTCCTGCCGTCTTGATCCCGTCGAGCTTTCAGCCCCCGTCTCCACACGCCCAATTGCACTGGCGCATCTACAGTCCCACAGACGGATCTTCCGCGCCTTGGCCGGCTGTGATCGTCCTCCATGGAGGAGGTTTCAAATCTGGCAGCCCGTTCCAGGGAGGCCCCAATATCGCAGCCATGGATTTGGCAGCGAAAGGCTATTATGTGGCTGTCGCCGACTACGAGTTAGCCCCCTGCGCCGTCATCCCGACGGAGCATTGCCACGATGGTACATCGGACGGCATCGCTGCGGGGCGTTGGCCCATTCAATGGCAGGATGTAGAGGCGGAAGTGAAGGCATTACGCAGCGACGCGACTCACTGCAACGGCAGGGTGGGCGTTCTTGGCGGCTCAGCCGGTGGAACCCATGCTGTTTGGGCGGCGATAGACACGGTTAGCTCCAGCGGTTGGCCAAATTGGACAGCCGCTGACCGAGCGGATTGTGCGGTCAGTCTGTCTGGCGCTTACGATTTTTCGGATCGGACAGCAGAGCACTACCCGAACATTTTTCCAGACCCCTTACCGTCCTTCACCTTTGATGTCGAGAACTATACCAACACGGGCAATCTCTCGACACAAAAGGCTGATTCGCCTGTGGCGAGGGTGACTGCATATGACTCGGACACCTTTAAGCCGCTTTATCTTATTAACAGCCGATACGACACCATGCCCTACCACCAGATTGTCGATATGATTTGCGCCCTCCAGACCGCAGGAGTGCCGGATACGGCTTACCAAACGCTGACTATCCCAAGTAGCGTAGAACATGAGTTTGCCTACTGGGACAGTTGGGACGGAGTATCGGATCCGCCGAAGAACGTGAGCGACGATGTCATCGCGTTCCTGGATGCTCATCTTAAATAACAATAAGGAGAACCAAATGAAACAAGCTAAACGTTATTCTAGCAATCTTTATCGAACCGCCGCGATCCTGCTCCTCTCCACCTTGTCTGCCATCGCCGTAATGTCAGTGCAGGCTGGCAGTGCGACCTGGGCTGCGAATCCGACCTCTTCCGATTGGAACACGGCTGCGAACTGGACCCCGAACACGGTGCCGGGTGCTGGGGACACCGCCACGTTCGACAGCTCGACCCAGAATCTCGTCACGGTTTCTTTGGGCACAGCCATCAATAAGATTGTTTTCACTCCCGCCGCCGAAGCCTACACCATCACCGCTCCGGTCGGCGGGATGAACATCGATGCGGGCATCACAAATAGTTCCGGAAAAGTTCAGAACTTTATGGCGATCGTTGATGGGAGCGGAAATGGGACTTTTTTTACCTTGGAACGGACTGCGAACGCAGGGTCGCTCTGCACCTTTACTGCCGCGGGCAACTTTATCCCGCAAAATGAAGGCAGTTCGCTCAATCTGTTGGGGCCAGCATCGGCCGGTGATTGCACTTACATCAACCTGCCCGGCTCCGCCGAGGGAGCTTTGGGAGGAACCACCGGGTTTTTCAGCGATGCTACGGCCGCCAGCGCCACGATTACGAGCCAGGGCGCGACGGTGAGCGGCGCCGGCGGTGGAGTGACAACCTTCTACAACCAGTCGCTCGCGGGCAGTTCGACGCTGATCGCCACCGGCGGCAGCAACGGCGGCCAGGGTGGCGTCATTCAGTTCGAGGCCAGTTCGCGAGGAGAAACCGCGCGCCTGGAACTCTTCGGCAACGCCATGCTGGATTTGAGCCTGCATAACAGCACCGCCTTCTCGATCGGCTCGATCGAAGGCGACGGTGTCATCATTGTGGGGGTCTCCGGGCTCAAGGTGGGCACGAATAATTTGTCCACCACCTTCTCCGGCTTGATCGAGGACGACGGCGTCACCAGCGCGACCTTGACCAAGACCGGGAGCGGGAGCTTGACCCTGAGCGGAGCCAACACCTACAGCGGAGGCACGACTGTCAACGGCGGTGTCTTGCGTGTGGCAAACAAAAGCGGTTCGGCCACTGGCACGGGAGTGGTGACAGTCAAGACAGGCACGCTCGGGGGCAAAGGCGTCATGGCCGGTGTAACCACGATTGGGACCGGGAGCGGCACGAGAGCTTTCCTGGAGCCGAGCGTGGGGGCGCGGCAGCCTGCGACGACAACCATTCAAAGCCTGCTCACCTTCAAAGCCGACGGGAGTTACACCTACAAGCTCAACACGAAGAAAGCCAGAGCCGACGAGGTGGTGGCGAACGGAGTTACAATCGAGAGCGGAGCGCAGTTTAACTTCAGCGCGATCGGGAACAAGCGGCTCCCGCTCGGGAGCGTCTTTGTTGCCCTCAGCAACACGAGCGCGAGTCCGATCAGCGGCGCCTTTGCCAACCTGGCCGATGGTTCCACCCTGAGCGCCGGGAAGAACAAGTATCAGGCCAGTTACACCGGCGGCGATGGGAATGACCTGACGCTCACGGTGGTGCCGTAACACAGTCCGTCCCCGGCTGTGCGGCCAACGGGCCTCCCGGCCCGGTGAGGAACTGCGCCGAAGGGAGCGGTTACGGTGAATTGCCAGGACAGGATGAACGGGATTGACAGGATTTCAAAGAGAGACATTCTCGCCTTTTGCTCGATCAAAATCCGGTTAATCCTGCCAATGCTGTCTCTTTCGGCTCAGCGACACCAGGGACAGTAAATCACGCTCATAAAGAGAAACACCGGGCGAGACGCCCGGTGGCCGCACAGGCGCGGACGCCTGTGTTACGCTGGTCGTGCCGTAACACAGTCCGTCCTCGGCTGTGCGGCCAACGGGCCTCCCGGCCCGGTGAGGGAAATGCTCCGAACGCGCCGTTACGCTAATTCCTAGACGGGATTAACGGGATTGACAGGATTCGGAGAGAGAGACAACCCGGCGGTTCTTCTAATCAAATCTCGTTAATCAGGTTAATCCTGTCTCTCTCGGCTGTTTGTGAGCGAGCAGTAACTTCTAACCCGTAGGGAATGAGCCTGGAGTCTTCGCCCGTTCACCGCGACGGCGGCAAGATCTCGAGCTGCCTTTGCAGTCGCTCGATCCCTCGAATACCGGTTACAATTTCGCCGAGCGAATACAGGGCGCTCGGGATGTGCTCGAAAAAAGAGGTATTACCCTTAACCAGCCCGAGATATCCATAGGCCCCGAGCGCCTGCATCAGCCGCTGCATCGCGCAAAGCCGGAGTTTTTCCGCCTGTTCGCGTTCGTTCCCCGGGTTTGTCGACTGATAGAAATCGAGCAGCTCTGTTCGTTCTTTATTCGTTAGGCTAACGTACGGATCGTAGAGCAACGAAGCAAGGTCATACTCCGCGAGCCCGGGACGCATCCCCTGAAAGTCAATCAGGTAACTCTCGCCCGCGCGCACGATCAGATTTTGAGACTGGAAATCGCGATGCACGAGCACGCGTGGAAAGCTCGCCAGGTGATTCGCGATTTCCTCCAGGGCGGGGAGCGCCGCGAGCTCGCGCCGTGTTTCCTCCTCGACCCCAAAGTAGCGCTCGAGACAGTTTTCGAAAAAGTAACTCTGTTCCCAACGATAGAGCGCTTCGTCGAAACGGGCCGCGAGATGCGGCTCGATGCGCTCGGCCGCGCTCCCCGGCAGCCGATGGAGTTTCGCGATCGTAGCGAGAGCCGATTCGTACAGCGGCCGTCGCACCTCCCAAGTCGCCGCGCGATAACTCCAAAGATCGCGGTCGCCCAGGTCTTCCATCCAGATCAAGCCTTCTCCTGGATCGTGAAAATGAATCCGGGGCGCACGGATTTCCTCTTCGCCGAGAAAGCGCGCGATCTCGACAAAGCGGGTGTTTTCCTCCCGCTCGCGGTCGTATTTGACGAGGATGATTGATTGGCCCGGCGAAAACTCGATGCGGTAAAACTTGCGGCCCGAACCGCCTTTCTCGATCGGCGTGATTTTCACCTGCGCCTCCTCGAACCGCGGGAAATGAAGTCGGGTCTGGCGGAGCAGGTTTTCCGGAACGGTCATCTGATGCACGGTTGAGATTTGGATCCGACCCGATTGCCTCGAGATTTTCATCTCGACCGCTTAAAGCGGTCGAGTTCTCAGCTCCCGAGTTCTCACTTGCGGTTTCTGGCCCGAGGCCGGCAGGTAGACAAGTCGCAGCCTGGTCTCACGTTTCTGATCAGAGTGCATTTAGACAATCGCATCGCTCAGCGTCCCTTCGGCGTGGTGATCGGTGCGGACGATACAGCGTTGCAGGTGAGCGCGAGAAGCAATTTTTGCTCCCGGCCAGAGAATTGAATCCTCGACCGTCGCCCCGGCGGCGACCGCGCAGCCTGCGCCGACAGAGGAAGAGCCGAGCAGTTGCGCCCCCGGCTCGATCATCGCATCGGTCGCGACCTGCACCGGCCACTCCTCTTCAATCGGAAAGCCGGGCCGCCACTCCTCGGTCGCGATGATGCGATGGAGCGCGAGATATTCCTTAGGCGAAGTGAGATTGAACCAGCGCCCGTCTTCAATCACCACCCCGCCAATCCGGCCGCCAGCCGCAATCCAATCCACCAGCACCGGGACATAGGAGATTTTTTTCCCGGGCGCAAAGCGGGCGAAGGCGCGGCGGTTCCAGATCGAGACATTGGCATGATCGAAATTGCCGGTGTGACCGTGCCGGTTCCCGATATCAATGATCCGGCCATCTCGAAAGGCGACGTGGGAGGCGACTCCGGTCGAGCGGAGCGCGAGCGTAACATCGTTGCCCGCGCGGAAATGTTCCTCGATCAGGGGCGCAAGCGGCAGATCGGTGAGGACGTCGCCGCTATAAACGAGAAAATTTTGCGCGGTCAGATATGGCGCGGCGTTCTTGATCCCGCCGCCGGTTTCAAGCAGAGCGGGCTCATGGACGAGGCGGAGCGAGCAGCCGCGATAGCCGCCGCTGCCTAACGACTCCGACCAGCGCTCCGGCAAATGATGGGTGTTGACGACGAATGACTCGACACCCGCCGCGATCAGGTGATCGAAGGCGAAGGTGATAAGTGGTTTCCCGAAAACCGGGACAAGCGGCTTGGGCAGATCATCGGTCAGCGGCCGGAGCCGCTTCCCGAGGCCGGCCCCGAGAACAAATGCCTGTGTGATCATGCGCCTAACGACTAAAGGACAAACTAAAGCACAAGGTCATCCCGAGCGCAGCCGAGGGATCCCGTGGTGAAACCGAGAGAGATGGCGGCAATTGGACCGGCACGGAGCTGCGACGGGATCCTTCCCCGAAAGCTTTCGGGGCTGCGCTTCGCTCAGGATGACAGGTCAGAAGGTGATTTCTACTGGATGTTATAAACCTCGACCAGGCCGACCCCGATGGTGCCATTTGCGCCCGCCACGATCGCCGTGTAAGCCCCGGCCGGCAGGGTCGCGAAAATCGCGGGCTCGCGTGCATCGCCGGGCGCGAGGCCGGTCGAGGCAATGATGCCGCCCTGGCTATCCTGCCAGTTGTCATTCGCCGCGAGGAGATTTCCCTCCGAATCGTGCAATTCCAACGTCGGATCGGGCAGGAAATCGGTTACGCCGAGCGGGCCTAACGACGGTCCGAGGGCGCGGACGATCACATTCGCCTGGCCCGATTCTTCCGAGGATATAATCACACCGCCGATGAGCACGTTCGCGCCGGTCCCGACCTGCCCGCGGGTGCTGATGTTGCCGAATTGCGAGGCGGGAGTGCTGTCGAGATCGTAGGCCTCGACGAGCGAAATCCCGATGCTGTCGTTCTTCCCGCGGATAATCGCGGTGTATGCACCGGGATCGAGGGTGGCGAGAATCGCCGACTCGCGGTCGTCGGTCGGCGCGATCATCGTTGCTTCGATCGCCGACTCCTGAGTGTCGCGCCAATTGTCGTTGCTCGTGATCAGCGCGCCGCTGGCATCATGAAGCTCGAGCGTCGGGTCGGCGAGCACGCCGGTGAGCCCGAAGTTGCTGAGCGATGGGCCGATCGCGCGGAGCAGGACGCTCTTGCTCGTGCTGCCGCTGACGATGAAACCGCCAATCAGCACATCTTCGCCTGTGCCGACATCTTCCCGGGTCGAAATGTTGAGCTGACGCGAGGTGTGAATGACCGACGTCGGGTCGTTAGGCTCGGTTGCCGATAAAAATTCCGAAAGGTTGCTCTCCCCGTCGCCGTCGGCGTCGCCAGCGGGCCCGCCAAGGTCCGGATCGTTGATCTGCGCGAGTGAAAGCCGCGAGGCCTCAAAGCTGGTGAAATCGACTTCCGGCGCAATCCCGACGCGGGTGATGAACGGATCGGGATTGCCGGTGCGCGTGTCCACCCAGACCGGGACGGCGGGGATGTCAGGGCTGGTCGTTTCGGCGATGCCAAGATAATCCCCGATCATGTAGCCCTGGTCGGTGTGAGGCGCGAGCAAAGCATTGGTTGTCTCGCTCGTTAGGCGGATGTTGGGCTGCCAGGTGGCCCCGCCATCGAAAGATTGTGCGAGATACAGGTTGCAAAGCAACGCATCGCCGCCGCTGTCGCGCTGATCGTAAAATGAGACGGTGAGCGTTTGCCCGTCGGGTGAGGCGGAAATCGCCGGGTTGAAAACACCCGTGCCGGGATTATCGCTCACGGCGATCGGCGTGGACCAGGTCGCGCCGGTGCTGGTCGATTTCGTAAACAAGACTCGCGGAAGCCCGGCCGCGTCTTGGGCTTGGTAGACTACGAAGATCGTCCCGCTTTCGCGATCGGTGGTAGCAGACGGAAGAAAGACGCCACTGCGGAAAAATGCTGGTGTAAAACGGGTGACATTCGTAACCACAACCGGTGCGCCAAAGGTCACCCCGCCGTCATTCGACACCACCATGTCAATGTGCTCCGGGATTGGCGCGCTCGGCGCGTCTCCGTCATCGCCGGAAGCGTTGCCGGCAAAATTCCAATAAACGATCGCGACGCGGCCATCTGGCAGGAACATCGGCTGGGAACCTTGCGCCTCCGTATCGGCGGCGTGGATCACAACGCCCGGACTCCACGTCACTCCATGATCGTCGCTATAGGAGCGCAGAATCGGCGACGCCGATGTGGTTCCAAACTCCGTCCAGGTCACTAGGATGCGCCCGACATTGGCGGTCCCGTCGAAGTTGTTGATCGCCATCCAGGGCTTGTCGGGAAAGTCGCCGTTGCCAGTTGGTTGAAAAACGAGCGCGGGCGCCGGGAAAGTGTTGCCCCCATCGGTCGAGCGGCTGACTAAAACCGCACCGGTGGAAAAATCGCCGCTCGTCGCACCTTCCGTGCAAAGGAAAATCCGCCCGCTGAGATCAATTCCCGCGACTGGATCGGTGTCCCGAAAATAGGGGCCGCCGGTCAGCGTCGTCAGGTTTGGAATCAATGCGCGCGTCCAGGTGAGTCCGCCGTCATGCGTGATCGAGTAACCGCAATCGACCGCCCCGCCATCGACAAAGCGTCCTTCCTGAAAAACCGCGACGAGCGTTTCCGGATCAATCGGCGAGCGCGCGATGTGGGGCTCGGCCTGCGCACGCATGTCCGGCGGGAGTTGGCCGGGATCATCCCCGAGGCGGAGATTAGGCGCGACGCGAAGATCGAGTGTGACGGCGACAGGCGCCTGAGCTTGCGATGCGAGGGTGGATGGCGGTTGCACGAGATCGCCTCCGCGATCGAGCAAACTGAGCGCGCCGGAAGAGAGCCGTTCGAGCGGGACTTGTTGCAGGGCCGCGGGCCAGTGACTGCGATCAAGTGCGCGCAGCGGAGTCGTCACGCAGACAGAAAAAACCGAGGCGAGTGCGACCAGCAGGGTTTTTCTCAAGTTGCGGAATTTAGCCGGGAGTGGGTCCGCAAACAAGCGACCGCCTTCCGACGATTCCAGACCTAGCTGCTCACCGCCGACCGGAGCCTCGGACCGGCCTCAAAACGAGATGCGCCCGCCGACGACAATGCTCGGCGAAAAGACGTTGTAGGAAAGACCGCCAGTATCGGAATAGTTGCCGACGAAAGCCACCGAAGCGCCGAGAGCGACGTATTCGTTAGGCGACCAGGCAACGGCACTTCCGAGGCTGAGATTGAAATCGGTCCGGCTCGAGGAGGTTGGGTCATTGGTGTAGAACTGCACTTCGGGCCGGATAAACCCGGAGATTTCGACCTGCTCGATCGGCCGATAAAGAATGGCCGAACTGAGATAAGGCGCAGCCCGGTCAAAGGTCGAGGGTTCACCATGCCGCGAATAAGCACCCAGGCTCCAGAAGGCGTAGAGCGGGAGATGCCCGAGCGGTTGAAGATAGTTGAGAGCTACATTCGCGAGACCGTAGCGATAGAATTCACCCTGGGAACCGCGCGGGCTGTAGAGCCGACTCACCGCATAGGAAGCATTGATAAACCAACTGTCATTGCGGGTGAGGTCAAACTTCAGGTCGAGTTGCAGAAGTTGTGAGTCGAAATCGAGTCGTGAAAAGCGGGTGTAGCGAAAGAAATCCTGCTCAAAAGTAAGTCGCGGAGTAAAGTCGCGCGTGGCGTATGGGACAAAGGAAGCGGCCAGCCTCCCATTCCAGAAAAAGGCATCGCGCTCGCCACTTTGGGTAAGAAAAGCGTTCGTCGTGTAATTAAAGCTTTGCAGGGTGGAGAAGGTAAACATCTTCGGGCGCGGCGTACGCGAGACCAGCTGGATCTCCCCCAGCTCGGTGTCGGTAATCTGGTAGGGGGCGTATTGCCCGAGATTCTCCAAGCCCTGGCGGTTGATCACCTGCTGCTGGGTGTTGATCTGGGCCGATTGATCGGTCTGGGCGAGAAGCGACGGAGTAAGTCCAAGCGCAAGTAGCAGGGCTATGACCTGGAGGCGGAGTGAGTGGATAAAGTTAGGCATAGGAAGGCAAGCAGGAGTTACTGTCAGTTAGGTTGGTCTTAGCCGCCGGGCGGCACATTGACCGTGACCGAGTTTGTATTCTGCCCGTTGGCCACGGTCCCGCTGACGGTTTGGGTGTGGCCATTCGGGTCGCGCACCGTCAGGGTGAAGCTATCGGAGCCGTTTGGCGTGTTAAAGCTGTGACCGAAGAAGGTGTAATTGCCGGAAAGTGGGACGCCGTTAACCGCAATGTTTTCCACCCGCAGGTTCGGCGGGGCGTCGATGATTCCACCAAGGTTATCGTGGTCGAGCATCGCGGTGGCGCGGCCGCCATTGAAAGTCACGCTTGGGTTGGCGAAAAAGACTTCCTGTTGGTCGGGCAGGACCAGATGGAGGTCGAGATCGGCGTCACTCATCCAAACTAACTGCCCGCGAATAATTCCTTCACCGCCGACGTCGACAAAATCGCCGCCGCTCGCAGGACTGCTCGTGCTGCGCCCGAGTTGATCGACGCTCGCATCAAAGGCGTTGCGGTTCGGCGCATAGGAGACCCAGGCAAGATTGGACGCGGGAGTGGTCGGACCGCGCAGGCTGTCGATAAATCCGCGGCGCTGGTCGGTCTCATAATTTGCGACGACTTTTTGCAGCTCATTTTGGTTAAGCAGATCGCCTTTGAAACCTTTGACCAGCGGTGAGGTCTTGAGAAAGCGCGGAATATCGAACTGGACCACCGCCGGGGGGCGGCCTGGTTGCGCGACCAGCATTTCGCCCGCGCCTAACGAAAAGTGAAAACTCCGCACCCGGCCACTGCCGTCCCGCCAGTTCGAGACGCCCTTCAGTTTTCCCTCCACCATGCCGAGAATGGTGGTGGCTTCTTCCGTCTTCGCGATTGCGCCCTTCTTATGTGGCGCTCGCACCGACGTGTCGATGAACCCGGTCGAGCCCGTGATCGCAGCGGTGATCGCGCCGGAGCGAATTTCGACCCGCCCGGAGTTACTCGGCTTTGAAAATAAAACCGCGCCGCGCTCGCATTCCATCAAGCGCGCCTGCGCGTCGAAGGAAAAAATCGCGTTTGCTCCCATCCGCGCGAGGGTGAGATCGGTAAATTGCAGCTCGGCGCGCGATTGGGTGCCGGTGCGAACGACGTTATCGTCGCGCACCACCGCACCTGCGGAAACCGGATGCGGCGCCGCCTGCAAATTCGGTGCGAGGGTAACGACATTAAATTTCTGCCGCACCGTCGCCTGCGAGAGGTCGGCCGCGTTCACCGACAAGGCGCTGGTCGCGAGCAGAGACAGAAAAGTGAGTTTAAGAAAAGTGCCGGTCTTCATACAGTTGGCCTATGAAGGCGGGAAACGAGGGTCGCTGTCAAGAGTGAAAGCATTGCACGACGAACGCACCTTCGCTAAGCAAGCAATAACCGCATGAGCCGGGAACCCTTTTCACCACCCCTCGCCGCGCGATCGTCGTCTCTCCTAACCACCTAGCTGTGCACACCTTCTCGCGCACTCTCATCCACGGCCTCATCAGCCTGCTCGCCTTTCTCGCCATCGCCGGGCTCTGGTGGCTGGAGGAGCGCGGTTATGGCGATCGCCTCACAACCTGGGAATACCGGCTGCGCGATGGGATCGCCGTCTCCGGCCGATTTCTTCAGCCAGATCCGCGGCTCGTCTTTCTCGGGATCGAAAATACCTCGGTTAATTTTTCCCAGCTCGATCTCGATTCGCTCTACGCCAATATCCCCGCCGGCACTCCGGAACGCCGGGCCCTCGAGCTGATTGCCGTCGGCTGGCCCTGGTCACGTGAAGTCTATGGCCTTCTCGCCGAACGTCTGCTCGCGGCCGGGGCGCGCGGAGTGGTGTTCGACTTGCTTCTCCCAAAACCGGGCGACGGCGACGAGATTCTGCGCCAGGCGGTCGCGCGCCATCGTGGCCGAATCATTTTTGGCGCGAATTTTTCCCGCAGCATGCTGGGCGGCGGAGAAGAAGGATGGTCGCTCGATCTGCCGAGCGAAACGGTCGTGCCTGACGACGTGCCCACAAGCGAATCAATCGGCTATGCCAACTTCTGGCCCGGTTACGGCGGGGTCGTCAGGGCGGCGCATTATTGGATGACGCTCGATGAATTGCAGGGCGCGGCTCGCTCACAGTTTGTTGCTGCGAACGTGCCGGCGTCGCTCGCCGCGCGCGCCGGTCGCTGGCTCAATGCGCCCTCGCTCGCCCGTCCCTTCGAGGCGCACCTTTTCCGGTTCAGCGGCCCGCCCGGCACCTTCGTTCCGATCCCGCTTTACCAGGTCTTTATTCCCTCTTACTGGAAACAGAATTTCGGGAACGGCGCGCTCGTGCGCGACAAGGTCGTGCTCGTTGGCCCGGCGGGCAATTGGGCGCACGACGAACATGCAACTCCCTTTGGCGTCATGCCTGGCCCCGAGCTGCACCTGCAATCGCTCAACGCGCTCGTCCATCACGCCTTTCTCCGGCAATGGCCGCGCTGGTCGATGTATCTGCTTATCGCGCTCGCTGCCCTCGGCGCGTGGCTGCTTGCCGCCTTCGTCAGCCGGGTCTGGTGGCGCCTCGCGGGCTTTGTCGCTCTCGCCCTTGGCTTTCTTTTCGCGCTCAAGCTCGCCTATGACTACGGCTCAGTCATCGTGCCTGGGATCCCGCCGGTCCTCGCCTTTTCCGTCGTCGGGCTTACTTCTTTGATTTACGACTATACCCGCGAGACGCTCGAGAGACTGCGGGTCCGGCGCACCCTCGAGGCTTATGTCTCAAAGGAAGTGGTGCGTGACATTCTTGATAACCCTGCGAGCTATCTCAACGCTCTCGGCGGCGAGCGCACCAAATGCGCCCTGATCATGACGGACCTGCGCGGTTTCACCTCGATGGCGGAAGAACTGGAGTCGCATCAGCTCGTTAGTCAGCTGAATGAATACCTCTCCGCGATGGTGGAAGACGTCTTCGCTTTCCGCGGCTCGATCGACAAATTCATCGGCGACGCCATTCTCGCGGTCTGGGGTCATCTTAACAGCAGCGGGCCTAACGACGACGCCCGGGCCGCGCTCCGGGCCGTCCTCCGGATGCAGGAAAGCCTGGCCCGTTTGAATGCGGATTGGACGGCGCGCGGTCTCCGCACTTTTGAAATGGGCTGCGGCGTGAACTATGGCGAAGTGATTTTCGGTAACATCGGTTCGGCGAAAAAAAAGGAACTCACGGTCATTGGTGACACAGTTAATGTTACGGCCCGGCTCGAAGGCCTGACGAAGGAGTACGGCCGCAGCATACTTATAGGTGAAGCCGCCGCGGATCTTTTGCGCGATGAGTTTACCTTGCAGTTCGTTGACCGGGTGGCGGTTAAAGGCAAAGCGCGCGCGCTCGATCTCTATTCCGTTGTAAGTCCGGCCGAAGCGGCTCTTGACGCGCTGATGGAGGAATACCTCGCGACCTATGCCGGCGCACGGGATGCTTATCGGGCCGGCAGCTTTAGCGAGGCGACCCGCCACTTCCAGCGCTGTCTCGAGCTATGTCCTGACGATACTCTTACCTCGGTCTATCTCCAGCGGTGTGAAGTTTTCCTGCGAGAACCACCCGAAGAAGACTGGTCCGGCGTTTGGGTGGCAGAGCGGAAGTGAGTAGAAAAGCCGGCGTCACCGCCCCGGGGCTACAGTTATTGCTTATCGGCTTCGACGTCGATCGAGATTGTAACTTCCTGGCCGACTACGGCGGTTCCTTCGACCACGTTATTCCAGTTCATTCCGAAGTCAGTCCGCTTGATCGGGTCAGGCGTGATCTGCCAGCCGCTGATTGACTTGCCGCCCAGGCCTTTGCCTTTGCCGAGAAACTTCGCATGCAAAGTTACTTCTTTGGTGACTCCGTGCATTGTCAGGTCGCCGATAATATCCGCGCTGTCCGCCCCGGTTTGTTTCACACTCTTGCTCTTGAAGGTGATTGTGGGGTACTTCGCGACGTCGAAGAAATGGTCGCTCCGCAAATCGGCGTCGCGCTTCTCATTATGGGTGTCGATGCTCGCCACGTCGATCGTCGCGGTGACAGAAGAATTTTCCGGCCGCTGTGAGTCGTAATTGATCGTGCCCTCGAACTTCGTGAAGCTCCCATCGACGTAGCTGAAGAAGTGCCGGACCTTGAACCGAATCGAGGAATGGACCGGATCAATCTTGTAGGTATCGGCCTGAACAGACAGAATCGAACCGCAAAGCAGGAGAGCAAAAACAGGCAATGATTTCTTCATGCGCCTTGACCGTAGCCAAGAGTGCGGCGGAGGGCCAGCGTTTTTCTGTGCGAAAAGCTTCAGGGGGATTCGCTCTGCGTCTGCGGGATGATGTAGTTGCTCAAGACTCCCGTCGTCCGGTCGAAGGTGCGCGCGGGCGTGCTCGTCGCCTCGGTGACGAGGAACGCGACCCCGCCAACGCAGGGCGGGCCAATGTGCCGGAATTTGACCTGGCCACGGGAATTGGTGACGCCGCTGACCAGTTCATCGAGCCAATAGTCGTCCAGGAAGTGGCCCGTGACAGTTACGCCCGCGAGGGGCGCGCCCGATTCGTTAGTCACAGTAATCTGGGCCTGCACCTGATTGGTTCCCTGGTCGCAGCGGGACGAGCCCTGTCCTTTCATCCGAATGCTCTTGACCTCAATGCAGTTAGTCGTGCAGGGCTGGGTGGGCGCGAGTTTGACAAGACGTTGTCCGGTCTGACCAATGATCATTCGGGCGAGTATCTCGCCGCTCGCATTCATCGGGCCACCGCTGGTGAGAACACTTCCGCTGTAAGCCGGCGAGACCAGCGGAGCCAGCTCTTGTAACAGGCCATCAGGACCTGCGCCGATCATCGCCGTTGATTGGACGGTGGCGGTGACGTCCTGAGCAGCGTTGATGGAGCCGACTCCGTAGGACGAGAGATGACCAGTCGGAACAAAAGAGATCTGCTGGTAGGTGCCTTCGTGGTGAAATCGAAACGGATAGTCGAGAATCTGGCCGCTCGCCGTGACCAGGAATCGAGCCTGATCACCGGCATCGTTAATCGCGACGGATGAATTTTCCAATAGTAGGCCGCGCGGCGCCGGCGGCATTGTCATCACACTGGCGGGGTCGCCAAGGTCATACCAGTGCGCAATCGTGGCCACCTTTCCCCCGGGGCTGATCCCGAGGGGCCGCTCGTTAGGGAAACCCTGGTTAACCAGATTCGTTATTCCGACCGCTTCTGTCCAGAGGAAGGGAGTCTCAAATCCGGAGGTCGCAGTCGAATACCCGACGGCCCGGTTACTGTCGTCCAGTCCGATTGCATTCGAGCTGCTCGTGCCCGGGAGCACACCCATGTCGATCGGCGTGTAACTATTTCCATTCGGTTTCCATGCGGCGGCATGACCAAAGCCGAAGAGGCCGGCGAAGCCACAAACCCACCCTTTGTTGTTGATGTCGTTTACCGTCGCGCCGCTGAAACCAGCCAGGTCCGGCAGAACGGTGCGGATCCCGTTTTTCCAAACCACCGTTTCAAGCGGTGGCAGGCAACTGGAGCCACAACCCGGGTCGGGATAAGAAGTGCCGACGATATCGCCAGCCTCGTTCATGTCCGCGCCAAAGGCAGCCGTGGCCACGAAATCCACGGCGTAAATCGAAGCGAACGAACCTGGGCGACTGAGTTCGTTTTGTTCCGCGCGAGCGTCAAGCGCAACGGCCGCGCCTATGATCGCGAACCACGCAGCGATGATGGTGTTAGATTTCATGTTCCAATCCTAGGTCTTCTGGTCCAACCCCGCTGCAGGCAAAAGGTTACGTCGCTGTTACCTCCGCCAAGTTGAGAAAAAGTTAACTCAGCGCCTTGAGGAGGGCGGCGCGGCCTCGCGGCAACCGGCCGAAGAGCGCCCCGAGCGCGAGCGCCGGATCTTTCTCGGGTGCCGCCCGATCGTGCACGCCGGTGAACCGGGCCAGCTCGGCTTCGAAATGGCGCACCGCCCGCAGGGTCGCTTCCTCACGATCGAGATAGCCTAACGCGCGTTGCAGGAGATGAAATAGCTCAGGCGCGGGATGCTCGAGTTCGGTTGTCAGCTCGATTAATTCGACAAAGTACGACGCGGCCTGAGTGCGCTGGTAGCTTTGCCGAATCCCGGGATGCGGGTTGCGCAGCACCGCCTCAGTGAGGGTGTGCAAATGCGAGCGCCGGCTGCGTTGGATCTGAATCTCGGCCTCAAAAAAAAGATCGAGCTTGCCCGCAAACGGGCTCTTCGGCCGGCGTGCGCCGCGCGCCGCGGTTTCGATCCGGCCCAGTGATTCCGCATACCACGAGACGATCAGGCTCGTGTCGCTCAGCTTGCGCTTGCGCAGGAGAATGGCGTGGCTCGTTTCCACTCTTTTATCGTCAGATTTTTTCGGAGCAATTCACGCGGAAATCTTAGATGCAACCCTAGGTCGTCAACCGGACACCTGTTTGCTCCGCCGGTTGCGAAGATTTCCGAACAGTATGTTGAAGAAGGCACTCATCACTGGCGGCGCAGGTTTCGTGGGTTCGCATCTGGCCGACGAACTCTTGGACCATGGCTATATCGTTAGGGCTTTGGATAACTTGTCCGAACAAGTTCACGGGCCACACCGGCGGCGACCTGAGTATCTCGACCCCGAAGTCGAGTTGATCCGCGGCGACGTGCGCGACCCGGTCGCGGTGCGCAAGGCGCTTGCCGGTGTCGATATGGTCTTTCATCTCGCAGCCATGGTCGGAGTTGGCCAAAGCATGTACCAAATTGCGGAATATACCGAAAGCAATGGCACGGGCACGGCCGTGCTTCTCCAGGAATTGATGGATCGCCCGGTCGAGCGCGTCGTGGTCGCTTCCTCGATGAGTATCTACGGCGAAGGGTTTTATCGCGACCGGGCCGGGCGGCGAATTTCGCCTAACGAACGAAAGATTGCCCAGCTTAAGGTGCGCGACTGGGAAGTGCGCGACGGCGCAGGCGAAGCCTTGCAGCCGATCCCGACTAACGAGTCAAAGTGTCCGGCGCTG
Source organism: Chthoniobacterales bacterium (assembly GCA_036825615.1). GTDB lineage: Bacteria > Verrucomicrobiota > Verrucomicrobiia > Chthoniobacterales > UBA10450 > JAICXG01. The sequence continues at coordinate 131,696 of DAISXY010000011.1, forward strand.
CCCTCGGTTTACGCGATTTCCAAGTATCACCAGGAACGCCTCTGCCTGACAGTCTGCCCGGCCTACGGCATGGAAGCAGTCGGGCTCCGTTTCTTTAACATCTATGGCTCGCGCCAGGCGCTCTCTAATCCTTACACCGGGGTGCTCGCAATCTTCGCTTCCCGTTATCTCAACAGCAAGCCGCCTTTGATCAACGAAGATGGCCGGCAGCAGCGCGACTTCGTCAGCGTGCATGACATCGCGCGCGCCTGCCGGCTGGCGATGGAAGAACCGGCCGCGGGCGGTGAAGTCTTCAACATCGGGAGCGGCCGCGCCTACAGCATTCTCGAGATCGCGCAGCAGATGGCAGAGGTTTTGAACAAGGAAGAACTCGAGCCGCGAATCACCGGCAAATACCGGGTCGGCGATATCCGCAATTGTTTCGCCGACATTTCCAAGGCCCGCAAACTCCTTGGCTACGAACCGAAAGTCACGCTCGAGGATGGGCTCGAAGATTTGGCCGAATGGCTCGAAGGACAGATTCCGGTCGATCACGTCGACGCGGCGCAGGAGGAACTGGAAGCGCGCGGCCTCGCGGTCTGACCATTTTGCCGATGACCGGAACGACCATCGCTCCCCGATCTCAGACCGCGATGCTCGCGGCAACCATCGGGGCGCCCGGAGAAATCGAGCTGGGTGAAACTGCGCTCCCGGAGCCTGCGCCTGACGAGGTGCGGGTGCGGCTGGAAGGTTGCGGGGTGTGCGCTTCGAACCTGCCGCCCTGGGAAGGCCGGCCGTGGTTCCAATATCCGATGGCGCCGGGCGCGCTTGGGCATGAAGGCTGGGGACGAATCGATAGACTCGGCTCGAGAGTTACTGGCTTTGAAATCGGTGAACGGGTCGGCCTTCTTTCCCAGCACGCTTATGCGCAATTCGATGTCGCGCCGGCCGCTGCGGTCGTTAGGCTACCGGACAAGCTCGACCATGTTCCTTTCCCGGCCGAACCGTTAGGCTGCGCCCTCAACATCTTTCGGCGCAGCGCCATTCGCCCCGGCCAAACCGTCGCCATCGTCGGCATCGGTTTTCTTGGCGCCCTTCTCACCCAGCTCGCGAGCCGGGCGGGAGCACGGGTGCTAGCAATCTCGCGCCGCCCATTCGCGCTGCGAACGGCACGACGGATGGGCGCGGCCGAAGCGATTCCTCTTGGGAATGAACCGGGCGCGATCGTCGAACAAGTTAGTCGCCTAACGAATAAAGGAATGTGTGAGGTCGTGATCGAAGCGGTGGGAAAACAGGTTGCTCTCGACTTCGCCGGTGAGCTGACGGCGGAACGCGGGCGCCTCTTGATAGCCGGTTATCACCAGGATGGCCTGCGCCAGGTCAATATGCAGCTCTGGAATTGGCGCGGGCTGGACGTGATCAATGCCCACGAGCGCGATCCCAGGGTTTACCTCCGCGGAATGCGCGAGGCGGTCGCGGCGGTCGCTTCCGGCCGGCTCAATCCGACGCCGCTTTATAGCCATCGTTATCCGCTTTCCCGACTGGCTGACGCCCTCAACGCCACCCGCGAACGCCCGGACGGATTTATGAAAGCGCTGATTGAGTTATGAAAAGAATTCTCATGACGGCCGACCCGATTGGTGGCGTTTGGACCTATGCGCTCGATCTTTGCCGCGCGCTCGGTCAACACTCTATCTCGGTCGTGCTCGCGACCATGGGCGGGCCGCTGCGCGACGATCAACGAACCTCGGTCGCGGAGTTGCCTAACGTCGAGGTCGAAACAGGTGAATTCGCTCTCGAGTGGATGAACAATCCGTGGCGCGACGTGGATGCGGCTGGCAAATGGCTCCTTCATCTCGAGCGAAAATTCCGTCCCGATCTCATTCATCTTAACGGTTACACCCATGCCGCGCTCGCCTGGCGCGGGCCCGTCCTCGTCGTTGCTCATTCCTGTGTTCTCTCCTGGTGGCGCGCGGTCCGCGGGACACGCGATCCGCGGGAATGGAACGAGTATCGCCGCCGCGTCGCCGCCGGCTTGGAGGCGGCTGATTTCGTTATTGCGCCGAGTCACGCGATGCTGACGACGTTAGGCCAAGACTACGGCCGGCTCCCACGCACTGGCGTGATCCCGAACGGCCGGGATGCGACCCAGTTCAAACCTGGGAAAAAGGAGCCGTTTGTTTTTTCCGCCGGACGATTTTGGGATGAATCGAAAAACCTGAGCGCGCTCGAAAAAGCGGCGGCCAAAATCAACTGGCCGGTCCGGGTCGCGGGGAGTGAACCGGGCAATAACGGCATCGTTAGGCTGGGGCGACTCTCCGCCCGCGAAGTCGCGGCGGAATGCGCCCGCGCCAGCATCTTTTGTCTGCCCGCCCGCTACGAACCGTTTGGTCTTTCCGCGCTCGAGGCGGCGTTTTCCGGTTGCGCGTTGGTCCTCGGCGACATCGTCAGCCTGCGCGAAGTCTGGGGCGACGCCGCCGCTTTCGTTGACCCGAACGATTCGCGGGCGCTCGCGCTCAAGTTGCAGCAGTTGATCGAAACCCCGCGCGACCGGAACGATCTTGCCCGCCGCGCCTGCCAACGCGCCCGGCGCTACACGATCGACGCCATGGCCGAGCGCTATTTGTCGCTTTATTCCGCGCTCGCCCGGCAAGCGGGCGCGGTCCGGGAGGCGGCATGAAGATTGTCTGCTTTTATCACTCGCTCGTTTCGGATTGGAACCACGGCAATGCCCATTTCCTGCGCGGAATCGCGACGGAACTGATCGAGCGCGGGCATGAGGTGGTGGTTTATGAACCGCGCGACGGCTGGAGCCTGACCAATCTGCGGGCCGAACAGGGCGAGGAGCCGCTGCGCGATTTTGGCGTCGCCTATCCCCGCCTAACGACCAATTTTTATCTGGAGCCGGCGCGCCCTCGCGCCGCGGGAGGAGAATCGCCGGGATTTTCGTCGAGCGGCCCGGGGGCGGGCCAGCTCCAAATTGATGCCATGCTCGACGGCGCCGACGTTGTTCTGGTTCATGAATGGAACGCGCCCGAGCTCGTCAGGCGGATCGGACGACATCGTCGCGATCATCGCTACCGGCTCTTCTTTCACGACAGCCATCACCGCGCCGTCACTAATCCCGTGGCGATGTCCGCTTTCGACCTGTGCGATTACGATGGCGTGCTCGTCTATGGTGAAGCGCTCCGACAGGTTTATCTGGAGCGCGGCTGGGGCGCGCGGAATGTCTGGACCTGGCACGAAGCCGCTGACACCCGCGTCTTCCATCCGCGCCCGGAAATTCGGCGGACGCGCGATCTCGTCTGGATCGGAAACTGGGGCGACGAGGAACGATCGGCCGAGCTGCGCGAGTTCCTGACTGAACCGGCACGGCGACTTGGCCTAACGACTACGGTGCACGGGGTTCGTTACCCGGCGGACGCGCGCGCCGAGCTGCGATCCGCCGGGATCGATTTTCGTGGCTGGTTGCCTAACTTTCGCGTCCCGGAGGTGTTCGCGGCCCATCGCGTGACGCTGCACGTCCCACGGCGTCCGTATGTCGAATCGCTGCCGGGAATTCCAACGATCCGCCCGTTCGAAGCGCTCGCCTGCGGCATCGCGCTGATCAGTGCGCCCTGGAACGATTGCGAGGGGCTTTTCACCCCGGGCAAAGATTTTCTCGTCGCAAAAAACGGTCGCGAGATGCAGCGCCAGTTGCGCGCCGTGCTGAGCGACAAACGGATGGCGCGCGAGCTGGCCACGCATGGGCGCGCCACTATCCTCGCCCAGCACACCTGCGCGCATCGGGTCGATCAACTTCTTGAAATCGTCAGGCAAACATGAAGCTCGCGTTTTTCGGCTCCAGCCTGGTTTCCGCCTATTGGAACGGCGCCGCCACTTACTACCGCGGGATCATCCGCTATCTGCACGAGCGCGGTCATCGCGTTACCTTTTACGAACCTGAAGCCTACGAGCGGCAGCGACACCGCGACTTTGCCGATCCGGATTGGGCGGAAGTCGTGGTCTATCAGCCTAACGAAAGCGCAGCCGCGGCCATGATCGAAGAGGCGAGCCGGACGGCGGACACGATGGTGAAAACGAGCGGCGTCGGTGTGCTCGACGAGTTCCTCGAGGAGGCGATCGCCGACACCAAACGCTCCGACAATC
>DAISXY010000012.1:0-123141 GCA_036825615.1 Chthoniobacterales bacterium
TGCCCGATGGCGGCACCGTCACAATCAACGGCAACAACTTCCAGGCGAGCTACTCTGGCGGCGATGGGAATGATCTCACGCTGAGAGTTGTGCCCTGAGGCGGAAATCAGCCACAGATTACACAGATTTCACAAATACAAGAAGAGTGTCGTTGCTTTCTCCCCTCCGGACACAAATCCGCGTTGTCGGGCCTGCATTGTTTCTGCTATTTATTGACCTAACGAATGCTGGGCATGGCCGATACGCAGCGAGCAATCGCCACCGTCGCGGTGTTTGTCGCGACCTTCCTCGTCACGCTCTGGCTCGGGCGGCTGTTGAAGCGCCGCGCCGGGGTGCGCTTCGGCGTCTTCTTCCAACTTTTCGCTCTCACTCTCGCCTTCTATGCCGCGGTCGTGGTTTACGGAACCGACGTCAGCTGGCGCAATCACCTCGGAGCGGCGGTCGTGCTCCTGAGCACCGCGGTCGTGATCGCATTTGTCGATCGCTATCTGTGGAATTTCTATTTCGAAAAGCGGCGCGGCATCCCGGTGCCGAAGCTGCTCCGCGACCTGGTCGCGACCCTGATTTTTCTCGTTGTCCTGATGGTCGTGCTCAGCGTCGGTTACCACGCCGAGACCCAGCTGAAAGGTTTGCTCGCCGGCTCGGGGGTGCTCGCGATTATCCTCGGCTTCGCCGCGCAAAATCTCCTCAGCAGCGTGGTCGCGGGGTTATCTCTGCAAATTCAACGGCCGTACAAAGTGGGCGACTGGCTCAAGCTGGGTGAGACCTACGGGGAGGTGATGGAAATCCGCTGGGGCGCGACGCGTTTGCGCACGAATGACGCGATTACTCTGCACATCCCGAATAACGAGATGGTGAAACAAACCGTCGTGAACCTGAGTTACCCGACCCGCGCCCATTACATGCGATTGCGGATCGGGGCGGAGTACAGCGCGCCGCCGAACCGGGTCAAGGATGCGCTCATCCGCGCTACGCTGGAAGCGCCGGGAGTGGAGAGGTATCCGCCGCCGCAGGTTTACGTGAGTGAGTACGGCGAGTCGGCGATTATTTACGAAATCAAGTTTACGATGACGACTCATTCGGGCTATTCCGAGGCGCGGGATGCGATCTACACCAATGCCTGGTACGAGTTTCGGCGCCAGAAAATCACGATTCCGTTCCCGACTCGCACGCTTGAGATCAGCCGGCGGCGGGCGCGCACGCCCGAAGAGGAACATGCCCACACTCGCACGATCCTCGAAGCCGAGCCGCTCTTTTCCTGCCTCACTGGTGAACAACTCGACGAGTTGATCCGCGGTTCCCGCCGAATCCGCTTCGGGCGCGGAGAAAAAATCATTGAACAGGGCGCGGACGGCGCCTCGATGTTCGTCATGCTCCAGGGCGCCGCGCATGTCTCCGTTTCGCAGAATGGGACGATGCTGCGGGTCGGGTCGCTCGAGAGAGGCGATTATTTCGGGGAAATGTCGCTCCTCACTGGCGAAGTCCGCACGGCGACCGTGCAAGCGGAGGAAGATTGCGAAGTAATCGAAATCTCCAAGCCGGCGATGGCGGCGATCCTGCGCGACGCGCCCGAGTGCGTCACCCAGCTGAGCGAACTGCTGGCGACGCGGAGGATGGAAACCGAAGGACTGCTGAAGGATGCAAGCGTGAGCCCGACGCAGGAAAACAAGGAACGGGAATATCGGGCCACCTTTCTCCGCCGGCTGCGCGCGGTCTTCGAGTTATAGCCGGGAGCGCCGACCCCGGCGAGTGCCCGCTGACGTAGCTTGACAGTTGACGCCAGCTGCGGGCACCGGAGGTTTCTTCCGTGAAATCACTGCTCGTTTTTCTTGCCTGGTGCGTTCTCCTCGTCCTTTCCTGGCCGGTCGCGCTGCTCGCGCTTCTTCTCTTTCCCTTTGTCTGGCTCGTGACGCTGCCGTTTCGGTTAATAGGCATCACGGTCGAAGCGCTCTTCGCCTTTGTGCGCGCACTGCTGTTTTTGCCCGCGCGGCTGCTCGGCTGGCGGAGGGCGACCGCTCACTGACCAAATCTTGCCGCCCGCGATTTCCCGCGAGGGGCGGCGCCAGAGCAATTCGTGAAAACCAGCCGCCGTAAGCGCTGCGATTGAGAACTGAACGGACGGCGAAAGACTGAAGCTCGCGCCAGCGGCCGGGTGGCCACACGCAGCGCCGGTCGGTGTCGCCGAAGAAGTGAGAGGATCAGGTATGTGGTGGATTGCCCAGGCTGTGCGGGGTTACGGGGCCGGTTGGTGGAACGGCGCCGGCTGGTGGTGGTGGTGGATCGCTTTTGTGATCATCTTCTTCCTCTTCCCGCTCGGTTACGGCTGGGGTTATCGCGGCTGGGGACCGTGGTGGCGCCGGCGCCGGCCAGCCACGACCGCAGGCGGGCCGGAGCAAGGCTGGGGCTGCGCCGGCGCGATCCTCTGGATCATTCTAATTATCGCGATCTTTTGGTTCATCGCGGCCTGGGGTTGGGGGACGCGCTACTAGCCACCCTCCATTACCGGGCTGATCAGGTCGTCAGCAACCGGCGCTGATGACCATCGTAGACGCAGACCTGTTGAATCCCAAACTGCGCCAGCTTGCTGCTCAACCGCTCGAAATTTTCCCCCAGCTGCGCGTGTGAATGGGCGTCGGACGCCGTCGTAAATGGAATCCCTTTGTCCAGCGCACGCCGGATGATTTCATCGCTCGGATAAAGCTCGCCGACCGGTTTGCGCCAGCCCGCGGTCGATAATTCGAGCGCGAGATCACGCGCCCGAATTTCCGAGAGCACCGTGTCGAGCAACTCGTCGAAGTTCTTCCTCGGGCGAAACCCGAAAATTTTCACGAGATCGAGGTGCGCCATGCAATCAACCAGCCCGCTCGCCGCCATCGCCCGGATACGCGCGAAGTAATCGGCGTAGACTTCATCAATATCGCGCCGGGCGAATTCCGCTTCTTCTCCCGCGTGATCGAAAGGCCAGTCGCCGCGCAGGAAATGAACAGAACCGAGAACGAAATCGAGCCGGTCCCAATTTTTCTCCACCCAGGCGCGACCCGCGGCCGAGTGAACCGGATCGTTATCCAGCTCGATCCCGGTGCGGATCTTCAAATCGGGATTCGCTTCACGCAGCCGCTCGATTTGGTCAAAGTCGACTCCTTTGTGGTAGCGATCGTGGTCCGTCAGGGCAAAATCGCGCAGCCCAATGGAGCGCGCACGATCCGCCCAAGGCTGGAGCAGTTCCTGCGTGTAAGGCTGAAGCCGATGGCCCTGGGGATGGCAGTGGTAATCGGAGAACAGCGTCATCCCGAGCGAAGCGCAGCGAAGTCGAGCGATCCCGCGGAGTTACCGGAGAGCATCATCCCACCATGACCGCCCCCGGGTTCAATCAATTTCATTTCCCCCATGCCACAAGGGGCGCTGACTCGAATCGAGCTTGCGCGGTTCACGGCTATTCTACGGGATCTCTCGGCTGTGCTCGGGATGACAACGGCCTTCACGGCGCGGCGATCCCTTTGCGCTGCGCATGCAGCTCCGGGTAAGCCGGCACCTGCACCTCGACGGTGAAGACTTTCCCCGGCTCCAGCTCGCGGGTCGCGATCGTCTCGGAATACTCGACGTGCTCCTGCGGGTTGATCAGGAGGGTGCCTGGTTTTTCTTCGAAGGCGCGATTCTCCGACCAACGGGTAACGACGCGCCCAGAGGAATTGTGGAGCAAAATCTCGATTCGCTGCTCGGTGGGAAAAAACAGTTCAACCGCGCGATCGCCGCGATTCGTCAGCAGCACGTGCACCGGCAACTGGCGCGTTTCGGCCAGCTTCACCGGCTCGGACGGAATCTCAACCGTCAGCGCCATTCCGCGGATCTTCGGGTTTTTGTAGGTCGGGATTTTTTCCGAGGGACTAAACGGATGCGTGAGGCGGCTAAACCAGCTGCGTTTCTCCTGCGCGGGAGCGGTGGTGGCGAGCGCGACCGAAATGAGGGCCGCGCCTAACAACGAAAGTCTCATTCGCTCCAAACCAGCCAACGTTGCAAAAACTGTCAAACCCTTTATCAATCCGCGATGGGAATTTGGCGCACGAGAAAATGAGCGGCGGGTTGGCCGCCGCAGGAGTGTTCGTGCTCGTAATGATAACCGCCGCACTGGGTCAGGACGCAGGAATGAATCTCGCGCTCCCGACCGATAACACGGCCCTGCTCCGCGGCGATGGCGCGGCCTTTTACCAGGTGGTCGAACGCAACCTGCATGGCGTCATTTCCTATCCGTGGCAGGGCGGCCAGTACGGATTTGTGCGCGATCCGCGCGATCTCGGCGGCGGCACGGTTTACACCCGTTTTCATGAAGGAATGGATATCCGCCCGATGCATCGCGACGCGCGCGGCGAACCGCTCGATGCGGTGCGCGCGATGGCGGATGGCAAAGTAGTCTACGCATGCGAGCACGCCGGTTACTCGAACTATGGCCGCTACGTTGTGGTCGAACATCACTGGGGCGGATGTCCCTACTACAGCCTTTACGCCCATCTCAACACGATCGCGGTCGCACCCGGCCAGACGGTGAAGCAAGGCGAAAAACTCGGCGTGATGGGACACACCGGAGCGGGAATCGATCGCGCCCGCGCCCATGTCCACGTCGAGCTGAATCTCTTGCTCAGCTCGCATTTCGAAGCCTGGCACGAGGCAGTTTTCCCGGGAGAAATCAATCGCCACGGCATCTATAACGGGATCAATCTGGCCGGTCTCGATCTGCCGCGCCTCATCGCCGGATTACGCAGCAACGCTGCGCTCACGATCCCTGCGTTTCTCCGCCGCGAGGAAGTTTTCTACAAAGTCGTGATCCCGGCCTCGCCCAATTTCGAATTGCCGCGGCGTTATCCCTGGATGGTGGAAGGTTTGCCTAACGATAAGCCCGCATCGTGGGAAGTCTCCTTCGCCCGCTCCGGTCTGCCCTTGCGGATCATGCCGAGCGATCGCACCGTCAGCACGCCCGAGCTTTCCTGGCTGAAATCGGCGCCGACCAACGCGCGTTATCTTACCCGCGACGTGGTCGTTGGCCGTGGGAGCAGCGCGCACCTGACGCAAAGCGGCAAATCTCTCATGCGCCTGCTTACCTTTCCGGATGAGGATTGAGGGCCAGAGAATCGGTAGGAGGATTTTCTTGCCACGCTTCCTCGCGCTCATTAACTGAACATGCGATTTCGTTTTTGCTTCGATGAGTTCCGCTGAAACCACTCTGCCGCGCCGTTCCTTCGGAGAAACGATGCGCGCCGATGCGTGGTGGGCGCAACCGCTGGTTGTCTTTCTTGGGCTGGGCGCCTTTGTCGTTTACTCGACCTGGGCCGCGTTCCAGGGACAGAACTATTATTTCGGGCCGTATCTTTCCCCCTTCTATTCGCCGGAACTCTTTGGCGCGTCGCCGCACGCCTGGTTCGGGCCGAAGCCGGACTGGTGGCCGGCCTGGCTGATTTTTTCGCCGGCGCTGCTGGTGCTTTGGGCGCCCGGCGGATTTCGGCTTACCTGCTACTATTACCGCGGCGCCTATTACAAGGCCTTTTGGGCCGATCCGCCCGCCTGCACCGTGGGCGAGCCGCGCCAGACTTATCTCGGGGAGCGCTCATTCCCGCTCATCATGCAGAATGTGCATCGCTATTTTCTCTATCTCGCGCTCCTCTTCATCCTCGTCCTGCTGCACGACGTCTGGAGTGCGCTCTGGTTTTACAATCCGGCGACCGGCACGACTTCATTTGGGATCGGTGTCGGTACGCTCGTGCTGGCGCTGAACGTGGTCCTGCTCAGCGGTTATACTTTTGGTTGTCATTCCCTGCGTCATCTCGTCGGCGGCTTTCTCGATCAATTCTCGAAAGCGCCCGCCGCCTATCGCTGCTACGCCTGTGTCAGCTGCCTGAACGCGCGCCATATGCTCTGGGCGTGGATGAGTTTGTTCTGGGTCGGATTCTCTGACATCTATGTCCGCCTCTGCTCGTTAGGCGTGTGGCACGACTTCCGATTTCTCTAACGGCGCGCCGCATGCCCGAATACGAAGGTTTCACACACGACGTTCTGGTCATCGGCAGCGGCGGGGCCGGGTTGCGGGCGGCGATTGAAGCGTCGGCGGCGGGCGTTTCGGTCGGGATGGTTTCGAAATGTTTGCTCGGCAAGGCGCACACCGTCATGGCCGAGGGCGGGATCGCGGCCGCGCTCGCCAATGTGGATGAGCGCGATAACTGGAAGGTGCACTTCGCCGATACGATGCGCGGCGGCCAGTACGTGAATAATTGGCGGATGGCCGAGCTGCACGCAAAGGAAGCGCCGGCGCGGGTGCGCGAACTGGAAGCATGGGGCGCGGTCTTCGATCGGACGAACGACGGACGGATTCTGCAAAGAAATTTTGGCGGACATAAATATCCGCGGCTCGCGCATGTCGGCGATCGCACCGGCCTCGAAATGATCCGGACTTTGCAGGACCATGGCGTGCATCGCGGGATCGATGTTCACATGGAGATCTGCATTCTCACCTTGTTGAAGGATGGCGATCGGATCAGCGGCGCCTTTGGTTACGATCGCGAGCGCGGGCGCTTTCATCTTTTCCGCGCCAAAGCGATCGTGCTCGCCACGGGCGGGATCGGCAAGGCTTACAAGATCACGAGCAACAGCTGGGATTGCACCGGAGACGGACACTCACTCGCTTATCACGCCGGCGCGGAGCTGATCGACATGGAATACATCCAGTTTCACCCGACCGGGATGGTTTGGCCGCCAAGCGTGCGCGGGATGCTCGTCACCGAAGGCGTGCGCGGCGAAGGCGGGATCCTGACGAACAAGGAAGGGCGTCGTTTCATGTTCGATTCGATTCCGGAAAACTATCACGCCCAGACTGCCGACAATGAGGAGGAAGGCTGGCGCTACACCCAGGGCGACAAGAACGCGCGCCGGCCACCGGAGTTACTCACCCGCGATCACGTCGCACGCTGCATCGTCAGGGAAATCAAGGAAGGCCGCGGCTCACCGCACGGCGGGGTCTTTCTCGACATCTCCTGGATCAGGAAAAAACTTCCGAATGCCGAGGAACATATCAAACGCAAGCTGCCGAGCATGTATCACCAGTTCAAAGCGCTCGGCGACGTCGACATTACCCAGGCGCCGATGGAGGTCGGCCCGACGACGCATTACATCATGGGCGGCGTGCACGTGAACGCCGACACCCAGATGTCGAGCGTGCCCGGACTCTTCGCCGCCGGCGAATGCGCTTCCGGGATCAACGGCGCCAACCGGCTCGGCGGCAATTCGCTCTCGGACCTTTTGGTTTTCGGAAAACGGGCGGGCGAGTACGCGGCGCACTACGCGAAGCAGAGTTCGTTAGGCGAAATTGATCCGGGAATACTCGAGAACGCTGCCCGCGACGCACTCCGGCCCTTCGAGAACGAAGCGGGGGAAAATCCCTACACCCTTCAGCGCGATCTCCAGGAGATTATGCAACACAACGTTGGAATTGTGCGCGACGAGAGCGAAATGGAGGCGGCGCTCGAACATCTCAAGACCTTCTGGGCACGCGCCCGCCATGTCGGCGTGATCGGCACGCGCGACTTCAATCCCGGCTGGCACACTGCGCTCGACCTGAAAAATCTGCTCACGGTTTCCGAAGCGATTACGCGCTCGGCAATCGAACGGAAGGAAAGCCGCGGCGCGCAGTTCCGCGAAGATTACCCGCAGAAGAGCGACGAGTTTGCGAAGGTGAGCACGGTCGTGCAGAAAGGCGCCGACGGCCGAATGCAGATTCGCCGCGAACCGATCCCGGAGATACCGGAAGAGTTGCGGCGGGTAATTGAGGAGATGGGATAACGATGGTCATCCCGAGCGCAGAGCAGCGGAGTCGACGGATCCCGATGGTCAACCCGGAAGGCTTCAATCCCAATCCCTTAATCCTTGGCTCGGTTGATTTGCTCCCACGGCTTTTCTGTTACTCCGCGGGATCCCTCGACTTCGCTCCGGATGACGGCATCATAGGCCCTGAGGAATGAGCACGGCGACCTTCCGAATCTGGCGCGGCGATGCGAACGGCGGCGAGTTCCGCGATTACACCACCGGCGTCTCCGAGGGAATGGTCGTGCTCGATGCCGTGCATGAGATCCAGGCCAATCACGCACCTGATCTCGCCTGCCGCTGGAATTGCAAAGCCGGCAAGTGCGGCTCCTGTTCGGCCGAAATCAACGGCATGCCGCGGCTCATGTGCATGACGCGGCTGAGTGATTTGCCGCTGGACCGGCCGGTCACAGTCGAGCCGATGAAAGCTTTTCCGCGCCTGAAAGATCTGATCACCGATGTCTCCTGGAATTTCGCGGTGAAAAAACGGATCAAGCCTTTCAAGCCGCGGCCGCCCGACGCGCCCGACGGCACCTGGCGGATGCAGCAGCGTGACATCGACCGGGTGCAGGAGTTCCGGAAATGCATCGAATGTTTTCTTTGCCAGGATGTCTGTCACGTCCTGCGCGATCATCACAAGCACGACCAGTTTATCGGGCCGCGTTTCCTCGTTTACGCCGCCGCCCTCGAGATGCATCCGCTCGATGTCGAGGACCGAGTGACGCAGTTGCGCCAGACGCAGGGGATCGGCTTTTGCAACATCACGAAATGCTGCACCAAGGTTTGCCCGGAAGGAATCCACATCACCGACAACGCCATCATTCCGTTGAAGGAACGGGTGGTGGATGATTATTATGATCCGTTCGGCTGGATCTGGAAAAAAATCCGCCGCCAAAACGAGCGCGCGCCCGAGCCGCCTGACGCCTAACGATGCCCGAGCTAAAATCGCTGCAGAAAGACGCGATCCCGGCGGCGCTGGAAAAGGCGGAGCGTTACCGCCTGCTCAACGAACCGGCCGAAGCGGAGAGCATTTGTCTCGATATCCTCGCCGCCGACCCGGAAAACCAGAAGGCATTGATCGCACTCTTCCTCGCCGTGACCGATCGCTTCAGCAAAGGCTATGGAGTGAGTGACACGCAGGCGGGTGAGATCCTGGCGCGGATCAAGGGGGAGTACGAGCGCGCCTATTACAATGGCATTCTGCACGAGCGCCGGGCCAAGGCGAAGCTCGCCCAGCACAGCCCCGGCGCCGCCCATTATGCCTACGACAATCTGCGCGAGGCGATGCGGCAATATGAGGTCGCGGAAAAAATCAGGCCGCCCGGGAATGACGACGCCGTTTTGCGCTGGAACACCTGCGCGCGCCTGATCGAAAAGAACAAACTCGCCGCGCGCGAGGAAGATCGGACCGAGCCGGTCCTGGAATGAGAGCGTGAATCGTGAATCGAGGCAGCGACCGATCGATTCACGTTTGAGCGATTCACCGGTTGGACGCCACCCGGAAACGGTGCGGGGGATGTTCGCTCGCATCGCGCGACGTTACGACCTGGCGAATCATCTCCTGAGCGCCGGGCTCGATTTTGGCTGGCGCGGCCGTGCCTCGGAGATCGTGAAACAATGGCAGCCGCGGCGCGTTCTCGATCTCGCGACCGGCAGCGGCGATCTTGCCCTGGCGATTCAAAAAAAACTGCGCGACGCGGAGGTGACCGGCGCTGATTTTTGCGCGGAAATGCTCGAGATCGCGCGGAGCAAAGGTCTGAAGAATACGGTCGTGGCCGATGGGCTCGACCTGCCTTTCGAGGATGGCAGCTTCGACGTCGTGACGGTCGCGTTCGGTCTGCGCAACATGGCGGATTGGGGCGCGGCGCTGCGGGAAATGGCGCGCGTGCTCGCGCCTTCGGGTCATCTCCTCGTGCTCGATTTTTCGCTTCCGCGCTCAAGGCTGCTGTGTGCGCTCTATCGCACCTACCTGCACCGTGCTCTGCCGCGCCTGGCGGCGATGATTACCGGTGAGAAAGGCGCTTACCAATATCTCGGCGCTTCGATTGAACAGTTCCCGAGCGGCCAGACGATGTGCGACCTGATCGAGCAGAACGGTTTTTGCGACGCAACATCCAAGCCGCTCTCCGGCGGGATCGTGACGATCTACGACGCAACGCGCAATGACGCGCTGGAGCAACTGCCGTGAGTCATCACAGGCGCCCCCGCGTGTGTTCGCTGTAGCCGCGTCTCTGCGAGACGCGCAGTTATAGGCCCGGACTACAAATGCCGCGATACCCACGTCGCCCGAACGGGCGACGGCCAGGCCGGACTAAATCAACTTGTCGGGTGTGATCGGCAAGTCGCGTATTCGTTTTCCGGTCGCGTGATAAACGGCATTCGCGACCGCCGCGGCAATCCCGGTGATTCCGATCTCACCGATCCCGCGGCAACCGACCGGGTTGAAAGCGAAATCCGGTTCGCCGACAAAATGCACCTCGATCGGTGGAATATCGGCATTCGCCGGGACGTGATATTCCGCGAGATTGGCATTCACCGGCACTCCGGTCTTGGGATCGTATTCCGTCGCCTCATGCAGCGCCATCCCGATTCCCATGACGACGCCCCCGATGATCTGGCTCCGGGCTGGCTTGTAGGTCACGACCCGTCCGCAATCGATCGTCGTCACCACTCGCGTCACCTGCACCCGCGGGATGAGCGAATCGATTTTCACTTCGACAAAATGCGCGCCCCAGGATTGGAAGGCCTGTTCTTTTTCCTTCTCCTCCTCGGGCATTTCACTTTCGACCGTGAGCGAATCCTTGCCCGCACGACGCAGGATGTCGCTGTAACTGTCGGATTTGGTCCGGTCATTTTTCAATCCGATGCGGCCGGGCTCAACCATCACGATGTCGTTAGGCGAAAGATCATGCAGCGGCGAATTCGGATCCTCCGCCGCCAGTTTCGCGAGCGCGGTGTGCAGCAGCCCGGCGACGCGATGAATCGCCTCGCCGACCGTCGCGGTCGAGTTCGAGCCGCCCGCGACCGGCCCGAAAGGATATTTCGAATCGCCCAGCTGGAACGTGACTTTCTCAAATGGAATGCCCAGCTGCTCGGACGAGATTTGCGTGAACGCGGTGTAAGCGCCGGTGCCGAGATCGTGCGTCGCGCATTGGACGGTGGCGCGACCATCGGCGTGAAGGATGGCTTTGGCGGCGGCTTCCCATTTGTGTGCCGGGTAGGTGCAGGTCGCCATGCCCCAACCGACAAGAAGATCGCGATCGCGCATCGAGCCCGTCTGCGGGTTGCGTTTGGCCCAGCCGAACTTCTCCACGCCTAACGAATAGGTTTCCTTGAGATGTTTGGCGCTGAACGGCTTTCCCTTGATCGGATGCTCGGCGGCGTAATTCGTCAGGCGCAACTCAACCGGGTCCATCTGGAGCGCGATTGCCAGCTCGTCCATCGCGCACTCAAGCGCGTACGTGCCGGGACATTCGCCCGGCGCACGCATGAAATTCGGCGTCCCGATGTTGGCCGGGAATATGGTTTCCTCGATCTTGATATTGGGGCTGGCATACATCGCACCGGTCGAACGCACCCCGCACGATTCGACCCAGTCGCCCACCGGCGAGGTGAGGGTCTCGGTGCGATGACGCATTGCCTGCAATCGCCCGTCTTTTGTCGCGGCGAGCGCGATCGTCTGGCGGGTCGGCGTGCGGTGTCCGGTGCAGGTAAACATTTCGCGGCGCGGGACGTAAAACTTCACCGGACGTCCCACCACTTTGGCCGCCATCGTGGCAAGCAGAGTGTGGGGCCAGACCGGACCTTTGCTGCCGAACGCGCCGCCGACAAACGGATCGATCACTTCGACATTCTCCAACTTCAATCCATAGGTCCGGGCGAGAATACTCTGCACGCCTTTGACAAACTGGGTCGCGTCCCAGACCGTCAGCTTCTCGTCGCCGCCCCATTTCGCGATTGTGCCGTGCATTTCGATCGGGTTATGCGTCTCCGTCGGGGTGAGGTAGGTCTGCTCGATCGTAATGAGATTGCGATCGTTCAAGACGTTTTCGACTTCGCCTTTGCTCGCCTGCGCTTCCTCGTTTTTTTTGGCTTTGCCGCTCGCCTCCTTCATCGCGCGGTCGAGGAAAAGGAGCGGTTCCTCGGGTGAACAATCGACCCGGACTAACGAGGCCGCGTGCCGGGCCTGTTCGAGTGTTTCCGCGATTACCAGCGCGACATATTGGCCGCCGTAATAGACCTTGTTGTCATCGAGCGGATTGCGTTCCTCGATCCGAATCCCGTGCGCCTTGGTTTCGTCTTCGCTTCCCTGCGCTTCCTTTGGCTTGGGCGCGTTCTCGTGCGTCAGGATTTTGATTACGCCGGGGGCGACTTCGGCGGCTTTGGTATCAATCGCGGTGATGGTCGCCTTCGCGATGTTGCTCGACACCGGCCAGGCGTACGCACAATTCGGCATTTCAAATTCCACCGCATATTTCGCCCGCCCGGTCACCTTGAGGGGGCCATCTACGCGATTCCGCGCCGGGCCGAGAATATTGGTCTCAGCCATGACGAGGTTGATCTCCGGGTAGCGCACGCGTCTCGCGTGCTGGTTTCGGCCTCCCGCCGAAACAATCTTTCGAATTGATGCGCCCTACCGTGAAAGGTTGATCCAGGAAAAGTTCGCGATGGCGGCACGCCCTCGCCAGCACGCGAGACGCGTGCGCTACCCGGAAAAGAGATTGCGCGGTCATGAGGTCATCGCGGCGACGGTTTCGAGCGCCTGAATGATGGCGCGCTTCGCCAGCTCGATTTTGAAGGAGTTATATTTATAGCCTTTCGCCGCGGCCAATTCCGCCTCGGCCGCGGCGCGAAAATTTTGTTCGTTAGGCACTTTCCCGATCAGCGCCTCTTCGCTCTTCTGTGCGCGCCAGGGTTTATGCGCCACGCCGCCGAGCGCAACGCGGGCTGATTTGATTTTATCGCCGTCGGTTTCCAAAATCGCCGCGACGCTCACGAGCGCGAAAGCGTAGCTGGCGCGGTCCCGCACTTTCAGATAATGGGAACGCCTGGCGAACGGCAGCGGGGGCAAATCGACCGCCGTGATCAATTCGTTAGGCTGAAGGTTCGTCTCGATCTGCGGCGTTTCGCCAGGCAGGCGGTGGAAATCCTCGAACGGAATCGTCCGCTCGCCCTTCGGCCCCTGCACCCGCACCGTGGCATCGAGGATCGCGAGCGCGACACACATATCGCTGGGATGAACCGCGATGCATTTGTCGCTTTGGCCGAGGATGGCGTGGATGCGGTTGTAACCTTCGAGCGCGCCGCAGCCGCTCCCCGGGTTGCGCTTGTTGCACATCGAGAACGCCGGGTCATAAAAATAATAACAGCGCGTCCGTTGCAGCAGGTTGCCGCCGGTGGTGGCGAGATTGCGGAGCTGCGGGCTTGCGCCCGAGAGGAGCGCCTCGCTCAGGACCGGATAACGCGTGGTGATGAGCGGATGCTCGGCCAGATCGGAATTGCGGACGAGCGTGCCGATGCGGATGCCACGATTACCCGGCAACTCTTCCACCTGAGTGAGCGGGATTCGGTTGATGTCAACGAGCGCGGCCGGCCGCTCGACCCCCATCTTCATCAGGTCGACAAGATTGGTTCCACCGCCGAGAAATTTTGCCTGCGGGTTGCCAGCCACGCTGGTGACAGCGTTCTGTGCATCGCTCGCCCGTGAATAGCTGAACGGGTTCATGATTTCTGCGCGCCTCCCATTTGCCCGCGCGCCTGCTTGATTGCATCGACGATGTTGGGATAGGCGCCGCAGCGGCAGAGATTGCCGCTCATCCATTCGCGAATCTGCGCGTCCTCTTTGGCGTGACCTTCATGCACGCAGGCGACGGCGGAACAAATTTGCCCCGGCGTGCAATAACCGCACTGGAACCCGTCATGCTCGAGAAAAGCGGCTTGCATGGGATGGAGTTGCTCGCCCTTGGCCAAACCCTCGATCGTGGTGATCTCGTCTCCGTCATGCACGACCGCGAGCGACAGACAGGAGTTGATCCGGCGGCCATTGACCAAGACCGTGCAGGCGCCGCACTGCCCGTGGTCGCAGCCCTTCTTCGACCCGGTGAGCTGCAATTGCTCGCGCAAAAGGTCGAGGAGCGAAGTGCGCGGGTCGAGCCTCAGGACATGTTCGCGGCCGTTGATCTTGAGCCGAACATCAACCATCTGCTTTGCCTCGTTCGTCGGTGCTGCTTTTGCTGTGGACAAGGCAAGGATCTCGCCGCTGATCGTCAGCGCCGCACTCGTGCCGGCCACCTGGATAAGAAATTGCCGCCGCGTCTCGTGCCGGCCGAAAAAGAAATCCTCGACAGGATTAGCCGCGCCGTCTTGTGACTGAGCCGGATCAGGTGGATTGGCCACCTCTTCATTTCGCAGGCAAATCTTCTGCCGGTTCGGAATTTTTCTCGAAAGGAAACCGGCGCCTAACGAATCTGCCGGGGCACGGGGAAAAGCCGATGCGTGTCGAGGACGACAAACCGGCCGTCCTGGAAGACGATCGCCTCGCGGGACGCCCGCTGAAGAAAAGGCGCCGCCGCACCCGCCACGCCGAGATTTTCGCCGGGACTGCTCAGGCGCAATTGGCGAAGGAGCCGGCTGGTTGGCCAGTATTTGCGCCGGAATGCGTGGGCATCAAGAAGCCAAAAGTCAATCTGCTGCTCGCGCACGCATTGCTCCACCAGATCAGGATTCGAACTGTATTGCGCGCGCGCAATCTGGAGGCCGCGATCGCGCAACGGAAGGTAGTAGGCCGGGTGAAATGGAACCGCACATTCGGCGTTAATCGCAACCGAACGCCGAGAAAAGGTTGGGATGTTGTCGCCTTCATCCGAGAGGGTGGCGATCCGGCTTGAGATCGGCTGACGCGCAAAAAATTCATAGAGCGCCGGGTCTGCGCCGCGAATGTAGCCGACTGTCGGAAAACCCGGCCACAGCAGCGGATAACCGAGCACCAGGAGCGCGCAAAAAACGCCGGCAAGCGCCAGACCCGATCGCCGGGAGCGCGCACGCAATTTTTCCGACCAGAGCAGAGCCCCGTCCAGCAGCGCGAGAAGCGCTCCGCCGCCCAGCAGGATGAGAACGAACCGTTCGACCGGAGCGGTGTAGCGGCTCGGAAGATAAAGCTGAAAAAGGAGCAAATGAGCGAGGAGAAAAAGCGAGAGAGACGAAGCAAGGATGAGTGGGACCGGTGGCGCGCCGCGCGGGATTGATTTGAGGAGAGGAAAGCGGTCCGGAAATCTGCGCAGGAGCGGCCAGAGAAAAGCGGCGAGAAACCAGGGCGGCCGGGTGGGCAGCTCATGAACGCCGGCATTTCCGCCCACCCAGTAGCCCCACCAGGAGGAGAAGAACACCGGGACGCGACCCTTTGGAGTAAATTCCGCCATCCCTTTTGCCTGGGCATAAGTAACGAGCGGGCCGAGGGCGTGCGCCTGGAGGAAGTAGGACGCGAGACCGAGCAGAGTGAGCGCGGAGGCAGCGGCAAAGGAGACCATTTCCCACGAACGCAAGGGAACCAGACGCGGTCGATTCGACCAGCGCAGGCAGGCAAAACCGAGCACACCGACACACAGCAGCGCGCAGGGCGGAAAGATGAGGGCGGCAAGAGAAATTGTCACCAGCAGGCCCGTGATCGAGCGCGTTTCCCGAAAGAACAGGAACGCAGCGAAGAGCGGATAGAAAAAAGCGCGCGGTGTGGCCGAAGCCAGATCGCTGTTCGACCAGAGCACTTGGATGAACACGACCGTCGTGAACGCTGCGGTGGCCGCGGAGCGGAAGAAGCGGCGCGCAAACCCGAAGAAGAAGGCAGCGGCGATCAAACTGAGCACCGGCGGGATGAGCTTGCTCGCGAGTAACGGATCGATCCGCGCCCGGCTCAGCAACCAATAAAGTCCCGCAAAACCCGGCGGCGCGAGGGATTGGAAATAATCGGCCATCGCATCCTGTGGAAACAGCCGCGGGTTAATGAACCGGAACATCCAGAAGACATGCTCGCGGACGTCATCGGCGAGGGTGAATTCGGAAGCGAACGCCCGGCGCAAAGCGAGCAGCGCGCATCCCGCGGCGTAGCCGAAGACTGCGAGCATCCAGGGCCAGACGGCGCGCCTGTTTTCCGGTTCAGCCGCATTGGTCGAGATCAGCCAGCGCAGACGCGAGACCAAAGACTCGGGAGGAGCGGCGGGTCGCGAGACTGGAATGACTGCGCTCAACAATTAGCGAAAACCGAGAGCGGGTGAGGGGAATCGAACCCCCGTGTGTAGCTTGGGAAGCTACCGTTCTACCATTGAACTACACCCGCAGCAGAGATTTTCGATTTTCGAGTGTTGAATGCCGATTGCAACTGAATTTGCGCCACCCGCTTATTGCCAGGAAATCACGTCGTCGCCCGCTTTGATGTCGGAATCCTCGGTCTGATCCTTTCCGAACGACCAGGCGACCACGGCCTGCTGCAACGGGTCGGGACCGGCATTGCCACCGCCTCCATAGGGATTTGCAACCTGATTGTTGTAATCGCTGTCGATTCGGATTCGATAAACTGTCGCCCACGGATCATAGAAGTTGCCATCGCTCGGGCTCACTCCCGAGCGCCGCTGCCCTGCGGTGTCATCGTTCACCGGGGGCGGTTGAAGAAAGACGATCTTCCTCGGGTTGTACTTGTTTGCGCTTGGGTCAGTTGGGGAGGGATCATTCCCCGGGAGCGACTGCAAGATGTCGAGCACCTGCCGGTTCGAAGTTGTAAATGTCTTCTCCACCCCCTGGTCGCTGTCAGCGACTGGATACTTGCCATACTCCGTGTAGAACGCGCTCACAGCCGTCACGATTTGGGTTAGGTCGTTTTTCGCCTGAGTTTTCTTCGCCTGGTCCTGGGCACCGCGGAAGGCCGGAAAAAGTAGCCCCATTAGGATGGCAATGACGCTGATGACCACGATCAACTCGACGAGGGTGAAGCCGCGATCCAATCTCAATTCTCGATTCGCGAATGCCGTGCCTCGCTTCACAGCCATTTCCTCATCTGTTCGGGGAACGGACACTGCGCGCAGTCGCTCTCGTCTTGCAGGCAAAAGTCCTCGTAGATCTGGAGCAGACCCTGTTGGCCCGCGACGGTACGAAGAAAATGCGCTCGGCGCGGATCGTCACCAAAGAGCCGCGCGGCGCCGGTTTCGAGCCGGCGATTCGTCAGGCGCGCCGGGAGAGCGCGGTAGTCGGGCCAGGCCGCGCGCGCCTGGGCCTGCCGCAACGGCAGAACGATGTTGGCGAGGATTTCGGTGATCCGGCTTTCGCCGACCAGCGCCATCTCTGCCGCGCCTGGCTCGGAGGTGAGCGTGTAATGAAAATTCCAAAAGGGATGCGCCAGTTGGGCGAAAAAATCGCGCGCGGGCGCGAGGTCGTTTTTGCCTAACGAGCGCAGAAGCCGCGGCCACTCGCTCGCAATCGCGGCGAGCGCAGCCAGGCGGCGCTGCGGATGATTGAGCGGGCGGGTGCCGTTCAGCCGCCAGGTGCGCGGCGGAAGAGTGAGGCGCTCAAACTCATTCCGACGCGGCCACCAGCGATCCCAGAGCGTGCGCAGGTATTTGCGCGTCCCGGATTGGAAGGCGGCGAGGTCCGGTTCGCCGAGAAAACCAGCGACGCCGAAAAGCACCGCTTGGATTTCGTCGGGCTGCGCGCGGAGCGATTTCAGCGGAAGCCGTTGTGCGAGGAGGGTGAACGGCAGCTTGTTTTGTTTGTAGCCGAGCGCGGCAGCGATTTCCTGGAAGAGCGCCTCGTTCTCGCCGTGCAAGTCGGCCAGACGCGTGAGCCGCGCCGCCTTGCGCTGCAAACGAAACTGCGCCGCCGCCTCGACAATCGTCCGGACCTTGTCCTCCGCGAGTCCGCGCAGCGGCGCATGGCAACGGCCTGGGCGCGCGAGCGGGAGATTGCTCGAGAAAACCGCCGGCAGGGCCGCCGGATCCACCCGCACCTGCGTGACGCGGCGGTTCGCACTCGTGCGGGTGAAGAATTCGCGCGGGCCGGACTGCACGAAAACATGCAGTACGGTCTGGTCGAAGGCCGGATTGGTCGCGTGCCCATGCGTTTCCCAATTCTGGTCGCTCAGGTCGAACTCGATGCTGCCGTGCAGCGGCTCGGCGCCATCAATCCGCACCGCGGCCTCGGAGAAATCCGGTCCGGCTTCGCGATTCCAGGTGCCGAACTGCACCACCTCGACCGCTTCCCCGGCCGTCCCGGTGAAGTTGCGGCCGAAGTCGCCCGCGAACCAGCGCGCCTGCAACTCGAGCTCGGAAAAATTTTGCGGAACAGAGAGAAGCGGTCGTTCGCGGATGATCGCCGTCGCACGCAGCTGAGCATAACGTTCCGGGTCGGACATGTAGCGATCTTACGAGGAGCCGTTCGTTAGGGACAAGGCTGGATTTTGCATTGCGCCGCCGGTCCGGGTCAGATAAAACCCCGAAAAAATCACCCAAAAATGAAAACAAAACTCCCAATCCTCACCACCGTTCTCGCGCTCGTGCTTGGGCTCGCCCTGCCGCCGCCTGGTTTTGCCAAAGAAAAAAAATCGCCCACCCCGACGCCAACTATTTCGTCCGCTCCGACCGCGGTCGCGAAAAAAGCGCGCACCCTTCCATATCATGGGAAAGTCGCGGCCGTGGACGCCGCAGCCGGGACGTTCACGATCGGAAAACGCACCTTCAAAGTAACGGACCACACCACGATCACGAAGGACGGCGCGGCCGCGAGCATGAGCGACATCGCACCCGGGCAGATGGTCGGTGGCGGCTATTTGAAGCAGGATGACGGCACGCTCGAAGCCAAGTCGGTGAAAATCCGGACCACCACCCCGGCGACTGACACCGCAAAGAAAAAATAGTCAGCGCTATTGCGTGGAGGCCGCGAGCGCGGCGCGCAGATCGTCCACAAACAAGGCGTACTCGCGCCGGCGCGAGGTTTCGTCGGGCTGGCGCAGGAGCGAAGAGGGATGGACGGTGGCGACGACGCGCGGCGCCACTTGCGACTCGAGGAGCTTCCCGCGTTCGCGGGTGACACGAAACGAGGGACCGAAAATCGCCTGGGCCGCGGTCGAACCGAGGCAGACGAGGACGTCTGGCCTAACGACGCGCAGTTCTGCTTCGAGCCAGGGCCGGCAGGCGGCGACGTCGCGCGAGCTCGGTTTTTGGTGAATGCGCCGTTTGCCGCGCGGCTCCCATTTGAAGTGCTTGACCGTGTTGGTGACGTAAACCGCATTGCGATCGATCCCTGCTTCCTCGAGGGCGCGATTGAGGATCTGTCCGGCCGGGCCGACGAATGGCTTACCGCTTAGATCTTCCTGATCGCCCGGTTGCTCGCCGACGAGCATCAGGGCGGCATGCTTGCGTCCTTCGCCGAAAACAGTCTGGGTCGCGTTTTTGTAAAGCGGACAGGCGGTGCAATGCGCCGCGGCTTCCCGCAACGTCGTTAGGCTGGAGGTCTCCGGGACCGGCGCGAGCCGCCATTCCTCATTGCCGGCGGAAGCGATTTTCGCGCGGCTTGTTTTTATCGTGACGGCGCGCGGCATCCATTAGCCTTTCGCGGGCTCGCGCGAAATCGCGTGCAACTTTGCGCCTGTTCGATCGAATTTCCTGTCTGCAATTGGATTAATGAATGAGCCGATCAAAACGCCACGCCTGATTCTGCGCGATTTCGTCCCGGAGGATCTTGAGCCGCTCGCTGCGCTCATGGCGAACCCGGATTTCATGCGCTTCTCGAGCGGGGTTTTTTCACACGAAGAAGCGGTGGCGTTTCTCTTCGATCGCGTGCTTGCTGCCAGTCGCGAGGGCCGGCCAAGCCAGTTCGCAGTGATCGCGCGTGGTGAAAATCGACTGATTGGCTACTGCGGATTTTTCCAACAGCTCGTGGATGGGCGGGAAGAGATCGAGATCGGCTATCGGCTGCATCCCGATTTCTGGAATCGCGGCCTGGCGACGGAAGCGGCGCAGGCTGTGCGCGACTATGCGTTCGATGTGCTGAACCTGAAGCGGGTGATCTCGCTCATTCATCCCGACAACTACGCTTCCCGCCGGGTGGCGGAAAAGAATGGAATGATCCTGGAGAAAGAAACGACCTTCCGCGGCTTTCCGGCGCTGGTCTTTTCGATCAACCGGGCCGCATCGTCATCCCGAGCGCAGCCGAGGGATCCCGGTGAGCAGCCATAAGTTCCCGTTGCTGATTGGGCCGCTCGGTTGCAGCAGCGCTTTCCGGCGATTCACCGGGATCCCTCGACTGCGCTCGGGATGACCGTGGTGGCGAGTTTCCCCGGCTCGTGACGGCGAATGAATTCGGTCGCGAGCGCGCGATAGGCTTTCGCGCCGGGGCCGTTTGGCTCGTGCTCGAGAATCGATTTGCCAAAGCTCGGCGCTTCGCTCAGGCGCACACTGCGGGGGATGACGGTCTCATAAACGCGCGGGCCAAAATGCTCGCGCACTTCGGCCACCACTTGTGAGCTGAGATTGGTGCGGGCGTCGAACATCGTCATGAGAATGCCGCCAAGCTCGAGGGTGCGATTGGCGCCCGAGTCGCGCACCTGTTCAATCAACCGGACGACTTTAACCAGGCCTTCGAGGGCGAAGTATTCGCACTGGATCGGGGTGAGCAGCTCGTCGGCCGCGGCCAGCGCGTTGGTCATGAGAATGCCTAACGAGGGCGGGCAATCGAGCAGAACGTAATCAAAGGTGTCGTCGGCGCGCAGCGCCTCGAGCGCGGAAGCGAGACGGGTGAGATGATCGTCGAGCCGCGCGATCTCGATTTCGGCGCCGGCAAGATCAATGTCCGCCGGAACGATAAAGAGCCGGTCGAGGCGAGTGGGGAGGATGTTTTCCGTGACGGTTTCTTCGCCTAACAATGCCCGGTAAAGGCTGCGGCCTTCGAAACCCTGGAGCCCGAAAGAACTGGTCGCGTTTCCCTGCGGGTCGAGATCGATGAGCAGAAGGCGCTGCTTCTTTTCCGCGAGCGCGGCGGAAAGATTAACCGCCGTGGTGGTCTTGCCGACGCCGCCTTTCTGGTTCGCGACCGCGACGACTCTCATGCCGGCACGATCTGGGTACGGAGTTCGAACGAGTGCCGGCCGTCGGCTTCCTGCCAAAATAATTGTTCGGGCGCGGGGAGCATTTCGGTTAGCTCCAGTTCGCCCGCTTTGCTAAGCCAGCGGTGGAAAATCTCGAGGAAGAGGTAACTCTCGAAATCGATGAAAACCGGTTTGGTATCTTTGTCGCGCCCTTCTACTCCGGCGCGACGGAGGGCTTGCTCCGTCGGACGGATGTAAACGAAACGGGGAAGCTGGCGGGCGGCGCGCAGTTTTTCTACCGCGAGCACGAGATCGCGCGAGACGCCGGTGAAATCGGCCTTCCCGAGTTCATCGAGCGACACGATCCAGGCTTCGCGTTGCACGACTGTCTTTCCGCAGAGCAGTCGCGGGGTGTGTTTGCCTAACGAAAAACTAAAGGGATGAAATCCAAGCGGGATGACCCAGCCGCGCGCAAACGAGCCGAGCACGCGCCGGTCATCACGGGTCCGGACGAGCACGTCGCCAGATTCGTCAACGAATACTTCCGTATCGCCGGGTCGAAATGTTTCCCATTTGCCGACCGATCGTTCCGGGGCAACGAATTTCACCGAATCAGGTAAGGCATCGAGGCGCACAGCAGTCGTGGCAGTGAAATCGGCCGCGAAATATCCGTAATAAAGATACGGTTTGCCGAACAGCGTTTGTTCGAACGCCCGATTGAGCGCGGGCTTGTCGGGACATGACCAGTAGAAACCATGATGCAGGAGCGCCACCGGCGGGTGTAGTTCAGCGAGGATCCATTGATAGTCACCCTGCCGGACTGCTTCAAGTGAGGAGGCGGCGAGTTGGATGTCGGCCGCCGGATAAGTGCATTCGTCGAATTTCGCGTAATCGAACTCGCGCCGAACGAAATGGCAATCGGCGAGTGTGAGTTTGCACTCGCGTTCCGCGGCGCGATCGCGCAGCCGCTCGGCAAAGGCAGCCTTGACTTCGCGAAAGGCGAGGTGGGCCAGCGCGACCATGCCCGCGCCGGAGAGAGGCAGCTTCGCTTCGGCACAGCGGCGGAGGAAATCGGGGAGAGGGAGTGTGCCGCCCGGTGGCGACGCGTGCTCGAGGATGCTGCGCAATCCACTCGCGACCCGACCGGCAATAAAGGCGTAACTGTCGCGCCAGAGGTCGATCCAAGGCTCGGCTTCGGTTGTTACTTCTGCAATTAACTCTTCGCCGATGAGGAAATGCGATTCGCGAAAGCACTCTTCACCGATCGGATTACTAGCGGTATAGAGAAAGCGGTTGGCATCTTTATGCACTCCGAGCGTTTCCATTTGCCTGCTTGCCTTCGACATGATGATTGAACGCGCTTGCGGCTCGGTCTCGCGGGAGAATTCGGCTGCTAAATCGGCGAAAAGTTGAAGCCGCTCGAACCAAAGTTTGCGGACAGGTCCTTCGCGCCAACGCGAGACGTCTGCGAGCAAAACCGCCAAGGCGTGGGGCTCGAGCGCCGGGACCTTAAGTCTGCATTCGACGAGTTTCCGTTCCATCAATTCCTGAAGCTTGGCGCATCCGCCTAACGAATAAGCCGGACGTCTTCCATCGCAAGATTTGAGGAGCGCAAGCGTCTCCGAGTCGAGCAGAAGGCTGTCACCGGTGTCGGTAAAGTTGAATCGGTGGTCCTCCAGGCGCCCAAATGGATTCATTCGGGGCGCAACTTCTTCCGCGGCTAGCGGATCGGCGTTAATTGCCGCGACGATTCCCTCGGCCGTCCAACGTTCGGGAAAGACCTCGCGCCGCTGAATTTCTGATTGGCAGACAAACGAGACCGCTTCTGCTGTCGTTTCAACCCGCCCCCAGCTGTGCGGGCCAAATTCACTTAAGGTGTCATTCTTTGCCGCAATCCGCTGCAGATAGAGAAGCAAGTGACGCTCCCGGGCGCGCAGGCTCTTCTTGCGCGGGGGAAGCGGGTCGTGCGGTTCGGTTTGAAGCGAATCGCGCAAGCTGCTTGAAGCAAAAACAAGATATCGCGGGAGGAACTGCTGCGAGAAGTTCATTAGCAAGCGACGCGAGGCTTGCAGTTCTCGGTGCAAAGCTTCCTCAAAAACTGTTTCGACTTCGGCCAGGTGAGAGGCGCTTTGCCAGCATTCGGCGAATGCGCTCGATGGAGCATCATGCGCCGGCGGCATAGTTCCTTGCACGATTGCTTTGCGCCACGCGCGAAATTGTTCACGGGAAAGATTATGTTTTCGCGAAGCGAGCACTTGCTCGACTTTTTGTTTGCTGCGGGAGAACGCCTCCTGTGCGGAGACTAGCACACGACCGGCCTTGGCGGTGTCCGGGGTCGCGAGCTGTTCGAGAACGTCGAATGGTACGCCTGCCATTCGGATGAGAAACACGGGAGCACTGCGGTAACGGGCCTCGGGCACGGATGAAGAAAACAAAACAGCGCCGACTGGCAATCAGTATTGCCGAAGTCGAGCGGAAGGTCGCAACGATTGCGCGCGCCGCCAAAAAGCGCGACACGGTCGCGCGTTAGCTGCTGACCAAGGGAAGGCGAATCGTGATCGTGGTGCCAACACCCGGCGTGCTGTCCACCTTGATCGAGCCGCTATGGTCTTCGATCACCTTCTTGGTGATATAAAGGCCCAGACCGGTTCCGCTCTTACCCTGCTTGGTCGTGAAATAGGGATCGAAAATTTTCGAGATTTGCTCCGGCTGGATCCCGTGGCCGTTATCGGCGATGCGCACGTCGACGTAAAAATCCTTGCGAATGCAGCTGACCTCGATCGTGCCCTTGGTTTCGATTGAGGCCTGAATGGCGTTGATGATGACGTTTTGAATCGCGCGCGTGATTTGCACCGGATCGCCGGTGACCGAACAGACGTCGTCGGTCAGATCGCACTTTAACGCGACGCCGTTTTCTTTCGCCATCGCCTCCACACTCTTCACGACTTCGGCAACAATTTCAGAAATGGAGACGACTTTGTGCGGGGCAGCGTCGGAGCTGCCGTAGCTCTGCCACATCGTGAGCAGGTCGCGGCAGAGGCGGACGTTCTGTTCGATGATCTCGATCTCCTTGTTCGAGCCGCCGCCGTTGGCGTTGCCCGATTCCTCGAGCTTCTTCGCCAGCAATTGCACGTAGCCCCAGACGATCGTAAGCGGATTGCCGATATCATGAACAAACTCGGCCGAGGCCTGACCGAGCGATGCCAGCCGTTCCTTCTGCGCCAGCTCCTGGAGGAGGCGATTGTTTAATTCCTTGATCTCGCTGGCGGCGTTTTCGCTCGTCCGATGGAGCCGGGTGCGCTCAACATTGCGGCTGATCACCTCTCGCATTTCGCGCGCATCGAAAGGCTTGCTGATGTAGTCGTTCGCGCCGAGCCGGAGCGCTTCCTTAGCCGTTTCCAAGGCGCCAAAACCGGTGAGCATGATGACAGAGAGATGCGGATCGATTTGGCGGATGCGGCGCAGCCCTTCAATCCCGGTTATTCCCGGCATGCGAATATCCATCACGATCGCATCGGGTTTTTTCTCACTGAGCAATTCGAGACCGCGTTCGACTGAATCGGCGGTATGGACCTGATAGCTGGGCTTCAAAAGCATGCGAAGACTTTCGCGTGGGCCCATCTCGTCATCGATGACGAGGACTTGTGGCAGGTCGGCGTTGGCGATCATTGCTCCCCTCGCATAAAGCTAGCGTCGTACCTTCGGAGGAAAAATCTGCAAACTAAATGCAGCCATCTCAGGTTCGAGCGCGACGCTTCTGTATTTCGGAAATAAAGGCAAGACGAAATTGTGAATAACCGGCTGTTTATTCACAAATTGCGCAACCGCGTCAATTTCTATTCGCCCTTGTAGGAATTTTTGCTTAAAAATCGCCTCGGTCGCACCAGCCAAATGCAAGATCGAAATCGTGTTGTCGTCACTGGAATGGGCATCCTTGCCTCGAATGGAACCGGGTTGAAGGCTTTTTGGCGTTCGCTCGTTGGGGGCGAGAGCGGCGTTGGACCGATCACCCTCTTTGATGCGACCGATCACCGAACCCGCATTGCAGGGGAGGTGAAAGATTTTGATCCCCTCGATTACATGCCGGCGGGATGGAAGCCGAAGCGAATGGCCCGGCACACTCAGCTCGCCTTTGCTGCCACTCAGATGGCGCTGCGCAACGCCAACTACGATCCGCAGGCCGACGATGGCGTCGCCGTGCTTCCGGTCTGCATCGGTGTGAGCACGAGCGCGCTGGACGTCATCGAAAAGGGATTTCACGAAATGCGGGATCGCGGTCCGCGCCGGGTCAACTCCGGGGTGGTAAGCAACTGCCAGCCACAAGCCGCGGCTCACTTGATCGCGCAAAAGCTCGGCGTGCAGACACAGGCGATCACGATTTCTTCTGCCTGCCCCTCGGGAATTGACGCGATCGCGATGGCAGTCGACCGGGTGCGACGGGGCGAAACCGAGATCGCGCTTGCCGGAGGCGCCGACGCTCCGGTCACCCCGCTGACGATGGCTTCGTTTGCGTCGGCGGGTTTAAGCTCATTCGCTAATGCCGAGCCAAAACGGGCGAGCCGGCCTTATGATCAGGCGAGCGACTCGGGGGTGATCTCCGAGGGCGCCGGTGTGGTTCTGGTGGAAAACCTTGAGCACGCATTGGCACGCGGAGCGCGAATTCATCTCGAGGTCCTCGGCTACGCGACGCAGATGGATCATGATCCAAATGATCCGTTCGTCGGACTGGCGGAAACGATGCGTCTCGCTTTGGCCAACGCTTGCCGTCAGCCGCGGGAAATTGACTACATCTGTTCCTACGGACCGGGCCACCCCATGCTGGATGGCGCGGAGGTGAAAATGATTCGGCGCGTTTTCGGCGAGCATGCTGAGCGAATACCGATCAGCTCGATCAAAGGAGTAACTGGGAACCCGCTCTCTGCTGCCGGGCCTTTCCAGGTGATCACCTGCGCCCTGGCTTTCCAGCACAATGTGATCCCGCCAACTACTAACCATGAGACGCCGCTGCCCGGCTGCGACCTCGATTTTGTTCCCCGAAAGGCGCGAAAAGCGCTACTAAGGTGCGCGTTGATCAATGTTCGTGGCTTGGGTGGGGGCAACAGCAGCATGGTGGTGCAACGCTTCACTGCGGAGTGACGGCTGCGCGCTGCACCTCTGGCGGGGGAGTTGCATCCGATGAATAGCGCCACCATTCCGACCCTCGCCGCGCTGGTCTTGCAAATCGCGCTTGGGATCGCGGTTTTCCAGGCGAACCGGCATCGGCTCGCGAATCAATGTTTCCTCCTCCTCTCTGTCACGATTGCGGCATGGCTAGGCAGCCTTTACGCCGCTTTCGTCGCGCATAGTCCGGAGGCTGCGGAAATCGCGATTCGACAGGCTTCCGCCACCTCGCTCCTCTATCTGGCGACATTGAATCTGCTGCGGGTTTCAGTACGCCAGCAGTTGCACGGCTGGGGGCAACTACTCGGCCACTCGCGGGTTTGGCTGCTCTGCACCTTCCTCATGGTGGGTCTCTGTCAGACTGATTTTTTTCTCAGGAGCGCAGAACTGTCGATGGTTGCCGGCCTACCTCCGAAACCATTGTACGGCCCCGGGGTTTACCTCTTTTCCTCCTATTTTGTTATCGCGCTGATCGTGTTGCTCGTCAGCTATGTGCGGGACCTAAAGAAGACAAGCGGCGGTGAGCGGGCCGAGTTGGCGTTTATCCTGATTGGCGGAATTGCCGCAGTGGCATTTGCGCTCGCACTCGCCTTTGTCCTTGAGCAAGTTATCGGGCCTTCGCGCGCCCTCCTCCTCGCCCCATTCCGCTCGGTCGTCTTCAGCCTCACGGTTGGTTACGGGATCGCGACCCGGAAGATTCTCGAAGTCGGTTTCTTCATGCGGCGAGCGATCGCCTATCTCCTGCTCGCGGCCTATCTCATCACTCTCTATGTCTTCGTTTGGTGGCTCTCGGAGACGGTCTTCATCCCCGTGTTTGGGAGCGAAGGCCGCGGGCTCGCCCATTTGCTTGCCGCACTCGTCATTGCCTTTGCCATGGCCCCGGCCCGCGGGGTGTCGCAAAGCCTGGCCGACCGCTTGTTCGTCGGCACGCGCCGTCTCGATTTCCAGGCCACGATGAACAAGGCGACCGCCATCCTGCGTTCAGTGACGACCCTGGCAGATTTGCTCGAACGCTTTGGCCTGACGATCGCGCAGGCGGTTGATACGGATCGGGTTTTTCTCCTTCTTCCGGAGCGTGAATTTTACGCGCAACGTTTTCCGACCGTGCAGCCCGGGACCCGCACCGCCCGGATGGAGTTGCACTGTGATCAGGCCATCATCTCGTATCTCGAGCGAACGCAGGAGCCGATCGTGCTCGACGAATTGCATCGCGTCCGCTCCACTCCGGAATTGGAGCGGGTCCGGCGCCAGATGAAGTCACTTAATGTGGCGGTCGCGATGGGAATTTTCTCCCGGGAACATCTCGCCGGGGTGATGCTGCTCGGGCAACGCCGTTCCGGCCGGATTTACGGCACAGTCGAGCAAAACGCACTCGTCGTTCTTTGCGGTCAGCTTGCGGTCGCAATCGAAAACGCGCAGCTCTTCACCGAAGTGCAGAACGCGAAGATCTACAACGAGACCCTCCTGCAAAATCTCACCACCGGCGTGGTTGCGGCTGACCGGAGCGGGCTCATCACGGTCTTTAACCGCGAAGTGGAACAGATCACCGGCCTGACCGCTTCGGAGTTGCTCACCCGCAAGATCACCAATCTCCCGCAGCCGCTCTGCGAGATCCTGAGCGAAACGTTAGGCAATGGCGAGCGGCAGGAAGGGCGCGAAATCTTCCTGCGCACCGGAGAGAAGACAACCACCCTGCGCGCGAGCAGCTCGATCTTTCACGGGCAGGAAGGCGAGCCGTTAGGTGCGCTCATGGTGCTGACGGATATCACGACGCTGAAACGCCTCGAAATGCAGATTCGTCGCAGCGACCGGCTCGCCAGCCTCGGCACCCTCTCCGCCGGGATGGCACACGAAATCAAAAACCCGCTCGTCTCGATCAAGACCTTCGCGCAGCTCCTGCCAGAGCGTTACCAGGACTCGGATTTTCGCGAGACGTTTTTCTCCCTCATCGGGCACGAGGTCGATCGAATCGATTCGTTAGTCAATCAACTCCTCCGCTTCGCCCGTCCGGCCAAGCCGGTGCTCAAGCCGATGCATGTTCACGAGGTGCTGGAAAAGGCGCTCCTCCTTATCGGGCACCGGCTTTATCAGAAAGATATTAAATTAACTCGTTCCTGGCGGGCGGAGGTTGATACTATCCGCGCCGATGCCGACCAGATTGAGCAGGTTTTCCTCAATTTTTTCATCAACGCCCTCGACGCCATGAAGACCGGAGGATCGCTCACTGTCGCAACCGAACTCGGCACGACCGAGCTTTGGCCGGCCGCGCTCCCAGGCGATTCCGACGTCCGGGAAATTCTGCGCATCTCCGTCGAGGACGACGGGACCGGGATTAAGCCGGAAGATATCGCGCATGTCTTCGACCCGTTTTTCACGACGAAAGATTATGGCACCGGCCTCGGGCTTTCGGTTGTGCACGGGATCGTGCAGGAACACGGCGGGCAAATCGAGGTGGAAAGCGAACTCAATCGCGGGACCAGTTTCCATATTCTCCTCCCGTTGGTTCGCTTTGAGGCAGAGGTCGCGGCGGCATGATTCCCCTGGCCGCCTCCGTTCTTTATAGCGAGGACCCGGAGTTCGTTAGGCGCGCACGCGCCTTCCTGCGCAGCGCGACCGACGTGCGTCACGTCGATCAGCCCAATCGTCTTGATCCGGTCCTGGAGCAGAATCATCCGGCCTTGCTCTTGATCGATCTGCGCAGCCGGGAAAGCCGCGCCCTCATCGAGCAGGTGCAACTGGAATGGCCCGACGTTTTGATCATCGCCTTTGGCACCGCGCGCTCCGAACCACTGCGGGCGGCGGAGCGGGCCGGGATTTATGCCGCCGAGGACCTGAAGCTGGAACGGCGCGAATTCCAGGCACTCGTCGGCCGTGCCCTCGATCATCTTCGCGTTCTCGAAGACAATCGGCTCCTGCGCGAACAGGCTGCGCGCACTCCGGTTCTCAGCGGCAGTTACGCGCTCGAACCCGTCGCGGCAAAGCCCGAGAGCAGATTGCCGCTCCTGCGTTTTCCTCGCGCTTTTCGGCCAGCGGAATCCACTGAAGGGCTGGTTAACAATGTCGTTGAAGGCCTGGGCGATACCGTCATGGCCGCACGGGTCGGAATGTTTTTGCGCGAGCGCCCGGAGGAAGCTTTCCGCTTGCGCGCCGGCATCCGTTGCCTGCCGGAGACGCAGCGCCTGGAGTATCGCGAGCGCGACCCGCTCGTGCGCTGGTTCGAACGTCACGCCCATTTGGTTTACCGCCCGCAGTTGCAACAGATGCGCGACCACGCCCAACGCGAACTGCTCCGGCGCGCGCTCGACAATCTCGGCGCCGAGATCATTGTCCCATTGCACGCGCAGGGGCAGATCGCCGGCTGGGTCTTTTTTGGACATCGCCTCGCCGGTCAGCCGTTCGATAACCAGAGCCTCGAAACTCTCATGATGCTCTGCGATCAGGTCTCGGTCATGCTCGAGAACGCTTCCCTTCATGAGCAGATGAAGCAGCAAAAGACGCTCGCCGAAACCCTGCTCACGGCGATTCCGCCCGGGATCGTTGCGAGCGATGAAGACGCTGTGATTCGCTGGTTAAATCCGACCGCCGAATCGCTCCTTGGCATCTCCAGTAGCGAGGTGCTGAACCAGCCCGTCGAGGCGGTCGGGAGCCGCATCGGTTCCCTTTTGCGGGAAGCGCTTTCGCGTCGCGAGGAACTGCCGGTCGCGCATTGGGTTGATCGCACCGCGCACCGGTCGCTCGCCATCCATGCCCGCCGGCTCATTCACGAAGGCAAACCCTTGGGCGCGGTTGCTGTCATTCAGGACATGACGCCGGACGAAGCGCTCCGGCAAAAACAGGAACTGCTCGATCGCGCCGCTTTCTGGACCGATCTGGCCGCCAGCATGTCGCACGAAATCCGCAACCCGCTGGTCGCGATCAAGACTTTTGCGCAGCTCTTGCCCGAGCGCTTCGATGACTCTGATTTCCGGCGCGACTTCAACGAGATCGTGGTCCAGGAAATTGATCGCCTTGACCTTATCATCAGCCAGATCAATAACTTCGCGCATCCGCCCGAATTGAAGTTCAAGCCTCTCGATCTGCGCCAGCCGGTGAAGCGCGCAATCGAGCTGGCGCGCTCGCGCCATGCCGAGAACGGGTTTTCGGTGGAAACAACCTTGCCGGATGATCTGCCGGAAGTGATCGGCGACGAGACGGCGTTGACCGAAGCCTTCGCCCATTTGGTCGAGAACGCCGCGGAAGCAACCCGGGGTCAGCCAAAGGCAAAAATCACCCTCTCGGCCAAGCCGATTCGTGAAGGCGATCACTTGAGCGGCGTCGTCGTCACCGTCCACGACAACGGCCACGGAATTGCGGCCGATTTGAAGGACAAAATCTTTTCCCCTTTCTGCACGACCAAGCCGCGAGGCATGGGGCTGGGTTTGCCGATCGTGAAGCGGACGGTCTTCGATCATAACGGACGGGTGGACGTTGATTCCAATCCGCAGGGAACTTCGGTCAGTGTCCTCTTGCCGGCGGCCGAGAACGGCCACTGAGGCCGGTTGATTTCTCAGTTGGAAACTGGCGCGAGCGCCATAAACTGCCCCGACGCCATTAAGACCCACTCAGCCATGATCGTAACCACCAAACAGCTTTATACGGTCGCCTACGGCAAATTCGCCGTCGGCGCTTACAACGTGAACAACATGGAACAGATCCTCGGCCTGTTCCGCGGCAACATGCAAAGCAAGGCCCCTTTCATTATCCAAATCTCGAAAGGCGCGCGCAAATATGCCGACAAACGGATGCTCGAGGCGCTCATCCGCACCGCCGACAAGATGTTTCCCGAGGCCATCTTTGCCGTGCACCTCGACCACGGCGATGAGGAAACCTGCTACGACTGCATCGACTCCGGCTTTTACAGCTCGGTCATGATCGACGCCAGCCACGAACCTTTTGAGGAGAACATTGCCATTACCAAACGGGTCGTCGATCGCGCGCACGCCAAGGGGATCAGCGTCGAGGCCGAGCTGGGAATGCTCGGCGGCGTCGAAGAAGACATCAAGGTGGAGGAGAAACACGCCTGTCTCACCGACCCGGCAGAGGCGGTCGAGTTTGTGAGCCGAACCGGCTGCGACTCGCTCGCGGCCGCGATCGGGACCAGCCACGGGGCCTACAAGTTCAAGGGAAAACAGGGGCTCCATTTCGATGTGATCGAGGAAATCCAAAAGCGGATTCCCGGTACCCCCATCGTCATGCACGGCAGCTCGAGCGTGCCAAAAGAGGAAGTCGAGCGGATCAACGCCGCCGGCGGCAAACTCGACCCGTCCGCCCGCGGCGTGGACGAAAATGAATACCTTCCCGCCGCCAAACTTGGCGTCACGAAGGTGAACATCGATACGGATGGCCGGCTTGTCTGGACCCGGGTGCACCGGGAGTTTTTCCGCGATCATCCCGAGCAATTCGATTTCCGCCCGCCGGGAAAAATTTTCGTCGAGGAATACGCCAAATTCATCGCGCATAAGAACGAAAAACTGGGCTCGGCCAATCAGCTCGATGCGGTGCGGGCCAGCCTTGGCTAAGGGGAGCTCAGGGACGAAACCCAGGCGGCCGCAGAGGCTGCGGTGGGATTTTACGCTTGCTGTTTTGGAAGGCGAACGCTAAGACTCGAACGCAACACGGGCGCAAGCCACTAATGGAGACAGGACCTTCCAAGGGCCGACAAGCGGGCGGAATCCCGCGTGGGCACCAACTTGAATCACACTCAGCTGCAGCGGTTCATCCGGCAATCCAATTGGCTGGTACTGCATCTGCTAAGCCTTAACCAAGCAAATCATGAACTTTTGTCGTCAACCCCGGCCGCCGATACTCAAGCGATCAGTTTGTGCGGGAGCCCTGGCCCTGCTCTTCCTCACCCCGCACCTCCCGGCGCAGGATGCCATCCGGCCGTCGCTCGCGGGCGAAGCCGCAGCGGAAGCACGCCGGCAATCAATCGAACAAATTCCCTATAACCTCTTGGCCGGGCCGGTCCGCTTCCGCTTCAGCATCACCACCGGGATCGAATACAACGACAACATTAACCTCGCGGAAAAGGACAACCAGGATGACATCATCATCCGGCCGCAGTTCAATGTGGCCGCGATCTGGCCCGTTACCCAGCTCAATACCCTGCGGCTGGATCTTGGCTTCGGCTATGCCTTTTACCTTAACCATTCCAACGCCAATACGAACAACGTCCTGATCGCGCCTGGCTCGCAGCTCTCCTTCGATATTTTTATTCAGGACTTTCGCATCAACCTGCACGACCGCTTCTCTCTGCAACAGGACCCGGTGGCGGAGATCCAGCTGAGCAACGTGGTCGACTACGGCCGGTTTGAAAATACCGCCGGAATCTCGGTCCTCTGGGACTTAAACAAGGCCGTCCTCACCTTTGGTTATGATCACTACACCTACATTTCCACGACCGATACCTTTTCCTATCTCGACCGCAACGCCGAAGAGCTGACCTTCAGCGCGGCCTTCGCGCTCACTTCCACGACCAATGCCGGGATCGAAAGCTCGGCCGTGTATAACTACTACGACCAGCACGTCCTCAATGACTCGGTCACTTTTAGCATCGGCCCCTTCGTGGAAACTCAGCTCACCAATTATCTCAGGCTGCGCGCTTCCGCCGGATACCAGCTAATTAATTTCGACAATGGCGGCTCGATCAACGACTCGAGCGATGGGAATAACTTCTATGCCTACGTGGTCCTCTCCCATCGGATCAACGCCGCCATTACCCAAACCCTCGCGGCCGGACATGAGTCGCAGCTCGGGGTAAATTCGAACTTTGTCGAGCTCAACTTCGTTCGCCACACCGCCACCTGGGCAATCATTAACCGCGTCCTGCTTGCCTCGGAACTCTTTTACGAGGATGCGGACGATTCCGGCGGCCTCTTTTCCGAACATATTCAACGCTACGGCGGCGCCCTGACTGTCGGCTACCAACTAACTCCGCACGTTACCCTTGGCCTGCGCTACCAGTACACGCAAAAACAATCCGATCAGCCCCTGCGCGACTACAAACAGAATCGGGTTACTCTCGATGGCACGTATAGTTTTTGAGTTTGCCTGCATCGACTAATGAAGCGCGTCTTTCTCTTATTCGGCCTCTTGCTCCTCGCTTTTATTACGGATGCGCAACTTTGGGCCCAGGACAGCAGCCCTTTGCCGAACATCCCAAAGGCAACCGCGGTGACGCCCTCGAGTGGTGTTGGCGGCAGCAGCACCGTCATGCTCACCAACTCGATGGCTGTGCTGGATGATAAGAAGCGGCTCGGTCGGGATGACTTCGTCAGCTTCCGCGTCGTGGAAGACCGTGATGATCAGTCACAGCGTTTGCGCGTCAATGACAATGGCGAATTGGAAGTTCCCTACATCGGGCTCGTCCCCGCAGCGGGCAAGACCTGCCGGGAGCTGGCTTACAATATCAAGGCTGCCCTGGAGAAAGAATATTACTACCACGCCACCGTCATTCTCGCGGTGGACAAGGTAAGCGAGAAAGCCCGCGGCAAAGTGTATGTCTATGGCGCGGTTAAATCCCAGGGCCCGCAGGAGATTCCCAGCGATGAGACTTATACGGTCAGCAAGGCTGTCATCCGCGCCGGTGGCTTTGGCGATTTCGCCGATAAACGCAAAGTCAAACTGACGCGAAAAAACGGCCAGGACCTGGTGGTTGATCTGAAGCGAGTGATTGAACAGGGACACACCGAGGATGACGTTGTGCTCCAGCCTGACGATCAGATCTATGTCCCACAGCGGCTGGTCAATTTCTAACCATGCAGACGTCAGCTTCTGACCACTCCTCGCCGGCCTCACTTACCAGTTCGGTCGTAACCCGGATTCACCGTTACAAGGCTCTTATCATGCGCCGGTGGTGGATTCTCCTGCTTACCACCTGTTTGGGCGTGTTCGCCGCGGCCTGGATAATTTACCAGGCGCCGAATGCTTTCCTTTCCACGAGCAAGATGATTGTTCCTGGGAAGCTGAATCTTTCGCAAAGTCCGATTTACCGGGAAGACAGCGATAACTTTTACGGCACGCAGATTCAGCTGATGAAGAGCGATCAGGTGCGCGCGGGCGCGGAAGCTTTGGTGCGGGCGACTCATCCCGGGATGCGCCCGGTGAAGATTGAGCTGGACGTTTCGCAACGGCCGCGCACTTCCATCTTTGAGCTCGAAGCGATCGGGTCCTCACCCGATTACACCCGCGCCTATCTCGATGCGGTGATGCAAAAGTATCTCGACGTCAAGAAGGGAATGCGAGAGAACGAGGGCAGTCATCTCACGACCGCGATCACTGAGCAACTCGTGCAGGTCGAAAAGGAGCTGCGCAAAGGCGAAGATGAGATGCTCGAATACCAGAAGGAGAATAATATCGGGCTGCTCCAGGGTGAAGGTAACAGCGCCGCCGCCTATCTCGTTAAGCTCAATCAGCAATATGCCTCGCTTAAGACCGAGTACGATCTTCTCAGTCTGCTCGATCTCGATCAAAATCTCGAACGCGAGGAGACGCTGAAACCGACTGATAACGGCGCCAGCCCAACCGATGGCGAAACGATGCCGATGGCTGATTACGGCCCGGAAAGTGAGTATCTCAAGGCCAGGCAAGCCGTCCAGTTGCTCAAGGCACAGCGCGACACTCTTTCAAAGGACTTGCGACCGAGGCATCCGAAAATCGTCAAGCTGAATGATGAGATCATGCAGCAGGAGAAACTTATCGCCCTTTACCGCCAGGACGCGGTCGAAAAGCTCGATACGCGCCGTAAGTCCATCGGAAAGCAAATGGAGAACCTGAAGACGAATATCGGCGAGTGGGAAAAGAAGGCGCTCGATCTCAGTCAACGCCTGGCGCAATTCAATCGGATCAAGGACAAGGTCGATCGGCAGAAGACGCTTTATGATCGCCTCACCAACAGCCTGAAGGACATCAATGTTTCGCAGGTGGTTGATCCCGGTGACCAGGTCGCGATCATGGAGAAAGCGACGCCTCCCATTTCAGTCCGTCCGGGTTTGGTGAAAAGCCTCCTGGTTGGCCTCGTCTTCGGCCTCTTTGCCGGCGTCGTCATCCTCATCCTGCTCGATCGGATTGACGATCGCATGGCCTCCTTTACCGAGTTCCAGCACTACTTCAGGGAAAACATTCTCGGCCAGATTCCGCGGGAGAAAACCAAAGGCGCCGTCACGCTTCTGCAACCGGACGACGCCCGCCACATTTTTGCCGAGTCTTATCGCAATGTTCGCTCCTCGATTTTCTTCATGCCCTACGAAGGCCCGCGGCCGAAAACCTTTCTTATCACGAGCGCCGTGCCTAACGAAGGTAAGTCGACAATCTCCTCCAATCTCGCCATCACCATGGCTCTTTCCGGCGCGAAGACGCTGCTGATCGACGGCGATCTCCGGCGGGGTAACTTGCGCGAAGCGTTCGAGATTCAATCCAAGATCGGCTTCGCTGAAGTCCTCAAGCAGGAAGTGAATTGGCGCGAGGTGGTCGTGCCCACTTCACTCCCCAGCCTGTTTGTCCTTCCTCGCGGCAGCACGCTCTCGCAGCCGAGCGAACATCTCCTCCGCGAATCGACCGATGCCTTTCTCAAGGACATCTACAACCATTACGACTACATCATCATTGATAGCTCACCGGTCCTGGCCGCAGATGATACCACCAGTCTGGCGCCGAAGATCGACGCTACTCTCGTCGTCGTGCGCCTGGCTTACACCTCCGCGCGCCTGACAAAGAAGGCGCTGGAATTGCTCTATGACCGCCAGGTCAATGTCCCCGGAGTCATTTTGAATTATGTCGATACTTCGCTCCCGGAGTATTACTACTATCAGTACGCGGAGTATTACAACACACCGGCTGCTGCACCCGATTCCCGGCGAGTTGCACCGCAACGACACGAGCATCGAGTCTAGCACCCGCTCGACCGCTCCGCGGCGCCGCGCGCCCTCCTGTTATTTCAGGCGCTGCTGAATTTTCGCCTGATGAGCCTTCCGAAAGAGAGCAGTCGCCCACTTAGAATCCTGGCGGTAGTTAATCTGCCCTGGGATGGGAAGCTCGGTGCCGCTAGAGTCTGGATCGAGTTAGCCAGGGAATGGGAGCAGGCCGGGCATCAGGTCGAGCGGTTTTGCCTCACTGATGCTTTTCCATCCGGCCGGAATTCGCGGCTTCGATCGGCTTGGCGTCAGGTCATGTTTCCCAGGAAAGCGGCCGCTTACATCCGCCACAACCGCGGCCGCTTTGATGTCATTGACAGTCTTATCGGATGTGTGACTTCTGCAAAGGCGTCGCTGCTTTTCGATGGCCTCCTCGTCGCACGCTCGGTCGGCCTTTATCGGCTCTACGATCAGTTCCTCAAACGCGCCGAAGCCGCCTGGCCGCCGCAGCCCAAGGGTCGCTGGTTCGGGCCGTTCCTGCACAAGTTTCTCGCCTGTCGCACGCGCAAGGACTCTGACAGGTCGGTCTCACATTGTGACCTGTTGAATGTGCCTAACGAAGAAGAAAAATTCGAACTCGTGAAGGATTCAACGGTCCGCGCGCCCGTTCTCGTTCAACCTTATGGATTGACCTGCGAGTTCCGAGAAGCCCTTGCCGCGGCGGCATTGCCTGCGCCGGAGCGGCTCGCGCGCGAGACGATTTGTTTCATTGGAATGTGGACCCCGCGAAAAGGATCGCTCGACTGGCGGACTATCATTACCAGGATCCGGAGAGAGCGCCCTCGAACCCGGTTTCTGTTTCTCGGCACGATGTTTGAAGACTCCCAGGTCTTCCGTGATGTAGGCCTGGATGAGAATATCATCTGTCGAAGAAGTTTTACGGAGAAAGAACTGCCATCTCTTCTTGCGGAGTGCACGCTAGGGCTTTTCCCGAGTTACATCGAAGGATTCGGTCTGGCGATTCTTGAACAACTGGCCGCCGGCTTACCTGTCGTCGCCTACGACGTGCCGGGGCCGCGGCAGATTCTTCATACACAACGTTCGCTACTCCTCGTTCCGCCAGGTGATACCAATGCGATGAGCGCCCGGGCCAGGAACATTCTGGGATCGACCCTTAAGAGTTACTCCGCGCTTTCGCAGGCGTGTCTCGAAATTGCGCAGACCTACCGCTGGGAGGAAATCGCCCGGCGCACGATCGAGCAGTATCGGGTTGCCTTGTCCGACCTGGCGGTTTCCAGAATCGGAGCATGAAGCCGTCGTGCACAATCCTGCAGATAGTCCCGCGGGCGCCCGGTTCGCACGATGGTGTTGGCGATTACGCCCGAATTCTCGCGACCGTGCTGCGACGCGAGCATGGGATTGACACGATCTTTGCTGCCGCCTCGACTTTTTCTTCCGGCGTTACTTCCGACGGCTTCAAAGTTCTTTCCCCCTGGCCACAAGTCATTCGCGAAGCAAAGGTGTTGGAACCGGCAGGCGTGATTTTGCATTACGTGAACTATGGCTATGACCCGCGGGGAATTCCGCTCCGGCTGCCACGATCGGTGCGAGAGCTAAAAGGGCCGGCCCGGCTCATAACGATCTTTCACGAGTTATATGCAAGGGGCTCATTGCGGCAGAGTGCTTTCTGGTTGCGTCCCCTGCAAAAGCGCCTGGCACGAATTCTAGCCGGTCTATCCAATGCTGCAGTAGTCAGTAGCGAATTTTATCGAAGTCAGCTCCGCGTTCTTTCCCCGAGCACGCCGGTGGTGGTCCAGCCGGTTTGTTCCAATCTCGGTGAACCTGAGTTATCACGGTGCGACCTCGAATCCCGCGATCCACATCGCTGGGCAATCTGCGGCGGGACGCAGCTTATTGAACGTTCGCTCGACTCATTCATCAGGTATTGTCAGAAACTGCCCGGTTCGCTCGCTCCGCGGGAGCTTGTTGTCCTGGGAGGCAAATCCAGTTCAGTTCGTTCGAGCCTTACCGCGCTTAAAGAAGTCAGGTCGACTTATCATCCGGAAGTAGACCCGAGCGCCGCTTCCGATCTGCTCTCGAGCTGCACCTTTGGCTGGATCGATTACTTTGTGCATAGCGATATTCCTCTAGGAGCAATTCTAAAATCGAGCGCTTTCGCCGCCCTCTGTGCGCACGGAGTCGTTCCGGTTACGCCGCAGTCTGGGGACCCGATCAGCCACAGGGGTGATGCGTTACCCGGACCGTATTTCATCAATCACTCGGGCCAGCATCTGCCGGTCGAGTCAGAGTGTGCCGAGATAGCTTTTGCCGTCTACTCCTGGTACCGCCGGAATGCTGCGGCGAAACATCTTGCGGCCGCAGTGGAGTCAGCCCTGTTTTCCGCATAATCTGCCGTGGCCGATGAAGATTCTGATTTCCTCACATGCCTACGCCCCGAGCATTGGCGGCATTGAAACAGTCTCCAAGTTGCTGGCCCAGCAGTTCATTCGTCTCGGGAACGAAGTAAAAGTGGTCACGCAGACACCGGCCGACCACGAAGTGACTCCCGAACCTGCGGTGATAAGGCAACCGACCGTGCCGGCGCTCTGCGCCGCGCTGCGCTGGTGCGACATTTATTGGCAAAGTAACCTAAGCTTGCGAACTCTGTGGCCGGTGCTGCTCGTGAGAAGGCCGGTGGTAATCACTCATCAAGGCTCTTATTGCCGAGCTCCCGCCGGGATCGACTTTCATCAACGGCTAAAACATGCAGTCGTGCAGCGGTTCCCCAGCGTCGCGGCCAGCGACTGGGTGGCAGATTGTTTTCCCATGGAATCAACGATTATTCCGCCGCCGTATGATGCGCAGGTTTTTCGTCTTGCTTCCGGCAAAACGACCCGCGACAAAGATCTAATCTTTCTCGGACGCCTCGTATCTGAAAAAGGTGTCGACATTCTCCTCCGCGCCTTAGGAGAGTTACAAGCACGCGGAGTTACTCCCGACCTGACAATCGTCGGGCGCGGCCCTGAAGAAAGCTCGCTTCAAGATCTCCGGGATCGGCTTGGCTTGCACGAGCGGGTTACATTTGTCGGCCCAAAAAGAGGAGAGGAGTTAGCCGATCTTCTGCGGCGACATAGAATTCTTGTTGTGCCTTCAAGGTACGAAGAGCCGTTTGGAGTTGTGGCGCTGGAAGCCATCGCCTGTGGCTGTGTTGTCATCGGATCCGGTGGCGGAGGGTTGCCAGAGGCGATCGGGCCCTGTGGTCTGACCTTTCCTAATGGCGATGTTGATGCACTTAGCCGGACATTGGAACGGCTATTGCTCGACCCGGACGAACAGGCCCGCCTGCGAGAGAACGCGCCGGCCCATCTCAAACGATTCGAACCTGCCAGTGTCGCCCAGCAGTATCTGGGGCTTTTTCAGAAGTTGTTGTGATCA
Organism: Chthoniobacterales bacterium; assembly: GCA_036825615.1. Taxonomy (GTDB): domain Bacteria; phylum Verrucomicrobiota; class Verrucomicrobiia; order Chthoniobacterales; family UBA10450; genus JAICXG01. The sequence continues at coordinate 39,391 of DAISXY010000012.1, forward strand.
TTCTTTCCCATCCAACCGCCAACCAAAACGTGAGGCAAACAGCGCTTGCGTTCGCCTCCGCCGGCGTGTTGCAGGAGTTTTGGACGTGTGTCAGTTGGCGGGAGAATGGGCCTCTCGATCGACTATTCGCGCTCGCACCACGTGTGCGAAAGCAGCTTCGCAGACGCTCCTTCCCGCATGAGCTAAAGCCTTTTATCCGGACTCACGGTTTTCGCGAATGGGCTCGCCAGCTCAGCAGTCAAATGCCCTGGACAAATCTCAGTTTCTTGAGCATTAACGCCGTTTATCGCGCGCTTGATCGCCGGGTAGCTAGAAGAGTGGCTGCGAGTCTGGCCAGCAAGGCTGTGTATGCGTATGAGGATGGCGCTCTCGCTACCTTCCGTGCGGCACAGGAGCGAGGCATCTGCTGTATTTATGAGCATCCGGTTGTACATTGGCGACTGGTCCAGCAATATCAACGCGAAGAGGCGGAACTGTCGCCTGAGTGGAGACCCACACTCATCGGCCTGAGCGATCGAGCAGAGAAGCTCGCGCGCAAGGACGAAGAGCTGGCCTTGGCGAACGTAATCATCACACCCAGCAGTGTCTCACGGGACAGTCTTGCGCTCGCCAAAGGAGTAACTGCTCCAGTCCACGTGATTCCGTATGGGATGTGCGCGGGGAACGAAATACCGTTACCTTCGACCGCAAACCGCAAATTACGGGTCATCTTTGTTGGAGCACTCAGTCAGGCGAAAGGTCTGGGCTATCTTCTCGATGCAGTGTCGCGGCTCTCCGCAGTGGTGACTCTTACCATCGTTGGGCGTCGAGTAAGTCCTATCATCCCGAGCGCGACGATCCTGCAAGCACACCGCTGGATTCCTTCTCTCTCGCACGAAGGTTTGCTCGAAGAGATGCGGCAACAGGATGTGCTTGTCCTGCCCTCGCTTCACGAAGGCTTCGGGCTCGTCCTGGGCGAAGCGATGGGCCAGGGCCTTGTCGTCATCACAACGCCGCATACGGCTGGTCCGGACCTGATCACAGACGGGGTTGATGGCTTTCTCATCCCCATCCGATCGCCCGAAGCGATCGAAGAAAAGCTATTGCTCCTGCATCGTGACCGAGTTCGCCTGCGCGCCATGCAAGAGGCTTCCTGGCGCAAGGCGCAGGCTTGCAGCTGGGAAAATTATCGCCACGCCCTTGTCAAGCTGGCACGAGACGTGATCGGTAACTGAGTCAAGCAATGAAAGCCGTCGCTCATCCGCATCTGCCCGGCCTGAAGCTGGATAAGCCGCCGGTCGCTTACGATCAGGCGAAGGCGATTGGCCACATCCGCCGCCTCATCTGGGTCTATCTCGTCCTGTTGATCTTTGAAGGCACATTGCGCAAATGGGTTCTCCCGCAGTTCTCCTCTCCGCTGCTTCTTGTGCGCGACCCGGTGCTGCTGGCGATTTATGCGCTCGCGATTCGTGCTCGTATTTTTCCGCAGAACGTCTGGGTTATAACCCTGGAGATTCTCGCGGCTCTTTCCTGGATTAGCGGCATCATCGTGATGCAACCCTACTTCCCACTTAAGTCAGTTATCCTTGTGACCGGCTTCGGGGTGCGCTCGAATTTCCTCCATCTCCCACTCATCTTTATCATCGCGCGCGTGCTCGACCGTGAGGATGTAAGACGCGTCGGCTGGTGGACGATCGCGGGCATGATCCCGCTGGCGCTGCTAATGGCGATGCAGTTTGCCGCCAGTCCTTATTCGCTTCTGAATGTCGCGGCTGGTGGTGAAGGCACGCAAATGTTCGCGGGGGCGGGTAAGGTACGGCCGGCGGGCTTTTTCTCTTTTGTCTCCGGCACGGTCTACTACGCGGCTGCGACGGCCGCCTTTCTCCTTCACGCCATCATGGCGAAGCTCCCCTATAAACAATGGCTGCTTTATTCCTCCGCGGGCGCGCTGATCGTTGCGCTGAGTGTCTCGGGCAGCCGTTCCACGGTGCTCGCGGTCCTGGCCGTGATCGCGGCAGTGGCGGTGATTTTGCTCATCCGTCCCTCGCTCGTGAACCGGTTCGGCCGTCAGCTCCTCATCGTGGTGGCGGTGCTCTGGGCAGTGAGTTATCTGCCGATCGTCCAGCAAGGGCTCGATGTGCTCTGGGGGCGCTTCACCGAATCAACCGAGGACGCGACCGTTGTCGGGGGCTTGTTCGAGCGAATTTTGCAGCCCTTCAGCGAAGCCGGCGCGATGCTCGGCTGGGTGCCGTTAGGCGGCCGTGGGATCGGACTCGGAACGAGCGGCGGCGCGAGCTTTCTCACCGGTGAGGCGAGCTTTCTCCTCGCGGAAAATGAATGGACTCGCATTCTGCTCGAGAGCGGCCCAATTCTCGGCACCGCCTTTATCCTCTGGCGCACGGCCTTTCTTGTGAAGCTGGGATGGTTCGCCGTTCGCCAGGTGCGCGCGGGCAACACGCTGCCGATGTTTCTCTTCGCCGCGGGCATGTTCGTGATCTTGCAGGGAACTTTCGGACAACCGACCAGCCTTGGTTTTGCGGTCGTGCTCGGCGGGCTCTGCCTGGCCGCGCGCGCAAAGGAAGAAGCGGAACCGGAGAAACCCACCATTCCCGCTGCGGCCGAGCGTCAAACCGAGCTGATGCGTCCGCGCCGCCGTTCGGCTTACGCGGCGCATTTGCACACGCCACGGCCGCGGCCATTTCCTGATCATGGTCCTGCTGATCGGTAATTATCCTGCCGATCAACAGCAAAGCATGCTGCGCTTCGCGAACATGATGCGCGACGGGCTGATGCGCGCTGGCGTCGCAGTTGAACTAATCACGCCGCGGCCTTGCTTCGGACGGATCCATTTCGCGGGCGCGTTCGTCGCGAAGTGGCTCGGGTACATCGACAAGTTTCTGCTTTTCCCCCGCGAGCTGCGGCGCCGGGTCGCCTCCGGGGTCGAGATCGTGCACATTTGCGATCATTCAAACGCGATGTATGGCCGCTGGCTGCGCGGAGAGCCGGTCGTCATCACCTGCCACGATTTGCTCGCGGTGCGCGGCGCGCTCGGCGAAGTGCCTGACACGCCGGCTTCCGCGACTGGGAAATACCTGCAGCGATGGATTATTTCCGGCTTGCGCAAAGCCGCCGCCGTCGCCTGCGTTTCCAACGCGACCCGGCGGGATGCGGAGCGGCTCGTTAGGCGGGAAGACGGGCGGCCGCGTTTTCTCGTCATTCCGCTCGGGCTCAATTACCCCTTCGGAAAAATGGAACCGGCCCGGGCTTGCGCGCTTCTCGCTTCAGTCAGGGGGCTTGCGCCCGAGCGGCCATTCGCTCTCCACGTCGGTTCCAACCTGCGGATGAAAAATCGCGAAGGCGTCCTGCGCATTTTCGCCCTAACGAAAAATAAATGGGCCGGTCAACTCGTTTTCGCCGGGGATAAATTGACACCGCAGTTGCGATCGTTAGGCAAAGAACTCGGAATCCTCGATCGCGTCGTCGAGGTGGAAAGCCCGAAGAGCGAACTGCTCGAAGCGCTTTACAACTCCGCGCTCGTCCTGCTTTATCCTTCGCGCTACGAAGGATTCGGCTGGCCAATCATCGAGGCGCAGGCCTGCGGTTGTCCGGTGATCTGCGCCGATCGCGAACCCATGTCGGAGATCGCGGGCGAGGGCGCGCTCACCGCGCCGCTCGAGGACGAAGCGGCCATGGCCCGCGCCCTCCTGCGCCTCACCGATCCGGCGGAACGCGCGCCTTGGAGTGAGAAAAGTCTGCGCAACGCCGAACGTTTCCAAAGCGATGAAATGATTGCGAGTTACGTCGCGCTCTACCGTTGGCTCGCTCTGCCGGGATGAAAATCCTGCATTGCATTCACTCGCTTGATCCGGCGATCGGTGGCCCGCTCGAGTGGCTCCGGCAATCCACCCTCGCGCTCGCGCGACGCGGACATGAAGTGCAAGTCGCGACCCTCGATGGTCCCGGCGCGCGCGGGATCGCGCAGTTTCCCGCGACCGTGCACGCGCTTGGTCCGGGCCGCGGAAGCTACGGCTATTCGACGCGTTTCCTGCCGTGGATGCGCGGGCATCACTCGAGTTTCGACGCAATCGTGGTGCACGGGATTTGGCAATACCAGAGCTTTGCCGTCTGGCGCGCGCTGCACCGGACGACGACACCCTATTTTGTTTTTCCGCACGGCATGCTCGACCCGTGGTTCAATCGCACCTACCCGCTCAAGCATTTGAAGAAATTGCTTTATTGGCCGTGGGCCGATTATCGCGTCCTCCGCGATGCCGCGGCGGTCCTTTTCACCTCCGAAGAGGAACGCCGGCTGGCGCGGCAATCGTTCTCCCTCTACCGCTGCCACGAGGTGGTGGTGAATTTTGGAACCGCCGCGCCCGAGGTCGATCTCACCGCTGCGCGTGAAACTTTCCTGAACGGATTTCCAGAACTGCGGGATCAGAAATTTCTCCTTTTTCTCGGGCGCATCCACGTCAAGAAAGGCATCGAAGAACTCATCCGCGCTTTCGCTCGGGTTGACGCGGAGCATCTCGTCGTCGCCGGCCCCTGCGCGGACCACCAATACCTCGCGCGGCTCCGCGGCCTAACGAATGGGCTTGAGGCGGCGAAAAGGATTACCTTTACCGGCATGCTGAGCGGCGCGCCAAAGTGGGGCGCCTTTGCGGCGGCCGATGCGTTCATCCTCCCCTCCCACCAGGAAAACTTCGGGATCGCGGTGGTGGAAGCGCTCGCCTGCGCGACGCCGGTCCTGATTTCCAATCAAATCAACATCTGGCGCGAGATTGTGGCCGACGGCTCTGGGTTTGCCGAGAACGACAACCTCGAGGGAACCAGGCACCTGCTCGAGCGCTGGCTGAGCACTTCTCTCGATGAACGCGACCGGATGCGGGAAGCGGCCAGGCGTTCTTTCGCCCAGCGTTTCGAGATCAATCGCGCGGTCGATTCGCTGCTCGCGGTTTTGCAGAATCCGCGATGAAAATTACGATCGTGCTCGGCGCATTTTTTCCCGTTCCTCCCCTGCTTGGCGGCGCGGTCGAGAAGGTCTGGTTTGCGCTCGGCCCGGAGTTCGTCAGGCGCGGACACGAGGTGGTGCAGATCTCGCGCACCCATCCGCAATTGCCCGAGAGAGAAACGATCGCGGGCGCCCGGCACCTGCGCGTTCGCGGGTATGCGCAACCGCGCTCCCTCCTCTGGCTGAAATGGCTCGACCTGCTTTACTCGCTCCGGGTGCGGCGCATTCTCCCGCCGGCCGACATCCTCGTCACCAACACCTTCTGGCTTCCGCTTCTCGTTAGGCGAAAAGATCGCGGGCGGATTTACGTGCATGTCCAGCGCGGCCCCAAGGGTCAAATGCGCTGGTATGCGCACGTGGCGCGGCTCTGCGCCGTTTCGCGTTCCATCGCCGCGCAGATCATCGCCGAGGCCCCGCAGCTGCGGGAGAAAGTGCGCGTGATCCCAAACGCGCTTCCCTTTCGCATCGAGGAAAACCCGCGCGCTGTCCGGGATCAAACGATCCTCTTCGTCGGTCGGATTCATCCGGAAAAAGGGATCGAACTCTTGCTTCGCGCCTTGCCGCTTCTGCCGCGCGACCTGCTCACGGAGTGGCGGGTGAAGATCGTCGGGCCGCACGAGATCCAGCTCGGCGGCGGTGGCGAGGCATTTCTCCATCGCATGCAGGATCTCGCCGATAACTCTGGCGCGCAGGTCGAATGGCTCGGCCCGATGTTTGATTCCGCCGCGCTCGCCGCGCAATATCGCGCCGCCTTGCTCTTCATTTACCCTTCGATTGCCGAGACGGGCGAAGCGCTCCCGGTCGCGCCTTTGGAAGCGATGGCGCATGGTTGTGCGCCGTTGGTTTCCGCGCTGGCCTGTTTTCGTGATTACATCAGCGATGGGGTGAACGGATTCATCTTTGATCATCGCGGCCCCGACCCGGCGCGAAATCTGGCCGAGCCGCTCGCGCGTGTCCTCCAGCTTGGCCGCGAAGCGCTCGCGCAAACCGGTCTCGCGGCGCGCGCAAAAGCTGCTGAATTCGAGATCGGCAAAGTGGCGCAGGAATACCTCGACGATTTCGCTGCAATTTTGCAGGATTCTGCCTAACGAATGAGTGAACCGCTGCACAAGGTCGATCCGGACCAAACTTCGCAATTCGATTCGCCCTGGCCAAACAGCGAGCGCGTCCTGCGGGTTCTCTGGGAATTCTGCTGGGCGGTGCTGTGCAGTTGGACGCCGAAACCGGCCAATCCATGGCGGCTCTTCTGGCTGCGGACCTTCGACGCGAAAATCCACGGCACACCGTTCGTTCATCAGCGGGCGCGGATCGCGGTGCCCTGGCATCTGACGCTGTACGACCGGGCCTGCCTGGGTGATCGCGCCAATCTTTACAGCCTGGGCGAAATCGAGATCGGACCGCGCGCGGTCGTGGCGCAGGAAGCGTATCTCAGCACCGGCACCCATTTGTTTTCAGAACCGATGATGCCGCTGGCGGTGGCGAAAATCACCATCGGCGAGGACGCCTTCGTCGGGGCGCGCGCTTTTGTCCTGCCAGGTGTGGCGATTGGCGCGCGGGCGATTATTGGCGCGTGTTCCGTCGTGACGAAGGATGTGCCTGACGACGTAATAGCGGCTGGCAACCCGTGTCGCGTGCTCCGGCCGCGCTGAGCAATCCGGTGGAAAAGCGAGCAGTCCCGGTTTCGGTCATCGTTCCGATCAAGAACGAGGCGGCAAATCTGCCGCGCTGTCTCGCTTCGGTCGCGTGGGCGGACGAAATTTTCGTGGTTGATTCGCACAGCACCGACGGCTCAGCGCAAATCGCGCAGGATCATGGCGGGCAGGTGGTGCAGTTCGAGTTCAACGGCACCTGGCCGAAAAAGAAGAATTGGGCGCTCGAGCATCTGCCTTTTCGCAACGACTGGGTCTTCGTCCTTGATGCGGATGAGGTTTTGCCGGAGGAGGCGGAAGCGGAGTTTCGGAGCGCGATTGCGAACGCGGGCGAGACGGCGGGTTACTGGATCAACCGCCGCTTCATGTTCATGGGAAAATGGCTCCGCCACGCCTATTACCCGAACTGGAACCTGCGGCTCTTTCGCCACTCGTTAGGCCGATATGAAAAGCTGACGGATGTCCCGACCGATTCGGGGGATAATGAAGTGCACGAGCATGTCATCGTGCAGGGAGCGACCGGCCGCTTGCGCTGCGAACTGGATCATTACGCCTTTCCCTCGGTCGAGGTTTTTGTCGAAAAGCACAATCGCTATTCCAACTGGGAAGCGCGCGTCGCGGTCGCGGAGGAAAGCGGCGCCGAGGCAGCGGAATTGCAGAGCGCGCGGGTGGCACAGCGGCGCCGATTAAAACGGATGGCGCGGCGGCTGCCTTTTCGACCGTTCCTGCGCTTCCTCTACGTCTACATCTGGCAACGCGGTTTTCTCGATGGTCGCGAAGGTTATTACTTCGCCCGGCTCCACGCTTTCTACGAATTTCTCTCCGTTGCCAAAACCGCCGAGCTGAAGAAAAAACTCCGCTCCGGTTCGTTTCGTTAGGTGGATTTGTTCGGGGGGGGCGGGCCCCCGGCTTTGTCGTTCAATGCCTGGGTGAATTCCTGCAGGCTGGTGACGATTTGCGGCGCTTTTGCCAGCACGGTGCTCGCCAGCTTTTCGGCATAATCGGGCCGGCGTTGGGACATCTCCGAGAGCGCCATCATCACGGCGAGCGCGTTGTTAATCGAGTGCTTGATTTCGCTGAATTTCCTTTGCAGCTCCGTGATTTCCTCTGCTGACAAGGTGCGGCCCGGTTCGGTCATGACTGGTTCAAATCGCTGGAGAAACCGGCCGGGTGTGCTTGACTGATAGGTTCGACAGGTTCCGTCCGATGGCTGCAAAGAGTATCAAAATCAGTGGGGCGCGCCAGCATAATCTGAAGAATCTCCACGTTGAGATTCCGCGGGAAAAGCTGGTCGTGATCACCGGGATGAGCGGCTCGGGGAAATCCTCCCTTGCCTTCGACACCCTCTACGCCGAGGGGCAGCGGCGTTACGTCGAGAGCCTCTCCGCCTACGCCCGGCAGTTCCTCGACCAGATGGAAAAGCCGGACGTCGATTTCATCGAAGGTCTCTCGCCCGCAATCGCGATCGAGCAACGCAGCTCGGGCACCAACCCGCGTTCCATCATCGCGACCACGACCGAGATTTACGATTACCTGCGCGTCCTTTTTGCCGCGGTGGGCCAGCCGCATGATCCCCTCACCGGCCAGCCGATTTTCCGCCAGACGGCGCAGCAGATCGTCGATCAGATTCTCGCCTATCCCGAGGAAACCCGCATCGTCCTGCTCGCGCCGCTGGTCCGGAACGAGGTCGGCGAATTCCGCGACGTGATCGAGAAAACCAGGCGCGAAGGGTTCGTCCGCATTCGGGTGGATGGCGAGATTGTCGAACTGGGCCGGCCGGAACCGATCCGACTGAAGAAAGGCGAGCGGCACACGATCGAAGCGGTGGTTGACCGGCTGATCATTCGCGAGGGATTGCGGCCGCGGTTGGCCGACTCGGTTGAGACGGCGTTGAAGTGGGGCGGGAACAGGGTTGTAGTGCTGCGCGAGAGCGCGGGCCAGTGGGAGGAGATCCGGTATTCGACCGACTATGGAAACCCGGAGACCAACTTTTCGTTAGGCCAGCTCACCCCGAAACATTTTTCCTTCAACAGCCATCTCGGCGCCTGCCCGGCGTGTCACGGGCTTGGCACCCAGCTCGTGGCAGACCGCGACCTGATGGTAACCGACCCGACAAAGTCGCTCGCGGAAGGAGCGGTCGTGCCGTGGCGGCGTGGGACGAAACGGATGCAGGCTTATTACCGTGGATTGCAAAACGCGCTCATCCGGCATTTTGATGTGTCCGAAAACATCCCGTTCGGGGAGTTGCCGGACGCGTTCAAGCAGGCGCTCTATTTCGGCACCGGCGACCAGACGATCGAGATGAGCTTCGGCGGAAACGGCGGGGCCGCGACGAAAACGGCCCGACCATTTGAAGGACTACTCCCGCAATTGCAACGCCTCTATTCCGAGACCGAAAGCGAGATCACCCGCAGCCGGATTCGCGCCTTCATGAATCGCGCGCCCTGCTCGATCTGTCATGGCGCGCGGCTCAAGCCGGAGATTCTCGCGGTCACAATTACGGACGAAAGCGGGCGGGAGCTGAACATCCACCAGTTCTGTGAACAGACGACCGCGGCCGCCGCGCAATTCATCAGTCAGCTTCAGCTCACGCCGCAGCAGCACGCGATCGTGTCGGAAGTGGTGCACGAAATCTCCTCGCGACTCGAGTTTCTCCTCGAAGTCGGGCTCGATTATCTCACCCTCAATCGCGAGAGCGGCACGCTCTCGGGCGGCGAAGCACAGCGTATCCGGCTCGCGACCCAGATCGGCTCCGGGCTGGCGGGCGTTCTTTACGTGCTCGATGAGCCGAGCATCGGCCTGCACCAGCGCGACAACGCGCGGCTCATCGGCACGCTGCGGCGGCTGCGCGACCTCGGCAATTCCGTCATCGTCGTCGAGCACGACGAAGAAACGATCCGCGCGGCGGATTACATTCTCGATCTCGGGCCCGGGGCCGGGCCACGCGGCGGCGAGGTGGTAGCCGAAGGAACGCTAGCGGAGATTCTCGAGGCGAAAGATTCGCCGACCGCAAGTTATCTCGCGGGTCGCTCAAGGATTGCGATCCCGCGACATCGCACCGCGCCGCGAACGCCGCCGGGTGCAACCGCCGGCTGGCTCACGATCGTGGGCGCGCGGGAAAACAATCTCAAAAACATCACCGTCGGCTTTCCGTTAGGCTGTCTCACCTGCGTGACCGGCGTTTCGGGGAGCGGAAAATCGACCCTCGTGGATGACATTCTGCGGCGCGCGCTTTTTCGCTATTTCTACAACTCGAAAGACCGCCCCGGCGAACATCGGACCCTGCGCGGACTCGATCAGATCGACAAGGCGATCATCATCGACCAGAGCGCGATCGGCCGCACGCCCCGCTCCAACCCGGTGACCTACACCGGCGCGTTCACGCCGATTCGCGAGTTGTTCAGCCAGCTCCCGGCTTCGCGCGTGCGCGGCTACAACGCGGGGCGTTTCAGCTTTAATGTCAAAGGCGGTCGATGCGAGAATTGCCAGGGCGATGGGCTGATCAAAATCGAGATGCATTTTCTCGCCGATGCTTATGCGGTCTGCGAAGTTTGCCAGGGCAAACGCTACAATCGCGAGACCCTCGAGATCACTTACAAGGGAAAAAATATCGCCGATGTGCTCGACATGACCGTGGATGAAGCGGCCCGTTTTTTCCGCAACGTCCCCACGATCGCGGACAAGCTGAGCGCGTTGCAGGATGTCGGGCTCGGTTATTTGCGGCTCGGCCAGGCGGGCACGACGCTTTCCGGCGGCGAAGCGCAACGCGTAAAACTGGCCACTGAGCTGGCGAAAAAAGCGACCGGACGCACGCTCTACATTCTCGACGAACCGACCACCGGGTTGCACTTTGCCGACATTGAAAAATTGCTCCACGTGTTGATGAAGTTGCGTGACGCGGGCAATACCCTGGTCGTGATCGAGCACAACCTCGAGATGATCAAGTGCGCCGATTGGGTGATCGACCTCGGACCCGAAGGCGGAGAAGGCGGGGGAGAAATTGTCGCGGCCGGCACGCCGGAGGAGGTCGCGCGGGTGGCGGCCAGCCATACCGGGCAGCATTTGCGGTCATTGTTAGGCACATGAAACGCGCGCTTTTGCTTGCCGGCGTTTGCTGGCTGTCGTTAGGCAGCTTTGGCCGGGCGCAGGAAAGCGGGGCGGGGCTGGAAAAGGCGATCGCGCCGCTCGAGGCCGGCGTGCCGGAAGTAGCGGTTGCGCGTCTGCAAAAGCTGCTCGGGGAAAATCCGCCGCCGGCAGAGCGTGACGTGGCGGAGGTGAAATTGGCCCAGGCGCTCGTCCGCGCCGGTAATCCGGAGGGCGCGCTGGAGGTGCTGAAATCCAGCCTAACGAAAAGCGCGGAAGCCGATTTCTGGCGCGCCCAGGCACTGGCCGGATTGGCGCGCTGGAGCGAAGCGCTTCCATTCTATGAGCGAGCGGCGGCCGACGAAAAGTTCACGCATCGGGCCGAGGCGGTTTTTGGAGAGGCGGAATCGCTGCGGGCGCTCGGCCGGCGCGACGAAGCGATGCACGTGCTCCAGTCGCTCGAGCAGTTCAACGGTTGGACGACACGAGCGAAATTGGGCATGGCGAATCTTTTGATCGATGCCGGCCGGCTCGCGGCGGCCGATCATCTGCTCCGCGAACTCCGGCCGCAGCAGGCGGTCGAACGGAATGAGCGCCGGTTTTTGTTCGGCCGGCTTAGCCTCGCCCAGGGTAATGCGGCGCGCGCGATCGAAACCTTGAGCGTGATCCTGAAGCGACCGGAGGGCGTCACCCATCCGGTCCTGGTCGCGACCCTCTTTGCGATTGCCGATGCGCACCTCAAAACGGGCACGGCGGAGGCGGGCGACGATGTTCTGGAGGAGTTCATCGATCATCACCCCGGTGACGCCGCGCTCGGATCGGTTTTTGCCAAGCTCGACCAGCTCTACCAGCAGGAACGAAAACCATCCACGCACGAACTCGAGCGCTGGATGCGCGATCCGGTGCAGCCGCGCCAGGCGCTCGCGCAATGGTATCTTGCGCGCAGCGAATTGCGCGCCGGACGCGAGGAAGAAGCGATCGCGCTCCTCACGCAATTGACCCAAAGCAATGTGCGCGGCTCGTCGTTAGGCGAGGCCGGGCTGGAGCTGGCTCGACTTTATCTCGCGCGCCGGAACTGGGATGCCGCTATCGCTGCGGTTAACGCCGCCAGGCTGCAGAACCCGGCTCCCAATTTCCAGGAACGCGCCGATTGGCTGATCGCGGAGGCGAATTATCGCAGTGGAAAACTGGAGGCGGCGGCCGCCGCTTACGAGCAACTCGCGCGCTCCCCGTCGCCCCGTTCACATGACGCGCTCTTTAACGCAGCGGTCTGTTGGCTGCGGCTCGACCGAGAAAAGGAATTTGCGGCCAACTATCGCAGGATTAGTAATGATCCGGCGCAGCAATCGAACGAGGGCGAGCTGCTCCTGGAGCAAGGTCTGGTGCAGGCGGCGCAGGGGAAGGCCGGCGCGGAAGAGACGTTGCGGCGGTTCATTCGCCAGTTCCCGCAAAATCCGCGCGTTGCCGAAGCGTGGGTCGCGCTCGCGGAGCTGGCGTTTCACCAATCGCATCCCGATGTAACGACCGCGCGAGAGGAGCTTGCCCGCGCGCGCGAATCGCACCCGGCGGCAGCGGCGCTCGAGCGCGCCGATTATTTGCAGGTCTGGATCGAAGATGCGACGCCAAGCAAGGAGGAAGGGGCAGTGATCGCGGCCGCCAATCATTTTCTCGAGCGTCATCCCGATTCGCACTTCGCACCCGAGGTGCGGATGAAACTGGCCGAGGCCTTTTATCGGCGCGGCGATTTCGCCAATGCCCAGACGCAGTTCGAGACGCTGGCCCAGTCCGCCACGCGCACGGAATCGTCCGGCGGCGAACAGCAACCGGAAGCGCGACTGGCGGAGAAGGCGCTCTTCTTTGCGGCGCGCTCGGCGATGTCGAGCATGGCGGCGGGCGCGCTCGATCACGCCCTCAGTCTGCTCGATCAGGTGGTGAAGATGGGCGGCGAGCTGAAATGGGCGTCGCGAAACGAGCAAGCGACGATCGAACGGCGGCTGGGGAAGAATGCGGAAGCGCTCGCGCTCTACGATGAGGTCCTGAAAAACGATGCGAAACCGGCGGAGCGACGCGAAGCGCTCTGCGGCAAAGGCGACATTTACTACGATATGGGCGCAGCCGACGCACAGAACTACAAACGGGCGATCGAATTTTACGATAAACTCGCGAACGAATCGGGCGTGCCGGCATTCTGGCGCAACCAGGCGCAATTCAAAAAGGGCAAAGCGCTCGAGAAGCTAAACGACAAACCGGCTGCGCTGACGACCTATTACGGTGTCATCGAGGAAGGCGCGCGGCCGCAGGTGCAGCACGAATTTTTCTGGTTCTACAAGGCCGGTTTTAACGCCGCTCATCTCCTCGAAGAGGCGCAGGACTGGAAGGCGGCCGTCGCAGTCTACCGCAAGCTCGCGGCGGTCGGTGGGACGCGCAGCGACGAAGCCAAGGCGCGGCTGAGCCAGTTGCGGCTCGAGCATTTTCTCTGGGAAGAATAGCCGGAATCGTCGCTTCCTTGTCCGAAAGATTCCCTTGCGCAAGATGGGGTTGTGGGCGCAAACTTCTCTCATGAAGACAAGTAGCGCGTGGCTCCGGTTCGCCGTGGGATTTGTCGCGACGATGCTGTGCGCCTCGGCTTTCGCCGGTCCATCCCCCTCTCGGGAATCGGCCGCGAAACAGCCACAGGCCGCCCAGCCGGTGCCGAAGAAGAACGTCAAAATCTATATCGTCAGCTCGGCCTCGGCGATTCCGACACCGATCAGTTATCTGATTGGCGGCGTAATTACGACCCCGACTCCGATCCAGATCATCGGGCGAGGGACGACGTTTTCTCGCTAGGCAGGAGCGCCATTTCACCGGGTAGATGAGTGCCGTTTCTGACGGCACCTGAGCGCTATTCAGGAGTTATCGGCCAGCCACGGCATCAGGTTCCGGAGACGTTCGCCTACTTTTTCGATCGGATCTTTTTCCTCCTGCGCGAGGAGCCGCTGGTAACGCTTCTTCCCGGTGCGCGTCTCTTGCAGCCACTCTTTGGCGAATTCACCTTTCTGGATTCTTCCGAGGGCCTGCTTCATCCGCGCCTTGACGGACCGGTCGATGATTTTTGGGCCGACCGTGGTGTCGCCCCACTTTGCGGTCTCGGAAATCTGCCGGCGCATTCCGGCAATCCCGGCGCGATGCATGAGATCGACCAGGAATTTCAATTCGTGCAAACATTCGAAATAGGCCGTCTCCGGCTGGTAACCAGCCTCGACCAGCGTTTCGAAGCCGGCTTTCACGAGCGCATTGATCCCGCCACAGGAGACCGCCTGTTCGGCAAAAAGATCCGCTTCGGTTTCCTCGCGAAAAGTGGTCTCGAAGACCCCGGCGCGGGTACCGCCGATTGCCTTGGCATAAGCGAAAGCGAGCGCCCGGGCGTGCCCGGTTGCATCCTGGGCAATCGCAATCGCACAGGGCACGCCTTTGCCCTGAACGAACTGGGCGCGCACCATCGCTCCGAGGCCCTTGGGCGCGACCATTGCGACATCCACTCCGTGGGGCGGCACAATCGTCCGGTAATGAATCGCGAAACCGTGGGCAAAGAGGAGCATCTGCCCGGCGCGGAGCCGAGGCTCGATATCGGCTCCATATACGGCGGCCATTTTGGTGTCGGGCAAGGCGAGGAAAACGAGATCGGCCTGGCTGACCGCCGCGCCGGTGTTGGTTGGGCGCAGTCCATCGTTGCGCGCGATGACGCGTGAACGGCTGCGCGGCAGCAATCCCACAATCACGCGAATCCCGCTGTCGCGCAGATTGAGCGCGTGCGCCCGGCCTTGCGCGCCGTAGCCGATCACCGCGCAGGTTTTATCCAGAAGCGGCGCGAGGTCGACCTGCTTATCGGTAAAGATTCTGGCAGACATACGCGGCGTGCGGAGCCGCCGATCGTACTGTCGACACTGCGGTTGTCAATCCAAGACTCGCCGGTGCTGCCGCTGGAGTGGAATTAGTCGAGCAAGGCCCCGTTCTGGCGGGCTGCGGTCTCGAGGCGCTTGACCTGAGCGAGGGCATTTTTTGCTTCCGCGCTGCGTCCCATTTTTTCCAGGATATCGGAGAGGAGCGCATACTGCCGCGGTGCATCGGGTTGCCGCGCAATCGCCCGGCGTTGCGCGCGATAAGCCTCATCGAAGCGCCGCTCTCGCAGGCGGATTTGCGCAATCAGGTCAAGCGCTTCGACGTCATGCAAATCAAGGCGGCTCGCCCGGGTGAGGGTCTCGGTGGCAGCGGCGGCGTTGTTCTTTTCCGCATAAATGCGGCCGAGCGCGAGGACGGCGCCGTAATGCCACCAGTTCTTGCGCGCAAAATCCTCGACCAGATGCTGGGCCGCGTCCGGTCCTTTTGCCTCGCGAAGCAACTCGGCTTCGTAACTAATCAACTCCCAGACCTCGGGATAATCCCGTCTCGCCTGGTCGAGAATGGCAAAGGCTGCCTTGTCATTCTTCTGCGCGTGCCGCAGGCGCGCGAGGTTGGCCGCGATCACCCAGGTGCGGGGATAATCCTTCCGCAGGCTTGCGCTCGCGTCGCTCGTGGCAACGAGGATTTTTTCCGCGGCGTGCTCGCGACCGAGATGACGCAGGGCGTCAGCCATGTTGTTGCGGGCGATCGGATCATCGGGCGTAAGTTGCAGGACTCGCTTCAGCAGCCGTTCCGCGCGGGCATAGTCGCCGCGGCGCGAATAAACCAGGGCAAGATTGGTCGCGGCACGACTGCTGCCGGCGGCGGCCAGAGTTTGCTGGAAAAATCGTTCCGCGCTCGACCAGTCAGAACTGCGGTTATAACTCTTTACACTCAGTCCGATCACCGAGATAGCGAGCAGAGTTACAACCCAGGGCTGCGACCGTCGAGGAAACGCAAGTGCGCAGCCGGCAAGGAATATGAGAAAGCCAACACTTGGGAGATAGAGCCAATGCTCGGCTACGGTCGCATTTAGACCGATAAGATTCGAAATCGGCAGATAGGCAATGAGAAACCAGGCCGCACCGAGGATCCGCAGTTCGCGTCCCCGACCCTTGCGTATCACGCCCAGGACAAAGATTGTGAGCACGCCCAGTCCCAGGAGTGAGAGATATTCAACACCTGAATGAGCCTGCCAGCTATCCACGTCGCGCAAGGGTGCGGAATCGAAGACAGTTCGTTCCATGTGGAGATCGGACGGGAAAATCATTAGCCGGCCGTAGTCGCCCAACGCTCGGAGCATAAGAACTGCGCGAGTCGCGGGCGGCCATTGCGGGCCGGGCATGACTTGCGCGCGCGGTCCCGGCAGGTGTCGCAGACCTGTATAAACGCCAATAACTATGAGGCAAGCCGCAAGGGTTGCCATCTTTGCCTTGCGGGTCATCCTATGGTCAACAAAGAGTGAGTGCGCGAGAAACAGGATCAACCAGACGAGTGCGCTTTCACGCGAACATAACGCGAGCAGGCCGAGGACAAATGCTCCGAAGCAGATGAAACACCGCGCCACCGCCGAGGAGCGGTTCCGCCCGGCTAAGAAAGTCAGCCAGGCAGAGGAGGCGAAGAAAGAAGCGAGACTGTCGGCTCGCCCGGAGACATAATCAACCGCCGCGCTATGGACCGGATGCACGACCCAGAGGAGCGCGACGGCACGGGCAAGAAAATGGTTAGCCTCGGCTGAAAGCTTTGTCCGTGGTAAGTCGGTGAGCAGCCGTTTCAAGAGAAAGAACAACATTACTCCGGCGGCGACGTGCCAAAGAATGTTGGAAAGATGAAAGCCGAAAGGATTGTCTGCCCAGAAATAGTAGTCGGGGATGAGGGAGATGTTCTGGACCGGCCGGTAATGAGCCGAGTAGGAATCGAGAAAAAGATAGTGCCGGAAGCTTTCGAAGATCAGGAGCGGGCTTTTAATAAAAGGATTGGTGAGCGCAAGATAGTTATCGTCCCACAAGAAGGGACCCTGGAGCGCCGGTGCACGTACCACGCTGCCGAGCGTGATGAGAAGAAGGACGCAAACCCAGGACTTAAGCAGAAACCGCTTCAGGGCCTGCGCCAGCCGGCTCATTCGGTGCCGCGTAATCTCGACCCAGTCGGGTGACGGGAGTGTCATCGTCCCAGCATTCAGCTGTTCCGGGGCGAATCGGTTCACGGCTGATTCCCTGTCACCCCGATTGTGCCGAAGTGACAGGCGAATCAATCGTCAACTCCTAGTAGTGAGTGTAGGGTGAGAAGAAGTCAGTCCCCGCAACATCACTTAGAGTGTTCCATGTGCTCAACGGAACCTTCGGCAGTGCGTCAACGGTTTGTACCCCGTAACTGTTGCTGAACAGATCGGCGCCGGTGTTGTAGAGCGAGCTGCCCTGTTTCAGGTAAGCGGTCCACTGCACCATCGTGACCTGCGCGCCGCTGGTTTTGTTGTTTTCGATCGCATACTGATCGACGGCAGCATCGATCAGACGGAGATCATTGAGCACGCGGCTGGCCTGCGAACGTTTACGCGCCCGCAGGAACCCTGGGACGGCAATCGCCGCCAGCAGGGCGATGATCGCAACTACGATCATGATTTCCACGAGGGTAAAACCCCCGCGGCGCTTATTGAGTTTGGTTAGCATCTTATTAGTACTTTCTTTTTGGTTTGGTTTATCGCGTCCGCTGTTCCAGCGCGGATAGGGTATTAGAAGCAGCCCTGATGCCAAGCAGACGGCAGACGCGAAAAGACTTGAAGAAACTTCCGGAGCGCAGCCTGTTACACGAAAATTAGAGGTGGCCGTAAGGGGAAAAGAACTCTGTTCCTGCGACATCACTGAGTGCCTGCCAGGTGCTTGCCGGGACGCTGGGCAGACCATCAACGGTCTGATCTCCGTAGCTATTACTGAAAATATCGGCCCCTGAGTTGTAGAGGACGCTCCCCTGTTTCGTATAGGCCGTCCACTGCGCGATGGTGATGAGAGCACCGCTCATCCTGTTGTTTTCGATCGCGTATTGATCCACGGCCGCGTCGATGATCCGCAGATCGTTCAAGACCCGGCCCGCCTCGGACCGCTTGCGTGCCCGGCGCCATCCCGGCACCGCGATGGCGGCGAGTAAGGCAATGATCGCAACCACGATCATGATTTCCACGAGAGTGAAGCCCCCGCGCTTATTATTCATGGACTTGAGCATGTTATTATGTGCGTGTGTCGCTTACGTGACTAACGTGCCAGGCCAGAATCGCTGGCGCGGGATGCTTCAGTGCAGAGAAATAAGAAGCATCGTGGGTGCCAGCGCTCCGTGTGCAAATTCTCCGCCAGATGGCCCGGTTTTTGCAGCAGAGCGAGGGGTCTTTTCCCGCGCTCTTGAAATCTTCACCTGCTATAGCGTCGCTTTCCAAATCCAGCCGGCGCGAGATAGCGATCACCCTTTCTCTCTTTGGCATCGTCCTCATGATGCGCCTCCTAGCGTTGGGACGACTGGCGCAATGCGAACTCTTGCTGCCGGCGGGTGGAGACATGCGGTTTTATCATGATTGGGCATTACGCATCCTGCATGGCGTCTGGACCGATCATCTCGCCTTCTATGGGCTGCCACTTTATCCCTATCTCTTGGCCGGTATCTACAGGCTTTTTGGGGTTAATCCTTTTGTCCCTGGATTCCTTCAGGCTCTGCTCGAGGCCGGAACGGCAGTTCTTCTCTACAGAATGGCGCGAACAATTTTCGCCCAACAGGACACTTCGGCTGAACCCTGCCGTGTCCTGAAGCGTAGCGAAGCCATCGGGGTTCTCGCCGCAACTGGGTGGGCGTTCTGTCTCCCGGCACAAGCCTATTCCATTATCCTGATGCCGACGTCGGCTTTTGTTTTCGTTTTTTGGTTTCTCGTTTGGCAAGTCCTGAGGCGGGAAACAACACCGGCAGGCTGGATCCTTCTTTGCTTTGGATTGCTCGTCGGCCTAACAGCGATGGCAGTTGCAACCATTCTGTTTGTCCTCCCATTATTGCTCGCCGCAATTTTCCTAAAATGGTCCGCCACGCGATCCCGCGGCGTGACCGCGACAGGCCTGCTCAT
This sequence comes from Chthoniobacterales bacterium, assembly GCA_036825615.1. Classification (GTDB taxonomy): domain Bacteria; phylum Verrucomicrobiota; class Verrucomicrobiia; order Chthoniobacterales; family UBA10450; genus JAICXG01. Next base: position 58,133 of record DAISXY010000012.1, read on the forward strand.
GGCTGGTGTTCTTCTCGGCGCTTCGCCGGCCTGGATTCATAACTGTCTGATTGCCCGGGACCCGGTTTTTCTTTCCGCGCATGGCGGGATCAACTTCTGGATCGGAAACAATCCGGTCGCGACCGGTTACCCGAAATTTCCACCCGGCTTGCATGCGGAACAGCAGGAGATGCTCAATGATTCTATCGCAGCGGCGGAACGGGCCAGCGGCCATGCCTTGCCTCGCTCAGAGGTTTCCGCTTTTTGGTCGAGTAAGGCCAGTGAGTGGATCTTAGAGCACCCCTTTGCGTGGCTGCAATTACTTGGGACAAAGGTCAAAAATTTTTGGAATGCCTTTCAATATGACGACCTCAGTATCATTAGTCAGTTGCGTGATCGGGCAATCATTTTTCCCGGAATAGGTTTCGGGATGATTGCCGCCCTGGCGCTCCCCGGAATAATGATTGGTTGCTGGCGGAATAAGAACATCCGCTGGCTCGCCGCTGCGCCTCTCCTTGTTATGACCTCGTTGCTCGCCGTTTTTATTACTGAAAGATATCGGCTGGTCGCAGTCCCCGCTCTGCTGCTCTTTGCTGGCCTTACTATCTCAGAAATCTGGCGCCGGCTGATCGCCGCCGAATACGCGAATTGTGTAATGGTACTTCTGCTTGTGGCTGCGAGCACGGCTTTTGTTTCCCTGCCCCAACACGACGAAACATTGTGGTCGCTCGATGCGTATAACTCAGGCATAAAAGCCCTCGAGGCTGGTCGGCTGAGCGAGGCCGAAGGAAAATTGAATCGGGCCTATGCCTATTCACCCTATAACGCTGGGATTAACTTTGCCGAGGGTAATCTGCGGTTCGCGCAGGGCGAGCGGCATGCCGCTAGCAGCTTTTATCAAGCCACACTTCGACTTGATCCGCAGCATCCCGGGGCATGGAATAATCTCGGAGTGCTCGCATTGCAGGAGCAACACTGGCAGGCAGCGGCGCATTGTTTCACTCGCGCGCTTGAACTGAACGCCAGCGCCAAAACTTTCTATTTGCTGGCGCAAGCTCAGTTTCATGCCGGCAACCTGCTGGCGGCCGATACGGCAATCGTGCACGCGATGCAACTTAGTCCCGAGCGGCCCGAATTCCGTTTCCTCGCGGACCGGATTACGACGGCCTCAAATATGCCTCCGCTGCCGTGAAGATTGAAGTCTTACCTGTAACTCTGCCGGGAAGCCCGGCGGCGGCTGAACGTGCCAGGAGCAGGAGTGGTGCGCCCTTGGCTAACGGGAAGACAACACGTGTTATCGGACTTTGTCTTATTCTCATCGCCGGCATCTTTCTCCGCCTGCCGCCCATGTTATTTATCGCAAAAGAAGCGCCGTTACACGGTCTCTCCGCGATTCACCCGAATCCGAAGTTTGATGGAATTGGCTACGACGAGAACCTTTATCGAGGCTATGTCGACGACCTCAGTCGCTATGGCCTCACATCCTATCCCTATTTTGCGGAACGCTATCTCGTGGTTCAGAGTCGACTTCCAGGCGCCATCCTCCCCCCCACCCGGTTCGTTTACGTCTTTTCGGCATATCTCTGGAAGCTTGGTTCTGGAGCCGATTCGCTCAGTGCACTGCATGCGGTTTCCAGCCTGTTCAGCATTCTGCTCCTGTTCTTGAGCGCCCTTTTCGCGTGGCGACTGGGTGGCGTAACGTTCGGCCTCAGTGTTGCTGCCTTGATGGCGTGTGCCCCGACCCAGATCCACATGTCGCAACATGCTTTGATTGATGGAGTGTTTGCCTTCTGGGCAACGCTCTCCCTCTGGCTGCTTTGGGAAAACCTGCGACGGCCGAATCAGCTACCGTGGCTAATGTCCTACGGCATCTCACTCGCGGTCATGGTGATGACAAAGGAAAACGCCATGTTCGCCTTTGTGGGTTTACTGAGCGTTTTGGCCGCCAATTACTGGATTTGTTTTGGTAAAGTTACGCGACCGCTCCTGGGCTTCACGATTCTCGGGCCGCTGGCCGGGGTGGTTAGTCTGGTATTTCTTTGTGGCGGCGCCGACACATTTTACGATGTCTATCGGTTGCTGGTCAGCAAAGCATCGGTCCTGCCTTATGCGATCGCGACCGGCGATGGACCATGGTATCGGTATCTGGTCGATCTGCTCCTGGTCAGTCCGATCGTTTTCCTGCTTGCGCTCGGAGCTGTTTTCCGGCTTCGATTCGCAAACCGGGCGGCGGTGTTCCTGCTTTGCTTTGTCGCAGGGTCCTATCTCGTAATGGGCAACGTGCGCTATGGCATGAACCTGCGCTATGCCAACATGTGGGATATGCCTTTGCGCTATCTCGCCACGCTTTCGCTATCCGGCTTGGCGGCACATTCTCGCTGGCGCTGGCAATGGGTCTATGGGGGAATGATCGGCTTTGTCTGTCTCTTTGATCTCCGGCAATACCAGATCTTCTTTGTCGAGCATAACCTCTACGAACTGGTCACGAGCGGCTTGTTACACGCTCTCAAGATCTTGAAGTAACCCGTCCTAGGCCGCGACTCGCAGAGCCGAGGCGCGTCGCACTTCGCTGCCGGTAATGGTTTCGCCAAGCAGGTTCTGTACGGTCGGCTTCGCTTCGGCGCGGATGAAAATCTGGTAAGCGAAAAGACCTTTGCTCAGGTGAATAAATGACTCGTTGACCCAGAGGAGAAAACGGGAAAGGAAGCTGAGTCCGAGCGCTTTCGGGAAAGGCGCTGGAATACCGCGAATCTCGAGAACCTTGTAGCCCGCCTGCTCGAGCAAGGCGCGCAGAGAACGAAAGGTGAAAAGCCGGGTGTGCGTGGCGTCGAGAATGCCTTTCCTCCCGTAGTTGAACTGCCCGAAAAGGAGCATCAGGCGAGTGACCACGAAGCCAATGTTAGCGGTCGTGATGATGACCTCGGGCCGCTTGCAGGCGGCCGCAAGACGAAGTTCATCCATGAAGCTCTCCGGTTCCTTGAGATGCTCGATAATGTCGAGGAGGAAGATCTGATCATACTCCGAGACATTCACCGGAAATCTCTTCCGATCCAAATTGCAGCGAATGAAATCAATCTGACCAGGCCAGGGCGAGAGTTCCGGCACATATTGATCCATTCCAGTGACACGACAACCTTTGCGCGCGAGTTCCTGCGCCACGTAACCCTGACCGCAGCCGATGTCGAGCAAATGACCGCCGGGGCGAGCGGCGGCGACGGCGGCAGTGTGCGAAGAGTTAAAGCCAAGCTTTAGATCGTATCTCTCCTGCGGCGGATCGACATCAAATCTGCGGTCAAAGAGCAGGTTGGCGCGATGAAATTTTACCCGGAGCATGGTTTTGCAGATATCCCAGGCATACTTGATCCCGTTCACGTGGCAGATCTCATCGCCGTACCAGGTGGGAATCGGTAGCTCGAGAATGCGCAATTTCTTTAAGACGAGCTGAATGATGATCTCGGTGTCGAAATGAAAGTTGTTCGTATTTTTCTCGAAGGGGATCTGCGACAGAGCGCGGGTGGAGTAGACACGATAACCGGAGTGAAACTCGGAGAGATTGGTATCGAGCATCCGGTTTTGAAAATGAGTCAAAACCTGGTTCCCCGCCCGTTTATAAAGCGGCATCCCTCCGGCGCGCGCCGCGCCTTTCTCGAGCATGCGTGAGCCGAAAACCGCCTCCGCCTCGTTGCGCAGGAGAGGGGCGACGAGGGCGGGAAGTTTCTCCGGCGCATATTGCCCGTCGCCATGGACAAGCGCGACAAAATCAAACCCGTGGTCGATCGCGTAGCGGTAGCCGAGTTTTTGGTTTCCGCCGTAGCCCTGATTTTCCGGGGTGCGCAGGACGGTGATTTTGAGTGGAGTTTGTCCTTGCTGAAATCGCAGACTGCTCTCGAAGGTGTTGTCCTGCGAAAAATCGTCGATAATCAGCACCTCGACCTCGTCGCGGTGAAGGGCGGAGGGAATTCGGCGCAGCACCTTGTCGATCGTCTTCTCCGCATTATAGGCGACGATAAAGATGAGTAGCCGCTTCCCGTCCATGTCGAGGCGAACGGGCCCGGAGGATTCGGAGTTGGCGACGCTCATGACTGATTTGCAGCTAGAAACACGCCACAGCGGAGAGCGCTCTTGAACCCTTGAGCCTTAGCCCTTGCGATGAAAAAGCAGATAACCGCCGAATTCTCCACAGAGTTCGAATTGCTTTTGCACCACCCGATTCGGCGCGTCCGGTCCATAATCAACCGAATGGTTCGGTTCATCCCAGGAGTCCCAGGCGCGATTCAGCACCAGCCAGTCAGCCGTCCCAACATCGGCCGCCAGGCGGGAGCCGGGCCGATTTGCGGACAGGGGGTTCATTTCCAGGAAATAACTGGCGGGAGTGAGCTTCGGGATCATGTGATAGATGTAGGTATCGTTGTAGTTGGTTCGGCGGAGATCAGCCGGGCCGACGAAGAGCCGCTCCCCCGGTGCGGAGAGTGAGTCGAGTTTCTTCAGCATCTGATCGACCGTCGCCGTCATTCGGGGCGAATGAAATGGGAAGGAGCGGCCATGTAACTCAGCGAAGCTCGCGCTCGTGTTAGTTCGGAATCCGGCCGCGAAAGCGGATCGCACCATGATAGTTAGCTCAGGGGCGATCGCCTCGAGAATCGCCACGACCAGAATTATTGCGAGCCACGCCTGCGCCTTTTCAGGAAGAGAATGTTGGAAGTGCGACCAAAGAGTGAAGAGTGAGAGCGGCAGGATCCCAAGCGACAGAAACGCGGCAAAAATTAAATGGATCGAATCGAGGCGCTGAATCGCCTGGTGAGTCAAACCCAGTTCGAAGCAGCCGAGGGCAAAAATCAAACGGCCACTGAATCGAGGACAGGAGCGCAAACCAACCCATCCGGCGGTGACCGTAGTCATCGCCGCGAGGCAATGCGCGAAGAACAGGTTCAGAAGGTAAGGCTGTGTCGAGAAAAGTGGCAGATGGCGACCCGGGTTAGACGCGAGTACCGGCAGGAGGAAAAGGTTACTAAGCACCGGCTCCCGGCCGATCACAGCGGTCAGCCCGAGGAGAGGAAGGAGCGCGAGCGCCGCTCCAAGGGAGTAGAGTCGCCTTTGGGGCTTGGTCATCCCGTGGAGTAGGGGCAGCGCAGAAAGAATAATCGCCGGCCCGAGGTCAATGCGAAATAAGAGCGCGCAGCCGGCGAGCAAGCCGGCGAAGAAAGATCGCCGGTTTGACGGCAGTCTGCCGCCGAGCCAGAGTGACCAGACTGCGCAACCCATCGCGCCGAGCCACGCATAAGCAGACATTCCAGTGCCAAGCAGCAGGCAACCGGCAAGCAACGTGCAGCCAGTCGCGAGTGTTTTCCCTCCATTCCGGGCAACCACGAAGATGCCAAGAAGAATCGTAACCCGATAGAGCAGACCAACCGCCCGTTCGACAAAGATGTTCGTTCCGAAAGCGGCGAACACCCCTGCGAGCAAAGCCGGATTTCCCGGGCCGTAGAAAGTCTCAAAATCGCGATAAGGCAATTTGCCATGCTGAAGGAGCTCGGGATAAACCAGAATCATGCCCTCATCCATCAGGCCGCCTGGCTGCTCGAAGGCGGGCAAGAAAGCGACGAGCAAGACGAGCAGGGTGATGGCGGCCACCGCAATCGTGTTTCGCAGGTCGGATCGCTCTGCGGGCCCGACCTGATCCAGCGCAATCGGCATCGTCCCCGGGCACCGGCCGGAAGAAACCTCAAGCGCGCTGCTCATTGCCGAGTTGTAAACAGGCTGCTCAGGCAGTGAAACTGACGTTTCTTCGATAGTCACCTCGACTTAGCCATTTTTCGAGCAGGACGTAGAGACAGATAAACAGATAGCGGCTGCCCATTTCCTTGACCCGCAACTTGGAAGTGCCGTGCCGGCGGTTGCGCCAGGTAATTGGCACACTGACCCAGGAATAACCGCGAACGATCGCCTTCAGCGGCAGCTCGACTGTGAGATTGAAATGTGGCGAAATGAGTGGGCGACAACCATCGATCACGGTTCGCCGGTAGGCTTTGAAGGCATTGGTTGTGTCGTTGAGCTGAATACGAAAGAGCGCTTTGACAAAATGGTTGGCGCAGCGGTTGACGAAGAATTTCAGCCGCGGGTAATCGATTACGCCTCCGCCGCGCAGGAACCGGCTGCCGAAGACGCACTCATAACCGTCATTGAGCAGCTTCCAGTAACGCACGACGTCGCGGCAGTCGTCTGATTCATCGGCCATCATAATGACTACCGAATCGCCGCGGATGTGATCGAGCCCGCAGCTGATCGCGCGTCCAAAACCGTGGGGACTCTGATTTTTTACCATTACCAGCTCAGGGATCTTGCGCCCGAGACGCCTCAGGGCTGCCCAGGTCTGGTCGGTGCTCGCATCATCTACGACCACGATCTCGTGCGGAATCTGATGCAGCTCCAATTCGAGGTGAAGATGCTCAACCGTCGAGGCTATGCAGGTTTCTTCATTGCGCGCCGGGATCACTACCGATAGCAGGCTGAGAGCGGGCAGGGTGCCGGAAGTCTCTTCCTGCATCGCTGGATCGCCGTGCGCAACGACGCTCGTTTTAAACACGCCATGAACGGGAGCGTGATCCGTGCCAGAAGGGGGAGGCGTTTAGCTCGTGAGATCGAGCCAGTTCGGGTGCTCCTCGGCGTGAACGGCGATTTCTTCCAGGATCTGTTCGAGCGACGTTTGCGGCTTCCACTGCCAATCCTGCCCCGCGCGCGAGCTGTCAAGAACGAGCCACGGAAGGTCGAATGGTCGCTCCTCGTCCGAGCTGGTAACCCGATGCGAGCCAAACCGCTCGGCGCACCAGTCGCTCAGCTCGGCGAGCGACATGCTGCGCTCGGCGCCGCCGCCGAAATTCCAGATGCCGCCGCCGCGCTTTGCTTCTAATTGCAAGAGAATGACCGGAAGAAGGTCGCGTGGATGAAGGCAGTCGCGCACCTGATGTCCAGTGCCGCCGAAGCCAATATAACGGAGCGGCCGGCGCATTTTATAGCCATGAATCCAAAAGGAAAAAATTCCCTGATCTGCCTTGCCGAACTGGCCGGCGCCGGCCAGCACTCCGCAGCGATTGATCCAGACCGGGAAATCGAAGGCGCTCCCGTATTCAAGTGCCAGCTGCTCGGAAGCCCGCTTCGAGCTTCCGTAAAGCGAAAGGGGCGGCTCGGTCGAGAACTCTTCGGTTACTCCTTCTGTCGTTAGGCTAGAAAGTGCGAACTGGGCAGGATGAAATCTCTTACCTCGCGTCTCGATCGGAATGCTGCGGAGTGCAGAGACTGAGTAGACGCGACTGGTGCTGAGAAAAACGAGTCCAGCGCGGTGCCGTTTGCAGTACTCGAGCAGGTTAATTGTGCCGCCAAGGTTATGTTCGAGTACCTGGCGACTATTCGTCAGATCACCTACGCCCGCGAGCACGCTCGGGTTGGCCGCGGCGTCGATGACAAAATCGCAGGCGGGGACGTTCTCGATGTCGCTCGCGTTCCGTAGGTCGCCGTGACGAAATGTGATTCCACTGTGCGCCAGGGCGGCACGGTTCAGTTCACTGCCGGGCCGGCTCAGGTTATCGAGCCCGACGATCTCGAGCGCGCTAGAATGCCGACGCAGCTCCTTTGCGATCGTGTATCCGACAAAACCGCACGCACCAGTGAGCAGCACTTTCATCGCAACGCCTGTGGCTTTCCTAGCACAACGAGAAGGTGCTTGGAAAAAGTGACCACAAGAGCCGCACCCGTAGGAATATCTTCAGAAGGAGCAACCGTAGCGTAGTTTCTTGCGACATATCGGTAAGACAGGAACTTCTACCATATCCATTCAATCCGAACCTGATCAGCGTCGAGCGCTTCCTCGAGGGAGAGTTTTGTTCGTGGGAGATGGATCCCACAGCAGAGCGGTGACAAGAGAAAACCGAGTTGCCCTGGGCTTATGCCTCGTTAGGTGCCGTTACCGGTTCCCGGGCTCGACATTCCGAGGATCGCATCTGCCGTTTGCAAAAGGGCGCGATCGTCGTTGTCGCCGAGGTCACGGAGCGCTTCGCGGATCTTGCGCAGCGAGCGCCGGACGAAGAGATCGGCGGCGGCGTGGTTCGAGGCCTGCTGGCCGTTGCGACCCAGCGTGCTCAGTTCCGAATCCCACCGGCTCAGGGTGCAGGTGGTGGCGAAGAGTTCCATCGCCGCAACGGCGATCCGTTCCTGGATAAGCTGCATTTCCATCACCGGCTCACGGTGCAGAATCAGCGCCTTGTCCACCGCGAAGTTGAAACGCCAGACCAGCCGCGCGAGCTGGCTGGCGTAGGATTTGAGCTCCCCATTGCGCACCGGCACGTCCGGCACCTTGACCGCGGCGCTCAGCCGTTTCAAACCGGCGTCCCAGGCTTTGCTCAAACCGCGCGAGGGTTTCAGCATCGTGTCGTAGATTTCCTTGAACTCCAGGCCCGGCCCGCGCATCCCGACGAGGGCAATGAAGGAGGTCAGCACTTCGTTGCTCCCTTCGCCGATCTGGTTGATGCGCGCGTCACGCAGCATCCGGCCGAGCGGGGAATCGTCGAAGTAAGCCGAGCCGCCGTGGATCTGGAAACAATCATTGACTGCATCCCAGAGCCGCTCGGTCGTGAAGACCTTGAGCATTGCGGTCTCCACCATGTAATCCTCCAGCCCGCGATCGATGAGCGAGGCGGTGACCTGAGTCATGGCTTCCATCGCGTAAACGTCGGCCGCCATCCGCGCGATCTTCTTCTTTACAAGGTCGAAGTTGCCCAGCGTCTTGTTGAACTGCTTGCGCGAGTTGGCGTGCGCGACCGCCATTTCGAGGCAGGTGCGGGCGCCGCCGGTGCAGCAGGCGCCGAAAGTCGTGCGTCCGAAATCGAGCACGGTGAGCGCGACGCGCAGACCTTTGCCTAACGGGCCAAGGATATTCTCCTTCGGCACGCGCACGTTGTTGAGGCGGAAACGCCCGGTCGCGGTGCCGCGAATCCCGAGCTTCGGCATGCGCGGCTCGATCATCTCGAAGCCTTGCATGTCAGGCGTGACAAGGAAGGCCGTGATCGCGTCCTTGTTCTTGCCCGGGATTGGCGTCCGCGCCATGACCGTCAGCACCTGCGCGATCGCGGCATTGGTGATGTAGCGCTTTTCGCCGTTCAAGATATAAGCCGCGCCATCTTCGGTCGGAGTGGCGGTCATCTGGACGTTGGCGGCGTCGGAGCCGGCCTCGCGTTCAGTCAGTGCGAAGGCGGCGAGCTGCTCGCCGTTCATCAAGCGCGGCAGCCAGGTGTGCTTTTGTTCTTCTGTTCCAAAAAGGAGCAAGGCGCGAATCCCGATCGAGTGATGCGCGTTGGTGAAAACCGCGGTCGACGCATCGCGGGCGCCGATCTCCTCCAGCACCTTGCAATACTGCATCTGGGTGAAACCACGGCCGCCAACGGCCTTTGGCGCCGTCATGCCGAGTACCCCGACCCGGCCGAGACCGTCGATCACTTCGCGCGGGATATCGGCATTGCGATCGATCCAGTCGGAATCGAGATGTTCATCGAGAAATTTTCGCAGTTCCAAAACCGCCGCGTCTACCTCGGCCTGCTGCTGATCGGACAGTCGCGGGTAAGGCATCGCCCAGTCGGCGACGAAATCGCCCAGGAACAAGCCTTTGGCAAAGCCCAGTTCCTGGCGGCCGCTGAAGAGGAGTTCCTCAGCCTGTTGAATTTCCTTCTGACGTTGAACTTCGGTTTCGGTAAGTGCCATAGGTGGAAAGCAGTGAGCGCAGGCGAAGGGCCGGCGGGGCTGCACTGTAGCGCAGAGCGGCCAATTGTCCACCCGCAGCCGAGCGGGCGACGCGCGCCGGCTAAGACGAGTCGCGGCAAGGTTCAATCTCTGCGGGTCATTCGCGATTGGCTACAGCTTCGCCAGCCGGTCGAAATGCTGATCGCGATGAAGCAGCTCCACCCGGTGAGTCTTCGCGCAGGCAAAGATCAGCAGGTCGGCAAAGGGAAAAGACCAGCCTTTTCTGCGGCCGTCGCTCGCGAGCCGGATCGATTCATCCCAGACGGCATCCGAAATCGGCAGGTCGTGCACGAGAGTCGATAGCGCGCCCAGGTGATGCCGTTCTGCCTCACCATTGATTCCGATCCGGAGTTCCAGTCGCACGGCCGCGCACCACGCTGCTTCTCCGCGCCGCAGCAGCGCGCCTACTTCGCGCTAGTCTTCTGCGGGAGAGCGTAGCCGGACGGTTGCGACCCAGATCGAGGTATCAACGAGCACCACGCAGCTTCTCTTTCTGGAAACCCAACTGCTCAGCCTCGATCTCTTCGTTGCTCTTGATTTTCCAAGTGCCAAAGGTGGCGATCACTTCCTCCGCGCGCATGCGGCGGTTGAATTCAGCCAGAGCGGCGTTGACCGCGTCGCGCTTCGTCTTCGCTTTCGTGAAGCGGATCGCATCTTCCAATTCCTTTTCTAGAATATCGACGGTCGTCTTCATTGCTTCTCAAAACAGGCGGAATAGGATTGCTACACAAGCTTGACACGGAATCCGACTGGACCGTCTAGCTCTAGCTGCACCCCTGGCTCGTGCCACACTCGGAGCAGACGCCGCAGGCGCCGGCGCGGACCGCGTCTCGGAGATCCACGGCTACCCGGTTGTTGCTGCACATCACGAACATCCCTGGCTGGTACCGCATTCCGTGCACACGCCACATGCTCCTGCTCTAATCACCTTATTCGATCCGCAGTGGGAGCAGGTGATGTCCATGAACATGTTGCCGAGAGCTTCGGCGACGCGTTCGGCGTGGGTGCGGCCGGTCGTCAGGCTGGTTGGGTTACCCTCGTTAGGCGCGTGGTTCGTGATGACGTCGATTAACTCTTTCTCCGCGGTCCGGGGAAGGTCGGAGACGGGACGGTTGACCGCTTTCTTTTCCATCTCCGGCAGTTCTTTCAGCGGTAACTCAGGATGATTGCGGCTCGGTGAGGTGGCTTCCTTGTAGCCCTTGATGAACTGGCAACCGAGCCAGCGAAAGACGTAGTCGGTAATGCTGGTGGCGTTACGGATATCGGGATTTTTGGTAAAGCCGCTCGGCTCGAAACGCTGGTAGGCGAATTTTTTCACCAGGCTCTCGAGCGGCACGCCGTATTGCAATGCGATCGAGCTAAGCGTGCCAACTGTGTCCATCAGTCCGCCAATGGTGCTGCCTTCCTTTGACATTTGGATGAAGAGTTCGCCCGGCTGGCCGTCTTCATAGAGACCGACGGTGATGTAACCTTCGTGGCCTGCGATCTCGAACTTGTGAGTCAAGGACATGCGGGTGTCGGGCATGCGATGGCGCACCGGCAGGTCGACCTGGGTGCGCAATTCGCGGGCCTCGGCTTCGAGTTCCAAAATGCGTTTGTGGAGTTCTTCTTCCTCGGTAAGCACGTCGGCACCTTCCTCGACTGCGCCCATATGTTTGGTCTTGCGCGTGTTCAAAGGCGCTGAGCGCTTGGAGCCGTCGCGGTAAATCGCGATTGCTTTCAGGCCAAGTCGCCAGCCTTCGATGTAGGTGTCCATGATCTCGTCGACAGTCGCGCTTTCCGGCATGTTGACGGTCTTGGAAATCGCGCCGCTCAGGAAGGGCTGGGCCGCGGCCATCATGCGCAGATGGGCCATGTAGCCTAACGATCGCTGACCTTTGAAGGGTCGGAAGGCGCAATCAAAGATCGCGAGATGCTCCGGTCTTAGTCCGGAAGAAATGATCGAGCCGTCAGTATCAGTTACATCTTCGATCGTGTCGAAGGCGTCGATGTGGGCGATGATGCGCTCGATCTCGTCGCGGTTGTAACCGAGTTTCTCCAGGGCCGGACGCACGGTTTGGTTCACTATCTTCAACATGCCGCCGCCGGCGAGGAGCTTGTATTTGACGAGCGCGATGTCGGGCTCGATCCCGGTCGTATCGCAATCCATCAGGAAACTGATCGTGCCGGTCGGGGCGAGGACGGTGACCTGGGCGTTGCGATAACCATGTTTGCGGCCTAACTCAGCCGCGTCATCCCAGACCTTGCGCGCTTCCTCTTTCAAGTAAGCGAACTCTTCGTTATCGGGGATCTCGTTCACTGCACAACGATGCAGATCGATGACTTCGAGCATCGAGTTGACGTTGTCTTTCGCGACCGGCTTCGGCACGCCGCTGGCGCGGGCGTCGCGATAGCCAGGGAATGGTCCCATGACCGAGGCCATGCGGGCACTTTCGGCATAAGCTTCCCCGGTCATGATCGCGGTGATGGCTCCACAAAGGGCGCGACCTTCAACGCTATCATAGCCATAGCCATAACTCATGATAAGTGACCCGAGATTAGCGTAGCCCAAACCTAAGGTCCGGAAGATATGCGAGTTCTCCGCAATCTCCTTGATTGGGTAACTGGCGTTATCCACTATGATTTCCTGTGCGGTGATAAAGACGCGCACCGCGGCCTTGAAACGCTCGACATCGAAGGCACCATCTTCGCCCTTGAACTTCATCAGGTTAAGTGAAGCAAGGTTGCAGGCAGTGTTATCGAGAAAGAGATACTCGCTGCAGGGATTGGTGGAATTCTGCCGGCCAGTGCCTTTGCAGGTGTGCCACTTATGGATGGTAGTGTCGAACTGCATTCCGGGGTCTCCGCACACGTGCGTGCCCTCGGCGATCTTCCGTAAGAGCGCACGCGCTTCCTTGCGCTCGCAGGGCGAACCGTCACGCACGCGGCGCGTCCACCATTCGCGATCTTCGATCGCGGCGTTCATGAACTCATCGCTCACCCGTACGCTCAGGTTTTCGTTCTGATACATGACCGAGCCGTAGGCATCGCCGTTGTAACTCCCATCGTAACCCTGCTCGATCAGGGCCCAGGCTTTCTTCTCCTCCTTCTGCTTGGCATCGATGAATTCCTCGATATCAGGATGCCAATCCTTGAGCGTGTTCATCTTCGCAGCGCGCCGCGTTTTGCCGCCGCTCTTCACGACATTGGCGACCTGATCGTAAACTTTGAGGAAGGAAAGCGGACCGCTGGGCTTGCCACCGCCGCTGAGTTTCTCGCGCGTGCTGCGCAGGGAGGAGAGATCGCTGCCGGTGCCGCTTCCATACTTAAAGAGCATCGCCTCGCTCGTCGCCAGCCGCATGATGTCTTCCATCGTGTCGTTGACCGACTGGATGAAACAGGCGCTCCCCTGTGGATACTCGTACTGCGTGGCGGCGCGCTCGGCCTCGCCAGTCTCACGATTGTAGAAATAATTCCCTTCGCCCTGCCCTTTGCCGATTCCGTATTCGTGATAGAGCCCGACATTAAACCAGACCGGGCTGTTGAAGGCGCCGTGCTGGTTTACGCACAGCCAGGTCAGTTCGTCATAAAAAATCCCGGCCGTTTTCTCATCGGCGAAATAGCCGTCCGCCTTGCCGCAGTTCGTGATCGTGCGGGTGACGCGATTGATCAGCTGCCGGACGGAAGTCTCGCGTCCGCCCTTGTAGGGATCGGTCCCGTTCGCGATGTCGCCGTAAAAGTATTTCGAGACCGCGATCTTGGTCGCAAGCGGACTCCAGCTTTTGGGGACTTCGATGTTCTCCTGTTTGAAAATCACTTTGCCGCTGTCATCGGTGATTTCCGCGTTCCGGCGTTCCCATTCCAGCTGATCGAAGGGCGCAATCCTCGCGTCGCTGAAGACGCGCTCGAATCGCAAACCGCGCTTTTTCTTTCGCGTGGAGGCGACGGGCGACGACTTGGGGCGATGCGAGAGCGATTTGCGATTTTTCACGAGCGTGGCGGGTTGCAGGCCGGCTTTAAGTTGGATCATTGGTTGAAGGCGGTTCGGGTTAGCGGTTGTTAATAGCGGTGAATTAACCTCTGAAACAGCCCGGTGAATAACGTGCGCAAAAGAGCCAACAACACGATATTGTGGACGGGCGTCAGGTGAACCACCATATGCGGCCAAGTTTCAGGCTGTGGCAAGCCTTTTATTGTAACATTTTTTCCGCCCCGCAACAGCCCGAAACCTGAGGGTTTGTGCCGCCGCCCGCAGGTCGCGGTTGTCGCCGGATTGCCGTTGGCCTCTCCGATTGAGCAAACCTTGTGGGCATTTGGATTCCGGGTTGACTCACAGGCACCTTGGTTCCCTCTTCTTTCGAGCAAAAAAGGAGGTTGAGAGATGAAAAAATGGTTTTTCGATGCGGATTATCTTCAGGCGTGCAACTGCGATTACGGGTGCCCGTGCGAGTTTGCGGCCCCGCCCAGCCACGGTGCGTGCGAAGGATTGGGCGCGTGGCGAATCGAGAAGGGAGAATTCGAGGGGTTACGACTCGACGGGTTGGCCCTGGGTTTTGCGGCGAAATGGCCCGGGGCGATCCACGAAGGCCACGGCACGGTTCTTCTTTTTGTGGATGAGAAAGCTTCGCCGGAACAACGCCAGGCGCTGCTCGAGATTGGCTCAGGCCAGGCGGGCGGAATGCCTTTCGAAGTCCTGGCCAACACCTTCGATACCCTGCTCGAGCCGCAGTTCGTGCCCTTCAAGTTTGAACTCAACGGGCTCAACAGCTCGGTTCGGGTGGGGGATGGAATGCAGATCGCATTGGAGCCGATCAAGAACCCGGTGACGGGCAACGAAGAGCAAGTCACGGTCAACCACGGGACCGGCTTCATTTTCAAGTCGGCGGAATGTGCTTCGGCGCGAACCGGCGAGGTCCACGCAAAAGAGATCGACTTCTCTTATCCGGATAAAGCCGGCTTCATCGCACGCATTCATTACCACAACTGAGGTTAGCGCGATGGATCGCGTCGGCGCGGTTCTGAAGCGGGATCGGCTCATCATCCTGTTCGCCCTGGGCCTGATCACGCTGCTCTCGTGGTGGTACCTGCTCGGGATGGCGCGGCAGATGGCGGCAATGGGTTCGATGCCGATGTCGCAGCCCAACCCGTGGGCCTTCGATCTGGTCCTGCCGCGTCTCCTCATGTGGGTCGTGATGATGATCGCGATGATGACTCCCACCGCGACACCAATGATCCTGACCTTTGCCGGGGTGCGGCGAAACCGGCAGCGGCGCCAGCAGCCTTACGTGCCGGTGGCGGTTTTCGTCTCGGGTTACCTCGCGATCTGGGCGATCTTTGCGGCCGTCGCGACCCTTGCGCAACTGGCGCTACATGGCGCCGCGCTGCTCTCGCCAATGATGGCCAGCTCGAGCTCGCTTTTCACCGGGGTCGTTCTCCTGCTGGCGGCCGCGTTTCAATTCACGCCGATGAAACAGGCGTGCCTCACCCGGTGCCGCGGTCCGCTCGATTTTATCATGGCGCATTGGCGTGAAGGCTGGGGCGGAGCGTTCGTGATGGGGTTGGAACACGGGCTGTTTTGCACCGGCTGTTGCTGGGCGCTGATGGGATTGCTCTTTGTTCTCGGGGTCATGAATCTGGTCTGGATGGGGGCGCTGACGGCGCTCATCGCTTTGGAGAAATTAACCGTCCAGGGCTCGCTTGTTCGACGCGGGAGCGGTGCGCTTCTGGCAATTTGGGGCCTTTGGATGCTCGCGTATCCGTGGCTGGCTCGGCAGTTCCCTGGGTTCTGATTACGGCGACGCGGAGGCGAATCGCGGTTGATCTTTGACACCGCCAGCCGCACCATCTCTGCCGATGTGAAGGAGATGTACAAGGATTGCATTTCCCCTTCAAAGCCGAGAGCGATCGCGGTGCGGCTATCCTGCTGACCAGCGATGAGACGCCTGCTCGCGCTCCTCTGGCTCGTCGCGCTGACTCCCGCCGGGGCGCAAGTGGCGCTGCGCGTTCCGACGCCTGCTCCCCAATCCGCCGCCACGCCTGCTCCGGCGCCGGCCGGTTATCGCTCGCCGACGGACCTGAAAAAGTTGCCCCTCGAGCAACTCGTCGACGTCGAGATCATCTCCGCTGCGCGCCGGCCCGAACCGCTTTCGCAGGCTGCGAGCGCAGTTGATGTGATTACCGACGAAGACATTCGCCGCGCCGGCGTGACCAACATTCCCGACGCGCTCCGGCTCGCACCCGAGATGGAAGTGGCGCAAATCGACGGCCATGAATGGGCGATCTCGACTCGCGGTTTTGCCAACTCGATTTCGAACAAACTCCAGGTATTGATGGACGGCCGCACCCTCTATACGCCGCTCTTCTCCGGCGTGTTTTGGGATGTGCAGCAAACGTTTCTTCCCGACATTGATCAGATCGAAATTGTCCGCGGCCCGGGCGCGACCTTGTGGGGCGCGAATGCGGTTAACGGGGTCATTAACATCCAGACCAAGCCGGCCGATCAGACCCAGGGCTTTCTCCTCTATGCAGGCGGCGGAAATGAAGAAACCGGCTTCGGCGGCGTCCGTTATGGCGGGATGCTGAACCCCGATACCTCCTATCGCTTCTACGTCATGCACGAAAGCCGGGATAGTCTTGTCCTCTCGAACGGGGCCGATGCGCAGGATGATTATCACATCACGCAGGGTGGATTCCGGATTGATTCCAAGATCACTTCCGAGGACAAGCTCACCCTCCAAGGCGACGCTTACGCCGGAAACTTCGGCCAGCTCGATGGCGGTGACATTGACGTTGACCGCCAAAACGTCATCGCGCGCTGGAGCCGGGAGCTGAGCGCCGATTCCAGCCTGACGATCCAAGCCTACTTCGATCGCACCCATCGCTTTATTCCCGAGCTCTTCGAGGAGTCGCGCGAGACTTACGATCTCGAATTCCACCACCAGTTTCGTTTTGGCGACCACGAGTTGGTTTACGGCGCAAACTATCGCGCCTCGCACGACAACATTGGCAACATCAGCTCGACGCTGGCTTTTTTGCCCGCGAATGAAACCGAGCACCTCGTGAGCGGCTACCTCCAGGATGAATGGCACATCGTCCCCGAAATGTTCTCGCTCATCGGCGGTTCCAAGTTTGAGTGGAATTCCTTCAGCGGTTTTGAAGTGCAGCCAACCGGGCGCTTCGTCTGGACCCCGACGAAAGATCAGACCGTCTGGGGCGCAATTTCGCGCGCCGTCCGCACCCCGACGCGCATCGACGAGGACGTTGTGATTTTTGATGCAAACGGAAAGCCATTTGTCCTCGGGAACAACAACTTCGATTCCGAAGTCCTGGTCGCCTACGAGCTTGGTTACCGCTGGAAAATGAGCGATCGCTTGTCGCTCGATCTTGCCGGTTACTACAACGATTACGATAACCTCCGCAGCCTCGAACCCGGGCCTGACGATACCCTCGTGATCGAGAACCTGCTCAAGGCCCATTCCTACGGCGGAACCCTTGCCGCGAAGTGGCGGGTGACCGATTGGTGGCAACTCGATGGCTCACTCTCGCTCCTCCATCTCGTGATTGATCGGAGCAACAGCCACGACTTCAACCACGGCCGGAGCGAAGCGAATGATCCGAGCGCGAGCTTTCTCATCCACTCCGCGATCGATTTCCCGAGCAACGTGCAATTCGACACCTACCTCCGCTATGTCGACAATCTCCCGCATCCCGCCACGCCATCCTATCTTGAACTCGATGCGCGGCTCGGCTGGTCCCCGGTCAAAAATCTCGAGCTTGCGATCGTGGGGCGAAATCTGCTCGACAATGCCCATCCGGAATTTGCGACAATGCCGCTGTCTCGCGAAGTAGAACGGAGCGTTTACGGCACCCTGCGATGGAGTTTCTAAAGCGGATTGTCCTTTTCCTTCTCTTGCTTGCGGCCTTCATCTTCGCGCCGCTCGATGCGGCGCCGCCGCCTAACGAATACGCGCTCAAGGCGGTTTTCCTCTACAATTTTGTTCGCTTCATCGAGTGGCCGGAGTGGGCGTTTAACTCGCGCAGCGATCCGCTCGTCATCGGGATTGTCGGTCCCGATCCTTTCGGGCCGCTTCTGTACGAGGCGATCGCGGGCGAGAATTACCACGGGCGCCCAATCCAGGTGCAGCATTTTTCCGGGCCGCAGGACATTCGACATTGTCATCTCCTTTTCTCCAGCCGCGCCAATGCCGGCCAGGTCGATCAAATCCTGGCGATGGCTGCGGGGGGCACCGTCCTGACCGTGGGTGAATCGGAAAATTTTCTCGATCATGGCGGAATGATTGCTCTGGTGACCGAGCAGAATCGTGTTCGCCTGCGAATCAACACTGCGGCCTTGCGCGGCACCCAGCTGAGTGTGAGCTCAAAGTTGCTCCAGGTGGCACAAATCCGGTAACAACGATGGGCGTTTTCCTGCGTGACACACCGATCAAGCGCAAGCTCATGCTTGTCATCCTGCTCACGACCGGGTTTGCGCTCCTGCTTCTGGGCAGCGCCCTCATCACTTACGAACTGCTCACCTTCAAGCGCTCGCTCGCCGCCAACATGGAAGTGCTGGCCGAGGTCATCGGGGCCAACAGCACCGGCGCGCTCGCCTTTCGCGATCCGAAGAGCGCCCAGGAAACGCTCGGCGCGCTCGCGGTGGAACAACAGGTGACCAAAGCCGCGATCTACGATCAAGCGGGCGCCATCTTCGTGCGCTTTCCCGCCACGCTGCCGATCTCGGAGTTCCCGCTCCAGCCGCGTTCCAAAGGCTACCGCTTCAGTCGCGCCCATCTTTCGATGTTTCAGCCCATCATACAGGAGGGGACGCGGCTCGGCACGATCTACCTCCAGGCGGATCTGGGGCAAATGTATTCGCGCTTTACTGTTTACGGACTCCTTCTCCTGATCGTGGGCGCGGCCTCGTCGTTAGGCGCGATCGCCCTTACCAGCACTTTGCAGCGCCGCATCTCGGTCCCGATCCTCGAGCTGGCAAAAGTCGCCGGCTCGGTTTCCGAACATCCCGATTATTCGGTGCGCGCGGTCAAACATGATAACGACGAGATCGGCCAGCTCACCGATGCCTTTAATGCCATGCTCAAGCGCATCGGCGAGAGCAGCGCCGCGCTCGCCGCGAGCGAGGAGCGGCTCCGTCTCGCCCTCGAAGGGTCGCGCACCGGAAGCTGGGATCTGAATCTCCAGACCGGCCGTCTCACCTGGGACGACTACATGTATCCGCTCCTTGGCCGCACCAGGGAGCAGTTCGCCGGCACCCTCGAGTCTTTCCTCCAAATCGTGCATCCCGACGACCGCGCCGGCCTCGAACAAGCGATGCATCGCTCGGTCGCCGATAAGCGTCCGATTGATCTCGATTTTCGCATCGTCGACCTCGACGGCACCGTCCGGCACATGGCTTCGCGCGGCCGGGTTTTCTACGACGAAACCGGCAAGGCCGTCCGGATGAGCGGCGTCAACATGGATGTGACCGCGAGCAAGAAGAACGAAGAAGAACTGAGTCGCGCCAAGGAAGCGGCGGAAGCGGCCAACCGGGCCAAGGATGATTTCCTCGCCATCCTCAGCCACGAGCTGCGCACTCCGCTTACGCCTGTGCTCGCGACCGTCGCGATGCTCGAAGAGGAGGAAGGAATTCTGCCCGATATGCACCGCGATCTCGCCATGATCCGGCGCAATATCGAGGTTGAGGCCCATCTCATCGACGACCTGCTCGACGTCACCGCCATCATTCGCGGCAAGCTCGAGCTCAACCGCCAGCCGGTCGACGTCCGGCCGTTGCTCGAGCACGCGATGCGCAATTATTGCGGCGCCGCGGCGGCGAAAAAGAACCTCCGCATCTCGATTGATATCCGCGCGACCCAGACGCATGTCCTCGCCGACAGCGCGCGCATGACTCAGGTCTTTTGGAACCTGCTCCAGAACGCCTGCAAGTTCACTCCGCCGAACGGCGCGATCAATGTCCTGGTCTGCAACGAAGCCTCGGCGCAGGGTCCGCAGCCCGACCTCGTCGTCAGCGTCCGCGATAGCGGCGTCGGGATCAGGCCGGAAAACCTCCCGCACATCTTTAAGGCTTTCGAGCAGGGCGAACATTCGCGCGCCCGCACCTTCGGCGGGCTCGGGCTTGGACTGGCGATCAGCCGCGCCATTGTCGAGATGCACGGCGGCAAGATCATGGCTGAAAGCGCCGGGCAGGATCGCGGCGCCTGTTTTGCCGTCCGGCTCCAAACCGTTCCCGCGGCCGAAGCCGCCGCGGCCCACGGTCCCGGCGACGCGATGCCCGCCGGTGCGGCCGCGAGCAAGTCGCGGCGTTTGCGCATCCTCCTCGTCGAAGACCATCACGATACCGCCCGCCAGCTCACTCGCCTGCTCGAGCGCGCCGGCCACGAAGTCAGCTGGGCCGGCACCCTCCAGGAAGCGCGCGAGCTGATCGCGGCCCGGCATAAACCACCGGCCGCCCACGGCTTCAACATCCTCATCAGCGACCTCGGTTTGCCCGACGGCAGCGGCCACGAACTGATGCGCGACCTCGCCGCCCGCCACCCGATTCCCGGCATCGCCCTGAGCGGTTACGGGATGAAAGACGACATCCTCGACAGCATGGCCGCGGGCTTCTCCCGCCACATGACCAAACCGGTCGACTGGCAGGAATTGAAACAGGCCATCCAGAAGATCGCCGCTGGCGAGGAAGCGTAAATCTTTGTCCTCCTGAGCGGAGCGCAGCCCCGAAAGCTTTCGGGGAAGGATCCCGCGGAGAAACCGGCCAGCGGCGCTTCCCAACAGTTCCACGGGATCCCTCGACTGCGCTCCGCTCCGCTCGGGATGACCTACAGGGCGAGCGAAAGACTGGCTCGGTAGCTGCTTGCTCGCTAGAGTCACGATCGACCGCTCAAGGTCTTCACGGTTTTCGACAAATGCACGACCTCATGGCGACCGCGCCGCGCTCGGATTTTGAGATTCGGATCCGGCCTAACCAAAGCTGGCTCCGGCTCGACCTGCGCGCGCTCTGGGAATTCCGCGACCTGCTCGCGCTGCTCGTGCGGCGCGATTTTGTCGCCCGTTATCAGCAGACGGCGCTCGGGCCCGCCTGGGCGATCGTGCAACCGCTCGTCATGACCCTCGTCTTCACAATCGTGTTCGGGAAGTTCGCCGGCATCTCGACGAACGGTCTGCCGCCGGTCTTGTTTTATCTTTGCGGGTTGCTTGCGTGGAATTATCACGCCCAGACCTTCCAGCTCGCTGCCGGCACCTTCACGAGCAATGCCGAGCTTTTCGGCAAGGTTTATTTCCCGCGCCTGATCGTGCCCTTCGCGATTGTGCTCTCGAACCTGATCGCCTTCGCGATCGAGGCGGCGATCTTTGCCGCCTTCTGGATCTACTACAAATTTTTCACCGCTGCCGGCGCGCAGTTCGGGACCGACGCGCGCCTCTTTCTCGCCCCGCTCCTGCTCGTCCAAGTCGCGGCCGTGAGCGCGGGCAGCGGACTCATCGTCGCCTCCTGCACCGCGAAATATCGTGACCTCCGGCACGCCCTTCCGCTGATTGTCCAGGTATGGCTCTATCTCACGCCGGTGATTTATCCGCTCTCCAAAGTGCCGCCGCGCTGGCAATGGCTGATGACGTTGAACCCGCTCGCGCCAGTGGTGGAGACGATGCGCCTCTTTTTGTTAGGCCGGGGTGGCGTCGCAACCGGGCAATACCTTTGTTCGTTAGGTATAGCCGCGCTGCTCTTTCTTGCCGGGGTCATGATTTTCCAGCGCACCGAGCGCACCTTCATCGACACGGTCTAAAAAGCTGTGCACCTGTCATGACCTGTTTTGTCTTCCGAGCCGAGGGACTGCGACAGTTTCCCCTCACCGCCGCGCTGCCTGCGCGCGCCTTTGAAAGCCGGGCCTCGCTCGCTAACCGAGCTGCGTTGCAGCCCAGAGGGAGAGAGGCATCCAGCAGTTATTGCGGTCTCGTCCTTCTCTCTCCCCGTGGGAGAGACGGACGCGTCAGCGCCAGTGAGGGGAGCCACCACTTTTCAACAGGCCGCTAAGCCCGAACGATGCGCCCGATTATTGAGCTGGAAGGAATTGCGAAGCGCTACCGTCTCGGCCGGATCGGCTCGACCAGTATCCGCGATTCCCTCGAACGCGGCTGGAAGCGTTTGCTCGGCAAGAATGGCGACGGTCGGGCCGCGCGCGGCGACTTCTGGGCGCTCCAGGATCTTTCCTTCAAAATCGATCCGGGGGAAATGGTCGGCATCATCGGCGAGAACGGCGCCGGCAAGTCGACCCTGCTCAAAATCCTCTCCCGCATCACCGAGCCGACGCGCGGGGAAGCGGTCTTGCGCGGCCGGCCAGCGTCGCTTCTCGAAGTCGGGACCGGATTTCATCCCGATCTCTCCGGCCGCGAGAACATTTTTCTCAACGGCGCCATCCTTGGGATGCGACGAAGTGAGATCCGGCGAAAGTTCGACGAAATCGTTGCCTTCTCGGAAGTCGAGCAGTTCATCGACACGCCGGTGAAACGTTACTCGAGTGGCATGTACGTGCGGCTGGCCTTCGCGGTCGCGGCCCATCTCGAGCCCGACATTCTGCTCGTGGACGAAGTGCTCGCGGTGGGGGATGCGGCTTTCCAAAAAAAATGCCTCGGCAAAATGGGAGATGTCGCGCGGCAAGGGCGCACAGTTTTATTCGTTAGTCACAACATGGCCTCGATTCTCGCGCTCTGTGAACGGGCGATCCTGCTCAAGGCCGGACGGGTGCTGGGCGACGGTCCACCGCAGGAGGTGGTGCGTACCTATCTCAAGACGACCGATGCCGACGAGGTTGTGCTTGATCAGCGCGCCGACCGCAAGGGCGATGGCAGTGCCCGGCTCGTCTCCTGCAAGGTCGAGAGCATCGATGCCGGGCACTTTGTCAGCTCAACCAGCCGGTTAAAATTTACCCTCGCCTACAAAAGCGATCGTCCCCTCCGGCACGTTCGTTTTCTCATCACGATCTACGACTATACCAACACCGGGATTTACCTTTTCGATAGCGACGCGGTCGGCGGCATTCCGGAAGTCTTACCCGCCCAAGGCGTCGTGACCTGCACGACCGACCCGATCAATCTCACGCCGGGACGGTGTTACCTGAATCTCGCGCTCTTTCGCGGCGCCGCCCTGGCCGATCACATCGAGCGGGCCACCTCCTTCGATGTGGAAGCCGATGAATTTTATCGCAGCGGGCGAATTCCCTCGCGCGACTGGGTTCTCTGTCTGCTGCGCCACAATTGGAGTTTTTCGGAAGGGGAAGCGTGAAGCAGGTTATCCCAAGCGACGAAGTCGTTTTTCATCCGCTCTCTTTTCAGGATGAAGCCGGACGACTGTTTCAATGGCGCGGCGAACTTTATCGCGGAGTTAGTGTGCAATCGGCGCCTTTTCTTCGCGGCTTTTTCGAGAACGGCGCGGGCCGGGAGCTGATTGCCGCCGGACTTGTTATCCCGACCGAAACGACACCCTTTGCGCTCGATGGCTTTGACTTGGTTCTGCATCATCGGCGGCTGCCGTTCGCTTCTTATCCTTTCGAGTGGTGCCCGGCGATGTTCAAGGCGGGATGCCTAACGATCATAGAACTCGCGATCGCGCTTTCCCGTTATCGCCTGACCCTGAAGGACGCTCATCCCTGGAATGTCCTCTTCGACGGTTGCCGGCCGGTCTGGATCGATGTCACTTCCATTGTTCCCGCAAATGACGAGGCCGGCTGGGTGGCGGCGAATGAATTTTACGATGAGTGCCTTTACCCACTCCTCCTCACCGGTCAGGGACGCGACAAACTCGCCCGCGCGCTGATCGCGGCAAACAATGTCGTCGAGCGGCGCGATCTCGAACTTCTCGGCGGCTCGACTTCGTTGCTCTTTGACTTGATGAGCACCGCGATAAGCCATTTTCCGCACCAGCCGCGTCGAGTCGTGGAGAAGGTCATGCGACGCGTCCGTTCCAGCTTTCGGTTGCCGGCTCGTCTTCGTTCAAGTTCACTCGAAGAAATGAAGGGAGCGCTCGAGAAGATCAAGGTTCCATTCGAAGAGCCACGGAAGCTGCACAACATCGGAACCCTGAGCGACGACTGGGGCGAAAAACGGCGCCGCGTGCACCAAATTTTGCAGGAGAAAAAGCCACGCACCGTCCTCGAGATTGCTTCGGGTGACGGCTGGTTCAGCGCCCTGGCCGCGAGCCTGGGTAGCGACGTCGTTGCCTTCGATACCGACCCCGATGCGGTTGGGCGACTCTTCGCCCATGCCTGCGCCTGCAAACAATCGTTGCTTCCATTGGTGATGGATTTCACTCGGCCAACCGCCGCGCGTGGTCTTAGTGATCATTCACACGTTTCGGCAACGGAACGCTTCGCTTGCGACATGGTCTTGCTGCTCGCGTTCTTGCACGACCTGGTCTTTCGATATCGACGTCTCGGCTTGGACCAAATCGTTGATGGTCTGGCGCTCTTTTCCAAGCGTTGGGCAATTGTTGAATTTATCCCGCCTGATGATCCAGAGATTGGCGCCCTCTGGTCGGATTGGTTTGAAACCTACACCCTCGATAACTTGAAGAACTCACTCCATCGCCACTTTGCCACGATCGAGGTCTGGCCATCGGACCGGCCCGGTCGAGTTTTACTTTCTTGCCAACGCTGATGCTTTTCCCGGTTCAATATCGCTTCGGCAGAATGTTGTCGTTCCCTAGTAATTGTCGGCTAACTCTCCTTAGACGTTCGCCATGAGTAACCACCCGCTGGTGTCAGTCATCACCATCTTCCGCGATGGCGAGCGCTTTATCGCCGAGGCGATCGAGAGCGTGCTCGCGCAGAGCTATCTCACCTGGGAACTTCTTCTCGTCGACGACGGTTCAGGCGAGCGCGCCACAGCCATCGGTCGCGATTTCGTGGCCCGCTTTCCAAAGAAAATGCGCTATCTCGAACATCCAGGTCATGCCAACCGCGGGATGAGTGCCTCGCGTAACCTCGGGCTCAAACACGCCCAGGGTGAATACATTTCATTTCTCGATGCCGACGATGTCTGGCGGCCGGATAAAGTGGCCGACCAGGTCCAGTTGCTCAGCGACAATCCTGAAGCCGCCTACGTCTACGGTCCGCTTGAGTTATGGCGCAGCTGGACGGGGAAGCCGTCTGACAAGGATGAACTCCAGAATCTCGGTCTCACTGCCGACCGAATCGTTCAGCCTCCCGAGTTATTGAATTTGTTCCTGCGGGACGAGAAGAACATCCCGAGTGGAATCATGGCGCGAACTGCGATCATTCGGCAGGTGGGTGGATACGAGGAACGCTTCACCGCGATGTGTGAAGACCAGGTCGTGCACGCCAAGATCTGTTTGTCTTACCCGGTCTATGTCTCTTCCAAATCGTGGTACCGCTACCGCCAGCATCCGGACTCGTGCAATGCACAGGTCTGGCGCGCGGGTAAATTCGAGGAGCAAACGATGGAGTTTCTGCGCTGGCTCCGCGGCTATCTCATCCAACAAGGTCTGGCCCAGGGTGAGACCTGGGAGGCGCTGCGCACCAAGGCGAGATCGCTTCGTCCTCCTTTGGTGAAGCGCTTGCCCAGAATTGTTCACCGCAAAGCCCGGCGAGGATGGCATCTTACGAAAAACCTCCGGCGCAGAATCCGCGGCATGGTTTTTCCACCGCCTCTCATTTTTTGTTACCACCGCGTCTTTGAACCGGCCGCCGATCCACACCGACTCTCGGTCAGCCCGGAGCACTTCCGGCAACAGCTCGAGGTCATCCGGCGAATCGCCGAGCCCATCGCTCTTTCTGAGCTGGTCGCGGCGCTCCCCAATTCGAAACTGCGCCGGCGCGCGGTAGCTGTCACCTTCGATGACGGTTATGCTGACAATCTCGAGAACGCGCTTCCGCTTTTGCGCGAGGCGGCTGTTCCGGCGACGATTTATGTCACGGCGGGAGCCCTCGGAAAGGATGGCGAATTCTGGTGGGACGATCTCGAGCGCCTGGTGCTTGGGGCGCCCGATTTGCCGAAGACGTTGCGGCTCGAGATCAATGGCCGGGTCCGGTCATGGAAACTCGATTCGCCTAACGAGAAAAGGATGCGCGAACAGCTCTATTTCGAGTTACATACCGAGCTGCGTCCGCTTTCCAGTGTCCAGCAGACCGAGGTGCTCGAGGCTTTGCGCGCCCTCACCGGCTTGCCCGCGGCCGCGCGCCCGCTTTACCGCTGCATCAATGCTACGGAGCTAAAGGTGCTGGCAGATGATCCGCTCGTCAGCATTGGCGCGCATACCATGACTCACTGTGATCTCGATTACCGAACCAAAGGCGAACAGCAGGCGGAGATCGCCGGGAGTAAACAATCTCTCGAAGGGATTATCGGTCGACCGGTCGAGGATTTTTCTTACCCCTATGGCTCATTTAATGAGGACTCGGTTGCCGTCTGCGCGGAGAGCAATTTCCGTTCGGCCGTGGCCGTGATCGAGGAACCGGTGCAGCGCCATTCCCATCGCTACGGCCTGCCCCGCCTGCTCGTGCGCGACTGGGACGGCCCGGCCTTTGAACGGGAACTGAAGCGTCTCTTCGGAGCTTGAGATGAAACCGGACATCCTGCTCGTGAGCACGAGCGACCGGGCAGGCGGCGCGGAGCAAATCGCGCTCAGTCTCCTCCGCGGCTATGGGGCCGCCGGCTGTCACGCGGCGCTCGCGGTCGGGGCGAAATTCTCCGCCAATCCGGCAGTCTACGAAATTCCGCGCGGATTCGTTAGGCAACCGTTAGGCGAAATTACTCGCGAGCTGCTCGCCCGTGAGGTGCGCGTCTGGCCGAAACTCGCCCATCAGCTTTTTCGCCTCGCGGATTGGCCGAACGAAATCGATCGCTGGCGCGGGCACGAACCCTTTCATTATCCCGGCACCCGCCGGCTGCTCGAGCTGCCCGGGTTTCGACCGCAGATCGTCCACGCCCATAACCTGCACCGCGATTATTTCGATCTGCGTTTTCTGCCCGTGCTCGCGGCGCGCGTTCCGCTCGTCCTCACCGCGCATGATGCCTGGCTCGCGAGCGGGCATTGTGCCCACTCGTTAGGCTGCGAGCGCTGGCGGAGCGGCTGCGGGCGTTGTCCCGATCTCCTAATCCCGCCGGCCGTCCGCCGGGACGCGACCGCCTTCAACTGGGAACGAAAACGCGCAATCTACGGGCGGACCCGATTACGGCTCGCGACTCCGAGCCGTTGGCTGCTCGAAAAGCTGGAGCGCTCGATCCTCGCGCCGGCGATCGTGGAAAGCCGGGTGATTCCGAATGGGATCGATCTCGCAAAGTTTCATCCGGGCGATCAGCTCGCGGCGCGCGCCCGGCTCGGCTTGCCTAACGACGCTGATATTCTCCTCTTCACCGCCCTCAGCATCCGCGAGAACGCCTGGAAGGATTACGCCACGATGCGTGGCGCGATCGGCCGCCTCGCGCAAACCCGCCGGAGGCGCCGGCTCGTTTTCCTGGCGGTGGGCGATGATTCGCCTAACGAAACGCTGGAGGGAGCCGAGATCCATTTCGTTCCTTTTCTCGACGATCCAAAACAGGTCGCGGACTTTTACCGTGCGGCCGATCTTTATCTCCATGCTGCCCGTGCCGATACTTTTCCCACTTCCATTCTCGAGGCGCTGGCCTCCGAAACCCCGGTCGTTGCGACCGCGGTCGGCGGCATTCCGGAGCAGGTCATCGATCGCGAAACAGGAATCCTGACTCCGCCCGGCGACGCGCAAGCGATGGCGAACGCGGCCGGCAATTTGCTCAATGCTCCTGAAACCCGGCGGGCGATGAGCCTTCGCGCGGGGGAAGAGGCGCGGCGGCGTTTCGGAGACGAGCGAATGATGGCCGAATATCTCGACTGGTTCGCACAAATCCTTTGCGACAAAGCGGAACCGGTCGGCGCATGAAAATCAGTATCGTTACTCCGTCGTTCAACCAGGGGCGCTATCTGGAGGCGACCTTGCGCTCGCTCCTCGACCAGCACTATCGCGACCTCGAACTGATCGTGGTCGATGGCGGGAGCACCGATGAGAGCCTCGATATCATTCAGCGCTACGCGCCATCGCTCAGTTATTGGGAAAGCGCCAGGGATCGCGGACAGAGCCATGCCTTAAACAAAGGTTTCGCCCATGTGCACGGCGAGATTTGGAGCTGGTTGAACAGCGATGATCTGCTCGAGCCCGGAACTTTGCAGCGCGTGGCTGAAGTATTCGCCGAGAATCCAGAGGCCGGAGTCGTTTACGGCGACTGCGTCTACGTCGGAGAGGATGGCGAGACCGTGATTGAAAAATTCTCGGGCGAACCGTATTCGCGCCTGCGGCATCTTGCGCACCGTTTTATCGCCCAGCCCTCCTGCTTTTTTCGCACCAGCATCGTGCCGCCGGCAGTGCGGGAGGATTTGCATTACTGCATGGACTACGAGCTTTGGCTGCGGCTCGCGGGGCGCGGCGTGCAATTCCATTACGTGCCGGAAGTTTTCTCCCGTTACCGGCTGCACGAGCGCTCGAAATCGATTCGCGCCCTCGTCGCGATGCATCTCGAGATCGTGGAGAAAATCTACCGCCCGATCCTGCGCGCGGGCGCTTCGGGCGAGGAACGCTCCGCGATCGCGGAGGCGACGGCGGACATGGTGCACCAGCTCAATTCGTTAGGCGCCCGCGGCCCGGTCCTGCGCACCCTGCTTTTCCGTCTTCGCGAAACGCGCGCGCTGCCCGATCGCGCGCTCGTTAGTCTCGGTCTCCAGGCTTTGCTTGGTCCGGGGCTGACCAGTCTCGTCCAGCGCTGCAAAGGCCGCCTGCCGGCGTGAGAATCGCGATCGATTTCTCCACCCTCGATCACCTGCAAATGACCGCGGGGCATTATCGCTACACCGTCCAGCTGGTCCGCGGACTGGCCGAGATTGCCGGCGAGCAGGAGTTCTTGTTGCTCGGCTCGCGCCCCGAGCCGGTGCCGGAGCTGCGGGATCTTTTCGGGAAGGGTTCCCGCTGGAGGTATCGGCAGCGGCCGTCGTGGCATCATCGCGGCGGGATTTACGTCGATGAACTGGCTTACCTGCGCTGCTTTCGCGCGGAGCCGATTTCGCTCCTCCACGTCGTGCACGATTTCATTCCGCTCGTCGCGCGCTGCCCGATTGTGATTACGAAACACGACCTGATTGAGGAGGTCTTTCCCGAATACGAAGCGAAACGGCACGACCCGGCCTATCGCCTCCATCGGCGGCGGGTGGAGAAGCGCGCTGATCGCATCATCTGCATCTCGCAAACCACTGCGGATGACCTCGAGCGCTACTGGGGAATTGGACCGGAGCGGAGCGTGGTGATTCATCACGGAGTCGAAAATGAGTTCTTCACCGAACCGGGAGATGATCTTCTGCGGCAGCACGCGGTCTTTCAATCGGGCGAGCCGGTCCTCGTCTCCGCCTATAATCTCGAGCCGCGAAAAAATCTCGGAACGCTGCTGGAGGCACTGGCGCTGTTGCGTCGCGACTTTCCTCAGGTCCGGCTGGTGCTTTTCGGGCGCGCGCTCTTGAGCCCGGAACGCGAAGCCGCCTTCCAGCGCCGGCTGGTGGAACTGCAATTGCAGGAAGCAGTCGTGCAGCTCGGCGTCATCTCTGATGCAATGCTGAAACAGCTCTATCGCCGCGCCGACATCTTCGTTTTTCCGTCCCTTTACGAGGGCTTCGGCTTGCCCGTGCTCGAGGCGCTCGCTTGCGGCGGGTGCGTGCTTGGCGCTACGACTTCAGCGACGACGGAGGTGGCCGGCGACGCGGCTGAGCTGGTGGAGGCGTCGAGCCCCGCACGTCTGGCCTCCGGCCTAACGAATCTCTTGCGCCAGCCGCGCCGGCGGGAAGAACTGCGCGCCGCTGGTCCGGCGCGGGCGCGACAGTTTCCGGTCGAGCAAATGGTGCGGCGGACTTGGGAGACTTATTTACGATTGCTCAATCCACGCCATGACTGAAAGAGGCTGAGTGGTGCCGGAGCTTCACGGCTGATCCGCGGGATCCCTCGACTGCGCTCGGGATGACGAGTGGGGCGGATTGCAAAAATTGCGGCTGCTCCGATAATAGCGGCTCGTTTTTGGAAGGGTGGCTGAGTCCGGTTTAAGGCACTCGACTCGAAATCGAGCGTGGGGTGAAACCCACCGTGGGTTCGAATCCCACCCCTTCCGCCACTCGCCGCTCAGACCAGAGTGGAAGATTGCAACGGTTCGTCAGGCGAAAAGCGGCGCTCGCCTTCCAGCGCGTCAAGCCGGCGCAGGACCTCGGAAAGGAGCAGCTCGTTTTTTAAGTTCACCCGGTAATCCAGATCGGCCCGGAGCCGGTCCTTCTGGCTTTGCCGGTTCTGCGACATGATGATGATCGGCGCCTGCAAGCCGACGATCATACCCAGGACCAGATTGAGGAGCACATAGGGGTAAGCATCAAATGCGCGCTCGCGCAGAATCCAGCTATTGATCGCAACCCAGACAAGAAAAAAGGCAATGGAGAAGCCAATGAATTTCCAGCTGCCTCCGAACTCCGCGATCAGGTCGGCGGCCCGATCGGCCATCGTCAGGCGAGCGGCTTCTTCCTCATTGGCGTTGCGCGAGACGCGGTGGCGCAGGAGGTCGTCGGTGCGGCGCAAGCGATGGGTGAGTGCGGTAAGAATGCCGAGCGCAACATCGGGGTTCTTGCGCAGGAAGGAACGGAATTCGTCGCGCGGCAGGATGGCGAAGCGGGAATGGGTATCGGCGGTTGCATCGGCAGAACGGGCGTGGCCGTCGAGGAGCGACATTTCGCCAAAAAAATCGCCATTCCCCATTTCGGCGAGAGTGGTGTCGTGCCCATCGGCGTCCTTCACGCTGATGCGAACCTTGCCGCGCTCGATGAGGTACATGGAATCGCCGACCTCGCCACGGTGAAATAATTCCGTGCCGGCGGAGACCTCGTGCACGGTGAGCAGGTCGCAGAGTTCGCGCGCCGCTTCTTCATCGAGCGCGCGGAAGAGTGGCACCGATCGCAGAGCCTCCAGGTTCATGGGCAAACCATTTCCAGAGGACGATCTTGCGTCTTGCGCCCGGCGATTGCGAGAGGAAAATCTGCGCGCCGCCAGTGATGGTTGTCCACTGCGCCGGCTGCGCGTTGGAATCCGGCGGGCGGCGAATTCGTCAGACAAATCCCGCTGGAACGAGTTCTCGCCCGCGAACAGACAGCCTGCTCGCGGGCGAGCCAAAAGTTTCGCCCAGTCCAGCCCTGCCGCCGAATGGACTCGTTAGGCCGGAGTGCCTAACGAAGGTGATTCGAGACGAGCTTCGTCATCTCGAACATGCTCACCTGGCTCTTGCCATTGAAGACGGGCCGCAGATTTTCGTCCGCATTGATCTGCGTTCTTTTCTTTTTGTCCTGCAGGCCGTGCTTCTTGATGTAATCCCAGAGCTTCTTCGTCAGTTCCGAGCGCGGGAGCGGTTTCGAACCAACGACCGCGGCGAGTTTGTCATCCGGTTGGACGGGCCGCATGAAGGCGGCGTTTGGTTTGCGTTTCGAAGGTGTTTTTTTGGCTGTGGTTTTGGGCATAGACGCTGATTAATCGCTGCCTCGCAGGAGAGCAATATTAATTTTTCGCCTCCGAAAAACTTTTTCCCGGGCTCCGCCGCACGAGCAAAGCAGCCAGATCGTCCGCCGCCGGCTCGGAATCGTTAGGCGCGAGGCGGCGCAAAATCCGCTCGAGCCGCTCCTGTGCGTTGCCATCGCTCTCCGAGAGGAACGCCTCCACTCGTTCCGGACTCCAGCGTTCCCGTTTCCTTTTCGAGGAAACATAAAGTCCGTCGGTGTAGAGAAAGAAGCCGTCACCGCTGCGCAGCTCGATTGCCGTCTCGGTGAAACGCGGCGGATCAGGCAAGCCAAGGGGCGGAGCTACAGATTTGATCAATTCTCCCGGCCCGCCCTGCCGCAGGACGATCAGGGGCGGATGACCGGCGCCGACGACGCTCGCGTGGCCGTTCACAGGATCGAGCGCGACACACATCGCCGTCATAAAGGAGCGCGCGCCGAAGATCATCCGGAAATCATCGTTCACCGCTTTCATGATCGCTGCGGGGCCTTCCTGCTCGGCGCCGCCATGATGGAAAAGCAGCTTCGCCAGAGCGGTGAGCAGGGCCGCCGCCGCGCCGTGCCCGGTCGCATCCGCGATCCAGAAGAGCATGCGCCCGTCGCGCATCCGCACCCAGCCGTAAATATCGCCACCGACCTGGATGACCGGCTGATAGACCGAGGCGATTTCCCACCCCTCGAGCGCGGGCGGCTTTTGCGGGATCAGGGATTGCTGAGTGAGCCGGGCCGCGGCGAGATCGCGCTCGAGATTTTGCCGCCACGCCTCCAGCTCCGCATTTTGCTTTTGCAATTGCTGGTGCAATGACTGGAGACGGAGCTGCGTCTCAATGCGCGCTCGCAGCACCGGGAGCTCCATTGGTTTGGTCACAAAATCATTCGCGCCCGCTTCGAGGCAGCGCACCTCGCTCTCCTCTCCCGCGTCGCCCGTGAGCATGATGGTGGGCAATTGCGCCAGCGCCGGGTTGGGGTCCGCGCGCAGCTGCGAAAGCACTTCCGCGCCGTCGAGTCCGGGCATGTGGAAATCGAGCAGGACGAGCGCAGGAATCTCTTCCCTCATCAGTTCGAGCGCTTCCGTGCCGCTGGCAGCTTCGCGGCAGCTGTAGCCCGCTTCGCGCAGCAGACGCGCCAGAATCAATCGGCTGTTCCGGTCGTCATCTACCACGAGGATGAATTCCGCACTCTGGGTCATCTTTCTTCGATTCGAAAACCGCCGGGCCTGATTTTGTATTTTTGTCTGCGAACCGACTGGTGGCGAGCGGAGGCGCGAATTATTCTTTTGTCAGCACCAGCCGAATGATTTAGAAAATCGGCTGACGCTCGAAACCGCAGCAACTTTTATGAAGACGACGATCTCGCTCGCGCTGGTCACCACGCTTTTGCTTTCTGCCTGCAGTGAGCCGGAGCCGCCGCCGCCGCGTCGTCGCGCGGTGTATCAGCCGCCGGCACCGGAATACCCGCCGGTCCAGCAACCCTTCGCGCCCACTCCGAGTCCGACTCCGCCCGAGTACGCGGTCCAGCCATCGCCAACACCGGAAACGGCCGCGGCCGGCGCAGTGAAACAGACCAAGGGCGACATCCCCTATGGGATCCCGGTGCCGAACAAGCCTGGTTTTGTCACCAGCCCTTACGCGCCCGACCAAGGGTATGTGGATGTGCGCGGCTTCCCGCCCGGCACCGAAGTGCGCGATCCGTACACGAACAAGATTTTTCTTGTGCCCTGACGAACCGCTCATCCCGAGCGGAGCCAAGGGGGATCCCGCTTTGCTCGGCCTGACGATTCTGGTTGCTGGACATTTTCCCGCAACTTGGGATTCTTCTCTCGCCTGACCGGCCGAATGGTCCGCGGCGGCTTTGTAATCTATGGATGAACTTCGCGTAAAACGCGCGCCGCGGATCGAATCGGAGATCGCCGTTTCCGGCGACAAGAGCATTTCCCATCGCGCCGTCCTGATCGCTTCCCTCGCCAATGGCCCGTGCGTGCTGCGCGGCTTTTCGCCCAGCATTGATTGTCAGCACACCGTCGAAGCGATGCGCGTTCTCGGGATCAAGATCGAGCAACCGGAGCCGGAAATCCTGATCGTCCATGGAAACAAGCGCAAGCTCTCCGCCCCGAGGGAGCCGATCAATTGCGGGAATTCCGGCACCACCATGCGGCTTCTGGCCGGACTTCTTGCCGGGCAGAATTTCAACAGCCGTCTTGTCGGCGACGGGTCGCTCTCGAAGCGCCCGATGGAGCGCATCACCGAGCCGCTCCGTCTCATGGGCGCGAAGATTGAAGCCGAAGGCGAGCACGAGACCGCGCCGCTGCGGATCGAAGGCGCACCGCTCCACGGCATCAAATACAGTTCCCCGGTAGCGAGCGCGCAGGTGAAAAGCGCGCTGCTTTTTGCCGGCCTTTTCGCGAAAGGCAAAACCACCGTGCAGGAGCCGGCAACGACGCGCAATCATACCGAGTTGATGCTGAATTATTTCCTCGTTCGCACGCAACGAGACGAAGACGGGGTGAGCGTCTTTGGCGATTACACGCCGGAATCGCGCGACTTCAGCATCCCCGGTGACATCTCCTCTGCCGCGTTCTGGCTGGTCGCGGCCGCCGCGCAACCCGGCGGTCATTTGCTCGTCAGGGATGTCGGTTTGAACGAGACGCGCACCGGAATTCTTGGGGTGCTCGTGCGCATGGGCGCGCAAGTCCGCGAGGCGATCGAAGACGTCGAGCAGGTCGAGCCGCGCGGGATCGTGGAAGTGACGGGGGCGAATTTGAAGGGCACCGTCATCCAGGGAAAAGAAGTGCCGCAATTGATCGACGAGCTGCCGATCATCGCCGTCGCCGGGGCGCTCGCTCGCGGCCCCACCATCATTCGGCAGGCCCAGGAATTGCGCGTCAAGGAGACCGACCGCATCGCCGCGATCGCCCATAACCTGCGTTCGATGGGCGCGCAGGTCATCGAGCTGACCGATGGGCTCGAAATCCACGGGCGCGCTCCGCTCCATGGCGCACGCCTCTCCAGCTTCGGCGATCATCGCATTGCGATGGCATTCGCGATCGCCGGCCTCTTCGCCGAAGGCGAGACCGTGATTCAGGATGTGGAGTGCGTGGCCACATCTTATCCCGGTTTTGACAAGATCCTGAACGAGATCGCCAACCCGAAAGTCGTCCGCACCACCACGCCCGTGATCACCTCGCTCTCGCCCGCGCGGGTCGAGGAAAGCTAGCCGCGCCCCGCGCTCGTAACTGGCGATGGATTTAACGGGCCCGCACACGATCATCGCGATCGACGGTCCGGCCGCCTCGGGAAAGAGCAGCGTCGCGCGCGAGCTGGCGCGTCGGCTGGGCTTCGTCTACGTCAACTCGGGCGCGATGTATCGGGCCATGACCTGGCTCGTGCTCGAGCGGGGGATTTCGCCCGACGACACCGGCGCGATTGAACGACTCGCGGAGCAAGCTCCGCTCACCGCCACGCTCCGCGATCGGGATTCCATCCTCCTCGTCGATGGAGTCGATCCCGAACCATTCCTGCGTGAAGACCGCGTGAACAACAACGTCTCGTTAGTCAGCAGCGTCCCGCGGGTGCGCGAAGTCCTGGTCGAGCATCTGCGTAGTTATGCGAAAACGCACGACCTGGTGATGGAAGGCCGCGACATCGGGTCGGTCGTTTTTCCTGAGACGCCCTACAAGTTTTATATCGATGCCTCACCCGAGATTCGTTCTCGCCGGCGCGCGGCGCAGGGAGAGCGCGATCCGATCAGCGCGCGCGACCGCGCCGATTCCTCCCGCCGCGCCTCGCCCCTCATCATCGCGGAGGACGCGCATGTGATCGATAGTTCCAACCTGACGATTGACGGCGTGGTCGGCGAAATCATTGGCCGGCTCAAGCGCAAAGGCCTGACGATCGCGCCGTGAACCCCTGGTATTTCACGGTCTATCATCTCACCCGGCTCATCGCGAAACTGTGTTTTCGCTTTCGTTGCATTCATCCCGAGCGCGTCATCCAGGAGGGAGCGGTGATCCTCGCCATGAACCATCAGAGTTATCTCGATCCGCCGCTCGCCGGGATTGGCTGCCGCCGGGCGATTTATTTTCTCGCTCGCAAAACGCTCTTCGACGTGCCGCTGCTCGGATGGATTTTGCCGAAGCTAAACGTGATTCCGATTGACCAGGAAGGGAGCGACCGGAGCGCGCTCAAGGCGACGATTCGGGTTCTGCGGGAGAATCACGGCGTGCTCGTTTTCCCCGAAGGCGCGCGGACCGAAGACGGGAACCTCCAGCCGCCGCAAGCAGGAGTGGGCTTTGTGATTGCAAAAACCCTCGCGCCCGTGGTGCCGATGCGAATCTTCGGCGCGCACGAAGCGCTGCCGCGCGGCGGCGGCAAGCTGCGTTTCCATCCGATCACGATCGTGGTGGGCGAACCGCTGCACTTCAGCGAAGCGGATCTTGTCGGGCCGCATCGCGAGATTTACCCGCGCCTGAGCCAGCGGGTGATGGATGCAATCGCCGCGCTGCAACTCCCGTCATCCCGAGCGGAGTGAAGCGCAGCCCATTCTCCGTCATCCCGAGCGAAGTGAAGCGCCAGCGAAACGAAGTCGAGGGATCCCGTGGAACTGCCGGGAAGCGACGGCGCAAAGTCCATCCGCGGGATCCCTCGACTTCGCTCGGGATGACGGTGGCCTGATTTGCGTATATTGCGCGATGGATTCAGCAGCGCCATCGGATCGCCCCCGCCCTTCGCGCGCGCCGGGCAACGGTCTCAAGCTCATGCTCGCGATTGTGATTCTCTTCGCCGCACTCGCCGCTTACGGAGAATGGGAAGCTTTGCACCGCTCGGAATCGATCACGGCCACGATTCAGTCTTCGCCTAACGACTCCGCCGCGCCTTCATCCCGGGCCCGCTGACACGCGGCGCGCTTTGCGATTTCGAATAACCGAAAGCGGGTTCAGTCTCATCATCGTATGAAAAATATTCTCCTTCTTTCGCTCTGCGCCGCGCTCGGGCTCGGCGCAGGCGCCTGCCAGAAACAACAAAGTGAAGCCGAGCGGCAGGCGGAGATTGAGCGCGAAGTTCAACAGCGGCTTGCGGCCGAACACCAGGCGAGGACCGAAGAGCAATTGAAGGCGCGCGAAGCTGATCTCGCTGCTCGCGAGAACGCGGTCGCCCGCGCCCAGACTACCCCAGTCCGGGCGACGACTCCCATCTCAGCGGCCAAAGCAAGTCCGAGCGCCGAGGCCGAGACCGGTTCCTACGCGACTTTCTATCGCAAGCTCGAGCCCTACGGCGATTGGATCGAAACGGGCAACTACGGTTATGTCTTTCAACCGCGGGTCGCGATCCAGACTAACGAGTGGCGGCCCTACGCCCACGGTCATTGGGTTTACACCGACGCAGGCTGGACATGGATCTCGGACGAACCATTTGGCTGGGCCACTTACCACTACGGACGCTGGATTCGGCTGCGCAGCGTTGGCTGGGTTTGGGTGCCGGGCGAACAATGGGCCCCGGCCTGGGTTTCCTGGCGGCGCGGCAACGATTATGTCGGTTGGGCGCCGTTGCCGCCCGAGGCCCGTTTCGATCGCGAGACCGGTATTCGCAACTGGGCCGACCGGTATTACGACATTGGGCCCGAGCAATATAACTTCGTTCCGGCTAACGAATTCGGCAGTAAGCTCACGCCGCGCGAAATCGTGCCGCCGCAACGCAACGTCACGATCATCAACCAGACGACGAACGTGACCAACATCACCTACAACAACTCGATCGTAGTCGATCAGGGGCCCAGCTATGACGACTTGCGGGCGCGCAGCCGGCAGCCAATCGAGCGGCTGCGCCTCGAGCGAACGGAGAATGCCACCCAGGACCGGCCGGTGATCCGGGGCGAGGTGGTGGCGTTGCCGGTGATGAATTTTCGCGCACCCGAGCCGAATGCGCGCCCACCGCAGGTCGCGCGTAAGGTCGCGCAACCGGAGGTCGAGCGCGGCTGGACTGGAATCCAGGACACGCAGGCGGCGGAGCAGGCGCGGAAAAAAATCGAGAGTGAAGCCACACCGCCAGCAAACCTGCCGCCGAAACGATTCGTTAGGCCGGGTCAGGCGGTTGCGCCGAGTGTAAGCGGCGGAAAAATGGAACCGGTCGGCACCCCGGCGCCGTTGCCGAGTAACCCGCCCACCCCGCCAGAGACCCGCGCAACCGCAGCGCCGCAGGCAAGCGCAAGTCCGGAGCAATCGCCGGGACAAAGGCGAAATGAGAATCGCCGGCGTCAGGAACAAAGAGCACAAAAGCGGCAGGCGGAACGTGAACAAAAGGTGAGGCAACCGGGCAACGACAAACCCGCGACTGCAACGCCTTCGCCGGCGTCGAAGGCAACACCTTCTCCTGCTCAGACCGCGGCCGCTGCCGCCACGCCAGAGGACTCGCCTAACGACAACGTAGAAAACCGTAACCGCGAACAACGGCAGCGGGACCGCGGGCAACGCCAGGAGCAGCGTGGGCAACGACCGCATAAGGCCGGCGAAAGGACAGGCCGGCCAACTCCATCGCCCGAGTCGAGGGCTGCCGAGTCGGTTTCCCCTAACGAAAACGCCGGAGGAACCAAGGCAGATCAGGACCGCGAGAGGCGCAACCGTCGCGGCCGACAGCCGCGGTCGAACGAAAACTCCCCGTCGCCGACGCCTGCGGGCTGACCAAACCAGCGAGCACAACACCCTGTCATCTCGAGGCTGGCGAAGCGCGCCGGGGGATCTCGCAATTGCAATTAGCGCTTTCCGGCCCAAACGGAGGTGAAAATGGCATTGGCGAGGTCCCTCGCCGTCCTTCGGCGGCTCGGGATGACAATTTGGGCCTAACGACTTTGCTCAGCCAGGCGGCGGGCGTAATCGAGGGTGTCGATTGCGTCCACGGTTTTGTCTCGCCGGATCGCTTTGATCCGCGGAAAGCGCAACGCCAGCCCGCTCGCGTGCCGATTGCTCGGCTGGATGGAATTGAACGCCACCTCGAGGACGACCTCGGGTTTCACTTCGAGATAGCGGCCACGATCGTTGATTGCGGTTTTGCGAAAGTGTTCGGTCAGTTCGGCGATCTCGACATCCGTTAACCCGCTGTAGGCTTTGCCAATCGGGAGCAGTCGTCCGCTTTCCTCATCGCGCACTGCAAACGTGTAATCGCTCAGGACATGATTGCGTTTGCCGTGCCCGAGTTCCGCCGCAACCACGACCACATCGAGCGTCGCCAGCTCCTTCTTCAGTTTGAACCAGGAAAGTCCGCGCCGGCCCGGCGTGTAGAAGCTCTCCGGGTCCTTCACCATCAGGCCCTCGTTGAAACGCCGGCGCGCCATTTGAAAAGCCGATTCAATTTCCTCGGCCGATTGCGCCGTCGAAACCTCCGCAATCTGAAATCGCTCCGGCATTGTTAGGCCGCTGAGCAACTCACGCCGCTTACGCAGCGGCGTTTTCAAGAGCGAGCGGCCGTCCAGCCAGAGCAGATCGAAGGCGACAAAGATTACGGGCACATCCGCGGCTGGCGTGTCGAAAAGGTCGCCGCTCTCGCTTTTGCGCCCGAGCCGTTTTTGCAGGTCGAAAAAGGTCAGCTTTTTCCCGTGCTCGAAGGCCATGATCTCACCGTCGAGAATCAGATCGGCGGAAAAATCGCGCGCCTTCGTCGCGATCTCGGTGAATTGATTGGTCACGCGGCGCAGGTCGCGCGAGAAAAGTTCGACCCGATCCGGGCCGCGATGAAGCTGGGCGCGGATGCCGTCGAACTTGTCCTCGACGAAGACGAAGGGGCGGCGGTTTCCGGTCATTCCACGGGGTCCCTCGACTTCGCCTTCGGCTCCGCTCGGGATGACGGCAGATGCTGCACGCGATCCCTCGGCTGCGCTCGGGATGACGGCAGACGTTCCACGGGATCCCTCGGCTGCGCTCGGGATGACGGGATCGTTAGGCACAGATTCAGCGAAGCGGGCCCAGATTGCTTCCGCGGTTGGTTCGGGGCTGGCGAGCATGACTTTGATCGGACGAAAAAGGGTGAGCTCGGCCCGGTCGAGCTCGCGGCGGCGGGCGAGGAGCGCGGTCTGGCCGATGTCGCCTAACAACATGTGGGTCTCCTTCAGTTCTTCCAGCGGCGCCGCAAAGGCGCGCGCGATCGCTTCCTCGACCAGGCCCTCGCGCAGGCCGATGCGAAGATCGCCGGTGAGAATTTTGACCACGTATTGGGCCTCGAGCGGGGTGAGTTTCGCGAACCGATCCTGGAGCAGTTCGGTCTTGCCGGCCGGCCCGCGGGTCTGGTGGAGCGCTTCAAAGAGGGCGTGAGCGTCGCCTAACGAAAAGGGTTCGGGATGGGTGCGCCCTTCCAGCACCTCGAAGGCGGTTTTGCTCGCGTCGCCATGACTCGCCGCGATCCGGTGCAGCTCGGCCTCGCTGCGTCCGCTGGCAGCGAGGAGCGCGCGATAGATAATTGCCCAACCGGCCTGAAGGGTACGCTGGTCGCTTTGCGCGAAGGCCTTGCCGGTGAGGAAAATCGCGGCGATCCGGAGTTGTTCCGGCTCGAGATCCTCCAGGTAGTCCGCGAGCAGGCGGGTCTTCTCGAGTTTTGCAGGGGTGGCGGCGATCTGTTCGCCCAGCTCGGCGAAACGGCGGAATTCCGACTCGGCAATGGTTCCCGGATTTTCGTTAGTCGTTAGGGAAGTTTGCAACGTTGAAACAGCGTCGCCGCCACGCGGAACGCGGGCGCGAGCGGGAGGCGCATCAGAGCGCAGAGTCAGTTCGAGCTGGTTCTGTTCCGTTAAGGGCCAGGCTTCGATGCCGCGGTCGCGCAGGTCGCGCGCGAAATCGGCCGCGAACCCATGCAAAGTGAGGACGCGCTCCGGTTGCACGAGGTCGACATAACGCATGAGGTCGGTGTAATCGGCGTGGTCGGAGAGCGGGAAGGCGGCGTCGACCTGGTAGCGGTAGATCGCGTTTGGCTCGACCGCCCAGCCGCTGATCATCGCGACTTTTTTGTTCGTTAGGCGCTCGAGCATGCGGGAGCGATTTACGCTCGGCGGGCAGATGAGCACGCGCCCATCGAGCGCATTCGGGTGGTAACGTTCGTAGGCGCAGAACGACTGCCCAAACTGTTCGTAGATGCGGGTCATGCGAAAGACCGAGCCGTGGAGCATCGGGCGGAGATCGGCCTGGTCGAGGGCGCAGAGAATTTCCTGGGCTTTGCCTAACGAATAGCCCAGGAGGACGGGGGTGGCGCCTTCTTCCAGGGTTTCGTGGCAAAAGGCGACAATCTGTTGCACGACCAGCTCGGTGGGCGGAAAACGGTAGCGCGGCCGGCCGAAGGTGGTCTCCATCACGAGAGTGTCGGTGAGCTTCCATTCCGCCGGTTCGG
The DNA here is from genome assembly GCA_036825615.1 of Chthoniobacterales bacterium. Classification (GTDB taxonomy): domain Bacteria; phylum Verrucomicrobiota; class Verrucomicrobiia; order Chthoniobacterales; family UBA10450; genus JAICXG01. The sequence continues at coordinate 98,843 of DAISXY010000012.1, forward strand.
CGGAAAGGCCGGGGCGCAACTTGAAATCGCCGGTGTAGAGAAGACGGCTTGCGTCGGTCTCGAGAAAAAGTTGAGCGGAGCCAAAAATATGACCCGCCGGCAGGAGGGTGACGCGCAAGCCATGGACCTCGGTTGCCTGGCCGAAAGCGAGGACATGTTCGCGCCGTTCGCCCGGCATGCGGGCCTGCATCAGGCGCGCGGTTTTTTCGGAAAGAATGATTTCGTCGTGAGGTGCGATGTGATCGCTGTGGGCGTGCGAGACGAAGGCGAAAGGCTTCGCATCCCATGGATCGAGCCAAAGGTTTTCGTCAGGCAGGAAAACCCCGCGTTCGTACTGGACCTGGATCACACCGGAATGTAAGCGGCGCGAGGGCAATGCGCGAAGCGGTCGCCTTTGCTCCCTTACTCTTGCTCGTGCCCGTAATCGTGCTCGTGCTCGAGTCGTTAGGGAATTCGGTTTCGATTACGAGCACGATCAGGAGCAGGAGCAGGAGCAGGAGTGGGAGCAGGAGAAATGGGGACGGTGGATTGACACTCTTGCGCTGATCCCGTTTCATCTCCGGCGTCGTGAAGATCTGGCCAGTGCTTCTTTGCCTTCTACTCGCGGGATGCGCCGCGACTCCGCCGCGGCCCTATCAGGTGGAAAATCCGAAGCCGCTCCCGATCGCGCTCGATCCCGCCTTCGAGTTTCGCAAGGTGAAGGAATATTTCCTCGACCCAGCGCCGCCGCGCCTCACTGGACAAATCAACGCCGCGGTCGCTTTCGAACGCGATTACCGCTTCTACGGCGCGGTCACGGCGCTCGACCAGCACATGCGTTATGGCACGTATCTTGATTTTTTCTGGCGGGCAAAACGCGATGCCCAGGTGCGGGTGCGGCTGGAGTATCGGCAGGAAAAATTGCACGCGCTCGTGCAGGCGCGGGAGGTCACCTACCCGCACGCGCGCGGTCATCATCAGACTGAATTCAGGATTATCGGCGATGATTTTTTCGACGACGGGCGAGTTATCGCCTGGCGCGCGTTACTAATTGTGGACGGCCGAATTGTGGCTTTGCGTCGATCTTATCTCTGGGAGTAAACAACTCTGGAACGAGATACACGTGCGGTTTTCGCGCCTGAGAGAATGAACGAGGGTTGCCTCGGCTTTTTCTTCTTTGCACCTAGGGATTTAGACGAACGAACTCGCCGGATGGATTGACAGTATCGGGCGAAATTTTATCTTTGATCAGTCGTGCAGTCCTCGATTCAAGTAGGCGTCAACGGCCCGGTTGTCTGGGTGCGAGTGGCGGGGCGGGGGAGTTTCCTCGAGAGCGGCAGCCTGAAGGAATTCGGGCGTGAGATGGTGAACAGAGGCTATCGCGAATTCGTCTTCGACCTGCAAGAGTGCGCGATGATGGATTCGACTTTCATGGGTACAATGGCGGGAATGGCGCTGCGTCTCAAGGAATTGGGTGAGGGCCGCCTCCGGGTCGTGCATGCGGGGACTCGCAGCCGCGAACTGCTTTCCGGTTTGGGCTTGGATCAGATTTTCGACATCCAATCCGACGGCGCCTCCGCTGCCCCGGAGTGCGAGATTTTGGAGAAAACGGAGAAGGACGGCGCGGAAAATGTGAAGCGGGAACAGGCCAGCACGATGCTCGAAGCGCACGAAGCCTTGTGCGAAGCGCGCCCGGAGAATATCACTCGCTTCAAGGACGTCCTCGAATATCTCAAACAGGATCTTCGACAAGAGAACGCAGCGAAGTAACTCGACTTCGGCTCCATGCGATTTCTCTTCTTTGGGCTGCTTGTCGCTGCGCTTATCGGCTGGCTGCTCACGTACCAGCGGCAGCGCTGGCGCATTCGCGCCCTCGAACGCTCGAACGAAGCCATCCAGGTGGAGGAGAATCTCGTCTTCGATTTTCTTCACGGGCTGGGCGAAGCCTTCCGCGACGTTATTCGCCCGCATGATTTGCATCGGCTGATTGTCGAAAGCTCGGTGCGGATTCTCGACGCTCACGGCGGCGCCCTTTATCTCGCCGACCGGAGCGGGATGCGTCTGATGCCGGCGTTTCTTTCCCGCGGTTGTCCGCCGCTGGTTGAGGTGCCCGAGCGTATCCTGCAACAGGCGACGACCGCGCCGGCCGCGCTCGAAAGTTTTCTTCGCTCGCACCCGGTGGAGGCGAATGAGGGGCTGGTCGGGCGGGTTTGGAAAGAGGGCGAGGCCCTGCTGCTAAGCGATCTGGCCGATGCACCGGAACTGGCGAAACTGCGCCAGAGTGCGCATGGCGCCGCTTCGGTCATGATCACGCCGCTGCTCTATGGGCGGCAGAATCTCGGCGTTCTGGCGTTGGCTAATGGGGCCATGAGTGCGCCGTTTACGCCGAGTGATTTCGTCGTCTTCAAATCGATCTCGGAGCAATCAGCCTTCGCGCTTTACAATGCGATCGTCTATTCCGAAGCGAACGAAAAGAAACGGCTCGATCACGATCTCCAGATCGCGCGCGACATTCAGCGGATTCTGCTCCCGGCCAAGCCGCCGCCGATTGATGGTTTCGATATCGCGGGTGTAAACCTGCCGGCCCGCCAGGTGAGCGGTGATTACTATGACTATATCGCGGTCGATGAAGAGCGGCTCGGGGTGGTCATTGCCGACGTCTCGGGCAAAGGCGTGCCGGCCTCGCTTATCATGGCGATCTGCCGCAGCGTCCTTCGGGCCGAGGCGCGGCTTGCAGAATCGCCGGCGGAAGTATTGCGGAAGGTCAATCGCCAGCTCTATCCCGATATCAAAGAGGACATGTTCATCAGCATGGCCTATCTGATTCTCGACCACAAAAACAACCACGTGACCCTCTCCCGTGGCGGGCACGATGCGCCGCTCCTCTACCGCGCCAGGAGCGGCGAGGTCGAGGTCCTGAAGCCGCCGGGAATGGCGCTCGGAATTGACAGTGGCGACGTGTTCGATAGGATAACCGGCGATCTTTCCGTGCCCCTCGAACGCGATGATTGCCTCGTCCTTTACACCGATGGCGTCACCGAAGCGCTCAACGCCGAGGGCGACGAATTCGGTCCGGAACGGATGACTCGCTCGCTCCGGGCGAGCGCGCGCGAGGGCGCCGAGGGGATCATCAACCGGATCACCGCTGATGTGCGCAACTTCGCCGGCGGTCATCCGCAACATGACGACATCACTTTGATTGTAGTGCGCAAGACATGAAGACTTCCAAACCCGAACGCCATCAAATCCCGGTGAGCGACGGCAATCCGCCGCCTGATGCGAAGACTGATAGCCGGCCAAACGATCCCGCGCCGGTCGCCGCGGAGGCCGACAGCGAAGACCCGATCGCGGAAATGCAGGCCGATCTCGATCGTTTCCGCGACCTTGCTCTACGCAGCCAAGCCGATTTCGAGAATTTCAAGAAGCGCGCCGCGCGGGAAAAGGAGGACGCGATCAAGTATGCGAACAGCTCACTCCTCGAGCGCCTGCTCGCGATCGTGGATAATTTCGAGCTCGGTCTTGCGGCCGCGAAAGGCGAAGGCGAGAGCTCGCCAATTTATTCCGGGATGAACATGGTTCTGAAACAATTGAATGATTTCCTGACTGAAAGCGGTCTCACGCCGATCGAGGCGGAGGGCGAGAAGTTCGACCCCAATCTCCACGAAGCGATCGCGCACGAACCGAGCGAAACGGTGCCGGAAGGCGACGTCGTTAGGCAAATGCGTCGCGGTTACAAACTCAGGGACCGCCTCTTGCGACCTTCCCGGGTGGTCGTTTCCAGCGGACCGAAAAACGACAGGTGACGACAGCGGGCGCGACGCGTAATCTCGGCGCGATCATTGCTGCCTCTCGTCCCTTGTCACTCACCACGCGTCACTCTTTCGAATGACTTCCAAGCGCGATTACTATGAAGTCCTGAGCGTCTCTCGCAGTGCTTCCGGCGAAGAGATTAAACGCGCCTATCGCAAACTGGCGGTCAAATATCATCCGGACAAAAATCCGGACGACCCGCACGCGGAGGAGAAGTTCAAGGAACTCGGTGAAGCCTATGATGTGCTCTCCGATCGCGAGAAGCGTGCGGCTTACGACCGCTTCGGCCACGCCGCTTTTGCCCAGGGCGGCGGACGCGCCGGCGGGTTCCACGATCCGTTTGATATTTTCCGTGAAGTTTTCGGCGGGGGCGGCGGCGGGATTTTCGAGAGCTTTTTTGGCGGCGGCGTGCAAGCCGACGGGAGCCAGCGCGGGAGCGATCTGCGCTACGACATGCAGGTCACGCTCGAAGAAGCGGCGTTCGGCGTGGAAAAGGAAATCGAAGTGCGCAAGCTCGACGCCTGCGACAAGTGCAAGGGCTCCGGTGCGGCGCCGGGCTCGCGGGCGGTGACCTGTCCGACTTGCCGCGGACGCGGTCAGGTGGTCAGCTCGCGTGGATTTTTCCAGGTCTCGCAGACCTGCCCCACCTGTCGCGGCCTGGGCGAAGTGATCGAGCAACCATGTGACCGGTGCGGCGGCGAGGGCCGGGTGGAAAAAACCAGCCGGATCAAAATCAAAGTCCCGGCCGGAATCGCCCACGGTTCGCGTCTGCGCTCGAGTCGCAACGGCGAGGCGGGGGTGCGCGGCGGAGAACAGGGCGATCTCTACATCGTCGTGCACGTGAAGGAACATCCGATTTTCTCGCGCGAAGAGGACAACCTGTTTTGCGAGGTGCCGATCTCCTTTGCGACCGCGGCACTTGGCGGCGAAGTCCCGGTGCCGACCCTCGAAGGCAAGGCGAGTCTGAAGGTGCCGCCGGGGACGCAAAGCGGCCAGAGTTTCCGGCTCCGCGGCAAAGGCATCGTGCACGTGAATGGTCGCGAACGCGGGGATCTTTTTGCGCGTCTGCTCGTGGAAGTGCCGACCGATCTCAACAGTGCGCAGCGCCAGAAGCTGGAGGAATTCGCTGCCCTCTGCGGGGAAGAAAACAGCCCGCTCCACAAGAGTTTCTTCGAACGGGCGAAGGATTTCTTTCGTTAGGCCAAAGCTGCGGTCGGCTTGACCGTGCAACCACGAAACGGCATTCTGAATTTATGCCCGGCGTCGCCATCGCTCCCTTAACCGTGGAGCATTACAAGCTTCTGCCCGAGAACGGGCCGCGTTACCAACTCATCGAAGGAGAGCTTTATATGGCCCCCGCCCCGAATCGTTACCATCAGGACATCAGCCGTAACCTTGAGTACATCCTGCTCGAGTACCTGGACGATCACCCTATCGGGAAACTGTACGACGCCCCTTTTGATGTTTACCTCGACGAACATAACGTTTTTCAACCAGACATCGTTGTGGTCCTGAACGAACGCCTGAGCATCCTGACCGATGCGGGCGCAGAGGGTGCGCCGAATTTTGTCGTTGAGATTCTGTCGCCCAAGACCGCCCGTCTCGACCGCGACAATAAGCGCGCTGTTTACGCCCGCTCCGGCGTGCAGGAGCTTTGGATCATCGGACCCGATTCGCAGACAATCGAGGTTTTCAACCTGCCGCAGGATGCCGCCCGGCCACTCGTGATCCATCATGCCGCGGCCCGGTTCAGTTCGGCGCTTTTTCCCGGGCTGGAATTTGACGCCGTTCGCATCTTCGCTCGTTAGGCCGCGCGCGGCGTCGCGAGAATTTCCAGGTTGCGGTCCCTGCCATGCATCGTTTTTACCTTTCGCCTGACGACTGGCAATCGCTCCGCCTGAGCGGCTCGGACGCGCACCATGCCCGCAATGTCCTGCGGCTGACGCCGCGAGATCGCGTCACAGTCTTCGACGGGCGCGGCCGCGAAGCGACGGCGGAGATTCGTGCGCTCGGCCCCGACACGATTCAATTGCGCTTCCTCGAGGAAACCATGAGCCCGCGGCTGCGCGCGCGGATCGCGCTCGCGCAGGCGATCCCGAAAGGCAAAAACATGGAGCTGATCGTGCAGAAAGCCGTGGAGATCGGCGCCGCGGAAATTTTCCCGCTGCTCTCCGCGCGCACTGTCGTGCACCTGAGCCCGGAGAGCGCGGAGCAGAAACAGGCGAAATGGCAGACGATCGCGATCGAAGCGGCGAAGCAATGCGGGCAGAACTGGCTGCCACAAATTCATCTCCCGCGCGCTCCCGGAGAGTTTTTCGCGAGTCAGACAGCGGCTGGGTTCGATCTGCGCCTCGTTGGGTCGCTTCAGCCAGGGGCAATGCACCTGAAAAAAATCCTGAGCGAATACGCGCGGACGCATGGCGGCGCGCAGCCCGAGACCGTGCTTATGCTCGTCGGACCAGAAGGCGATTTCACACCGGCCGAGATTGCGCTCGCCCGTTCGCACGGCTGTTTGCCTCTCACGCTCGGGCCGATTGTCCTGCGGGTGGAAACGGCGGCGATTTACTGCCTGAGTATCCTCTCCTATGAATTGTTAGGCGAAGCCTAAGCTCCTGTAGCGACGGTTTGGACCGCGAGGAAGCTTGGCAGAATCGGTGCGGACGGCCGTGATATACCGCCGTTACAGCTACCGGCCGCGGCGCGAGCCGCCGTCGCGACGTCCGCCTCCGCCGTAGCCACCACCGCCATAGCCACCGCCCCCGCCACCGTAACCCCGACCACCGCCGCCGCCGCCGCCGGAGGGGCGTGGTTCGCGCGGACGCGCTTCGTTCACGGTCAATGGCCGGCCGTCATGCGTCGTTCCATTGAACTTCGCGATCGCATTCTGCGCATCCTGTTCCGATGCCATCGTGACGAAAGCAAAGCCGCGCGATTTGCCGGTGAACTTGTCCTGCATAAGCATGACTTCGTTCACCTGGCCAGCTTGAGTGAAGAGGTCCTGCAGGTCGGTTTCAGTGGTGTTGAAGGAGAGGTTTCCTACGTATAGTTTCGTGCCCATTTGGGTTTATCCTCGGCGAAACGCTGCTCGGCCACTGTTCCCGTTTGTCGGATTTCAAATCGTCACTGATAAACTCACCTGACAATCCACCAACGTCCGGACCGCGATTTCTGGCCGACATTTAAGATAGGTCGCGATTCAAAGCAAGCGGAATAAAGTGAAGTTTTTAAGGACCCAAATGAGCCGCCAAAAGCGCCGCACGCACGAGGGAAAAACGGTTCGAGTCGCGGTCGTGGCGGCGGGTGTGGTTTCTCCTCTCGGGCTCGGCTGCACAGCGACGCTCGAGGCGCTTCGGGAAGCGCGCGATTGTATCACACCGGTCGAGACCTTTTCCGTCGAGCAATGCCGCTGCAAAACCGCCGGTCAGGTGAAGGACAGCTGGCTGGATGAGGTTGGGTGGGAGGATCGGCGGAGGGGCCGCCTTCATCGCGTTTCCCGGATGATGATCGCGGCGCTGCGCGAAGTGCTTGCCCAGGCGCCCGAGTTCCGGCCGCAATTGAGCGTCGTCGGCACGACCAGCGGGGGGATGAGCTTCGGGGAGCAATATTATCGTGCCTTGCAGGAGATGGCCCCCGCGGTTGCATGGGCGCCGCGATGGATCGCAAACTACCCGCCGCAAAAGGCGGCCGTCGACGCGCTCGAAGCCTGCGGCCTGGCCAGTCCATGTCAGGTCATTGCCAACGCCTGCGCTTCGGGCACGAACGCGATCGGCCACGCCTTTGAATGCATTCGTTCCGGACGTTATGAACGCGTCCTCACTGGCGGTTATGACGCGCTCTCCGAATTGGTGTTTGTCGGCTTTGACTGTTTGCAGGCGGCGACGCCGGAGAAATGCCGGCCTTTTGATGGGAGCCGCAGCGGTCTGGTTCTGGGCGAAGGCGCGGCCCTGCTCGCGCTCGAAGATCTCGAGCAAGCCGAGGCGTGCGGGGCAACCGTCCTCGGCGAGATCACCGGCTACGGCATTTCAACCGACAATCATCATCTCACCCAGCCGCATCCATCCGGCGTCGGACCGCGCCAGGCGATGGAGCGAGCGCTGCACAGCGCGGGCATAGCACCGGAGGAGATTGAGTATGTGAACGCGCATGGCACGGCCACCGCCTTTAACGATGCGGCCGAGGGAAAGGCGACGATGGAGTTGTTCGGCCGCGTGCCGATCAGCTCGAGCAAGAGCATGATGGGCCATTCGTTAGGCGCGGCCGGGGCGGTCGAGGCGGTCTTTACCCTCCTTGCTTTGCGGGCAGGATTTCTCCCGGCGAATATCAACTTCCGGGTTTGCGATCCGGCGCTGGAGCTGGATGTGGTCGCGAACCGGGTCCGGGTGGCGACGGCGCGCCGGGCTCTCTCAAATTCGTTCGGGTTCGGAGGGACAAACGCTTCGATCGTAATCGAGACGCGCCCGGCATGAGCTTGCGTCTTGCCGGGCTGGGCTGGGTCACACCACTCGGCAGCGACCTCGATTCGGTCTGGAACAAGCTGCTTGCCGGCGAGGAAGCAAAGCCCGCGACGCTCAGCAGTTCGTTAGGCAAGAAACCGGATTACCAGGTGTTCGCAGTTCCGCCGGAGGCGATTGCGGGCGCGGCTCGCTTCCCGCGGCTCCGGCGCTCGAGCGCGATCTCGCGCTTCGCGGTTGTCGCCGGCCTGGCGGCGCTCGAGAACGCCGGGATCGAGCTCGACGAAACTACTGCCGCGCGCACCGCGCTGGTTTTTGCGATCTCGAACGGCGGAGTGGTTTACACGAAGCGGTTCTATCACGAGATCGTCCACTCCGGGGCGGCCGCGGCCAGTCCGCTGCTTTTTCCCGAGACGGTTTTCAACGCGCCCGCCAGTCATCTGGCAGCGATCCTCGGGATTACAGGCGCAAGCTATACGGTGGTAGGCGATGGCGCGGTCGGAGTTCTCGCCCTCCAGATGGCGGAGGATTTGATGGCAAACCCGGAACTCGATCGCTGTCTTGTGGTGGGCGCGGAAGAGGCCGACTGGTTGCTCTGCGATGCATATCGCAAGTGGCGTCTGCTGCGTGCTGCTCCGCCGGTCGAGCCGTTTGCGCAACCGCCGCGTGGGATGATCCTGAGCGAAGGCGCGGGGGCAATCCTGCTCGCGCGCGAGGGCGCGGTTTCGCTCGAGCGTGTGCATCCGGGCGGAAATTTTGCGCGGCGGACCGAGCTTGTTCTTCAACTCAGCGCGATCTGCGCCGAACTGGCCGAAGCAGGACCGGCAGATCTTTTGCTGGCGAGCGCGAACGGCACCTTCATCGATCTGGCAGAGAGAACAGCGGCGGGAAAAAATTTTTCCGGCGCCGCTCTCTACAGCCCAAAGCCGGCGCTGGGTGAAAGTGTGGCCGCGGGCGGACTCTGGCAGCTGATTTGCGCTGCGCTCGCCTTGCGCCGGCAGCAGCTGCCTCCTCTTCTCCACGCGCCCGAGAATTTTGCCCTAACGACGCCGCGAGCCGGCGCAACTCCATGGCGGCGCGCCGTAATCACAACCTGCGGGCTCAACCAGCAGTTCGGCGCGGTCGCGCTCTCGCTTTAGCTGTTTTGACTTTCGGCTTTTCACTTTGCAAGGATTTCGCCGCGCCGTTACTTTCGGCGTCCGCGATGCGCAAGACGGCTTTCCTGTTTCTTCTCTTCTGCGTCGTCGCTCGCGCCCGCGCCCAGAACCTGGAAGGGCCCGGCGCGCTCCCGATCGAAATCAATGCGACCGGCCGAACAACCTACGAGAACGGAATTGCGACCGCGCACGACAATGTCTCGATCCATTTTGGCGACACCGACATCTATTCCGATTTCGCCCAGTATGATGTCCACAAGCATGTCGTTCTCTTGCGCGGTCATGTGCGGATCTATCGCGGCAACACCCTTTACCTGGGCGAGGAAGCAACCTATGACGTCGACACCAAAGCCGTCACCGCCCAGCACATGCGCTCGGGCACTTATCCCTACCTGGTTGCCGGCCAAAACGTCACCAGCACGTCGGATGAAGAGTATCATGTGACGCACGGCAGTTTTACCACCCACGACGTCGAACATCCGGATTATCACCTCAACGCCAAGACAGTTCGGATTTATCCCGACGATCGCGTCGTGATGAAAAGCGTCACCTTCTACATCGGCGACATTCCCATCTTTTGGTGGCCGTATGTTTACCAGTCGCTCGACCGCTCCTTCAGCTACTCGATTGCCCCGGCCTATCTCAGCTCGTGGGGACCGTCGCTCCTCGGGCAAGTCACCTTTCCGATGGGCGACAACATCACGAGCACGGTGAAGTTCGATTATCGCACCCGGCGCGGACCGGCGATTGGGTTCGACTCCGATATCCGCTACGGGAAGAACGACCGCAGCGTCGCCAAGATCGTAACCTATTTTCTCCAGGACCAAAATCCCGACTTGAACCGCACTTCCCTGCCCCGGCCCGGCACGCCCACGAGCCGCTATCGGTTCTCGCTCCAGGATCGCACGCGAATCACTGACGATCTCGATCTTAAGATCGATGTGACGAAGCTGAGCGACGCTTTTCTGCTCCAGGATTTCTTTCCCTCAGAATTTCGGATCAATCCGCAGCCGGACAATGTCGTTGCCCTAACGAAGACAAGTCCCTGGTATTCGCTCACGGCTTACGGACGGTTTCAGCTCAACACTTTCTTTGAAACGACCGAACGGCTTCCGGAAGTCGCGCTCGATATCAAGCGACACGGCCTCTTTGGCGGGCCGATTTTCTATGAAGGCGAGACGAGTCTGGGCGAACTGCAACGCAACTTTCCCGCGAACTCGATCTTCCAGGACTACAATGTTTTTAGGATCGATTCGTTCCATCAGTTCACTTACCCGAACACCTACTTTGGTTTCCTCTCGATTGTGCCGCGGGCCGGGTTTCGCGAGACCTATTACAGCGCCACGCAGCAATTGAACCCGCTCCTTCCGCCAATCGTGTTCGGACCGGATGCGCCGGAGTTTCCCCTCCCGAATCCTGAGACCAGTTTACCGAGCGAAAAACTCGGATCGACCTGGCGAACGATCTTCAACGCCGGGGTTGAAGGCTCATTCAAGATTTCGCGCGAGTGGGATGAAGTCCAGAATCGCACCTTTGGGCTCGACGGTTTGCGCCATGTAATCCAGCCCTACTTCGATTTCTCGTGGGTTTCCTCGCCGAACATTGATCCGGCGATCATCGAGCAGTTCGATCGGGTAACCCCGTCAACCAAGCTCAACCCGATTGACTTCCCGCAATACACCTCGATCGACGCGATCGATAACTGGACGATCGCCCGCATCGGCGTGCGCAATCGGCTCCAGACCCGGCGCGACGACCTGACCGTGAGCTGGCTCGAGCTTGAAACCTATGTGGATGTGAACTTCAACAATCCCTTCGACAAGACCGACTACTCGAATGTCTTTAACAAGCTCACCTTCACCCCGGTGCCATGGGCGACCCTGGTGGTCGATTCGCAGCTGCCCTTGCTCGACCACGGTTTCACCGAAGTGAACACGAGCGTCAATTTCAAGCCGACTGCGAACACCATCCTCAGCTTTGGCCATCGGTATTTGCAGGGGAACCCCTTTTTCGTCGATAGCAGCCTCTTCACCGTCGGCGGTTACTACCGGATTGACGAGAATTGGGGCTTCGGCTTTTTCGAGCAATACGAAGCCGAGACCAAGATGCTGGAACAGCAGCGCTACTCGATTTATCGCGACCTGACGAGCTGGGTGGCGTCGTTAGGCGCGATCATTCAAGACAACGGCGGAGTGAAGGAATACGGCGTTCTCCTCACCTTTACCCTCAAAGCCTTTCCCAAGTTTGGACTCGACCTGAACTTCGATCCCGCCGGGACCAACCAAAACCAATGAGCGCGTGAACGGAGACGACTGACGCGAGATTCGCCCGCCGCCGCCTTGCGGCTTTCCGATTCACGATCCACGATTCACCTAATTTCCCATGGACATAGCAATCATCGGATCCGGCTACGTTGGGCTGGTCACCGGCGCGTGTTTCGCCGATGTCGGTCATAACGTCATTTGCGTCGATAATGACGAGCGCAAGATCGAATCGCTGCGCCGGGGCAGGATCCCGATCTACGAGCCCGGGCTGGAAGAGATCGTCCATCGCAACGTCTCCGCGCAACGGCTCCGTTTCAGCGGCAGCATCAAGGAAGGGGTCGACAATGCGCAGGTGGTTTTCATCGCCGTGCCGACGCCACAGGATGCCGACGGGAGCGTGGACCTGAGTTTCATCGAAAAAGTGGCGCGCGAGATCGCGGGCGTGCTGAGGGATTATCGCGTCATCGTTGATAAGAGCACCGTCCCGGTCAAGACCGGCGAGAAAGTCGCCGAATCGATCAAACGCTACAACAAACACGGCGCCGAGTTTGATGTTGTGAGCAACCCCGAATTTCTCCGCGAAGGTTGCGCGGTGGCTGACTTGATGAAACCGGACAGGATCGTGATCGGCGCTCAGAGCGAGCGCGCGATTGACCTCATGAAAAAAATTTACGAGCCTTTCATGGCGCCGATCCTCGTCACCGATATCAACAGCGCCGAACTCATCAAGCACGCCGCCAATTCCTTCCTCGCGCTCAAGATTTCCTACATCAACGCCCTCTCCGCGATCTGTGACGCGAGCGGCGCCGATGTGGAGAAGGTTGCCGATGGGATCGGGATGGACCGGCGAATTGGAAGAAATTTCCTCAACGCCGGGATCGGCTACGGCGGCTCCTGCTTTCCGAAGGACATCGCCGCCTTCATCACGATCAGCGATCAGCTCGGCGTCCCCTTCGATCTGTTGAAGGAAGTGCAGCGGATCAATGCGGCGCAGAAGGAGCGCTTCCTCAAAACCATTCGGGACGCGCTCTGGGTCTTGCGGGACAAGAAGATCGCGGTCTGGGGTTTGACTTTCAAACCGAACACCGACGACATCCGCTCCTCGGTCGCGATCGATCTCGTTGCCGACATGTTACGCGAAGGGGCGCAGGTCTCGGCCTACGATCCCAAAGGGATGGAAAAAGCGCGCCAGGTAAAGGCGATCGCCGATGCTCGATTGACAGACACCGCGATGGAAGCGGTGGAAGGTGCAGAAGCGCTCATTATCGCGACCGAGTGGGATGAATTTGCCAATGTCGACCTCGCCACCGTGCGGGAAAAGATGCATACGCCTCTGGTCTTCGACGGGCGCAATCTTTACGACCCCGAGACGATGCAGAAGCTCGGCTTCCATTACACTTCGATTGGCCGGCCGCAGCGCAAACTTGCCTGACCCGAATCGCCAAACCGCGCGCGCTCTCGCCTTACGCGCTCTCAGTCGCTGGCGCCGAAGCCGCACCTTTGCCGAACGGATCGCGGAGCAAACTTTCGCGTCGGCTGCTCCGCGCGGTTCGGATCGCGCTTTTGCCCTCGAGCTTTTTTATGGCGTCCTGCGCAATCTGAGCCTGCTCGATTTCTGGATCGCGCAACTGCGGCGCGAACACCTCGAAGAAAGCGCGCGCGATATTCTGCGCCTCGGCCTCTACCAGATCATGCTCCTCGATACCGCCCCGCACGCCGCGGTGTTTGAAACCGTCGAGCTGGCGCGCCCGCGCACGCGCAATCTCGTCAACGCCGTGCTTCGCCGCGCGCTCCGGGAAAAGTCGAGTCTGACGAGTGCGGCCGAGGCCCAGCCTGTGGCGGTCCGGTTTTCGCACCCGGAATTCCTCATCGCCAAATGGGCGCGGCAATTCGGACTAGAGGCAGCCGCTGAGCTGTGTCGCTGGAATAATCGACCCGCTCCCGTCTACGCGCGGATCAACCGGCTCCGCACCAGCTCCGAAAACTTCTTGCAGCAACATCCGGAGACGCGTCCTGTTTCCGGACGAGAAAACTACGTCGTGCTCAGCGATCCGATCGCTGCCGCGCAAACCGGCGACTGTTACGTGCAGGATCCGAGCACCGCTCTTGCCTGTGAACTTTTGCGCCCGCTCCAAGGTGAAACCGTGCTCGATGCCTGCGCCGCCCCCGGTGGCAAAACCGCCTATCTCGCCGAATTGATGGCAAATGACGGCGAACTTGTTGCCGCCGACCGCGACGAACTGCGGCTCGCGCGCCTGCACGACAATCTCGTCAGGCTGAATGCCACCGTCGCGCGGACGATTTTGTGCGACTGGACCGATGCCGCTTCGATTCGCGCGGCCAATCCAAATCGGCAAACGTTCGACAAGATCCTGGTCGACGCGCCCTGTTCCAACACCGGCGTGATGCGCCGCCGGGTCGATGTGCGCTGGCGCTTGGAGCCGGCTGACTTTGGCCGGATGGCAAGGCAACAGCTCGCGATCCTGCGCGGGGTCGCGGGCTTCCTCAAACCGGGCGGTTCGTTAGTCTACAGCACCTGCAGCCTCGAAGCGGAAGAAAATCGCGAAGTGGTGGAGAATTTTCTAAAAGAACACCGGAGTTTTCGCCTAACGAACGAGAAACAGAGTCTGCCCTTTCGCGACGGATACGACGGGGCCTATGCCGCCCTCCTCTCCTGCTCTTGCTCCTAATCCTGCTCCTGCTCTTCCTGGCAGGATTCGAGCAGGAGCGCGAGCAGGAGGGAGGAGAAGGATCGGGCAGGAGTGCGATCAGGAGCAGGAGCAGGAGCAGGAGCAGGAGCAAGAGCAGGAGCAGGAAGGGGGAGGTTTGCATCCACCACCGGCGGTGGAATGATAAGCGCCTATGCATGACGCCCGCTTCGATAAACTCGCCGACCTGCTCGTTAACTATTCCACGAGTCTGAAGCGCAACGAGAAAGTCCTGATCGAGGCCTTTGACGCGCCCGATGAGATGGTGATCGCCCTCATCCGCGCGGCGCGCAAAGCGAAAGCAATTCCATTCGTGCAACTTCAGCGGGCGCGAGTGACGCGCGAACTGGCGCTTGGGATTGAGGAGCGGCAGCTCGACCTGAGCGCGGCGCACGAGCTGACGCGGATGAAAAAGATGGACGCCTACATCGCGATCCGCGGGAGCAACAACATCAGCGAACTGGCTGATGTGCCGATCGACAAGATGAAGCTGGTGGCAAAAAAAATGCGACCGCTGCAGGACCAGCGGGTGCAAAAAACCAAGTGGGTTGTGCTGCGCTGGCCCACCCCGGCAATGGCGCAACTGGCCAACATGAGCACGGAAGCGTTTGAGGATTTCTTCTTCCGCGTTTGCACCCTTGATTATCGCAAGCTCCAGCCTGGAATGAAGGCGCTCAAGAGCCTGATGGAAAAGACCGACAAGGTGCAGATTAAAGGGCCGGGAACTGATCTGCGTTTCAGCATCAAGGGCATACCCGCGATCATCTGTGGCGGAGATCGAAACATCCCGGACGGCGAAGTTTTCAGCTGCCCGGTGAAGGACTCGGTCCAGGGCCACGTCACCTTTAATGCCCCGAGCGTTTACCAGAGCACTGCGTTCGACAACATCCGGCTCGATTTCCGCGACGGAAAAATCGTCGAAGCGACAAGCAATCAACCGAAGAAATTAAATGCGGTGCTCGATTCCGACGCCGGCGCGCGCTACATCGGCGAGTTTTCGTTAGGCTGCAATCCTTACATCATGCACCCGATGCGCGACATTCTCTTCGACGAGAAGATTGCCGGCTCCTTCCACTTCACTCCCGGCCAGGCCTACAAGGAAGCGGACAACGGCAATCGCAGCCAGGTGCATTGGGACATGGTCAGCATCCAGCGCAAGGAGTACGGCGGGGGCGAAATTTACTTTGACGGCAAGCTCGTCCGGCGGGACGGGAAATTCCTTCCCAAGGCTTTGCGTTCGCTCAATTGGGAAAACTTCAGCTAAGGAGGCGGAATCGTAATCTCCGCCGTATCGACGCGGAGCTGTCGTGGTCGCGCCGGCGTGTGCCCGGATCCTTCGCGCTCATCCTTCATGCGCACCTGCCCTTCGTCCGGCATCCGGAGCACGAAGATTTTCTCGAGGAAGAGTGGCTTTTTGCAGCGATCACCGAAAGTTACATCCCGCTCCTCCGCATCCTGCGCCGGCTGGCAACGGACGAAATTCCCTTCAAACTCGCGCTCTCGCTGACGCCAACCCTCGGCGCGATGCTTGGCGACGAGCTGCTTCAGCGGCGTTATTTGCGCCATCTCGAGCGGCTGATCGGTCTCGCTCGCCAGGAGCTTGAGCGAAACAGAAATACGCCGGAGCTTGCGAACCTGTCACGATTCTATCGCGACTTCTTTGTTGAGACGCGCTCCTTTTACGACCAAATCCTGGGGCGCGATGTCGTAAAATCGTTTCGCGAGTTACAGGATGCCGGACATCTGGAAATTATCGGCAGCGCCGCCACCCACGCATTCCTGCCGCTGTTTCAGGATTTCCCCGAAGCGCAGCGCGCCCAAATCGCTATCGGGCGTGACACCCATCGGGAATTATTCGGCCGCGATCCGGCGGGATTCTGGCTGCCGGAATGCGGCTACAGCGATGGACTCGATTCGATTTTGCAGAGTGGGAATATTCGGTGGTTTGTCCTCGATTCGCATGGCCTGATTTTCGGGGAGCCGCGGCCGCAAAATGCGATTTTCGCTCCGGCTTACACTCCGGCCGGTCCGGCGATGTTCGCGCGCGATCGTGAATCGAATCGCGATGTCTGGAGCGCGCAATCGGGTTATCCGGGCGATCCGCTTTACCGGGATTTCTACCGCGACATTGGCTTTGATCGGAGCGAGGAGGAATTGGCACCTTTTCTGCGCCCGGTCGGGGTGCGCAAATTCAGCGGGATTAAATATCACCGCGTGAGCACGGGCACGGCCAAGGAGCTTTACGATCCGGTCGCCGGACTTGCCCGGGCCGATCATCACGCGCACGATTTTTTCATAAAGTGCGCGGACCGGTTGCGCGGTTTCGAGCATGGCGACTTTCACCCAATCATCGTTAGTCCATTTGATGCCGAGTTGTTCGGGCACTGGTGGTTTGAAGGGCCGCGCTTTCTCGAAAGCTTCATCCGCCGGGTCGCAGCCGCGCCGGAGCAATTCAGCCTGACGACTCCTGCTGAATATCTCGAACGCAATCCAGCGCTGCAGATTGTGAAGCCGAATCCTTCGAGCTGGGGCGAGCGCGGGTTCAGCGGCGTCTGGCTGGATGAAGCCAACGCCTGGATTTATCCCCATCTTCACGCCGCCACCCGCCGGATGACCGATTTGGCCGGGAAGCACCGCGACACGCATGACGTCGCAATCGAACGCGCCCTTCGCCAGGCCGGCCGCGAGTTGCTCCTCGCGCAGGCGAGTGACTGGGCTTTCCTCATCAAGACCAAAAGCGCGCCGGAATACGCCACCCGGCGAACGAAAGAGCATCTCCAGCATTTCAATCGCCTCTGCGAACAAATCGCCGGCGCCCGAATCGATCCTGAATTTCTTGGCGAACGCGAAGCCCGCGCTAATCTCTTCCCGAATTTGAACTGGCGATATTTCCTTTAGCCGATTCTCGACATGCGTATCGCCATCTTCCTTTTCCTGCTTGGCCTGACCACGGCCGTCGCTCAGGAGTCGCCCAGCCCGGCGGCAACGGCATCGTCATCGCCCGTGCCGCTTCGCAACCTCACGTTGCGCTTCGCGCTCCCGCCGCTCGAGGGCACGATCAGCCTCGGGATTTACGATCAATCCGGCAAACTTGTCCGCGTTCTTCACCGCGAAGACACGGTCGCGGATTTTACCCCCGGACACGACGCGCTCGAGACCAGCTGGGACGGCGCTGACGATGATGGCAGCCCCCTGCCGGCGGGAAAGTACCACGGGCGCGGCTTTGTCGTCGGCGACGAGATCAAAGTCGAGGGCGTGGATTACTTCTTCAATGATTGGGTGGCCGATGATCGGTCGCCCCACGTCCGCTCGTTAGGCCAGCTTTGGATGCAGGGAGCCGTCCTGCAAATCAGTGCCCAGCTCGCCGGAGGAAGGGAAACGACCCTGGTCTGCGATGGTGCGACCGGGGCGATCAAAGGTCAGCTTCCGCCGCGCTCCGGCGCGCACTGCCCCGAGGTGCCGGCGCTGCCGAATCTTGTTTCTCCAATTGATTGCGCCGCGGGCCGCGATCATACCACCTGGTTTGTCGACTCACTTGGCGGCGAAGGCGCGCGTGAAGTGAAGCAGATTTCGTCAACAAATCAGCTGCTCCGCCGGCTCGCCTACGCCGCGGGTGAACCGCAGCCGCAACGGATCGAAGCGGCACCGGACGAGGAGAAGATTTTTCTCGTCGAAGGAAACGAGCATCTCCAACGGCTCCGCGCGCTCGAACTGGTCAAGACCACAACCGCGGGCGCAAACGAGGCGGTCTCGGATTGGAAGACGGTCTTTGAGAAGAAGATCATCGCGCACCAGAATTTCGGGCTCGAGGATGGAAAACCGGTGCCCGGTTCCGCCGGATCTTCGCCGTCGCCGGAGAAGATCGCGCAAAAGCTGCGGCCGGATCCGTTGCAGCACGATCAGCCCGGCCGGGTCGAGCTGGCCGTCGGCTTCGACGAAAACGGCAGCTTCCTCAAAACCGCCGACGGCCTCCCGCTCCGCACCCTTAGCGAGACACCGAATCTGATTCGGGCGGTGATGGGCCGGCCTAACGACAGCACGATCGATGTCTTTCAGGACGACGGCGCCGTGGTCGAGCAGTTCCGCATTTCCAATCTCACACAAATGATCCCGTTCGACTGCGGCGAGTTCGAGTTGAAGCCGGCGCGCCCCTAACGAATCTCGACCTCGACCGGGATGCAGTGGTTGATCATGTAGCTGCCGCGATTTGCATCCCGCTCCATTGGCTGGGTGCGCCCGCGCGAATCGGTCGCGCGCGCGATCAGGCGGCGAATCGAGCGTTCCTCCGGCACCGACCAGTCGTAATGCCACAATCGCCAGCTGTCCGCCGCCCGATCCTCGCCTAACGACGCCTCGGCCCAGCTCTTTCCCTCGTCGACGCTCAGCTCAACCCGCGCGATCTCGGCGTTGGCCGTCCAGGCCGCGCCGCGCACCTGATAGCTGCTGCCGGCCGGGATCGCTTCGCCGTGGCTCGGTCGCGCGATCGCCGCTTTCACCTGCATCTCGGTGATTGGCACCAGTCGTGCGCCCCCATCCGCCGGTTCCCAAAAAGCGTAATCCACCGTCTGGTAATAGCCTTGAAACGGCTCTGCCGTGACGATGATGCGCTGGAGCCATTTCACCGCCGCCATCCCGTACCAGCCGGGAACAATCGCGCGCAGCGGAAAACCGTGCGCCGGGGTGAGCGGCTCGCCATTCATTTGCAGCGCGAGAAGAACATCGCGGCCCGCCTTGCCTAACGACAAGCTGCGGGAATAATGCACTTGGCCCGCCGGCCGCGGTGGCTCGGCGATCGTGCCGCTGTCCGCCCCTTCCAAAATCACCTCGCAGGCGTTCTCGGCGCAGCCGGCTTCAGCGAGCAATTCGCCTAACGACACTCCGGTCCACTCCGCGTTCCCGACCGCACCCATTTCCCACTGCACGCCTTTCGCTTTCGGCTGGAGAAAAATCCGGCTGTTCCCGGCGCATTCCATCGTCACCGGACGAGTAATCATCCGCCGGCCGCCGAGGTCGGCGTGCGAGAGCTCGAGCGGGCGCGCGACCGCTCCTTCGATCCGCAGCCGCCACCGGGCGAGATCGATTTTCGGCATGGCAAAATGGGAGCGGACGTAAAACTTGTGGTTAGGCGTGATGAAGCTCTCGAGCGCGGAGAACGGCATCTCGAGATTGGCTGGTTCTTTTTCGCGAATGATCATCGGCAATTCTCCGCCACCCATTCCAGATACTGGGGCAAACCTTCGGCGACCCGGAAGGCAATAATTTCCGGCACTTCGTACGGGTGCAGCTCGCGCAACGTAGTTTGAAATAGATCAAGCCGGCTGGCGCTGGTCTTAAAGAACGCGAGCGTCTCAGTCGCCTCCTCGATCCGACCCTCCCAGCGGTAGATCGATTCGATTGCCGGCAGCACGTTAACGCAGGCGGCACACCGCTGTTCCACCAGCTCGCGGCCAACCCGGCGCGCGGTTGCCGGATCGGGAAAAGTGCTGAGGACGAGATAAGCGTCGTCCGGCATATTCCTCAGGCGAGAGCGACCGGGGCATGCCGGCAAATCCAACCACCCGCGATGACCACGTCGTCGTCGTAACAGACCGCGGCCTGCCCTGGCGTGACTGCTTTCTGCGGCTCCTTCAGCCTGACAACTGCGCGATGCCCGTCGAGCGGCTGCAGAATCGCCGGAGTGCCAGGATGGCTGTAACGAATCTTCACCGTCACCTCGATCGGCTCAGCCAGCGGGGCGCGGCTGCTCCAATTGAGATGATCGATTTCAAATTCCTCTACGAGCAAATCCTCGGCCTCGCCGACAAAGACGCGGTTCGTGCCCGGGTCGATATCCACGACGTAGCGCGGACGCGGCGAGCCGCCCGGAAGCCCTTTGCGCTGGCCGATCGTGAACATTTCGATCCCCTCGTGTTCGGCGAGAAAATTGCCTTCCAGATCATAAATCCCGCCGCGATGAAATTCGGTTTCACCGAGGTGCGAGCGGAGAAACGCCTTGTAATCGTTGCCCGGAACGAAACAGATCTCCTGGCTGTCGACTTTCTCGGCGACCTTCAAGCCTAACGAACGCGCAATCGACCGGATCTCCGGTTTCGTCATTCGCCCGAGCGGGGTGAGCGCGCGCCGCAACTGCGCCTGGCGCAGACTGAAGAGGAAATACGACTGGTCCTTGCGCGGGTCGATCCCCTTCCGGAGGATCGCCCGCCTGTAGCCGGGGGCGCTGACCCCGGCCGCGCGCGATGCGTTTAAACTCTTGCCGGGTTCGGCGCCCCCGTCTGCAGCGGCGGCGTCCGCCGGATGCTCGATGATTGCGTAATGGCCGGTCGCGATGTAGTCGCAGCCTAACGACTGCGCCTTTTGCCAGAGACTGCCGAACTTGAGCTTTTCGTTGCACATCACGCAGGGGTTCGGGGTACGCCCGGCCTGGTACTCGCTCGCGAAATAATCGATCACCACCCGCTCGAACTGGCCCGCCTCGTCGACCACGTAATGGGGAATGCCTAACGAATGCGCCACCGCCCGCGCATCGGCGATCGCCTGCGGGCCGCAGCATTTGTCCTCCGCGCGCGAGATACAATCCTGCGGCCAGACCTTCATCGTCACGCCGACGACGTCGTAGCCCTGCTCGCGGAGAAGATACCCCGCGACGCTGGAATCGACTCCGCCGCTCATGCCGAGGAGGACGCGCTCTTTCTTGCCGTTCATGGGACGCGTAAGGTCGGTGCGAAGGGCGGGATGGTCAACGCTCCTCAGCCGCGCAGACACCACAGGGGCTCACGGTTGCAACCGACGGTTGAGGGCGCGGGAAAGCACAGGCTGCGGTTGAGAGGTCCCTCGCCGCGCTCCGCCGGCTCGGGATGACAGCGTCGCGGAACGTACCGGCACGCTGACGAAGTCACTCCCGCGCAACGTAAACCGCCAGGGGAAATCTTTCGCCCGGCTGATCCCGATCCGTGGATCGGCTACGACTTCCACCTCGTCGTTAGGCCGGGAGCGAAAGCTGTGGGCGCGCCCGGCGCAGAGATCGAGTTCGTGGTTGCGTTTGGTGATGTCGAGCGCCTGAGTCAGCCGCCCGGGGCCGGCGCAGAGCCGCCTCAGGTCGGCGACGCCGCGGCGTTGTCGCATCAGCGCGATCCCGCGCCGGGGTTCCAGCGCGCGAATGAGAATGATTCCGTCACGCGGGCCGCCTTTGACGAGAACGTTCAACATCCAGTGCGCGCCGTAAGTGAAATAAACGTAGGCGGTGCCCGCTTGATTGCGCCTAACAAACTCGCGCGTGCTGGGCCGGGTGAAGGTGTGACAGGCTTCATCGCCCTCGACCATGTAGGCCTCGGTCTCGACCACAATCCCGGCGCATTTTTCCCAGACCAGCTCGGTCCCGATGAGGTTGGCGGCGCACTCGAGCGGGTCGGCTTGAAAAAACTTGGTGGAAAGCACCCGCCACTGTAGCAGAGGCGGCGCGCGGAACGGTTTGATTTCGGCCAAACGGTTGCGCTCTGCTTTGCCCAGCTCGGTTCGCTCAATCAAGCTGCGCGCAGGGTGGCGCTGCTAAATTGCCGTTCGAGTTCTGCTCGCCGCACGACTTTGTGCCGGCGGAAATAGGCGATAAGCGCGTCCCGGGTTTGGATTGGATGAAATGTCATCCGCGCTTCCGGGCGGGCGAGTATCTCGCGCAATTTCATGAAGCGATGACCGCCGCTGCTCGCATCGAAGGTGTTCATCGCAATCCGATAGCGCCGAATGGGGTCGAGCGGGCGGTTGTCGGCGAGACGGAGATTGGTCAGGCGACGCTGCTCCCGTTCGCCCGTCACATCGAAGCGGAATCCCGCGAGGTTGCGCGTCTCACGGCTCTCGAAGGTCTCGTTCATCATCACCCGCAGCGCGACAGAATCCAGCTCGGCGGTGACAAGGAAATTTTCATAGGGCAAGACGCTCCAGAGATCGCCAATTGTCTTGGATCCTTTTTTGAAAGCGTGATCGTCGAACAGGCCGTGGAAAACGCCGTCGATTGTCGAGCCAGATTCCTCCAGCGCTTCGATAATGGCGGCGGCAATCAGCAGAGCGAGAGCGCACGGCTGACCCGGGAAAGATTTTGCACTCAGGCTATCGGCCAGCTCGCCCACGGGCTGGGCGAGGAGCGCATCGGCACTCTCGAGCCGCGGCTCGACCCGGCCGACGACCACGGGATCCACTTCGACGCGACGATCCATGAGTTCGATTTGCGCCGCCTGGTGGAGCAGCTTTTTCGAATTGCGATCGAAGAAGAGATCGACCCGGCCGAGGTGAATGCCGAAATGATCGGCCTGGGTCAGGATCACGCCATTCGTTAGGCGGCTTTCGATGGGTTGGTGGGTGTGCCCGGCGATGAAAACCGCCGCCTCCGGGAATTCCGCCGTGAGCGAGATGCAGCGGTTGGCGAAATCGTCGCCGCCGGTGCGTTCCTTTAATCCCATGTGACCGGCGAGGACGATGGCGTTTGCGCCTGACGATTTCGCCTCGCGCACCGCACGTCGCGCCGCCTCGACCGGGTCGTCGAATTGCAGGCCACCGGTGAATCGCGGCAGAAACCAGAACGGCATGCCCGGTGTCGTCAGGCCAACGATCGCGATTTTGATTCCGGCGATCTCTTTGAGAAGAAACGGCTGGATGCGATCGAAAGCTCCACCGCGCGCAGGAGAGCGCATATTGGCCGCGAGCACCGGCATGCGCGAGCCGACGACGGCGTTCAGGAACGGCTCGATTCCCCAGTCGAACTCGTGATTGCCAACGACCCAGGCGTCGTAGCGCAGGAGATTGAGGAGCTCGATCATCTCGCCGCCGTAATCGCTGAGCGCGAACTGCGTGCCCTGATAAACGTCGCCTATATCGATCAGGAGCGAGCTGGGATTCTCGGTCCGCCAGCCCGCGATTTGGGTCGCGCAGCGCGCGAGGCCGCCGAGGTCGCGGTTCCCCCCGTAATCGGTCGTGGGCAGGATGTTCCCGTGCAGATCGGTCGTGTGGATGATCGAGATGCGGACGAGATCGGGGGGCAGATTCTCGTGCGCCTCGAGCCAGCGCGGAACGAGCAGGCCGCCGGCGGTCAGCCCGAGCAGTCGCAGGAACCGGCGGCGATCTGGTGGCGGAACCTGCACGAGCGGGGATTTTGACGGCGACGCGCGGCAGGACAAGCTTTTTGCCAGATGAAGCTCGAAGGAATCGATCACGTCGCGATCGCGGTGCCCGATATTGCAGAGACGATCGCGTGGTATTGCGACATCCTCGGTTTCGAGCGGCAACACGAAGAGCAGTGGGATGGTGTGCCCGCCTTCATTGCTCTCGGCGCGACCGCTATCGCGCTGTTTCCCCGGCAAAAAGGCCATCGCATCCGAGCCTCGGATGGACCGATGCGACATCTTGCTTTCCGGACCGATCGCGCCGGGTTTCGACAGGCGCAGGAGGAGTTGAAAGCCCATGGAATTTCCTGGCGCTTCGAAGACCACGGGATCGCGCACTCGATTTATTTCCGCGACCTCAACGATCTGCCGCTCGAGATCACGACCTACGAGGTTACGTAGTCAGAAGAAGCGTCCGTCGATGGCGAGCGTCCCAGCGCCGCGCATTCACCCCGCACCACCCTTCTTTATATCCCTGACCAAAGCTTTGTGGGGGTGATTGACTTGTGAGTTTCCCTCACTGCCGCGCTGTGCGCGCGCGTCTCTCCCAAAGGGAGAGAGAATCATAGCTGAGCGCTGGGTTTCTTCTCTCCCTGCGGCAAGAGAGAATAAAGGCTGAGCGCTGGGTTTCTTCTCTCCCTGTGGGAGAGACGGACGCGCAGCGCCAGTGAGGGCCGCCTGTGGCGCAGCAAAGCAAAAGCATGGGCGCGCTGCGTCGGCGAAGCTGGAGCGGGTGACGAGGCTCGAACTCGCGACGTCCTCCTTGGCAAGGAGGTGCTCT
>DAISXY010000013.1:0-116118 GCA_036825615.1 Chthoniobacterales bacterium
CCAGCTCAGCCCGCGCTTGCGGTAGTCGCCCAGGTCCTGCGCGAACTCGTCGTTCAGCTCGGGAAGCTCTTCTATGATCTCAGCGGCACTCACACGAGAGTTTGGCATCTCCGCGGTGTCAGCACGAAGGAAGCCTCCATTTCACCACGGTTGGCCGGGTTAGAATTACTAGAAGACTAGGGATTGCGGGTTTCGGGGAAAATCGGCAGGATCCATTTCCGCTCTCAGCTTTTCGCTTTCAGCTCTCAGTTTTCTGATGCGCCGCTATTGCTCGGACAAGTTCACATACCATGATTTGCCAAGATTCACGCTCTGCCCCGGGTATACCCCCAGAGCGTGATCGATCAAAACCCAGCGGATGCACGATCTTCCCAGCCTACCGGCTTGTCGGCCCGGCTGGTTGTCGCTACAATCTGAGGTCATGCACGCCACATTTACTGCGATCCTCAAACAACGGGGCGAATGGTGGATCGGCTGGATTGAGGAAGTGCCGGGCGTCAATGCACAGGAAAAGACCAAGCCAGAGCTGCTCAATTCACTCCGTCAGGTTTTGAAGGAAGCTTTGGAATTCAATCGCGCCGAAGCCCGTCGCGCCGCCGACGGAGAATACGTCGAAGAACCTTTGACGGTATGAAACGCCGGAAGTTGCTGCAGCACTTGCAGCAACACGGTTGCGCGCTCCTGCGCGAAGGTGGCAACCACTCCTGGTGGCTCAATCCGCCAAAGAACCGGCGCTCTGCCGTCCCCCGACATAACGCCGTAACGTAGACGAAGTCACGGCCGGGCTTTCCAATCGATGATTACCTGGCGCGGAAGATCTGCAAAGACCTCAACGTGCCAAAGCCGTGACGACCTCCGTCCTCCGCGCTCCTATCTCCGACCTCCGTCTGCCGATTTCACCTTTCAGTTTTGAAAGCCCGGCCGTTTGCTACGCAATCCGTTACGGCAGATCTCAGTTTTTGTCTTAATGCCGCT
Organism: Chthoniobacterales bacterium; assembly: GCA_036825615.1. GTDB lineage: Bacteria > Verrucomicrobiota > Verrucomicrobiia > Chthoniobacterales > UBA10450 > JAICXG01. Next base: position 976 of record DAISXY010000013.1, read on the forward strand.
AATTGCTCGGACAAGTTTAAACACCCTGATTTGCCAAGATTCACGCTCTGAACCCTTGGCTTCTCCTTGGCTTTCGCTCCCCGCGGCCTTCTCGCGAAGACTTTCGAAGCTCATGAGCGGGCAAATCGCTCCTGAGTATTGGATGCGGCGGTCCAGATATCGCGCCCACCAGGTCGCCGAGAGCGCCGGTAGGCTGGAAATTGAGGGTTGAACGGTAATAAACTCATGAGGACGTCGGGCGAGCTTGGCTCTATCGTTTCGTTAGGTATGCAATGGTCAAGGTGCCCAGTCGAAGATTTTCTTATCACCACCGGCTTCGGTAATGAATCGTTTTGTAGTAAACGACGTAATTTTGCACTCTGTTGTCACTAATTGCGTATGTCCTTTAAATGTTAGCAGCAGTCTGTCACCTTCAATTCGCCATCGCCGGCCATCGATCTCGGTCGGGGCATCTTCGTTTCTTTGAATGCCCCACCGGCCATCGGCGTAAAAGGTGACGTATTTTCGCGGGCCCAACCAGCGCCCCAAAATCCTGGTGGCGTAGTTTTCGGGTAGAACGACATCGGCGCGCTCTAATGTGAGGGACGGCGGCGTGTTCAGTTGAGCGTCGAGTTGTGATGCTTCACAAGCCGAATCCCATCGTTGCTTCCACTGTGTGAAATCGAAGTCGTCTAGAAATTCGGACAATGACGAAACCACGTCTAAGACCATACGCTGGAGGTCGTCCATAACGCATCCTCCGGCGATCGTCCCGAGAAATCCAGCACCTAGAGTGCCGATGCCCTTGGGTTGTAGGTGCGCCCGGTGCCACACGAATCGGGATGCTGTAACCGCGTTGATGTAGTCCTCCGGTTTAATCGCCGCGAAGTGATTTTGCGGATACCAGGATGCCAACGTGACCAAAATCTGCTCTAGCACGTCGATCACATCCGAAGACCCTCGCTTCATCTGGGGTGTGTTGCCGGAATTCCATTTCGGCTCCGCACGATGGTAGATATCTTTAAGAATACCAGGAAGTGTCTGGATGTAGTTGGTGAGCTTCCGTGTATCTGGCAAAGCGTCTCCGCGCGTGGGTGTTGGCGTGATTGCGAGTGCGTAGCCGGTCTCCCGGGCTAATGCAATCTTATCAGCGGCTTCCCTGCGCACAGTAACGCGACGATGCCAGTCGTCCCGATAATGTACGACTTGCGCCCGGTCCAGCTTGCGCCCGAAGCCACCTCTAGTCTGTGTCTCGTCGTGGCAGTGAAGGCACAAGACTGCCAGATTATCGGGATTGTTATTGCTGGGATTTTCGTCTATATGATGAATCTGGATAGGTTGTCCGCGGTCGTGGCATACACAACACGTTCGGTCTGACCTGAACATGAGCACAGTAGCAACAGCCTCTGGCACAGGAACCCGGTCTTTTTTGATCATGGGCTAGCGGTCTAGACTTTATGGCTGGGGGCGAGGGTGAGCGCAGATACGTGCCGTGACAAGAGAAAACGCGAGGCGCGCTGGTGTCAGCTTTAGAATCTCGCCTAAATCGCCACTGATGCGTCGCAAACGAACCCGGCTTCGAGGCTTGCTCGGCGCGAAGCTTCCAAGGTGTCAGCCTGTGATTCTCGCTCCTTTGAGAGTCCAATGACGGCATCGTCAATGAAAAAACAGCGAGAATCATAGACTGACACCTGTTTTGTTGCCCCTTGCCGGGGCGAAGACTAGTTGCCCAACTGGTAAGCCTCGACCAATGCCACTCCCGTGGTGTCATTCTTCCCGCGCACAATGGCGGTGTAGCTGCTCGGTTGCAGTGTCATCAGAATCGCTGACTCCCGATCATCCTTCGGTGCAATCCCCGTGGCTTCGATCTCAGCCTGCTGGCTTTCTTTCCAGTCGTCGTTCGAGGTAATGAGTACTCCATCCTGGTCGTGCAGTTCGAGAGTCGTGTCCTGTAGCGCATTGGAGATTCCAAATTGCGTCAACTCAGGCCCGATCGCCCGCAACAACACCTCACTGGTCTTGCCGATAATGACGCCGCCGATCATCACATTGTCGCCCCCTTGGACGAATCCGCGCGTGCTGATGTTGGCCAGTTGCGAATCAGCTCCTTCATCCAGATCGTAGACTTCGACCAAGGCCACACCGGTCCCACCATTCTTTCCTTTCACGATTGCAGTGTAGGCGCCGCTTCCCGGCAACGCCGGGTCTACGGGATCGAGCGTGACAAGAATGGCTGGTTCCAGATCGTCGGTCGGCGCAATCTTTGTCGCTTCGATCTCCGCCTCCTGCGTGTCTTTCCAGTTGTCATTAGTCACGACCGTTCCATCTGGCTTGTGCAACTCCAGTGCAGGGTCGGCTAACACATCGGCCAGCCCGAAACCGCTTAGCGACGGACCAATCGCGCGCAGAAGCACCTTCTTGGGGGCATTGCCGGTAATGATGAAGCCGCCAATCAAGACATTGTCCCCTGTGCCCACACCCAGGCGAGTCGAAATGTTTTTTAAGCTCTGTGGGGTTGGCGAAGGCGTTGGGGTTGGCGTTGGAGTCGCGATCGGTGTCGGGGTCGGCGTGGGCGTAGGCTGAAGAACCGTTGACGTGAACAATGCAGAATTGTTCGACTGATTTGGGTCCGACGTGGACGTGCTGTAGGTGTTGCCCGTAATCGTGAACATCCCGGTAAGGAGAGGCTTTTCTGTAAGATAAACATGCCGTGTTGTACCAGCTGGTACATCCCCTAATAAAACGCTTACTGACTGATTGACGATATTCGCGACGCAGCCTCCGTCGCAGGAAATGTTCTGGAATAAGAAGTCCGGCGGCGCGGTCTCGCTCAGATAAACGCTCGTGGCCGTGAAAGGCCCAAGGTTTGTGATTGAGGCGGTATAAACCACGCTGCCTTCGATTCCGACGGGATTCGGACTGCCCGAAAGCGCAAGACCCAGATCCGCGCCCGTCGGGGTAGGTGTTGGAGTCGCGGTTGGAGTGGGAGTGGGCGTAGGTGTCGGTGTTTGAGTCGGAGTGGCTGTGGGGGTGGCTGTGGGACTCGGAGTAGCTGTCGGAGTTGGAGTGGGAGACGGACTTGGCGTCGGAGTAGCTGTTGGTGTTGCCGTAGGTGTGGCAGTCGGCGTGGCTGTGGGTGTAGGCGTTTCCGTAGGAGTTGGGGTCGGCGTGGGAGTGACCGTTGCGGTCGGAGTCGGTGTTGGCGTGCTAGTCGGAGTGGGCGTCGGGGTCTCCGTAGGCGTTGGTGTTGCTGTCGGCGTCGGAGTGGGTGTTGGGCTTGGCGTTGGAGTTTCAGTGGGAGTTGGTGTAGCGGTCGGAGTTGGAGTTGGCGTCGGAGTCGACTGCAAGATGGTTGTGACAGTGATGACGTTCGAGTTGCCACTGGTTCCGTTGCTGTTGTAGGCCCGAACTCGATAGTAGTAGGTCGTGTTCGGGTCTAAGCCGCCGACAGCGCTGTTGAGCACATTGCCGACATCCAGATCCTGGTAAAGGAATGTCCCGTTCACGTAGTGCGTGAAGTCAATGTCGGTCGCGACATCGAGGCGATATCCACTGGCACCGCTCGCGCTGCTCCAGTTGGCCACAAAGCTCACACTCGTCACACCTGTCGCTGGATTGGCCACCGGTGGATCGGGCGCCCCTCCGCTCCCACTGGTTGAGATTTGCCACATACTTCGACCATGCGTTCCGGCCCCCAGGATGTCGAGGCTACTGTTAAAATGAATTTGATAGACTTGCGCGTCCGGCAGCCCCATGCCCAGGCGCGTCCAAGTGATTCCGCCGCTGGTTGTGACATAGACACCATCCTCGGCTCCGACATAAATAGCGCCGGTGGCTGAGTCGACTTGGAGTGACCACACAGGCGCGCTCGGCAGATTACCGCTGATGTTTGTCCAGATGGCGCCGGCGTTGGTTGTCTTATAAACGTTGCCTGCGCTCGTGAAGGAGGCGATGGCCGCATAGGCAGTGAGATTACTTGCAGGATCAACCTCGATGTCTTGGACAATCCCTGAAATTGGGAGATTCCGCTGCGTCCAACTGGTGCCATGGTCGGTGCTGACGAAGATGTCGGTCGGCCCGAAGCCGCCGGCATGCACTGAGGCATAGACCGTGTTTGCATCCGAAGGCGCCAGGCCAATCGCGTTTACATACTTACCGCTCGGATTCCAACCACCGACTCCCGGCGTGCTGATCGGTATCCAAAGGTCAGCTGCGTTAGTGGTCTCGTACACTCGATCGCCCCCAGTTAGAAGTCGGTCTCCATTGCCGGGATCAACAACAAACGGCGGGTAGAATTGAAAGGTATTGGTATTAACAAAACCGGTGGTCTTGCTGGCCCAAGTCACGCCGGTGTTATCGGAGCGCCTAAAAAAAGCCGCCGCTCCGAAACTCGCCACTGGAGCAATATGATAGGCGCGCGTGCCGTTGGTGAAGCTGAACTTTGCCAAACCCCCGTCGCCGCCATCTGTCTCTGACCAGAGCGTAGAGCCGGTATAGATTTCAGTGCCGTTGTCTTGGCTGCCTCCAATGGCGCTATTGGCGTTGGCGGGATGAACTCCGACGCCCTCGAACTGGATTGTCTGGAGGTTTCCGTTGAGATTGGTCCAGGTAGGGCCGGTGGGCACGGCTAAGCGATAGATGCCGCCGTCATCACCGTCCAGGAGGAGGCCATTGGCGTCGAAGACCGCGGCATGATGGTCCGCATGCGGCGTAACCGCTGCGAAGGAGATATCCGTCCAAGTTGCGCCGCTGTTCGTGGATCTCAGAATGCTATTTGGGCCGGCCCCTCCGGACACGTAGACGATCGCGGAATTACTTGGATCGACCGCTACAGTAAGATCGTACCATCCTTGCGCCCCCATGTAATTAGGAGTGCCGGCGGTCAGACTAGTAAAACTACTGCCACCGTCGTCGCTCCGCACGATCTTCGACAGGGCGAAGCTTGACGGACTGCTCGTGGTTACGTAGAGGACCAGATGATTACTCTTAGACAGCGCGATGGCGAATCTACCTTCACTCGCGCCGTTTGGAGCATTAGCCAGCAAACTCCAGTTGGTGCCTCCGTTTGTTGATTTGTAGACCCCGTTGGCGCTGTGACCCCAAAGGTAACCATGAGCAGCGAAAATTATCGTGGGAGTCGTTTGATCGATAACAACATCAGACCAAGGATAAGTTGAATCCTTGCCGTCTGCGGCAGTCACATTGGTCCAATTCGCGCCGCCATCAGTTGTCTTGAAGATACCGGTGGTGCCAGCCGCGATCACTCCGTTGTTGCCCAAGTCGGCCACTGCAGCGTAAGCAGTATTCGCATTGGTAGGATCGACAGCGATTTTCGATACCGTTACCCGCGAATTGCTGAACAGGCCTCCAGGCCCGGTTCGCAGCGTCCACGTTGCGCCTGCATCGGTCGAGACCAGAATCCCGCGTCCGAAATTCGAATCCAGCGAGTTATTTGCCTCTCCGGTGCCCGCATATAGCATATTGGCATTACTCGGCGCGATTGCGATTGCTCCCATCGATAGGGTAGCCTGTGTATCAGTTAGCGCATTCCAAGTGCTCCCGCCGTTGGTGGTCTTCCACACCCCGCCACCGGCAGCTGCAATGTAAATCGTGTTCGCGTCAGTCGGGTGCGCAGCGATGCCGGTGATGCGGCCGCTCACATTTCCATTAGATCCACCTGTGGCTAGGGGCCCGGGCCCGATGGCCGTCCAGTTTACGGTATCGAGCGAAACGCCTGGTCCGCTGATTTGCCGAATCCGCTCGGGCGACACAGCTTCGTCCGCGGCCCACGGGTCTACCGGATAAAGCTGTATGGGTGATGAGGATTGCGCGGCCAGAGACCTCGATTCTTGGGAAACGGCGATGCGCAAGATGGCGAACGTCAGCCCCAACATGACAAAGGCAAGGCGTAATGTGCTGTTGCTAGAATAACCGAGTTTGTTCTTCATGGCGTTCCCAATTGAATCCTGCGGTTATCCATGCAACGCGGCTCATGCTGTCGCTGACTACCCAAGTTGTGGCTGCCAATTGAAGGCGGCGGCGAGTGTCTAGACCGGTCACGTTTACGGGTTACCGATTCACTGATAGCGTGTTGAAAACCCTGTTTCCTGTTTAGGCTTCGCGATCCTGAAGATCTGCATAAAAAGTAAGCCCCGTCCGCGCGAAGATAATTCATCAAATCACCCTGTATCATCTGCTTTAACCGAGCGCCCTACTAACGCTCCGGCCATTTCTTCTTGCGAAACGAAGTGCGGCCGGACGCCTCTTCCAAGGCGGCGAATTGCGCCGGGTGTTGCTCGTAATATTTTTGGTATTCCGCCTTCGCCGGATAAAACTTCGTGGCTGGCAAAATGTCGGTGACAATTGGGCTATCGAATTTGCCGGAACGCGCGAGTTTCTCCTTCGAGATGAGAGCGAGTTTCCTCTCCTGCTCGTTCTGACAAAAAATCGCAGCCCGATAGCTTGGCCCGATGTCGGTGAACTGACCATCCGCCTGGGTCGGGTTGATTTGCCGCCAGTAGATATCGAGCAACTGCTCGAAAGAAATCACTAGTGGATCGTACGTAATCTCGATCGATTCTCGGTATTTCGTCTTCCCTGATTTGATCGTCTCGTATGTCGGACTCGGCTCGGTTCCGCCGCAATAGCCGACTACGGTATTGATTACTCCAGGGGTCTTATCGAATGCAGGTTGAATGAAGCGAAAGGAGCCGCCAGCAAAAATCGCGATTTCGGGGCGAGGCCGGGGCACCGGCGGATTCTCCGCCTGGGCCGAAGCGATCACAAAACCGAGAATAAGGAAAACAAACACCCAGGAACTCTTCATCAGTGTTGATAAGCCGAATTTCCGCCGCATGGATACGATGATCGGTTCGTCGTGTGACCAGCTAATCCTCCCGATTGTATTCGAATCCGTCAGAATGCCGTCTTCGTTGAATCTGAAGGTCGCAGTTCGCGGTTTGTCGAAATAGTATGGGATGGAGTAATGGCCCCTGTTGACCAAGTAGAACCAAGTCTCTCCGTGAGAGGTCTCCTTTTGGTCATCTGGATCACCATAGATTTTGCGCACCTGGGCAGTGGTCATGCCGCGACGCGGGCGAATTTTGGATACTCTGTTTTCTCCGTTGCTGGGCGGATGGATTGATGCCCCGTAGCAGCAGCGTGCTGTTGGCTCGGCGGTGGACTTTCGGTCGTTGCGCAACCACTGGAAAGCAGCCTCAGGTAGAGGACTGGCAGGGCTATTTTCATATGCAGATGTTGGGTGAGCGGAGCGGGACTCAGGAGACGCATTCGGGAACTGAAAGCGCGGATCTCAGCAAGTGCTTTTTCCGCTGGCAAGCTTTTTTTCTAAAACTTTTGACTCTGTTTGCTGCAAGCGATCTTCCCTTCTGGCGGTTCAGTTGGGCTTCAGCACCCGGATATCGCTTATGCGCAGTCATGCGTCCAAAGGCGACGAGGTTATGCGCAGTCATGCGTCCAAAGGCGACGAGGAACGGCCCGGCTTTCGAAAAGCTGAAATAAAATGGAATAACTGCCGTGACGTTGCCGCAAAGTCCCGACTGGGTGCTCGCCTAGGCCACTGATGTCGCCGCAAAGTGCAGAGCGACTGCCCCCAAGGCCACTGACACCGCGGCAAACTGCAGAGCGGCTGCTCGGCGAGGCCACGGACGCTGCCGCGAACTCCAGAGCGGCATTCCGGAAAAGCTGAAACTCTGAGAACAGAAACCTGAAGGAAATCGAAGGCTGCACTGCCGTTGCCGCAGAGTGCAGAGGGGCTGCCTGCAACGGCCCTGGCGGCACCTCGCCGGCGACTACGCCGGCGTACGCGACCGGGCGGGACGCCCGGTAGCCCCACAGGCAATATGCCTGTGCCACTAACGAGCGCTGTCGGCCGAGTCGGGCGACACGCCGGACTTCCTAGGCTGGCGCGAGCTGGTTGAGCTTGTCGACGATCGCCCTTTTCGCGACGCCGCCGACGAGCTGGTCCTTCAATTGGCCGCCGTGGAAAAAGAGCAGCGTCGGCACCGCCCGGACGTTGAAGCGCTGCATGAGGGCCGGTTCGTCGTCGATGTTCACCTTCGTGACGCGAACGCGGCCTTCGTTTTCGCGCGCGATCTCGTCGAGGAGCGGCGCGATCATTTTGCACGGGCCGCACCACGAGGCCCAGAAATCCACCAGGGTCGGGACCGGCGACTGCAACACGGCTTTCTCAAAACTGGCTTCGTTGATGTTGATTGGTTCGTTCATCTTGCGCTTGCTTCTTAATTCGATCGTTTGCCGGCGGCACGCGCGACGGCAGAAAGCTCGCGCGGCACGACGGTGCAGAAAAGTTTCTCGGTCCCGCGCAGGAACATGAGCGGCGACGGCACCCCGATCGCCGCCGCGACGAGCCGCTTGTGCAGGTCGTCCACGGTCGCGATCGGCTGGCCCTGGAATCCGACGATGGTGTCGTTAGGGCGAAGTCCGGCGAGCGCGGCCGGGCTGCCCGGCTCGACCTCGAGCACGAGCACGCCGCGGTCGTTAGGCAATTTGTGAAAACGGACCACGCGCGGATGCAGCGGCACGTTCTGGCCGGCGACGCCGATCGAGCTGCGCCGGATGCGGCCATCTTTGATCAGCCACCCGGCGACAAACTTTGCCGTGTTGCTTGCGATCGCGAAGCAAATCCCCTGCGCCGGAAGGATGACGGCGGTGTTTACGCCGATGACTTCGCCCGCGCTGTTGAGGAGCGGGCCGCCGGAGTTGCCAGGATTGAGCGCGGCGTCGGTCTGGATGATTTCATCCATCAACCGGCCCGACTCGGAACGCATCGAACGCCCGAGCGCGCTCACGATTCCGGCGGTGACGGTTTGCTGAAATCCATAGGGCGAGCCGACCGCGATCGCGATCTGCCCGACCTGAATTTGCGCCGAATCGGCGAGGCGCACCTGCTGAATCTCGGCGGCGTCGATTCGAATCACGGCGAGATCGGTCTCGGGATCGGTGCCGATAAGCTGGGCCGGATAAACCCGCGCGTCGTGCAAGGTGACCTCGAGCTCGCGCGCGCCGTGGACGACATGGCTGTTGGTAAGAATGAATCCGTCGCGGGAGAGAATGAACCCGGAGCCGCCGCCCGCGCCGCGCGCGCCGCTCAGGACGCGAATGTTAACAACGCTGGGTGCGACTCGCCTGACGACTGCGGCGACGGTTTGGGAATAGACGTCGAGCAGTTGCGCGTCCTGCGAGGCGCTCGCTCCACTGCGCCCTAACGAATCAAAGCCTTCGCTCAGAAGCGGCACAATTCGCGGCGAACGCTGCCGTATTGGTTTCAAAAGAGTTTTCATCGTCCGATCTAATTGCTACCAGGGCAGCGGCTCGCCCAAATGAAGATAGGCGCCGTTAGGTCCGTCCTCGCCGAGGGTCGCAAGCGCGACGCTCGTCTTCGCTCCTTCTTCCAGTTCCATCGTCGCGCCTTCGCCGCCCATCTCGGTTTTGACCCAGCCGGGATACGCAGCGTTCACCTTGATCTTGCTGTCCTTGAGCTCATAAGCGAGCTGCACGGTGTAAGCATTCACGGCCGATTTCGAGACGTTGTAGGCCGGTGTCCTTTTGCTCTCGTAGACAGGCGAGCCCGGCGTGGCGTGATACTCGATCGAGCCGAGATTGCTGGAGAGATTCACGATCCGGCCGGCATCGCTCTTGCGCAGCAGCGGCAGGAAAGCGTTCGTGGTTTCAATCAAGCCGAAGAAATTGGTGTCGAAGGTTTTTCGCCAGGTCTCGAGCGATTGCTCGCTCGGCTTCTTGTTCTTCGCGTCGAGCATGACGCCGGCGTTGTTCACGAGAACGTCGAGCCGCCCGAACTCGCGCTCGACCCGCGCGGCCGCGTCACGAATGCTTTGCGAGTTGCTGACGTCGAGCGCAATCGCCTGCGCGTCGAGTCCTTCATCGCGCAATCTGGCGGCGGCGTGCTCGCCTTTTTTCGTGTCGCGCGCGCCGAGCAGAACGGTCATGCCTTGTTTCCCAAGCTGACGCGCGGTTTCAAACCCGATGCCTTTGTTGGCTCCCGTGACGAGAGCGATCTTGTTATTCATGCTGATCTCCTCCGATCGCGAGACGCTCAGGTGACGCGCGCCCCGCGTTGTTTACATTACGCACAAGACCCATGAATACGATCCGCGGAATCAAATTGCGCTGGCTGCACGAGACGCTCGGCGATGTCACTTATCAGCTCACCCGCTTGCAATTCATCGAACCGGGACCCTTCCGCTGGCAGCCGGCGATCAACGCGTTCCAGTGCGACAAGGGCCTGCGCATCTGCGTCGAGCTGGCCGGGATCGATCGCTCGCAGGTCGACCTCACGGTCGAGCCGGAGCGGGTCGTGATTCGCGGGACGCGTCCCCCACCCGAGCCATCGGACGAGGATGATCGCGCGGTGCAGATGATTGCTTTCGAAATTGATTACGGGCCTTTCGAGCGGATCATCGATCTGCCGCGGGCGGTCAACGTCGCTGAAGCGAAAGCCGAGCAGCGCAACGGCTTTCTCTGGATCCTTTTGCCTTTCGAAAAATGAACGAGAACCCGCTCGAGACTTTGCAACCGGAGCAGCCCGATCCCGCCGTCTCGGCCGAGGCCGGCCAGATCGGCGGAATGAGCGAAACGCCGCCGGTCCCCGGCACGCTCGCGATTCTGCCGGTGCGCGGCTTTGTCGTTTTTCCGCGCACGATTTCGCCGCTCAACATCGAGCGCCCGGCGTCGATCCAGTTGCTCAACGAAACCCTGCCGCAAAGCAAGATCATCGGGCTGGTGACGCAGCGGGATGAAACGAAAGAGGAGCCGCAGATCGGCGATCTCTATCACGTCGGGACGGCGGTGATGGTTTTGAAATTGTTGCGCCAATCCGACAAACACGTGGTCGTGATCGCGCAGGGGCTGCGACGGTTCGCGATTCGCAAGATCACCCAGACCGCTCCCTATCTCCGCGCCGAGGTGGAGGTGATCAATGTGTCGCCCGCGCCGCAGACGAAGGAATTCGAAGCCGAGTTTCGCAACCTGCGCGATTCGGCGGCGCGCTTACTCGAGCTTTCACCCGATGTGCCGGAGCAGGCGCGCGCGATCGTCCTTAGTCTCGAGGACGCGGAGCAGTTGACCGATTTTCTCGCGCCGAACCTCAACATCGAGGTCGCGCAAAAGCAGGCGATCCTCGAGGAGAACGACCTCGAAAAGCGAATCCATACGGTCCAGGCCAGCATCTCTTCGCAGCTCGAGATTGCGCAGATCCAGCAAAAGTTGCAGCAGGATGTGCAGTCGCAGTTCACCGATGCGCAGCGCCGCGCCTACCTGCGCGAACAGGTGAAGGCGATCCAGAAAGAGCTCGGCGAAGAAGGCGGCGCGGAAGAACAACGGGCGCAGCTTCGGCAAAAACTCGAGGAAGCAAAGCCGCCGCCCGCAGTCATGGAGCAGGCGGAGCGCGAGTTGCGCCGGCTCGATTTTATCCCGCAGGCGAGCCCGGATTATTCCGTGATTGTGACCTACATCGAAACCATCGCCGAGCTGCCCTGGTCGAAGATGAGTGAGGACAATCTCGATCTCGACAAGGCGCAGGAGATTCTCGATCGCGACCATTACGATCTCGAGAAAGTGAAGCGCCGGCTGATCGAATATCTCGCCGTGCGCAAGCTCAACCCGGAGGGGCATGGCCCCATCCTTTGTTTTCTCGGCCCGCCGGGCGTGGGCAAAACCAGCCTCGGGCAATCGATCGCGGACGCGCTCGGGCGCAAGTTCGTCAGGCTAAGTCTCGGCGGGATTCGCGATGAAGCGGAGATTCGCGGTCATCGTCGCACCTACATCGGCTCGATGCCCGGCCGCATCATCCAGGAGATTCGCCGCGCTGGGACGCGCAACCCGGTGATGATGCTGGATGAGATTGACAAACTCGGCGCCGATTTTCGCGGTGACCCGGCGAGCGCGCTCCTCGAGGTGCTCGATCCGCGCCAGAATTTTTCCTTCGTCGATCGCTACCTGGATGTGCCCTTTGATCTTTCGCAGGTCATTTTCATCGCGACCGCCAATTACATCGAAGGCGTGCCTGAGCCGATGCGCGACCGGATGGAAATCATTCATCTCCCCGGCTACACGCAGCGCGAGAAACTCGAGATCGCGCGGCGTTATCTTGTCAAGCGCCAGCTCGAGGAGAATGGGCTTAAACCCGAACAATGTGAATGGCAGGAGGAAGCGCTGGTTTTCGTGATCGATTCCTACACGCACGAAGCCGGTGTGCGCGAGCTCGAGCGGCAGATCGGTGCGGTCATTCGCGGGGTCGCGGCGCAGGTCGCGCGCGGCAAAACCGAACACGTGACAGTCACGCCCGACCTCGTGCGCGAGATGCTGGGCCCGATCCGTTACATTCACGACACAAAGCTTACGGCCAACGCACCTGGAATCGTAACCGGGCTCGCCTACACCCCGGTCGGCGGCGAAGTGCTGCACATCGAAGCGACACGTTATCCGGGCAAGGGCAACGTCACGCTCACCGGCCAGATTGGAAACGTGATGAAGGAATCGATGCAGGCGGCGCTCAGTCTGGTGCGAAGCCGAGATGGGCAACTGCATCTCAAGCCGGAAGATTTTCGCGACATGGACATTCATGTGCACGTGCCGGCCGGTGCAGTGCCGAAAGATGGTCCGTCGGCGGGCGTGGCGATGTTTACCGCGCTGGCCTCACTTTTCAGCAACACGCCGGTGCGCTCCGATGTCGCGATGACCGGTGAGATCACCCTGCGCGGGCTGGTTTTGCCGATCGGCGGATTAAAGGAAAAAAGCCTCGCGGCGATGCGCGCCGGGATCACGACGGTGATCATTCCGAAAGGGAACGAGAAAGATCTGGTGGATATTCCCGAAGAAGCGAAACAGAAGATTGAATTCGTGCCGGTCGAGACGGTCGATGAGGTTTTGAAAACCGCGCTCGAGCAGCCCCCCTCGCCCTACGAAGGATAGGGCTAACGGGGCTCACCTGTTTGTTGTTCGAGGCGATTAGGCTGCCTCCACAGCCGCGCTGCGCGCGTGCGCCTCTCCTCCGCGAGAGGGCTGCCCCCGGTGCAGGACAAGCTGATTGACTGCCTTTTTTCTTTGAAGGCCGGCGATTAACTCTTGCCTCGAAGGCTGTTGCATTGGCACATCCGGCTGCCGTCGCAAGTCTTGACGGTTTGACGCGGCTTTTTTGCCAGGTCAATCGAGCATTAATTATTGTAATCTACTTGCGACAAAGCTATTAGCCAGAGATTTTCCGTTGGTGGCATAGCGCCTGCTTACTTGCCGCGACACTCAAAATTATGAAGACAAGACCAGTCTTATTCGCGCTTGCTTTGATCGCGCTTGTGACGGCTTCTCAGCCTGACGTTTTCGGAGTCACCATGCAGTTGAAGCTCGATTACGGCACACGTCACGCCGGCAACGGGGGCGAATTCAATGCTTCGTCAGCGGATTTCCGCCCAATTGCGATGGGCTACGCGGCGAGCACCATCTCGGGCGGAGGGTTTGAAACATTTTGCATTGAAACAAACGAATTCTTTAATCCGGGCACTACCTACTACTACGGAATCAGCCAGGCGGCTATAAACGGCGGCGCATCGGGCGGCAATCCCGACCCGATTTCGCTCGGCACAGCGTGGCTCTATCTGAACTTCGCCCACGGCACTCTTGCAGGCTACGACTATTCGATCGGCAGCGGGGGTAACGCCAGTGCCGCAGCTCTCCAGACGACGATCTGGTGGCTCGAGGGGGAAGCCAGCGATCCCGGCGCCGGGAATATTTTCAGGAACGACGTTCTGGCGCTCCCGAACTACTCAATGGACAACAACGGCTTTTATCGTGTCGGGGTGCTGAATCTCTGGGGCGACCCGGCGCATACCAGGGTAGCTCAGGACCAGCTGGTGCTTTTGCCCGATTCGGGAACAACCGCCCTCTTGCTCGGTATGGCATTGGTGACTTTGTTCGGAGTTCATTGGGGAATAAATCGCCGGCGCAGTAGCTGTCTCGCCTAGGAATCTGGTTCCGCTGAGCTCAAGCCTTAATCAGGCGAGCGCAAGCCGATTCCCGAGTCGACGCAAAGGTCCGACCCGGCAGCTGGCGCGGAATGGTGTGGGACACCTTCTGATGTTTCGCCGCTAAACTCGATCTCGCGGCATTCTACCCGGCTGGTGCCGGTCAACGGATTGGGATACTCGCGAGATCCATCGCGCTCCTACGGCGGGACGGAATGACAGGGAGCGAAGCGATTTAATGCTTGTCGCCGTGCAGCAGCGCGTTAACATTGCGGCCCCGAATGGGAAATCGCGGCGCGACAGAAGGGGCCGCCGCGATACACCAAAGGATGCACTTTCGAGACAAGAACAACCTGAACATGGATAATCTGCAAGACCAGACTATCCCATTCCAACCCAGCGGACCGCGCCCATTTTCTTTCGGCGCGGTTTTTTATGAGCGATAACCCGGCCGACCTCAGCCTTGGAAATTTCCTCGCCGGCGAAGGGCGCGACCCGCTCGAAGCGCCGCCGAGTTTTACTCGCTGGATGCAGGCCGGCGCGTGGGCCGTCGAGCTTTACGAACCGGAACTCCGAGCCGCGGCCGAAGCGCGCACCACCATCACCTACGCCGGCAAGCCGCAGCCGGTGATCAATCTCTGCTCCTACAATTATCTCGGCCTGGCGAATCATCCCGAGGTCGTCGCCGCCGCGCACGAGGCGCTCCGCACCCACGGCGTCGGTGCCTGCGGCTCGCCCATGCTCTCGGGAATGACCGACCTGCACCGCGAGCTCGAACGCAAAATCGCAAATTTCCTCGGCCGCGAAGATGCCATGCTCTTCAACAGCGGGTTCGGCGGCGCGCTCGGGACGATTTCCGGGCTCCTGCGAAAGACCGATGTCGCGGTGCTCGATAATCGCTCCCACCTCAGCCTCCGCGACGGGGCCACCCTCTCGCGCTGTCGCTCGGAAAAATTCGAGCACAACGACGCAAAGTCGCTTGACGTGTCGTTAGGCCGAAACAAGGGACGCCGTCAGCTCGTCGTGATCGAGGGCATTTATTCGATGGACGGCGATTTCGGCAATCTGCCGGAGCTGATCGCCGTCGCCGAGAGCCACGGGGCGAGCGTGTTTGTCGATGAAGCGCATTCCATTCTGGCCTGCGGCGAGCACGGGCGCGGCGCGGCCGAGCATTTTGGAGTCGAAGACCGCATTCGCCTTACTTACGGCACCTTCTCAAAAGCCTTCGGCGCGCTCGGTGGTTTTATTGCCGGTTCGCGCGAGACCTTGCAATACCTGCGCTTCTACGCGCATCCCTATGTCTATTCCTGCGCGCTGCCCGCGGTCGTGGTCGCGGCGATTTTGAAATCGCTCGAGATCGGCACCAGCCGGCCGGAGCTGCGCCGGAAGCTCTGGGAAAATGCCGACTATTTCCACGCCCAGCTCCGCGGGCTCGGGATCGATACCGGCAATTCCACCACCTACGTCATGCCACTCGTGATTGGCGACCGGGAACGAATGTATCGGCTCGGCCACGAGCTACGGGCGCGCGGACTCTGGGTCGCGCCGGTGGATTACCCGGCCGTGCCTAACGACCGTATCTGTTTCCGCGCCTGTGTCACCGCCCTCCACACCCGCGCCGATCTCGACGAAGCCCTCAATATCATTTCCGACACGCTCGTGCCGCGCCTGATGGCGCAACACGCCTGAGCGCGCTGGCTTTTTCTCAGCCAATGCCGGTCGACTCGGAACCAGCGCCGGCTATCGAATCCAGTTACAAGGCGCGCGCGGTCGAGGGATTTCTCGACCTGCATTTCTATCGCAAAGTCGGTTACCGGCTGGCGCTGATTTTTTCCCGGCTCGGAATGTCGCCCGCGCAGGTAACCTGGGCCGGGGCCGTGCTCGGGATCGCGGCCGGACATCTTTACTATTACCGCGATCTGCGCCTGAACGTCGCCGGCATGTTTCTCCACGTCTGCGCCAATGTCTTCGACAACGCGGACGGCCAGCTCGCTCGCCTAACGAACAAAGGAAGTCGCTTCGGCCGGGCGCTCGACGGTTTGGCCGATCATCTTGTCTTCGTCAGCATTTATGTTCATCTCGCGCTGCGTTACATTGCCGGCGGCGGCTCGGAGCTGGTCTGGCTGCTCGCGTTGGCTGCGGGCCTGAGTCACTCCGTCCAAAGTGCGGTCGCAGACTATCTGCGCAACGGCTGGCTTTTCTTCGCGGAAAAGAAAGCGCGCGCCGAGCTCGACCTTTCCGAATCGCTGCGGCATGACTTTGAGGCACTGAGCTGGCGCAAGGCGGCGCGAAAAAAGTTGCTCCTCCGGCTTTATCTCAACTACACCCGCGAACAGGAGTTACTCGTGCCCTGTCTCGGCGAACTGAAACGCGCGCTGATGGCGCGACCCGGCGCGGAAATTGCCGAAGCCTATCGCGCGGCGGCCGCGCCGATCATCCGCTGGCTAAACCTGCTCGCCACCAATCCGCGCATGCTCCTGCTTTTCGCGCTGCTCCTCGCGCGCCGGCCGACTTGGTATTTCGTCGCCGAGGTCAGTCTTTTCAATCTGCTCCTGCTCGAATTTCTCCGCCGGCAAAACCGCCTCTGCCGCGAGCTGATGAGCATCCCGTCGTAGCATGCCGGAACACAGGCATCCCTGCCTGTGCGGCAACCGGGCGTCTCGCCCGGTGTCTCCAGCGCATTACCAGGGGAACACGCCGTGCCCCACCGCCGAAAAGGGCTCTGCGACGGCGGATTTGATTGCCAGCCCAGAATCGAGCATCGTGCAGGGAGATGGCACGCCGTTACGTCTCGAACAAGAATGAGTCGCTCCGCATGTTCGAGAGCGATTTCATGGAGTTTTTCTCCCACGTTCACCCCGCGACCCCGCATGTCATCTATCTCCCGATTATGGCCTGGATGTTGTATCTCGCCGGCGCGCGTGGAATTTCTCTCACCGCAATCGCCGCCCTGTTCGTGCTCGGGCTCATCATCTGGACCTTTGTCGAGTACGCGATGCATCGCTGGGTTTTTCATTACGACCCGAAAAGCAATTGGGGCCGGCGCCTCCATTTCATGCTCCACGGCGTGCATCACGATTACCCTAACGACGCCACCCGGCTCGTCATGCCGCCGGTCGTTAGTCTCCCCCTCGCGGTCATTTTCTACGCGCTCTTTGTCCTCTTCTTCGGGCGGGTTACTCCGGCGGTTTTTGCCGGGCTGCTCGCGGGCTATCTCTTTTACGACACGGTTCATTACGCGACCCATCATTTCGCGATGAAACGTGGCGTCTGGCTCTGGCTGAAAAAATATCACCTCCGCCATCATTATCAGGATGACCAGATCGGCTTCGGCGTCAGTTCGCCGCTCTGGGATTATGTTTTCGGAACGCGCTCGGCCTCACGCCCGGCGGAGACGGCCGAGACCAAGGTGGCTTCGACCGCGGCATGGCGCCGGTAGCAGTCTCGCCGGTCCTTTCTTCTTCGGACCGCGACGCTTTCATCAAGTTCCCCTGGCAAATCTACCGCGACGATCCGGCCTGGGTGCCGCCGCTCCTTCTCGAGCGGAAAGAATTTCTCGATCGGTCGAAGCATCCCTTCTTCGAGCATGGTGATGCGGCGCTTTTCCTCGCCCGGCGTGGCGACGAGATCGTCGGCCGAATCATGGCGAGCGACGATCCGCATTACAACGCGCTTCATCGCAGCAACGTGGGTTGCTTTGGTCTTTTCGAAAGCATCAACGACCCGATGGTGGCGGCCGCGCTCTTCGCTGCCGCGACTGACTGGCTGCGCGGCAAAGACCGAGGCGAGATCATGGGGCCGATTGATTACTCGACCAACTACGTCTGTGGCCTGCTGGTCGATGGCTTTCAATTTCCGCCCACTCTCCTGACTGCGCATAACCCACCGTATTACGCGGCCCTGATCGAAGGACTCGGCTTTACAAAGCTGATCGACTTTTACGCCTGGTGGTTCGATCAACCGCAGAACGCTGCGGTGCGTCTGCGCCGTCTCGCCAGCTCCCTGAAAAAGCGGCACACGGCCACGATCCGCCACGGTGACCTGAAGAATTTTCGCGCCGAAGCCGAACGCATCCGTGAGATCTACAATGACGCCTGGAAAGATAACTGGGGCTTTGTTCCCTTCACCGAGAAGGAATTCCAGTTCATGGCGAAAGAATTGAAGCAGCTCGTCATTCCTGAGTTCACCCTTGTCGCGGAAGTGAACGGCGAGCCGGCCGGTTTCATCCTCTGCGTGCCGGACATCAACGTTGCGCTCAAGAAAATCAACGGCCGCCTAACGACCTGGGGCGTTCCGATTGGACTCGCCAAACTGCTTTACTACAAGAGCCGGATCCGGACCGCGCGCCTGATCGCGCTCGGGGTAAAGCCGAAGTATCGCCGCGGCGGCATCGCCGAAATGCTGGTGCTCGGGATTATTGAAGGAGCGATGCTCGAGCGCGGCTACACTGGCGAGCTAAGTATGACCCTGGAAAACAATCATCTGATCAACCGTTTCCTATCCGCGATCGGCGCCCGCCGTTACAAGACCTATCGAATCTATCGGCAGGAGATAGGAAACCTCATCGCGCGCACAGGTCGCCCAAGATAACTTAAGAAACTTCTCGCGTTTACGATTCGCTCGGAA
Source organism: Chthoniobacterales bacterium (assembly GCA_036825615.1). Lineage (GTDB taxonomy): Bacteria > Verrucomicrobiota > Verrucomicrobiia > Chthoniobacterales > UBA10450 > JAICXG01. Next base: position 19,599 of record DAISXY010000013.1, read on the forward strand.
CACCGGCCAACGTTCTTTCCCCCCCGCCGTCATGTCATAAATCGCATCTTCGAATTCGATCCGCGGCGACCGCGCAATTGCTCGATTGACTCTCCGACTTGGCTCATTGCCGAATGAGGGACACGACTCCAGTGGCCGGTACTGCGAACCCGGCGCGTTGCGTCGCCCCCGAGCCCTGCCGCTGGTTTTCCGGGTCGGAATTGCGATTTTGATGGCTTTTTTCTTTTGGAAGAATCAAAGGCAAAATCGAACCCGAAATGTTCCGCACCATGCAAACCTCGTTTCGAGCCGAAGAGAGCTTTCTACGGTCGTTCAACGCCGGTCCCCGGAGATGGAGCTGTTACCTCACTGATATTCTACCGGCGACGGGCGCTGCCCTGGTTTGGATTATCGTCCTTCCGGTTGCCGCTCTCTTTCTGTTGGCCGCCGCACTGGGACGCAGGATCGGCGAGATGACGCGGCGAATGTCGCGCGTTCCCACCTAGCAGACTGAAGCGGATCTATCCGACGCAAGGATCGAGATGGCAAAGGTGGTGGTGCGTACCTTACCCTGTGTTCTCACGAGCAAGAGGAATCCCTTCTCCTTGGAAAACGTCAAGATAGGGCAGCACTCCAATTTCAGTTCAATGTTACACTGAGCTGGAGCCGGCCGGTGCGAAGTCACGCATCCGCTCGGCGCCGCCATTGCCACGCCGGGCGCGGCGGCTGGCGAGCATGCCAGTCAGTTCCCGGCCGGCATATTGCAAGGGATGACTTACGGCGAGCGAGGCCTCCGCCGTGCAATAAACTCCGCAGCCAGCCTGACAGCTCTTCTTCTGGTTGTAGGCCAGCAAATCCTCGGGCGTGATTTCCAGGATATGCCGCTCGGTTCGCACCTGGCTGCAAAGCCAGAACTTTCCGCGCGACGAGACAAAGAAATACTTGTAGCCGGCGACGCAGGTCCAATCCATCGGCTCCTGGCGCAGCATCTTTTTTTCATAGGCGAAAAGATTCCAGCTGCTGTGAATCTTTTGCCCGTTGCGTTTCAGTTCTTCCTCCTGCTCGATGAACCGCAACATCGGCGCGCTCGCGTCCGAGTTACGCATCGCGCGGCCATGAACCAGGTCATCGTGGACGACGCGGGCATGGACCGGGATGCCGCGATCGAGGCAGGTATCGATCACCTGCCCCATCTCATCGAGCGTTTCTTTGAAAAGAACACCGGCGACTTGCAGCCGCACTTTGGAGTCCTTGAACCAATCGAGCTTGTGCAGAATCGACTGCATCGACTTGCGCGTGCTCGCGATCGGCGTCATCCGGTCGACGGAAATTTGCAGCTTATCGAGCCCGGCTTTCTCGAGGTCGGAGAGCAGCTCACGCGTGAGGAGAAACCCATTGGTCGACATGCTGACGGCGCAAAAGCCGATCGATTTCGCATAACGAACCAGTGCCGCAATCTCGGGGTGCTTGAGCGGCTCGCCTCCCTGGAAGCCGATGCGGACGACGCCGAGGCTGCGAATGTGGTCCATCCATTTCTCGAGGTCGGTCGCGGCGGGATGCGGGATCGAGTTGTCGTATTCGTTGCAATAGTGGCAGTCGAGGTTGCACTGCTCGGTCACATAGAGATGGGCGACCCAGGGTTTATGATCGAAAACCCGCACCGCCTGCCGTAGCGAGATCATTGGTCGGTTATCGCTTCTGTGAGCACCGCGTCAAGTACTCCAGCATCGGCCGCGAGTACCGGCGCTGCCCTGCGGGTGCGATGCGCACGAATCACGAGCGAAGCGCGGATCACCTGCACGGTGGCCGAGATTGCCGCCCACAGCGCCATCGCAACAAACGTCTCCGCCGCCAATCCGAGCACCAAGCCAAGCGCAAACATCCAGATGTAAACGTTCCGCCGCCCGCCGATGAGCCGGACGATCCGGTTGAAATCGCCGAGCTCGTCGAGCGTTCGATCGCAGGCGCTGACGACGCTCAGCTTGCTCAAGCCCGCGACCGCCTCCGACGTCATCAAGAGCAAAAGATAAATAAAGGCGCCAGATAGCTGGTGCGAAATTTGCAGCGACCAGGCAATCGCGATCCACCACGAATGTTCGAAAAACGCATCGAACAGATGTTCCAGTTTTCCGATCTTCGATGTCTCGACTTTCACCCGCGCCTGTTTTCCGTCGAGTCCATCGAGGACGCCGACGGCGAGCGCGAGCAGCGTGCCCCAGCCCAGGCGGCCCGTGGCAAAAAGAACGGTTGCTGCCCACGCGACGAGATTCGTCAACCCGGTCAGCTGGTTCGGTGTAATGCTTTTCCCGGAAAGATGCCCGATGAGAAAGTTTTCCACCGGCCCATGAACGATGGCTGGGAAATCGAGCGCGCCTTTTTGTGAGCCCTTGATCAGCAAACGCCCGGCTGTTTTGCGGCCTGCCGGGCCCGGGGCGGGAAACCACAACGGGCGCACCTCGCGCCGCATGCCCGCGAGATACCACGAGCGCGCTGCGATGTTCACCGTTCTGATCTCATCCTTCTCGATATCGCTTTGCAGCGCCGCCTCGACACTGCCCGTATGACGCCGAACCCAATCGCGCGAGACCAGCGCCGCGCCGCAAAGCCGACCCCGCCGCGTTCGCGTTGCGGAAGCGAGCAGCCGTTCCAGCTCGGCGGGAGGCGCGGAATCGAGCAGGGCGGTCGTCCGCTCTTTCTCGTCGAGCAGCTGAAGGAGCCGGGAATCCAGGACGTAGTCGCCACGGATCACCAGCACTCTCTCGGCCTCGTTAGGCCACGCCGTCGCGATCTGTTCCACCGTCGCCGGGCCGCACCCGCGGCTTCGGATTTCCAGCTCCACTTGCGCACGATGGCGCGACGGTTTCGCCAGGGCAGCCCGCAACTGCTCCGGCACATCGGATAACACGGTCGCGCGCTTCAATCCGCAACGTTGCAGAATGCGCAGGAGCCGTTCGAGCAGGGGGACGCCACAGACCTCGACGAGCGCGCCCGGCGCCTCGGCGAGAATAAGACAATGATGACGCACCGCGTTTTCCTAACAATCGCAGCACCTTTTGCAAGCTCTCTTGCTGCTCTTTACCTCTCGGCTGAGACTTGCCCGGTGTCGCTCAGCTTTTTTTCGCGCCTGCGCTTCAGTCCTTTTCTGGCCCAGATGGTGGTCATCCGGCGCTGCAATTTATCCTGCGGTTACTGCTCCGAATTCGACAAAACGAGCGCGCCAATCCCGTTCGAGATTCTCGTCCAGCGCCTGGAAAAACTGAAACAGCTCGGCACCTTCGGCATCTCCCTCACCGGCGGCGAGCCGACCCTTCATCCCGAGCTGCCGCGCTTGATCCAAAAATGCCGCGAGCTTGGCTTCCTCCGCACCGGCATGATCTCGAACGGTTTTTTTCTTCGGCCTGAGCTGATCAAAAAATTGAACGCGGCCGGGCTTCAGGAAATGCAAATCTCGATCGACGGCGTGCGGCGCAACGCGACGACCGAGAAAGTGCTCGACAATCTCCGCCACCGCCTCCTGGCCCTTCGCGAACACGCACGCTTTTGCGTCACCGTCAGCGGCGTGATCGGCGCCGCGCCGCCGGAGGAGGCGGAGGAAGTGGTGGCCTTCGCCAGGAAACTCGGCTTCACCCCGCGTGTCCTGCTGGTGCACGACCAGAACGGACAGCTGAACTTGCGACCGGAGGAGGTGAAGGCCTTTCAGCGCCTCGTCGAAACGCTGCCGAAAAGCTGGATGGATTTTTCCGGTTATCGCAAACGGCTGGTGCGCGACGGCGTCGCTCCCTTCAAGTGCCGCGCCGGCAGCCGCTATCTTTATATCGACGAATTCGGGAACGTGCACTGGTGTTCGCAAACCCGCACCGTCTGGTCGAAACCGCTCCTCGAGTACACCGCGGAAGATTTGCGCGAGCAGTTCTTCACCTCCAAAGAATGCAACGCCACCTGCACCTTGGGCTGCGCCCGCTCGAGCAGCCAGCTCGACCATTGGCGCGCGCAGTGTTCCACTTAGCCTAACGAACTACGGGCGCTTTGGATTTTGGCCCTGTCCTGCGCCCCAGTTCTTCCTCGGCCCGCTCGCGCATTGCCGTCGTGTCGACATCCTGCCACCACGCCGGGCCGATATCGACCGCGCGCACCCGGCGATCGGCCGCCATCAGCCGCACTCCGTCAGCAAGACTGCAATCGCCATCCTTGCGCGCCGCGCGCAGGTATTTGAACAGCTCGTTAGGGCAAAGAAACACCCCGGTATCAATCGCATCGTAGCTAGCCAGGTCTTTCCCGATCGCGACCACCTGATCGCCGCGTGTTTGCACCTTCATCGCGTCATCGAGATCAAAGATGGTCTCGAGCTTGCGATCGACCGCGAGATTCAGGACATCGCCCGCGCTGTCTTCGATCAGCCGCTCAAGCAAGGCGAGTTCGAAAAGATGATCGCCCATTAGGAGAAGAAAGGGCTCGGTCACATGACTGTCCGCGCAAAGGACCGAGAGCCCATTCTGTTTCTGTGACTCCGGGTTAAGAATCTCATGCAGCCGCATGGACGGGGGAAGCAAGGGAGCGATCTGCGCCGGTAGCTCGCGCCCATGCGGACCGACAACGACATGCAAGTTCGTCACACCCGCTTTCTCCAGCGCTTCGACGAGGTAGGAAATAAGCGGTCGCCCACAGATCGAAATCAGCGGCTTCGGCAAATTCTCTCCCGACGCGCGCAGCCGCGACCCGCTCCCGGCCATGAGAATGACCGCGTCAGTTATTTCAGATCCCATAATATTGGCGCAGGCCCCAGAGGCGCAGTCGCTGCGGGAGAAAGCGGAAAATGAAGGGCGCGACCTGCGCCTGGAAAAAGCCACCGACCGTGATCCGCGGGGGCGGGCTCTGCCCGTCAATCAGGCTGAGGACAGCGCGCGCAACTAAAGCCGGCGGCGGCGCGGACTTCATGTTGCGATCAACTGACTCCCAGGTCTTGCGCACACGCTTGTTATCGCTTGCGGCCTTCACCGCCGCTTCGTTGAAGTGCGTATTGATATCCGCCGGCTGCAAATCCACCAGCCGGACCTTGTCGTTAGGCAACTCCAGTTGCAGCGACATGGTGTAGCTCGCCAGCGCCGCTTTCGCGGCGTTATAAGCTGCCATGAACGGCACCGGCAGGCGCGAAGCGAGCGAGCTGACGTTGATGATCAGTCCACCCCGCTCTTCCGCGCGCATCGCTTCGAGCGCGAGCCGCGTCAGCTCGATTTGGCCAAAGAGCAGCACCTCGAAGAAACGCCGCAGCTCGTTAGGCGAAAGCGCTTCCGCCGGTCCGAAGAAGCCGCTCCCGGCATTGTTGATCACGACATCGAACTGCCCGGCCTCGTGCAACGCGGCACGGAAAATTTCGCCTAACGAATCGCGCTCTGCCAGGTCGAGCGCAATCCGGTGCATGCCCGGGAGCACGGGGACGCGCTCGGCTTTGCGCGCCGTGCCCCAGATTTCGTGGCCGGCGGCGCTCAGCGTTTCGGCGATCGCGCGCCCGATCCCGGAGCTGGCGCCGGTGAGGAAAATCTTCTTCATCGCGCGGCGCGCGGCTCGCGCCGGTAATGAAACCACCACCATTCCAAACCGAAGACGAGCAGAAACACCACCGCCGAGATCACTTCGCCGGAAATTCTTCCAAGAGCCAGCCGCAGCGGAATGGCCGGCACGAGCGCAATCAGGGCGGCAATTACCGGTGGCGCCACATTTGTCCAGGGTCGTTGCCATCCAAAAACCAGCCGCAAGGTCCGATGCCGCAAAACGCCGAGGAGCAAGTACGGAATCAGGATGCCAAAGGCCGCGCCGATTGTTCCAAAGAGCTTGATCAAAACGACGTTCGCAATCACGGCCACGACACAGGCCACCGCGGAATTGACCAGGTTAATCCCGGGCCGCTGCACCATGATCACGGTTTCAGCGAGCCCGACAAACGTGTTCGCGCCGCAGGCGATCGCGACGACATCGAGCCAGACCGCACCTTCGCGAAACGCCCCGCCGTAGATCGTCAGCATCAACCCGCCGCAGAGCGCGAGCACGCCGAGCATCGGGAGCAGGACCCAGAGCATCCATTGTGAGACGCGGGCGAAAGTGGCGGCGGCGTGATGTTGCTCGCCGCCGGCGGTCATGCTCGCGACGATCGGGGCGAAGATCGGGGTAAAAGTCTGGTTCACCTTGCGCAAACCATTCGCCACTTCCACGACCGCGCCGTAAATGCCAACGCGCGCCAGCGTCACACCCGGCGCATGGCCGATAAAGGCGCCGAGCATGATGACATCCAGCCTAACGATAAAAGAATTGATCAGGTCGTAGCCGCTGATCGAAGCCGAGTAGCTGACCAGCCGCCATGCCTCGCGCCGATACGAAATCGCATGATGCGCGCGGGGCGCGGAACGAAAGAGCGAGGAAGCAAGGGCGAGCGCGACCAGACCGGATGCGCCCGTGCCGATGATCGCGGCGATGGCCGCGCCGTAAGTCCTCCAGCCGAGCAGGACCGCGCCAACAAAGGCGAGGGTTGTGACCGCCGACTCGGTCACGCCGCGTGACCAGATGTCATGCTTCATCACCTTCATCCCGCGCGACACGGCGGTGCAGAAGCGATAGAGATTCACCCCCGGCATCGAACAAAGCAGCACGGAGAGAACGGCGACGACCTCGGGATGAAATCCGAGCTTCGTGCCGGCGAACTGGATGACAACGATCGCAAGCGCGGCCGTGATCACGCTCTGCATCACCGCGAGCAACGCCCCGAGGCGAAAGAGCGCCCGACTGCGCGCGTGCTCGGCCGCCGCCTCCGAGCGCGCGATGAAGGCGATGATCGCGTTATCGAGCCCGAACATGCCGATCTTGCTCAGGATGTCGGTCGTTGCCCAGGCAACCAGAAACGTGCCCAGCGCTGCCGCCCCGAGCAGGCGCGCGATCAGGAAGGTGAAGACGCCGCGGAAGTTCGACGCGAGCAGCGCGATGGTGTTAAAAAACATCCCATGCTTCAGCTCTTTGCCGACGTGGTCGGGCGCGGCCTGCACCTCCGCGGGCGCAAGAGAAGTTGTGGTCGAGACGGCTGTGCTCACGAAACCACTGCCACCCGCCCCCGCGGATGGGTCGAAACGATGCGTCCGTCCTGCATTTCGTGAATCCAATCGCACGCACTCGCGATCCCGCGGTTGTGAGTGACGATGAGCAGCGCCTTGCCGCCGCGCACCACCACTTCCTGCAACAACTCGAAGGCCCGATCGGAATTGCGCGTGTCGAGATTCCCAGTCGGCTCATCCGCGAGGATGACCCGCGGATCGTTCGCGAGCGCGCGCGCGATCGCGACCCGCTGCTGTTCGCCGCCGGAGAGATGCCGGCTCGGACGCGTCACCTTTCGCCCAAGACCGACCGCGGCGAGCAGTTCGTTCGCCCGTTCGCGCATTTCTCTATCCGTAAGGCGACCCAGGCGGCGCATTGGGATCATGACATTCTCCTGCGCGGTAAAATCCTCCAGCAAAAAATGAAACTGAAAGATGAACCCGAGCAGCTCGTTACGCCGCTGCGAAAGGACGGCATCCGGCAGCTGCGACACCACCTCCGACCCGATCACGACCTCGCCGCCATCGGGATGATCGAGCAAGCCGAGGATGTAAAGCAGTGTGCTCTTCCCGCAGCCCGACGGCCCGACGACTGCGTGCACCGTCCCCGGCTCGAGCGTAAGCGAAATCCCGCGCAGCGCATGCACACGTTCCTCCTCCTCACCGAGGTAACGCTCGATATTGGTGCAACGCAGCGCCGGTTCAGCCGCCATCGCTCAGTCTAAGATTTCCTGCGCCGGCTGCCACTAATCACCCGCTAAAAAATCAGCCGCCGCTGGGGGGTCTGCTGCAGCCGGGGGCGCCGACCCCGGCAGCGGATAAACGATCCGCCGATTAACGCAGATGCACGCAGATTAGAAGAAAAGAAAAATCTGCGAAAATCTGCGTCATCTGTGGATCGCATCTGCTGCCGATCTGTGCGACGTCGGTAGTCGAGCGCCACATAGCGCGCCACTGTCACCCGCGAAAACGCCGCCGATCGTTGTAGCCGGGGCGGCGGATGCAATCCTCCAGCCCCGCTCCTTGTTCGGTATCTGCCTTTGCCGAGGCGCTAAACCGCCGCAAATCAGCCCCCGATCCAACCTTATCCCGGTTGTCTCAGCTTGGGGGTCTGCCTGAGGCGTCAGGGAACAGCAAAAATCTGATGGCTGTAAATATCTCCTGATTTCCTGGTTTCCGAATCACCGAACTCCTACCGCAACACCTTCGAGTCGACCCTAACGAACTTATCCGGGGCCGAGTCGAAGGTCTTCTTGTCGTTCTCCGAACAGAAGTAATAGGTCGCCCCTTTGTAAGTCGACTTCGGCGCTACTTTCGGATCCACATCCATTCCGCACACCGGGCAGACCGGATGTGCCGCCGTCGAAACGGGCGCCGCAGCATAAACGCTGTTTGAGTCCGGGTTCATCCAGCCCTCACCCTGGTACTCCATCGTGTAGGCGGTCTGCTTTGCGATTTCGCGCCCGTAGTACCGTTCGACCACACGCAGCGCGAGATCGATCCCCGAGGACAGCCCGCCCGCGGTCGCGAGGTTTCCGTTCTCGACAAAACGCGCGCCGCGTTTGAGCCGGATATCGGGAAAGGTCTGCTCGAATCGCTCGAAAGCGCCGTGCCAGGTCGTGGCCGATTTCCCCTCAAGCAGCCCGGTTTTCGCAAGGATAAATGCGCCGGTGCAAACCGACATGGTTACGTCGGTGGTCTTGGACGATTTCCTGATCCAATCGAGCATCGCCTCACTCGGTGGGCTTTGCGCGGGGATCACAATCACCTTCGGTGCGGGCGCGTTCGCGAGGTTATATTCGGGAATGATCTGCATCCCGCCGCTCGTCCGGATCGGCTTGGTCGTTTCCGACACGGTGTAAAGCCGGAAGGGTGACTCCTGCCGGCTCGGGACATTCACATCCTGGAAAACTTCCCATGGCCCGGTGAAATCGATCACCACCGCGCCGTCCGAGATGAGGAACGCGACCGGTATCTCGTCCTTCGCCGGCGGGTTCAGCCGATTCGATTCAGCCGGAGATCCCGTCGCGGAAAGGCCGGGACATACGGAGAGCATGAGCGCGGCAAAAAAGCCGAGTCGGCCGGTCCGATGAATCGATTCAATGACTTTCAGCACGACGAATGATGAGTTCATGAACCGCAATATCCAGAGCACAAACCAGCTCAGCAATGACAACAATCATCATATTTCTGCCATGCTCGTCATAGGTGCGGTGTCACTTACAGGAGGACCCGCGTTCAGAATTTGCCGCACAAAACACCGCCGATCGGAGTCGTCTGCCGCGACGAAAAATTGCCGACAACATCGTCGAGACCTCCCGGAGCGGCTGCGGGCGGAGATCGGCGGCGAACGCCGGTCCCCTCGTGCGCGAGCTACCGTCGCGGCGAGAACCGAAGAGGCGCCGGGCGAACACTCCCTTCCAGCCGCGAGCTTCTAGACTTGACCGCTTAAAGCGGTCGAGTAATTCGCCGCCCTCGTGAAGAAGACTCTATTGCACGGCTGGTTTCCGCTGTTCGTGCGGAGATCCTTCGTTTTTCCTTTGCGAATCGGGGTCCCCGGAACTGTATGTCCGACAGCTCGCGCAATTGAGTCATCTTCCGCCCTGGCGGTGGCAGGATGAGTTAGCCAGGCTGGAGGCGGCGCGTCTCATCGCGACCCAGAGCAACGGTTATCAGCGCTTCTATCGCGCAAACATGAAGCATCCTTTTTACCCAACCCTGCGAAACCTCGTTCTGCGCGCCGCCTCCCATCAGGAGCCGAAAGCACAACCGCGAGGTCAGCGGCGGCGGTCAAAATCACACTAAGAGCGGCTGAATAGCTCGACCGCGGTCGAGGTCCTAACGTCACGCTTCGTCCTTAGAGCTTTTCGGCGCGCAATTGCCCGGGAGTCACTCACAAATCGCGTCGCTCCATGGATGCCCTCTCTCCCGCGACGGAATGAGGACGTGAAGCACCAGCTGAGGGCAACATTTTCTTTGCAAGATAATGGTTGAGGTCGAAGAGGAGAGGTCTGAGGCGAGAGCTAAGAGTAATACTCACGTTACATCCCGAGGGCGGTGCGAAGATGAGGGATGAGCCGCGTGGTGAATTCTACTGAGTCGCCGGCGGATAGGTGCGACCATTCCGGACAGTTGAATCCGGCGAGCTCGGGGAAGTCGGAATAGTAAATGCCGGGCGCGGCGGTTGTTTTCAGGAGCGGGTCCCATGTCCTGGCGCGCGGAGTGTCGCGATCCTCCAGTTCCTTCAAGCGGCCGCTGTGCGGGAACCTGACGAAAACGACCTTGCCGCCGCGGGAGCGAATTTTCTCGACCGCAGCCCGGGTGTCATCAAACCGCTTTTGAATGCCCTTGCCCATGTCGGCCAGAAAGACTTCTCTTGGAATATAGGTAGGCGGTGGTGGCGGGGTGAAAAGCGGGAGCCAGATTTGCTGGATCTTCTTTGCTAACTCGCTGCCTGGTTCGGCGCATTTCTCCCACATACGCGCGCGCCGCTCGCGATCTTCGGTTTGAAAGTAGGGCGGAAATCGCGGCAACACCAGGGCACCGGCACGGTTCGGGATTCGTAACTTATTCAATAACGCTTCCAGACTCAGGTCGTCTGGCTTCAAAAAAGCGACATGCTCTTCCAGCGGCATGGCGAGATACTGACTGGCGCGCTGCGCGAGCGTCTGGTTATGAAAGCGTTTCACGTCCCTCTCGGCATGCACCATTGGTGGAGAACCGGGTGGCGCGAAGAATAAAGCCGGGACGAAGCTGCAGATGATGGTGCCGTGAAAATTTTTATCCTGCGCGAGATCGTTCAGGACCGGCCACGCCGTCGAGCCGGGCATCGCGAGTTGGATGGGGCGTTTGCCCAAGCCCCTCTGGATTTCATCGAGGTCGAGATCGAACCAGGCGCGCGAATCGCCAATGATGACGATCGATTCCGGCTCGACTCTTCTCCGCGCTGCGGCCGAAAGGTCTTCGTTGTCGTTCAGGGTCGGGAGATAACCGAGCGAGCGCGCGTACAATTCCCACGCGGCGGTGGCGGCGATCACGACAATCGTGACCACGACCGCGATGCCGCGCCAGGGCGCGGCTGGAATCGGGCGCTCGAATTCCAGCGGCGGTCCGCCGTGAATCTGCTCCTCGCGCGAAGGTCGGCGGAAAAACAGGCGCGGCAGCCGAAGGCGTTCCTTAAAACTGGAAATAGATGAAGGCATTGCTGCTTCCCTGAGTGAAAATGATTGCGCAAGCCATGACTGCTCCGATCGCGGTGACGGCCCACGATGGCATCCGCATGACTGCGGTTTCGAATGTGTTCTCGCGCATCGCCCAGTGGAGCGCGATCACGCCGACGGTGACGGCGCCGATCTGTAACAGCTCGCGGGTGGAAAGAATCATGTCGCCGCGCGGATGCGCGCCGAACATTCCCCCTAACATTCGGGTGGCGACGGTAAAATCGCTCGCGCGAAAGAAGACCCAGGCAATGCAAACTGCGAAGTAAGTCGCGAAACCTGCCAGAACTCGGACTGACGGCGCGCTCGCCCAAGGCTTGGCTTCGAAAGAGACGCGACAGATGCGCTCGATCACAAGATAGCACCCGTGAAGCAGGCCCCAGACGACAAAGGTCCAGGCCGCGCCGTGCCAAAGGCCACCGAGAAACATCACGATGACAAGGTTAAGCGCCGCGCGAAAAGGTCTGACCTGGTTTCCACCCAGCGGGATGTAGAGATAATCGCGCAAGAAAGTGGAAAGGGAGATATGCCATCGTCGCCAGAAATCAGAGAAACCAATCGCAGCGTAAGGAAAACGAAAATTATCCTTGAGATGAAAGCCGAGAGTTAGCGCGGCACCTATCGCGCAAAGTGAATAGCCGGCGAAATCGAAGAAGATTTGGCCGGCAAAGGCAAGCACGCCAGCCCATGAATCGAGCGCGACGAGCGGCCCGGCGTATCCGAAGATGCGATCAGCCGGCCCGGAAAGCAGCGCGTCGGCCAGCACTACTTTTTCAAAAAGCCCGAGGGTCATGAGCGCGAGGCCCCATAGGAACTGATTGGTTTTGAGCCGCGGCGGATGAAGGAGCTGCGGTAAAAAATCCCCGGCGCGCACGATCGGCCCGGCGACGAGCTGCGGAAAGAATGAAACCGCGAGAACGAAGTCGCGCAAGGATTTGGTTGGTTGCAGGACACCGCGATAGATATCGAGCGTGTAGGAAAGCGAATGGAAGGTGTAAAAGGAAATGCCGACCGGGAGCAGAATGTCGAGATGCGGCGGCTGATAGATGATGCCGACGCGTGCGAGGAGCCATTGGAAATTTTGGAGGAGAAAATTTCCGTATTTGAAGAAGCCGAGCATGCTCAGATTCATGCAAACGCTCGCGACGAGCCAGCGGCGTTTTGCGACTTGATCCCTGGCCTTGGCGATCTGGCGGCCTAACCAATAGTCCATCGCTGTGGTGGAAAAGAGGAGCGCGGCAAAAGGCGGATTCCACGCGCCATAGAAAATGTAACTGGCAACAACGAGCAGGTTTTTCCGTGCCTGCCACGAGCTAATACTCCAGTAGAGGGTGACGACGATCGTGAAGAAAACGACAAAGGTGAGCGAGTTAAAAAGCATGACGCGAGTCCGATGGAATTACGGGGCGAAACCGAAGCGCGAAGTGACCCCAGCCATATGGAGCCGGAGCTTTTAAGGATTATTTCGCCGGTCGGCAAGAAAGAAGATTATCGACCAAAAGAGCCGGCGACAGAGAACGCCGGGAGTGGCGGCCCCGGTCAATGACTCTCAGCGTTCTGATCCTGTGAAGGAAGAAGACGCGCGACTTGGGGTTGTGTGGCGAATTGGCTCCAGGAGCAATTTGTTTGGAGCGAGTAGAGACCGCGATTTGGCGGGAAAGCCAACCGCCTTGCATACGAGCGCCGAATCCTTGATGGAAACCAGGTAACCCTAAACCGGTTCCAGCAAGTAACAAAATCCTATGGCTAAGAAATCAGCTTTCAAGAAGGTCGTGCCCGGCACCGATGAGACGATCGCGATCCCGGCGATTAGCAAATCCACCGCGGGAGCCGCGACAGGAGCTGTCGTCGGCGCCGTCGGCGGACCAGTGGGGGCCGCGATCGGTGGGGTCGTCGGAGCCGTTCTGGGAAAACGGGCCGAAAGCGGCAAACCGGTGATGCGCGATGTGCAGCGCACCGCGCGGCGGGTCGTGAGCGGTGCCAAAACAGCAGCCAGGGCCGCCCAGTCGACCGTGCGCGCGGCCAAAAAGACGAAGCTCCTGGGGGCTAAGCGAACCGCTGCCGCGAAGAAATCGAGCGGCGGCAAGTCCTCCTCCGCGCGTCGCGCTACGAAAAAGAGCGGCTCTAACAAGAGCAGCCGGAAGCGCGTAACGAAGAAGAGCGCGAAAGCACCGACCCGGAAGCGCGGCACCGCCAGCAAATCGTCGCGCAAGACCGGCCGTGGCGGCCGCAGAAAGAGATAATCTGCAGCGCTTCATTTCAGCGCGCGGGAGACCGGAAAAGTAACGGGTAACCTGCGGGGGCACCGAGTTACTAATAGAACTGTGGCACTACCAGGGCTTTTTCGGATCTTTCTAGGCTAGCGGTTTGACCGCGTTGTTTCGCCGCTGGGAATCCAATAATGAGCCATCGCGGTCTCCGCCAACCGGGTCGCGTCCACGGGCAAAAAAGGAAGTTGAAAAGTCCTGCTCATTCGACCTCATAGACTCGAATCTCGGCCCGCTGCGATCCACGATGCGGGACCGCGATGAACAAGGTGTCTTGTTCCGGTGCAAGAAGCCCGGTGCGCGCGCCGCTGGCAGTCACGACTTTCGCGATTGGTTTGTAGGTGTCGGCGCTGGTTTGCTCGATGATGTCTATGTCGCCCGCGCCGCAGATGACGTAAATACGATGGTGCCTGCTATCGTAGAAAATGTCATCGCTATCCCCGGAGATGTCGAGCTTCGCTACGATATTGCCTGAGTCTGTGTCGAGCACCAGGAGCTTCGGCGGCATCCGGCAGCCGACGAATAATCGGTGGTTCGCTTCGTCCAGCGCGATGGGAAAATTTGCGAAAGCCAAGTCGGTTTTCCATGTCGCTATCACCTCGCGATTGTCGCGATCAATCACTGCGACCTGGTGAGAGCTCGGTACGTTAACGAAAATTCGCCTTCCTTCTTTCTCCAACGCGAACGCTTCGGGATGCGCGGAAAGCTTGATCGAGCCCAGCTGTTTTCCATCCCTGGGATCGACAATCGCGATCCCGCCATCGCCGAATCCAACGTAAATCTTTTTCGCCGCTTCGTCATAGCGAACATTGTCGGCGTCATCCCTTAAATCGAGCTTGCCTAACGAGTGAAAGGATGTCGCATCATAGATGTTCAACAGACCGCCATTGTCGTTCGCCACGAAAAAGCGGTTAAACTCGGCCACATAAGCGATGCCCTGCGGCGAGCCGAGACCGGTGATGGCGTGGACACGATCTCGCTCGCGAAGATCAACAATTTCCACGCTGTTGTTGCCGAGCGCACAAACGAACAATCTTTCGCCCGCTTGATCGATTGCGAAATGATCGATTCGACCTTCGACTCCTGGCAATGGGATTGACCGTGAGAGCTTGGGTGGAGCTATGGACGACCCGCCGCGCGCGGCAAGCGCGATGCAGCATAAGGCGGCTATCAGGAGTAGCGTCGCACGCATCTGAGATGGCCGACTACTGAACAGGCTCGCCGGACGTGAGCAGGATACTTATGAGCACGTCGGTGAACGAGGCCGAAGTGCCAAGGCCCATGAGTGGCGGCATCGTCTGGGTATCATTCAATCGCATAGAAGCCGCCAAGGATGGCACCGAAGAGGGCGTGCGCGAGCAGGATTGAGATCGGCGTTCGCACGCCGTAGTGCCGGCCGAGAAAGCCGGGAGGTTGAAGCTGGCGGACGACCGTCGGGCCATATTGTTCGTTCGCCATGCGATGATGAAGCGCGGGCAGGATAGGCAACGCCACTGTCAGGATAAAAGTGGCATGGACCAGACCAATGGCGGCCCCAAACCACCAGGTTGATCTTCCAACCAGTTCGAAGGCGGCGACGTAAACGAACGAAAAAATCCAGCCGTTAAGAAAGTGGAGGAAAAAACCAATTAACTTCGCCCGGTCGCGATCCGCGGTAAAAATCGTGCCGAGCAGATAGGGAATGTTCATCCGGGTCATGCCGACACCCTGGCTGCCGGCCAGAACCGAAGTAAGCACAACCGTGCTGGCAAATCCCCACAGCAGCCAACTGCCCCAGTTCATTTGTTGATCTAATCTTGTGGCGCGCTGGCATGCAAGGCCAGCGCAGCGCTGATCAGCCCGAGGTGGGTGAAGGCTTGTGGGAAATTGCCGAGCGCATCGCCAGTTTGCGGGTCGATCTCCTCCGCAAAGAGATCGAGGTCATTCCCATAACTCAGGGCGGCTTCGAAAGACTCCCGCGCCTTCTCGCGTTTCCCAGACTGGGTCAGAAAACAGCTTTCCCAAAAACTACAGATCACAAACGCGCCTTCGCCGCGGGTTTTACTCTGCTCGTATCGATAAACAAGACCGGCCCGGGGCACGAGGCGTTCGCGAATAAGGGCGTGAGTTTGTTGCATTCGGGCCGACGCCGCCTCTTCGAAGCCGTGATAGGCGAGCAAAAAAGCGGTCGCGTCTACCGAGTCGCCGCCGCAGAATTGCACATATGAGCAAAGGTCGGGGTTCCAACCGCGCGTCTTGATGTCGTCAGCAATCCGGCCTTTTTCCTTCTCGAATTTTTCCACCGAAAGCCGGCGTATTTGACCGCGCCCGGCCATCTTGAGCAAACGATCCAGCGCCACCCAGCACAGCAGTCGCGAATGAACATACGGACGGCGCGCGTCCCGTTCTTCCCAGATGCCGTTATCGTTTTCGTGCCAGTGCAGGCAAACGTATTCGCCGAATTGGCGCAGCATTTTTTGCGTATCGTGATCGAGCTTCTCATTTGCGTCGACGACGGAAAATACCGCCTCGATAACTTCGCCATAGAGATCCAACTGGAGCTGATCGGAGGCCGCATTTCCTACTCGCACCGGTCGTGAACCGGCGTAGCCATTCAGGTTCGCGAGGGTGCGCTCGGATGGGGGACGTTCGCCGAAGACATCATATACGACCCGCAGCTTCGGCCGTGTAAGCCGGGTTGCATGCAAAAGCCACGCGCAAAACGCCGCCGCATCCTCCTTGTAACCTAGCCCGAAGAGGGCATGCGCCGTAAAGGAGGCGTCGCGAAGCCAGGCAAAGCGGTAGTCCCAGTTCATGTCACCCCCGATGCGCTCCGGCAAAGAAGTGGTAGGCGCCGCAATGATCGCGCCCGACGGCGCGTAGGAGAGCAGTTTCAAAACGAGCGCGCTCCGGGTCACCTGCGGCTGGTATTTTCCCCGGTAAGTCGATTGCGCGACCCAGCTTTCCCACCACTCCAGGGTCAGCCGCAACTTCTCATCGGCCAGCTCGCCAAGCGCCGGGATCACTTCCGGCGCTTCGCTTGAGAAACTGAATGAAAAGGCGACCCGATCGCCACGCTTGATTCTGAATTGAGCAAACAATCCGTCTGCCTCTTGGCCAAGGGCGACATCGCTACGCAAAACAAAAGCCTCGGCGCCGTGATCGATTCTCCAGCCAAGCTTTTCCTGGTTGCGGATTTTCGGAATGGTCAGGCCAAAATCGAGCCGGGGCCGGAACTCAACCGTGAAGCCGACCTCGCCCTCAATGCAGGTGAGGAGCCGAAGAATCTCGTGCTCCGGCCACAGGCGCACGCGCTTGCCCGTTTCCGAGGTTACGGGCATGAAGTCAGTCAGGACAACCTTACCCTCCTCACCGGCAAACGTGGTCTCCAGCACGTTGGTCGCTCCGAGATAGCGACGAGACACGGCGGCATTCCGGGTTGGTCGAATGCTCCAATGACCGCCAATGTTCGTATCAACAATCGCGGCAAAGATGGAATCGCTGTCGAAGCGGGGCCAGCAGAGCCAATCGATCGAGCCACGATTCGAGACCAGGGCAGCCGAACGGCCATCGCCGATCAATCCGTAATCCTGGATCTTCGCGTAAGGCACCGATCGCGCCGCGGTCACCGAGCTACCTCGGACTCAATCTCCCGAGCGCAAGCGCGCCGAGCGCGAGACCGAGATCGCGCAATGCGATATCGTAGTATCCGGGAATGGTGAGCAGGTTGATGATAATAAGGACGAGCCAGATGCAAACGATGTAGGCGAAGATCCGCGGCTCAACAGCCACGCCAATTCCGGCAATGATCTCGATGATACCGACGGCGATCATAAATTGATGACCGTGTCCGCCGAGAACATTATTGGCGATCGGTGAGAGATATTTGTCCCAGTCCACCAGCAGATGGAAGAATTTGTCCAAGCCGGCGAGGATCGGCGCGACGGTGAAACCGAAGCGGAGAATCTGAAACGCCTGATTGCTCGGACTGGATGTGGAAGTTTCGATTGCGTTTGCCATAGCTTTGCAGGTTACCTGGATTCGGCCGGGTGATCGCCGAGTCTGAGCACCGTTTCGCAAAAGTCGATAATCTTTTTCGCTCGTGCACAGTAAGGGTGTGATCTCGAGGGCCATCGGAGGTTGACTGGGCCAGGTCACAGGTTGCATCCTAATCAAAGCGGCCGTGACGACTGCGCAGCAACGGCCGGGCTTTTCAATCTGAAAGCTGACACACTGAAATTGAAAACGGGCCGGAACCTCTGGCCCCGGATAGTCGCGATCTTCGTCGGGCCGAACGGCCTCCGGACGGGTTGGCGCTTTTTACTTTTCGTGCTCGGGATTGAGCTGGCCGAGTTCTATGTGCGTGAGCCGCTCCTTCTGTTCCTTGGCCGCCGGCTGGGTGTTAGTCTGAATGGACTCACTGCGCCAAACCTTTTCCTCGAGGAGCTGGTCGGGCTTTTCATTGTCCTGGTCGTGACTGGGATCGCGGCGTTCTTCGAACGACGGCGAGTGGATGATTATGGCTTGCCGGTGTCACAGGCTTTCGGCGCGTTATTCTGGAAAGGGACGCTGGCCGGTCTGCTTGTAGTGGTGTTCGTGGCCGGCGGCATGATTGTAACTGACTCGATGCAGGTGCATGGGCTCGCGCTCACCGGCACGGCGCTGCCCTGGTTCGCGCTCCTCTGGCTGGGCGCGAATGTTCTCGTAGGCCTGAATGAGGAATATCTCTTTCGCGGTTACGCGCTGCGCGTGCTCTGGCGAGGCGCCGGGTTCTGGCCGGCAGCCATTATCACGACAGCGATCTTCGCCGGCTTACACATGACCAAGCCGCATGAGAACGCGATGGATATCGGAATGATCTTTGTCCTTGGTCTGGCGATTTGCCTGAGTGTGCAGCGCACCGGCACGCTCTGGTGGGCGGTAGGATGGCATGCCGCGTTTGATTTTGGACAATTCTTTCTCATCGGCACGCATAATGGAGGTCAGGCGCCGGCCGGGCATTTACTCGACGTGACATTCAATGGGCCGGCCCTGCTCAACGGCGGCGAACTCGGCACGGAGGCGAGTGTCTTCATGGTGCCGGCGGCGGTTGCAACGCTTATCTATGTCATCTGGTTTTTGAGGCGGGAAAGCGAGATCAAGCCTCGAGCGTGACTCGGCCGGCACGGTTGCAGTCCGCCAGGGCCTCAGCAGACTAATTGCGTAACAGATCTGTTACGCAAATGGCATTGCACGCGCGCGACCGAGGGTAAGGCGTCAACGATGTCTGGGCGATCGGATACGAGTATGAAGACGGCGGGAACGCGATTGCGCGTCCGCTTATCCAGAGATGGGATGGCAGTGACTGATCGGTCATTTCTAATCCTACAATGCCGGACGGACAGTATACCAATCTGACGGATGCAGCCTGGCTCTCGCCGGCTGACGTTGTTGCGGTCGGCACGAGGACGGACGAACGCGATAACTATGACCCGCTGGTGGAAGAATGGAATCGCGCCGCCTGGGCGCTCGCGACCGTGCCGGAAATCCGCGGTTTCCCTACGACCGAGGTCTTCGGCGTCGCCCCGGATCAAGCCGGCGGCTATTGGGCGGTTGGATGGGCACAGAAGCCGTCGCCGCTTACCTTAGAGAATTATATCGTCCGGCGAATGCCGTGATAGCATGCGGCTGGCATCACTGATCTCGGCCAGGGCGATCAAGTTCGATTATGGAGTCGCCGACGCAAAGTTCGCCGGCGGTGAGGATCTGGGCGCGCAGGCCGCCCTTGTGCACCAGTCCGCGCAGGATTTCGGGCGAAGTCTGCTTCGCCAGATAATCGCAAGGCTCACACAGTCTAATCCCGCGGATTAAGACTTCGCCGATCTTAAAGCTGCGACCGGCGAGCGCGTTCAGGTCAAGGCCGACGGTGACAAGATTCCGCCGTGCCTCCTGTCCGGACAAGGTAATCCCAGTCGCAGCACTGAAAGCGTCGAGATGTTCTTTTTGGATCAAGGTGAGCTCGCCATCCGGGCGCTGCGGGTGATGTGAAAAGGTGCCGTTCCCTTTTGCATAACGGTCTCCTTCCAAGCCCTTGCCGGGGATGGCGCGGACTCGTTCCACCTTGATCGGCGGCTCCGTCGGATTTTCGGCGATGAGAATCTCGACCACGCTTGGGCTCATGGCCTAACGAGAGAATAATCGGCGCGCTCCATCACGTTGCCCGATCGAAACATCAAATCGCCGTCTGCGCCAGAAGAAGATTGCGCCTCGCTCGGGGGATTCTACCGCCAGAAGCGCTGCGCGGAACGTCCGCTCTCTCAGCGGATGAATGCCGCCCGGCAGGCGCGGCGCGGGTTTGGTACGCGCAGGACAAGCGCACGCTACAACGCCAGCCACCGCAGAGACGGCGGCTTCAGCCCATTACGGTTTGCCGCTCTTGGCCGGGGTTGAAATGTTGACGTCGACCTTCTTCGTCCCGCCGCCGCCAAAGAATTGCCCGCCGAAGAAAAAGAGCACCACGGCGACAATGATGACAAAGATCACGAATATCGCCACAACTGCGGCGTTGCCGCCGCCACCGCCGTTATCTGCCATAGGGTAGTTCCTCCTTTACGGAGCTATTCGGATTTACACTGTGAACTGACTGTATTTCGGGCCGAGAGAGTGCGGCACGGTCGATCAAGGCCGGGGTCACAGGGACGGGCAAGGCGGCCGGGTTCACCGACCTGGCTACAGAGGGAGCGAGTTCAAGGCCTGCGGCTACAAAGATGCAGCCGATTACGGCCCCAGCCGCGAAGGCTTTGATGCCGCTCTCTCTCAGGTCGTGAAAACCGCCGGCACACTTTCTTTTGACCTGCCTGGCCCTCGCCAGGCAAATCGCCCAAGCCAAACCCTGAAAAACATGAGAACACTCAGCAAACTCATCCTTATCGCAGTCACAACTGCATCCACAGTCACCGCTCTCGCCGGCCGGGAAGACGGTGTTCCCACCAAGTATAACGAAGCGACCGTCGCCCAGCTTCAAGCGGCGATGGCCAGCGGCAAACTCACTTCGGTTGCACTGACCGAGTTTTACCTCGCGCGCATCAAGGCGCTCGATCAGGGCCCGGAAGGAGTTAACTCCATCATCGAGCTCAATCCCGATGCCTTGAAACTCGCGCAACACGCCGACGATCTGCGCCGTCACGGCCAGGTGCTCGGTCCGTTGCATGGCATCCCGGTGTTACTCAAGGATAACATTGATACCGGCGACAAAATGCAGACGACCGCCGGGTCCTTTGCCCTCTTTGGTCATCCGGCGCTCCAGGATTCCACCGTCGCCGCCAACCTCCGCGCCGGCGGCGCCGTAATCCTCGGCAAGACCAATCTCTCGGAGTGGGCAAATTTCCGCTCCTTTGAGTCGACCAGTGGTTGGTCGGGGCGCGGCGGGCAGACCAACAATCCCTACGCACTCGATCGCAACCCGTGTGGCTCGAGCGCCGGGTCCGGGGCCGCTGCCTCGGCAAACTTCGCCACTGTCTCCTTCGGCACCGAGACCGACGGCAGCATTGTCTGTCCGGGCAATGCCAATGGAGTCGTCGCAATTAAACCTACCGTCGGACTGACGAGTCGGGCGGGGGTTGTGCCGATCTCGCACACCCAGGATACGGTCGGTCCTCATGCTCGGACCGTAGCTGATGCCGCCGCCGCGCTCGGAGTTATCCAAAGCCGCACCTTTGATGGACGCGATCCCGCGACCGGCGGCGTTCCGCTCGGCTGGCAACATACCGGGCGCACACGGCCGACAGATATTCCGGAGGATTACACTCAGTTTGTTGACCCTAATGGCCTAAAGGGAGCGACACTCGGTCTTACCCGCGTGGGATTGAACGGATTCGATCCCAACGTCCCGACGCCAAAGGCGGTCTTGCAAGCTTTTGAGGAAGCAGTGAAAGCCCTCCGCGACGCCGGAGCGACCGTGATCGACCTCGACGCGCAAGGCTTCATCTTCCCATCAGCCGATGGCGAGTTATTCGTCCTGCTCTATGAGTTTAAGGAAGATGTAGCCGCTTACTTCGCTACTCGAGTAGGTGTGCCGGTGGCGGGCGGCACCCTGGCCGATGCCATTGCGTTCAACATCGCTCACGCCAATATCGAGATGCCGTTCTTTAACCAGGATATCTTCCAGATCTCGAACCGGATTGTGCTCGACCCAAACTTTGTCGATCCGCACTTCGGCCTTTCCTATAACCAGGCGCTCAAGATCGATCACCTAGCGGGGGTAAACGGGATCGACGCCGCGATCAGGCAGTTCCACCTCGATGCCGTCGTCTCGGCGACCGATAACCCGGCGTGGTCGACCGATCTTATCTACGGCGATAAATTCATCTTTGGCACCTCCGGCCTGGCCGCGGCGCCGGGGTATCCTATCGTCCAGGTGCCCGCTGGAATTGTCTTTGGCGCTCCACTTGGGATGAGCTTCTTTGGGACTGCCTTTAGTGAACCGACTCTCATCAAGGTCGCCTCTGGGTTCGAGGCAGTAACTCAAGTGCGCGCGCATAACCTGCCGACCTTTGCCGATACCGTGCCCGATCGTCATATCCAGGGCACGAACCTGCATCCGCCGCAGGACGACTCGAATGCGCCGATACCAGCAGACATAGCGAAGAAAAAGCCGCGCCATATGTAACCGCGCAAAACGGAAGCAGCGAGCGCTGAGTAGCACTCAAGGGCAGGAAGATTCACTCTTCCCTGCCCTCGACTGCTTGTCCTGCAGAGCCATAACCCGGGACGATCAACCAGTGATGGCAAGATCAGTTCCGTCCGGCGGTTGTCGGGCTGGATCTCCAACTCAGGTGGCCTGGCGCTTGCCCAGTACAAACATGAGACAGCCAAGTAGATTTGCCACGACCGTGACGACGATAATCTTGACGGCAAAGGACAAAGGATTAACCACGTTAACAATCGGAACGATCGTGAGTGCGATGTAGAGCAGGGTGGTCGCGGCCCCGATGGCGGCGGCCAATCTTAGCCACAGGGGCGGCCGAGCTGGGTGCTTTCTCAGACCGAAGATTGGGATCGCAAAAAGGATCAGGTAGGCAATTCCATAGAAAATGCCGGCGGCGTTATCAATCAGCTGAAATGCTTCCTGCTGACCTACTCCAAGCTGGCTCGCAATCGCAAACACAAGAGTTACGAGACCGACAAAGAGGATCGAGTTAAGCGGTGTCTTGTAACGCGGATCCAGCCGGGTGAACCATTGCGGTAACAATCGGTCCCACCCCGCCACCATCGGCAGGCGCGTGTTGCCAGTGAAATAGATGCTGAGCAAAGCAATTGCCCGCCCGGCCAGCATGAGAATGACTACCGACGCCACCCACCCGCCCGCGCCAAACTCGCGCGTCGCCACACTTAGCGCCTGCGGCACCGGACCAACCAGATCGAGGTCGGAGAATTTCACGTAAGCCATGACCGCGCTCGTCCCCAGAATGAACATCAGCGCGATGATCGGCGCGGCGATGATGACCGAGCGACCGATGTTCCGCGCCGGGATCCGCGCTTCGCCGGCGAGAATCGCAACATACTCGAACCCGCTCAAGGCCCCGAGGGCCATCTTGCTAAAGATATTGAGGGCAAAAAGTGTCGGCGGCGGTAACTCCCAGTCGAGCGGATGATACTGCGGCAGCTTACCCGCGGCCCGGCTGATGAATGGCATCACGATCAGGACCAGATAGGTAACGAGCATCAGGATTGCGCCGGCGTTATGCACCCATTTGCCGACACTTAGTCCACGGATCGTCACCATGATAATGAGAGCGATGAGCGCGGCGTTCAGCCCCGACACGAACCAGCGGCTGGCAGGCATCCACGCAGCCCGCTCCCCAATCGCATAGTTAAGTTGAGTAGCAATGACCAGACCTGTGCCTGCCATCACTACGATCCCGAGGAGCCAGAGATTCCATGCCACGATAAAACCGGCAAAGTCGTTGAAGCCAAACTTGGCCCATTGGTAAAGCCCCCCTTCGAGCGGCATCAAACCGTTGAGATAGATCACGGTGACGGCCACCGGCACATAGAAAAGCAGAATGGCAAAAAGCCAGTAAGCACCCTGGGAAGGCCCAAGCTTTGCCGCCGTGCCCACCCACGAAGTGCCGACCACAAACACCACCTGGGTCAGGACCAGGTCACGCAGACCCAGCTCCTTTTTGAAGATGGCGCTGTGCGCGACCACAGATCGCTCGGATGCGCTACTCACGGCAGAAAGAGTTATCCCGCGACGCTTCTCCGGTCCAAGGAAATCGCCGTGGATCGCAGTTTCATTTGTGTGTCACTCTTCCGTTCCTCCGCACTAAAGCTAAGGTTACCGCCGGCGTACATGCGATAACCGGATAACATAAGGCGCCGGGAGCGCGCCATTTTTAATCCTGAGGCGAGGGACCGAATCGGATCCCTGCTTTCTGCACCTCCTGGTAAGGCAGCAACCAGATGAGCGATTCGTCGTGCAAGTCCACGACCTGGATGCGATTCCCGAAAGGATCATGGAAATCACAGCGGAATCCGGGAATCAACTTCAGCGCGTATTTCTTCGTCAGTTTCTCGCGCACTTCGTTTAACTGTGCCTCGTCGCGTACGATCAGGCCGAAATGCCTCGCCCGATCGCGCTGTAGCTTGTCGACTTCGAAGATGGCGAGGAATTGATGTTCGCCGATTTTGAAAAAGGCGTCCCCTTCCCCTTCGTCCATTTTCTCGAGGCCAAAGACATCTTCATAAAACGCGACCGCCCTGGCCACGTCGTCAACTTCGATCGCAACATGATTGATTCCGTATACGTGCACGCTCATGCCGCGAATTAACCGCGCCGGTGCCGGAAGTAAACCGCGCCGCTGGATAACAAGCGAACGCGCTCGCGGCCCGGCGATTCGCTCCGCGCCTTGCCTGGCATGGCAAGGCCGAAGCTCCCAGCCCGCCTCAAAAAAAATGCCACGCTCTGACTCTGATTTCCTCGCCCTAACTTCGAATTTCTGACTCCTTGCCGCATCCGCGACGCGGAGGAAGCAAGGTTAACCTACTGCCAGAAGTAGCGATGCGGCACGGTGCCTGCCATTCCGCCTTTCAACTTTTCGAGGCTGGTTTCAAGCGGCTCGGCCGGCGCGTCACTGCACCGTGAGGGTCAGGTCGTTACCGTCTCCGCCCTCATACGATAATGATCGGCCAGCGGATAACTCCGGGAGACAAGGCCGAAGGCGAGCGCGGCGACAAAGGCAAAAAGGGCGAAGAAGAACATCTGGAACGCAGTCACGCCGAAACCGGTCGAGGCAATGAAATCAGTGACTGCGCGGTTTTGCACCCCGGCATTGGCGACCAGGACCCAGAGATTGCCGATCGTGACCGAGAGATTCCAGAAAGCCATGATCGCGCCTTTCATCGCCAGGGGCGCCTGGCTATAGGCAAACTCGAGCCCGGTAGTTGCGACTAGGACTTCGCCAAAGGTAAGGAGGACATACGGCAAGACCTGCCATGTGATGGTAAAGACGTTTCCACGATCGAGCACCAGTTGCATCGCGCCGACCACGATCCAGGAGAGTCCGGCAAAGGCAATGCCGGCGGTCATCTTCCGCAACGGAGTCATCTCGAAACCAAACCGGCCAAGTGCCGGATAAAGCACGAGATTGTTGAACGGAATCAGCAGCATGACGAGCGCAGGGTTAAGAGCCTGCATTTGCGCGGGCTGAAACCAGCTGGGCTTGGACATCGCGTTTGCCTGCAAGACCCAGGTCGAGGCTTTCTGATCGAATAAGGACCAGAAAGGTGTGACAAGGGCGAATAGCACCAGGACGCGCAGGACCGAGCGCACACCCGCAATCGCTTCCGCCGGGTGCCGGTCGCGCACTGCCTCGAGCTGAAGCCAGACGCCGAGCCCACCCAAAGCGATGAGCGCGACAAGAGCGAGACAGGCCGCGATAACGAAGCCGAATTGCGGAGTAAGGAGGAAAGATCCGACCGCGAGGCCAATCGCGATCACCGCGAGTAACTGACCGCGGAAGCCCGATGCGATCGCATCGCGCGAGACCCGGAGGAAAGAGTGCGGATTCGGCGGCGCCGGCGGAATCATCACATACTTCTTGCGGCCGGCCCACAGGACCGCGGTCGAGATAAACATAAGCAGGCCGGGCACACCAAAGGCGATCGCCGGCCCGAGATAACGCAGAAACATCGGCATCAGGAGCGAAGCAAAGAAGGAGCCGAAGTTGATGATCCAATAAAAGGCATCGAAGACGACCTTGGCGCGATCTTTGTTTGTCTGATCGAATTGATCGCCGACAAACGCGGCCACGCACGGCTTGATCCCGCCGGAGCCGAACGCAATTAATCCGAGGCCAAGATAGAACCCGCTGCGGTTCGTAACAAAGATCGCGAGCAACGCCTGACCGATGCAGTAGACCAGGCTGAGCCAAAAAATGACGTGGTATTTGCCGAAAAAGCGATCCGCGAGCCACCCGCCTAACAATGGAAAAAAATAAACACCGATGACGAAGGTGTGAAAAACATCCTTCGCCCCGGTGGCCCGTTCCGACTCGGGCAGGTAGAGCAGGAGCGACGAGACAAGGAAGACGGTGAGGATGTTCCGCATCCCATAAAAGCTGAACCGCTCACAACCTTCGTTGCCGATGATGTAACGGATCTGTCGCGGGATTCGTGCGCGCGAATCCGGCACATAGTCTGCCGCCTCAGCGATCTTCGGCTCTGCAATTTCCTTCACGTTCGCGACCGTGGCAGAACACGATGAAGGCGCAACTGCAAATCTGCGATTGAGGACCGCGGGCGAGATCAGTCTCGATAAACTTCCTCGCCAAAGTCTCCTCACAGAGCTCGTCGGGCAAATCGTAGCGGGTAACTCCGGTTATTTCAGCTGACCAAACTCCTGCACGTCCGGGAGTGTCTGTCCGCCCTTCGGCGTCCGCAATCGTCGGATTCTTGTCCGTAGTGGTGATATTTCTTGCGTGCCATTCGCGCTGGAATCGCTAGCTTTCGGCCGATGCGTCCATCTTTCATTCTCAGTTTCGTCGCGTTCGTCGCGGCCAGCGCCACGAGCCTTTGCGCGCAAACGCCCTCGCCTTCGCCCTCTCCAGCGACGGCGCCGACAACGTTGCGCTCGCTCTTGGTAGCCGAACTCCATAGCACTCATGACAAAGCGGAGTGGTTCACTCCCATGATACCGCGCTCGCCGGGCTCACCGCCGAGCAGGCAAAGTGGGTGCCGCACAACGCTCAGGGCAAGCTCGATCCCAACGCCAATCACTCTGTCGGAATGCTGACTTATCACCTCGTCTTTTGGAATGAGAATGTTCTCGCGCGCATGCGTGGAGAAAAGCCGGCGAATCCCGCGAATAACGACGAGACCTTTAATGACTTCGATGCGGCGCATTGGGACGATCTCGTGCAGCGGCTCGATCGAGTCATGAAAAATCTGGAAGCGGAGGTCGAGAAAATGCCGGAGGAAAAGCTGGCCAAAGCAGCGTCCACCATTTCGCACGTGACCACTCACAACGCCTATCACACCGGTCAGATCCTTTATGTGCGCAAGTTACAAGGCTCCTGGAACCCGGCCAACGGCGTGAAGTAGGTGTAACACCAGCTCGGTCTGCGATTGGCGTTTGCGTGCAGGTCGCGGGTGGCCGAGAGAACAACGATGTCTCGCCATTATGAGTTTGTGCAGCTCGACGTCTTTACCAAGACGCCCCTCGCCGGAAACCCGCTTGCGATCTTTCCCGATGCGCGAGGTTTGACCGACGGGGAAATGCAGAGTCTGGCGCGCGAGATGAATCTCTCGGAAACAACTTTCATTCTGCCGCGCGAACCTGAGGTGGAAGCAGCCGAGGGGAAACGGGTCCGTATCTTTACCGTTGAGGAGGAGCTGCCGTTTGCCGGGCATCCAACCCTCGGCACGGCTCTCTATTTGCAGAGCATTGCACCTTCAAAGCTCGAGCAAGTTGTCCTGGACCTGAATGTCGGAAAAATCCCGGTCCGGTTCATGAGCGAACCCGAAAACCAATCCGATCGCGTCGGCGGCGAGGTGTTTGGTGAGATGGCACAGCGTGATCCGGAGTTTGGAACCATCCTGGCGCGAGAAAGGCTCGCAGCTGTGCTGAAGGATCAGCGCGAGGCGATTGCATCCGAGCCTCCGTGCCAGGTTGTTTCGACTGGGTTGCCGTTCGCGATTGTGCCAATTCGCGACCGCGAGGCCCTGGCGCAGTTAAAGCCTGACCTATCCCGCAGCGCCGAGTTGCTGCAAGGCAGCGGAGCGCAATTCTTCTACTTTATCTCTCCACCGACTGGCGAGGGCGAACGTGAAGCGCGCGCCCGCATGTTCTTTTACGGTGGAGAAGATCCTGCAACCGGTTCAGCGGCCGGCTGCGCGGCGAGTTGGATGGTCCGGCATGGCTGGGCCGAATCGGATGAGCAGATTCTCATCCGGCAAGGGGTGGAGGCGCGACGGCCAAGTGAGATCTTTGTGCGCGCGAAAGGCGAAGGCGAGAAGGTGACTGACGTTCGAGTGGGCGGTTACGCGGTCGAGGTCCTGCGCGGAAGAGTTACCTTGAAGTAAATGCCGGGCAGTAAGAGTTAGCACTGGCAAGGGCGGCGAGATCGATCAGCGACGGAAAAGCGACCCCTCAGCCACCGATGCGGGCTACCCGGAGGACCGGCTGTTGGAACGTGGTGGGGTCCACCGTCTGATAACTCTCGAACTGGGTAAAATTCGAGGGCGCCGTGCTATCCAGATAAGGCTCGACATAGCGAGGATCACGAATCGTGTAGGGCGTCCAGGTGATTCCGTTGTCACCGCTCACCGCAAACATCGCCAGACCATTCCCGCCACTCGGGACGCGCCAATAACTCAGATATAACTTTCCGTTGAACTCATGAATGGCAGTGTTCCAGCCAATCGTGACGTCCTGTTGCACCGGGACGATGTTCCAAACCGTGCCGTCGGTTGTGCTCGCCACCCTGACAAAAGTTCCAGAGGTGGTGTCTGCCTCATAAGCCGCGAAAACCATTCGGTTCGGACTCACTGTGATTGAGCTAGCCAGCCCCGTCAGGTTGGGGTCTCCCGGCGTGCCATCGACCAGGAAGTTGTCCCACGTCGCACCGCGGGTTCGCATTGCCGCGTTCATATCGGTGTGATCGGGGTAGAGACTGTTATAATAGCTCACCCAGACCGAACGGATATCAGCCGCTCCTACAGAGGTGTATAACCCGTTCCCAAGTCCGCCGGCCACGATGCTATCAGTCCAGGTCGCCCCGCCATTTTTGCTGATATAACTGTGGATACCTTCCTCGGGCCCGTTTGCATGCGCGCTGATCACGACCGCTTTCGCAGTCAGGACGCGGACGGAGTTGTAGTCGCCGGCATTACTATCAGCCACCGTCTGCGTCGTCCAGGTCGAACCGCCATCGGTGCTCTTTGCCACCTTCAGCTTCATATCGGCGAAGAGCCCGCTCGCCCTCACGTGGTAGGCGACATAGACGGCTGAGCCATGGTCGCCATCGATCGAGACGCTATTATCGATCGTATCGCCTTCCTCAATCGCGTTCGGGTCAATCACGGTAATGGTCCAGGTCTGCCCCGCATCGGTGCTCCTGGCGACGCGAAGCTCGGCCGGGATATAGCCGGAGATTGTAGGGTCAGAGAGGAAGCGCTTGTAGGCCACGAGAACGGTGCTGTCGTCAGCCGCGTAAATCGCATTCTCGTATCCGGTGTATAACTCAGTATCAACGGTTGTAATGGTCACGGCGGCGAGCGGGGCCGTCACGTCAATTGGTCCAGTTCGCCCGGTCTCGCTCGGCGTCTGCAACGTCGCCCCTTCCCTTACTCCCGCGATGACTCTGTAGACCGCTGGCATCCCGGCTTCGGCCGGCATCGCCGTGACTACCGTAACCAGGAGTGCGACCAGGAGTAGGACGGAGGGTGCAGGCGAGCGTTCAGCAGCGTTGGTGCTGGATTCGGTTCTTGTCTTCATGAATGAAACCTTCCTTTTCTCCCAATGAAATGAATGGATTGTTCCTCTACCTCGACCTGAACGAGGAAAGAAGCTGTCGGGAGGAGTCCCCTTTCCCGAATTCAGATTCTCGGTTTTGCGGCCGAGCGACCCGCAGTGTCAAGATCAAAACTGAAGTAAAATGCACGGCGTCTCGGTGGAAACTAATTTGCGGCGCGATTCCGATTCGGCTTGCGCCGATTCCCTTGGGACGCTTGGTTGGAGGCGCCTATGTAGAGTTAACCACCAACCTTGGAGGGCTCACCATGCCGATGCTTAAACCTGACCCGACGTTCTACCCCTCGCCCCGGCTCGCAGCCGAAGCACCCCCGGAAAAACTCGCCTTTGTCGCGGCGCTGAATCCGCCCGGCGGGAAAAATCACGATGCCATTCTTGTCGTCGATGTTGATCCTGACTCGCCGCAATACAGTGAGGAGGTCGGGCGTTGCACTTTGCCCGAGTTTGGTGACGAGCTGCATCACTTTGGCTGGAACGCGTGCAGCTCTGCGCTCTGTCCCTATGCGCCCCATCCGCATATCGAGCGGCGCTATCTCATCGTCCCAGGGATCCGCTCTTCGCGCATTTATGTCGTCGATACGAAGCCGGATGCGCGCAATTTGAAAGTCGTGCGCACGATCACGGCCGAGGAAATTGCAAAGCGCACCGGTTATTCGCGACCGCACACGGTCCATTGCGGCCCGGAGGGCATCTATGTCAGCGCACTCGGCTCACCCGATGGGGACGGGCCGGGCGGCATCTTTCTGCTCGATCATTTCAACTTCGCTGTGACCGGGCCGTGGGAAGCAGATCGCGGTGATCAGTATCTGCATTATGATTTTTGGTGGCACCTGCTCCATGACACCTTGCTAACCTCGGAATGGGGAACACCGAAGATGGTTGAGAACGGCGTGCAACCGGACCTGTTGCTTAACTCTCAGTACGGCCATCGCATCCACGTCTGGAATTTGCGCACGCGCAAGGTGGTGGAGACTCTCGACCTCGGGAAAGAGAACCAGATGGTGTTGGAATTGCGCCCCGCGCATGACCCGAGTAAGACCTATGGCTTTGTCGGCGTCGTGATTTCCCTCAAGGATCTCTCGGCCTCGGTCTGGCTCTGGCACCGGCCTAACGGAAAGTGGGGCGTGCAAAAGGTGATCGAGATTCCGGCGGAACCGGCGGATCCGGATCTGCTCCCGCCAGCCTTGAAGCCATTTAAAGCCGTGCCGCCGCTCGTCACGGACATCGATCTTTCCGTCGATGATCGGTTTCTCTACGTCTCCTGCTTCGGCACAGGTGAGATGCAGCAGTACGACGTGAGTGATCCGTTTCACCCAAAAAAGGTCGGCTCGGTCCACATTGGCGGGATCGTCAGGCGCGAGCCGCATCCGAAGGATCCGGAGCGCAGGTTGCGGGGCGGGCCGCAAATGGTGGAAGTAAGTCGCGATGGTCAGCGCGTCTATTTCACTAACTCGCTTTACGCGGCCTGGGATGAGCAGTTTTATCCCGAGGGCGTGGGTAACTGGATGGTGAAACTCGATGTCGCACGGGAAGGCGGGATCGCGTTCGATCGGAAGTTTTTCTTCGAGACGAAAGATTACCGGCTCCATCAAGTGCGACTCGAAGGCGGCGATGCGTCCTCTGATTCGTATTGCTTCAGCTGATGGCAAGGCGAGAGGAACGGCCGGAGGGCCGGCCGTCTCCAAATTCGCGGTGGCGCTTCTAATAGCTTGGAGCCGGCCCGCCCTCGGGCCGCCGCGGCATGAATTTGCCTAACGAATGACCCATCTCTGGCCCTGGCTCGTGCTCCTGGGTCTCGGCGCACTCCACGGGATCAACCCGGGAATGGGCTGGCTTTTCGCGCTCTGTCTCGGACTCCAGGAACGGCGGCGCGCGGCGGTTCTCGCGGCCCTGCCGCCAATCGCGCTCGGACACGCGCTCTCGGTCGGGTTGGTGGTTTTGCTTCTCGCGTTGCTAAGCACGGAAATGCGACCGGAGTTGTTGCAGTACGCCTCGGCTGCAGTCCTGATCGCGTATGGCGGTTATCGCGCCGTCCGGTCGCGCCACCCGCGCTGGGTCGGGATGCGTGTTGGGTTCGGTGATCTGACTCTCTGGTCGTTCCTGATGGCTTCAGCCCATGGTGCCGGACTGATGCTGGTGCCGGTCTTACTCGCCGCCTGGTCGAGCGACAGTCACGCCCTCGCCGCGCACCATCACGCTGCCGGTCACCAAGGTCATCTGCCGGTTATGGCTGGTGCGGGCGTTCTGAGCGCGGCGGTAACCGTGCACACGCTAGGTCACCTCATCGTCGCCGGCCTCGTCGCGCTGCTCTTTTACGAGAAACTCGGCCTGGCAATTCTGCAGAAGACCTGGTTCAACATTGATTTCGCCTGGGCCCTCGCCTTGATCGCCACCGGTCTCATTCTCCTTTTCATCTGAACCGCTGCCCTTGCCGTTGTTATCTCGGTTTCATGAGCACCGATCATGCGGCGACTTGCCGGCTACAGGACGCGCGCGGAAAAACGATTATGCTGCGCCGATGCGAGTGCTGATCGCGGATGATGAAAAAGGCGCCGGAAGCACGCTGGCGGCGCTGGTGGAGCGCTGCGGGCATGAAGTGTTGCAGGTAGTCGGGACAGGTTTTGAAGCCATCCAGGCTTACAATCGTATTCGTCCCGATGTCGTGCTGATGGATTACTCGATGCCGCGGCTAAATGGCGCGACCGCGGCACGGATGATTCTGGCCAAGGACGCGGGTGCGAAAATCATTCTTGTCTCCGGCATCGCCCCTCCAGCGCAGCTAACCGAGATAGGGTTAGTGGCAATTCTGCCCAAGCCGATCACGCTCGATCAACTCTATGCCGCACTCTACGACGCCAGTTCGCGTAGGAATAAGTGATTGTCTGCCTTTGCGGCTCCCTTAGTTCTCGCGCACAGGCTTGGCGGGGCCGCTCTCATCGCCTGAAGCGAGATCGACTCGCGCCAGCGGATCGCTCGGTTCGGCCAAAGGACCTTCCCAGCGCAAGAAGCCTGAGGGAGGCGGTGTTAGCCAGATGTTCGTGTCCGAAATCTTGATGAACAGCTTCGCGATCGCAGGGATCTCGGGCTTGATCATGAAGTGTTCGCCCCGAAGCAGACGATTCGACATCCGCATCTGGTCTACCCCGTGATAAGTCAGCTTAACTGAAACAACTCTCGGTTTCGGGGTGAAACCTACTGCCCTGAGCTCGACCGTTTCTCCTTTAACGAGCCGGTCGCGCAGGTTTTGCAGCGCCAAGACAAAACCAAAGCCGGCAAAAGTGCGGCCTTTCTCGATTTCCACTTTCTCTGACCACGTCTTGGGACCGTCCTTCTCCTGTTTGCGCGCCGTGGCTTTACCGGAGTCAAACTCAACCGTGTACTCACGTTGCACCGAATCACCTTTGGTCTCGCGCCAGGACCATTGTTTCTGGATCAGTTCCGGGCGCTGTTCGAAGGAGGCCTGTTCGTCAATCCGGCGCCCCTCTGCCAGGTCATAGCTAATCCGGATACGGAGCAGGTGATCTTCAATCTCCTGCCTGAAGTCGCCGCTCCCAAGCTTCTTGCCCTCGAGGTCGCGCATCACCGGATAGGCATGAGCGGCACCTGAAAACTGCGTCATTTCAATCGCTGAAAGAGGTAAAGCAGCAAGAACAAGAGTAACTAACGAGACCAGAGCTCGGGAGCAAGTCATGGTGATTCCGCGCCGTCGGCGCTGAGAATCGCTCGTCCCGGCCTGCATGCGTCCGCTTTTATCAAACTTTCATGATCCGTCATTCTCACGTCCTATTGCTTCGGAGTTCGCCGGTATCGATCGCTTCCAAGCGCATGGTTGAATCCCCGCCACAGCTCACCGACCTCCGGTGCAAACCGGCATCGCATTTAGCAGTGATTTTGTCTTTGTCTCTCGCGGTTGTTGTTCTTTTGGCGGAGCTATTGGACCACAATCTGCTGACTAGTTGTTCCAGATCCGCTGCGATTGTCGAACACCGTCAGTGAGATTGTGTAGGTGCCCGCACGGGTGAAGGTGTGGAATGCGGTCCGGCCAAAATATGAGCCGCCGTCGCTAAAATGCCACTCAAAGTTACCCAGCGCGCCGTCCGGATCGTATGACCCGTCGGAGGTCAGTGTGACATTCAGCGGCGCCTTCCCCGTAGGCGGATCGCTCTTGAATTTCGCCACCGGTTTTTGGTTTGGCGCGGTTGCATCGATCGCCACCGTGTTTGTACTTGTCGCACCGAGATTGTCGGTCACGGTAAGGAGCGCGACGTACTCGCCCGGAACACTGTAGATATGCTGTGGATTGGCAAGATTGGAAGTTGCGCCGTCGCCAAAGTCCCACGCATAGGAGGCGATCGATCCGTCGAGATCAGTGCTACCGGCGGAGCTGAAGTTAACGCTTAAAGGCGTGTCGCCGCTATCGGGGGTTGCAGTCGCGACGGAGACTGGCCACTGGTTACCACCTGCGCCCCGCAGTTGATAGCCGACTCGATAGGAATCAAACTGCAGATTACGGAGAACGGAACCAGTCAACAGGGTCAGGCCGTTCCCGGCGGTGACGTTCGGCCAGCCTTCGGCCGTCGGGGAGCTGGAAAAAACAAAACCCATCGGGTCCACCTTTGCTCCGTCAGCCGTAACTCGCAGGCCGAAGAGGTCACTGCGCACATCGAGCTGATTAAGGGTGAAAAGGGCGAAACGATTCACCTGATCGTCGTAGATGACGACATAGTGGGTGCCGTTCCAGACCGCCTTTGGGCTGTATTGGTTGCCGGACCAGGGAGTGAGATTAACGGCGGCTTGATGAGTGCCATCGGCGTTTACGATCACGCCGACAAGATCAGTCTCGACTGTGCTCGAGACCGGCGCGGACTGAAGCGCCAGGGCTCTGGTTCCGTCAGAGGCCACAGCGACGTCGACGACGCCGTTACCCGGCGCGCCGGACGGCCCATAAATGAAAAAGCTGTTACTCTTCGTGCCATCCAGGTTGACAAACGCACCGTAGGTCGAGCCAACCGGGTTATCATGAGTCGTATTAGCGCGAAAGACGGTCAGCCAGCGGTTAGTGACGGTTGTGACGGAGACCGAAACGCAGAAGGACGGTCCGACCGAGAAGCCGTTCGGATCCAGCACCGTTCCCGTTGTTCCATTCACCCGTGACACCACAGGCACGATTACTTCGGGGTTATTATTCACGAACTGTCGAGCGATAATCAGAAAGGTGTCCCCGACAGCCGAAACCTCCGTCGGGCCAAAACCCGGCATAACGAGGAAAGGAGCTGCGTCGACCAGATTTCCGTCCTGATTAATGCGCTGGGCGACGATCCCGGTTGGGTTGCCCCAGGTGGCGAGATAGAGCGCGCCATTCCAGGCAACCGAAGGAGCGCTCGGTCCGCTCGTGGCTGGTCCGCTTGCCAGTTGGATGGGACTACGCGTGAGAGCGCGGCCATTGAGATCTAATGGTTGTGCCATGATCCGGTTGGTTCCTGAGATATCGCTCCGGAAAACGATCATCGAGCCGGTGGCGCCCATGGCTGCGTCGTTTCGGGTTTGGGCTGGCGCAGCGGCCCCGATCGGAGTGGTACGGCCGGCGATGTTGGTTGAGGAAACATGTGCGGAAAGAGTGTCGTACTCACCCGCCTGGAGAACGCTCCAAACTACCTGGAAGCCGCCCGAGCCGGTCGAAGCGGTTGGGCCGGACATCGGTCCAGGAACTAAAACTCCGCCCGGATCGAGCACCGTTCCATCCGCAACGACGCGCGCAGTGAACAGCTTATTGTTTGAGGACCAGGAGACTCGAAAGTTTGTTCCATCCCAGGTCACAAAGGCATTGGTAAAACCATCCGGTTTACTTGCGTTATTTGAGATCACGATGCCGTTGCCATCGAGTTTGACGCCAGCCGTGGAGATCCGGGAGCCAGTCACCTGATCGACAAAATTGACCGGCTGAAACCAGACCGCATAAAATTGCGAACCGCTGGAAGTGAGATCGGTCACAACGTGACCTGAGACCAGGGTAAAAGGCGCGGGATCCAGCAGGTTCAGGGCGGAATCGAAGCGCAAGGCTTTCGTGTCGGAGAAGTCGGCCCAGGTAAAAAGGAAGACCCCATTGGCGTAAGCCAGCCTAAGATTGGAGCGAAGGAAGTAAGTCGAGGGGACAAGGACAGTCGGCCCCTGTATGACTGTTCCGGTCGCTGTTACCCGGAGCACATCCAGCGCGCTATTAGAATCACTTTCCATGAAGGTCACGAACCAGTCCATGCCATCACTCGCTACCGTCCAGGAACTGCCGGCAGGTGTGACATTGCGAATTTTAATCGGAACCGGATCGAGGACGACGCCGGCGGGCGAGACACGCACCGCTTCGAGCGAAGCCTGGTAATAGAAACCAGTTCCATTGACATCGACGCTTTCAAACAGGACCAGCCAGTTAGTTCCATTCCAGACCACCTGTGGATTGCTCTGGGCCGCCTTTTCCTGAGTCACGGGAATGGGCACGCGGTCGATCGTTTTGCCGTTGACATCGAGGCGGACGGCATAGATGTCACTAGAAGTCTCCCATTCAAGAGAAGGAAAGGGCAGACTGGTTGGGAAGGCGCGCTTATCCTGCCACGCTGCAAGAGTCATGTTTGCGCCATTCCCTATCTCCGGGGCCAGCTGGTCACCGGAGGCAAGGCCGATCTTCTTATCGCCGGGAACAAATTTCGGAGGAGTGATGAAGGCGGTCTGCGCGAAGAGACTCGTCGCCAGGCAAGTTGAGGTAAGGCAAAGGATCGAGAGGTACTGGTTCTTCATGGTCAGTTATCGTTTGTACGAAGTTCGAACGTAGGAGTGGAAGGCGGTAGGCTGCGCGATCGGTTGAAATCTTGTGAGGGAATGGTTTCCCGCGGTCGTTCGGGTGCGAATGAGCCAGAGCCGGTGCGCTTCCAGATGCTGCCGGGCACGTCGTCGATGTCCTGATCCTGGCCTCCGGCCCAGCCGGTCTCAGGGTCAAGGAACTCGAGACAGAACCACGCGGTGTTCGATGGGCGCTCAATCGTCCAGGTTGCACCGGCATCGCTCGTCCGGGCAATCTCCTCGATACCACCTATCCAGGCGTTTGTCGGATCAACCGCAAAGACTGAGAAGCTGACGGATAAGCCGGTGCTCTGTGGAAGCCAGGTTGCACCGCCGTCAGTGGTGTGAAGTTGCTCCCCTCCGGCCGCCCAGCCATTGTTCAGGTCGGCAAAGGAAACATCGAGCAGGTTATTAGCATGGGAGGCATCGCGCTGTAAGATCCAGGTCGCGCCGCCATCGGTCGACTTCAAGATCTTGCCGCCTTCCCCGACTGTCCAGCCTGTCTGTGTTCCTGGCAGAAAACGAACGGCACCGAACCAGGCACCCCCCTTTGGGTGAGGCACGGCAGTCCAAGTGACTCCAGCATTGGTGCTACGATAGACCGCGTCGATATTGCCGGAAACCGCCACCAGTGTCTGACTATCGACAATGGCAAGCCCGCTAAGTGCGCCAGTGTTAATGACGTTGAGTGACTGCCATGTCTTGCCACCATCAAGGCTGTGCCAAACCCAGCTGGTACTCGTAAACAGACCGTTGATGACCGCCCAACCTTCGTTGTTATCGAGAAAGGCAATATCCGCGGTATTGGAGCAGGTGTCGCAATCGATCTGGAGTTGAATGATCGAGCGCTCCCACTTCTTACCTCCGTTAACCGTGTAAAGCACTTCGCTATTGTTGTTTGCGGTCCAGAGATGATTCTCGTCCGTGCGCGCGAAGCGGAAAGGCCTGGTCGGTGAACCGCTCCCGCGACTGAACCAGCGGGTCGCATTTGTCGTGGTAAAAATGGAGTTACCGTTTCCAACCGCAACGGCGGTCGTGGCGTTGGCAACATCGAGCCCGTTGAAGGGGTAACGGTTCGCTGGATCGGCAAAGACCCCGCCGAGAAGAAGTGACCAGGTCTGCCCGCCGTTTGTGGTGTGAAGAATGGTGCGCAAAATTCCCACGGCCCACCCATTCTGCGAATCGGCAAAACGGATTTCGGTGGCGTCCGCTCCGGATGGCACTGACTGAGTGACCCAGGTAGCGCCGCCATCAGTCGTATGCAGGATCGTGCTGTTGCCGCAGACCCAGCCCTCGACTGAGCTAACGAAGCTCACGCCGGTGAAAAACTTGCTGGTGTCGTGCCGCTGGCGAACCCAGCTCACACCCCCGTCGGTCGTGTTATAGACACTCCCTTCCGCTCCCACCACCCATCCAGTGCTCGTATTGACAAAGTCGAGGCCAACGAGATTACCGAACAGAGGAATCGATTGCGCGCTCCAGGTCTTGCCGCCGTCGATCGTCTTTCTTACTTCTCCAAAGCCGCAGGCATAGGCCGTCATCGCATCGACCAGGTCCACGTCGTACATTGTGCCGGCTTGGGTGGAACTTAGGAGCCAGGTCGTGCCCCCGTCGGTCGTGTAACGAAACTCGTTTCCTACTGCGACCCCATGAAGTGCATCCGCAAACGAGATTCCATTGAGCTGACGAAAGAGAGAGCCCTGTTGTTTCCAAGTCTTTCCACCGTTGAGGGAATGCCAGATAGTGGCATGGTCACCAGTGACCGGGCGGGAGACGGCCCAAGCCTCAGTAGCGGAAATCATATCCACGTCTTGGAAATCCCACGGGGTAGGTATTGGCTCTTGTTTACGCCAATTCGATCGCGCGTCGGGTGATGAGAGACTGGCGCTCTCGTTTGTCGCGAGTGAAAGGGAGGGGAGCGCGAACGCGAGGAAGAGCCAGGCTGACAATTTGCAAGCTCTAGATTTCATAGGCAATTCGCTCTGTTGTGGCGATGTTCGAGAAACCGCGTCCCTGCGGCTGTGAAAAAAAGGTTACATGGTTGTTACCTTTTCGAATGGCCACCGACTGCTTCGGGGCGGCGCCGGTCACCTCCTGAGTGTAATAGGTCTGGCAGCGCATTCGCCTGCGAGCCCATAGCTGTCGTTTCTGACCTTGTCCGAAACTGCGGATCCGTGTCGATGAAGGCGCGAATGAAACAGTAGATGCAATGCTCAAGCCACCAGCAGGGTGGCCGCTTCATGAAGGGGGGACAAACCGGCAAAAGTTACGCGGTTGTTACCGCACCGGAGGTCACTCCTGAGCTAAGATTCGGGAGCCGGACCTTTAGCTCTGTCCAACTGAGATCGGCACGCTCGAGCGAGATCTCGCCGCCATGAGCACGAGCGAGTTCGCGCGCGGTGCTGAGGCCAAGACCGCTGCCCGCAATTCGTTCATCGCCCCGCGCACGGGAGAAGCGCTCGAAGAGATGCGGGACGCGCTCAGGCGGAATGCCGGCTCCGGTGTTCCCGACAGAGAACTCGACGCAGCCGTTGTGCGCCATGGCCGTAACGCGGATGCGGCCGCCGCGCTGGTTGTACTTGACCGCATTCTCGAGCAGGTTCTGCGCGATCATCCCAACGTAGATGCGATCGGCGTGAATCGGCAGATGGGCCGGGACGTCTTTTTCG
This sequence comes from Chthoniobacterales bacterium, assembly GCA_036825615.1. GTDB lineage: Bacteria > Verrucomicrobiota > Verrucomicrobiia > Chthoniobacterales > UBA10450 > JAICXG01. The sequence goes on from DAISXY010000013.1 coordinate 58,629, forward strand.
ACAGTAAGGTCGAGGGGGTCCGCGAGCGCGACGGCGTCGTCGAGCACGCCTTCGAGCACCTCACTCAGATCGAACTCTTCCCGGTGAAGATCGAGCCGGCCGGCATCGGCGCGGGCAAGGAGCAGCAGGGTATCGGCGACAGAGTTGAGCTGGTGAACGCGATGGAGCAAGCCCTCGGCGGTGGCCTGGGTACTCGGGCCGCATTCGGCATCGGCGAGGATTTCCTCGATGCCGGCGCGTAGGACGGCGATGGGAGTTTTGAGATGATGCGAAGCGTCGGCGGAGAAGCGGGCGGATTGTTCGAAACTGCGCTGCAAGCGTTCAAAGGCGGCGTTAAGCACCTCGATCAGGCCCGCAATCTCATCCCCGGTCGGCGGCACCGGGAGGCGTTGATCAAGGCGCCGCGCAGTGATCTGGGCGGCGGCCTGCCGGATTTCTTCCACTGGGGCGACGGCTTTGCTCGCGACCCAGCGGCTTCCCAGAATGACAACGAGAAGAACGGTCGGCACGGCCGCGAGCATGCCGCGGAAAATGTCCTTTGCGATCTGGTTAATCTCCTTCAAATCAGAGCCAACGCGCAGACTCAGGCCATCGTGGTCGAATTCTCCCATCCGAATGCTCTGTCCGCCGATGCGGCGGGTGTGAACCTTCGCGATTCCATCGCTGGCGAGTGGCTGGCGAAGGTTAGGCGAACGATAAAGCAGGTTTCCGTGTGAGTCGGTGACCTCGACCAGGCGCTTGCGCAAGGCGAGCGGAACGAAGATTTCGTTGAAGGACCGGCCGGCGGTGACAGGATCGCGCTGGAAATGCTCGACATCGCGAAAAAGCTCCTGCGCATCGGTCGTCAGGCGGCGGTCGAAGGCCGCGATCTCTTCGTGCCGCATCACTGTCCAGGTGGTGATCGCGCCGGCGACCGTGGCGGCGATGGCGAGCAACGCGGCGTAGAGCGCCAGTTTCCAGCGAAGTGGCCATCGGTTCATGGCTCGGGGCGAATCGTGTAGCCGAGGTGACGCACGGTATGAATGAGCGGCGGCGCGTCGATTTTGCGGCGCAGCCGGCTGATGAACACCTCGACCAGTTTCATGTCGTATTCGTGCTCCCGGTCCCACACTTTCTCGCAAAGTTCAGTCCGTGAAAAGACTCGACCCGGCTCGCGCATTAAGACCCGGAGCAAAGTCAGCTCGCGGATCGAGAGATCAATCTTGCGCGGCCCGCGGCGCAGTTCGTTGTTCGTGAGGTCGAGGACGAGATCGGCGATCTGAAGTTTGAGCGGAGCTTTTTCCGCATAGCGGCGCCCGAGCGCGTTCACTCGCGCGACCAATTCCTGCATCGCGAACGGCTTCGCGAGATAATCGTCCGCGCCGAGGGCGAGACCGGCGACCCGGTCATTCAATTCCCCGCGCGCGGTGAGAATAATGACGCGGCTGTCGACATGATTTTTGCGCAGACGGCGGAGCACTTCAAAGCCGTCAATCCCCGGCAGCATCACGTCGAGCACAATGAGATCGAAGCGCGTCGCCTCGGCTGCCTTCAAAGCAGCATCGCCTTCATGCGAGACGACCGTTTCGTGCCCGGCCGCGTTCAGGGCGCGGGAGATGTGGCGGGCGAGGCGAACTTCATCTTCAACGACAAGGATATGCATGCTGCAATTAAGAGTAGTGCGCCGGCAAAATCAGGCACGGCCGAATTGTTGATCGCCTGAAATCAGAGAGCGAGTCGCGAAATGTTACGAGCTTGTTACTTTTCCTGCCCTGTTTATCGAGAGACCGATGAATAGAATCCGGGCCGTCTTTGCCGCGCCGGGTTCGGCGCTGAATCTTCGCCAACGTTATGCCGTCAAACCTGCAATCTGCTAAGCTGGGCGCATTCATGAGGCGTTTTGTTCTCCTGCTGCTGGCTACTTGCAGCCCGTTTTGTTTTCAAGCTTCATCGCTTGGCCAGGCAACAGTTGAGGGCACGGTAGCGTTGCCGAAAACGCACACCGCACGGGTAGTCAACGAACGCTACGAGATCGTGAGCGAAGGTGGGGTGCTTAAGACCGATCCGCCCCGCGCCGTGGTCTACCTCGAAGGCGATTTTCCGAAACCGAAATCCTTCCCGCTGCGCGCCATGACACAGAAGGATCTCACCTTTCATCCGCGGCTCCTGCCGATCGAAATCGGAACCAAGGTCGAGTTCCCGAACCTGGATGACACCTATCACAACATCTTTTCCTACTCGCCGGCGAAGCGATTCGACCTCGGACGTTATCCGCCTAACGAAAAGCCGACTCCAGCGGTGGTCTTCGACCGCCCCGGCCTGGTGACGGTGCGGTGCGATATTCACGAGCACATGCGCGCGCTTATTCTGGTGCTCGACACGCCCTACTTCGCAATCAGCGATCCCGCCGGGCATTTTCGGCTGACTGATCTGCCCGCTGGTCATTTTGTTCTCAAGGCCTGGGTGAGCAGCAAGCTAACGCGAGAGCAACCCGTCGCCCTCGTCACGGGCGAGGTGCGCCACGCAGATTTTCCGTGACTGCATCCAACCAGGGCGGGCCTGCCGGAGTGCGTCGCTTCCGCACGCGCCTCTTTCTCACACTCATGGTGGTGGTCGTCGCGGTCACCTCGCTCGCGATTTATTTCGCGCAGGAACGGGCGGCAGCGGATGCGCGCACCGATCTCCAGGGCGACTTCGAGCTGGAGATCGCCGCGCTCCATCGGCTCCAGGATTTGCGTTACGCGGCGGTGGCGGATCGTTCAAAGGCGCTCGCGCGCAATCCGCGCATCCATGCTGCGCTCGAGGATAACGCGCTCGACCTGCTTTACCCGAGCGCGCGCGAAGAGTTACGCGATGTGATGGATCAACCCGATGTCGCACACGCGCCCTCGGCCGAAGCGCTGCAGGCGCGGTTCTATCGTTTTCTCGATAGCCAAGGGAAAGTGCTCGTTCCTCACAACCAGGATGCGGGCAGGCTTTCCCCTGAGGAAGAGTCGCGCCTGGCTCTGCGCCGGCCGCCAGAGATTATGCAGACGGGCTATCTCACGCGGAAGAGATCGAAGCGCGAGCTGATGGTGGACGAATTGATCGCGATGCCGATTCGTTCGACCGAGACCGGCGATGCCATCGCGGCCCTGGTGCTCGGATTTAAACCGGTGGAAACGATGGGGCGAGACACGAGCACTGGGATGACAAACGGCATTTTGGTTGACGGTCAGTTGCAGCTCCCGGCATTCGATCCGGTCGCCGAAGCCCAGATTGCGCGCGAGGTGACGGAGGACCTGAAGCTGAGCAAAGGCCACGAGCAAAGCGTGCAGACCAACGTTGGCGGGATGCCGCACCTGCTGTTCTACAAACTCCTCAACCGCGGTTCCGATTATCCACCGGCCTACGAGGTTTGTGTTTATCCGCTCACGAGGCTGGTGGCGCGCCAGCGGCAGTTGCGCGTGGAGATTCTGGGCGCAGGCGGGCTCCTCCTGCTCGGAGGTTTTGTCGTTAGTCAGTTCCTTTCCCGCCGCCTCTCCCAGCCGGTCGAAGCCCTCGCCGTCGTCTCGGAGCAAAATCTCATGCAACGCCAGCGCGCGGAAGCAGAATTGCAGACCACGGCGGAGGAATTGCAGCGCTCGGCGCGCTTCTCGGCCGATGCTTCGCATCAATTGAAAAGCCCGATCACGGTTCTGCGCGCCGGGCTTGATTCGCTCCTCGCGCGCGAGGGATTTCCCAAGGAAGTCTACGAAGAAATCTCCGGGCTCATTCACCAGACCTACCGGCTCACGGGGGTGGTCGAAGACCTCCTTCTGCTCTCGCGGATGGATGCGGGGAAGTTACGCCTGCGGATGGAGAACGTTGATCTCACTCACCTGGTCGAGGAATGGATCGATGATCTGCAAGCCATGCCGGAAGGCGCGGACCTGCGGGTCGAGACGAATATCCCGGCCGATCTCCAGATTGCCGGCGAAAAGAAGTTCACCGCACTTGTGGTCGAAAATCTTCTCGATAACGCCCGTAAGTATAACCGTCCCGGCGGCACGATCCGGATCAGCGCCCGTGCGGCCAAAGGCCAGGTGGAGTTCCGCGTTGCCAATACCGGTCGCGGGATTCCTCTCGAGGCGCAGCCTTATGTTTTCGAGCGATTCCATCGCGCCGGTGCAGGCGAAGAGATCGCGGGACACGGTCTTGGTTTGAACCTGGCGCGCGAGCTGGTGCGACTCCACGGCGGCGAACTGCGCCTCCTGCGCTCCGATCCGGAATGGACCGAATTCAGTGCGCTCTTTTTGCAGGCGGTGCCGGTCGGGCGGGCGGTCGCGGCCGGTAAATGAAACGCGCGCCCTGGCTGATTTTGCTCCTTGCCGCGGCGCCGGCTTTCGCAGCCGACGATGTTATCGACCTGGTCGACGACGCGCTCACGAGAAGTTTCTTTCACGATCAACTCCGCACCCGGCTGAGCGGCTTGCTCGACCTCGAGTACTATCATTTCCCGCAACCACCTCCGGGACTCATTCGAGCCAACGGTCACAATCTCTTCGCACCACGACTAAGCCTCTTCCTCGACGGGCAGGCCGGGGAAAAAATTTACTTCTTCGCCCAGGCGCGTTTCGACACCGGGTTCGACCCGACCGATCGCGGCGGACAAGCTCGGATGGATGAATATGCGCTCCGCATCACGCCTTGGAACGACGGGCGCTTTAATCTCCAGGTGGGAAAGTTCTCGACCGTCATCGGCGGCTGGGTCGCGCGCCATCTCTCATGGGAAAATCCATTCGTCAATGCGCCGCTGCCTTATGAGAATCCGACCCTCGTTTCCGATCTTCAGGTGCCACTGACGGCGCAAAGCTTTCGCGCCGTTCCCGGTTTCGACAAGTATGAGTTTCTGCCGATTATCTGGGGGCCGGTTTATACAATCGGCGCTTCGGTCGCCGGACGGGTTGGGATTTTCGAATATGCGGCCGAGGTGAAAAACGCCGCCCTCTCCTCCCGGCCGGAGGCTTGGGACGACTGGAACTTCAGCGATCCGGTGGGTGATTTTCGTGTCGGGTTCCGGCCTAACGAGGCTTGGAACATCGGGTTCTCCGCCGGAAGAGGGCCTTATCTGGCTTCTAATGCCCGACCCTTGCCGCCCGGGACTGACTCGGGCGACTTCGAACAATTTCTCCTCGGCCAGGATGTCAGTTACGCGCGCGGTCATTTGCAGATTTGGGCGGAAGCCTTCGAAGCGCGCTTTGAGATCCCGCGCCTCGGGAATGCGGATGTTTTCGCCTACTATGTCGAGGCCAAATACAAGCTCACCCCGCAGCTCTTCGCCGCCCTGCGCTGGAACCAGGAGTTCTTCGACTCCGGCACTGACCCGCTCGGTCAGCCGATCGCCGATGGACACGATGTGACGCGGGTGGACATCGCGCTGGGTTATCGCTTCACCGCCCACACCGAGCTGAAACTGCAATACAGCCTGGCTCGCGGCGATTTTATTTCCGAGCGCACCAACGAAACCTTCGCGGCCCAATTCACCTTGCGTTTTTAGCCGATGGTAACACTTGCGTTACTTTTGCGGGCTGGTAATCCTTGCCCGCCGCAATTGAAGTTGAGCTTTGATTACAAGCCCATGCACACAACTTGCCGTCGCTTTCTCCAGGGTCTGACCGCGGCCCTGTTCTTCGCGCTGGCGCCTTGGTCGTTAGGCAAGACCTTCACCGTCCACATTGGCGAGAGTGGCGATTATTATTCGCCCGCGACGGTGACAATTGAGCCGGGCGATAAGGTCACCTGGCAATGGGATTCGAGTTTCCATAGCACCACCTCCGGCACTCCGGGACATCCCTCCGGAGTCTGGAATTCGGATGTGCACCAAACCGGCTACACCTTTACCTACGAATTCAATACCCTCGGGACCTTCCCTTATTACTGCTCTGTCCACGGCAGCTGTTGCCATATGGTCGGCACGGTGATTGTCGCCGCCGAATCGCCTTCACCTTCGCCGAGCCCGTCGCCTTCGCCTTCCCCGAGCCCATCGCCGTCCCCCAGCCCATCGCCTTCGCCCTCGCCCTCGCCCAGTCCTTCTCCTACTCCGGTCCCGCCGATCTCGACCGGCCCAATCCGCGTTGCGCTTCAATCCATCGCCACTGGCCTGACCGCGCCGAACGACCTGAGTTCGGTCGGCGACGGGCGGCTTTTCGTCGATGAACAATCGGGATTCATCCGCGTAATCAAGAACGGCTCACTCCTGCCCGCCCCGTTCCTCGATGTCTCGGCGCGCCTGGTGGGATCGACGGGCGAGCGCGGCTTGCTCGGTTTTGCCTTCCATCCCGGCTACAACGATCCGAGCAGCGCCGGTTTTAGAAAATTCTACACCTACACGAGCGAACCGGTCTCCGGCCCGGCCGATTTCACCGTACCCAAGACGGGCGCGTTCGATCATCAGAGCGTGCTCGCGGAGTGGAAAGTCTCCGCCAGCAATCCCGATCTCGCCGACCCCGCGTCGCGCCGGGAAGTCATGCGCGTTGATGAACCGCAGGCCAACCACAACGGCGGCGGCCTCGTCTTTCGCCCGGGTGAGCCTTATCTCTATATCTCGTTAGGCGACGGCGGCGCGAGTAACGACGTCGGCGATGGCCACAACCCGACAATCGGCAACGGCCAGGACCTCACTACCGTGCTCGGAAAACTCCTGCGCATCGATCCGCTCGATCCGAGCCTGACGACGAGCAGCACCGACCCGGTGAGCGCGAATGGAAAATATCGCGTTCCAGCGAGTAACCCTTTTGCCAACAGCGGCAGCGCGCTGCACGAGATCTATGCTTACGGACTGCGCAATCCGTTTCGCTTTTCTTTCGACGCGCCGACCGGCCGGCTGATCGTCGGCGATGTCGGCCAGAACAACATTGAAGAGGTCGACCTGGTTGAATCCGGGAAAAATTACGGCTGGAACCGCAAGGAAGGCAGTTTTCTTTTTAATCCGAGCGACGGCTCGATCACGCCGGATCTTTCACCCGATCCCTCGCTCGTTAATCCGATCGCCGAATACACTCATGCCGATGGCAGCGCGGTCATCGGAGGCTTCGTCGATCATGGGCCGAGTGTGCCGGCGTTAAACGGCGTTTATGTTTTCGGTGATTTCGCAAATGGCACTCACGGCCGGCTCTTTTACTCCGATCTCGATGGGAAGAGCCCGATCGAAGAACTGGTCGTGACCGATCCGCCGGAAGGGTTCAGCGCTTTCCTGAAAGGCTTCGGGCGCGACGACAACGGCGACATCTATGCGCTTGGGGATGCCGCGACTACTGGCGGCACGGTTTATAAAATAGCGCCGATTCCAGCGGTTCCTGGACTGGTGAATCTCTCCACCCGCATGAAGGTGGAGACGGGCGACAACGTGCTGATCGGCGGATTCATTATTACCGGGAGCGACATCGAGGATGTGGTCCTGCGGGGGCTTGGTCCTTCGCTCGCGCAGAATGGGATTCCCGCGGCGGAAACTTTGCCAAACCCGAAACTCGAACTCCACGACAGCACCGGCGCGCTCATCGCCACGAACGACGACTGGATGCAGGATCCGAAAGCGGATGAGGTCAGCGCTCGCGGTCTGGCGCCTAACGACCCGCAGGAGTCGGCGCTTTTCGCCCAATTGATACCGGATAGTTATACGGCGATCCTGAGCGACACGAACGGCGCGAGCGGCATTGGATTAGTGGAACTTTATGTCACCGATGCAGCGCAAGCGGCCAACCCGGCGAACATCTCTACTCGTGGCCGGGTCGAGAGCGGCGACGAAGTCATGATCGGCGGTTTCATTATTGGGGGAACTGATCTCCGGCACCTTGTGATTCGCGCCCTCGGGCCTTCGCTGGCCAGCGCCGGCATCACCAATCCGCTCGCTGATCCCGTCTTGGAGTTACACGATCAGAACGGCGTGCTGATGGAAACGAACGATAACTGGACCGAGAACCAGGCCGAAGTGGAAGCCACCGGTCTTGCTCCCACTGACAATCGCGAGTCAGCGATTGTGACGACGCTTTCGCCCGGGCAATACACCGCCATTGTGCGCGGCGCGGGCGGCCTGACCGGTGTGGCCCTGGTTGAAACCTACGACATTCCGTGAGCACGGGATCTCGAAGTGCATTGGAGCCGGCCCGCCCTCGGGCCGCCTTCGTCAACGCAGTGGTCTTCTTTGTGTAAAAGCTGGGCATCCCTTTGCTCCCTCGCAGGCGAACCATTTTCGAATGCGGGTTCCATTTACTCTCGGCGAGGTAGGTCACTTCGGGCTGGCCGTGCGCGACCCGAACAAGAGTGCGGCCTGGTTCGAGCGGGCATTTGGATTGCGAAAGCAATTTGAATTCGAACACGGAGTAGCGGTCGGCAACGACTACGTGACAATCGCGCTGCACAAAGGTAAACCTTCACCCGCCACTCTCGGGCATATGTCCTTTCACCTGCCCGACATGGCGACGTTACGGAAGGCCTTGAGACACCTCAAAAGCTTCGGCGCCGAGCTCGAGGATCCGGGTGACGAGATCGGCCCGGAAGCGCCCGGCTCATCTCACATGGGGCTTTGGGTGCACGATCCCGATGGCTACCGCTGGGAGCTATCGGTCCAGGGCGGCGCGGAGGAATAACTCTGGCGCAGTGCGCGGATGACGCGCTCGCCTTTTGGCGTCACGATCCGCCTTAAGCCTGCGCGGCACGCGCGGCGCGCCGGCGCATGAAGGGCGTGGCAAGCGAGCGGCGACGCAGGATGAGCGGGTTCGGACGCACCATCTTACCGGAGACGAGGGCAACGCAGGTGTCCCAGATCTTGACCGCGATCAAGGCGACGGCAATCATCGGCAGCGCGCAGAGCCAGAAGAGTCCGGCGGCGACTACCAGGAGTGATTCCACGAGCAGCGCTTTCGGGTCCGAGAATCCGGGCCAGGAGGCGTTTGTAAGAGCAGGAACGACGTTGGTGGTGATCATGGTTTTCAACAGTGCTTCTCGGCAGTTCTTCAACTGCCACTGTTATTTTGAGCAGATCACATGCCGCGAGCCGGCGGGAAAAGCGACAAATTTTTCCTCTTGCGCCACACTTAATGCCCGAACGGAAGCCAATATCGAAGGCAACCCGGAGTTCCGAAAGCTCCCGATCTGCTCGGGTTCAAGTCGGTTCCAACTCCTCCGATCTCGCTATGCGCCTGGCTGAGGGAACCGGCTCAGTCTCGTGCAGTCGCGCGTAATCGACGGTCAAGCGACCGTCGCCATGATCGGTGTAAACTTCGATGAAGCGCTCGCCAAAGCGAACATCCTGCCAGCTATAGTCGTGCTGAGATTGCACGGCAGCGGAAATGACCGTCTCGATCGCGACAACCGACGCCACAAACAATGCCCGACCAGACTCGAGTGACTCAGCGGTCTCGCCGTAAAGCGGGCTGGTTTCATCAATCGTGTGGCGCAAGGTCAGCGCAGCCGGAAAAACGATGAGCCGGTCGAAGTGCAGCTTGAGCGCATAAAACCGGCGGAACATTTCTCCGCTCTCCTTCAGCGGTTCGTCGCGCGTGAACATGATCCCGAATTCCGCTTCGACGAGGCTGCTGGCCCGCAAGTTAGCGACGCGCATCATGAGTGTGGGCTGGCCGTCGAACGGCGCAATGACAATGGACCTGCTGAAGACGACCCGCGCCGTCGGCCGGGAGAAGCGAACGAAGATGAGCCCAGTCATGACCGCGAGCCAGAACATGCCGCTGACAATCTCGATCGTTGTCACGACGTGAGCATAGGTTGTTTGCGGATACATGTGGCCATAACCGACGGTGGCCAGGGTTTGCACACTGAAGAAAAAACCTTGGAAGAAAGATCCCGGGCGCATTCCCGCGATGCAATCTCCGCCCAGCGCATAGAGCGCGGCAAAGAGGAGGTTGATCGCGACATAAACGGCGGCAATCAAGCCCGCGAACTGCGGCCACGTGAGTGATAAGACCCATTGGTAAACATCGCGCCATTCCCTTTCGAGATTGACTTTGACAAACTCGACGTGACTCGAGCGAAGCGAGACCGGCTTGCGTGCCTTCGGCATGAGTGACTATAACTCGATTACGAGAAGCGCATTCAAATTTGCTCTCATTGGCCTACACTAAGTCCGCAGCTAATGGGAGCTGACAGTCGCTGCCATCCGGTCCGCCAGCTCGCCGAGGGCATGGCTCATCGCCGCAGCCATCGCGTCGGCGTTCGGTGCTGCGCCGCCGCTGATGTGAAAGTCACGATCAAGCACTGCCGCGCCCGACTCACCGCTCAAGAGCGACCAACTTCCATCCAGCTTTACCTCGCCGCTCGCATCCGGGCCAAAGCGAGTCAGGGTCACAACCAGCGTTGCCGTGCCGGGCGGTGCCGGCGCCTCTGGAAGAATCAGCGCCCCCGCCGGGAATCGTGCCATTAAGTCCTGAGCCAGAACGTTGCGGACCATTTCATCGAAGGCTGCCGACCAGCGGTTGGTGTCGCTGATCTCGACGGTATTCGCGCCACTCATCCTGACCATCTGCTGCCGGTCGAGCGCTGGCGGAACATGGACCGCCGCGAGCTGCACTTGCCCGCTGCCCGCATGGCGACCGCTTCTGGCTGGGATCATATTCAGGGAGTAAAAATTCGTTTTAGGGCTTGAGCCACAACCGCTTAACAGAATTAGTGAAGCCACCAGAAATGTAATCCCAGCTCTCATCCACCTGACCTCCCGGAAATTAGGGCTTCGGGATGCCGATCGAGGTAATCGGCCAACGAGCGCACCGCCTCCGCCGCCTCTTTGATCTCGCGCAAGGTTTCCTGTAACCCGGTCTGACTCGCGGCGCCGCCCATGGTTTTTTGCGCGGTGGCGGAGGCGCGGTCGAGCTCTTGCGCCGTGTCACGCAGGGTGGTGACGAGCTTATCCACTTTTGGCGCGACATCCTCTACGGCGCTGTTAACCGTTTTGAGCGCAGCATCCAGTTCGGCCACGCTGTCCTTTAACTTCGGCGAGGAAACCACTTCGTCGATGTGGCGGGTGATCTCGAGCACGTTCTGACCGATCTGCTTAATTGGCACATTCTTCACCCGATTAACGATTGATTCGAGGCCTCCACCCTCGGGGGCGGTTGGAATTTCGGGCAGGCTCCGAGCGATGTTCATCGATTCCTTGGGCGCGCCAGGAATCATCTCGAGCGCGACCCGATAACCCCCAATGAGCGGCGGATCGCGATCGAGCTTCGCGCGCAGGCCCTGGCTAACCAGTTGATCGAGCACCGCCCGAAGCGCCTGATCCGAGCCGGGCGTTTGCATGCCTTCAATATGAAACGCGCCCGGGTAAAGCGCGAGTGTGACCGGCGTCCGAATCTTGCCGGTTTCAACGTCATACTCAAAGCTGACTTCCCTCACCTCGCCGACCGAAAAACCGCGCAGCTTGACTATGTCTCCGGTACTCAAACTTCCCGTCGGCCCATCGAAGGAGACTGCAATCAGCAGCGGCGGCCCGGCATTGCCTGCCACGATTGGCTCATGAGCTATCCCCTTGAACTGCCGGGTCGCTTTCCCCGTGCCTGGTGCCATAACAATTTTCGGCCCGGAGAGGATTGAACCTAACGAGGAAAGGTCGCTTAGGCTTGGCTGGGCACCTTTGAGCCAAAACACGGTCCCTTCCTTGAGAAACCCTTTCGCGCTCTCGTTTATGGTCGCACTGAGGTTGACCGCATCGCCTTGTTTGGTCAGTGAGACGCCATCCACCTTCCCGACGGTCATCCCGCGATAAACAATATCCGTGTCCGTAGGGTCCAGCCCATAGATATTCGAGAAACTGATTGTGATGTCGGTTCCGCCCTGGCTGAGCCAGCGTATCAGCAGCCAGGCGCCAATGGCGAGCGCGGCGATCGGCACCGCCCAAATCCATCCCGGCCACCAGCTGCGGTGAGTTGTGGGCCTTGCTGGCGCCGTCCGGCGTCCCGGCTCCTCGCGACCCTGCGTTCTTTCGTCTTGCTGGTTTTGCTCACTCACGTTCGAGTCCTTTCCGCCATGTCCCAGATGAGCCGGGAATCAAAGCACATCGTCGCGAGCAGGGTCAGCACGACGACTATAATGAAGGCGGTCGAGCCCCAGGCCGCGTCTGAGGATGCCAGAGTGGTAAAGGTCATCAAAGGGACAAAGACAGTAATTGTGAATGGGTCGACATTCGACCAGCGGTTAATCTCATAGATGAATCGATGGAACTTGGTCTTGAAAGCCAGGTGCTTGCGCGAGCGACGTTGAACGGAAATGAGAAGCCAACCCATTCCCAGGATTTTAAGTGCCGGGATGCCAATGCTGGTGCAGAAGATAATTATCCCCAGAGGCCAGAGACCATTTTCGAATAAGTCCTTCACCCCGGTAAAGATCGTGTAACTAACCGGTCGACCCATTTGAATCGAGGTGTTCATCGGCAGGATGTTGGCCGGGAAGAAAAAGATAAAGGCCGCGATGGTGAGCGCGGCCGAGCGCAGGATTGCATTAGGTTTGCGCGCATGCAGGCGCGCGCCGCAACGCGGGCAATCCTGTCCTTCACAATCGAGTGGCTGCACCAGGTCGCAGGTCGTGCACGAGAGCGTCTCCTCATCCGGCTGCACCTCAGCTTCGGGGGCGATGTCACGCCAGACTCTCCGGCGATCAATCGCTGCGCGCGAGAGCATGGCGAGCAAGCCGGCAGCGAGAAAACAGAAACCGCCTGCGCCGATACTTACCGTTAGTTGCTGGACGTGATAGAGCCGGTAGTAACCGACGAACCCGGCTATAAGGTAGACGTCGGGCATTGCCCAGATATCGAGCCACAAGGCCCAGCGAAAGGCCGGCCCGAGCCATCCTGGGCGATAACCCAGTTGCACGCTTGCGAGAACGGTGGAAAGAATCCCAAAGCGGACGAAAGGTAGGACAAAGGCGAAAGCGCCGGTGAGGGCGGCAAGGAGAAGCCATTGTCGATCCCAGAGCATGCCAATGCCGCTAAAGAGCTTGTTCGCGTTATGCATTCCGAAGATGCTGACGCTGAGCAGCGGCAGCAGATTGCCCGGAAAAAGGAGAAAGAAGGTTCCGAGCGCGCAAGCCAGACCTGCGCTGGTGCTGCGCCCGCTTGTCCGTTCCAGGTCTGCTCCGCACAGGCTGCATTCGGCGTTGGTCCCGCTCTCCAATCGAGGCACCTCTGCGAGCAGACCGCAATCCGGGCAGGCGATCATGGCGCCATCACCTTCGCGTTCTCAGACATACACAGGGAGATCGCGCGCCGTCCGCCTCCTGAGCGTCCCTTCGTTTCCACATCGGGGCGCGAAATAATACTTGCCCCCCGCCCGCGAGTCTGCGCAGCATCGCCGGATGAAGTTATTAGTTGCATTGGTTTTTTCTAGCGCGCAGATCGTCCTTCTGGGAATGACAGCGCCCGCAGCCAGGGTCCCCATCAACATCGACATGAGCGACCTGCGGGGAAACGAGGCGGAAACCTCGGTGGCCGTCAGTCATACGAATCCGCTTCTGATTACGACCGTTTCGAATCTGGAAACTAGCGCTCTCTTTCATAGCTGGAGCACCGATGGCGGAAAGACCTGGCAACACAATACGATCGCAAATGGTGACTCACTCGGCTTTGCCTGCTGCGATGCCCAACTCGCTTCCGATGATTTCGGCAACATCTTTCTCGCCTATCTCTCCTCCAGTATCGCGGTCAAAGTGGCGATCTCGACCGATGGCGGGGCGACCTTTTCCCCACTGCCTTTCCTAACTCTGCCCAGTGGGCTTCCGGCCATGCCTTACAAGAGCCTCGCGGCCATTGGTCAGACAGTAAGCGGCGATCAGCCCTCAATCGCGTGCGGCGCCGGCAGCGTCTGGATGTCATGGACGGCCTCGAATGGCAATATCCAGGCGAGCGGCGCAGCAGTTACCGGACTGGGACAGGTAGGACCTTTCTCGCCGGTTCAGAGTATTAGTGGCGCGAATCGCACGGGCGATTATGGCGATACTGCGGTGGGCCCAGATGGGCAGGTCTTTGTGGTTTACCAAAATCCAACCGGCGGCGAAGGACCGGCCACGATCTATGGCGCGCTCGATCCGGATGGCCTCGGACCGCAGGGTTTTGGCCCGGCCCAAGTCTTGCAAACCACGAATGTCGGCGGTTTTGATTTTATCCCGGCGCAGTCGGGTCGCTCGATCGACGCCGAAGCCGGCCTGGCCTGGGATCGGACGGGGGGACAGCACAACGGACGGCTCTACTTTGTCTTCGTCTCGGAAGAACCGCAGGAAAGCAACGACACCGATATCAATGTCGCTTACTCGGATGACAATGGCATGACCTGGAGCACACCTGTCCGGGTGAATGATGACATCGGGACCAATAGTCAATTTAACCCCAAGATTGCAATCGACGGAACAACCGGAAGGATCGCGGTGGCGTGGTATGATGCGCGCAATGACAATGGGGATGGGCGGCACGGCGACACGAATAACAAGCCTAACGACGATATCGCGATTTATTCCGCGGTGAGCAGAGACGGCGGAAACACCTTCTTACCGAATCGCCGCCTCTCCGCCGGCGTTTCGAATGACGACGCTGCCTCTAGCGGGGTTGATTACGGCGACTACAGCGGCTTCGCCTATTACAATCGGACCCTTTACTTTTCCGCCGCTGATAACTCAAACAGCACGGGTGACAATCCGGACGGCACCCTGTCCCACTTCGATGCCTATGTCGCGCCACTCACGGTCCGTTAGTTCGCCTCGTTACTAAGTCAGCGCGCTGCTCGTCGAAACGAGTTCTGCTCAAGCCGGCCCGGGTAACCACGGCGTTACCCGGCCGGCTTGAACCTGGGCTATTCACAGGCTGGCTACTGGATGGTCACTCGCTTGGCTTTCGAGGCAATGCCGTTGGCGACGACCACAAACTTGCTCTCTCCCGTCTCTATGCCGGCTGGAATATCCACGGTGGTGGAAACAATCGTCGCCCCGGTCGCGATGCCCATCGAGCTGTGGTTGTGAGTGCGGGCATAGAAGACGTGCTGAGTGGATGCGTTCGTAATCCGAACGATCGGGTAGTTCGTCGCCATGGTGGCGTCGTCGCCGTAGTCGGCGCCATAAGAGAGCCCATTGAACTGCGTGCCGGAGATCTGGTACGAATTGCCGCGCACGAGCGTCCCTGGGACGGAGGTGAGAGTGGGTGCCCAGGCCGAATTCGGTTTGCCCTGCGAAGTGTAAACCTCAACGTCAATCGTGCCGCCATCCGCCACAAGCCAAAGAACCTGCCCGGTGGGTAAGACCAGCATTCGTCCCTGGTAGGAAGTAAGGCGGCGTGCGGTCCGTGTGGAAGGTGCCTGCGTGAAGGTTATGCCATCAAAGACATAGAAGGATGCCGGCGTCTGGAAAACACCCGGGCTGACAAAGACAAGGATGTTACTATCCGGCAACAAGGCTGCCGGCGCGTCGGCCATGTCATTGCCGCTGGGGAAGTCAGGACCAGCTGTCCAGGTGCCGGTGGCGGTATTGTAAATCGCGTTGTGAACCGTTCCGCCAAAGGCAACCACCGTCCCATCGGGGCGCTGAATTTGTGGCCCAATCTCAAGACTGCCGGGATCGCCCAATCTGACAATGGTGCTGCCGGCAGAGCTCCAGATCTGGGTCGAAGGATTAAATATCTCTGAGTTTGTTCCGTTCGCAGTATCGACGGTGAGGACGGCTCCGCCGGGCAGGATAGCCAAACCCTCCTCTGAGTAATTATCGGATTTCCCAGAACCAATTGCCGTCCAGGTCAGGGTGCTGGCGTTAAACAAGACCTGCCTTCTGGAACTATTCTGGCCCATCATAAAGGTGCCGTCCTGCAATACGACACAGGGCGAGTCCCCAATCGTCGACCATCCTGCCGGTGGATTCACCGCGGTCCAGACATTCGCGACCGGATCGTAAATCGCGCCAAGGTTTGTCTCCGTCCCGACGCCGAAGTTATATTCTCCGCCTTCCACCAGGACTCGCCCATCGGGCAAAACGGCTGAGGCAAAATAGAGTGGACCGTAATTCGGCGGCATCGAAGCTATCTGCGACCAGGTGCCATTGACATAGCTGCCGGTTATGTCCGGAGTAAGTCGCCACCAGTTCGGAGTGCTGTATTCGTGGACAATAACTGTCCCATCGGTCAAAAGCAGTGCCGTGTCGGTATCGAACGTGGGCTGATTAGTGAGAAGGGTCCAGCGAGCGTTTGCGACTTCGACCTGGCCCGGAAGTGTTTGGGCCAGCGCGGCAGAAGTGAGAAGCGTCAAACCAAGCGCAGCAGCGGTGAGCAACCGATAGGATTTTGTTTTCATAGAGTTGGAAAGGCGCGATCGTGGACAGCCGGCGCGGCGCTTGTCAATCCCCGAATTGCAATTCTGTTATACGCGCCGATTCATCGGGGGAAGCGCCCCGCCGATTTCAAATGGTTGACAAAGCGAGCCGCGAACGGGCAGTATCGTCCATGCTTCGATTCCAGTTGCGTCAGTTAAACACCTTGGGCGAGCGGCTCCTGCTCGCCACTCTCATCTTGCTTTCCGGAGCCGCGCTCGCTTCCGCGCAAAGCCAGGCTCACCGGCCGCTGCCGGAAGAACCTTTGGAAAAATACGACAACGCGCCGGTCCTGCTTTGGCGGACGGGCACTTCGCCACGAATGATTTCACCGCATGATTCGTTCACGAGCGTGCAGGTAAACGTCGATGCCAGTGGCCACAACATCACCGGTGACGCGGCAAACGAGCCATCCATCACTGTCGATCCGACCAACGGCAACAAGATGAGCATCGGGTGGCGGCAGTTTAACAGCGTCGCTTCGAACTTTCGCCAGGCCGGTTATGCCTACACAACCAATGCCGGCGCCTCGTGGACCTTTCCCGGCGTCCTGGAGAATAATGTCTTTCGCAGCGACCCTGTGCTCGACGCGGATAACATCGGCAGCTTCTTTTATCTTAGCCTGCTTGAGACCTTCTTCGACAATATGTGGCGCTCACTCGACGGCGGGATGAGCTGGAGTAACATCGCCCCGGCCAAAGGTGGTGACAAGCAATGGTTTACGATTGATAACACCAGCAGCAGCGGCCATGGCTTTCAATATCAGCATTGGAGCAGCAGTGGAAATAACTTTGGCGGACGACAATTTACTCGCTCGACGGATGGCGGAGTAACCTGGCTCAATCCGGTTAACATTCCGAACTCGCCCTCCTGGGGCACGCCCGACGTAGACACGAACGGCATCCTTTATATCGGGGGTGTAAATCTCGGCACCGGCCAGATCTGGTGCGAGCGCTCAAGTAATGCGAAGAACGGAAGTGTCACTCCCACGTTCGATCAGAGTACCAAAGTTAATCTTGGCGGTAGCATTGGCTTCAGTTACCCGATCAATCCGGACGGGCTGGTCGGTCAGGTATTTCTCGCGGTGGATCGCTCCGGCACGAGCACAAACAACAATGTCTACATGATGGCCAGTGTTATCCCGACCGGGTTCAGTTCCGGGAGTGATGTCATGTTCGTGCGCAGCACCGACAGCGGCCAGACTTTTAGCCCCCCAGTGCGGGTGAACGACGACGCGGTGAATCATAGTAAGTGGCACTGGTTCGGCACCCTTTCGGTCGCGCCGAATGGGCGCATCGACAGCGTTTGGCTCGATAGCCGCAACGCCGCCAATAACACGGACTCACAGCTCTTCTATTCCTACAGCACCGATGGCGGGGCGAGCTGGGCGCCAAACGTCGCGGTGAGTAACTCGTTCAACCCGTTCCTCGGTTATCCAAACCAGAACAAAATGGGTGACTACATCACGATCGTGTCTGATAACACTGGCGGGAACGTCGCCTACGCCGCCACCTTCAATGGTGAAGAGGACGTCTATTACGTGCGGGTGAGTCCCGCCGGCGGCAGCGGACTTTCACTTCTGAGTGCAGATTCGCTCAAGGGCGGATTCGCGATTGATCTGCCGCTTA
This sequence comes from Chthoniobacterales bacterium, assembly GCA_036825615.1. Taxonomy (GTDB): domain Bacteria; phylum Verrucomicrobiota; class Verrucomicrobiia; order Chthoniobacterales; family UBA10450; genus JAICXG01. The sequence goes on from DAISXY010000013.1 coordinate 76,538, forward strand.
CTGGACCAGTCGGAATCGAAGACCGGAGTGGCGGAAAGGGCAATCGATTCACGGTCGAGTTTGTTTTCAATAACACCCTCGCGAGTGTGGCCGGCGTCGCAACCACCTGCGGAACGGTCGAGAGCAGCATGATCGATAGCACGGATTCCCACCGTTATATCGTGAACCTTCGCAACGTGACCTGCAATCAACAGGATGTGACAGTCACTCTCAACGGCATTACCGACACACAGGCAAACACGCTCCCGACCGCTCAGGCTGTCATGGGTCTGTTACTTGGAGATGTAAATGGTGATGGCTCGGTGACTAACGCTGATTTCCAAGTCGCCAAGGCTGACCAGGGACAAACGACCGACCAAACCAACTTCCGGGTCGACCTTAACGGCAACGGCACGATCGACCGTCAGGATGCAACAACGGTGAAGCGGCAGATCGGGACTTCGCTACCTCCTGACTGAGGCGAACGGAAACTGTCACGCAAACAGATCGGATCCCGGCCTTGATTTCGACGGCTGGCCATAAGGATTATGCTGCGGAATGCCCGCGCGGCGGAAACGCGTGAGTTCGAAGAAGTTGCCGCCGGCGCGAAACTTTTTTTCTTTTTTTCTTTACATTCAGAGGAACTGCTTGGTAGCCTGCCGCGCGTTCGAACAAAGTGTCAAGGAGATGAAGGACGAACAAATCACCCGAACATGATTCGCGCGCGGTTCGCGGAGTCTGACGGTGTAATGACCCAAACCATATGAAAACTATGTTAGAAGATCTACGTCACATACAGTTGAAGAGGAACTGGCTTGCTTGCGGGCTGGCGTTTGCCTGTTGCGGTTTTTTTGTCGGTGCCGCCGCTGCCAGTACCATGATTGACCCGGACCCGACACCGGAACCTGGCAGCACGCTTTTTGGCTATGCGGTTGCCGTGGCTGGAGATGTCAATGGCGACTCGGTTCCTGATCTTGTCGTCGGCGCGCCGTTTCAAGACGGCGATTTTGCCAATCCGATCCCGAGGTTTGGGGATCCACAGAACGTTGGCAAGGCTTGGTTGATCGACGGCGCGAACCTCACCGTTATCAGAGTGCTGGACGATCCGAAGTTTCAGGTGGCTAATACGCTGAAGTTCGGCGGCGAATTTGGCAGTTCGGTCGCCGCTCTTGGCGATATCAATGGCGACGGGGTACCCGATGTTTTGATTGGTGTGCCGCACCACAACGTTGAAGACCAATCAGCAGGTACCGAGGAGATTAACGTCGGACGCGCCTTCGCCTTCAGCGGCAGCGACGGCACCATCCTGCTCACAATCGAATCGCCCTCAGGAACAGAAGGTGACCGGTTCGGGTTTGCCGTCGCCGGGCTCGGTGATGTAAACGGCGACGGAGTGCCAGACTTCGTGGTCGGCATTCCGAAGAAAGATGCAGCCGACGGCACACCTGACGTAGGCGGCGCATACATCTTCAGCGGCGCTGACGGCAGCCAGTTGAGCGAGCTGGACGCCCCTGCGCGAGGCGGCTTGGAAGCCAATGGTCGTGCCGGAACGGCGCTGGCAAATGCAGGCGATATTGATAACGACGGCAAGTCTGACGTTCTGGTTGGCGCCCCCGGCAATAGCCGCGCCTTTATCTACAGTGGCGCTACCGGCAGCCTGATTCGGACAATCCTGAGCCCGGCGAAAGAAAACGTGCCATCCTTTGGGTTTGCTCTGGATGGAGGTAAAGACCTGAACGGTGATGGAACTCCTGATGTTGTCATTGGTGCTCCTAACCAAAAGAGGCTTACGGGGATTGTTTACGCCTTCGACGGCTCTACTGGGGCTCTCCTGCGCAAGATAACGACAAGGGTCGGAGCGTTTGCCAAGTTTGGTGCTTCGGTCAAGCTGATCAACGACGTGACAGGCGATCATAGCCCCGATATTCTGGTCGGGGCTCCCGATGTGGCCGTGAATGGCGCGGCCAATGCCGGGCAGGTTTTCATTTACAACGGGCGTAACGGGAGACTTTTCCGCGCGATCGCAAGCGCCCAACCGACGGCTTATAGCGGCTTCGGTTTCGCCGCGGCAGCCGCGGATTTCGACAATGACGGTGCGCTTGAGCTCGTCACCGGAGCGCCTTACCAGGATATCAATCTAGTGATTGACGGAGATACCAACACTTACCTGCAGATGGGCCAAATCGAGATTCAAGAAATTCAATAACAAAGAAATTTTAACAAAGGAGATATCGCAATGAAACGCAAGATACTGACACTGACCGCCGGTTTGGCTCTCTACGGAGCGCTGCTTTTGCCCGTGTTCGCTAACCACGAAACCGGGGAGGTGATTGCCCCCGAGTTACTCGTCGCCGGGGATTACAACGAAGACGGGAACTTGGACTTACTCGTAAACTGCGCCGGCTTTGCGCATGAGGCTGTCCTGATTGGCGATGGCCAGGGCGGTTTTACTCTCGCCGGGCACTTCGCGGCTGACACCCTGCCGAAGGGCTTGCAGGTAGCCGACATCGACGGCGATGGCCATCTCGACGCCGTCGTGGCTAACAACTGGGGTTACGATGAGACTGTCCTTTTGGGCGACGGCAAAGGCTCATTCCACATTCTCGCCCCGCCGAGTGAGGTTGATGGCGATGGCGAGCCGGTGCGGATGCTGCTGCGAGACTTCAACAACGACGGCAAACTCGACATCGCCGTCAATGCCCCGGATGATAACTCCATTCTTCTTTTCTTCGGCGACGGAAAGGGAAATTTCCCCGCTCCTGATTCCGAGATTGAAGATGTGCCGCACCCTTTTGGAATGGACAGTGCTGACCTAAACGGGGACGGCAACCTCGATATTGTGAACGTCTCCCCAATCAGAGGAGGCAATAGCGTCATGACCGTTTATATGGGCGACGGCACCGGTGAATTTACCCTCGGTTACAGTTCGCCCACCAGCGCCTTTCCAACCAGTGTGAAAGCTGGTGATATGAACAACGACGGGAAGCTGGATTTGGTCGTAGCCGGGGCGCAACCGCTAAATGGGGGGAGCGGTAATTTCATTCAAATCTTCCTGGGTGATGGCACCGGAAACTTTACCCTCAACCAGACCGTTGACATGGGCCGCGGCAATCTCAAAGGCGATATCGCCTTGGGCGACTATAACGAAGATGGCAAGTTAGACGTGGCATTTCCGAAAACCGGTAACCAGGACGGAAGCGAGACGCGGAGCGTGATCGTGTTCATCTTCTTCGGCGATGGCGCCGGCACTGTGGCCCTCGGCCCGACTTTGACCGTCGGCCCCGAGCCTCACACGGTTATCACGGCGGACTTCAACAAAGACGGGCATCTCGATCTCGCAGTGACCAACCGAGGTGATGGCACTGTGACATGTCTATTGGGCGACGGGCACGGAAACTTCACCACCTCTTCGACGACTTCCGTTCTGTCTCCGTTAGACTAACTGCGACAAGCGCAAAAACGGCGATGGTGCAGCGGCTCGATCTCAGCGGCTGGCTGTCGTCCGTGCTGCCGAAATTATCCAAGCTGGTGGTTGCCTGGCGGCTACCAGCAAGGATAAGCGGCTTCTTCGATGTGTGGGCGCCGCCGCAGGTAGCTTTCGGGACCTGCGGCGGCACTTTCCTGCCTTTGAGTCGAACCGGCGACGCACAGCAGCGTTTCTAAGTCGCGTGCATATTCGTGCTCGACTCTTTAACGAGACCAAGCACGGCCTCGCTCTTCCCTGAGGCCAACGTCGAGCCCGGCCTCCGTCCTGGGCGTGCGTGTGGGTTTCGTGTCTGGGCGCGGGGCTCATGCGCCAACGGAGTTTCCCTGGATGTAGTTAACCTGGCGCTTTCGCTAAGTCGGTGTGTCAGGTAACGGAGAAGGGTTAGACGACGCTGCAAGCTTACACTGGCAAATAGCGGTTCGAGCGGAGCTTCGCAAGGCTTGCTCTTCTCAGATACTCGCTGCACCGGGCGCGAGCGGCGCTTGACTCAAACCTCTTTCGCGCGAATTGGCCCGAACGGCGCTCCATTCGCTCAAACGGCCGCGCCGCTGCATGTTTGATCTTGATTCGTATCGCCACAATGGTTGGCGAGGTGACTCAACTCTGGAGCTCGGTGCTATGTCCGCGAACAACTCTGAAGCCTCACCTTGGTGAACGCGTGCGAACGAACTCGCATTAAGTCTCGCTTGGTCTGAGCAGGCGCGCTGAAATAGCTGCCGTCGATGTGCTGTCCTCCGCGCACTGACCCTGATGCGCAGTGGGAAGCAGAATTATTCTGTTACAGATTCGAGACCGGGTTACGATCACGCGATCGAACCGAACCCGGGGCTGGGTGCCAACGAACTGGTCGATGAGTTACTGCAGGTGATAAACCTCGACCAGTCCGCTGCCGGTCGTAGCGCTGGCGCCGCTTTCAATCGCTGTATACTTCCCGGGCTGGAGAGTTATCAGAATCGCTGACTCGGAGTCGTTCGTCGGCTGCAAGTTGGCAGGAATATCGCCCGACTGCGGATCATCGCGCCAGTTATCGTTCGTCGCAATCGAGTCACCGTTCTCATCGAAGAGTTGCAGCGTAGGATCCTGCAATGCGTCGGCCAAGGGCAGCGATGGGCCGAGGGCACGGAAGACAACGTCCGCCCCCGAATCTCCAAGGATGATCGTCCCAAGAATCATGACGCCATCACCGGTTTGCACCACACCACGCGTGGAGATGTTCGCCAGTTGAGCCGGCGCGGTCGCATCGACGTCATACACCTCCACCAGGCCGATTCCGGTGGTCATGCCATCAGCAGACTTGAGAATCGCGGTGTAGGCTCCGGGATCCAGTGTCAGGACGAGCGCCGCCTCTTTCTTTTCAGTCGGCGCGAGGCCGGTGGCGAGGACAGCTAATCTGTTAGTCTCATCGTCCTGCCAATTGTCATTTGTGGCGATGATCGCCCCGCTCGAATCATGGACCTCGAGATAGGGATCGGTGAGCCAGTTATCGAAAAACGGGGATAACTCTGGCCCAATGCCGCGAATCAGGACCTTCTTTGCTACCGTGCCGTTGACGATGAAACCCGCGATCGAAACATCGTCGCCCGTCCCGACCATTATCCGGGTGGAAACGTTGCCTAACTCTACCGGAGTAGGCACCGGGGTGGGTGTAGGCGTCGGGGTTGGGGTGGGCGTGGGCGTAGGACTCGGGGTCGGTGTCGGCTTGGGCGTAGGTGTGGGCGTCGGATCAGGTGTGGGTGTCGGAATTGGAGTCGGCGTCGCGGTCGGGCTTGGTGTCGGCGTAGGTGAGACTCCGGTCGCAAGCGTCTCGCCCGTACCGCTAAAGGCCGGGCTACTTACACCGCCAGTGATGAGAATACTGCCATCATCCAACATCGTGGCGGTGTGATTCTGGCGCGGCTCAGTCATCTGGCCGAAGAGGGTGAATTGGCTGGTCGCCGGGTCGTAGATCTCGACCGACTGAACCGCTGCTTGAAGACCGCCGAAAGCGCTGTCGCCGACGGTTGCACCACCAATCACGAGCACCTTGTCCACGAGGGAGCCCCAGGCCGGGTTGGTTAGCCGAATATCGACATGGCGAAAGCGCTGCACGAGCGAAAACCCGGTATCGCTCATCGTCTGATCGGAAGGATGGAAAATCTCATTCGCAACTTCGGTCACGATTCCTCCCACGATCACTACGGTGCCATCCGCGAGGAGTGTGTTGCTGTGTTCAGTCCGGCCGACCGCCATCTCCTGGGCAGTTAAGGTCCAGACCCCGGTAATCGGATCATAAATCTCACACGTCGGTGTACCAGAATCGACCGGCTGACCATTAGTAAGACTGGCGCCGCCCGAGACAAAGACTGTTCCGTCCAGCAACAAGGTCGCGTCGTGGCGCTTTCGAACCACATTGAGGTCGCCGGTGGCGGAGAAGGTCTCGGTGACCGGATCAAACAGCTCCGACTTATTAGTGGGCGTGGCGCCATGACGTCCAGCAGCCTCCAGAACCAAACCGTTGTTCAGCAAGGTGGCGGTGTGGAGAGAACGGCCGGTAATCATATCTTGAACCCGGCGGAAGGTTCCCAGCGAAACGTCGTAGATGTCGGCCCGCACCGTGTCGCCTTCCGGGCTTTTGCCACCCGCGACCAGGACTCGGTTGCCATCAGGAAGCAAAGTCGCCGTCTGACTCTTTCGCTCGAGCGACATATCGCCAGAGGGCGTAAAGGTATCTGTTAGTGGATCAAAGATCTCAGATGACTTGAGAAAAATGGCATCCTGACTGCCACCAGTTAGCAGCACTTGGCCGCCCGGCAGAAGGGTAGCTGTGTGTTGATTTCGGCCAACGGTCAGGTCCGATATCTTGGTGAATTGCTGCGTCGCCGGATCAAGAATTTCTGCCGACTTCAAGGTCACACTCCCGGTCAGCCCGCCCGCGACAAACACAGTTGCGTCCGGAAGAAGGTTGGCGCTCGGTCCACTGCGGTTTTCATTCATCACCACGCTTGCCAGACTCCACCGTCCCGTAGTCGGGTCCCAGATTTCATTGTCGAAAAGGAACCCGCTTTCCAAAGTCGTGCCGCCGACCACGAGCACCGATCCGTTCGGCAGGAGAACATTCCGGTGATTGGAGCGGTGTTCGATCATGTGCCCGGCAGATGCAAAAGTCTTGGTCACCGGGTCATAAAGGTCGGCTTCGTCTTGCGGGCTTGTGCCGGTGAAACCGCCGGTAACGAGAACCTTCCCTGCGTGCGCCGGGTCAATCAGCAGCGTGGTGTCGTGATTCGCCCGCGGGATACGCATCAAGTTCGCCTTATCCATCAGATGCTCGAAAGTCCCGGTCACGGGATGGTAAATATCGGAGGTGGCGCTGGATTGGCTGCCCACATACCCGCCGGTAATTAGGATGTCTCCATCCTTGTTCAAGAGAACCGCCGAATGACTCGAGCGATTCTGGAAAAGCGGATCGTCAACTCCCAGTGGAGTAAAGGTTTCTCCGTTTGGATCAAATAGATCGGCGTTCTTTCCCCCAAAGATCAGGGCTCTGCCGGTGCCGTCGCCTAACAAGGTCGCGGTATGTTTGGTTCGACTGATGGACATTTGATGCGCAGTGAGGCGAAAAGTGCCGGTCGCCGGATCATAAATCTCGGCGGACTGGAAGTGCTGACCGGAGAGGAGCTCGCCGCCGGTGATCAGCACGCGCCCAGTGCCATCATCGAGCAGGGTCGCGGTGTGGTTCTCACGCGCCTGCGTCATCGAGCCGGTTGGCGTGATCGTCTGCGTCCGGTAATCGTAAATCAGCGCGTCGCTCAGGTCGCTCTCCGTGTTCAGACCGCCAGTGATCAGCAGCCGCCCATCGCTCAGCAGTGTTCCGGCATGTCCGGCGCGTTCGGGTGAAAGCGGGACGGAAGGATTGGTAGCGAAGGCATCAAATCCGAAGCTCGTGAGGACGAGAGACAAAACGCCAGCGATGGTGGTTTTCATGTTTAGTAGCGACTTGCGATGGGCTGGGAACCGGCCTGCCCTGATTTGCGCTCGGGATTGTAGCATTGAGAGTGGGATTTCGTCCAGTGTCCGCGGAAAAATTCTGAGCCGCCGTTACAAGCTCTGCCGCTCCCGGTCCGGCTTGCTCAAGCCCGCGCTCCTCCTAGGTTAGTTCCGTGCGCATCGACAAGTTCACGCAGAAAATGCAGGAGGCGGTGCAAGCCTCGCAAAGCCTGGCCGCTGAGTTCAACCAACAGGAGATCACAAACGAGCATTTTCTCCTCGCGCTCCTCGACCAGCCGGACGGAATCACCACCCCGTTACTCGAGAAAATGGGTGTCTCGCCCGAAGCGCTGCGCGACCGGCTCCGCACCGCGATCCAGACTGTGCCCCGCGTCACCGGCACCGGCGTCGAGCAACGGCTCGGGAGCGATCTCCGCAGCGTGCTCGATGGCGCGGAAAAGGAGATGGCAAAGCTCAAGGATGAGTTCGTCAGCGCCGAGCATTACCTCCTCGCCCTAACGAGCTCGAAAACGCCGGCTGCACGCGCCCTGCACGACCTCGGCGTCACCCGTGACAAGCTGATGCAGGCCTTGCAGCAGGTGCGCGGTTCGCAGCGGGTCACGGACCAGAATCCCGAAGGAAAATATCAGACCCTGGAGAAATATGGTCGCGACCTGACGCAGCTTGCTCGTCGCGGCAAGATCGATCCGGTGATCGGCCGCGATAACGAAATCCGCCGCGTCATGCAGGTGCTCTCGCGCCGGACAAAAAACAACCCGGTGTTGATCGGAGAACCGGGCGTGGGCAAGACCGCGATCGTCGAAGGACTGGCGCGCCGAATTGTTTCGGGAGATGTGCCCGAGTCGCTCAAGAACAAGCGACTCATCGCAATGGATATTGGCGCGATGGTCGCGGGAGCGAAGTTTCGCGGCGAATTTGAGGACCGGCTCAAGGCCTTCCTTAAAGAAGTCACCGACTCGGAAGGCGAGATCATTCTTTTCATCGACGAGCTGCACACGATCGTCGGCGCGGGCGCGGCCGAGGGCTCGGTCGACGCTTCCAACCTGCTCAAGCCGCAACTGGCGCGCGGCGAGTTGCGCACGATTGGCGCGACGACCCTTAACGAGTATCGCAAATACATCGAGAAAGACGCCGCGCTCGAACGCCGCTTCCAGCCGGTAATGGTCGATGAACCGAGCGTCGAGGACACGATCGCGATCCTGCGCGGACTGAAGGAGCGCTACGAAGTGCACCACGGCGTCCGCATCCGCGACTCGGCCCTGGTCGCTGCCGCTGTTCTTTCGCACCGCTACATCAGCGACCGCTTTCTTCCCGATAAAGCGGTCGACCTCGTGGATGAGGCAGCCTCGCGCTTGAAGATCGAACTCGACTCGATGCCGACCGAGATTGACGTGATCGAGCGCGAAATCATGCAGCTCGAGATGGAGCGCCAGGCGTTGCGGAAAGAAAAAGACCCGGCGAGCAAAGAGCGCCTCGCGAAGCTGGAGAAGGAATTAGCCGAGCTGAAGGAAAAATCTTCCGCCATGAAAGCCGAATGGCAGAAGGAGAAGGCCGAGATTGATGCGCAGGCGAAAGTAAAAGAACAACTCGACGCGCTTCGCACCGAATTGGAGCGCGCCCAGCGCCGCGGCGATCTGACGAAAGCGAGCGAGATTCAATACGGCCGGATTCCCGAATTAGAGAAACAACTGCGCGTCATTCAGGCCAAGGAAGCGAGTGACAAAAAACCGCGGCTCCTGCGCGAAGAAGTCACCGAAGAAGATATTGCGGAGGTCGTCTCGAGCTGGACCGGCATCCCGGTTTCGCGCCTCCAGGAAGGCGAACGCGAGAAGCTCGTCAGGCTGGAAGAGCATTTGCATCAGCGCGTGGTTGACCAGGAAGAAGCGATCCGCGCGGTCGCAAATGCCGTCCGCCGCGCCCGCGCTGGCTTGCAGGATGAAAATCGCCCGATCGGTTCCTTCATTTTCCTCGGGCCCACCGGCGTCGGGAAAACCGAACTCTCGCGCGCGCTCGCCGAATTTTTATTCGACGACGAGCGCAACATGATTCGCATCGACATGAGCGAATACATGGAGAAACACACTGTCGCGCGTTTGATCGGAGCGCCTCCCGGCTATGTCGGCTACGAGGAAGGCGGGCAGTTGAGCGAGGCCGTCCGGCGCAAGCCTTACTCGGTCGTGCTTTTCGACGAAATCGAAAAGGCGCACCCGGAAGTTTTCAATGTCCTGCTCCAAGTCCTGGATGACGGGCGCATCACTGATGGCCAGGGCCGAACGGTCGATTTTACGAACACGGTCATCATCATGACCTCGAACATCGGCTCGCAGTACATCACCGAGGAATCGTCGAGCGAAGGCCGCTCCCGGCTCGTCATGGACGCGCTGCGCCAGCATTTCCGTCCGGAGTTTTTGAATCGGGTGGACCAGATCATCATCTTCGATCGCTTGAGCGAAGATGACCTGAAGAAGATCGTCGAGATTCAACTCCGTCGCCTAACGAAACGGCTCGAGGCGCAAAAGATCACGCTCGAGTTGAGCGAGTCGGCGAAGGAACTGATCGCCCGCGAAGGATATGACCCGGTCTACGGCGCGCGGCCATTGAAACGCGCTATCCAAAAGGAAATTCTCGATCCCCTCAGTCTCCAGATTCTGGAAGGCAAATTCCGCGAGGGCCAGGTCATTCGCGCCGATGCGCGGGATGGTAAGCTGGATTTCGAAAGCGGAACCCCGTCAGGCGAGGGAAGCTGATCCTGATCCCACTTGAGCGGCCCGAGGGCGGACCGGCTCCAATTTCAGACGCCGCGTTGAAGACGGCCCGCCCTCGGGCCGGTCCCGGCCCCGGCCGTTTCCCTCTGCGCCGAAGGTAAAAAATTTCTGATTTTCCGCTTGGACAGTTTCGACCGCGCTCCCTACAATCCGCCGCCGTGAAAACTTGGGGAGAGAAATGCCGGCGCCAAGCCGAGGCCGGCGGAATTGGAGAAGCGTTACCGGTAATCATCATTGGACTTGCGATCGTGGGCGGGTGCATCTGGCTCGCCTTCAACTACGCCAGTTCCACTGACACTGAGGCGAAAAAGTACGCCGAGGAAGTCGTGCAGAAACTGGCCGTGCAGCATGACGCCAACTTCCTCGCGCGCAGTTTGAGCGAGAAGGGGAAAATGGATGTCGGCATCATCCGTCAGCAGGAGACGATGGAGAACTTCAGGCGAATGGGTGTTCCGCGCGGGCCGTTGAAGACGACCGGCAAGATCATCTATCAATCGAAGGAGGGTCCGAAGGAGCCGATCGGTCGTTTTCAAACCGAGCTGCGGTATGCGTCTGCCAAAGGGCGTTTTTTCCTCGAGGTCGCACGCCGGCATGCGCGCTGGGAAATCGATGGGCTCTACGTGCAGTGGGAGTTTCCGCAAAGCCCCACTCCGTCCCCAACCGCAATCGCCAGTCCTACGCCGACCGAAACGCCGGGCCCGACAATCGCGCCGCAACCCTAGCCGAGCCAGGGCGCGAGCCGGCGTTCGATCTCGGGCGTAAACGCGATCCGCCATGCCTCCCCCGCCTCGATTCGGACGGTCTGCCCGCTCGCGCTCGTGAGCATGAGCGTCACGGCCTGCGATCCCGGAGAGGAAGCGAGAATCTCGCGCACTGTGCGCAGTTCCTCCGGCGCAGCGCCAGCCGCAAAGCGCAACGTAACTGCACCATTTTCACGGACGCGTGGAGCGCCGTTCGTCTCTGCGCCGTTGCCGAATTCGTTAGGCGAATTGCTCTCCGCTTTCAACACCTTCGCCTTTTGCGCCGTCGCACGCACCGTCTCGTCGCGCTTATCGATCGTGCCGCGAATCGCCAGCACCGTCCCGGATTCGAGCGCGCCGGCGAGCGGGATGTAGGTTTCGCTCCAGAGCACAACCTCCAGAGTTCCGGTCAGGTCTTCGATGAAGACAACCGCAAACGGTTTGCCCTCGCGTTTTGTAAATTTGCGATCGATCTGGGTGATCGCACCGGCGACCGTAAAGCTGGCGCGGTCCTCCAGTTCGCCTAACGACGCAATCGTCTGGTATTTTCCCTGCGCGAAAAGGTGCGCAAACGCGTCGAGCGGATGCCCGGTGACGTAAAAGCCTAACAATTCCTTTTCAAAGGCCAGCTTTTCGCGCTCGCTCCACTTCGGCACATTGCGTTCCTTGCGCGGCGCGCTCGGGCGCGGGAGTTCGTCGAAAAGCGAGACCTGCCCGGCGGCGCGGTCGCGATGCGAGGCCGCGGCGGCCGCGAGCGTCTCTTCGATGCAGGCGAATAGCTCCGCCCGATCACGGCCGAGAAAATCGAACGCGCCGGCTTTCACCAGACTCTCGATGGTTTTGCGGTTCGCAATCCGCGAGTCCACCCGGCTGCAAAAATCTTCGAGCGAGGTGAAGTCCCCTCCCCGCTCCCGTTCCGCGATTGCAGTCGCCATCGCGCCCTCGCCGACATTCTTGATCGCGGCCAGGCCATAGCGGATCGCGCTGTAGCCGGGGGCGCCGGCCCCGGCCGGCGGCGCGCTTTCGTTCCTGCCGGGGTCAGCGCCCCCGGCTACAACTTCGGGCGTAAACTTCAACCCGCTGCGATTCATATCCGGCGGGAGAATCGGAATTCCCATCCGCTTACACTCGGCCACGAAGACGGAGATCTTGTCGGTGTTGTTGATCTCGTTGCTCAACAACCCGGCCATGAACTCAACCGGATAATGCGCCTTCAGGTAGGCGGTCTGGTAACTGATCACCCCGTAGGCCGCGCTATGGCTCTTGTTGAACCCGTAACCGGCAAAGCTCTCGAGCAGATCGAAAATCGCGTTCGCCTTTTTCTCCGGGATTTTATTCGTCCGCGCGCAACCGGCGATGAAGTTGGCGCGCTCCGCCGCCATCGTCTCCTTGTTCTTTTTCCCCATCGCCTTGCGCAGCAAATCGGCCTGGCCTAACGAATAGCCGGCAAGCCGGTTCGCCGCCGCCATCACCTGCTCCTGGTAGATCATGACCCCGTAAGTCTCGCGCGTGATCTCCTCGAGCAGCGGATGGGCGTAGCGGATTTTCGTCAGCCCTTTCTTCCGCCGGATGAAATCGCCGATCAGCTCCATCGGCCCGGGGCGATAGAGCGCGATCAGCGCCATGATGTCTTCGATCCGCTGCACATCGAACTGCCGCGAGACGCTGGTCATCCCGCCCGATTCCATCTGGAAAATCCCGATCGTTTCGCCGCGATTGAAAAGATCGAACGCCGCCTGGTCGTGGAGCGGGATCGCCTTGATGTCGAAATCCGGTTCGCGCTGCCGGATCAATCGGATCGTGTCCTCGATCACGGTCAGGTTTTTCAAGCCGAGGAAGTCCATCTTCAGCAATCCGAGATCGTTCAGCGGATTCATCGAATACTGGGTGATGACTTCCTTGCCGTTCACGTCGCGGCAGAGCGGGATGTATTCGGTCAGATCGCGATCGCCGATCACGACCCCGGCCGCATGCACACCGACCCCGCGCGAGAGACCTTCGAGGAACTTGCCGTATTCGAAGATTTGTTTGGTCGCCGGCTCTTTCTCAATCGCGCGTTTCAGCTCGGGATTGCGGTCCGCGGCGGTGTCGAGCGTGATCTTGGGATCGTTCGGGATCATTTTCGCGATCCGGTCGCCGTCGGCGTAGCTCAAGCCAGTGACGCGCGCGACATCGCGCACCACGCTTTTCGCTTTCAACTTGTTAAAGGTGATGATCTGCGCCACCCGGCGTTCGCCGTACTTTTCGCGCACGTATTGCAACACTTCGCCCCGGCGCGCTTCGCAAAAATCCATGTCGATATCCGGCGGGGAAATGCGTTCCGGATTCAAAAAGCGTTCGAAGAGCAACCCGTATTGGAGCGGGTCGACGTCGGTAATTTCAAGCACATAGGCGATCAGCGACCCGGCGGCCGAGCCCCGCCCGGCGCCGACCGGAATCCCGCGCTGTTTCGCGAAATGCACGAAGTCCCAGACGATGAGAAAATAATCGACAAACCCGGTTTTCTCGATCACGCCCAGTTCGTAATTGAGCCGGCGCTGCAACTCGGCATCGCTCTCCGCCCGGTCTCCATAGCGCTTGCGCAGACCGCGCGCGCAAAGATCGCGCAACATCGCCTCGCGCGTCGTCCCGAACGGGACCGGATACTGCGGGTATTTCGGGACCCCGAACTCGAGCGTGAGATTGCAGCGTTCCGCGATCGCGAGCGTGTTCGTGATTGCCTCCGGATATTCGCGAAAGCGCGCGCTCATTTCGGCCGGCGATTTGAAATACAGCTCAGGCACGTAACGCATCCGGCGTTCGTCATTCACCATCTTGCCCGTGCCGATGCAGAGCATGACATCGTGCGGTCCATGATGTTCTCGCTGGAGAAAATGCACGTCGTTTGCCGCGACCATCCCGAGGCCAAATTCGCGCGCGAGCCGCGGCAGAATCTCGAGGCATTTCTGCTGTTCGGCCATTCCGTGGTCGTGCAGTTCGACGAAGAAATTCTCCCGCCCAAAAATGTCGCGATAATCGCTCAGCGCCGCGCGCGCCGTGCGCAGATCGTCCACTTGCAGCGCGCTGTTCACCTCACTTGCCAGGCAACCGCTCATCCCGATCAACCCGGACGCGTGCGCGGCAAGCAGTTCCTTGTCAATCCGCGGCCGGTAATGGAAACCGTCGAGGTGCGCGATCGAGATCAGCTTTACGAGGTTGCGATAACCGGTCTCATCCTGGGCGAGCAGGGTGAAATGGTAGGCCGCATCGCGCATCGAGTTCGGCCGATCCTTGTGCGACCCGGGAGCGATATACGCTTCCACGCCGATGATCGGCTTGATCCCCGCCGCGGTCGCCGCCTGATAAAATTCGATCGCGCCGAAAAGATTCCCATGATCGGTGATCGCGACCGCGGGCATCCCAAATTGGGCGGCTTTTTCCATCAACTGCGCCATCCGCACCGCCCCGTCGAGGAGCGAATATTCGGTGTGGAGATGGAGATGAACGAAGGAATCGGCGGGCATGCGGGCTCAGTATAAATGCGCGCACCATACCCTCAAGAAATTGGCGATTTTCCTTCGCGAGGCGCAGCGGGATGTCGCCGCCCAAATGGGGCCATCGTCCGCAGGCCGGTCGCGGGGTGCAGGGCGACCGGGCGACGCGGGTTTTGCAAGCATAACTCGCGAGCGCCGTTTTCCTCCAACACCACCACCAATCGCCAGACTGTCGCAAGGCGCGAAACTGAAAATGGATGAGGGTTCCGCCACGAGAAAGCTCCGGCTTTTGAAGACAGAGTCTCGACGCCCGTAACTCTTGCCGGGATGCAAACAGTTACTGAGTTATACGTAGCAGAGGCATTTTGCCTGTGGGGCACCGGGCGTCTCGCCCGGTGTCTGCCTACTTCAACGGCACTGCAACAATTGCGGTGCTTTTCAACGACGCTGCGTCTTTAATCGTCCCATCGGGCTGGTAATGCCCAACGTACGAGTTAGCGATCACATTCAATACGTCGTGCGCGATTGCGCCGGTGGTCGGTTCGTCAAAGTCAGCATGATGCGATGATTGCAGCACTTTCACACTCGCAATTCTAGTCCCTCCCCCGGCCAGGGCGATCCGAATAACCCGGCCCGGGTTCGTGACATTCTGGATTCCAAACAGGTCGCCGTCGTGCCAGTAAAGGCCATCGCAAGCTCCCGTAACGACTGTGTCTGGTTGCGGCAGGCGGGTGGGTGCGCCGGTCTCGAGGTTAATGAGCGCAATGCCGGTCGAGGTCGCGACGTATAACTTGCCATCAGCCGCGAGCGCAATCCCGTTGGCGCCCCGGAGCGCATCGGCGCTGCCAAAGAGAGTGAGTGACTTCTCGCCGGGTTTTTTGCGAAACAGACTCCCGCCGAAAGAATCCGTCGAGTAGATGGTGCCGTCGGGCGCAACAACCAGGTCGTTCAACTGCATGGCAGCAGGCGCATCGAACCGATCGCGGAGTTGCCCATTCTTTAACTCATAATGCACGACGGCGTTGTGGCGCGCCTTCTGCGCAGAATCTTCAAAGCCATTGGTAGTGACCGCATAGAGGGCGTCATGGGCTGGATCTACTGCAAGACCGAGCACGGGATCCAGCGCGTCCACCCCTCGGGAGAAGTCATGTGTTCCCTCCCCTTTCGCATCGGTCACGATAATCTTGCGTTGTGCGATGCTACCCAGGAAAAAGCGATCACCTTTCGGGTCATAGGCGATCCCTTCCGGAATGAGTCCGGGGTCGGTTAGACGGAACGCGACCTGCGCATTGCGCGTCCGAATTTCTTCATCCGCGAGCTTTTTCCGGATCGCCTGAAAATCGCTGTCATTCCAGATGCCATCGAAGCCCGTGTCGCGTACCGGCACCAGACCGAGGTTGCGTCCTTCGAGGCTGCGCAGGAGCTGCAACGCCTTCTCCCGTTCGCTGAGCCCCAGCCGCACGATCGCCTCGTAGAAGATAAGCAAGCCGTCATTAGGCCGCTCCTTCCGCAGGCCCTGAACGCGCTCCAGGGTGCGCCGCGCGGCCGCCGCCGCATCGTTTTCCTCGGCCGCGCAGGGCGCACACGGCCAGAGGAGCAAGAGCATGAGTAAGAGTTGCGCTCGCGGGTTTGGCATTGACCGGCGACACTGAGGCGAGCTAATCCAAAACGCAAAAGGATTCACACCTTATGGCGATCATTACCCGGCCCAGTGGAGTGCGCGTAACGACGGATGACGCGATCGCGGTCGAGACTGCCATCGCCGAAACGCCGGGTCGAGCCCGCCGGCGAGCAGAGCGCCTTTTTGGTCCCACACCAATGCCCGGTGCGGCCGCCTTGGACGGGAGTGAGCGTGCTGATTTGATCGAGGCGCTGCGGGCGCAGGAAATGGAGGTGCTGGACGAGGTCGAGCTAAAGCCCACGCCGGCCGCCCCGCCGACCGTTCGTGGCGCTCCTGCGCCAGTCCAAACGGGAACGGCAAATCTCGAACTTGATCTCGGCCCGGAGGACGGCGCCGTGCTCTTGCTCGAACAGGACGGTCTCTACTCCTGGCATTTCCCGAGTGAAACCGAAATCCCAGCACCGCCTCGGCCGCGCCGCCGCGGGATCGCACCGGCGAGGACTGCCCGATTTACGATTGAATTTCACCGCACACCGCAAGCCGGGCCACAGCGTCGTGGGCTGGTCGAGGATTTCATCATGGCGAAAGCGCGTGCGCTTGTGCTGCGCTTCGCCGCCCGGGCCGCGCTTGGGCCCACGATGGAATTTCTCGAGCGCAATGTGCGCCGCGCGCTCGTGGTGATGGACAGAGACGAGCCGCAGGCCTGGCGCGCGATTGACAAGCTTTCGGAGCTAACTCTGCCTAACGATCGCCCGGCGCGGCTTCTTCTTTTCGTGCACGGCACCTTTAGCAGCACACTTGGGAGCTTCGGCGGGCTCGGCGTCACGCCGTGGGGTCGGACGTTCCTCGAAGCCGCCCGCGCAAACTATGACGCGGTCATCGGGTTTGATCACCCAACCTTAAGCGAGGATCCGTTGGCGAACGCGCGCGACCTTTTGCAGCGCCTCGATCTCGACCGCCTCGCGCATCCGCCCCGGATTGACGCGATCAGTTACAGTCGCGGTGGTCTGGTCTTGCGCAGTTTGCTCGAAGACTTGCTTCCGTCGCTCGCGTCCAAACCGGAGATTCGGCGCGCCATTTTTGTCGCGGTCGTGAACGGCGGGACGCTGCTCGCCCGGCCTGAGAACTGGCACACCCTGATTGATCTTTACACCAATCTTGCCGCCGCCGCCTGTCGCGTGATCGCGCTCTTTCCGCAGGCGACATTCGGCGCGGTGCTGATGCGAGAGTTAGTGCAAGGAATCGGCGCCTTTGCGAAATATCTCGCGACCGAAGCAGTCACGCGCGGCGGTATCCCGGGCCTCGCTGCGATGGAACCGGATGGGCCATTTATCAGCGCGCTCAACCAGACTCAGCCCGGACAAATGACTCCGGCCGAGAGTCAGTTCTTTGCCGTGCTTTCCGTCTTCGATCCGGCCGGGGCGATGAAGTTGAAGGAGATACCACAGCAGTTGTTGCTCGCGCTCACGAACGGTTTGATCGACCAGCTGATGGGCGAGCCTAACGATCTCGTGGTTAACACCGCCTCCATGACCATGATCGATCCGGCGGCGGGCAGTTTCGTCAAGGACCGGCTCGACTTTGGTGTGAACGGCATAACCTATCACACCAATTATTTCCTCCAGCCGCAGACGGTGAATGCATTGGCGCGCTGGCTTGGCTTACAAGCGCCGGAAGTCGCGACACCGGCGCGGCGGCGCTCGGTCACTCCAGTCGGCGGCGCCACTCAGCTGGAAATTCCAGCGCGGGTTGACACCGACGTGCTGGTGCTCTCGGCGCGTGAGGCCGCAGATGAGGCGCTCTCTGCTGTCCAGGGTGCGGAACCCAGTTTTGTCGTGCTCGACCGTTTTCATCAGGGGCAAACCTTGCGCTACGCCTACCCGGCCGAAGAGCTGATCAAGTCAGTGAAGTCGGCCGGCCACACTCCGCTAATCGACGCGCTCCAGCTGCACGAGTATCAGGCCTCGCCGGCTGGAGCGATTTCCACCTTGCCGAACGAACTTCCTTCAAGTGCGGACCCGACCGGGCGACGCTTCGTGGCACTTGAGGGGGAGCGTGTGGTCGGCGTCGTGCCGTCGACCGTGCGTCCGTTTACGACCGAGGAGTTGGTCAAGCAGGCAAAGCGCGTCGCCGCGCCGGCCAACGATGCCGACCGGGTCGTGCGACGCCGCGGGTTGCCCAGCTTCGCTCCCGCCCCTGCTCCGGCGCCGGCGGCTGCGGCGGAGGCAAAGGTGACCTGCCATTTCGCGGCCGAGATGGAGGAGGAGGTAGAATTGGCAAAGGTCGCCACCGTAGAAGTAACCGTATCGCGCGAAACAATTACCCTCGCCCAGCGACAGGCTGCGGCGCAGGCAAGCGGGCAGGTTGATCCGAGCCGAAAGCTGATCCTGCACCTTCTCGCCAAGGTGAACTTTGAGTCGTTAGGCGAAAGCCGGGTCGAACTCGACATCCCAGCAGCCGGGCAGCCAGCGCAGTGCTACTTCGATGTGCAGCCGACCCACGAAGGCGAAGGTGAGATCTGGGTAGTCGTGCGCCAGGGACAGGTGCCGTTGGTGAATCTGATTCTGCGCCCGCGCATCGTCAGCCAGCGGGCCGGGGCAGCCCGCCGGATTAATGCCCCGGCTATAACCACAGAAGCGCCGCGGCTGGCCGAGCCGCTCCACCAGTTGCGCATTTTCGAGCGACGCAACGGGAACGACATTTCTTATGAGTTCATCCTCGATTCCCCCACCCTCAACCTGAACAACATCTATAACTCACTGCCGCTACCCGGCGACCGCAACGCTTACATCAACAATCTCTACAAGGAGATCGAGAACCGCTGGGTTAGCAGCGGCGAAGATGCGGCTGCCTTCCATGAGGAGTTGCGGGCCTTTGGCGGTGATCTGTGGGACCAGCTTTTCCCCGCTGGCTTGCAAGCAGAGTTATGGCAGCACCGGGAGGCGATCAAGAGCATCATGGTTTTCTCGGAGGAACCTTTCATCCCGTGGGAACTGGTGCACATGAAGCAGCCGGGGCAACGCCTCGGCACCGAACCGTTATTCCTCGCGCAGAAAGGGCTGGTGCGCTGGCTGCATAACTACGGCTGGCCGCCGCAGGAAATAGCTCTCCGTCGCCAACGCTGCCGGTATGTAATTCCCGATTACCCGCACCCGGATTATCATCTGGCGCAAGCGCAAGAGGAAGCAGGTTTCCTCCAGCGCCGGTTCGGCGCGACGCCGGTTGACCCGCAGCCTAACCCTGTGCGCGAGCTGCTCCGGCAGGGTGGTGGTTTCGATCTGCTGCATTTCGCGGGGCACGGTGTGGCCGAGCAGGAGAACATCGCGAATGCGCAGTTGATGCTGCAAGGTCGAGTAGAAAGCGGGAGTTACATTCCGGCCTATCTCAGCGCGACCATCGTCGAACAGTTTGCTCGTTTGCAGGGAAGTGATGGCAGACAGCCGATCGTAGTCATCAATGCGTGTCAGGCCGGCCGAGCCGGTTACAAGCTGAGCGGTATCGGAGGCTTCGCCCGCGCCTTTCTTACCGGCAAAGCCGGTCTCTTTGTCGGCGCGCTTTGGTCAGTCGGCGATCAGCCGGCGCGGACCTTTACGGAATCACTTTATGAACGGCTGCTCGCGGGTGACCGACTCGCGGAAGCGAGCATCGCGGCGCGGGAGAAGGCGCGCGCGAGCGGGGAATCGACCTGGCTGGCTTACGTCCTTTACGGTCATCCCCACGCCGTCGTAACCGTGGGCGCTTAGCAAGCTTACTCCTGCCTGGCGAGGTAAGCCTGATAGAAGACACCGTTCTGGGTGAATGATCCATAAAAGATGTTACCCCGCTTCGAGAGCGCAAGCTGGACCCATGCTCCGTTATCGTAAGTGATGGCAAGCCAGGACGCGGCCGGGTTATAGCTCCAGTTCCCGCTGATTTGCGCGTTGCCGTCGGTGCTATAGCTGACTCCCACAAAGCGGCCGCTCGCATCAAAGTTGATCGCGCTCCAGAGTGGTGGCGGCGAAGTAAAAGTAACCCAGGAACCGACCGGGGAGAAATTCAAGCCCGCGGGCACGGCGGTATCTGAAGGTTGCGCCTGGATGGCGTTGATCGCAGCCTCAAACTTGTTCAGCGCCCCTAACTCTTCGCGCAGTTGGGCGATTTCCTGCGAGTTATCCTGACTCGGGCTAGCCGCCTCGCTCGCTTCTTCGTTCTTCAGTATCTTGTTGAAGTCGGGCGCCTGTTTCGTAACTATCGGCGGAGTAGGATAGCTTGCCTCCGTCGCCTGCTTGGATGCGTTCACCGCCTGGGCGGCCTCGGGTGCGATGCTTGGGGCCGCCGCTGCCGCTGCTTTTTCGGCTTCTAACTTCTTCTTGGCTTCTTCTTTCGAATTAATCCAAAGCCCAAGAACCATGAAGGCGATGAAGGTAAAAACAATCCCAACCAGCATCCAGACCCAGCGCCGCGGCGCCGACTTTTGCCGGCGCTCGGCCACCGGCGTTACCGGTGCAACCGGTTCCACCCTCCTTGGCTTTGTGACTTCCGGTGTGACCTGCACCGGCACCGGCACTGGCGGCGGAATCGGCGGCGGCGCAATCGGTCTGGCTGCTGCTGCCGCTTTCTGTTCCGGGGTTTTCGTCACATCGAAAATGCGGCCGTCCTCCGCCCGCATGTAGAGCACCGGCGTGCCCCATTCCACCGTGCAACCGGCGGCAAAGACCGCCTTGCGCGCCTCAGTCAAAGCCGCATCGACCGGGTAATCATCGGCCAGGGCAGCATAGAATCCGCTCGCCATCGCGATCGCGGCCTCATCACTCACTTCGAACTGCATCGCGATGACCGCCGGGATGCCTTTCAGGACCAGACTCTGCGCCGCGCCGGAGTAAGGGTCGCTGATTGAGGCGCGCGCCCCTTCGCAGGCGTTGAGTAAAACAAGGCGGAGGGCACGCTCGTCACGAAGATAGATGCCGAGTTCATCGCCTGAGACCAGCCAGCTGCGGCCTTTTTCATTCTCCAAAGCGAGGACGCTTTCCTGGGTTGCAGGATTGAAGCTCCCATGACCGACAAAGTGAAAGACATGGTAGTCGACCTTGCGCAAGGCATTCTGCAGATCGGTAAGAGTAGCGCGCGGCAATCGATCCATGATGATCAGCTTCCGCTCCTCCAGGTCGCGCACTGCGTCTTTCAGCTTCTGCCATTCCTTCTCGACCTCGAGGCAATCGACATCCGATGGATTGGAGAGCATCACAAGAACACGTAACGGCGGTGTCACTGCGAGCGGTTTGACCTTGTCGGGCAGATCGAAGTAACGCACGACCGGCGTGTCTTTGGAGAGAGCGAGAAACTCCCGCCGCCGCGCTTCATAGAGATACTCCCAGGGCAGGTCGGCGAGTTCGGGGGTATCGCCGAGGCGCAACCGGATGCGCAACCCGCGATCGGAGCTTTGGGCGTTTTCGATACTCTTTTGCAGAACTTTCGCGAGGTCGCCTTTGAAGACGGTTTCATAAAGGCGATTGCCGAACTCACGCGCCGCGACGTTCTCGGGTGAATCCGCCTTGCGCATGAGGGAACGGCGCTGGCCTATCTTAAGGAGATAATTTTCCAGCTCGTGCTGTTGGAAAGGGAGACGAAAGGAGCCGGCCCCAACCCCGCCCGGTGACTGCACGATCTCGGCGCGATAGCCGTCCGCTTCCTTCGTAAAGCGAAGGTCGAAATCGAGGTAAGCATTCGCTTCCATCGCACTTCTTCCGCTCGGGCGAATCGGGTTTGCATTTCGGCAACACCCGCGTTCGCTGGCTTTTTAAGCGACAGTTGCTCGCAATGCAAGCGGCGAAAGTCATTGGAAAGAGGCTCTGGCGTTCGCTCGCAAAGGGAAGTATGAAAATGGCAGTCGCAATCGGGTCATGGCTTACACTTCTTTCGCAGAGTTTCTCCAGGCGCTGGAAAAGTCCGGTGAGTTAATCCGGATCTCGATCCCGGTTGATACCGAGCTGGCGATCGCGGAATGGGCCGACCGGGAAATGAAATCACCAGCGGGCGGCAAGGCGCTCCTTTTCGAGCAGCCGGTGACTGATAACAAGGTGTCGAAGTTCCCGGTCGCGATCAATACCATGGGCTCGGAGAAACGCATGGCGATGGCGCTGCAAGTGGAAAGCATCGCCGATGTGGCGCAGGAGATCGGGCTTATTCTGAAGGCGAAACCGCCGACCGACCTGCGCGAAGGCTGGAGCCTGCTCAAGCAAGGGATGAACCTTTTGCACGCCCGGCCGAAGCATGTGAAGAGCGGAGCATGCCAGGAAGTCGTCTATCGCTATGATGACTCGATTCACGAATCACGAATCACGATTCACGACTTACCAATCCTGAAATGCTGGCCCAAGGACGGCGGGCGGTTCATTACTTTGCCTAACGTTCATACCCGCGATCCGGAGAGCGGCGCACGTAACCTTGGGATGTACCGGATGCAGGTCTACGACAGCCTGACGACGGGGATGCATTGGCAGGTGCACAAGGTCGGGGCGCGGCACGGCAAGGTTTATTACGAACGCAATCAGCGGATGCCGGTGGCAGTGACGTTAGGCGGCGACCCGGCCTACACTTTTGCCGCGACTGCTCCCCTCCCCGATGGCTTGGATGAGATTCTGTTCGCCGGTTTTTTGCGCAAGAAATCGGTCGAGCTGGTGAAGTGCCTAACGAATGATCTCGAGGTTCCGGCGGATGTCGATTTTGTTCTCGAGGGTTATGTCCAGCCGGGGGAAATGCGAGGGGAAGGGCCGTTCGGCGATCACACCGGTTTCTACACTGCGGTCGAGGATTACCCGGTGTTTCATCTCACCGCGATTACGCACCGGTGCGAGGCGATTTACCCGGCCACGATCGTGGGCGTGCCGCCGATGGAAGACTTTTATCTCGGCTCGGCGAGTGTGCGGATTTTTCTCCCCGTTTTCAAAATGAATTTCCCCGAGATCGTGGATATGGCATTGCCGGCCGAAGGCGTGTTTCACAACCTCGTCTTTGTCAGCATTCGCAAACAGTATCCGTATCAGGCTTTCAAAGTGATGCACGGACTCTGGGGGATGGGGCAGATGATGTTCAGCAAATACATCGTGGTGCTGGATGAGGATTGCGACGTGCACAACACGAGTGAGGTGCTCTTTCGACTCTGTGCAAACACCGATCCGAAGCGAGATAGCACCTTCATTATTAACCCGAGCGACTCGTTGGATCATGCGCCAACGGTGCAAAATGTCGGATCGCACATGGGAATCGACGCGACCCGGAAGTTATCGGGTGAGGGTTACACCCGCGGCTGGCCCGAGCTGGCGCGAATGGATGAAGCCACGAAGAAGCTCGTGGATGAGTTACGCAAGACCGGTAGCGGCGGTCTGTGACCGCCGAATCCGAGTCAGACCTTACTCACGACGGCCACAGACCGCCGCTACAGATCAGGCCGTCAAGGGTTGCGAAAGATTGCGTTGGTTGAAGGATCGCGCACCAGCGCACCATGCGGCACACCACGGACATCGATCACGTTGTGATTGCCATATGGGCTGTAAACGTAGCCCGGCGTCCCGGTTGGATTGGCATACGGATACCCGCCCGGAGGTGCATGATAATACCGCGCCTGATCGGCATCGACTGCCGCGCCGACCAACGCTCCCGCGAGCAACCCGGCGCCGGCCCCAATCGCAGCCCCGCGGCCACCCGCCGCCCCTGCTCCGATGAGCGCGCCGCTGGCCGCGCCAAGGGCCGCGCCCGCTCCCGTCGCCTGGCCCGGATAACCGGGGTAGGCACATGAGCTCAGCCCGACCGGAATAAGAATCGCCGCCGCTGTCGCCGCTAGAAGATAATTTTTCATCGTCATAGGAATTCGAATGATGGAGAGCAGACGGATGCTCGGCAAGTCTTATTCAAACCAGGCGAAGCAATTGCCGAAGGGCGCAGAGGAATTTGGCCGCGTTCGACAGCCCATATTCGCGCTGAAAAACCCGGAAGCGATCGCGCTCCATCTGTCGCAGCAGCCCGCGATAGATCGCGCCCATGATCTCGGCGCTGATCATTCGCCGCCGGTCTTCGGGTGGGAGAGCGAGGGCGGCGTTGTGGAAATATTGGTGCGCGCGATCGGCCTCGAACTGCATCAGCCTGACGAACCGATCGTCATGGGTGCGCTTGCTTAGGTCCTCCTCGGAATAGTCGAACTGCACCATGTCTTGGCGCGGGAGATAAATGCGCCCGCTCGCCAGGTCTTTCGCGACGTCACGCAGGATGTTGGTCACCTGTAAGGCGAGGCCCAACTCAACCGCATAGTCTTTGCAGCGCGGATTTTGGTAGCCGAAAATTTCGATGCTCACGAGCCCAACCGCACTCGCGACCCGGTAACAATATTCCCGCAGCTCGGCAAAGGTCTCATAACGCGCGATCGTCAGATCCATCTCCACCCCATCAATGATCTCATCCAGCATGGCAGGTGTGATCGCATAGCGTGCTGTAAGTCCGCGCACCTCGGGCGCGAGCGGTGGTTCGTCAGCCAGCGGCGCGCGCACGGCGGCGCGCCAGTTATCGAGCTGGGCAGCCTTTTCCTCCGGCCTAAGCGCAGCCGCGTCGGCAATGTCGTCGATCAGGCGGCAGAAGGCGTAGAAGATGGTGATGTCGCGGCGGCGTTCTTTGCCTAACGAGATGAAGGCAAAGGCGAGGTTCGATTTGCTCGCGCGGGTGATCGCTTCGGCGTTCGATCCTGGCTCCGGCATCGGCTTCAGTAACGAATCCGCGCTTCGCGATCGCTGCGCCCGATCTCGCATTGCCGGAAAAGACAAACCCAACTCGCGAGGAGCCAGCCGAGGACAAGGGAACGGACGAGGACGTAAACGATTTTCCACACCATCAGCACCAGCCAGCGGTCGACCGCCGCCGCCCGCATGATCGCGTCGGCAAGGGCGAGGAACCAGAAATGCAGCGCGCAGACGAGGAGGAACCAGAGAAAACGATAAGCATGGCGCCTGACGAACGCCCAATGCGCACGGAAAGCTTCCCCGAGGGTCTCGTTGTGCAGAACAAGCGAGATTTGCATCGTAGCAAAACAGAGGGTGAGGATGGCGATCGCGCAACGGCCGGAGGGCAGATAATCGAGCACACCGGGAAGATCGCGAAAGTAGGCGAGGAGGAGCGGGAGGCGAAGCAGGAGCGTGCTCGCGAGCACCATCAGGCCGACCCAGCGCAGGACAAAGCTGAATCGCCGCACCGCGAAGCGCAGCAACTCGCCCTCTCTAAATTGAAGGCCTTTGATCCACGCCAGCGCGACCGCGATGAGATAGACCTGGAGGTAAACGGCACAGAGATATTCAAAAATAAAAGCAACAGTATCGATCGCGGCCGAGAGCTGAAGGAAATGAGCGGTGGTAAGAAAGTGAGCGCGATTCGGCAGCAGCCAGTAAACGAAAGGTTTGAGAAGTGAAGCGAGCGCACTTAGCAGCACGCCGACGTAGATCAACCAGCCCACAATTCGGAACCGTTGGTGCAAGGCTCGCACGAGCGCGACGTGCAGCCCGCGCCAATTCATCAGCAGCAGCACCGCCGCGAGCACGGAAAGCGGATAAGTCGTGGCGGCGGCGTCGAAGATTCCCGCAACTGACTCGAGGGTATGGAGAGCGGTGTCGCGCCAGACGTCGGTAAAATGCGGCCAATGCCAGAGCGCCCAATTGAATTCCTCGAAGCGTAAATCAGCCAGCGATGTAGCCGGGCTGAACACGACAAACTGAAAGGCGGCATAAGCCAGTGCGAGCACAGCGAAAAGCAGCCAAATCCGGGAGAAACGCACGATGCAACGGAGCCCATCACGGAGTGCAATACGCACCGGATTGGTCCCCATGAGGAGGAGATAACCGCCGATGATCGCAAGCAGCGGATAGACTCGCGAGGCGGTGTTCACGAGTGTAACAGGGATCAGTGATCCGTAATCGGTGATCAGGGATTAGACGGCGGGTGAGTCTTCATGCGTGGGTGACTGATCACAGATCACAAATCACTCATCACCGCTCATCTGATCACGCCCCAGTGCCGGCCAAAGGGCCAGTAAACAAAGAGGCCGCGCCCGACAAGGTTCTCTTCCGGCACCGGCCCCCAGTAACGGCTGTCATAGCTGTTGTAACTGTTGTCGCCCATCGCGAAGTAACTGTGCGGCGGAATGCGATAACTCTGGCTTGGGTTACCGAGCAAGGCCTGGCCCTGGGAATAACCGCGATAGGCGCCCTGCCCGGCCATGACCCGGCGAATCCCAAAGCTCTGTGCCTCGTCGCCATTTACATAAAGCTTCGGTGAAGCGATCCGCAGCACGTCCCCGGGAACACCAGTAAGCCGTTTGATGTAATAAGGCGCGCCGGCTTCGGGATCTTCGCGAATTCCGAAGATATGATCGGTGCGGAAGACAAAGACATCGCCACGATGCGGCTTGATGAAGTTATAACTGAACTTATCGACGAATACCTGATCGCCGGTATCAATCGCACCTCGCGCGATAATCTGGTCTGGCTGGTAAACGTTGCCGGGATAAACCTGGAAATCCTGCCGCAGAATCTCCGGCGGCGCGTAAACCGTAAAATTCTCCTGATCGCATTCGATCCGCGAGATGGTAAAGAAGAAGAGGAATTTTCTCGAGGTAACGGCCTCGACCGTGTTTTGCGCGTGTGAAACGACGTTGATGTAATTGCGGCCGTACCAGACAAAGTCGAAGACCTGTTGGAAAATGTTGGGCGGAAGCGAGCTCATGCGATGTCCGATGATGCCGTTGAGGGTCGGCTGCATTGAGCCGGTCGGGATTTTAAATGGCTGAATGAAATAGGAACGAATCCCGACCGCGACCACGATCGCGACGAGAATGACCTCGACATTTTCGCGCCAGACCGCATCGCGGTGCGGCGGGGTGTGAGCAGTGAGAAGCGCGTCGAGTCGTTCCGACTCTTCATGGGTGGCGCGGCGGTCGCGCGCCTTCATCGCGGCGCGCACCTTTTCGATCTGGGCGCGAAGCTCGGCGATGGTCGCCTCGCTCAAGCGGTCGCGGCGGTAGCGAATCAGTTTCTCCGCGTGACGAATCAGGAGGTGGCTGTGCTTGAGGTAACGCGGTTGAAACATGGCGGCGACACGCTAGCTGAGGAAGCCGATTTGTCGATTCACCCGCTTCCCGTCAGCGATGCTTGCGATTGAACCGCGCCACTTCCCGCGCCACCTCGCGATCGGCGTCGCGCTTTTTCAGGTCGAGCCGCTTGTCGTGGGCGAGCTTGCCCTGACCGACGCCGAGTTCGGCTTTGATCCGGCCGTTTTTCCAATAGAGCTTCAGGATCACGAGGGCGCGACCGGCGACATTGGTCAGGCCGTGGAGCTTGTCGATTTCCTTGCGGTGAAGGAGAAGCTTGCGGACGCGTTTCGGGTCAGGCAGCTCGTGGCTCGCCTGAGCGTAGGGCTGAATATCGGCGCCGTAGAGAAATGCCTGGCCGTTTTCGATCCGGGCAAAGGCATCGCCTATGTTGGCTTTGCCGGCGCGGATTGACTTGACCTCGCTGCCTTTCAGTTCTACGCCCGCCTCGAGTCGCTCGAGGATATGGAAATCGCGCAGCGCTTTGCGATTGAGAATCGTCTCAGCGGCCATCGTCGGCGCGGACCCCCGGCCCGCGAGCGGGCTACTCTTCGGCCGCGTTCTCCTTTAGCTCTTCGAAGGTGAGCTTGCCGGCGATGATTTCCCGCAGGGCGATATCGGTGAGGGACGATTTGGGGGTGGCTTCGACGAGCGGACGGTGCCCCATGCCGAGCTGCCGCACCCGCTTTGAGACTACGTTGATGAGGAGTTGCTGGTTGGGAATTACTTTGGCGGCGTCTTGCAGGAGTTGCGCGGTCATATTTCTCAAGGAGCGAACGACCCGACCAGGCTCCGACGGGAATTGCAGGATATTCTGCGAACCATTCGTTAGGGCTGGAGAAGTGGCAATCGAAGCAAACATGGTTGGGCGCGAGCGGATTCGGATATTGCGTGCGCGCATCGGGTTGTCAATGGTTTTTCTGGTGAGGTGCGACGGAGTGGGCAGAGCCGGCGCGCGCGTTCCAGACCACGAGCTGGGGTCCCTCTAATTGCTTGCCAGCGCAGGTGAAGTGCGCGACATAGGGCGACGCACGCGCGTGTGGCAGGAGAATCGGCCGCGTGTGCCGGAAAACGGGCTGTGGCTCAGCTTGGTAGAGCGCTGCGTTCGGGACGCAGAGGCCGTGGGTTCAAATCCCACCAGCCCGAGTTTTCGGCCAGAGCGCCGGCGGCGCTCTCCCTTTCAATCGGCGCACCGAAGGGGCGGATGAGCCGGATTGGAAGACTATTGAAAAGCGATGTCGCCGTTGTGGCCGGGATCGGTGATCCCGGCGGTCCGCCAGGACCAATCGCGCCGGTTCTTTTTTGCGACGCCCTCTATCACGAAACCTGCCCTCACTGCCGCGCTGCGCGCGTACGTCTCTCCCCACCGGGGGAGAGAGGACTTCGCGCGCCGGAGGGCGGCGGCATTTTGCGAATAATCACCTCCTCGTGCTGTAGCCGGAATCGGTCATCGCGGCGGCTCCCGCAGGCCGACTTTTTCAACAGCCGGCTACGAGCTGCCGATGAGGATTCCAACGATAAAGACGCAAACCCCACCCACGATCACCTGCATCGCCGCGCGCAAAAACGGCGTGTCCATGTAGCGATTACGGATCCAGCTGATCAGCAGAAGCTCCACGGCGACGACGACGACGGCGAGAATCGTCGCGGTGCGAAAATGGGGAATCAAATAAGGCAGCGAATGACCCAACCCGCCCGCCGTTGTCATTGCGCCGCAGACAATCCCACGCAGCAGCGGCTTGCCCCGCCCGGTCAGGCTCCCATCATCCGACAAAGCCTCGGCGAAACCCATCGAAATACCGGCGCCGAGACTTGCCGCCAAACCGACGAGCAACGCGGCATGACTGCTCTGGGTGGCAAACGCGGCCGCGAACAGCGGCGCAAGAGTCGAGACCGAACCATCCATCAAACCGCTGAGCCCGGGCTGGACAATTTGCAGGACAAACAGGCGCCGGTGCGCCTTGTCTTCCTCTGACTTCGCTTCGCGCGTCAGATGTTGTTTCTGTAACTCATCGGCCAGGATAACATGGTTGCGTTCGGCCGCGGCGAGATCCCCGAGCAGTTTGCGGGTAGAAGCGTCACTTACCCTCGCCTGCGCGCGCTCGTAGAAACGCTGCGTCTCGACCTCCATACTTTCGGCATAACGCCGGACCGTCTCGATCCCGAGGCTCTGAATGAGCCAGACCGGTTTGCGCGTAATAAATCCCCTAACATCTTCCCGCCGAATCAGCGGGATATGCTCGCCGAACCGCCGCCGAAATTCATCGATCAACGACCGTCGATGCCGATCTTCCTCGGCTTCCATTTCCTTGAACACCTGGGCCGTTGCCGGGTAGTTGTCTTTCAAGCGCGCGGCGAAATCGGCATACACCCGGCCGTCGGTTTCCTCGTTCGAAATCGCGAGCGCAAGGATCTCCGCTTCCGAAAGGTCTTTGAAATTCTTCGCCATGGGCCAATTGAACCCAACCGGCGGGGCGTGGCGAGAAATGAATCGCCTCTTTTGCTTCGGCAGACAAACCTAGCCTGAGCGATGAACGCCGTAGCACAGCCATCCTGCCGGTGCAGCCAACGGCGCGCTCCGCCCGTTGTCGCCGAGGGCCTCCATGCCGAGCGACCATCGACGCGTTTTTAGTGATTTGAAGGGGCGCATAAACATGAGGAGCCTTGCCTGCCCAGCATGTAATCGCTAATTTCCGCGGCGTGCCCGCCAAACCATCCGCCGTCATCGACACCCGCGTCATCTACTGCGGCGACAACCTCGACCAGTTGCGGAAGCTTCCGCCCGGCTGCGTCGACCTCATCTACATCGATCCGCCTTTCAACTCGAACCGAAACTACGAAGTCTTCTGCGGCAAGACGAAGGAGAAGCGGAGCTTTGAAGACGAGCATCTTGCAGCCGCTGGACAATTCGAGTAGCAAGCTTATTGGCATGCCGCAACCTCCGCTCTATCGACGACGCAAACGGAATCGTGCTGGCTCAAATGGCAGCCGCGCCGCCCCTAACAGTGATCTGCGGATCAAGGAAACCGAACGCGCCTGCGCTGCAGTAGCTGACGTGCTCAATGGATTGCCAGCGGCTGACAATGCTCCGGGCGCGGTCGAGCACATGCTGCGCGCGAACGGCATTCTTCGAAACCTGCCTTGGCCAGCCCCCTTTGACCAAACGCACCATAGGTTACATATCGGAGATGCTCGCGATCTCTCGTGGATCAAAGAGGAAAGCGTTCATCTCATAGTTACCTCGCCACCTTATTGGACGCTAAAGGAATACGAGCATCGCGACGCTCAACTTGGTGACCTAGACGACTACGAGCAGTTTCTTGGAGAGCTAGATCGTGTCTGGACTGAGTCTGCGCGAGTCCTTGTGCCGGGCGGGCGGATATGCTGCGTGGTCGGTGACGTGTGCATTCCGCGGAGGCGAAGCGGGCGACATCTGGTGATGCCGCTTCACGCCGATATCCAGGTTCGTTCCCGTCGGCTGGGTCTTGACTGCCTCACCCCGATTTTGTGGAACAAGATCGCTAACGGCGTAACGGAGGCGCAAGGCAACGGGGCGGGCTTTTACGGCAAGCCGTACCAGCCGGGCGCGATCATCAAGAACGACGTCGAATACATTCTGTTTTTGCGGAAAGGCGGTGAGTATCGATCGCCAACAACCCTGCAGCGCGCCCTCTCGATGTTAAGTAAGGAAGAGATGCAGTTGTGGATGAGGTCTGCCTGGTCCGACATAAAAGGAGAGTCAACGCGCAAAGGGCATCCTGCTCCATTCCCTACTGCACTCGCGGAGCGGCTGATCCGGATGTTTTCGTTCGCGGGAGATACCGTGTTGGATCCGTTTTCAGGAACCGGCAGTACAGCGCTCGCCGCGATGACCGCAGGTCGGAACAGCATCTCGAATGAGATCGAGCCGAAATATCACGCGATTGCAGAAGATCGATTGCGGGAGGCGACATGGCTTCCACGTGAGGCCGGAGCGACTAAGGCAAGCTACTTCGTTGAATGAGCAACGGCCCTAACGAGTTCGCCTTGCTCCGAACTTTTCGGGCTCTATTCGACGGAAAAAAATACGAGCACAGGAATTCCACACTCGGAGATCTGGTCGCTAACCAACTTTACGAAGACCTCGCCAGCCTCGGGCGCTCCACCAAGTTCCGCCAGCGTGTCACCGAACGGCAATGTGTCGTGAACCACGCGAATCGGGCCGTTGGTAAGAAGTCTCGAAGGGGTGACGGCACTTTCGGAGAACTTGTACCCACGGCGGTGGCCTTGACGCAGGAAGGGCTGCTTGTCGCGCGCGGCGAAATTGCAAACATTGAAATTGGCGCTGAGACAAAGATCCTTGCCAAGGCAATGATCAAGCAGATTGATCGCGTTATCGGTGATTTGGTCAGACAGGCAGAGGAGTTTCGAAGAACGGGTGGCCAGCCGATTTGCGTTGGTTTTGTCGGAATAAATTTTGCGGCATCCTACACTTCTTTCGAGGGGCAAAAGGCTTGGCCGACCGACGGTCGCAAGCATAAACACCCAATTCAAGAGGCGGCTGCCGCCGAAGCTCGAATCGAGTCAAGAGCTAAGCCTGCCTTCGACGAATTCCAATTCCTTCGGTTCAGGGCAAGTAACTCGCCTCCCTTTCCCTTCGAATGGCTAAACTACGGACAAACCGCAAAAGAGTATGGCGCGTTGCTCGTCCGCTTGTCACGCGAATACGATCGCCGATTCGCATAGCGGGCGCCTGGTCTCAGCGACTTGATGGATGCTGCCATTAATCGAAACTTGGAAATCACTCTTTGAATGGTCCTCAGTTGGATTACTCGCCTTAACATTTGTCGCGGGGGCCGGAACACTCATCACAACACAGATCATAAACCGGCGGCAGGCGGCAGTGATCCTGGACCTCGAAAAATCCGCTGCTGACGCAAAAGCCGTCCAACAGAAGGTTGAAATTGAGCTTGCGAAGGCGAAAACGAAGCAAGCAGAGGCAGAGAAAGCCCTTCTCGAGCTTCAAAACCTAATCCGCGAACCGAGGGCTTTGAATATCGAGCATGCGGCTCAATTATTAGAGAACGCAATTCAGACCGAGAGCATGGCATCCCAAGGCACTGGAGTAGGAACTGTCGATGAAATCTCGTTCGTCCTGAACAACCAAGAGGCCGGAAATCTCGCGCGACCTATCGGCGACCTGCTTAGGCAGCATGGATGGGACGTCCCCGCACAACCGTTTCCCGCGATTTCGGACCCGCCTCCGGCTCCTGGCATTTTCATAACCGTGCACGGTGAGACCAGGGGCCGAGTCACAAATGCCGAATATCTCAGTGGACCAGAAGGCACGCTATTCCGGGTGCTCGAATACGCGCTGCATGGAAATCCGGCGCTACTAATGACTTCCGAGCCCAACAAAGCACCGGATACTATTGGTATCTTTATCGGCCCAAAATACTGAGGGGCTGGAGGAGAAGAGGAGGGGTAGGTGTGTGCATCTTGTCATCGCAGTTGACATCGAGGCTTGGTAGTTCGCGCGGACCGACACGCGGAGCCTTTTGAAATTGAAACTTTAGAATAATGGATTCAGAAGGTACCGCCGATTTTTCGACGATCGGGTTCCGATGCGAGCCGCCGTTCACCCGCGGGCACGAAATCGAAGTGCGGCCTCGGGGAGCCGAGAGCGATGAGTTGCTTTGGCGACGACTCAGTCACGAGGGCACCTGCGAGAACCAGCAACGGTTGATGCTAACTGATCGCCAAGGTCGTGTGCTGCGTTCGCTGCTCGCCCGTGTGCACGTCCGACCTTCGACAGGCAGTCCGGCGTTGCTGGATGTGCCAGTCTACCGGCTGGTTTTGGACGCCGGCCTGATCCAAAAAGTGAGCTTGGAATGGGCAGGCGGGATTCCCGACGATGGCAGGCCGTGAGCGATCTCGTCGACGCGCTCGAACGCCTTGCACGGCCTGCGTGGGATGGGAAATACTGTTAGCGCGACGCGCAAGTAAACTCCTGGCAGCACTCCAGTCCGCTTCAACATTAGACGCCGCGGGTGAGCTTCACGGCACGGATACCCCGAAGCCTCAGCATGATAATCCAGAGGAATTGAGCGATCAATGACAGCAGGCGCTGCGTCCGTCGGTCCGCCCGATTTGGCTCGATCGCATCAGTGATCGCGATAGACTCGCAGCCATGGCAGCGAAAAGAGGCTTTTACAAAGGCGTGATGCTTCTCCGCGGCCACCGGTACTGGGGCACGATCGAGGTCAAGGTCGACGAGACGCAGATGCACGATGTGCTTGATGCCTGGCAGGCGTTGTACTCTCCGCCTTAAGGCGCAAAGGCCGGTGACTTTCGGATGGAGACCTGGGAAAGACTCCCAGAGAAGCCTCGCGGCTGGATGCCGGAGCCGCCAGGCAGCGAGCACAGGGACATCGTGATATGGGAGTCGATTCATATTCCCGATGATCCCTACGACGAGGGCGAAGTTCCTAGAGAACGCGTCGGCTCAGGGTGGACGGGCAGACCCTCCTGGCTGCAGGCTCTTTGGAATCGGCTCCGGTCACAGGCTTCGCGGTAGAGTTCACGCGGGACCGACTGTCTCACATCACTGTCAGTTGCGAAATGCGCGGCGCCGGTTGTTGGGATTGCGGCCGAGGTTGACCGATGCCTGACGAGGCGTTATGGCGGCTTGGCGAGTGGCTTGACCACTGCTGACAGTTGTGGCTCTGCCAAGCCACCCGTTAGGCTGGGCTGACGACCGCAGAATACGGTCTGGCAACTGGTCAATGGCTTCCATCAAGCCGCTGGCGCAGCGACTGGAGCTTGGCCGCTTCACTGATGGTCATCTAAACTGTCCCCCGAAGTTCCCCACGAAAGATTTCGCGCGGCGGAATTATTCTCCGCCGTGTGTCTTCTTTTTGCGCAGGCGGATCTGGCAAGAATCGAGCAACAGCAACTACTCTCGTTAGGTTGGGCTGTCCGGCCGGCGACCTCTCACGGCCGTTTTGCAAACAGACGCTCCCCTGCCTCCGCCGTCATCGCGGGTACCCGGAGGTTCATTCGTCTAAACCTAAGAATCTGATCGCCAAATCGTATTAGCCTAAGCCAGCAATTACCCGAGGATGGCCTCATGAAAAGAAGACTGAAGCTGGCAGAAGCAGGGACAGCGAGCGGACCAATTTTGACTCCTACAACCCGGCTCGCCGTCCAGGATTACTGGCGCAAACTCGGCTACCCCGTGGCGCTGGGTCGTGGCCGCACCAGAGGTATCACAAAATCGTTAGACCAGGCGAAGATTCGCCGCAGCCGCAAGCTGCGCGACGGAGACCGGTTATTGCACGAGCGGTGACGACCGACTCTGCAATCAGCTCTCAATCGTCAGCGCTTTGCGCGGCGGGGCGAGTTCGTTGCGGATGCCGCTGACGAGGGCGTTGATTCGATCCGCTGGCACATCGATGTCTTGCAGCAGAGCCTCCGCCAGGGCCGCGGCCAACTCGGCTTCGTCATAGCGGATAATGCTGGCGCCGGCCTGCAAAAAGGCATCCGATTGATTGATATACTCGGCCCGGGCGATGACTCGAATGAGAGGCGCGACTTCACGGGCCGATTGAATGATGCGCAGGCTGGTGTTGGCGTCCGGGACGGTAACTATCAGGTAGGCGGCGGCGTCGAGCCTCGCGGCACGGAGAATCTCCGGCCGCGAAGCATCACCAAAGAGCGCGAGCCGGCCGCGCTGTTGCAGCTCCAACACCACATCGACATTAGTCTCAACGATGACCGGGTTAATCTCGAACTCGGCCAGCAATCGCGTCACGGTTTGACCGACCGGTCCGTAGCCGACCACGATTGCGCCGGGATCCTGCATTTGTTCGGAGAAAATTTCGTTCGCGCGCGCTCCCCGCTGCTCACGCCGGCTGGCCAGCCACTTCGCAAGCAGCGGACGCCGGGCGAGGACCGGCTCAAGCGCCAGCATGCGGCGGAAGACGAGCGGATTAAGACTAATCGAGACCACGGCCGCCGCGACCAGCACGCTGTTGCTGCTGCCCGGCATGAGACCGAGCGATTGCGCCGTATCGCCAAGGATGAACGAGAATTCGCCGATCTGCGCGAGCCCACCGGCCACCGTCAGCGCGGTCCGCAAGGAATGTCCGCCGATGATGACAATGCCGAGAGCTGCAAGCGGCTTGACCAACAGAATGATCGCAAGCACCCCGGCAATGAGGCCCGGCGATTCGAGCACGGCGTGGTAGTCGAAGAGCATCCCGACGGCGACAAAAAAGAGGACGGCGAACGCGTTCCGCAGCGGCAGCACATCCGCCGCCGCCTGATCGCTGACTCTCGATTGTCCGACAACCATCCCGCCAAGGAACGCGCCCAACGCCAGGGAAGCGCCAAAAGCGAGATAGGAAACCGTCGCGACGCAAATCGCCATCACGAGCACCGAAAGGGTGAAAAGTTCGCCCGAACGCAGGCGC
The DNA here is from genome assembly GCA_036825615.1 of Chthoniobacterales bacterium. Classification (GTDB taxonomy): domain Bacteria; phylum Verrucomicrobiota; class Verrucomicrobiia; order Chthoniobacterales; family UBA10450; genus JAICXG01. Next base: position 112,141 of record DAISXY010000013.1, read on the forward strand.
GCGACGCGCAGCAGGAGATATGGAACAAAACGCGCGCCGGCGAGCATCACGATCCCGGTGAGCACCGCCAGCTTGAGCACGGCAATTCCGACCGTTTGCCAGGCGCCTGCTCCATTTCCACCGGTCGCGGCGAGCGGCGGTAGCAGCACGAGCACGAGCACCGTGATAATGTCTTCCACGATCAGCCACCCGATCGCGGCGTGCCCTTCCGGCGTGTCGACCCTGCCGTAATCGATCAAGGCACGGATTAAGACGACCGTGCTGGCAACCGAGACAGCAATCCCGAGGATCAATCCCACGTGCCACGTCAAACCGAGTGCAACCACGAGGCAGGTGCAGGCGATTGTAGCTGCGGTGCTTTGGCCCAAGGCTCCGGGAACCGCAATCGAACGCACCGCCAGCAGGTCTTTGAGGCTGAAGTGCAGACCAACGCCGAACATCAGCAGGATCACGCCGATCTCCGCAAGCTGCGATGCGATCTTCGCGTTCCCGATCACGCCGGGCGTGTAGGGACCAATGACGATGCCGGCGACAAGATACCCGACAATCGGCGAGAGTCCGAGCCGCCTCGCGAGTAAGCCAAAGAGCAGCGCGGCGCTGAGCGCGAGGGCGATCGTCGTGATTAAAGGGATCTCATGCACCGTTATCTTAGAGCTAGGGTTGATTGATTCTTACCATTACTTCTCCGATGTCCCTCACCTGGCGTGGCGCGTCCTCCTCCCCCCGATGCGGAGGATTAAGGTCAGTCCGACACAATCCGGTGCAAATCAGGACGCGGCTAATGCCGTCTGCGGTTGCGGTCGGCTCTGCTTCTCCCCGGTCGAACGCGACCACCAAAGCACGATCGGAGAGGCAATGAAGATCGACGAGTAGGTGCCGATCGGGATGCCAATCAAAATCGTGAACGCGAAATCTTGCAGCACCGGACCGCCAAAAAAGTACAGAGCGAGCGTCGAGAGCACAGTCGTCCCTCCGGTCAAAATGGTCCGGCTGAGCGTTTCGTTGATCGCGCGATTCATAATCGATGGAAGCGAGCCGGTCTCGCTCCGGTGCATCCCCTCTCGAATCCGATCAAAGACGACGATCGTGTCGTTGATCGAATAACCGGCGATGGTCAAGACCGCGCCAACAATAATCAAAGACAACTCTCGGCCGAACAAAGCAAATGCCCCGATCGTTAGAATCACGTCATGCAACAAGGCAATGATCGCGGCCAGAGCAAAGGCAAATTCGAAGCGGAGTGTGACGTAAATGAAAATGCCGATGATACCGAGCGCGAGCGCGATCAGGGAATTGCGCGCTAGCTCATCGCCAACGAGCTTGCCGACCTTGTCTTTCTGCTCGACGCGAAATTGTGCTTCCGGAAATTTTTCCTCGAGCAGCTTCTCGATTCGATCGCTCGTGTCCGGGGCGCCGCGGATGGTGAGAAATTCCCGCGCACCGGATTTCTCGGTTTGAACGACGCTCTCTTCCAGGTCGATCTCTTTGAGCGCGGCGCGAACGTCGCCTTCGTCCACTTTCTGGCGCGCTTCCAGCACTAAAAGGTCGCCACCCTTGAAATCGATCCCGAAGTTCCCTCCGCCTCGCACCGCAAACACCGCAACGGAGACAAGAATAGCGAGCGCAGACAGTCCTAGAGAAAGGTGGCGCTTGCCCAAAAAGTCGATCTTCGTCGGCTTGATCAGATTGACCATCGTAATCCTTTTGAGAAGGCCGCTCGCGGTTGCCCAGTTGAAACAGTTCCGCGTTACCAGCAGCGCGGAAAACATCGATGCCACGATGCCGATTGTAAGTGTGACTGCGAAGCCCTTGACCGGCCCGGTCGCTTTCCAGAAAAGAATCAGGGCCGTGATAAGTGTGGTGATATTCGAGTCAAAGATGGCGCTGAATGCCTTGTCGTAGGCCGCGTTCAAGGCGGCGCCGAGTGTTTTGCCCGCGGCCAGTTCTTCGCGCAGCCGTTCGTAAATCAACACGTTCGCGTCCACTGCCATCCCGATCGTTAGGATAATGCCCGCTATTCCGGGCAAGGTCAGGACGAAATGGAACATCGTCATGATTCCCAGGAGCAACAGCAGATTGACAAACAAAGCCACCCCGGCGACGAGCCCGGCGAAGCGATAATAAATTGCGATGAAAAGAAAACTCAGGGCAAGACCAGCCAGCCCGGCGTAGATGCCGCTCCGGACGGAGTCAGAGCCAAGGGTTGCGGAGACGCTCCGTTCCTCTTCCACCGTCACCGGCGTTTGCAGCGGATTTTCCAGGACGCTGGCCAAATTTCGCACCCCTTCTTCCGTGAAGTGACCGGTGATCGAAGCGTGGCCGCCATGAATTGCCTCGCGGATGACAGGCGCTGACTGCACCTTACCATCGAGCATAATCGCGAAACGTTCGCCCACATGCGCCTGGGTTAGGTCTCCAAACAGTTTCGCCCCTTCGCGATCGAGTTGCAGAGAAACACCCCAGCCTTGCTCATCAAAGGTCGGGAAAGCTTTCTTCACCCGGTCGCCAGGGAGATCCGGGCGCACTTTGACCAGTAGCTCTTCCGTGATATCTCCTCGCTCGACCGGCTCTGTTTGTCTCTCGACCCGGTAGCCGGCTGGCACTATCTCCCGGCCTTCTTTGATTTGCTCGAGCAGCCGATCATTCTCGGGATGGACAAGCCGGAATTCCAACTTCGCGACCTGCGCCAATTGCTGCCGCGCCAGCGCAATCTGTTGCGGATCGAGCCCGGGAATTTGCACAAGGATCCGGTCGCTCCCTTGTGGAGTGATAATTGGCTCACTGACGCCGAACTGATCGACCCGGGTACGAATGACTTCGACCGCCTGGTCGAGCGTATCAGGACTTATCGTGCGTTCCCCTTCCGGGGTGAGTCGAATCAGGAAAGAGGTGCCGCCTTGCAGATCAAGACCGAGCCGGATGGTTTTCTCCGGAGGATAAAGTGTTGTCAGGCAAAAGGCGATAAGCAGGACCGTGAGGATCGTGCCAAGAATGCGTTTGAGGCGAACACGGCTGGTCGCGAAATACCAGCCGAAGAGAGCAAGCAGGAAAATGCCGGTAAAGAAAGTAAATCCAGGAGTCATAAAAATGTAAAAGCGAAAAGGGTTGGATCTGGCAGCGCGCTGGCAGATCGCAGATGCTTGGCGCGTCACGCGGCCGAGGTTCTTGAAAACAACTAACCTGGCAGACAGACGGGCCGGGTGAGACGGCGACTCAGGAGCGCCGACAAGCCGGGAGCAGACTTACACCGGCGGGGCGCGTTCGCGGAGCGTGAGGCTTCCGCGAGCAATATCAAAATCACTTTCCGCCGCCGAAATCAGGCGCGCGGAAAAGTTGGGCCGGCGCAACAAGGCATCAGCGGCAGAATAGAAAACTGCGAACAGTTGCTGTGCGCTGACTTTTCGCAGAGACAGCTTTGCCGGACCCTTGGCGAAAACGCGGCAATTGATTGTTTGCTTGGCTTCCTCCCGCTGGTGCCGAACGAACGTGGTGGAACTGGCGAACACCTGGAGACTCGGCGCACAAAAAGCCGCGAACGCGACAAGCGCGAATGCGCTCACCGCCGCTCTGCTTGTCCAGTTCGTCTCGACAGAATCCTTCACCTTCATCCACTACCGCGTAATCCTCATGGAAGCAAATTGCCCAAATCATCCGACGCGGTGACGCTAACTGTCTCCGCCCCGGCCAAGCCAAGGAGGGCGAAAATCTCAGTAGGTATCTGCTTGCCTTTGACGGCGACTTCGCCTAACCGGCGAGTGCGATAACTCCCGCTCACCTTTCCGAGCGTGGCGCCACTCACGATAATGCGCGCCTCATACTCCGGCGTTTTCGTCAGGCCTTCGAGGCGCGAGGCGAGATTTACGCCGTCACCAATCACGGTGTAATTGAGCCGCGTCTCTGAGCCCATGTTGCCGGCGACGCCGCGGTCGGGGTTAACACCGATGCCGGCTTGGAGCGGCGGCACGCCGCGCCCGCGCC